>CAWFBW010000012.1:0-278883 GCA_963814165.1 uncultured Acidobacteriaceae bacterium | reverse complement strand
ACACGCACCGAAGCAGAATTCCATCACACGACCCGGCGGTGGGGCATCAAGGAAACACTCATCTCAACGGTTTTCCCTTGTCGTAGGGCTTTGGTGTCACGCATGGGAGGTTGGCCGAAGAAGCGGCTGTATTCGCGATTGAACTGCGTAGCGCTCTCGTAGCCGACCTCAAAAGCTGCGCTGGCCGCATCCAGACCATTGTTCAACATCAGGCTGCGCGCTGACTGGAGCCGGAGTTGCTTTTGGTATTGAAGGGGACTCATCGAAGTCAGCATTTTGAAATGATGGTGCAGCGTAGAAACGCCCATGCTTGCAAGCTGTGCGAGTTCTTCCACGCGCAGAGTCTTGGAATAGTTCGCGGCGATCCACGCAATCGCTTTTGCCGTCCGGTGGCTTTGATCGCCGAGTGTTGCTACTGCCCGTAAACGTTCTCCCACGCGCCCCCGTAAGACGCGAAAGATGATCTCGCTCTGAATCAGGCCGCTCAGAAAAGGAATGTCCTGCGGGCTGTCGAGCAGATCCAGCAGGCGGCAGCATGCGCTCAGGAACTCCGGCGTAGTCTCGCCGATTGACATGGCGGGACTGTCAGATGGGACCTCCGCGACATGCAGTTCCTCACGGCTGAGCAACTCTCGCACCATGGACATGTCCAGTTTGAGGGACATTACAAGACACGGAGCCTGCTCGGTCGCCTCGGCCACCCAACTCACGGTTGGCAAATCGACCGCGGTCAGCAGGAAATGCGACTCGTCGTAGATGAAGCGGCTCGCGCCGAGATTCACGTGCTTGCTACCTTGGGCGACCACAATAATGCCGGGATAGTAGGTCATCCGGCACGGCGGCGTAGGGGAAGTCCGTTGGTGGAGGCTGACGCCCGGAATGTCTGTTGTCCGATTCTCTTCGTTGCCCAATAAGGAGGCAATCTTGCTTGCGAGTTCGGTGCGCAATCCTCCCGCCGGACTTGGATCCAGAGCCAGATTTTCTTTGGTATTTTTCATGTCACGACCTGTCAGATCTTGCCTAAAGATAGCCGCGTCGCCACAACAAAGCCATTGATTTTTCTCCGTACAAGAGGAATAGGCAATAAGTCGGAAGGATTGGGCTACCGTTCCACGGTGATCCGCTCGTAGTGTCGGAATGGGAACGTGCAGCAACGAGAACGAAATGAAGAAGCGCTCACTCAAAGGAGATGCTTATGCGAGCGTCGAAGAAAACTGAATCAAATGGCCAGCAGCTGAGCGCAAGCACCACTCGCCGTGATTTCTTATCGAAAACCGCGATGACCGGCGCTGGTCTGTTTGTCGGTGCTGCGTCGGTGGCGGCCTCGCAGCAGCCCTCGAACGCAACGGCGCGGACGACCAGCTCAGCAGGTCCGTCGACGCCCGGCGGATTGCGAAAGCTCGGTCACTTGAAGTTTCCAGCGTTGGCCTCGGCGTCCAGAACATGAGCCGCACCTATCAGACACACCGTGCCGTACCGCCCGGAGATGATCAACATTATCCGCGCCGCCTATGACCACGGCGTGACGTTCTTTGACACGGCTGAAGCTTACGGACCTTTCGAGTGCGAGCGCATCCTCGGCGAAGCCATCGTCCCTTTCCGCAACCAGGTTGTGATCACCTCCAAGTTCGGCTGGAACATAGACCCCGAGACTGGCCAGTTCCGTATGGGGCTCAACAGCCGTCCGGAACACATCACGGCCGCGGTAGACGGCATGCTTAAGCGGCTTCGGACCGACCGCATCGACCTCCTGTATCAGCACCGCGTTGACCCGCAAGTTCCGATTGAGGATGTCGCCGGCGCGGTCAAGGACCTCATGGACCAAGGCAAGGTACTGCACTGGGGCCTCTCCGAGATGGGCCCGAATACGCTGCGACGCGCGCATGCCGCTCTCCCTGTGACCGCCGTGCAGAATGAGTACTCGATGCTGTGGCGTGGCCCTGAGAAGGAAGTAATCCCGACCTGCGAGGAACTCGGAATTGGCTTCGTGCCGTGGAGCCCGCTCGGCGTGCAGTTCCTGACCGGCTGGATTGACGAGAATACCCGCTTTGCTGCCTGGCGATATCCGGGGCATGGAGTCGCGCTTCTCGCCGGAAAACCTGATGCACAATATCCTGCAGCTCGTAGAAGCTCGTGAAGCACGTGGGCCAAACGGAAGCAGGCGACTCCGGGCAGATCGCGCTCGCTTGGCTGATGGCGCAGAAGCCGTGGATTGTCCCAATTCCGGGCACAACGGAGATGGCGCACATGATCCAAAACGTCGGCGCCACTTCGGTTGCGTTCACCCAGGATGAGATTAAAGAGCTGAATGCCTCGGTATCGAGTATTCAGATTCAGGGAAAACGCCTGCCGGACGGGGTTCTCGCGCTCTCGGGCGTAGAGGCGGCGCCGAAGAGATAGAAAGTGAACGACGCACTACGGATACCGGAAAGGAGGGTTTCAGGATGATGGGACGAACAATGCTTGTTCGCGATGGTCGCCGCAGTGATTTGTTTTCTGCCTCGGGCCATCGGGGCTTGGGCAAAAACGGGATAAAGGCGAGATCAGCCCCAAATCCTGAGTGCAGAATTCATTTTGTGTCCGCGTAGCGTGAACGATCAGCCACGCTACTTCAAGTTCCTCCACGGGTCAACCACACATATCGAGGGAGAGCCATGAAAACCTTAATGTTAGGTCTGTTTCTATCAACACTGATTGCGCAATCGTCCTACGCACAGCAATCGCCACCGCCACCAACGGAAACGATTAAAACTGCCGCAAGTCATACACCCGAGCAACAAGAAGTCATCAACCTCTCAAACATGAAATGGGATTGGATGGCAGATAAGAAGGTCGATTCCTTAGAGACACTATTTGATGACAAAGCCATGTTCACTCACATGGGAGGGACCTGGGGAAAAACCCAAGAACTAGCTACCATTAAAAGCGGCGGCATCTGGTACAAAAAAGCTATAGTTTACGCAGTTGACGCTCGCATATTTGGTAACACAGCCATCCTGCTAGAGGACATTGATTTGCAGGCAGTAGTCGGTGAGCACGAAGTCACCAATCCTTTTATGGTGACTGAGGTTTATGTCAAGGAAAACGGCAAGTGGAAGCTGGCCCAACTCACGTTCTCGCATCTGCTTAGGCCGGTCAAAGTGAATAGCAATAAGAATTAGCCACAAACCTCGAGAGAGAATCTGCGACGAAATTTGGCGCTCGTGGAGTTTGTGAAGAGATGGGCCGTGCGGGAACAAGCTGTTCCCGCAAATCGCACTGTCATGGCTGATGGCCCAGAAACCGTGGATCGTACCTGTTCCAGGAACGACTCAGATGGCGCACATGCTGGAGAACACCGGTGCGGTTGAAGTTCGATTCCCATCGACCGAACTTGTCGAACTAAATGCGGCAGTTTCGGCAATCGAGATCCGCGGGGCCCGGCTTCCGGAGCAAGTGCTTGCTTTCTCGGGGCTCGAAGCAGCGCCCAAGAAATAGAGATGGTATGCAACTAATGTTGAAAAGTCGCAGCAAGGTCGAGGTTTTCAGGACGATAAAGCGTATGGCTGTTCAGTCGCTGATTATCCTGACAACAATTGGCCTTCTTTCTGGTTGTTCCGAGGCGCAGCAATCGCCCTCAAGTGATCGCCCGCTGAAGATACTGATCGTGTACCTGTCTCGAACCAACAACACAAAGGCGATTGCAGAAATCATTCACCAGAAAGTCGGCGGCAGAATGGTAGCACTCGAATTGGAAACGCCGTATCCCGCTGACTACAACGCGACTGTTCAACAAGTTGTCCGCGAGAATGAAACCGGCTATTTGCCGCCTTTGAAGACGAAGATCGACCGCATTGAACAGTACGATTTTGTGTTTCTGGGCTTTCCAACCTGGGGAATGCAGCTACCGCCGCCCGTGAAGAGTTTCCTTCATCAGTACAGCCTGAAGGGAAAGACAGTTATCCCATTCAACACGAATGGCGGATACGGCGTGGGAAGCAGTTTTCAGACCGTTAAAAGAGTTATGTCCGCAAAGCACAGTGCTGCAAGGCTTCACTACGAGGGGCGGATCGGAAAGAGATGGACAGTATCTCTCTATCAAAGGAGCGAGGGCGGAAGAAGCACAGAAAGAAGTTGAGAGCTGGCTAAGGAAAATAGGAATGCTGCAATAAATTCTGCGCCGGTGTTGGCGAGAGAGAAGAGAAAGGTGATGCCGATGAATATGAAATCCAAATTGCCGTTAGTCGGCTGGTGTCTCCTAATGAGTCGCAGTGGATGTTTGCACAGACGGCCACCGGCGGTAACACCAGCGCTGCGGCCTCGGCCGCGGCGCCAACGGTTCGAATTTCCACCGGAATCGTGCGCGGCGTAACGGAAGGAGACGTAACAAGCTTCAAGGGAATTCCGTTCGCTGCTGCGCCCGTTGGCGAGAACCGCTGGCGCCCGCCCCAACCTTTGCCTCCGTGGCAGGGGGTGCGCGATGCGAGTAAGTTCGGCGCGGATTGTGCGCAGGTGGGATTCACGCCGGGTGCCAGGGCGGTGTCGATGTCGCCGAACTCATCGGAAGATTGCCTGTTTCTTGACCTTGTGGCGGCCCTCGCCTGTCGTCCCGGGCGCGAAGCTGCCCGTGATGTTCTGGATCTACGGGGGCGGGTTCATGTTCGGTTCGAGTGCCATGCCTATCACCTCGGGAACTCAGCTCGCGAAACAAGGCGTCATCCTGGTAGCTGCCAATTACCGCGTGGGGCGTTTCGGATTCTTTGCCTTCCCAGCACTTAGCCAGGAACATCCTGACGAGCCCAAAGGGCAACTATGCCTATATGGACCAGATGCAGCCCTCAAGTGGGTACAGCAGAACATTGCCGCGTTCGGAGGCGATCCGAACAACGTCACCATCTTTGGATTTTCGGCGGGCGGTGTCTCGGTGCACAGCCTCATGGCCTCACCAATGGCGCGCGGTCTGTTCCAGAAAGCGATTGTCGAGTCCGGCGGTTCGCGTGACAGCGTACTCACCGCGCGGCCGATGAGCAAGGACGGTGTCGATCCGAACTATCCGGTATCGGCGCAGACGATCGGAATCAACTTCGCACATTCGATGGGGATCGAAGGGACGGACAAGGCCGCGCTGGCCAAATTGCGCGCCCTCAGTGCGGAAGAGGTCGTTCGTGGCGCGCCGGCCCAACCGGGGAACACGGTTCCGTCTTACGAGACGACGCCGATCCTTGACGGCAAGCTGATCACAGAGACGGCGGAGACCGCCTACAAGGCCGGCCGCGAGCCGCATATTCCGCTGATGCTCGGAAGCAACAGCGCCGATACTGCAGGTGACCGGGTGAAAGCTACTACCAAACAGCAGCTATTCGCTCGGTTCGGCCAGTGGAGCGCCCAGGCGAAGGCGGCTTACGATCCCGACGGATCGACGGATTTGGCCACGCTCGTAGCCGAGGGCAAACGACGACTTCGGCCAGGCCGAACCGGCTCGCTTCGCGGCCAGGCCTTCGCGGCAAACGGTTCGCCGGTGTATCTCTATCGCTTCTCCTACGTTCAGACTGCGATGAGGGATATGTTTCGGGACGGGACACCGCACGGCGGCGAAATCGGCTTCGTATTCGGCACCTTGGGGACCGCTGGCTTCGGGCCGCCGCCACCACCGCCGACAGCCCAGGACCAGGCGGTCTCTCGGATGGTGCAAAGCTACTGGGTCAACTTCGCCAAGACCGGCAATCCAAATGGCGCGGGCCTGCCGGTTTGGCCGCGTTACGATCCGAGTAAAGATTTGATCTTCGATTTTCATCCCGATGGCTCGGCCGGTGCGATTCCGGATCCCTGGAAAGCGCGACTGGATGTCACGCAGTCAGCCACCGAAGCAGGAAAGCGCGCCGATTTCTGAGACCGCTCCCGCTTGTCCACTTACGAATTGGGAGACCAACGAAGAAAGCAAAGGAGAAGATAACCACATGAGAACAAAACTTTTAATCATCGCTTTCGTGGTGAGCGCTCTATGATTTGTCCAGGCTCAAGCACAGACAGCGGATTCAATTTTCCCGAAAGGTGAACTGTCCGCCGCCAAGAATCACACCGGCAATATTTGGCTCAACGAGCTAAGCGTGGGAGACAGCACCTTCGATCCCAGCATTGCTCTCGCAACCTACGATGCCGGTGCAAAGCTGGATTGGCATGTTCATCCAGGTGGTCAGGTTCTTCTCATCACCGAAGGCACTGGGTATTACCAGGAAAAGGGAAAGCCGACACAGATCGTTCACAAGGGAGACGTGATCAAATGCCCCCCGGGTGTGGAGCATTGGCACGGCGCAGCACCGAGGAGCAGCTTTGCCTACATGGCGGTTACTCCGACTCAAAAGGGAAAAACAATTTGGCTGGAGCCTGTGAGTGATAAAGACTATAACAGCGTGAAATAGAGGATTTCCGAGGCTGACCGCCACCGCTATCTGCCGCGTCGGAGAGTCACCCCTGGGAAGACCTTGATCGTGACCGCAGGTGTCGGTTGGGTTCAGTCAACAACGCGGGCCAGAAGTCGGCTTCTGCGAAGTCACTTGATTTCATAACACTGTCGGCATCTCGGAGATGTGCCCCGCCTGGGTTTGATCTTGGATCCCGGGTCCGCCCCATCCGCCCTGATTTCTGGCTCGGCGGTTGAGTTCCTTCTGGCGAAGAACGAAAAGCGAACAGCTTCCGCGGCTCCCTTATCACGCTGCCATGTGACCCACGTCCTAGCCAACCGCTCCCCATCTTCCTAAACTCTCGCCCGTGAGGCACGGGAGAGCTGTCTCTCCATGAAGAGCCGGCCCGACACCTACCCTCCCTCACCAGGAGCTTCGACCCATGATGGGTCCTGTGCGTTTGCCGTCTTCTGCTGTTCCTCCCGCTCCCGCCTCTTTCCGCCCTCGCAAAGTCCCGCATAAGTCCTTTGTTAAGAAGAATTTGCCTGTAAGTCCCACGCGCTCAAGATTTTACCGGAATTCGACCGCGCAAGTCCTTAAGAATGAAGATTTTGCAAAATACAGGGGGGAGGGGGTACCCCTGGGCGTAGCACAGACCGGGATATCCCCGGTTACCGAAACGATGCTCTGTGCCAGCCCGCCCTACTGCACCGGCGGCGGGGTCATGCCCAAGAAAGACGTGCCCGAGGAATTTGCCGGTGGGCGCCGAAGTTCCAGTTGAACTCGGCGAAGCCAGCGTGAGCACAGGCGTGGCATCCGTTGAGCAGCGGGTAGCCCAGCGTGAACGACAGGCTGCCGTCGGGATTCTTGGAGGAGTTGGGCCAGGTGGTTCCATCGCGGTCGCCCGGCCAGACGCTGACCTTGGGGAACTGCGTTTTTGGTGTTCTGGAACTGCGGGCTTTGCTGCATGCCCGCCTGGTCGAGCAGTTTCAGGTTTTCGGCGTTGACGATCTTCGGCGTGCCGTTGACGAACAGCAGGCCATTATTGGTGTTGGCGCGCAGAGGATAGGTCACGAAGGCGACGTCAACCGGACCGACGGCGTTGAATCCGCTCATGATGCCGAAATCCCCGCCGCTCTGCTGGAGCAGGCTCTGGGTAAAGGCGACAGCCGAGGGAGGCGCGCCTGCCTTCGACATCTGGACGATGAAGCACTGGATGAAACTCGGCGGGTTGAGAGATTTATCGCAAGCCTTGTGAGCCGCGGGCAGAAAGGTCGCAGGCATCTGCCAGACCGAGGTGGCTGTGATGCGGCCAGTGATTCCCGTGGGCGGGATGGGCAATTCGGATTGAGGAGCCTGAGCGAAACCGAAGGTCGAGCACAAAAGGGCGGTGGCGAGCAAAACGCATTTCATGGGCATTGGTTCCTTGGAGTTACAGTGTAATGCAGGAGAAGCTTAAGTGGTCGGTGGCCGGTTGCCAGTTCCGAAAGGCGGCGACCGATGGTGACACGAAGGTACATTTTGGCCGTGTAACCGTCGAACCATAGAACGATCAGAGGTAGAGTGTGCGTGACGCGTGTCACAGACTGATTGACTCGGTACGCCGCACAATAGGCTTTCTGCAATGACTTCGTGCATGACATTCCGGAAGCTGCTGATCAGCCTGCTGACGCTAGCGATCGCCCTGTGGGCCGAGGCAGGGCTGGCGCTGGTTGACGGCGACCAGGCGATGCAGTGCTCGATGAGCGCGCACCGGATGCAGGCCATGGGCGACATGCCTTGCTGCCCGGGCCAAGAAATGCTGTCGCCGGCCATGGCGCCCGAGCGTCCGCCGTGCTGCTCGGTGAGTAACGCTCCCGAACGGCCGTTGGCGGTGGAAGTTGGCTCGAAGCGCATAAAGTCTCAGCCATTGGACGCCGTTGCTGGGTCGCCGGGCAGTGTACTCGCGCCGATAGTGCAATCGCGTGGAGTCCGCCTCCCTGCCTATGCGCCGAGTTTCGCAAGACCTGTCCTTGAACTAAAAACCGACTTCAGGATCTAGAGCGCGGATTGCTGCGTCTGTGCGATGGCGAATTATGCCGTCGCAGGCCACGACCAGCGGACTGGATCGTCCGCGCAACTGAGATCAACGAGGAAATCATGAAAACGAAATGGATAGTATTCGGAATCACCCTGGTGTTTGCGCTCGCAATGGTGGCGCAGACGGCATCGCAGGCCGCACCGGCGGCTCCGGCGGCAGGCGACAAGGCGAGCGCGTGCCCGTGCTGCGCGCACAACATGGCCAACATGAAGTCGGGCGACAAGTGTCCGATGATGAAAGACGGCAAGATGGCCAAGGGCGCGTCGTGCTGCGGCAAGGATGGCGGCTGCTGCAAAGACGGCAAGTGCGACATGAAGGCCATGAAAGATGGCAAGATGGCGTGCTGCGCGGATGGGAAATGCCCCATGATGTCGAAGGACGGCAAAGCGGGCTGCTGCGGTGACAAGTGCCCGATGATGAAGAAGGGCGACAAGTCGTCGGCAGTAAAGTCGTGCTGCTCAGAAGGAGCAAACCTGCTGCAAGGCGGGAGCATCGTGCTGTGGAGGAGAGAAGAAGGCCGCCTAATACTACCGATTGCGAAGGGAAGCGTGGGGGCACGGCGCAAGCCGTGCCCCGTTTTTCGTTCGGGCCACATCGGGGAACGAGTCCGAGTGTATGATAAATCGCCGCTTCCGCTGGTCCATCGAATCCGACGGGAGATGTATGTACCCACTACCGGTGCGGACGCTTTTCACGATAGCGGTCATCGCGACGACAGCGCTAGGGATGGTTGCGCAACATGACCATCCAGCGCCCGAGAAGTTAGGGTCGGTGAACTTCACTGTCTCCTGCAGCGCAGCCGCACAAACTGAGTTCAACCGTGCCGTTGCGCTACTGCATTCCTTTGCCTATTCGGAGTCCGAGCAGAGCTTTCGCCGCGTGCTGGCGATTGATCCAGCATGCGCTATGGCGCACTGGGGCGTTGCCATGAGCTATTACCACCAACTCTGGGAGCCTCCGGTGAACTCTGGGAGCTACGAAAATGGTTTTGCTGAACTATCGATGGTAACGAGGGCTCAACCGCAGACAGCACGCGAGAAGGAATTCATCGCGGCGCTAAATGAGGTTTACTCCAATGCCGACAAAGAGCCACTCCGCGAGCGGATGCTGATCTATGAAAGAAGTATGGGCGAAGTCGCCAAGGCTAATCCCAGTGATACTGAGGCCCAAGTGTTCTACGCCTTGTCCTTACTCTCCACAGCACCGCCCACCGACAGGACGCATGCAAACCAGAAAAAGGCAGTCGCGATACTGGAGCCGTTGTACGGCGCCAATCCGCAGCATCCGGGAATTCCGCACTACTTGATTCACGCTTACGACAACGCGGAGATGGCGCACCTGGGAGTCAAAGCTGCTCGTGACTACTCGGCGATTGCTCCTTCGGCCCCGCATGCGTTGCACATGCCGTCTCACATCTTTACGCGGCTGGGAATGTGGAATGACAGCGTGGCGTCAAACCAGTCTGCGCGAGCCGCCGCCCGCGAGCATGGCGACATAGGCGAAGAGCTGCATACCATGGATTACCTGACCTATGCGTACCTGCAATTGGGACGTAATGAGGATGCTGCGGCGGTAGTCGCCGACCTGGGGCGCATGCATAACCTGCAGGGGGAGCAATTCAAGGTGGCGTATGCGGCGACGGCGATGCCCGTGAGGTTTGCTGTAGAAAGACGGGACTGGCAAACGGCCGCCGGATTGGCGCCAGCCCCAGGTGCTCCGCCAGAGGTAATGGCAGTCGCGGTTTGGGCACGGGCGGTTGGCTCGGCGCGCCTTGGCCGAATAGAAAAAGCGAGCGCCGAAGTGGAGAAGCTTCGCACCATTGAACAGGGCTTGCGCGCTAAGGGACGCAATTACTGGGCCGATGAGGTCGCGATACAAATCTCCGAAGGGAATGCCTGGATCGCGCTGGCGAAGGGCGATGGAACCGCGGCCGTCAAGTCAATGCGCACAGCAGCAGAAACGGAAGATTCGATTGAGAAGTTGCCGCTCACTCCGGGGCCAATTCTGCCTGCCAGGGAGCAGTTCGGCGATTTGCTGCTCGAGCGCAAGCATCCGCAGGAAGCTTTGAGAGAATTCGAGAAGGCGCTCCAGCAGTCACCTGGAAGGCGAAATGGGCTAACGGGAGCGAAAGCGGCGGCGGACCTCAGCAAGAATCACGGAAAATCAGAACTCTACGCCGCCGAACTGCAGAAGTTGCCACAGCGCTAGGTGCGAACTGGGGAATTACATTTAAGAACCCCGCGAGCTGCTCATCCCCAACTTCTTCTTCGCCAGCGGGCGCGCGAAGGCGTTGGTCGGATTGTGCGCGTTGATAGTCAAGATCTGGTGGTAGAGCTTTGTGGCTTCGTCTTTGTTGCCGTTCTTCTCGTATGCCTGCGCCAGCAACGCAAGGATGAAGGGATCTTTCTGGTTGGCCTTCTGCAACTCGTCGATCGCTGACTTGTAATTTCCGGCGTAAAACGCGAGGTACCCGGTGAGGTAGGGGTAGAAGATCTTCTGTTCGGTTGGTACCTTGCCTCGGTCGAGCAACGCCTTGGCGGCGGCGAGGTCGGCGTTGGCCGCGGCGGCGTTGCCTTCTTGCGCCGCAATGCGCGCCTTGGCGCTTTCCAATCGGAAGCTCCACAGGTCGCGGTCGGCTTCGGGTAAGTTCAGAGTCTGTACGGCTGTCTGGTAGCCGGTCTGGTACCACTTGTTCGCACTCGCAGTGTCCGCGCACTCGAGGTAAATTCGCGCCAGCTCGTTGTAGATACCGGCAGCGTCGGTGAACTTTTGGGCATTTAGTTCCGTCTCTGCGGCCAGTTTTTCAAAGTCCAATACCTTCGGCATGTCGCACTGGAAAGCGTACGAGACAGCCATGGTGCGCAACGATTGCACGCGGCGATCGGAGGCCGCTACCTCGATAGCATGTTTGAGATAGGTGCGGGCCTTGTCGTAGTCACCCATCAGGTCGAGGACGACGCCCGCGCTGATGTTGGCCTCGTAGCTGTTGGGCTCGCTGGTGAGGATCTTCGTGAGTATGGCTAGGGCTTCTGCCTGCTTGCCTTCTCGGTTCAGGTCCTGGGCCTGCTTGAGTTCTGGCGAAACGGCGGCCTGCGGAGCGGGGGCCGGCGCCGGGGCCTGGGCAACTAGAATGCAAGTCGACAACCCAAGGAGGAATGTGACAAAGATTTTCATGGCGGGGCAAATTATGACATAGGACGGCGAGCCGTGTCATGAATGCGGGTGCTCTTGCGGCGTTCAGCTACAATGTGTTTCGTTCACGAATCCTACGTGAGGAAACCATGCAGAACTGGAAGAAGGTTGCAGTCTTGGGAGCGATTGGAGCAGGCGCGGTAATGATCGTGGCGGGGAAGCGTCCGCTGGGAGTCGCCTTTACGGTGGGCGGGCTTGCGCTGCTTGCGAGCGAGTATCCGGAGAAGTTTGAAGACCTGCTGGAAGATGCTCCGGATTACCTGAACAAGGGGATGGCGATCATGGCGACGCTGAAGAAGGTCGGCGAAGGATTCCTGGAAGACACCGAACGTCGCAGCGTAAATGCCTTGCGCGACATGAACGCTCAGTTCGGCGACTAGGATTTAGAAGAGTTTGGACGACGGGCCGCCCGCGCGGCCCTTTTTTCGTGGCGGCGAGCGGCGCTATTCGATGCCGAGCTGTTTGCGGGCGTCCTCGCTCAGGCGCTCGGGAGACCACTGCGGATACCACACCAGCTCGACCTTCGCATCCGCGACACCGGGCATGCTAAGCAGGCGTCGCGTGACGTTGCCAGTGATCTGTCCTGACGACGGGCACCCCTGCGCGGTTAGCGTCATTTCGATCTCGACGTCTTCCCCTTGCAGGCCAGCCGCAGCTGTAGGCTTGACCCGCACTTCGTAGATCAGTCCGAGATCGACAATATTGACCGGGATCTCCGGGTCGTAGCAATCCTTCAATGCGGCGAGGACTTCTTCTTTGGTGATCGGCATCGTATCTGCTCCCCAAACAGTTTACCGGGTTGCGCGGAGACGTGGGATACGGTCGCGACAAATCAATTACGAGTTTCCGACCACCACCGCCAATGGATTGCGACGGGCTTGGTTTTCAGCATGCATCGCGGCCAGAGCTACTTCAGATGCCGATTGAAAAAGTCCGCCGTCGCTCCGTAGGCCTTGATCCACGACTTGTGCATCAGGAAGCCATGGACTTCGTCAGGGAACACCATGATTTCCAGCGGCACGTGGTTGTCGCGCAGGCGCTGCGCGAGATCGACGGTCTGGCTGAAGGGCACGTTGCGGTCGTCGTCGCCCTGGATCAATAGCACGGGCGACTTCCACAACTGCACAGAGGCGTTGGGCGAAGATTCGTACGCCAGCTTCTTCGCGGCTTCCAGATCGGGAGCTTCGGCGGCATTGGTTCCCAGGTACCGCATTAGCACCGACCAGTCGTGCACTCCGTGAAAGTCCACTCCTGCGGTGAACAGGTCAGAGTTGCGCGCCAATCCCAAGGCCGTGAGATAGCCACCGTAAGAGCCGCCCCACAAGCCGAGCTTCTTCTTGTCTACCGTTGGCAGCGTCTGTAGATAGCGAGCAGCGGCGGTGATGTCCTTGTACTCGGCGGCGCCGCGCCAACTGGAGTTCGCAGCCTCGCGAAACGCGCGTCCATACATGATGCCCAGACGATAGTTCACCGACAGCACAACATAGCCTTGGCTCGTAAGATATTGATTCATGGCGTATGCATTGTGGTAGTAGTCCATGTAATGGAAGCCCAACATCATCTGGCGAATCGGACCACCATGCGTGAAAATCAGCGCCGGGCCGGGCTGCGTGCGTCCTGTGGGCACGAAAAGTTGCCCGTGAATCTCGAGGCCATCTTCACTCTTGAACACTACCTGCTTGGGTACGACGAGCTGTGAGGAAGGGAAGTCAGCCGGCAGTGCGGCTGCGGCAATCATTTCGCCTCGCCCCTGCGCAGTGATGCGATACGGCATCGCGGGAACGGTTGCGGTCGAACCGAGACATGCGAGGTAGCTGCCCTGGCCTGTTTCCACCGGCGTCCACTCCATGCTCTCACCCTTGGTAAGCGGTTGCGGCTTGCCGCCAGAGACCGAGACGCGCCAGATATGGCGGCGATCAACGTTGTCCTGATTGGAGGAATAGAGTACCGATTTCTTGTCGGCTGCGAGCGCGACGTCTTCGACTTCAAAGTTGCCGGGCGTTAAGAGCGTCGGCTGTCCGCCTGTAGTTGCGATGGAGTACAGATGGTTCCAGCCGTCCTGCTCGGAGGCGAACACGAGGCGGTCGCTGGACGGAAACAGGAACGAAGCGTCGGCCGTGAGATCGGGAAACGAGTCTTCGAGTTTTTCGCCGCTTTGCCATACTTGATGCGCGTCGCCACTGGCGGCGTCGGCCACCCAAATGGACCAGGGTACCGGGACGACGGGAATCAGCGGTTGCTTTTGTTTCGTTCCGGGCACGCGCAAAAACGCCACCTGCTTGCCATCGGGAGACCATCGAGGCGACCCGTCCCGATCGACGGAAGGCGCAAGGTAGCGGACCGAGTCGTGACCGAAATCGTAAATCCCGATGAAGCTGTGGTCGCCACGATCGCTGACGAAAGCGATTTGGTGACCGTCCGGCGACCAGCGCGGCGAACTGCTGCTGCCGGGCAGGTCGGTGAGCTGATGTGCCGTCGTCGCGCCGGAGATGGGCGCGATCCAAATCTGTTTGCGCGCAGCCCATATGGCGAATTCGCCGTCGGGCGACAGTTGCACATCTTCGCAACCTTCTTCACCGCATCCCATCTCTCCCAGGGCCCGGGGCGCTTCGCCATCTACCTCCATCGCAAAGACCATCTGCTTGCGTTGCGTAAGGTCGTTGGTGGGAGCCGCCACCCTTCCCGCCTCGTTCGTTTCCGTGCCGCGAACGAACACTACGGTGCGGCCATCGGAAGTAATCCGCAAACTTGCGATGGGTGTGCCGTCGTCCCCGGCATAGTGCGTGACCTGCCGGGCCGCAAAATTGGGGCCGTCGGCGATCCACACGTTGCGAGCGCCCTTCGCGTCGAACACCCACGCAACCCGCGGTGCATTAGAAGCTGCGGTCAGTCCGGTTGGAAACGGAGAGCTCAATACCTGCTCGAGCGTGAAGGTTGCGGCCTGAACAGAAAGACTCGCGATGAGGAGCAAGGCGAGAATAAAGAGGCGACGACACCCGCGAGTGGTCATGGAGCGAAAGACTAACGTAATCGCGTGGCTGCTGCAAACGAGCATGCGGGTTTCGACGCGGAAACCTTTTGCGGACGCAATCCGTAACGCTAGGTGTCGCTTCGAAAATCCTATACAGTGTTTCTGCGTTTGTTACGAGGTGAAACGATGATCTCGCGATTCCACAGGTTTGTCGGATTGGTTGTGCTGGCAACGATGCTCTTCACGGTAAGTGCTTGGGCACAGAAGGCGCCGGAGGTTCCGGACATTACCAAGGTGCCGGCGGCGGCTCAGCCCTCTGACCATTTCTATGTAAACGCAGCCACCGATGCCTATATGGATCTGATGCCAGCCAGCGCCAAGGCGCGTTCCGATGCCTATTTCGAGGGCGGGTACTGGCTGATCCTGTGGGATTTTCTGATGGGCGCAGTCATCGCGCTTTTGCTGCTGAACCTCGGTTGGTCAGCGTGGATGCGCAACCTGGCCGAGCGCATCACGAAGTGGAAGTGGCTTCAGACCTCTATCTACTGGGTCGAGTACCTGATCCTCATAAGCGTTCTCGGTTTTCCGCTGGCCGTGTATGAGGGTTTCTTCCGCGAGTGGAAGTACGGGCTGGCCACACAGACGTTTGGCGCCTGGATGGGAGATCAGTTCAAAGGGCTGGGAATCGGAATTGTGCTGGGCGGCATCGGCATCACCCTGCTGTTCGTTGCCCTGCGTCGGCTGCCGCGGACCTGGTGGATCTGGGGCGCGGTCGGCACGCTGGTGTTCATGATCTTCACCGTGATGATTGGCCCGGTCTTCCTGCAGCCCATCTTCAACAAAGTTACGCGGCTCGACGATCCGCGGGTGACGCAACCCATCCTGAAGATGGCGCTAGCCAATGGGATTCCCGCCCACGATGTGTGGGAGATCGACGCCTCGCGCCAGACCACGCGCATGAGCGCCAACGTGAGCGGCTTCGGCAACACCATGCGCATCACCATGAACGACAACCTGCTGCGCCGCGGCTCGCTGGAGGAGATCGAGGCCGTGATGGGCCATGAGATGGGCCACTACGTGCTCAACCACATTCCCAAGATGATGATCTTCTTCCTGGTGGTGATCGTCGTCGCCTTTGCTTACTTGAGGTGGGCGCTTGACTGGTGCCTGGCTCGATGGGGGACCAAGTGGGGTATTCGCGGCGTAAGCGATCCGGCGGTGCTGCCACTGCTCATGCTTCTGGCATCCATCTTCTTCTTTGTGCTGACGCCGGTGATGAACACGGAGATCCGCAGTCAGGAGGCTGAGGCCGACATGTTCGGCATCAATGCCAGCCGCCAGCCCGACGGCATGGCTCAGGCCGCGATCCACTTGGGTGAATACCGCAAAATGAAGCCCGGGCCCGTCGAAGAGTTCATCTTCTTCGACCATCCCAGCGGCTACAACCGCATCCACAAGGCCATGCAGTGGAAGGCGGAGAACCTGCAACTGTTCACGTCGGACCAAACGAAGTAGAACCCGGTGCCCCATCCTTTCGCCCTATGTTGGCGAAAGGGTGGGGACACTGATGTCGGCCTATCCCTCGGTGCCCTTGAGCTTCAGACTCGGTTTGTTCTCTTCCAGAAATTCGCGTAACTGCGTGGCCTGGTCGAGCAGCCGAATCCACTGCTCGTAGTAGAGAGTGACCGGGAAGCGGCCGAGGCCGTAAACGCTCACGCCGCCTTTTTCGCTGACCTTGAAATCAATGGCGCGAGGACCGCGGGCCTTGTTCTTCTCCTCCAAGGCGGCGAGTCTTGCTTTGAGCTCTTCGTAGGTTGGTTCAGGCATAAGGGTTCCTCTCGATGGAAATATGAAGGTCGAACTGCCGTAGAACCGCTACCGCCGGCGGGACGACTATACCAGTATGGTTTCGATTCCGGCTTTCTTCAAGGCGCGAAGGTGCGGGCGCGGGATTTCCTTGTCGGTGATGACTCCGTGAATGTTCGCCAGCGGCACGATCGATGACAAACTCGAGCGTCCGAATTTACTCGAATCGCAAACCGCGATAACCCGTGCCGCAATCTGCACCATCAGGCGGTTCAGTTGCGCCTCTAGCAGGTTGGGCGTGGAGACCCCGGTTTGCGTGTCGAACCCGTCCACTCCAAGAAAGAGGATGTCGGCTTTCAGGCGGCGCAAGCTCTCCTCGGCGATCGGTCCCACCAGCGAAAACGAGTTGGCGCGCAGCATGCCGCCAGTAAGGATGACGTCCAGGCCGGTGCCCGATAGCTCGCTGGCGATATTGATGGCGTTGGTGATGACCGTCAAGTGCTGAAACTCGCGCAGGGCCCGTGCGATGGCGGTAGTGGTGCTGCCCGAGTCGAGAACGATCGATTGTCCCTCGCTCACCAGCTTGGCGGCTGCGGCTGCAATGCGCTGCTTCTCGCGCGGGTGCTGCATCTCGCGTTCCGTGAGATTGCGGTCCGACTCTGTGCCGGCGCGAATCGGCAGCGCTCCGCCATGGGTGCGATAGAGCAGCCCCCGGTTGTGCAGCATCTCGAGGTCGCGGCGGATGGTGATTTCAGAACTGCCGTACTTCTTTGCCAGCTCACGCACCAGGGCGCGGCCGTTCTGGTTGACGAAGTCAACGATGGAGCGCCGGCGTTCCTCATTCAGCACGGAGGTGCGTTTGTTGGCCATGGTCGCATACGAGCATATTCGAACAAAAAGCGAATTACAACCAGGATGTGTTTCGCATCTGCGGTGTATGGTCGGCGCCGACTCCAGGTTCGAGACTGATCTAACTATCCACTACCCACCACTCAGTCCACCGTCACCGACTTCACCAGATTGCGTGGGTGGTCCACATCGAGGCCGTTGCGCAACGCGATGTGATACGCCAGGAACTGCAGCGGCACGACTTCCATGATGGGCAGAACAACTCTTCGATGTGCGGCAGAGAAAACGTCGCGACGCCCATCTCACGGACGGTCTCGTCGCCTTCCGACGCCAGCAGGATCTGCCGCTTCGAGATCTCGCGAATCTCTTCAATGAGCGCGATCGACTTCTCATAGCGCACCACCGACTCGGGATCGCGACGGTCGAAGGTCACGATCGCGACCACCGGCAACGTTTCGGTGATCAGCGCGGTGGGGCCGTGGCGGAATTCGCCCGTCGGATAGCCCTCCGCATGCACGTAAGAAATTTCTTTTAGTTTCAGCGCGCCTTCCAGCGCAATCGGATAGTGCACGCCACGTCCCAGGAACACAAAGGTCTGGTCGCCGCAATAATCGGCCGAGATGGCTTCGGCCTCGTTGTCGAAGCGGTCGAGTGATCGCTCAATCAGGTCAGGCAGCGTGGAGAGTGCGTGGACCCGGGCCTTCACCTCGGTGGCCGAGAGATTAGCTTTCTGGGCGGCAAGGAAGAGCGCAAGCATGTAGAGCGCGACGAGTTGCGTGGTGAAACTCTTGGTCGCCGGAATTGCGACTTCTTTGCCCGCACGAGTGAAGAAGTTGGCATCGGCCTCGCGCGAGATGGTCGAGTCCACTACGTTGGAGATCGACAGCGTCTTCATGCCGTGCTCTTTGGCGGCGCGCTGCGCGGCGGTCGTGTCGGCCGTTTCGCCCGACTGGGTGATGGCAATCACCAGTGAGCCTTTGCCGTTCGTCGGCGTGCGATAGCCGTATTCACTGGCGTGCTCCACCTCAACCGGGATGCCCGCCAGTTCCTCGATCATCAGCTTGCCGCAGAGGCCGGCGTGGCGGCTGGCTCCGCTGGCCACGATGGTCACCCGTCGCAGGATAGCGACCTCCTCGCGCGTCCACGGGAAACGGTCGGGCCGGACCATGCCCGTCGCCGGATCGATGTGCTGCAGAATCGTCTGGCGAATGGCATCCGGTTGCTCGTAAATCTCCCTGAGCATGTGGGACGTGAAGTGGCGGGCGGAGTGGTCAGGCTGCGGCATGGTTCAGGCTCCTACCGGCATTCTAGCATAAACGAACATATACGGTCATTAAAATGACTAAAAACAATCATTTTATTCTGTCGCCAACCATTCCCGACAGTGTAAATTTCTAAACATGATCCTTCGCCTTCTTGCTGTGATGGTAATACTGCCGCTTATCACTTCTGCAAGCGTCCAATCGGATGCGCCGCCCCCGATCAACGTTATGCCCCTGCCTTCATCAGTAAAGATTACGCCGGGGGAGTTGAAGCTGGAGGAATTGTTCACCGTCGCAACCGACGGCTTCGCCGACGCGCGCCTGACGCACGCGATCGTCCGTATGCAGCAGCGGTTGCGGAGCCGCACTGGATTGGTTCTACCGATGGGTGTCGCCCCCGCAGGTAGCGCCGCGACACTCACTGTCGCGGTCAAGCAGGCTGGCGCGGCCTATCCCAAGTTTGACGAAGACGAGTCCTATGCGCTGTCCATCGACGGCACCCACGCGACGCTGCAGGCCAACACCACAGTCGGCGCGCTTCGCGGCATGGAGACCCTTTCACAACTCGTCACGGGCGACGCGAACGGCTACTACTTTCCGCTCGTCGACATCCAGGACAAACCTCGCTTTGGCTGGCGAGGACTCATGATCGACGTGGGCCGCCACTTCGAGCCAGTATACGTTATCAAAGCGAACATTGACGGCATGGCGATGGTGAAGATGAATGTCTTCCACTGGCACCTCAGCGACGACCAGGGCTTCCGCATCGAGAGCAAGAACTATCCCCTGTTGCATCAGAAGGGGTCCAACGGCCAGTACTACACCCAGGAGCAGGTACGCGACGTCATCAACTACGCCGCCGAGCGCGGCGTTCGTGTAGTTCCCGAATTTGACATGCCCGGCCACACGGGCGCATGGATGGCGGGCTACCCCGAGCTCGCCAGCGCGCCCGGGCCGTATGAGGTTGAGATGCGCTGGGGTGTGTTCGACCCCACGATGAACCCGACGAAAGAGGAGACCTACCAGTTTCTCGACGGTTTCATCGGTGAAATGGCGGCCTTGTTTCCGGACGAGTACTTTCACGTCGGCGGCGATGAGAACAACGGCAAGCAATGGCGCGCCAACTCGCAGATTCAGGCGTTCATGAAGGCCCACGGCTACCACGCCACCGCCGAGTTGCAGACATACTTCAACCAGCGCGTGCTGAAGATCGTTCAGAAGTATGGAAAAAAGATGGTGGGCTGGGACGAGGTCTTGACTCCCGACCTGCCCAAGGAAACGGTGGTGCAATCGTGGCGGGGCTACAAGTCGCTAGACCAGGCTGCGCGCGAGGGCTACAACACCATCTGGTCCACGGATTACTACCTCGACCACATGGGCCCGGCAGAATATCACTACCTGTCAGACCCGCTGCCCGCCGACTCGAAACTGCCTCCGGAAGCTGCATCCCACGTTGTGGGAGGCGAAGTATGCATGTGGGGCGAGTTCGTGTGGCAGGAGAACATTGACAGCCGCATCTGGCCGCGCACTGCGGCGGTGGCTGAGCGCTTCTGGTCGCCACAAAGCGTCAACAGTGTTCCGGACATGTACCGCCGCCTTGACGTCGTCAGCGTATGGCTCGAGCAGGCCGGCTTGCAGCATCTGTCGAGCACCAGCCGCATGCTGCGGCAAATCGCCGGCACGCAGGACCTCGGGCCGCTTGCGATTCTTGGCAAACTCGCTTCTCCCGAGGGTGTTGGCACGCGCGAGGAGATGAACCGTGGCGGCACTCCGAGTACGCAACTGGTCCCGCTGGTGAAGCCAGTGGACGCAGTGGTCCCGGATCCGCCCTATCGCCGGCAGTTGGCATCGCAGGTTGATGCTCTGTTGAGCGACGCTCCGAAATTCGCAGCCGGCTCCGATGAATTGACGAAGGCTCTCGGTAGTTGGCGCGACATGGTTCCTGGATTCGCGGCCCTGGCCGCGAACGCTCCAATCCTCGATACCGTCAGCAGTCGTGTGTTGCAGTTGCAGAAACTGGGCAGCGCCGGACTGGAAGCGCTGCAGTATCTGCAATCCGGCAAGTCGGCTCCAGCAGAATGGAAGGATGCACAACTGGCTCTTATCAAGCTAGCTGAAACCCCGGATGCATCGCTGCTGAAGTTGCCGTGGCTGAATTCTTATCGTGTGCTGATTCTAGCGGCCGCCGACGCCGACAGCCTGCAAAACGCCGACCGCCAGCAATGGAAGCAAAAAATCCGCAACGAGGCGGACAAGCTATCGCCGAAAGAACAGTACACTTGGTAGCAGCGGCAGGCCACCTCTTATATCCTCGGCGTGATTCACAAATGAAACGGACAAGTAAAAAAGGGTGCGTTCGCGGCGCACCCTTGGTTGCTGAATCGGCGGTAAGAAGCTGCTACTTGCCTGTCTGGAACCGATTATTCACTTCCACCCAGTTCACCACGTTCCACCATTCTTTCAGGTAGTCGGCGCGGCGGTTCTGGTACTTCAGGTAGTAAGCGTGCTCCCACACGTCATTGCCCATTACGGGATAGAAGCCCTGGGTCAGCGGACTGTCCTGGTTGGGCGTGCTCATCACGTGGAGTTTTCCGCCGCCGTCTCGGACGAGCCAAGCCCACCCGCTGCCAAATTGCTTCAGTCCGGCATCGTTGAACTTCTCTTTAAAGCTGGCGAAATCGCCGAAGGTATCCTTGATCGCGGCTGCAACGGCGCCGCTGGGCTCGCCACCCGCATTCGGTCCCATGATGGACCAGAACATCGAGTGGTTGATGTGTCCTCCGCCATTGTTACGGACCGCGCCGCGTACGGCTTCCGGAACGTTTTCCAAGCCCTTGATCAGTTCGCCGATGCTGAGCTTTCCGAGTTCGGGCGCTTTCTCGATGGCCGCGTTCAGATTGGTGACGTAGGCCTGGTGGTGCTTATCGTGATGCAGATGCATGGTCTGCGTGTCGATGTAGGGTTCAAGGGCAGCGTAATCGTAGGGCAGCGCTGGGACTTCGTGTGCCATTCTCGTTTTATCCTCCAAGGGTACTGATGCAGGGGAGACTGGATTGGACGCAACGCTCACCTGTGCGTCAAGGCGAAGCCATTATAGCGGCAGCTGGGTTCACCGGAGTTTTTCGGCCTCGGCGCGTTGGTCAGGAGTCATCTGGCTCCACAGCAGTTTCTGATTTTCTTTCGCCCAATCACTTGTGGGATCGGCCGCGAGCGCTGACGTCATCAACTGATACGCTTTCACCGGATCGCGCGACACGCAGGTTCCGTTGGCATAGAGCGCCGCGAGCCGGTTGCGCGCCGGCGCGTTTTCCTTGGTCGCCGCCGAGCGCAGCAGTACCAGCGCCTGCTCGCAACTTTTTGGCACGCCGCTGCCTCTGATATACATATCGGCCAGCCGAACCGGCGCATCCGGATTGCCTCTCGACGTCGCCTTCCACAGCCATGCCGCCGTCGCCGCCGAATCGCTGGCGTTCAATGCCTCGGCGAGTTCCTGCTGCCCGGGCTGCGGCTTCGACGACGGCTTCGGAAGCGGAGCCTCGATCGGCTTAGGCGGCCCACTGTCCACCGGTACGTTCTCGCTTCCTGCATTCGCCGATGGCGGTCCGCTCTCCGGTGGCATGTCTTTCGCCTTCGAACCTGTATCCGCCGCAGTTTCTTGCCGCGCACGCTCAGGCTGTGCGGTTGCGGGCTGCGAGGTAGTGTCCCCTTGGCTCCCAGGTTCTGCAGGTTGCGCCGTTTCCGCTGCGTGGCTCTCTGGAGCAGCGACAGCTGGCTCAACCTTTGCCCTCAGCCACTGGCGAGCGTCGATATAACCTTCCCGGACTACCTCCATCGGCCCGCGAAACGCGTGTGTGCTCTGTGCCTTGCCTTCCAGGTAGCCCAGTCCTCCGAAAATCGCCAACACCGCAATGATCGATCCCCACAGCCAACCGCGCCGCCGCGATGCCTTGGCGAGTTCGTCGGGCGGTACGATCGCCGGCGTGGCATCGGCTCCCAGGATCAAGCTTCCACTCTTCTCTTCTGGTTGGCGGGGACTGCCGTGCGAGCGTTCGCCGACATCCAGGAAGTGTGGCCGAGCCGCCGTGCCATCCGCCGCATAGTATTCCTTGCCTGTCGGATGCGGGCCCGCCTCTGGCGGCGGAGCTTCGTCGCCATCAAAAGAAGGATGATGAAATTCCGCCGGCGCTTCCTTATCAATGACCGGAACTTCGCTGCGCATGGTGAGCTCGTCAGCCGTTTCCGCAGGCGGCGTCCAACGGAAGCTGGCAACGAAGTCCTCGAGCTCACGGTCTTCCGCGGTGTGGCTCCCCTCCGGCGGTTCGAACGGGCTGATGATCGGCGGCCCCGACGCTTCCGAGATTTCCTTGAACGTCGGCATCCCCGACGACTCCGGCGGTGTGCTGAGCGGCAGCGAGTCCGGCGGGGGATGGATCTTGGCAAGGTCCTGCGCGGAAACTTCTGGCGACGTCGTTTCAGCCGTCCGCGGCGGCGGCATTACAATCACGCGTGGCGCGTGGGGGTGAGGTGCAAGCGGCGTGGGCGCGACCCCCGAGGGAACTGCTGCAGCCGCAGGCGGCGATGTTTCGAGCTCGTGTTCGGGCGGCGCATCCGGCTCCGGCTCACGAATTCCCGGCTTTTCAGGCTCCGGCTCACGCGCCGGAGGCACAACCGGTTGTTCGGGCTCCTTCACCGGCGGAGCAGCGGCTTCCACTGGCGCAACTGGTGCTTCACTCTCCCACTCCCGCTGCGGCTCCGCCGTCGGCGGAATAGTCTCGACAGGACTTCCTTCCGCGCTAGATTCCATCGGTGCCTGCGGAACGTCGGCGAGCGTCTCTCTCGGTGCCGGTTCTTCTACAAATGCAGCAGCAGCATCGGGCTGAGCAGGCGAATGCAGCATCGCGCCCGCTTGGGTAATTGTCGCTGGCACGACCGCTCCGGCTGCCGCGACCTCCTCACTCACCTTTGGGCTTTCGGCGGTTACTGCCTCCGGCTGCTTGGGCTCGGCCTCCGCGACGGACTCGGCAACCGTCTCTTGGGCAATGACTTCTGGGTCGGCCGGCGCGTCGTAAACCGGCTCCGGAGGAACCTCCACCGGGGCGCTGATGAAGTCGAGCGTGCTCTGCGCGCCGGGCACGGTCAGCGCGCGATGCGGAAACGGCGTACCGCACATTCCGCAGTAGCGGTGTTCGCTCGGATTCTCGTACCCGCAATTACTGCAGACCAAAAGGCCTCCAGGTGACGAAGAACATCGTAACTCATCGGGCACACGGAGCACATCGGATGAGGTCTCGATCCAGCCGACAGCGCTTCTATCGCCGCCACCGTCAATGGGGTGCCAGGCCGGCAAGCCGTCACGTCTCCCGCCACCCTCGTGCAGGTATCGTTTGCGACAACACCGAGACTATGGCCGTCCGGCGAACTGCGCCCTACAATAAGGGCGGCTGACGGAACGGCGGCGCCCCGAAAGGCCGGAGAAAATACCGGTGAAGGCGGCCCGAAATCCGGCAAAACGCCCCAATCGGCGGTCGTTCCCGTGCGTTTTCAGCCGGGTGCGGCGATCGCGGGAGAGGCGGCGACAAAAATTCCGCCGTCGATGGGCGGCTAGAGTTGTCAAGGATTCGAGGGGTCACGGGGAGGATTGGGCATGGCTGATGCACGCGAAGTAATGAACATCCGGCAGGCTTCGCAGTATCTTGGCGTCTCGCCCGACACGCTCTACAAATACGTCTCCGAAGAACGCATCCCCGCCTTCAAACTCGGAAACCGCTGGAAGTTCAAGAAAAGCATCCTCGACTCCTGGATGGAAACCCAGAGCCTCACCAGCGAACTGTCCCGGCCCCGGAAGCTCACCCGAGCCTCGCGCGCAGTCGTGTAGGAACAAGAGTCCCCGTTCTGGGAATGGCAGGGTATTTTGGTGCCCCCTCCCCTCCCCCCATGTATTTGTAAATTCTTCATGGTAAAGGACTTGCGCAAGCGACTCCGCGCAAAATATTGAGCCCGTGGGACTTACAGGCAAATTCTTCTTAGCAAAGGAGTTACGCTGGATTTTATCGGGATGGACGGGGGTTTGGGCGGGCAGAGGGGCAAGGAATCGAGATCGAGCAGGACCCAGCACAGGTCGAATCACCTACCGAGGTGAGGGTCGATTTCGGCAGCCGCCTCGTTGGGCGACAGCTCTCCCTCAACTTCTGTTGGGAGTTTAGGCGCAGGGGTGGGAGTCTGCTAGGACGCAGGTCACGGGTGGATGTGATAAGGGTGAGAAGGTACGACTTAGGCCAGAAGTATGGCCCGCACGCGGAGCACCCGTTTTGAACGTCCCGCCATGCGTTCTGAACAGGGGCTGTCATATTAGGGGACACCATAAGAAAGCCCAGCCCGCCGCGGCGGGCTGGGAATGCAGAGCAAAACGAGCCCGAGCGCCCCGGGCGCGGCATACGCGAATTCACCCGAAGATGTATCGACGATCGTAATCGACGCCCGATTTCTCCAGGATCGCGAGCATCTCGTCCTCAAAACTTCGGGTTGCGTGATGACGCGGCTGACCCTCGATGTACCTCATCACTGTACGTTTATGGGACGGGCTGACACTAAAGGCCGCGTACCCTTCCTGCCAGGCAAAGCCAGCGTTCTTCCGGTTCAGCCATCGGGATGTATTGCCTTTCATGTCCTGAACCGCTTTTGCCAGGGCCACAGCAGCAGGAAGTGCAATCAGCAAATGAACATGATTGCTGGTTCCGCCCGCAAGAATCAGGGGGATGTGTTTTTCTCCCGCCACACCACCGAAGTATCGGCCTGCGCGGGATCAGGGATGGAGTCAACGCGTTCTTTTGTGCTGAAGATGCGATGCACCAGATTGGACGTAAGAGAGTGCGGCATGGCGATAATTTATCGGTTTCGAATCTGGGATTCGGTGACGTTTGGCACAAAGGCATGTGTCGTCCCCGGGGGACTCCGGTTGAAACCCTCGCTTTCCCAGCGCTGAAGCGCTGGGCTTTCTTATGGCGCGCCCGAGGCGCTGGCGAAAGCACGTTCAATGGACGGCGCGCCATCACCGGCGACACCGCCCTGCGGCTGGCGCATTTCTTCGGCACCTCACCGGAGTTCTGGCTGAATCTGCAAAGAATGTATGAAATTCGCCTGGCGGAGCGGAAGTCGGGCAAACCGATCAAGGCGCTGCCGACCCTCCGCCGCGCTCAACTCGCGCGAGCCTAGACCCAGTTTGCGCGTGCGCAGACTTTCCCAATTGAGCTCAGAGCACTATCTGTTGATCGATCCTGTCAACGCAGGTGGTCGCCCGTCCAGTTCTACCCGGCTCGCCTGAATGCCATGGCTGATCGACCACCACTAGCTCAGACATGTTTGCGATCCTCAGGCATTTCCATTCACCAGGCGATGTCACCGGACCTCCGGAGGTGTCACCCGCGTATTGCCACACTAGCACTTGTTCCAGGCCGCCTTTCCAGCCAATCACATGCGGACAGAAATATCGATCGAGTCCGTCGTATCTGCAAAAACACGATTCCCGGGCGAGTAGCGCCCGGCGAAGCAGTAGGTAGAACGGCGACATAGTACCTCCATGTCATTGCCAACTTTGTCCTAATTATTGCCTGCCAGTAAGTGCCCGGACAGTGACAATGCAAGTTCGTACTTAATACAACTTGACAATCCGCAATGGCTGATTACCATTGCCAGTTCCCTTACCCAAACAGGAGGTGCATCGTGACCAGCGGGGATGAAGTGGTCCAAGCCATCAAACCACGAATCCGAGACGCAGCCCAAGAGGAGCGACTCCGGAAGCTGTACGAGCGCGTCACCACCGCATTTCAGCAAGCGCGTAGTCAAGGTGTAAAGGCCGAGCTGGAAGCTGACTGGCAGAAGATAAAGGCAGACTTCGACAGTGCTGTCGCAACCGTGAAGAAGGATACGGGACTGATGTGAGGAGAGACCATGTCGAACTTCGTACTCCGAAATGTTGAAATCTCTGGGTTCCGAGGGATCGGTCAAAAACAAGTGATCGAATTTGGAAATCCAGCTACCGTGATTCACGGCAATAATCGTCAAGGAAAGAGCAGCATCGTTAACGCGATCGAGTGGTGCCTTTTTGGGCCTGAGGTGGCAAAACTTGATTACGGGAGCATGCGTGAGCGCGTGGGATGGGAGGTTAAACATCGGGACTCTTCCGTCTGCTACGGTGCGCGCGAGTTCGAGAGCGACTCGGGTCAAACTCTTCCGTCCCTGTCAAGCGCACCTACAAGTCGCCGCAGTAGACGGACCTGGAATATGAGCTCTCGGGTTCAGGGAGTCTGACAGACAACAAGAAACTGCTTGCGTTGTTGCGGGTTTCTCCCTCCGATTTTCTTGCCTCAGTGCACCTGCATCCGGAAGTAATTAGAAACTTAATCGTTGACGAGCCAAGAAAAAGAAAAGAGGCAATTGATAGGCTGTTGGGACTCCAGCATCGCGCGAGATTGTAGATGCGCTAGCTGCTACCAAGCCTGCGGACTGGGCAAGGCATCTTGATCAGCAGGTCACATTGATCAACGTACAGCTTCGCAACAGCACCGAAAGAGAAGACTAAGGTAATCGAGGATGGGTCTCCTAGAAACTCTTGGCCAAAGGGATCGCGAAGGACTTGCTAGGTGCAGGCGGCGCCGTGACCTATGCGACAAACCTCTGTACCGGCCTTATTGGCTTCGCCGCGCAGTACCAACTCGCCGCTCCTTCCTTCACTCCGCCTTCGACTTTTGACGACGTCCCTAAGACGCGCAAAGATATTTCTTCCGCTCTGCCCCTGATGCGCAGCCAACACCCAGTTCTTGCCGATCAAGGACAGGCTCTGAGTCAGAAAAACAAGCTGGACGGACTCAAGACGGCGTATGCCGGACAGAAGCAAGCCGTTACCGACGGTGAAAACGCCCTGCGAAACTATCCTGAAAGACGGTCGGTCAACGAACTGGACAGCGAGTTAGGCAGACTCTCGGCAGAAATCGGACGTGTTGATGCCGAAATGTTAGAGGTCGGCTCTAATGCGAAGCTCTTGGACGAGGCCTTTAGGTTCTTTCAGGTTCGGCAGGAAACCGGAAGCATTGCATGTCCGCTCTGCGGTGCTACTAAGAAGACCGCGGCCGAATGGCGCACTCACATGCAGGCTGAGATCGATGCAACGAGCTTGCAGCCACTCCGGGAGCGAAAGAATCTCTTGGCGGAATCTGCGCGGCAAGTTGAGGCTTCGAAAAAGGACATTGCGGGGCTGAATTCGCGCGTGAATGACGAGCGCGGCAGATTGAAGAAACAGGTTACGTCGCTTGAGCAAGCCCTCAGCAGAATACTCGCGGCGACGGATGATCCCCTAGCCGTACTCGATGCTGAGATCAACAAGCTCAGTGACAAACTGGACAACTTGCAGGATCAAGTCACCATGATTAACCAGCAGTTTGCGTCGTTCGACGACCGACTGCGTGACCTCGATGTTTTTGGGAGAATCGGCAAGGCTCAGAAGGAAATCGACCAGATCGAAGACATACAGAACCATGCGAGTTATCAAAAGATGAACGCTCTCAGGACTGATACCGAACGATACGTGGAGGACGTAGCCCTTGTGATCGAGGGTGTCAGCAGCGCGGTTCGGAGCGAAGCCAAAGCAAGACTCGAGTCGGCAGGAGAAGCAATTTCGGCGTATTTCGCTAAGATCACTGACCGGCCGGACTTTAAAGGCCTGGCGGTAACTCCCACGGATAAGGGTACGTGATCGAACTCACGGACGGTGCGACGACAGTGAAGGCGGTCCCCATACTTAACCACGCGGACTTGAACTGTTGCGCCCTAAGCATATTCATGGCACTGGCCGGCAGCCCCCAGATTTGCACAAATTGGGATTCGTAGTTTTCGACGATCCATCCCAGAGCTTTGATCCTGAGGCCAAGAGGAACTTCTGCAGTGCGCTCACTGACTTGTGCGATTCCCGGCAGGTTATCGTCGCCACGGCCGATCCTGAATTGGCGGACGCTTGAGGGGAATCACGAAGAACAAGGTTTCTTACGTGCTTAAAGACTGGAAGCCGGGCGTCGGTCCGACGATACAGAAGACGAGTTGATGCGATATTCCACTTTCCAGGCTCTTGAACAATTGCAGCATCGTTGGCCCGTCGAGTACGGCAAGATCTTCCAGACCGTCTTGGCGATTGCGTTCGACCGAAGACGAGGGGGCTTCGATGTCCAAAACCATCTTACGGAGGGCGTCGATCTTGAACTCGTTCGAGGTGAGGAAAGGTACGCAGTTGAGGTCAAATGCACTAATAGTGACAGCGTGCTTATCGCCGAGAAGGACCTGAACGGCTTGCTCGCAAAGTCGGTGAGTGACAGTTACATCCCAGCGGTCGCGGCGTTGAAAATTGAATACCCCCCGACCTGGTCATTGGTCAAGCCTCGCACCTTTCAGTCGGCCCAGTGGGCATCCGAAGACTCAAGCTCGCGTCGATACTCGGGCTGGAGCAGATCGCCAATCGAGAATTCGAAAAGGTCATGTACGAACTGAGAGATCGCGTGCTGAGCCCTCCGTCAGGGCAAACACCGCTCGTGCATCTGGAGGGAGTCCTGAAGGCAGAAAGCTAAACCGATAGGCAGGGTGGAATACGCCCACTTTGTCCTTGACCCGCCAAAACCAGCGCCCCGCCTACCCCTTCTTCCCCACGTTCTCCACCACCCACGCTTCCCACTCGGTTTCCTTCATCTTTCCGGCGGCGGCGTGCAGCAGCATGGCCGTCTCTTCCACCTCGCCACACTTCCACGTGAGTCGGTTCATCTTCCAGGTAGGTTTATCATCGCCGCCAGCGCCACGCGCGTGTTGCCCTCGGCAAACGGACGAGCACGAAAAGCGACAAATCCAATTCCCCTCTGCCGAAGGCTGCGCGCAGCCGTCAGGCGACGGAGCGCACAAACGAAAGGAACCGCGTATCATACTGTCATGGATCTTCAGCTCACCGCCGTTTTCCGCCGAGTCCCTGAGGGCTACATCGCATTTGTGGAAGAGCTTCCCGGCGCGAATACCCAAGGCGCCACCCTGGACGAAGCCCGCTCCAACTTGCAGGAAGCCGTCTCGCTCGTCCTCGAGGCCAATCGCACGCTGGCTGAGGAAGCGATCATCGGACAGGACGTGATCCGGGAAACCCTCAAGGTCGGTGCGTGAAGCGCCGGCTCCTGGTTCATCACCTCGAGCAGCACGGTTGTGAGTTGTTACGCGAAGGGGCCAACCATTCCATCTACGTGAATCGTGCCGCGGGCAAAACCTCGGCCGTTCCCCGCCACACCGAGATCAATGATTACCTGGCCCGAAAAATCTGTCGCGACTTGGCGGTTCCGTCGCCCTAACGCGTTCTCACGGAATCTTCCCCACCTTCCCCACCACCCACGCTTCCCACTCGGCTTCCTTCATCTTTCCGGCGGCGGCGTGCAGCAGCATGGCCGTTTCTTCCACCTCGCTGCACTTCCACGTGAGGCGATTCATCTCCAGGTAGGTCACCATCGCCGCCAGAGCCAGCCGCGTGTTGCCCTCGGCGAAGGGACGGTTCTTCAGCGGCGTCCAGGCGTATTCCGCGGCCAGTTGTAACGGAAGTTACAAATGCAGTGGATAGTGGATAGAAAAGGCAAATCCCTCGGGCGGCAGAAGACGCCACAATTGCCAGAGGCAGGCAATTGTGGGCCACCCGGAACCCGGTTAGCGCCAGAATCGGGCGCGAACCCTTCGACAATCTAGGGCAGGCTCTGGGGCACCCAATAAAGACCCACCCCGCCAAGGAGGGCGGGACGGGCCACCTTGCGGCGGCGCAGTTTTCCACCGCTGTCCGCTTATCCTGCTCATTCGGCTGCCGATACTTGCTACAGGCGCGCCGAGCGCGCTCCCTGGAGGATTCATGCGCCGACTGCTGATTGCCCTTGTTCTGTGTTCTTGTGCCGCTGCTCAGGACGCGCAACCCGTTGCCGGTCCGGACTTTACCCGTGGCGCGCGGGCGCGCGGCTCGTTCTACCTCAACGGCGTCGGGCATCAGTACCTGGAAGGCCAGAACTACACCGTCGTCGCGGCCGCGGTTCCCGTGCTCAACGGTAAGTTTTTCGGCGTTAAAGTTCATGTTTTCAACCGCGGAGCGGAGTCGGTCAATGTGCTGCCCGAGGACATCACGGCAGAGGATTCGGTGGGCGTGAAGCAGTTGGCGCTGTATTCGTCGGCCGAAGTCAACGACAAGCTCGCAGCCCCATCCGCGTTGGCTCGTATCGCCGGGGTGGCCGCCGGAGGCCCGTCAATGGGCGGAGGATCGAGCGCTCCTACCATGGGCGATCTGCTGCGCGAGATCATGAAAGAGGCATCTCCTGATGGATCAATGAGTTACATGGAGCCGGGCTATCCCACGCTGACGCCTCGCGGCCCCACTCGTGCCACCGCGCACGAGTCCCCCGCCTGCGACTTGGGATGTGAGTTGCGCAACAGGGAAATCGGCGACGGCACCGGTCCACAACTGCCCAAACGCCTGGTCAAACCCGACATCATCGACCAGAGTGAGTTTCTGGCCAACACAGTCCCTCCGGGCGGCGACGTGGTGGGAATCCTGTACTTTGCCATGCCGAAGATGACCGACCGCGCCCCGATCTCCCGCACCGGCCGCAAAAGCTATCTGGTGACGGTGACGGTGCCAGTGGGTGATGAGAAATTCCAGTTTGTGTTTCCACCAGAGTAGAGCTTCTCGAGAAGCGCTATGTACCGGAATGGGAAAGGCGGGTACGAATTGCACATAAATTCTTGAACTGGCACTGGAGCGGAGCCTATTCTGAGGCCAAAAGGGTCAGGCCTCAGAGGAGGCGCAGGCATGCAGACGGTTCCGTGGAAATCGAGGACGACGTGGAAAGCCAAGCTGCATAAGCCGATGCGGCCCAAGCTGGTGCCGATCTCCGACGGCATGGCGAAGCGCTTCGGCCATGGCATGATGCTGATTCCGACTGCGCTGCAAGTGGACGCGATGATTCGCAAGATTCCGCGCGGCCAAGTCAGCACACTGGCGCAAATCCGCAGCCGTCTGGCACGCTGGCACAACGCAGACTTGACCTGCCCGCTGGTGACCGGGATTTTCCTGCGGATTGTGGCCGAAGCGGCCGAAGAAGATCGACTTGGCCGGCAAACTAGAGATCACGCCTTACTGGCGCGTGGTGGGAGACGACGGCAAGCTCAACCCGAAGTTTCCCGGAGGCATCGAGGCGCAGGCGCAGCGGCTGGCAGAAGAAGGCCACACGGTCGAAAACGGCAAGGCCGCGATGGCAGGTGCGGCAGAGTCGGCGGCGTAACGTCTGTCTAACGCGTTGTCTGCTGGGCCGCCTTTTGCCTGTCAACAGGTGACAGCGGACACCTAGTTCAAATCTACTATTTCAGCAACTGCGAGTTTCGCAATACACTTGCGAAACTCCTGATGAGAAAACCCTCGAAACGTACCCTTTCTGTTGTTGCCATTGTCCTGCTGGTGGTCTGGAGCGGATTTCTGCTGACTATCGGCTGGGCAATGCGGCAGCCTCCGGAGAAGTTTGGCCGGGTGATGTCGCACGTGCCTGGGCCGGCCTTCATGCTCTTCCCATTCGAAACCATGTGGAACCAGGCTCGAGCTGGTACGGTTCAGGTTGGGGAGATGGCTCCGGACTTCCGCTTGCCGACGCTCGACCACAAGTCGGAAGTGGAGCTGGCTGTGCTACGAGGAAAACCCGTAGTGCTGGTGTTCGGCAGCTATACTTGACCGCCGTTTCGGCGGGAGGTTCCCGCCCTCAACAAGCTGTATGAGCAGTACGGCAGCCAGATCGAGTTCTACGCGGTGTACATCCTGGAAGCGCACCCGACGGACGTGTGGCAGATGCAAAGCAATATTAAGGACAATGTGCTGTTCGCCAGCCCGAAGAATGAGGAAGAACGCGAGTACGTTGCAGGCGCCTGCGTGCGCAAGCTGGGAATCAAGTTCCCGGCGGTGATCGACGGGTTCGAGAACACAACAGAGAAGGCGTACACAGGCTGGCCCGACAGGCTGTACCTGATCGGCAGTGACGGCAGGGTGTTGTATAAGAGCCGGCCAGGACCGTTTGGATTCCACCCTGCTGATTTGGAGGCCGCGATCAAGAAGCTGCCACAGTCGCAGGCCAGCCGATAGAGCGTTGTCAAGAGTCGAGGGTTTCGATCGCCCGACAATCGCCAGAAGGTAATTGTGGACCACCCGAGCGAAACCCGGCGCGTGTATATTGGCGGAGACTGGGGTTCGATGAAGCACGCCGAGAATTACACGTAACATGACTCACGCCGCGGCCAAACCGACTGCCGACAAATCAGCTGTGGAAGTAGCCTACGAGCAGTTCCTCGCCCGGTACCCGGAATACGCCGGAACCGCCTCCCTCGACCAACTTCGTGCGAGCGAATACCGTCGTCTTGACGATGGCGAGCAGATTTACCTCGACTACACCGGCGGATCACTGTATGCGCAGTCGCAGGTAGAGCAGCACATGGAACTGCTGCGCACCAGCGTTTTTGGGAATCCACATTCGACCAACCCCACGTCGACGGCCATGACTGGGCACATCGAGCGTACCCGGCAAGCGGTGCTGGAGTATTTCAAGACCAGCGCGGCGGACTACGTAATGGTTTTCACCCTGAACGCGTCAGGCGCGATCAAGCTGGTGGGAGAGTCGTTCCCGTTTGCGCCGGGCGGACGATTTCTGCTCACGTTTGACAATCACAATTCGATGAACGGGGTTCGCGAATTTGCGCTGGCCAAAGGCGCCTCCGTGAACTATGCGCCGCTTCGGGCTCCGTCGCTGCGCCTCGATCGCGAGCGACTCGACGAGCTGCTGGCGCAGGCTGACCCAGACTGCGAGAACCTGTTCGGCTTCCCGGCGCAGTCGAATTTTTCCGGTGTGAAGCATCCGCTGGAGTTGGTGGCCGAGGCGCAGGCCAAGGGCTGGCGGGTGCTGCTGGACGCGGCGGCCTTCGTACCGACGAACCGCCTGGACTTGAGTGCAGTGTGGCCGGATTTTGTGGTTGTCTCGTTTTACAAAATGTTCGGCTATCCGACGGGTGTCGGGGGACTGCTGATTCGCAGGTCCACCTACGATGAACTGAAGCGGCCATGGTTTGCGGGCGGGACGGTGAACTTTGCCTCGGTGCAGGGGAGATCGCACGTGTTGTCGCCCGGCGAGGCCGCGTTTGAAGACGGCACACTGAATTATCTGGCGATTCCGGCGGTGGAGATAGGGCTGCGTCACCTGCAGAGTATCGGCGTTGAGAAAGTCGGCGAACGGGTGCGCTGCCTGACAGGATGGGTACTGGAGCAACTGCTGGAGCAGCGGCACAGCAATGGGCATCCGATGGTGCGGATATACGGACCGACAACGACGGAAGCGCGCGGCGGCACCGTTACCTTCAATCTCTACGATCCGGACGGCCATTTGCTGGACTACCGCAGGGTGGAGGAACTTGCCGGCGAGCAGGGACTCTCGCTGCGCAGTGGATGCTTCTGTAATCCCGGCGCAGGGGAGATTGCCGAAGGGCTGACCGAAGACGACATGCGGGCAGCCGCTGTCCTGGGCCATGATGCGAACCTGACTACCTTCATGCGCTTGATGCAGGATCGTGGCCACAAGAGCGCCGGCGCACTGCGCGCGTCGATCGGGCTGGTCAGCAATTTCCAAGATGCGTGGCGATTCTTGCAGTTCGTCTCCAGCTTCCGTGATCAGACGCGCCTCGCCATTGGCGATGTCACATTCGACATCGAATCATGCCGCATTGTTCGTGACGGCAGCTAGCGGCGGAAGAACCCTGCATTGAACTTCTCGTGAGTGCCTTGCGTAGCAAGTCAGCGAAGAGGTGTGTGCGATGAAGTACTGCCGTCTGCTGATTATTTTGGTCGTGGGTTGCTTGAGCCTGGCTGCCTCGGCCCAAAACGCTAAGCCCGATGAGGCAGCCACAGCTTCGCCGGAAACACTGACGGCGCAGGAGATCATGGCGAAGGTGGCGGCCAACCAGGACCGCAGCGAACAGGCGCGCAAGCAGTATGTGTATCGCCAGCACATCCACGTGGTAACGCGGAAGACCAACGGCAAGATGATGCGGGAGGAGACGACGGACTATCACATGGTTCCGGAGGCGGATAAAACTCAGCGCAAGCTGGAGAAGATTACCGGCAAGTACTGGAAGAAGGGGAAGTACGAGGAGTTTTCAGGCGAGCCCGCGCCGGACGGAGACAGCATTGATGCGCAACTGGTGAACGACATGCGGGACGACCTGATGGAGCCGAAGACAAAGGACGGTTTCGGAAAGAACCAGTTTCCGTTTTCCAGCAAGAAGTTGCCGGATTACAGTTTCAAACTTGTGGGGCGGGAGACGTTCCAGGGGCACGACGCGTACCGCATCAGTTTTGCTCCCGCGGACAAGACCGAATACGACTGGGCGGGCGAGGCGTACATTGACGCCGCCGACTTTGAGCCGATCTACGTGTACACAAAGTTGTCGCGGAAGTTGCCGTTCGCGGTACGCACGCTGCTGGGAACAGATGTGCCGGGCGTGGGTTACAGCCTGCATTACGAGAAACAGCCGGGCGGAGTTTGGTTTCCCAAGACGTATGGGACCGAGTTCGGCTTACATGTGCTGTTCTTCTTGAACCGCGAAATCTCCGTGTCGCTCGACAATAAAGATTTTCAGCAGACACACGTGGAGACGAAGATCAACGCGGAACCTGCCGGAGCCGACCAGTAAGTAGTGTTCGATAGCGAAGAAAGTCCCGATGTAGAAAGTGGTCTTTCGACACCGTTCGTCGCCACGCCGCCTCACTGCGCTCAGGATCACAACTTCCGACGTTTGCCGCTACTAATACAATTGCAGGGATGGACTACCTCGGCCGGCAGAAGAAATTCCAAGAGACACTGATTGAGCAGAAACTGGATGGGTTCGTAGTGACCCATGCGGCGAATTTGCGCTACTTATGCAGTTTCACCGGCAGTAATGGGCTTCTGTTGTTTCTCGAAGGGCGGCGAGTTTTCTTTACTGACGGACGCTACACCGAGCAGGCGCATGAGGAGGTCAAGGGCGCGCGGGTGGTCATTTCTCGTGGGCCGTTGCTGCCGGAAGCGGCCAAACTTCTCGTGAAGATGGGTGCGGCGGCGATCGGGTTCGAGGCGGACCTGACAACCGTGGCCGCGGCGCAGCAGATGAAGCGAGTCGTTGCCAAGGGAATCCGGTGGAAGGCGACTACGGGTTTGGTCATGCGGCAGCGGATGATCAAGGACGCTGACGAGTTGAAGCTCATCCGGCAGGCGGTGAATCTGGGGGCGAAGGTGTATGAAGATGCGGCGAAGTTGATTGGTCCCGGTGTAAGCGAGGTGGAAGTTGCGGGCAGGCTGGAGTTCGCCGCACGCCGCGCCGGAGCGGACGGCATGTCGTTCGATACCATTGTGGCGGCAGGGAAGCGGGGAGCGTTGCCGCACGGTAAGGCGTCGGGACAACCGATTCCTAAACGAGGGTTCGTGGTGGTGGATTCGGGTGTTATACTGCGAGGCTATTGTTCTGACATGACGCGTACTGTGCACGTGGGGCGCGTGGGTCAAGTGGAGCGTTGGTGGTACAAAGCCGTGCTGGAAGCCCAGTTGGTGGGAATTGCCGCGGTCCGGGCGGGCGTCACGGCTGGGGAAGTGGACGACGCGACGCGAAATGTACTCAGAAAGGCTAAGCTGGATCAGTACTTCACGCACTCGACAGGACACGGGGTGGGGCTGGAGATCCACGAGCCGCCAAGGCTGGGCGCCAAGCAGGCAGAGCGGCTGGCGCTGGGCATGGTGATTACGATTGAGCCTGGGATTTATGTGCCCGGACGGGGCGGCATTCGTATCGAGGACATGGTGGTTGTCACGGAGACGGGGTGTGAGGTCCTGACTCCGGTGACGAAGGAATTGGTGGAAGTACAAGCGTCTTAGGCTGCTATGGTTGTGGCCCAAGGTAGCATATGGTGTTAGCCTGCCGAACGGAATGCTATGAATCAAAAAGAAATCAAAGAACTCATTGAATTGCTGGTGGAGAAAGACATCGCCGAGTTTGAGATGGAACGCGGCGACGTGAAGCTGCACATTAAGCGCGGGGAACATTCGCCGCAGATTGTGCAAGTAGCAGCGCCGATTGCGAACTCCGCGCCGGCTCCCGCGACTGCGGCGATATCCGGACCGGCTACAACTCCGGCAGCGACGGAGACCGTGAAGGGGGCAACCGCTGCGCCGGCGGCTGATGATGACGCCAACCTGCACATCGTGAAGTCACCGATCGTGGGGACGTACTACGAGTCGGCATCGCCGGGGGCCCCGCCGTTCGTGGGCGTCGGCGACTCAGTGAAAGAAGGACAGGTGTTGTGCATCATTGAGGCGATGAAGCTGATGAACGAGATTGAGGCCGACGCCTCGGGCGAAATCGTCAAGCGGTTCGTCGATAACGGCAGTCCGGTGGAATATGGGATGCCGTTGTTTGGGATACGGAAGAAGTAGCACGCTTTTCGTGTGCGAAGGGCGAAATGCAGGTCCTTCGACTCCGGCGTTCCAAAGAACGGACCGCCTCCGCTCAGGATGACAACCCCACAAGAGACTCGGAAACACCGACGAATTCATGTTTAAGAAGATCCTGATAGCGAACCGCGGTGAGATAGCGCTGCGGGTGATCTGCGCCTGCAAAGAGCTGGGCATCAAGGCGGTTGCCATTTATAGCGAGGCCGACCGCAACTCCCTGCATGTGCGTTTTGCCGACGAGGCGATCTGCATTGGACCGCCGCGGCTGGCCGATAGCTACCTCAACATTCCTGCGGTGATCAGTGCGGCGGAAATCGCCAACGTGGATGCGATCCACCCGGGTTATGGGCTGCTGAGCGAGAACGCGAACTTCGCCGAAGTGTGCGGGGCGTGTGGCATCAAGTTCATTGGGCCACCGCCGGAAGTAACGCGCATGATGGGCGAGAAGGAAAAGGCGCGCGCCGCGATGAAGCGGGTGGGCGTGCCGATTCTGCCGGGGTCGGACGGCATCGTGCAGTCGGCGGACGAGGCGCTGGAGTGGGCCAAGGCGATAGGGTTTCCGGTCATCGTGAAGGCTTCGGCGGGCGGAGGCGGGCGCGGCATGCGCATCATCCGCAGCGCTGACGAGCTGCCTAACCAGTTTCATGCGGCGCAGTCGGAGGCGGCAGGCGCGTTCGGCAACGGCGACCTCTACATGGAGAAGTTCATCGAGCGGCCGCGCCACATCGAGTTTCAGATTTTGGCCGACGAGCACGGCAACGTCATCAGCCTGGGCGAGCGCGAGTGCAGTATTCAGCGGAGGCACCAGAAGCTGGTGGAAGAGGCTCCGTCGGTGATGGTGAGCCAGGAATTACGCGACCGCATCGGCGGCATCCTGGTGAAGTCGCTGTCGGATATCGGCTACATGAACGCCGGAACCATCGAGTTTCTGATGGACGAAGACCGCAGCCTGCACTTCATCGAGATGAACACGCGCATCCAGGTGGAGCACCCGGTGACGGAGATGACCACGGATGTGGACCTGGTAAAGTCGCAGATCCTGATCGCGGCGGGCCAAAAGCTGAATGAGGTGATTCTGGAACATCCGGTGTACTTCCGCGGCCACGCGATTGAGTGCCGGATTAATGCGGAGCATCCGGAACGGTTTACGCCATCGGCGGGGAAGATCACGGCACTGAATCTGCCCGGCGGCACGGGCATTCGTGTGGATACGGCGGCGTACTCCGAGGGCGTGATTCCGCCGTACTATGATTCGTTGATTGCCAAGCTGTGCGCGCGCGGGCGCGACCGCGAAGAGGCCATCTCGCGTATGCAACGCGCGCTGGATATGTTCGTGGTGGAAGGGATACACACCAGTATTCCGCTGCACAAGCGGATCATGGCGGATGAGGACTTCCGCGCGGGCAACTTTGACACGAAGTTTATGGAAAGATTCCTGGCGCAGGGCAATAATAAAGAGGCCGCAAAGAAGTAGGCCGATATGCCGAAGACGCTGCAATTGCCGAAGCTGTACGCCATCCTGGATGTAACGTGCTTCGCGCCGCAACTGCGGACGGTGAACTCGATTGTGGAGTTCGCTCGCGACCTGGCTGAGGGCGGCGTTACCTTGCTTCAGTATCGCAATAAGGAAGGCGATACGCGGCAGATGATGGCGCATGCGCGCGAAATCAAGCGAGTGCTGCAAGGCAAGGTAAAGCTGATCATGAATGACCGCGCCGACATCTGCATTGCCATGGGCTTTGACGGCGTGCATCTCGGTCAGGAAGATCTGCCGGCTGACGGCGCGAGGCTGGTGGTGGGCGATCGCATTGTCGGCGTCTCGACTCACAATCCCCAGCAGATCAAGGACGCGGATGCGAGTCCGGCGGACTACATCGCGATTGGGCCGGTGTTTCCGACGACTGGCAAGAAGAATCCAGACGCGCTGGTGGGACTCGACGGAGTTCGCAAGGCACGTGCAGCGACCACCAAGCCGCTGGTGGCGATCGGGGGTATCACCCGGCAGAACGCGAAGTCCGTGATCGAAGCCGGAGCCGACTCGGTGGCCGTCATCTCGGACCTGTTGAGCTCGCCCCGGCGCGCAACAGAAGAATTCCTGAGAATATTGGTGTAGATTCTTCCGAAGACACCTTCCAGACCCCAAGAGGCCGATTGAGCACTGAAACGAAGACAGTTTCCCTCGCAAGCGGCGACAACGAGTTTGTAAAAGGACTGGGCCTGATCAGCGCGACTACGCTGGTGATGGGCTCGATGATCGGCTCGGGCATCTTCATCGTCTCGGCCGAGATTGCACGCGAAACGAGTTCTCCTGCGCTGTTGATCGGCGCCTGGCTGGTGACCGGTTTCCTGACCATTACTGGCGCGCTGGCTTACGGCGAGCTGGCGGCGATGATGCCGCAGGCGGGCGGACAGTATGTCTACCTGCGCGAATCGCTGGGGCCGCTGTGGGGATTTCTCTACGGCTGGACGCTGTACCTGGTCATCCAGACCGGCACGATCGCAGCGGTCGGCGTGGCTTTCGGCAAGTTCCTGGGCGTCTTTTTCCCGTCCATCTCCTCCACTCACTGGATTCTGCACCTGTGGAAGGTGCCGCCGATCCCGATCGGGCCAATGGTACTCGGCAACATGGATGTCGGGCTGAACACACAAAATCTGGTGGCCGTGCTGGTTGTCGTTTTCCTGTCGGCACTAAACGTGTTTGGAGTGCGGTTGGGTGCGGCGGTGCAGAACGTATTCACCTTTGCCAAGACAGCTGCACTTCTAGGTTTGGTTGGTTTAGGCCTGTTGATTGGACGGAACGCACACGCCATCGCGGCGAACTTTGGCGCGAACTTCTGGCACAACGCGGGTTTCGGAGCTCTGCACTCAGTACAGGTGGGAGTTGGTGGGCCAATGGCGCTGGTCGGCATGGTCACCATCATTGCGGTCGCGCAGGTGGGGTCGCTTTTCTCGTCCGACGCCTGGAACAACGTGACATTTACGGCAGGCGAGGTGCGCAATCCGCAGCGCAACCTGCCGCTGGCGCTGGCGATTGGCACGGGAGCGGTCATCTTCTTGTACGTGATGGCGAACGTGGTGTACCTGAGCGTGCTGCCGTTGGTTGGAGATCCGAACGGATCCACGATATTGGCGCGCGGCATTCAGTATGCGTCCGAAGACCGGGTGGCTACAGCGGTGATGGAGCAGATCTTCAGCTCCGGCGGAGCGAAGATCATGGCCGTGCTGATCCTGATCTCCTGCTTCGGCTGCAATAACGGGCTCATTCTGGCGGGGGCGCGCGTGTACTACGCGATGGCGAAGGACGGACTGTTTTTCAAGATCGCCGCGAAGATTGCATCCGAAATACCGGACACCCGCGCACTCGCTGATGATGCAATGCGTTTGGACGTGCGTGCTGTGCATCTCGGGCAGCTACGGGCAGCTTCTGGACTACATCATCTTCGCGGTGCTGGTGTTCTATATCCTGACGATTGGCGGGCTATTTGTCCTGCGGTTCAAGCGCCCGGACGCACCGCGACCGTACCGTGCGATTGGATATCCGGTACTGCCGGCGATCTACATTCTGATGGCGGTCTTCATTGATATAGTGTTGTTACGCTATAAACCGCAATACACGTGGCCGGGGTTGTTTATCGTGCTGCTGGGTATTCCTGTGTATTACCTGTGGTCGAGGCGCAGCCGCAACGAAAGTGAACAAGCCTGATCTCCAAGGAGAGACGAAAACTGAATGGCTAATCTTCTGAAGTGCAAGCCTCTCGATCTACTCATGAAAGAGGCATCCCACGAAGACGAACACAGTCTAAAGCGTGCTCTGGGGCCGCTCAATCTTATTACGCTGGGCATCGGAGCGATCATCGGCGCTGGCATCTTCGTCCTGACAGGCTCGGCTGCGGCGCAATATGCGGGGCCGGCCATCGTGCTGTCGTTCATCCTTGCCGGATTGGGCTGTGTGTTCGCGGGATTGTGCTACTCGGAGTTCGCGTCGCTAATCCCGATCGCCGGTTCGGCTTATACCTACGGGTACGCCACTCTGGGCGAAATTTTTGCCTGGATCATCGGATGGGACCTGGTGCTGGAATATGCTTTCGGCGCTGCGACGGTGGCTTCCGGATGGAGCGGATATTTCGTAAGCTTTCTGCAGGACTTTGGAATATCGATTCCGCCGCAGTATACGGCGACTCCGTTCACTCACGTGGGTAACCACTGGATACCGAACATACTGGTGCAGTATCAAGGACGTTGGGAGCTGCTGACCACGATGGGCCCGTTGCTCAAGCAGAACGGGGTGGATGTCTCGACATTGCCACAGGTGCAGGGCGTCTTCAATATCGTGGCGTTTCTGATCATCTGCGTGATTACCACGATTCTGGTCATCGGCATTCAGGAATCGGCGAATTTCAATTCCGCGATCGTGATTGTGAAAGTCACGATCGTTCTGATCTTTATCGCGATTGCGGGCGCGTTCGTTTTCAAGCATCCGACAGTGGCGGCGGCAAACTGGCACCCGTTTATTCCACCCAACACGGGGACTTTTGGAGAGTATGGCTGGTCGGGCATTGCGCGGGCGGCAGGCGTAATCTTCTTTGCCTATATCGGATTTGACGCAGTCTCCACCGCCGCTCAGGAAGCCAAGAATCCGCAACGCGACATGCCGATTGGCATTCTGGGGTCGCTGGTGATCTGCACCATTCTGTACATCCTGGTGTCAGGTCTGTTGACGGGCATCGTTCCCTACTCGGCACTGAACGTGGCCGATCCTGTGGCGGTGGGCATTGATGCGACGGGCGTGCGCTGGGGATCGATTTTGGTGAAACTGGGCGCCATCGCCGGATTGGGCAGCGTTATGCTGGTGATGTTGCTGGGACAGTCGCGGGTGTTTTACTCCATGTCGCGCGACGGCCTACTGCCTGAATGGGCGGGAAAGGTGCATCCCAAATTCCGCACACCGTATATCTCATCGATTACCGTAGGACTGTTTGTAGCCGTCTTCGCGTCGGTGGTGCCAATCGGAATTCTCGGCGAGCTGGTGAGCATTGGAACGCTGCTGGCGTTCGTAATCGTGTGCGCGGGGGTCTGGATTCTGCGTAGGCGGCGTCCGGAGCTGCATCGCCCCTTCCGCACTCCACTGGTGCCACTGGTGCCGATCCTCGGCATCGCCATATCGTTCGCCTTGATGGCGGCTCTTCCTCTAGCCACGTGGCTGCGTTTGTTCGTCTGGCTGGCTCTCGGTATGGCGATTTATTTTGGCTACGGGCGCCACCATAGCCATGTGCAGCGCCTCGGCGGCGAAGCGAAAAAGTAATCGTCAGCGTGAGTCTTTGCTTCGATGAACGCCCTTCCTAGCAGAAGGGCGTTTTTTTTCAGAGCCATGACGTGAGCAATGTCATTGCGCGAGTGCGAAGCTATCGCGCAAAATGGCTGACGTGAAGGTTCCGTTCAATCTGAGAGTGCTCGCGCTGCTTCTCCTGCTGCTGATCGTTGGGGGGACGGCTGGGTTCCACTACATCGAAGGCTGGAGTTGGTTCGACGGCTTCTATATGGTGCTGACCACTATTACCAGCCTCGGGTACGGCGAGATCCATCCACTCTCGCATATTGGGCGGATGTTCAACATTGTGATGATTGTTTGTGGTGTGGGGATTGTGCTGCTGCTGGTCGCTGGCGCATCACGCACCTTGCTAGAATTCGAACTGCAATCGGTGTTCGGTAGGAGACGCATGGACCGCGAAATCAGCCGGCTGACGGGACATTTCATCATCTGCGGGGCCGGGCGCGTGGGTCGGAGCGCGGCGCGCGAACTGGCACGTAAGCCGTTGCCATTTGTCGTGGTCGACGCCAGCCAGGAGAAACTCCAGAAGTATTCCTCCGAGGGTTGGCTGACGCTGGTAGGGGATGCCACGCTGGCTAAGGTCTTGCAGGAAGCGAACATCGAAAAGGCGCGGGGACTGGTTGCGGCTACGACCACGGACGCAATCAACATCTACATCATCCTGACGGCCCGCAGCCTGAACCCTCGACTCAAGATCATCGCGCGCGCCTCGGAGGAAGACGCCGAAAAGCATCTGCTGACCGCGGGCGCGGACTCTGTTGTGTCGCCGTACAATTTCGCCGGCTATCGCATTGCGCAAACGTTCATGCGGCCGAACGTAGTCGATTTTTTCGACACCGCCATGAACAAAGAGCGACAGTTGGAGATCGAAGAAATCAATGTGGGGAGTGGTGCGCGCGTGGCGGGACAGACGCTGGAAGGGTCGCGCATCCGGCAGGAGATGGGCGTGGTCGTGCTTGCCATCAAGAGCGAGAACACGGAGATGCGCTTCAATCCGCCGCCGGACGAAGTAATTCATCCGGGAGATCACCTGATAGTCATGGGTAAGTCCGAGGGACTGCGACGGCTCGAGGAATCAGCCGCGGGGCGGGCATGAAGATCACCACTGCAGAGGAGATGCGTGCGATTGATCGCGCCAGTACAGAGAAGTTCGGCGTGCCGTCAATCACGCTGATGGAGAACGCCGGTAGCGCGGTGTCACGGTTCATTCTTGAAAACTACAAGCAAGCCGAACGCGTTGCCGTGGTTTGCGGCAAAGGCAACAATGGCGGCGATGGCTTGGTGGCGGCGCGCCAGTTGCATCAAGCCGGGCGCGTGGTGGAAGTGCTGCTGCTGGCGACTCCGCCGGAGTTGAAGGGCGACGCGGCGGCCATGTTTGAGCGGCTTCCGGTGCGGCCGGTTGTGGTTCAAACGTCGGCAGAGTTGCAGGCGGAGTCGTCGCGCTGCCTAGGCAACTGCGACCTGATCGTCGACGCGCTGCTGGGCACGGGATTCAAGCCTCCGGTGAAGGGGCTGTACGCCGAGGCGATCGCAGCGATAAATGTCAGCGGCAAGCCGGTCGTCGCCGTGGACATTCCGTCGGGCGCGGAATCGGATGCGATGACGTCGCAGACCGGCGCAGGAATCGCGCGGGCGGATGCAATCGTCACGTTCACGGCGCCGCGGCCGGCGCACGTGTTCGGCGAATTGACCCGCGGGCCGGTGATCGTGGCGCCCATCGGGTCGCCAGATGTGGCGATTCAGTCGAACCTTAAGCTTGAAGTGACAACGGCGCGCGATCTGGCGGCGTTTTTGGCGCCGCGTCCCAGGGAAAGCAACAAGGGCATGTACGGCCACGTCCTGATCGTGGGTGGGTCGCTGGGGAAGTCGGGTGCGGCCGCGATGGCGGGCATGGCCGCGTTGCGTGCGGGCGCAGGTCTGGTGACGGTGGCAACGGCGAAGAGCGCGCTGCCCAACGTCGCGGGATTCGCCGCGGAGTTGATGACCGAGCCGTTGCCGGAGACCGACACGGGCAGCATCGGCGCGGCTTCGGTGAAGAACGGTAAACTGCAGCAACTGGCATCGACGATGACCGTGGTGGCGATTGGGCCGGGCATCGGCAGGCATCCCGAGACGGTGGAGTTCGTTCGCGAGGCAGTGCGGACGTTGAAGTGTCCGTTGGTGATTGACGCCGACGGGCTGAATGCCTTCGACGGCAAGACCGAACTGCTCGACGGCAGCAAGCGCGCACTGGTGCTGACGCCGCATCCGGGAGAGATGTCGCGGCTGGTAGGTACGACGGTTAAGGCAGTCCAGGCGAATCGGCTCAACGTAGCGCGCACGTTTGCGCGCGAACACAAGCTGGTGCTGGTACTGAAGGGCAACCTCACGGTGATCGCGCTGCCGGACGGTACGGCGTGGGTGAATCCGACGGGCAATCCGGGGATGGCGACCGGCGGGACGGGCGACATCCTGACCGGTATGACCGCTGGAATATCTGGCACAGATGCCGAATGACGCGGCGCGCGCCGCGGTCGTAGCGGCGTATCTGCACGGGCTGGCGGGCAACGTGGCTGCAGAGACGATGGGCGAGCATTCGCTGGTCGCGACCGATTTGCTGACCGGATTGCCGGAGGCGTTTCGGCGCGCCGCTTGCTGGGCGGACGAGAGCACGGTTCGCATCAGCGGATGAACGCCACCGAGTACATCACGCACTCGGCGGAGGAGACCATCGCACTGGGACGCGACTTAGCACCAAGGCTGCGCGAGCTGAGCGTGGTCATTCTGCACGGCGACCTCGGGGCGGGGAAGACCACGCTGGTGAAGGGCATCGCCGAAGGGCTCGACGCCGCGTCGCAGGATGATGTCACCAGTCCCACGTTTACGCTCATCCACGAATATCGCGGGCCCGACGTCACGCTGTACCACGTGGACCTCTACCGCGTCGAGACCGAACGGGAGCTGGCAACGCTCGGCCTCGACGAACTCTTCGCCGAAGAAGGCAATCTGGTGCTGCTGGAGTGGGGCGAGAAGTTTCCGCGGCTGATGGCGGTGTGCGACGGGGAGATACGGATTGAGCGGGCAGGGGAGTTGGAGCGGAAGATCGCGGTACAGATGAACTTCGTAGCCTAACTCTCGCGCCCGAAAATTTCGACGAGAACTGCTGATACGAGCTCGGCGGATTTCGGGGCTAAAGTGCCAAGTTTGCGCACCAGACGCTCCCGGTCGACGGTGCGCAGTTGGTCCAGGGCCACCTGCCCGGACTTGCCCTGAAATGTCAAACCCACTCGGGTTGGATAAGGACGCATGGTGGTCGTCATTGGAGCAACGATCGCCGTCAAAAGATGATCGTTCATTTCATCGGGGGAGACGATCAGGCAGGGCCGGGTCTTCTTGATTTCGGAGCCACGCGTGGGGTCAAGTGATACGAGCCAGACTTCATCCCGGCGTGGCGGGCGGCTTACCACTTCCATTCCTTACGGTCGAACTCGTTCGCAGGCATCGATTCGAGCAGAAGCTCGTGGTCTTCCGCCGGGCGGGCATTGCGAAACGCCTCTGGCCATCCCTGCCGCAAGCGGCGCCCGGGAGAGATCACCAGGCGGTGATTCTCAACGGACAATTCCACTGTGCCTTCCAGTTCACATTGCTCGATAAGAGGTTTCGGAATCCGAATACCCCGCGAGTTACCGATCCGAACAATTTCCGTCTTCACGCCGCGCGTCCCCTTAGGTAATTACATTGTAATCACGAGAGAGCCGACGCGCAAGGCCCATTCCGGGTGCGTCAAAACCCCATAATGTTGTATCCGCAATCGACGTAGATCGTTTCGCCGGTGATGCCGGTGCCGCCACCGCCGGCGAGGAACACCGCCGTCGCGGCAACTTCGTTGACATCCACATTGCGAGGTATGGGCGAGCGATCGGCCTGGGCCTTCATCATGTCGCCGAGGTTGCCAATGCCGCGCGCGGCCAGGGTCTTGATGGGGCCGGCGGAGATGGCGTTTACGCGGATGTTGAGCTTTCCGAGATCGAACGCGAGATAGCGCACGCAACACTCCAGCGCAGCCTTGGCGACGCCCATCACGTTGTAGTTGGGGACGACGCGCATGGCTCCGTAATACGTAAGGGTGACGATACTGCCGCCTTCGGTCATGAGGGGAGCGGCGCCGCGAGCCAGGGCCACGAGCGAATAAGCGCTGGTGTCGAGGGCGACGCGGAAGGCCTCCCGCTGAGTCTGCGTGAATTCGTTCTTCAGGGCTTCGGCGGGAGCGTAGGCGATGGAGTGCACGAGGGCGTCGATCTTGCCGTACTTGGTCTTGAGGTGCTCAAACAGGGCGGCGATTTCGTCATCGCTGGAGACGTCGCACTGGAAGTCCTCGGCGTTGGGAAGGCTGGCGATCAGTTCGTCGGCTTCCTGCTTGAGACGCTCGTTCTGGTAAGTGATGACGAGGCGCGCACCCGCCTGCTGCATCTGCTGGGCAATGGCCCAGGCGATGCTGCGCTTGTTGGCCACGCCAAATACCACGACTGTGCGTCCGTCCATGCTACTTGCCATGCGTGTGAGGTCCTCCAAGGATGCCGATAAGGTCAATTTTTGAGGATATCAGCATGGCGGCGGGGATGTCTTGGACGACGGGCTTGACACCCCGGCGGCAGCGGCCATCTGGGATGTGCGCCAATGTGAGAATTCTTCTTCCCAATGCCGTCCCGGAGGGACTATACTCCCCCACATTCCGGGGCCCCACTTCGGCGGAGGCACTATGGCGACAATTCGAGACTTGTTGATCAACCGCACCATTCACTACATTCAGCCCGACCAGACCGTGCTGGAGGCCGCCCGCTACATGGTGGACCGCCGTGTGGGCGCGGCGCCTGTGCTGGAAGGAACCAAACTCGTTGGCATCTTCTCTGAGCGCGACATCATGAGCAAGGTGGTGACCCAGGGACTCGATCCACGAACGACGCACATCGCGGACGTGATGAGCACCACATTGCGCACCCTGGCGCCGGAATCTAGTTGCGAAGAGGCAATGCTGATGATGCAGGCGCACGGCATCCGTCACCTGGCGGTGTGCGACGGGAGCACGCTGGTTGGCTTTCTTTCGCTACGCGACCTGATGCGCCACACCCTGGAGGAGAAATCCGGCGAGGCCGACATGATGCGAGCGTACATCCAGACCTCAGTCTAAACCGACCGAACACAGATCACCGCTGTCGGCCGCTTCGGAGTGCTACACTCGGTGGCGTCGTATGCAACTGTCGGCCGTGGTGGAACAACTCCGGAAGATCGCGGGACGCGACGCGGTCCTGGACCGTCCCGAAGACCTGATGCTGTATGAGTACGACGCAGGTGTACGCAAGTGCACGCCGGTCGCGGTCGTATTTCCCCAAAGCACAGAACACGTATCCCAGATCATGCGGCTGGCGAGCTCAGCCGGATTTTCCGTTGTTGCTCGCGGAGCGGGTACGGGACTGAGCGGCGGAGCCATCGCGCCCGAGGGTGGAGTGGTGTTGGCATTTGCCAGGATGCACCGCATCCTCGAAGTGGATGCCGAGAACATGCGGGCTACCGTGCAGCCTGGAGTCGTCAACCAGCAACTGTCTGACAATGTGGCCCATCTGGGACTTTATTTCGCGCCCGATCCCTCCAGCCAGAAGGCCTGCACCATCGGCGGCAACGTGGCCGAGAACTCTGGCGGGCCACACACGCTGATGTATGGCGTCACGGTCAACCACGTGACGGGCCTGACGGTGGTGATGCCGAGCGGCGAGGTGGTGCACTTCGGCGGGAAAGCGGCCGAGAGCAGCGGCTACGACCTGACGGGATTTTTTGTTGGCTCGGAAGGGACCATAGGTGTCGTCACCGAGATTACCGTGCGTTTGCTGCGTCGACCGGAGCGGGTCGCCACCCTGTTGGGAATCTTCGAGACAATCGACGACGGCGCAAAGACGGTGTCGGCGATTACGGCGGCGGGCATCACTCCTGCAGCACTGGAGATGCTGGATGGCTGGACGCTGCGCGCCGTGGAAGCGGCCTGTCATGCGGGGTATCCGCTGGATGCTGGCGCGGTGCTGCTGATCGAACTGGAAGGTCTGGCGGAGCAAGTGGAAGAGCAGGCCGAGGCGGTGCGTGCGGTGTGCCTGCAGCAGCGGGCGCGCGAGGTGCGTCGCGCCAAGGACGAGAACGAGCGTGCCCTTCTGTGGAAGGGACGCAAGAACGCGTTTGCGGCACTGGGGCGGCTGGCTCCTGCCTATTATTCGCAGGACGGCGTGGTGCCGCGTACCAAGATTCCGGTGGTGTTGCAGTTTATCGAAGGCGTGTCGAAGAAGTACGGACTGCGAATCGGCAACATCTTTCATGCCGGCGACGGCAACCTGCATCCGCTGATCATGTTCGATCCCCGCGACCCGGCGCAGTTAGAGTTGGTGCAGGTCGCGAGCCGCGACATCCTCGAGTATTGCGTGTCGGTTGGAGGCTCAATTACCGGCGAGCATGGCGTAGGCCTGGAGAAGCGCGACCTCATGCCGCTTCTGTTTACCGACGACGACCTCGATGTGATGCTGAGCCTGCGCAATGCGTTCAACGCCGCGGGCGTGCTCAATCCGGGCAAGCTGTTTCCGACGACGCGCATGTGCCGCGAGACGGCGGGGCAGTCGTCGAACCCCATTCTCTCGGCGGAGGGCATGTGAGCGCGACGGGAGTTTCAGTCGACGTAGCGCGCGAACTGCGCTCGATTTGCGGCGTCGATAACGCCCGCGAGCGGCCGGCCGGTGGAGTCTACGTCAGCCCGGCTTCTGCCGAAGAAGTGGCGGTGGTGCTTCGTCTCGCCAATGAGCACCGACTCGGCGTAGGTCCCGCCGGCGGCTCGACCGAATATAGCGCCGCGGAGCTGCGCACCGACATCGTGCTGCACACGAACCGGCTCACGCAGGTCGAGCACTACGATCATGCAGACCTCACCGTGGGCGTGGGCGCAGGGACGACCATCGCGCAGCTCAATGCGATGGTGAACGCGGACAACCTGATGTTTGCGGGCGATCCGCCGATACCCGAACGAGCAACTGTAGGCGGCATTCTCGCCACGGCAGGATACGGACCTCTGCGTCATGGTTATGGCGCCCTGCGCGACTTCTGCGTCGGAATTCGCTTCGTTACCGGCGATGGCCGCCGCGCTAAAGGTGGGGGACGGGTCGTCAAGAACGTTGCCGGATACGACCTGATGAAACTGCTGATCGGCAGCTACGGCACGCTCGCAGTCATTACCTCGGCCAGTTTCAAACTATTTCCGGCTGCTCGTCAGACGCGGACCTTTCTCGCAGAGTTCGCAACCGCCAAAGAGGCGCTGGAGTTCCGCGACCGGGTGGTACGGTCGCCGCTTGCGCCGATCTGCCAGGAACTGGTGTCGCCTGGGGCGCGCAAGATGATGCGTCCGGAGATGACGGACAATGCGTGGGTGGTTTGCGTTCGCGCCGCGGGCAGCGACGCGGTGCAGGCACGGTATCGCAAGGAGTTGGGAATGGCGATCACGCGCGAAGTGGACCACGACGGCGACCGGATGATGTGGAAGGTCCTGGCTGATTTTCCCCACGCCATGCCTGCCGCAACCGTCATCAGCCCTGTCGTCACGATTCACGCCACGACGCCACCGGCACAGACACTGACGGTCCTGGAAATTCTGGAAGCCACCGCAGAGAGCTTCGATCTGGAGGTCGGAATGATTGGGCGCGTGGGCGTGGGTCATGTGTTGGCCGCTGTCTCGCGTCCCGGGGACGACTGCCCGCCAGCGATGGATGCACTGGTCAACGCGCTACGTACGCGCTTTCCCGAAATCTGCATCAAGGTTGCGGGCGCGCCCAATCCCTGGCCGGTCCCTCCGGCGAACCTCGCGCAAATGCAGGCCGTGAAGCGCGCGCTCGATCCCGCAAACATCTTGCGCGGAAGGGAGATCGCTTGACCACAGCGACTCCAGTATTTGAGAAGCCGCACTCGAACTTCTCGCCCCACGAGAAGCCGACGTGGGACATCTACTCGCGGTGTATCCACTGCGGGCTGTGTCTCGACCAGTGCCCGACCTATCGGGCGCTGGGCACGGAGATGGACTCGCCCCGCGGTCGTATCTACCAAATCGTCCAGGTCGACGCGGGGCGGCTGGCGTTGAGCGATTCGTTTGTCACGCACATTGATCGCTGTCTTGGTTGCCTAAATTGCCAGACCGCGTGCCCGTCGGGCGTTGCGTACGGCAGCTTGCTGGAGCTGGCGCGTGCGCAAATTGCGGAAAACTACCGGCGGCCGTGGCTCGCAACGAAGGTTCGCAAGTATTTTTACGAAGAAGTGCTGCCGTCGTTTAGCCGCCTGGCGCGCTATGCGCGGCTCACGCGTTTCTATCAGCGCTCGGGATTACAAACACTGGCGCGGGCGGCGGGAGTCCTGAAGCTGTTGGGGATGGCGGAGCTGGATGCGCTGTCACCTCGCATCGACAGCAAGTTCTCCTTCACTGAGTTGGGAAAGGTGTATCCCGCCGAAGGCGAGCGGCGCGGTCGCGTGGCCCTGCTCATCGGATGCGTGGCCAGCGTGGCTTTCGCCGAGTTAAATCGCGCGACCATTCGTGTGCTTACTAAGAATGGCATCGAGGTGCATGTGCCGGAGAGACAGTCGTGTTGCGGGGCATTGCAACTCCACGCCGGGCTGCTCGATCTGGCCCGAAAGCAGGCACGGCGGAACATTGCGGCCATGCTACGACCGGAGTTTGATGCCATTTTGACCAACGCAGCAGGCTGCGGCTCGGCTTTGAAGGAGTATGCCGGACTGCTGCAGAATGACAGGATTTACGCGGACCGCGCGCAGCAATTCACCGGCAAGGCGCGAGACATCAATGAGTACCTTGCGGAGATTGGTCTGCGCGAACCAACGCGCAAGCTGGGGATGCGCGTGACCTACCAGGACTCGTGCCACCTGGCCCACGCGCAGGGTGTGCGCAGCGCACCGCGGCAACTGCTGAAGCATATTGGCGCCGATGTCGTGGAGTCGCCCCGAGCGGACTCGTGTTGTGGCAGCGCGGGAGTGTACAACGTGGTGCAAAACGAGATCTCGATGAAGGTGCTGGACGAGAAGATGGGCTATGTAGCCGGTGTCGAGCCGGAGGTCATTGCCACGGCCAATGTGGGCTGTATGCTACAGTTCCGCGCGGGCGTCAAGCGCTGCAATATGAAAGCCCGTGTGGCGCACGTGGTGGAATTGTTAGACGAGGTATACTGATCAGTCGTTGCGCAGCTCCGCGGCAGGCTTTTGCGTGGCGATGGCGTCCCTCAAGACGACCGTCAGTTCCTCGGGATCTTCGATCGGCGGACGGCAGGCGAAATTCGTACAGACTACCGCGATCGATTTCTTCTCCCGCAGCGCAGGCAGGTTCGGGATCGTCTCCGCCAATACGGGGGGCAGGTTCTGCGCTACTGCTTCGCTGTCCGTCAGATGAACGATTGACAGATTCACCGCGAACGGGGCAGACGCGGCTTTCAGCAACGCCTCCGCCTTCTCGTCTTCGCCGATCACCACGACCTGCGTGTGTGGGCGCGCCAGCCAGGACGCGGCAAGGCCGTACGTACCTGCGTAAATGCCAAACTGCTCGGCGACGCCGGCGAAAACTTCGAGCGTGTCCTCTGCCTTGTCGAGATACTTGGCGTCGTTGGTGTAGGCATACAGGCGAAGCAGAGCGATAGCTGCACAGGGATTGCCTGCGGGTGTGGGGGCATCCTGATACGGCTTGCGCCGAGCCGAAAGAGCGCCGAGCTTTACCGTGTCGTCGGGTGAGCCTTCGGCGTCGAAGAACCCGCCGGAAGTGGGATCGGCGAAGCGGCGAATCATCTCGTCCGCGATCTTTTGCGCAAATCGAAAGTAGCTTAATGCACCGCAGATTTCATAGGCGTCCAGGCAGGCTATGGCGGTGTAGGCGTAATCGTCGAGCAGTCCGGAAATGAATCGCGTTTCCGCCGAAGGATCGCTGTAGGCGATGACGTGGGAAAGTCCGCGCTCAGCATCCCATGCTTCCGCGAGATTGCGGTCGAGCGAACGAAGCGCAAAGTGTCGCGCGTCAGACCGCCGGGTGACGCGAGCATAGTGCAGATACGCGGAGATGCAAAGCGCGTTCCAGTTGGTGTAGATGGTCTTGTCGACAAACGGAGTCGGACGCTTCAGCCGTTCGGCGGTAAGCTTGGCGCGCGCGATTGCGAGAAGTTCGAGGACGTCCGTGATGTCGCGCCCCATCTTGCCGGCAATTTCTTCCGCCAGCATGCTGACCCACAGGACGTTTTTCGCTGGGTTGTGGTGCATCTCGCCGGCATCGCCGATGTCGTAGTGCAGAGAGACTGCCTGGAACTCGTCAGGGCTCAACACGGCCTTGGCTTCTTCGGCGGTCCAGGTGAAGTAGTCGCCGTCGTCGTCGAGGTTGATGTCAGCGTCTTGCGACGCGTAGAAGCCGCCGCGTTCACGATCGCTGAGCCACTCGTCCATCCAGCGCACGATGTCGCCGGCGACGCGAAGGTAATGCTCGTAACCCAGCACCTGGTATGCGTGCACGTAGTTCTTCAGCAGCTCCGAGTTGTCGTACGACATCTTCTCGAAGTGCGGAACGATCCAGCGCTCGTCGACCGAATAGCGATGAAACGCTCCTCCGAGTTGGTCATACATGCCGCCCTTCGACATCTTGGTAAGTGTGGTCGTGATGACGGTAGAGACGCGGTCCTCATGGGTGCGTGCATACCAGTCGAGCAGCAGGTCAATGGCCGAGGCGTGGGGAAATTTGGGTGCCCCGCCGAATCCGCCATTTTTCTCGTCGAAGATGGCAACCGCCGACTGCACCATGACTCCCACAATGCGGGGCGAAAAGTCGGCGTGGCGCCCAGCGAAACCCTCAGCGTTGGCCAGCATATTCATGGTCTCGTCGGCGGATTTCACGACCTCTTCGCGTCGATCACGATAAGCTTCGGCAATCGCCAACAGGATTTTCTGGAAGCTGGGCCGCCCGAAGCGGTCTTCGGGAGGGAAGTAGGTCCCACCGTAAAACGGTTTGCCTTCCGGGGTGAGAAATACCGTGAGCGGCCAGCCTCCGGTGCCGGAAATTGCCGACACGGCAAGCTGGTAGCGGCTGTCAACGTCAGGGCGCTCGTCGCGATCGACCTTTACCGCGATGAAATCCCGGTTGATTATCTCGGCGATGGTGCTGCTCTCGTACGACTCCCGATCCATGACATGGCACCAGTGACACCACACCGCGCCAATGTCGAGCAGCACCGGTTTGCTGTTGCGTTGTGCGGCGGCGAAAGCCTCGTCGCCCCACTCATTCCACTGGATGGGCTGGTGCATCGCCGAGCGCAAATAAGCAGAGGAGGCGCGGGAAAGCGCGTTGAGAGCGTCCGACATAAGGCTTAAGTCTAGCAGGGGGCCGGCGGCAACCGTTACGCTCACAGTAAGCGCTGCGACGAAAAAGCGAGGGCCGAGGCCCTCGCCCTATCGTATTTCGGGTGTTGGTTTACGACTGAAGGTGAGCTTGCAGGAACCACAGGTCCTTGTCGGCGGCGCGAACGATTTCGGTGAAGATGTCAGACGTCGCCTTATCGCCCAGCTTGTCGGCTTCGTCGATGGCGTCGCGGCTGGCATTGGACAATTTCCCCAGTCGGGCGACCAGCGCCTTCACGTGGTCGTGACCGTCCACTGCGTTGAGATCGTATTCCGGAATTGACGATGTCGCGGCGGCGATGCGGGCGGTGCCGTGAGCGATTCCGCCCAACTGTACTGCCCGCTCGGCGATCAGGTCGGCGGCTTCATCGACGTGCCCGGCTACGTCGTCAAACAAAAGGTGGAGCTGGTGGAACTGTGCGCCCTTCACATTCCAGTGGGCATGCTTGGTCTGGGTCTTGAGGTCGATGGTATCAGCCAGCCGGGCATTCAAAAGGTCAATGAGTTTCGATTTTGTGTCTTCCGAGAAAGCGACACCACTGCTAAAGCGAACTGCACTTTCTGTTTTTGTCGGCATATATTCTCCTCTGGTTGATAAGCGGCGAGCACGTCGCCGGGTTGCGGGCTAACGCGGCCCTATAGGGTCGCATTTACCTGACTGAAATAATCCCCAGTTTGATACCCTAAACAACTGCGGTTGAGTGTTCTTCTTAATAGATGCGGAACCCCGTTTCCGGTTCCGCAAACTTTGTTCGGGAGTTCACGGATGTCGAAGCACGACGCACTGGCCCGGATTGCGCAAGGCGTGTCGAAGTTCCAGACCGAGATATTTCCGGCACAGCGGGAAATGTTTGAGCGCCTGCAACTTGGCCAGGACCCTCTGGCGCTGTTCATCACCTGCGCTGATTCCCGCGTCAATCCCAATCTGGTGACGCAGACCGACCCGGGGGAAATCTTCATCGAACGCAACCCCGGCAACATGGTCCCGCCATACGTCGAATTTGTCGGCGGAGTGACCGCGGGCGTCGAGTACGCCATGCTGGTGCTGAAAGTACCGGTGATTGTGGTCTGCGGTCACACCGATTGTGGCGTGATGAGGGCGCTGTTGAATCCCGAAGGGGTGGAGAGCATGCCCGGCGTTCGGCACTGGATGAGTCACGGCTACACCGCGCGCAATCGGATGCTGAATAGATTCAGCGAAGCTCCGGAAGAAGACCAGCTCCGGCACATGACTGAACTCAACGTGCTGGCGCAGATCGAGCACCTCAAGACCCACCCCAGCGTGCGTTCGCGACTACAGCGTGGCGAGATCGAGATACGTGGCTGGGTGTACGACATCGGCACCGGCTCGATGCGCGAATACAACGCAGCGACGGACAAGTTTGAGCAGCTGGGTTGTGGCGGTTAGCGCTCTACTTGGCTACAAAGATCACCACGCTGCGCGCCTTGACTAGATAGCTGTTTTGCGACGGCAGCGGGAACTCCTGGCCCTCGGTGGCGATATCTTGCGGAGAAGCCAGCGACGTATCCACCAGGCGGAACCACTGCCGCGGCCCGATGTCAGGCAACTCGAACTCGCTGTCTTCCCAGTGTGCGTGGGCAATGAAATGCAAGTCGTCGCGCAAGCCGTTGGGGTGAAGTTGTGTCCACTGCATGGCGACGGATCGCGATTCGGTGCTCCAATCGGCCGATATCCGTTTCTTGCCATGCCAGGTAACATGGAAGCCCGTAGTGCCGTCGAGCGCGAACGTGTCGCGGCGCAGCATGGGGCAGCGCTTGCGGAACGCGATCATGAGCTGGAAGAACCGCACCAGTCCGGCATTTTGCTGTGTGAGCTCCCAATTGATCCAGCTGGTGTCGTTGTCCTGGCAATAAGCGTTGTTGTTGCCCTGCTGCGTGCGGCCCATCTCATCGCCCGCGAGAAGCATCGGCACACCGTGCGAGAAAAGAAGGATGGCAGCGAAATTCTTGCGCTGACGCCCACGTCGTTCGTTAATGGCAGAGTCTGTGGTCGGACCTTCGTTGCCGCAGTTCCAGCTGAGGTTGGCGTTATTACCGTCGGAATTGTTTTCGCCGTTGGCTAGGTTGTGCTTCTCGTTATACGACACCAGGTCGTTGAGCGTGAAACCATCGTGGCAGGTCACGAAGTTGATGCTGTGATATGGCTCGCGCGCGCTGGTCTCGTACAAATCCGGACTGCCGAGCAGACGGGTCGCCAGCGCGGAGGTCATGCCGGCATCGCCCTTCACGAATTTGCGCACGTCGTCGCGATACACGCCGTTCCATTCCGCCCACCGTCCCCAAGACGGCAATGTGCCTACTTGGTACAAGCCAGCGGCATCCCAGGCTTCGGCGATCAGCTTGGAGTTCGCCAGCACCGGATCGTAAGCCATGGCCTCCAGCAGAGGCGGGCTCTTCAGCACGCTTCCGTCCTGCCCCCGGCCGAGAATGGAAGCCAGGTCGAAACGGAAGCCGTCCACATGCATCTCCGTAACCCAGTAGCGCAGGCACTCGACAATAAACTCGCGTACCACCGGGTTATTGCAGTTCACAGTGTTGCCGCAACCGGAATAGTTCAGGTACTTTCCGGTCTCGGGATCAAGGATGTAATAGGTTGCATTGTCGATGCCTCGGAACGAAAACGTCGGCCCATCGTCGGCGCCTTCGGCGGTGTGATTGAAAACCATGTCGAGGATGACCTCGATCCCAGCCCGGTGCATTGCCTTGACCATGTCGCGAAATTCCCGCACTTGTTCGCCGTCTCCGCGCTTCGACGAATACGCCGTGTTGGGAGCGAAAAATGCCGTGGGTTGGTAGCCCCAAAGATTGCGTAGAGGCTCTCCGGTAAAAGGATTCACGCGGTCCGTGTCGCTCTCTTCGAATTCGTTCACCGGTAGCAATTCGACAGCAGTAACGCCCAGTTGCTTCAGGTACGGAATTTTCTCAATGAGGCCGGCGAACGTTCCGGGGTTCTCAACGCTGGACGAAGCATGCCGGGTAAAGCTCCGCACATGCATCTCGTAAATGACGCTATTGACCAGCGGATTGTTGAGCGGCTGGTCGTGCTCCCATTCGTATTGGTTCTCGCTTACCACACTATATCGGTGTTGCTGTTTGTCGGAATACGAAGTGCCCCACTCGCCGGCTCCCGATAGAACCCGCGTATAGGGATCGATCAACACTCGCGACGCGTCGAAGCGAAAGATATTGGGATCGAGGTTCGGTTCCATCGAGAAGCGATAGCCGTAGTGAGCTCCTGCGTCGAGTCCCTCCACAAACACGTGCCACACCTGACCAGTGCGATGAGTGTGGGGGTCGAGCGGCAGCGTGGCGACGGGTTCCGGGATTTCCGCATCGAACAATAACAGGCAGCACGACGTCGCATGCTTGGAGAAAATTGAGAAGTTTACCCCGCCGCGGCGGACGGTAGCACCCAAGGGTAGTGGATGCCCACGCTTGATGCAGTAAATAAGTGGCGCTGTTGGACTGCTGGGTTGAACAGAAGGGCGACTGTTAGAGTTAGCCATGATGTGTGGCCCCCGTTTCTGGGCCAATGTTTGGGATACCAGAAAGTCTCCGCTGGAACAAGCGCGCAACCCGGTCCGGCCATCTGTCAGGACGCTGTGTGGTTTCCCAATAGGAATTTTCCGATACGGGAATAGAGTTCAACGGCATCGAGCAATTGCTGCTTCTCGATGTATTCACCATCGGTGTGGGCTACATGGATGGAGCCGGGCCCGATCAGCAAGGGCGTCCCCCAGTTAGGTAACGCAGGAATATCGGTCGTAAATGCGGCGATCATGGTCTCGATGCCGGGCACAGTGCCGAGTTCCATGAAAGGAATTTCCAGGATGAAATTGGCTTCCGCCTTGCCGGCAGCCGCAGCCGAGATTTGCTGGCGAAGTTCCTCGGTTGGGCCGACCAACCGGATCAGCAGGTTCGCCGAGGCGTAGTCGGGGATGACGTTGGGCGCGCGGCCGCCTTCAATTAACCCAACATTCAATGTTGACGGGCCTGCCTTGGCATGCGCGGGCAACTTGATCTTGCGAATGTTTTCCAGCGCATCGAGCAGCTTCTCGATCGCCGACTCGCCCAGTTCGGGATAAGCCGAGTGCGCCATGCGGCCTTTCGCAACCACTTCCACGCGCAGCGTCCCCTTTGAAGCCAGCGCGATTCGGTTCTCCGTCGGCTCGCCGTTGATGAGGAACTTCGTGCCTCGTGGGTCGCCGTTGGCGATTTGAGCCCCCTGGCTGTCGCGTTCTTCGCCGACTAAAAAGAGCAGGCCGGTGTTGATGCCTTCTGCTTTCAGCTTTTCGGCCGCCGCAATCTGCGTCACGATGATGCCCTTCGCATCGCACGAGCCGCGTCCGTAGATGCTGTCGGCGGTTTCTGACGAAGGGATGTGCGGGGGCACGGTATCCATGTGCGTGGAGAAAACTAGTTCCGGACTCGGCGTGCCGGGATGCGTGGCCCACACGTTGAATCGATCGCCTTCCACCGGCATGCGCTCCACAACATAACCGAGGGCTGCGAGTTCATCGGCGATGGCGCCGCCGACTGCGGCCTCGTTGCCGGTGATGGATTCGATGTCGATGAGCTTGCGTGTCAGGGCAAACAGGTCCATGCGGCCAGAATATCGTATCGCCGCACGCAGCCCTCCGCAAAAGTGGCTTAAGGTCCGCGTGAGAATATTCCCGCGGCGATTCCTGAAACCCAGCTTACGATTGGACGCCTTCCGTCGCGAACACCCGATCCAGCGCCTGCTTGCGATGCTCGAAGATGGAAGCCATCATGCGCTGGAACATGATTTTCTCCAACATCGTTCCCACCACGCCAAAGCCAATTTCGTATTCCACCTCATCGCCCACCACCGTGCCGTCGCAACCATTCTCGGTCTTGGCCTCAAAGAAATGCGTGTGATGCCACGACTTGAATGGGCCCTGCTTCTGGATATCGCAGAAGTACTCGTTGAAAACGAACTCGGTGATGACGGCGGTCCAGCGCTCGTGAATCGGTATGTAGGGAATTGCGCGGAACTTGAAATAGATCTCGGTTCCCGCGCCCGCCATGCGTTCAAGCCCCTTGGGTCGGGTCCCTTCTGGTAGCCGGGGCCGTACCAGATTAAGCTTCAGCACCTTCGCTCCTTGCGACGGCGGCATGATGCGCGGCAGATTGTGCGGATCGGCGAAGAACGCGAACACTTTCGGTAACGCAACCGGCACCCAGTGTTCGACGTGAAGGAGCTGGCTCATAAGGCAACGACTATATCGCCGAGACTGAAGGTTGCCAAACACAAGTTGGACGCTTTGCTGATTCTGCGGCGCCACCCATCCCACCTAGGTTCACCTCAAGCTCCAAGTGGACCCCTGCAACCCACGGGGGACGACCCGTTTCTGACGGGATCACACCGTTATCTTCGGTTGGCTGCCGATCGGCTCGATCAACAACCGCCAACACCGGCACAATTAGTTGGGGTGTATAAGGACGCACCACACAACCTGTCGTTGTCCGGCGGAACTCACAAAAATTGTTGTGGAAAGTTGCACTTTTCCCCTTGACACACGCGGGAAAGGGTATAGACTTCGGACTCAAGAGTGGTAGAAAATGGGAGATCGGGGTTGATAGTGGGCCACTCTGGGAGCTTTTAGAGCGAATTGGTTTCTTTAACCAAAAGCGCGCACAAAGCAGACAACAGCTCCCGTTTGGGTTCGATTTTCAGATTTTCCTCCTCTCCCGGTGAACTAAGGTTACGGCGGAATGGCGCCGGTGGTTATGTTTCGTGGCTCGCATCTAACTCGGCTCGACGACAAGGGGCGTCTCAAGATGCCCGCGGAATACAAGCGCCTGGCCGACGAAAAGTACAGCGGCTCCAAATTTTACATCACCAGCAAGGATGGGAAGAGTGCCTATGTGTATCCCATCCAGGAATGGGAGGCGATCGAGCGCAAGCTTGTCGCTCTGCCCAGCTTCAACCCTTCGAGGCAGAGGCTTTTGAAGCTCACAAGCCATTACGGACAGGAAGTGGAGTTCGACAACCAGGGGCGTCTGCTGCTACCGGCGGTGTTGCGCGAGTCTGCTGGGCTGAAAGGCGAAGTGTCAGTAGGCGGACGTTTGACGTTTCTCGAAGTACAGAATGCTGAATCGCTTCGCGAAGAGGTGGCACAGCCGCTTTCTGAGGAAGATGTCAAAACATTGGCGGACCTGGGGATCTAGTGAAGCACAGCGGTCCATTCAACGTCTCGGAACGGGAGTGAATGGAGCACGACAGTTCAACGACGGACAGCGCCAGCGAGCGCGAACATGGCGAGACGGGCAGCAAGCGGTTTGGCCATGTACCGGTTCTTTTAAATCAAGCGATCGAATTCCTGGCCGTGCAGCGCGGCGGGACCTATATCGACGCGACCCTGGGCTTAGGCGGACACAGCTGGGAAATCGCAAAACGCCTCGGCGCACTGGGTCGTTTGATTGGCTTCGATAAGGACCCGGCAGCGCTGGAGCGGGCCCGCGAACGGTTGACCAGCCCTCCCCCGGAGTTGGCCGCCGATTGGCCGCAGATCGAACTGGTGCACGCGAGCTTTGCCGAAGTCGCGCAGCATGTCGCGCCCGCCAGCGCTGACGGTTTGTTAGCCGATCTCGGCGTCAGTTCCATGCAGCTGGAGAACGCCGGACGCGGATTTAGTTTTCAGGCGGATGGGCCTCTGGACATGCGGATGAATACGCAGTCGGGGCTGACCGCCGAACAAGTGGTAAATCGTTTCGACGAGCGCGAGCTTGCCGATGCGATTTACGAATTCGGTGAGGAAAGGAGGTCGCGGAGAATCGCCAGAGCCATTGTTCGGGCGCGGCCGATTCGCACCACTGCACATCTTGCGGAGGTGGTATCGGCTGCGGCCCGGCCAATGAACCAGTCCCGCCACGGCGGGGGGCGTATTCATCCGGCGACAAAGACCTTTCAGGCTCTTCGAATTCTGGTGAACCGTGAACTCGACGACTTGCGGGATCTGCTGAGTTCAGCCGCGGTGCCGCAGGTGTTGAAGAAGGGCGGCAGGCTGGTGGTGATCAGCTTCCACTCTCTGGAAGACCGCATTGTGAAAGACGCGTTACGCGAGGGCTCCCACAACGGGGTATTTTGCGTGCTGACCAAGAAACCGGCGACAGCCGACGAGGAAGAGATCGATCGCAATCCGCGGGCGCGCAGTGCAAAGTTGCGGGCAGCCGAGCGGATTTGATATTCGCACGATTGAAACATTTGATGACTTGCCAGCGTTTGCAACGGTTTTCGCGGCTGGGTTTTGCAGGGCGTGTGGAAAATGCTGTGGGAAATGTGGATATCCCACGCAGTATGGGTTGAGTAGTGATTGGGGTTTCCGGGACCGTTTTCAAGGGTCGGCCCGGTGTCAGGAGATTGTCATGGCAGCAGGTGTGATGTATCCCACAATGCAGGACGCAGGCAACTGGGGTGACTCAGCGTCGGAAACCCGTGGCATGTTCCTGGGCACGCCGGAGATCTACTTCGCCAAGCGCATCGACAACACGCGCGTTGTACGCATCGTCGATCCCAACCGGCGCCGGGAAATGGCGTATTTCGGCGGAACGCTCTGCGTACTGTTCCTGGTGGTGATGGTGTATTTGTTGCAGCACCTCAGTGCCATTCAATATGGCTATCGCATCGAGCAGGCCAAGGCTGAGCAGCATGCCATCGTACAGAGCAACCGCGCTCTGGAATTGGAAGTATCATCGCTGACCGATCTAGAGCGCATCGAGGTGGAAGCGCGGAAGCTGGGCATGATTCCGCCTGTCGCAGGACAGGTCCAGCCCATCGAAAGCGGAAGCGGTGACATGGCGGTGCCTGTCATGGCGCGGGTGAACCCCAGCGGCATCTCGGTGATTTCAGCGCAGCAGTAAGGTTCCCGCGCACCGTGCCGGGTTGGGAGTTGTATCGGAGGTTGCTTGTGGCGGTCCGCCAGTGTCGGACCGCCTTCTGTATGTTAGTACCATAACGTAGTACTACCACATTGTAAGACTCAAGTTCGGGTTGGCCGAAAGACATGGGAAAGATGCGGGCAAGCGCAGCTGCCAGGACGCCGTCCAAGAGGCTGATTATTCTCGGGGCGGTGCTGTTCTTATGGGTGGCGGCTGTTTTGGGACGGCTGGTCTACCTGCAAGTTATCAAGTACCAGTTCTTCCTGAATCTCGCTTCGCGTCAGCGCGGACGCGTCATCGAAGTTGACCCGCGCCGCGGCACCATTTACGACCGCAACGGCGCCGAGCTCGCGATGTCCATCGACGTGGATTCCGTGTTTGCCGTGCCCAGCGAAATACCCGACCAGGAATCCACCGCACAGATCCTGGCCAACGTGCTCAACCTCGACGCTCAGGACATACTGGCGCGTCTGCGCTCACAGAGAAACTTTGCCTGGATCAAGCGCAAGGTGGACGCGGATACCAGCGACCGCATCCGCGAGCTGAATCTGCGCGGCATCTACTTCCGCAAGGAACCCAAACGCTTCTATCCCAAGCGTGACTTGGCGGCGCAGGTCATCGGCTACGTTGGGACCGACGACGAAGGCCTCGGCGGCCTTGAACTCGTCTATGACGACGATCTGCGCGGTATTCCCGGCAGGGAGATCTTCTCCGTCGACGCCCGGCGCAGGTACTACGGCCGCGTCGAGCGCCAACCCGACCCAGGCCAGAACCTTGTCTTGACTCTGGACGGCACCATCCAGTACATCGTCGAGAAAGAACTCGAGCAGGCGATGCTCGACACCAAGGCTGAGGCCGGTACCGTGATTGTGCAGAATCCTCGCACCGGAGAGATTCTGGCGCTGGCCAACCGCCCGACGTTCAATCCCAACGTATTCAACAAAGTCAACAAAGAAGCGCTCAAGAACCGCGCCGTTACCGACGTATATGAGCCCGGTTCAGTATTCAAGACCGTCACTTACTCGGCCGCGATTGAACAGGGCGTCGTCAAGCCCGAAGACATGGTCGACTGCCAGGGCGGCGCCATTACCATCTTCGGCATGACCATCCACGATGCTCACAGAATGGGCGTGATGTCGATTGCGGATGCCTATGCGCACTCCAGTGACGTCGCAGCGGTCAAGACGGGAATGAAGCTGGGCGACGTTCGCTTTGATGAGTACATCCGTTCCTACGGCTTCGGGGCGCAAACCGGCATCGAACTCCCGGGCGAGAGCCGGGGCCTGAAGAAACCAGTCAATCGCTGGTCCAAGGTTTCGATCGGCGCCATGTCGATGGGCCAGGAAATCGGTGTCACTGCGGTGCAAATCGTGTCCATGGTCTCGACCATCGCCAACGACGGCGTCTATACGCCGGCGCGCATCGTTGCCGGCGAGTTGCCGCCGAATGCCGGACCGAAACCGGTGGTGTTTCATCCCTCGCAACAGCATCGTGTGATCTCCACGATGACTGCGGCGCAGATGAAGAAGATGATGGAGGCCGTGGTGCTCGACGGCACTGCGCGGCGCGCCATTCTCGACGGATACACCATTGCCGGTAAGACAGGAACGGCGCAAAAGGTTGATCCGAAGACGGGAGCGTACTCCAAAACGAAGTACGTGGCATCATTTGTCGGCTTTGCTCCTGTAAACAATCCCGCCGTCACCATCGCAGTCATTCTCGATTCAGCGCAGGGACTGCACCAGGGCGGCCAGGTGTCGGCGCCGGTATTCAAGCGCATCGCGGAACAAGTGCTTGAGTACATGCACGTACCACATGACATCGAACCCAAGAATCAGCAGCGCTTTACCCTGCTGGCTTCCCAGCGCAATGACGATCTCGCGGAAGAAAGCTCCGACCATCTCGGTGCGCCGATCTTGCCGGACACCGACGAAAAGGCCGGCAGCGCCCCTGACAACAGAAATCAGCAGATCGCTGCTCCATCGATTTCCCCAGCCGAACCGCGAGGCAAGATCGTCAGTGTGGCCGCGGTGTCGGACAACTCGCCACCAGAGTCGACAAGCCTTGTTCCCGCCTCCGATACGATGCAAACTCCGGCGTCAACTTCCGACGGCACCGTAGTCCTGAGTGTAGACAGCGGCATTTTGGTGCCTTCGTTCATTGGCAAGTCACTGCGCGCGGCAGTGGAGTACGCACAGCAAAGCGGCCTTGAAATCAACGTGATGGGGAGCGGAATAGCACGGCAGCAGAGTCCCCCGCCGGGCACGCATTTGGCGGCAGGACAGCGAGTTACGGTACGCTTCATCCACTAGTCTGGGAACGTACCGTTTTGGAACCATACCGAACAGGAATGGAATCGGGCGCTTCCGCCACTCCGCGCGCGACTATAATTTTCTTGTCATGAACTTCCTTCAATTGCTTGACGGCGCAGAGGTATTGGACGAAAGGGGCGATCCGCCTATTGCCGGGCTCGATTACGACAGCCGGCGGGTTCGTGCAGACTGGTGTTTCGTCGCCATGCGCGGCGAGCACACGGATGGAAACCAATTCATCGACCAGGCTATCGCGAATGGCGCGGTGGCGATTGTCAGCGACACTCTTCTGCCACGGGAAGGCATCGCTTGGGCTCGGGTTCCCCACGGCCGCAGGGCGCTGGCCCGACTGAGCGCCAATTTCTACCGCCATCCAGCTGAAAAGCTGACGCTAACCGGAATCACTGGCACCAACGGCAAAACCACGACCTCCTTCATTCTGAGCCGCATGTTTCGGGCCGCGGGCCGCAAGCTTGCGCTGGTAGGGACTGTGGAGTATCGCATCGGTCATGAAACCTTCCCCGCGCCACACACCACGCCGGAGGCACTCGAACTTAACCGCCTCTTTAACCGCGCCGTTCACGTTGGCTGTACCGAGGCGGTCTTGGAGGTCTCCTCGCATGCGCTCGAGCAGCAGCGCACATTTGGACTTCAGTTCGAAGTGGCGGTCTTCACTAACCTGACGCAAGACCATCTCGATTATCACGGCACCATGGAGAGCTATTTCAAGTCCAAGACCATGCTTTTCGAAGGCCTGGGCGCAGAACCGCCGCGCGCTGTCGTGATCAATATCGACGACGAATACGGTCGGCGACTGGTGAAGCTCTGCGCCCGCAGGCACGAAGTCATTACCTACGGACTTGAGAGTGGCGACTTCCACGCCACCGACCTGAAGATTAGCGGTAGTGGCTTGGGATTCAAGATGGTGACGCCCACTGGCGAGGTCCCCATCTGGAGCCCGATGCTGGGACGCGTCAATGTATACAACCTGCTGGCTGCCTCAGCGGCCGCTTATGCGCGCGACGTCCAGCCGAATGCCATTTCCGAGGCCGCGGACCAGATTGCCCACGTAGCCGGCCGGTTCCAGCGCCTCGATCTGGGTCAACCGTTTACGGTGATCGTGGACTACGCACACACCGACGACGCCATCCGCAACCTCACCGCAGTGGCCCACGATTTCCTGCACCAGCGCGGCGGACCGGGGCAAATTATTACGGTCTTCGGATGTGGTGGTGACCGCGACCGCGCCAAGCGTCCGCTGATGGGTGAAGCGGCAGGCAGCGGTAGCGACTTTGTGGTGCTCACCAGCGACAATCCCCGCAGTGAAGACCCCATTGCCATCATGAATGATGCCTTGCCCGGGCTGCAGCGCACCAACGTTCGCTACACGTTGGAACCCGACCGCAGGAAAGCCATCGAGTTGGCCATCCACGAAGCAGATGCGGGCGATATTGTCCTCATCGCCGGGAAAGGTCACGAAAAGCATCAGGTGACCAAAGAAGGCGTGGTGCCCTTCGACGACGTCGAGGTCGCCATGAAAGCTCTACAACATGCCGGATACGCCGCGCCGCATCCGGTCAGCCCATGAAGCTCGGTCTGGCGCGTGCCGCCGAACTCATGCAGGCCCATTGCGCGTTCGACCCACAAGCGGTCGCCATTGGTTATTCCATCGATTCACGCACGATTCTGCCGGGAGAGCTGTTCTTCGCCGTGCGCGGCGAACGGCTTGACGGCCACGATTTCGTGGACGCGGCGTTGGCGAACGGTGCGGTCGCGGCGGTAGTCGCGTGCTCACAAGCAGCGCGATTCCCCAACACTTCCAAGCTATTGCCAGTCGAAGACCCACTGGCCGCCCTCCAGCGCCTCTCTGCCGCCGTCCGCGAAATCTGGGGAAAACCTCTGATCGGAGTCACTGGCTCTGCGGGCAAGACCACGACCAAGGAAATCGTCGCCCACGTTCTGGCCACCCGCCACCACGTGCTCAAATCGCAGGGCAATCTCAACAACCACTTCGGAATGCCGCTCCAACTCCTCAAGCTCGATCCCCAGCACGACATCGCCGTAATCGAGATGGGCATGTCGCACGCCGGCGAAATTACGGCGCTTGCGGATCTCGCCAAGCCCGACTGCGGCGTCGTTACCCTGGTTGCACCCGTCCACCTCGAGTACTTCGATTCAATTGCCGCCATCGCGCGAGCCAAGTACGAGCTAATTCAAGCGCTGCCCTCTGATGGCATTGCCGTGCTCAACGCCGACGATCCGCTGGTCGCTCAATTCGGCCGCAATTTTGGAGGCAAGGTCGTGACTTTCGGATTGCGCCAACCGGCCAACGTATCAGCGCGCAACATCGCAGCCATGCACCCCATGGGTTCCGCCTTCGATGCTGTCTGGAACGGCGAAACCGCGCGGGCCAACCTCCCGCTGCTGGGAGAGCACAGCATTTACAACGCCTTGGCCGGAATTGCTGTAGGACTCCAGTACGGTGTCACCCTGCAGCAGGCCGCCGATTCGCTCGCGTCTCTGTCCGCCGGCGACAAGCGCGGCCAGGTGCTCAACTTCTCCGGGGCCACCATCATCAACGATTGCTACAATTCCAATCCGAAGGCGCTCGATAGCATGGTTCGTTCACTGGCCCAGCTCCCGGCGCAGCGCCGCATCGTGGTCGCCGGTGAAATGCTGGAACTCGGCCCCGAGGGCCCGGCCATGCATCGCGACTGCGGCCGGCACCTGGGCGACGCGAAAATCGATCTCGTGCTCGGGGTGCGCGGCCTGGCGAGGTTTATTGTCGAAGGTGCGAACGAGACGAAAGTGCCCGGAGACTTCGTGAACTCGCCAGCGGACGCGGTGGAATGGCTGCAGCGCAACATTAGGCCCGGCGACGCCGTGCTGTTCAAGGCCTCTCGCGGCGTACGTTTGGAGCGAGCGTTGGAAGGGTGGATGGGCGACGCCGCGAAAGGTTCCCATTGAAACGCCAGGCTGAACGATAATCTAGACGCGGGGACAACTTTGCTCTATTGGCTGCTCTATCAAAAGGGTTTCGTCGTACTGCATATCGGCCCGTTCCGAATCTTTCGCTATTTGACCTTTCGCACCGCCTTCGCCAGCCTGACCGCTCTCTTCATTGGGCTGGTCATCGGCCCAGCGGTAGTTCGCCGCCTCCGTGATTTTCAAATCAGTCAGTACATTCGCGAAGACGGCCCCCAGGCTCATCAGCGCAAAGCCGGCACGCCTACCATGGGCGGGGTCCTCATCGTGGTCGCCATGCTCGTGCCAACACTTCTATGGGCCGACCTCAGCAATCGATTTGTCTGGATCGCCGTGCTCGCCACCCTTGCTTACGGAGCCATCGGCTTCGCCGATGATTACCTGAAGGTCGTCCACCGTCGCAACCTCGGCCTTACCGGCCGCGCCAAGCTGCTGTACCAGTTTCTCGCCGCTCTAACGGTGGCGGTGGTTCTGATTACCCTTCAGCGGCACGCCCTATATTCCACACGCTTGATAGTCCCGTTTCTCAAGCACTATCGCCCCGACCTGGTGATCGGCGCTCTGCTCCATTCTCAGTTTTGGCCCCTCGCGTATCTTCCGTTCCTCATCTTCGTCATGATCGTCATCGTCGGCTCCAGTAACGCGGTCAACCTCACCGACGGCCTCGACGGCCTCGCGATCGGCTGCACCGTCATCGCTGCCGGCGCCCTCACCGTCCTGACCTACGTTAGCGGACACGCTGTCTTCGCCGACTACCTCGAGATTTCCAAAATCCCCCAGGTCTCTGAACTGACCGTCTTTTGCGGCTCCATGGTCGGTGCCGCCATCGGATTCCTCTGGTACAACGCCCACCCTGCCGAGGTTTTCATGGGCGACGTCGGCTCCCTCGCACTCGGCGGCGCTATCGGCACTGTAGCCGTCCTCATCAAGCAGGAGCTCCTGCTCCCCTTCATCGGCGGAGTTTTCGTTATCGAAGCCCTCTCCGTCATCCTCCAGGTCGGCTCCTACAAGCTGCGCAAGAAGCGCATTTTCAAGATGGCGCCCATCCACCATCATTTCGAATTGCTCGGCTGGAGCGAGTCCAAGGTCATCGTTCGCTTCTGGATCGCCTCGCTGGTGTTTGCACTCTTTGCTCTCACCACCTTGAAACTCCGCTAACCTAGCGTTAAACGTGGCACAATGACCATTCGGACCCTCCCTCTCATGGATGTCAAAGGCAAACGCGTTCTGGTCGTCGGACTGGGCAAGTCAGGCATTGCCAGCGCCCTCTTTCTCGCTGACCAGGGCGCCCGCGTCGCTGTCTCCGACACCAAGTCGGAAGAAGAACTCCACCACGAGATTCCACTTCTCCTCGACCACGGCATCGGAGTCGAAGCCGGCTATCACGGCGAACGCACCTTCAAAGAGCAGGAGCTCATCGTCATCAGTCCCGGCGTGCCTTCCGACGTTCCGCAACTCATGCAGGCCCGCCAAGCCGGAATCCCCGTCATCGGCGAAGTCGAACTCGCCGCGCGTTACCTGAAAGGCCACATCGTCGCCATCACCGGCTCGAACGGCAAGACCACCACTACCGCACTTGCCGGCGAGATCATCGCCGCCGGCGGCAAGCGCACGCTGGTCGGCGGCAACATCGGCACACCGGCAATCAGTTTTGTCGGCGCCGCCACCGACGATTCCTGGATTGTCCTCGAAGTCAGCAGTTTTCAGTTGGAGACCATCGAGACCTTCCGCCCCAGGATCGCCGTGGTGCTGAACGTTACGCCCGACCATCTCGACCGCCACCACTCCTTCGAGAACTACGCCGCGGCCAAGGCGCGCATCTTCGAAAACCAGACCGCCGCAGACTTCGCCGTGCTCAACGCCGACGACGCCACCTGCGCCGCGATGGCCACGCAAACCAAAGCCGCCATCCACTGGTTCAGTCGTCAGCACGAAGTCGAGCGTGGCGCGTTGGTTCGTGACGATGCCATCATCTGGCGCGACGCCAACGGCGAGCAGTCCATCATGCCCGTGTCCGAGATCGCGCTGAAAGGCGCGCACAATGTCGAAAACGTGCTGGCCGCAGTCAGCGCTGGAATGTTGGCTGGCGTCGCCGCCTCTGACATTCGCCGCGCGGTCGCCAACTTCAAGGCTGTCGAGCATCGCCTCGAATACGTCACAACCATCAGCGGCGTCGCCTATTACAACGACTCCAAGGCCACCAACGTTGACGCCACCATCAAGGCACTCGAATCTTTTCCCGGCCGCATCCACCTAATTCTCGGCGGCAAAGACAAGGGAAGCGACTACACCGTGCTGAATCCGTTGCTGACGGAACGCGTCAAGCGCGTCTATACCATCGGAGCCGCCGCCCGCAAAATCGAATCGCAGATCAAGGGCGCTCCTGTGGTCAGCTCGGGAACCATCGACAACGCGGTGCGTCAGGCCCACGACTTCGCCACCGACGGCGACATCGTGCTGTTGGCCCCGGCCTGTGCCAGCTTCGACCAGTTCGTCAGCTACGAACATCGCGGACGCGTCTTCAAAGACCTCGTCCGCCAACTCGCCTCGCGCGAACTGCAAAGCGCGGGAGGTGCCAGCTAATGGCGATGCGCGTCAGCGTCGACAAGTGGCTCTTCACCGTCATCCTGCTGCTGGTGTTCATTGGGCTGGTGATGGTCTTCAGCTCCTCCGCCGTCATGGCGCAGGCGCGCTTCGGCTCGTCCTACAGCTTCCTGTTGCGCCAACTCGGCTGGGCCGCCGCCGGACTCGCCGCCATGGTGCTGGTCATGAACATCGACTACCAGCAGTACCGGCGGTCATCCATCGTCTTCACGTTCCTGGGCCTGACGACGCTCTTGCTGGTAACCGTGTTCGTCTTCCACGACTCGCACAACACCCATCGCTGGATCAAGGCCGGCCCGCTGTCATTCCAGCCATCGGAACTCGCCAAGCCTGCCATCATTCTTTATCTCGCATACTTCCTGGAGTCGCGCTGGCAGCAGATTTCCGACTGGAAGCATGTACTCTTGCCGGCGGCCGCGCCCAGTGTACTGCTCGCGGCCCTGATCGTTAAAGAGCCAGACCTCGGTACCGCCGTTGCTTGCATGGCCATCACCGCATCCGTGCTCTACATTGCGGGCATGAAGATGCGCTACCTCATGTACGGATTCGCGGCCTCGCTTCTGCCGCTCTACATTCTTATCGTGCGCGTTCCGTGGCGCTGGCACCGCATCATCGCGTTCCTCGATCCCTGGAAGGACCCGCAAGGCCACGGCTTCCACATCATCCAGTCCATGATCGCCGTCAGCACCGGAGGCCTCGCCGGAGCCGGACTAATGGAGGGGAAGCAGAAGCTCTTCTACCTGCCCGAACCTCACACTGACTTCATTTACGCCAACATTGCGGAAGAGCTCGGCTTGTGGGGAGCAGTACTGGTTGTTGTTCTGTTCAGCATTTTCCTGTGGCGCGGCATTCGCGTCGCCATGAAGACGCAGGACCCGTTTGCCCGCTTCCTCGCGACCGGCATAACCGCCATGGTGGTGGTGCAGGCGCTCATCAACATCAGCGTCGTGCTCGGCATGATGCCCACCAAGGGCATCCCTCTGCCCTTCATCTCCTACGGCGGATCGTCGCTGTTCATCACCCTTGCCAGCGTGGGTGTGCTTCTTAACATCACGCAGCAGAACAACTAGTCATGCGCGTCATCGTCGCCGGCGGAGGCACGGGCGGCCACGTCATTCCCGCCATCGCTATCGCCCAGGAACTCAAGTCCCGTTACAACGCCGAGGTGCTCTTTATAGGAACCGCCCGCGGCATCGAGACGCGCCTCGTCCCCGCCGCCGGCTTTCGACTCGAACTCATCACCGTGGGTGCACTCAATCGCGTCAGTCTGGCAACACGAGTCAAAACTCTCTTCGACCTCCCTCGCGCCATCGCCCAGTCCGCGCGGATCATACGCAACTTTCGTCCCGACGTCATGGTCGGTGTTGGCGGCTACGCCTCCGGCCCGGCGATGCTTGCCGGTGCCATGCTTCGCGTTCCCCTGGTCGCATTCGAGCCAAACGTAATTCCCGGAGTCGCGAATCGTCTGGTGGCGCGATTCGTGAAGGGGGCGGCAGTCCACTTTGCCGCCACCCAAAAGTATTTTCGCAATGCTGTCATCACGGGAGTTCCCGTGCGCCAGGCGTTTTTCGACATCTCTCCGCGACCAGCGCAAGAGCAGCCGACGCTCCTCGTCTTCGGCGGAAGTCAGGGTGCTCACGCCATCAACGTCGCGGTGGTGCAAGCCTTACCCGAACTCGCCGCGCAGGTACCGGATCTTCATCTCATCCACCAGACCGGCCAAAATGACTTTGAAGCCGCAAAAGCTGCGGCCACGCGCGCAGGTATCTCTACCGAAGTCTCACCTTTCATTGACGACATGCCAGGTGCCTTCGCCCGTGCTGATCTCCTGATTTGCCGTTCCGGAGCGAGCACCGTCGCCGAAGTCGCCGCCGCCGCCAAGCCCGCCATCTTTATCCCACTTCCTACTGCCGCAGACGACCATCAGCGCCACAACGCCGAGACCCTAGCCAATGCCGGCGCCGCGATTCTCCTGCCCCAGGCCGATCTCACACCCGACCGTCTCGCCCATGAAATCGCCACACTTTTCGCCGACCGCAACCATCTCGTACAGATGGGTGCAGCCGCCCGCCAGTTCGCCCACTCCGCCGCCGCCGCCGAAATCGCCGCCATGGCCGCCCGCATCGCTGGCGTCGTATCCTTCAACCATGTAGCCTAGTCATTCCCTGCCAACTGGCGACTGGCTATTGGCAGCTGGCTACTGATCCATGTTCGCCAAAATTCAACGCATTCATTTCGTGGGCATCGGTGGCATCGGCATGAGCGGCATTGCCGAAGTCCTGCTCAACCTCGGCTACAAAGTCTCTGGCTCCGACCTCAAGGCCTCTGCCGTTACCCAGCGCCTCGCGTCTCTCGGCGCCATCACCTTTGAGGGCCATCGCGCTGAAAACCTTGCAGGCGCCGAGGTCGTCGTCACCAGCTCCGCCATTGCGCGCGACAACCCGGAAGTCACCGCCGCCCATGCCAGCCACATTCCTGTCATTCCTCGTGCCGAAATGCTGGCCGAATTGATGCGCTTGAAATACGGCATCGCCATCGCCGGCATGCATGGCAAGACCACCACCACCTCGATGGTGGCGACTGTCCTCGCCGCCGGCGGCCTTGACCCCACCGTCGTCATCGGCGGCCGCGTCGACGCCATGGGCTCCAACGCTCGCCTAGGCAAGTCCGAGTACTTCGTCGCCGAGGCCGACGAGAGCGACCGCTCTTTCCTCAAGCTTTGGCCAATCCTCGCCGTGGTCACCAACATCGACCGCGAGCACATGGACTGCTATCGCGACATGGCCGACGTCGAGCGCACCTTTGTCGAGTTCCTCGACCACGTTCCGTTCTACGGCATGGTGGTCGCCTGTAACGATAACGACGACCTCCGCCGCATTCTCCCTAGCGTTCGTCGCCGCATCATCACCTATGGGACCCGCGAAGGCTCCGACTTCCGTATCACGGACATGCGTAGCGGCATTGCTGGGCAAGACCATTTTGCGACCTGTGTTTTTCGTGTTCATTTTCAAGGCCGCGATCTCGGCGAATTCCAGCTGCACGTGCCCGGCGAACACAACGTGCGCAACGCCGCCGCGGCGATTGCCGTCGGCATCGGCCTCGACATCCCAGCGGACAGAATCCGCGAGGGCCTCGCCAACTTCAACGGCGTGGATCGCCGCTTTCAACTCAAGGGTCGCGTGAACGGCATCACGGTGATCGACGACTACGGCCACCACCCCACAGAAATCCGGGCCACCCTCGCCGCCGCGCGCCAATGCGGCTTTCGTCGCATCCACGTCCTCTTCCAGCCGCATCGCTATTCCCGGACGCAGTTGCTCTTCGACGAGTTCGCTACCGCCTTCACCAGCGCAGACACGGTCACGGTGCTCGACATTTACGCAGCCAGCGAAGCTCCCATCGAAGGCATCACCGGCCGACGCTTCGCCGAGCGCGTCGCCCAGGGCGGCACGAACGCGACGTATTCCGCCTCGTTTGCCGATGCCGCCAACCTCGCGGCCCACTCCGCGCAATCCGGCGACTTGGTCCTCACCCTCGGCGCCGGCAACGTGGTCCAACTCGGCCCCATCGTCCTCGAAGCCCTAATCAGCGCAAGCCACCGTTGAATCCGAACGACTGTCTTTCAGCCTTGAATAGGTCCGCGGGCTCCGCACCATCCGCGGTTGCCGTGGCGGAACTTTCTATCGTTCTATTCCCCATTTCTTCTCTGAGCCTCTGTGGTGGGCGCTGATTTCCGCTCAGTCCAGGCGATCTTCCGCTTGCCTGTCTTTTGAAACTGACTACTGGCGACTGCCAACTTGCCAAGCAGGTGTTTCCTTAGGCAACAGCACGACGCAAATCCCCCGCCGCACAGCCGAAGAAACCGGATATAGTGAGGCCAATAGCCGATAATTTCGGCACTCTTTCTACTTCATGGCGCGGAAAAGCACGTCCACATTGCCGGATGAGGACTTCGACGCGGTTGCCGAACCGCGCGCCTCTTCGCGTTCCTACGACGACTCGCCTCTCGACGCCCGCATCCTGGCTCTCGACGACGAAGAAGAGTCGCCGTTTCTCCGCGGACAGAAGCGCGTTCCCGTCCGTCGCGGTGCCTTGCCTCGCAAGGCCGCCGGCCGCATCAAGCTACTCATGTTGGCGTTACTCGTGGTCGGCGTGTTCGGCCTCGTGGCCGTCACTCTCTATCGCTACGGAACCCAGTCATGGCGCTTCCGCGTCGACTCCAGCGACAACATCGAGGTGCTCGGCACCCACAACGTGACGCGCTCGCAGGTCCTCGACGCTCTCGGCGCCGACATCGATCGCAACGTCTTCCACATTTCGCTCGACGACCAGAAGAAGCAACTGGAAGACATTCCCTGGATCGAGTCCGCCACCGTCATGCGCTTGCTGCCGAACCGCTTGCGCGTTGACATCCTCGAACGCGTCCCCGTCGCATTCGTCGAGGTCAATGGACGCATCGCTCTGATCGACTCTCACGGCGTCATCATGGATATGCCTCCCGGCGCGCAAAGCAGCCTCTCGTTTCCCGTGGTCGTCGGCATGAGTGAGAACGAGCCGCTTTCCACCCGTGCCGCTCGCATGAAGATTTACATCCAGCTGGTTCGCCAGCTCGACTCTTCCGGCGCGAACTACTCGCATGAGCTGGAGCGAGGTCGACGTTACCGATCCCGATGACGTCAAGGTCATGGTCGCCGACCCCAAAGGCGCCGTGCTCGTGCACCTCGGCTCGTCAAACTATCTCGAGCGTTATCCAGATTTATGTGAACCACGTGCAGGAGTGGCGGGCGCAGTTCGCCATGTCGATTCCGTCAGCCTGCGCTACGACGGACAAATCATCATGAACCCGGATGCCGCGGCAGCTCGCGCCAAACAGAACATTCCGACCGGCGACACGGGCACTGTGGCCACGCCGCCAGTCTCGCCGACTCTAGCCGTTCACGCAAAGAAATCGAAGAAGCACTAGGACACAATGGGAAGTCAGACTGAAAACCTGCTAACGGTCATCGACATTGGAAGCGCCAAGACCTGCGTCATGGTGGCTGAGGTCAACGAGTACGCCCTGCGTTATCGCGGCCACGGTATCTCCGATTCCCGCGGCATGCGCAAAGGCGTCATCGCCGATCTCGACAAAGCCGTTGACTCGATCAAGAAGGCCGTCGAAGAAGCCGAGAACGTAGCCCAGGCTCCCGTCGAGCACGCCATCGTCGGTGTCGCCGGCTCGCACATTCGCGGCGTCAACAGTCACGGCGGCATCGCTCTCGGCGGACGCACCCGCGAGATCAGTCGCGACGACGTGCGCGCTGCCGTCGAAAAGGCCCGCACCATCCCTCTGCCCGAAGACCGCGAGCCGCTCCACCTGCTTGCCGCAGGAATTCATCGTTGACGGCCAACCCGGCGTGCACGATCCCGCCGGACTGATGGGCAAGAAGGTCGAAGTTCGCGTTCACATGGTCACCGCCAGCGGCACCGCGACGCAGAACGTCGTCACCGCCGCCAACCGCGCCGGCGTCCATGTTGACGACACTGTTTACGAAGCCCTCGCCTGCGCCGACTCGGTTCTGCAGACCGACGAGCGCGAGCTCGGCGTCTGTCTCGCCGACATCGGAGCCGGTTCCACCGACCTCATCGTCTTCTACGAAGGCGTCGTGATTCACACCGGTGCAGTTCCCATCGGCGGAGACCATTTCACCAACGACGTCGCGGTCGGCTTTCGTACACCCATCCCCGACGCCGAGAGCATCAAGAAGATGTTCGGCTGCTCCATGGTCACTCGCATTCCCGAAGGCAACGAGATCGAAGTGCCTTCCGTCGGAGACCGTCCCTCGCGTCTCGTTCAGCAGCGCATGCTCGGCGAGATTCTCGAGCCCCGCGCCCGAGAGTTGATGGAACTCCTCCGCGAGCACCTTCGCCAGGCCGGCGTGTACGAACTGCTCGGCGCAGGAGTCGTCTTCACCGGCGGCGGCGCGCGCATGAATTCGCTCATCGACACCGCCGAAGACATGCTGCGTCGTCCAGCGCGACTTGGCTATCCGGTGCCCATCGCCAAGCTGCCGTCAAACTTGCTGGAGCCCGAGTTCGCCACCGTCATCGGCATGATTCTGTACGGACACCGCGCCCGTCAGGCGCGAATGGCAACATCGATCGAGGATTTGGCGCCAGGCTGAAAGCCCTGTTCGCCACTCAGAAACGTGTAGTCGGTATGAGCTGGTCCCGCGCACGCGGGACCAGCGTCTGCTCGCCCTAAGCTCGATTTTTCCTCGCGGGCTTTAGCCCGCGACAGAGGTACCGATGATCGAAGACTTCAGCCAGCAGCCCGACAACGACATCCGCATTCATTTCAACGAAGACGCCATCAACAGCGCCAAAATCAAGGTCATCGGCGTCGGTGGCGGAGGCGGCAACGCCGTCAACCGCATGATCGAGTCGCACCTCGAAGGCATCGAGTTCGTGGTCGCCAACACCGACCTCCAGGCGCTCAAGCTCTCGCGCGCTCCGGTAAAAATCCAGCTCGGCGTGAAGCTCACCAACGGACTCGGCGCGGGCGCCAATCCCGAAGTCGGACGCAAAGCCGCCCTCGAAGACGCCGACAAAATCATCGAAGCCCTCGAAGGCGCCGACATGGTCTTCGTCACCACCGGACTCGGCGGCGGCACCGGCACCGGAGCCGCGCCCATCATCGCCTCGCTCGCCAGCGAAATGGGAGCCCTCACCGTCGCAGTCGTCACCAAGCCGTTCGCCTTCGAAGGCAAGCGCCGCCAGAACCAGGCCGAGCGCGGCCTTCAGGAGCTCATCGACTCCGTCGACACCACCATCGTCATCCCCAACGAGAAGCTGCTCGCCGTCGCCAAAGACGCGGGCTTCTTCGAATCCTTCCGCGTTGCCGACGACATCCTCCGCCAGGCCGTGCAGGGCATCTCTGACATCATCACCATCCCCGGCATCATCAACCGCGACTTCGCCGACGTGAAGACCATCATGGCCGGCATGGGATACGCCGTCATGGGCACCGCCACCGCTCGCGGCGAAGGACCGCGCCACCGCTCGCCGCCCAGGCCGCCATCGCCTCGCCGCTGCTCGAAGCCGGAGCCATCGACGGCGCTCGCGGCATCCTCATCAACATCACCGGCTCCAGTTCGCTGCGCCTCGCCGAGGTCAACGAAGCCTCCACCATCATCCAGAGCGCCGCGCACGAAGACGCCAACATCATCTTCGGCGCCGTGATGGACGAGAAGATGAAGGACGAAGTCAAGATCACCGTCATCGCCACCGGCTTCAAGGAAGTCTCGAAAGGACGGGAGCAGGCCCACCAGACCGCTGCCGGAGTGTTGGGAGCGCGTAATGCGGCAACCTCTACATTCCAGGTTCCGGCGATGAGGGAGCCGGAAGTTCCGCGGGTTAGTACTCCGGAACCCCGCATCACCGAGCGCCCTATCAACGCCTCGTACCTCCCCGACTCCGTTGACGACTACGAGCTCGGCTCCGAGGTCGTCCGTCACGCCCAGCCGGTGGAAGAATCGCCTTCCGCGTCCTATGCTCGCGAAGCGGAATCAACCTACGCCTCCGTAGCCAAGGGCGCAGCCATCCCAGAAGAGCCGCCGACCATCGAGACCGTCACCAGCAGCGTGAACATCAACTACGACGCCAACGACCTCGAAATCCCGGCCTTCCTGCGCAAGCGCGGCGAGAATTAATGAGACCGGGGTCCTGAATGGGGACCAGAAGGCTGAGGTGGAGAAGCTGCTGGAGAACATTCGGAACTAGGGTTTTCGGATTTTTTACTTTCGCTGAATTTTCGCTGAGGCCATCCTTTGTTTTCAATCGGTTAGCCGGAAATTGTTCGCATCTTGTTGATTCCATAACTAGTTATAGCTATCCAAGTCTGTCTCTAGGACTTAGGCGGTCTTTTTGGCTGCCTTTTGGCCTGATTTGGGAGTGTTCGTGGCTGGTTTTTTGCCGGTGTCGGGGAAATCTTCGGGTGCGGCGACGGCTGGCGGCGCCGGGATAGGAGCATCTGCGATGGGGCCAGGAAAATCCCCGCCCAAGGCCGTCCGCCGCGGCGGACGTCCTTGAACGGGGCGCCCTTCGGCGGCGGCTTTTCGGCGGCCTGTTTTTGGGCTAGGAGTTGTGCGGCGGCGCGCTTGATGTTCTGGACCTTGGCTTCGGCGACATAGCGCGCGTAGTTGGCGCGGAAGTGCTTGCGCATCAGGCGGCGGCGGGAATTTCGCTGATGCTCGAGGGCGCGACTCTCCATGGCCTGGATGCCTTGCGTCTTCAGAATCTCGTTCAACTCGACATCCTCGGGAGTGACTCTCGGACATGGCGGCCTCGGCTTCGGCGGTGTAGTCGCGGACGGTGAGTGGGGGAACCTCGGGAATGAGGGGCGGCCTGTCGATGCCGGCCACAAAGACGGTTCCGTCTGCCGAGACAAAAGGTACCCTCGCCTCGTTGGTCGCGGCCTGAACGCTCAAAGTGACGCTCGGCGGGGGAAAGGCGACTTCGGGAGGGGTGTTGATGTCGAGGCCGTCGGGGAGGCCGAACTCGGCTTCGAGATTGTTGTACTCGATGGCCGAGGCTTCGGATGGGTCGTCGGCGTAGACGCTGGGCTGCCAGGCGGCGGGACTCTTGAAGTTGCTGGCGGCGTGGCGCAAGCCGATGAGGATTTCGTGGGCGCGCTTGGGGTCGATCATGTCGGCGGCGATAGCCTGAATGACGCGGGAGATGGCGGACTGCACGGCGTGCATGTTTTCCAAGGGAGGCAGTTGCAGGTCGAAGCGCAGGCTGCGGGCGCGGTACTGGGCCGCGCGGAGTTGGCCGGCGCGGTCACGGAGGTGGAAGACGCAATAGTCGCGCCGGGTGACAGCAGGCGATTTGCAGGTGTGTCCGTCGTCGTAGAGATAATTGCAGGTTTTGTAGTCCATGACTCTCCTCAAAAGTTGCCGGTAGCCAGTCGCCAGTTGCCAGAAAAATAGCAATGGGCGAGCGTCCGGCATAGTTCTCCAGATTTGAGCGTGAGGAGTTGGGAGAGCGGAAGTCAAGGAAATTGCGACGTGCGAAGTTACGAAAGTAACCAGTCAGTTGCCGCAGCCGATAGCCAGTTGCCAGTGAACAGTAGAAGACCCACCCGGCCAGAATCAGGCCGGATGGGGCACCCTCATTAAGATGGTTTGGTGTCGGCAGTCATGGCCTCTACCTGAATGACCCTTTATAAATGGTCATTTTTAATGTATTGCACATTTATAAATGGTCATTTATGATGTATTTGCTCATTTATAAAAGAGCAATTTGAGGTGAAATTACAGGAACATTCCTATGAGACCTGAATTTAGAGAGTTACGAGCCAAACAGCTTGAAAAGTCGCTTGAGCCATATCCATCAGCCAAGGCCGCTCAGCGCCCTCAAAGATGATGGATTCGCGCCATTCGCCAGGCGACTGGGATAACGACCCGGGAGCTCGCAAAACGGATGGGGCAAGCACCCTCCCGAACAAGTGCCCTTGAGAAGTCCGAAACCGAGTATCGAATTACGTTGGGGAGCCTGCGTGATGCTGGCCGATGCGTCTTGGGTGCCACCTTGTATATGCCCTCGTCCCCAAAAGCGGGAGCGTTCAGGACTTGGCGGAGCGGCAGGCGCGAGCCAAAGCTACAGAAAACGTCCGCGCCGTTGAGCACACAATGGTGCTCGAGGACCAAGCCGTGGGGGGAGTCGACGAAAAAATTGAAGAGCAGACGAAGCGAATCCTGAAGAGGCGTTAAGACCACGGAAGACACGCAATGCCCTTGATGACAACCAGTGACGGCAATACTCCTTCTCTCCGGAAGAGCTTGGCGACCTGATTCCGAACTTGGCAACGAAGCAGGAATTGAACGAATGGGAGAGAGAGAACATCCTGGCGGCGAGAGAATGGGCCATCAAGAACCGTACAAGCGCCGTCGAGATGGTTTCCGATGAGTACATCAGAAAGCTGCACCAGAAAATGTTTGACCAGACATGGAAGTGGGCGGGCAAGTACCGCGTAACCGAAAAGAACCTTGGGGTTCCCTTCCACGAGATTTGTGAACGGATGGGAGTTTTGTTTGGCAACGCTCGATTTTGGATTGAGAACAACACATACCCGGCGGATGAGATAGCGGTCCGGTTTCACCATGATCTCGTGTTTATTCATCCATTCCCGAACGGCAATGGTCGACACGGACGCCTGATAGCGGATGTTTTGGTGATGAGGCTCGGCCGTTCGGTATTTACATGGGGTTCGAAAGATCTCGTCAAACAGGGCGATGCACGAGATGAATATCTGAAAGCCCAGAAACTGGCAGATTACGGCGACATTGGTCCGTTGCTGGAATTTGCGCGTTCCTGATGGTCAGTCGTACTTGATTGCCTTGCTTTCTTCACGCCGACGAATTCCTCTCGGGCTTAGGTTGGCTCGTCAGGACAAATCGGAAGAAGCAGCGGGTCCCTTCGGCAAGCTGAGGGCAGGATCTTTCGGAAAATACTCGGAAGGATGAGCGCCCGGTGGCGAGACTCCCAGGTTAGCGCCCAGAAGAAGGGCGCGAACCTGGGGCGCCGGGCGGCAAAGGCGATTATTATCGAGACAAGACTCTGTTTAAGGAAGAGGCGAGGAACCGCGGATGTCCATTGAGCAAAACTACAACATCCGATTTATCGCTGCGCTGGCACTTAGAGAGAAGCAAATTCAGCAGAACTATCGGCCGATCATCGCCGTTCACAAGTGGTTTGCGCGGCGACCGGGAACGTTATTCCGAGGGCTATTGCTCTCGGAGTTCGGCGGCGCGCCCGTTGAGGACACCTACTATTGCGCGCACAACTTCGAGGGCATTACGATTGCCGACCCCTTTATGGGGGGCGGCACACCATTGGTCGAAGCAAACCGAATGGGATGCGACATCATCGGGACAGAGATTAACCCGATGGCGACTTGGATCGTTCGCGAGGAGATCGACGTACTTGACCTAGAATCCTATCGGCGGGAATCCGAAAATCTGCTCATTCAACTGTCGAAAGAACTCGGGCACTTGTATAAAACAAGGTGTCCCATTACGGGCCGAAACGACGCCGACGTTAAATACTTTCTGTGGGTGAAAACGGGCACCTGCGAAGCATGCCGCCACTCAATTGATCTCTTCCCAGGATACGTCCTAGCGGAGGACGTCCGACATCCTGCATACGTTGTCGTTTGTTCGTCTTGCGGCGACCTTAATGAGGTACACAATCCGCATTCTCTTGGGACTTGCAAATGTGGCACGACATTGGTGACGGAAGGCCCGGTTCACCGGAATAAGTGCAAGTGCCCGAATTGTGGCCATCTAAATACGGCGCCATTTCATGGCGACGGCGTACCGGCGCATCGGCTGTTTGCCATTGAGTATTACAACGCTGAGCTCAAAGATCGCCCGGGTCGGCTATTCAAGAAGCCTGATGCGGATGACCTCGAGAGAATACGAAGGGCAGAGTCTGAGTGGGACCAACCGGGCGCGCGTTTGTTCCGGATGACCTGATTCCGGACGGTGACGAATCATCACGTCTTCATCGATGGGGTTATAAACGCTTTTGCGAGTTATTCAACGCGCGCCAGCTCCTCGGCCTCGAGAAGAGCGCCAGAATTATCGCTAAAGCTAGAGACACACGGTCACGTCGAGCCCTCGCAACGAACCTTTCCGATCTCTTGCGGTACCAGAACATGCTGTGTCGCTACGACACGATGGCGCTGAAGTCACTCGACGTGTTTTCGATTCACGGATTCCCCGTCGGATACATTCAAGTGGAATCCAACTTGCTTGGTCTTCGAAACGGCAACCTGCTACCTGTAGGCTCGGGCGGGATGGGTCAATATTATTCTAGAAGTATTCAAAGGCGAAGCAATATTGCTCCGCAGCCCTTCGAGGTTGTGTTCAAAGCTGGCAAGAAGACAACTGTTCCAATTCAAGGTGAGTGGATTGGTGAAGCTAATCCGGAGCATCCGAAGCTGCCGAAACGCAGAATTGACCTACGTTGCGTGTCAGCCACAACAATGGACTTGCCGCCGCGTAGTCTTGATGGGGTGTTCACTGACCCTCCCTACTACGGCATGGTTCAATACGGCGAACTTATGCATTTTTGTTACGTTTGGTTGCGAAAGCTAATGGGTGCTGCCTTCAACGGACTTGAGCTGAGCACAACCCGACACGCACAAGAGCTCACTGGCAACGCGACGGCTTCACGAGACCTAACAAATTTTGTAGAAGGACTTACGGCTGTTTTCGGTCGCTCAGCGAAGGCACTTAAGCCTGGAGCGCCCCTGGTATTTACGTACCATCACAACCAGCAAGAGGCGTACTTGGCAGCCGGAGTAGCCATTCTCGATGCAGGTCTCATCTGTTCCGCGTCATTGCCATGCCCGGCGGAGATGGGCGGCTCGATCCATATTCACGGGACCAACTCGTCAATTCTTGACAGCGTATTCGTCTGCCGAGACAGGGAAAAATCCCGCGTCAGTGGCTTTTCACTGACGGAGATAGCCTGGCTCACATCATGGCAAGTGAATTGGTGGAGTTGCGTACAGCAGGTATGAAGCCGACGGCGGGGGATATTCGTTGTTCCGCCTTTGGGCACATCACTCGGATGGCGATTTGGCAGCTCAGCTCGAAGTGGGATAGAGCGCAACCGACGGAAACAAAGCTTTCGTTGTTTCGTAATGCAATGGATCAACTAACCACTGTCGGAGAAGTCGCACGAATTCTGGAGAAAGCAGAGCCACGGCAACCGACTATTGCTGGGACGCTCTTTCCTGAACTGAGGGAACCCGTCGATGCCGTTGCGTTTTGAAGCGGACTATGACGATCCAAATCTTTCGTTCGACCCGCTCGTGGACGAAGTATTCTCTGAGCTGAAATCCAGCTTTCTCGAGATGCCGCGCGGAAACGGGTTTGTTGATTACGTGACCTTCGAACTTGGATACCAAGCACTTAAGAAAGCCACAAACGGTTTTGCGAATGTCACTGCGGCAACTGTCGAAACGGCCGTCACAGAAGTGCCAATTGCCTTCGTCGTGTTTCGCGCAATCCTTGGGTTCACACCGCCAGAGTGGGCATATGTCACAACCGAAATGACTGGAATCCAAGTCGATCAAGGGGCGGCGCGCACAATCGACCGAAATGTACGCGCGAATCCCTTTGCCGAACGGCCTCTTGCGGCTTCGCTTACTGACCAACGCATGCGCGCGATGATTCGGAGGGGTGTTGACATTCTGGCGAAGGGAGTGAGTACCACGGTGCCGTCCCTTATCCACCGTCTCGACAAAGTGGACACAATAGAGGGCCTTAAAAGTATCATGCCGATTGCTGACCTCGGCGTGCCGTATCCGGTGCTGCTCTACGAACGTTTCCTCGGGCGACCATTCGCGTCCCATCGAGATTCTGTTAGCGGCCCCGTCGGGGAAGTTGTAGAGGCTGCGATAAAGGATGTCCTTACAGCCGCGAAGGTAAGCTTTCGAGAAAGCAAGAGAGCAGAACGGATACACGGCTTTGACCAGGCGCCTGACTTCATCATTCCGGATGAATTCCATCCTGTTGCCTTGATCGAGGCTAAGCTGTCTGAGGACGATGGTACGGCCCGTGACAAAGTTACCCGTGTTTTGCGCTTACGGACGCTTCGAGACGATACTCAGCAAACATATGACGTGATTGCTTGCATTGCTGGCCGCGGTTTCAAGGTTCGGCGTGAAGACATGAGACGATTGCTGCAAGCTACGAACGGCAAAGTATTTACTCTCGAATCATTACATCTTCTCGTGGATCAAACGCGCATCCGAGAATGTCGATCAAGAGAGTCAACTTAGCTTTAGCAGAAACGTCTTCTGGATACAAACGAGAGTAGGTACTTCGACTGCGGCGGCGAGGCCGCCTTCGCTCAGCATGACGGGGGATGATGTGCCGTCCCTGAAGGGACTCTGAATCTATGTTTCTCGCTACCCACACGTGAAGGTGTGGGCTTTCTTCTGGCGTCCCGCGAGGCGGGACTGGGGCGCGGGATGACGCGAGGTGAGTAGCGGGTATAGGGAGCCTTCGACTGGGCTTGTCGCCGCGGGGAGTCGCTTCGCGAAGGATGACGAACAACCGCAGATCCTTCGACTCCGCTCGAAGCGGGCTGCGCCTCAGGATGACAAAGAACAGTTGTGAGTGGGCGGTTGTCAGTTAGATTTCTGAATTCCACCCTTTCGCAAAGGCAGCGAAAGGATGATTTCATGACAACGTCAACTCCAGCCGGCGAGTAAATTGGAGGCGGGAAAACGACCAAGGCTCGGGAGGAAGGAGTCGACGCGATGATCATTATAGGCTGCGATTTTCATCCGAGCGCGCAGATGATGGCGTGGAAGAACACGGAAACCGGAGAGTGCGGCCAGCGCGAACTGAAGCACGACGGCGAGGCTCAAGCCTACTACCGGGGGCTGTGCGGGCAGAAGGTGCGGGTAGGGATGGAAGCCACGGGGCATGCGCGCTGGTTCGAGCGGCTGTTGGAAGAATGCGGGATCGAGTTGTGGGTGGCCGATCCGGCGCAGGTACGGGCGGCGGCGACACGCAAGCAGAAGCCCGACCGGCGCGACGCCGAGTTGCTGCTGCAGTTGCTGAGCGACGGGCGGCTGGAGAAGATGCGCATCCACATGCCCACGCCGGCGGAACGCGATGTGCGGCGGCTGGTGCTGCATCGTCACCGGTTGGTGCAGATGCGCACGCGGGTGATGAACCAGTTGCAGGCCATCGCCCTGAACGAGGGGTTGCGCAAGAAGCGGGCGCTGTGGACGAAGTCGGGACGGGAGCAGTTGCTGGGGCTGGAGCTGATGCCCTGGGCGGCGACGGCGCGCGCGGACCTGCTGGCGCTGCTGGAGGACCTGAACCGGCGCATTGCGGAGCTGGATCGGGCAGTGGAACGGGAGGCCGAAGTGCGGCCGGAGGTGGGGCGCTTGCGCAGCCAGCACGGAGTGGGTCCCATCGTGGGATTGCTGTACGTGCTGACCATCCTGGAGCCGACGCGTTTTCAGAGCAGCCGCCAGGTGGCCAGCTATCTGGGTTGATTCCCAGCGAACGCAGCTCGGGCGAGCGGCAGCGGCTGGGACACCTGACGAAACAAGGCAACGCGGTATTGCGTGGGTTGCTGACGGAAGCGGCGCACACCGCGGTGCGTTTCGACGCCGAGTGGCGGCGGCAGTACGTGCGGCTGGCGATGAAGAAGAACCGCTCGATTGCGGCGGTAGCGATTGCCCGCAAGCTCGCGGTGCGGTTGTGGTGGATGTGGAAGTTGGGACTCGAGCCGGGGCAGAAGATCGAGTCCGGTTCGCATGTCGGGCAGCCTGCGGTGCCCCATGGGGTGAAGTTTGATCCCCGCTGGAATGAATAGGCGCCCGGCCTCCCTCGGTGGGCGAGGGAGTTCGAAGTAGGAATCATGGTGGCAAGACCGAATAGATGGTTGGTGGAACCTGGGTTCCATCGAGAGATTCAGGAAACGAGCCTTGGTCGGCAAAGCAGAGTTTCAGGGCAGAAACACACGGAGCTTTTCCAATAGAGCGAAATGGCGCTCGGAAAAGCTCGCGCGGCGGAGTGCGCTCAAAAAGCCCTTGACGCGGGGCAGGGTTGTCATAGATGGGGGCACCCACATTCCTCAGTGATGCAAGGACAGCAGGTCCTTCGACTGCGGCGGGTCGCCGCGGCGACCCGCCTCCGCTCAGGATGACAAACGAGGAGAGCGAGGCGCGGGCGGACTAAAGTCCGCGAGGGGAATAAAAAGGGCGCCGTTACGGCACGGCTGAAGCCGTGCCCCTTCAAAACTTCGCGTCGTTACGGCACGGGTGAAGAGGCTGCGGAAGAAGTCGAAAAGCAGTCCCCGCCGACTGAAGTCGGCGAGGGATGACAAGAACAAAAGGCCTGTTCGGCGCAGCTAAAGCTGCGCCCCGTCAATAACAAAAGGACAGCAGCTCCTTCGACTCCGCCCGAAGCGGGCTCCGCTCAGGATGACAAATCAAAATCAAGTACAAGACAACTGATTGGGTGGGGTGGGGGCGATTCGACTATATTGGCAGTGATGCCTTCGCTTGCACTTTCGGACCTGATTGGCGCGCCGGTTTACGATCCGTCGGGCACTTCGCCGGTGGGAAAAGTGCGCGAGGTGGCGCTGTCTCCGCAAGACGATCCCAACCGCGTTTCGGGATTCGTGGTGAAGACGCGGCAAGGCGTGAAGTTGCTGGGGATCAAGTCGGTGGAGTCGGTGAATGGCGGGGTTCGCGCCGACACGCTGGCGGCGGATTGGACTCCGTATGCGAGCGGCGAAGGCATGTTCCTGCTGGAGCGCGACCTGCTCGATCAGCAGATCATTGACGTGTTCGGGCGCAAGGTGGTGCGCGTGAACGACGTCGATATCCACGAAGAACTGGGCCACGAACACACGGTGCTGAAGCTGGCAGCGGTGGATGTGGGCGCGCGCGGGGCGATGCGCCGGCTGCTGAAGGGCGTGGTGCCGTCGGCGGCGCTGCGTCCGATGATGGAGAAGATTCCGCCGCGGATGATTCCGTGGGAGTTTGTGGACCTGATCGAGACCGATCCGGCGCGACGGGTGAAGCTGAAGATCTCGCTGGACAGGCTGGCGAAGCTGCATCCGGCGGACATTGCCGACATTGTGGAAGAGCTGGCTCCGGCGGAGCGCGAGGCCATCTTCGAGACGCTGGATGAGGAAGTGGCGGCGGAGACGCTGGAAGAGCTCGATCCGAAGATGCAGGTGTCGGTGCTGACTTCGCTGGACTCGGACCGCGCGGCCGACATCGTGGAAGAGATGGACCCGGACGCCGCGGCCGACGTGCTGGGCGACATGCCTCCGGAGACGAGCGAGGGAATCCTCACGGAGATGGAGCCGGAGGAGCGGGCGGAAGTTGCCGAGCTGATGACCTTCGAGGAGGACACGGCGGCCGGACGCATGACCACCGATTACATGGCGCTGAAGTCGGGCGCGAAGGTGGCGGATGCGATCGAGATGCTGCGGAACTTCGAGGGCGGGATCGAGAGCGTGAGCACGATCTACATTATTGGCGAGCGGGAGAAGCTGCTGGGACAGGTTCCGCTGTCGAAGATCGTGCTGGCGACGCCGGAGACTCCGCTGATGATGCTGAGCACGGGGCATATGTCGACGATTGGGCCGGACGCCGACGAGAGAGAAGTGGCGGAATTGTTTGATAAGTACAATCTGCTGACACTGCCCGTGGTGGATGACGAAGGCGTGCTGACGGGCGTGATCACGGCGGATGACGTGATCAGCATGCTGCGGGAGAAGCTGTAAGGCAGTTGTCAGTGGGCAGTTGTCGGTTGCCAGGAAGACCCGCTGCGCAGCTTGCTGGGCGGCCCGGCTCGAAACGTGGCGCAATTCCCGTTGGCCGTTTATTCTGAACGGTACTTTCCATCTCATCTCAACCTGCGGTGTCATGTCTGCAACTCGGCGTCTGAAAATCTGGAGGATACGCCTGCTGATGATCCTGGCCGTGGTCGGGCCGGGGTTCATCACGGCGAACGTCGATAACGACGCGGGGGGGATCTATACCTACTCGGCGGCGGGCGCGCAGTACGGCTACATGCTGCTGTGGGTGATGATTCCCATGACGATTGCGCTGGTGGTGGTGCAGGAGATGTCGGCGCGCATGGGGGCGGTGACCGGCAAGGGGCTGAGTGACCTCATCCGCGAAGAGTATGGGTTTCGGATTACGTTTTTCATGATGCTGGGGTTGATCATCACGAATTTCGGCAACGTGGTGGCGGAGTTTGCGGGCATCGCGAGCAGCCTGGAGCTGTTTCACATCTCGCGGTTCATCAGCGTGCCGGTTGCGACGGCGCTGGTATGGTTCATGGTGGTGAAGGGAAGCTACAAGAGCGTGGAAAAGATATTCCTTGCCGCGTCTTTCTTCTACTTTGCGTACATCATTGCGGGCGTGATGGCGGGACCGAGCTGGAAAGACGCTTTCGTGGCGACATTTAAGCCGCCGAGCCGGGCGGCGTTTCACTCCACGGGCTACCTGTATATGGTGATCGGCGTGGTGGGAACGACGATTGCGCCGTGGATGCAGTTTTATCTGCAGTCGTCGATTGTGGAGAAGGGAATTACGGCGCGCGAATACAAGGCGTCGCGGTGGGACGTGATGCTGGGGTGCCTGTTTACCGACATCGTGGCGTGGTTCATCGTGGTGGCGTGCGCGGCGACGCTGTATGCCCACGGGGTGCGGCAGATTCGCGATGCGGCCGATGCGGCGCAGGCGCTGCGGCCGCTGTCGGGAGAGTTCTCGTACATCTTGTTTGCCGCGGGATTGTTTAATGCGTCGCTGTTTGCGGCGTCGATTCTGCCGATTTCGACGGCGTACACGGTTTGCGAAGGGTTGGGATTTGAGTCGGGCGTGGACAAGAAGTTCGGCGAGGCCAAGGTCTTCTACTGGCTGTACACGCTGCTGCTGATTGCGGGCGGGGCGGTGATTTTGCTGCCGAATATTCCGCTGGTGAAGCTGAGCATTCTGTCGCAGGTGGTGAACGGCATCGTGCTGCCGTTTGTGCTGATCTTCATGCTGCTGCTGGTGAACAAGAGCGAGCTGATGGGCAAGCACGTGAACGGGACGTGGTTCAACGCGATTGCGTGGGCGACGACGATCATCATGATCGTGCTGACGGTTGTGTGGCTTGTTTCGGGGGCGGCGTGGGCTTAGAGCGTTTCCGGGTTTGGTCTATGCCGTAGCCGAGCCCGGAGTGCCGCCGTCCGCCGGGTTGGACCGGCTCCCTTCAAAAGGCATGCTGGAGCGCACGCTAAAGCGCCTGCTCCACCCTAAGCGCCATCGGTTACGCCAACCCGAAGCAACTCTAGAGAAGTTCGCCGGCGGCGAGCTGAGAGACGAGCTCTTTGTCGGCATCGAGGAAGTCGAGCGCGGGAAGGTCGGTGCGCTTGACCCAGCGTACATCACGAAAGATGCGATTCTGGAGTTCATTTTCGAACCGTTCGACGATGAAGAAGTGCAGGTCCACCGAGTTTCCGTTGAGATAGGTGTGCAGGATGCGCGTGATTTCCTCGCCGATTTCGGCTCGGATGCCGAGTTCTTCTTCGAGTTCGCGTCGCAAGGCTTCGGGCGGGGTCTCTCCGGCCTCGATTTTGCCTCCGGGAAATTCCCATTTGAGCGGGAGAGCCTGGTGCTCGGTGCGTTGGCAGCAGAGGATTTCGTCTCCGCGAACGATCAGCGCTGCCACGACTTGCTTGGTCACAGTGAGGTCCTCGTGTTCGGCATTGGAGAGAGTGTGATCATGCGGCGCGTTCCAGGTAGCGTCCGACGAGGCTGGCGCAGTGCTCGACCAGCGTGCGGTCGTCGTCGGTGAAGGCCGCAGAGACATGGCTGTCGATGTCGAGCTCACCAACCACTTTGCCGTTTACGAAAATGGGAGCGACGATTTCGGACTTGGTTTCGATGGAACACGCGAGATAACGCGGATCGCTATTCACGTCGTCAACAACGACAGTTTGCGCTAAAGAAACGGCAGCGCCACAGATTCCCTGGTTCAGCGGGATGCGGATGTGTGGAGTCGCTGCGCCCACGTAGGGTCCGAGCACGAGCATGGGCTCGGTGCCCGCATGCCGTCGTCCAACATGTAGAAGCCGACCCAGTTGTAGTGCTTGAGTAAATCCTGCAGGCGCTCGACGATCATGGTCATGAGGTGCTCGGGGCTGGTGGCGGAGGTCGCCAGTTCGGTCAGCTCGTCGGCGAGGGTCTGGTAGTTCGCAGGCATCAGGTCATTTAATCACAGCTCGCCCAGTTGCCTGATTCCGAGTGGCCGGGGAAAGAGATCGGGGTGTAGCGCCCAGGCGATGGCGCGGAGTCCGTGGACGAGGTTGCTGGCGGGAGTGTTGAGGAGTTCGTCGTTGATGCAGAAGACGCGGGCTTAGCGAACTGCTGGCAGATTGTTCCATCCTCGCTGGTCGAGAATCTTTTCGAGTGGGACGCGATTGCCTGCGCCGCACCAGGCTGCGAGTAGAACGTCGGGAGAGGATTGGGCGACTTCTTCGGCCGAGGTAGTTTTGCCGGGCTCGCCGACGAAGCGTGCCTCCGGCGACTTCGATGAGTTCTGCTACCCAAGGTTGGGAGGCGATCAAGGGCTTGCCCCATTCCTCGCAGAAGACGTGGGGCTTGATTGCGGCGGTAGCGCAGGCGGTGCGGATTTCGTCGATTGCTGTTTGCATCTTGGATATGACGTGGTCGCCGCGTTCAGGCACGCCCATGATTCCGGCCAGACGCTGCGATGTCAGCGTAGATGTCAGAGAGTGTTCGCGGGGCGAAGGCGAGGAAGCGGACGCCGACTTTCAGGACTTCAATTACCGCTTCGGCCTGATACGGGACTGACGCGACTACGAGGTCGGGCCGGGCTGCGCGGATCTCTTCCGATTGGGCGGTCCAGGAGTCGGAGACGATTTGGCGTGAGCCATCGGCGACCTCGGGGCAGACGTCGGCGCAGTATTTAGTGCAGGCGACCACGCGGTCGAGCAGTCCGAGGTCGCGCATGGTGAGGGTCGCGCTGGGTTGCAGGCAGACGACGCGTTGGGGAGTGAAGTCGGAGGGCATGAGTGGGATTGATTATACGGAGAGCGTTCGACATCCTTATGGTGGCGCCGTGGGCACGGCGTGACGTCTGAATGAGAGTTTGTTGACGAGCGGATTTGCAGGGCTGGTCGTAACAAAGGGGTCCTTCGACTTCGGCAGCGCACGGAACGCGCTGCCTACGCTCAGAATGACACCGCTGAACGACTAGAATGTAAGCTGAAGCCGGCCAGTGTCAACTAGCGATAAGTCTAATATCGGTAGAAGAATGTATTCTTCTCAACTTCTCGATCATTTTGAACATCCGCGGAACGCCGGCGAGTTGGCCGACGCTGATGCGCGCGTGCGAGTGGAGAACCCGGCCTGCGGTGACATCCTGGAACTCGCCGTTAAGGTCGAGGAGGGAATGCTTCCAGGAGATTCGATTTCGCGCGAAGGGCTGCGTTCCGGCGATGGCTTGCGGATCGTTGATTACCGAGATGGCAGCAGGTAAGACCATTGCAGAGGCGCAATCATTGCGAGCCGAAGCGATCGTGGCGTCGCTCGGCGGGCTGCCGGAGGCGTCGGGACACGCGGCGCAGTTGGCAGTGGATGCATTGCAGGCGCTGGTGGAGGCGATCAAGCGCGATGCGTAGAGCAGTTTCAGGATTGGGGCATCGGCGGAACGACCGCATGTGCCGCCGGGTTGAAACCCGGCTCAATATTCAAAAAGAGCGCGCTAACGCCGCGCTGAAGCGCGGCTCTACCACCATTGCTCGCAGGATACTGCGACACTGGAACCGCTCCGGTCGGGGTCTGACGATGGCACTCGTTGCGCTGGTGATGGCCTGTTCTACTCCGCGTGGGCGCAGTCGAAGTACGAATGCATAGCCGCAGCGAACCCTCCCAAGCTTCCGGTGATGCGGACGAGCGGGCGATTTGGGTCGGCTCCCGTTATGGTTCAAGTCCGACTCTCGGCGAAGATTGCTGACACGTGGAAGCCATCGCTCAAGGAGATTGGTTCGGTTCCCGCCGGTACGACCGTCGAAGTGCTCGAGGACATGATTGTGGTGGATGCGCCGGACATCGTGCGGGTAACCAGCCCGTCGCAGGGCTGAAGGTCAAGGAAGGCGACACAATCCTGCGCTATGCGCGGTTGGGAGAAGGATCGTCGGACTTCTGGACAGAAAGTTGTTGGTACAAAGACGTGAATACTGACTTCATTGTCGAACCCGACGGCGGGGGTTGTGGAGGCTCGGACTGCTCGGCCAAAGTGACGAAGATGGGAAAGCAGAATTGGTGGCTTCGCATCCGTTTGCCCGGCGGCAAAGTGGGTTGGACGTTGAGCCAGGCACTGGATTTGTCGGGGGGAGGGTAGGCGGATGAGACCGACGTCCGTGGGTTCTGCATTTTTCGCAGGAGCGGGGAAAGCAGATCCCTCGGAGGCTAAAGCCTCCTCGTGATGACAAAGACCTACGGCTCAGCGGCACGACTGAAGAGGCTGCTGAAAAAGCCCGAAATGCTCACGCCTCGCGGACTAAAGTCCGCTCGGCAGGTCGAAAATAAACGGCTTAGACGCTGACCTAGAGCATCTTCACGATTGCTGTACCCGGTATCCGCAGTGCCGGAACCAGGCGGCAGCGTTCTCGGCGGTAATGGTTTTGAGAGCTTCGGTGATGGCCTGATCGAGCGCTTCGGCGGTGCGCGCTTTGGCAGCACGCAACAGCTGCTTGAGTTTCGACCAAGCCTTCTCGATGGGATTGAAATCCGGGGAGTAGGGCGGCAGGTAGAGTAGTTCGGCCCCGCTGGCGGCGATCAACTCGCGTACGCCTTTAACTTTATGGGCGGACAAATTGTCCATCACCACCACGTCGCCAGGCTTCAGTTTGGGGCACAGCACCTGCTCCAGGTAGGCGAGAAAGACATCCCCGTCGGTAGCCGACTCGACGGTCATGACCGCCTCCATGCCGCGCAGGCTCATGGCGCCTATCGTGGTCAGCACTTTCCAGCGCCCCTGGGGTGTGGCTTCGGCGACCCGTTCGCCGCGCGGAGCTCGTCCCCACAGCCGCGTCATCTGCGTGGTCACCCCGCTTTCGTCCAGAAAGAACAGCTTCTCCGGCGCTATCGAGCCAGCTTTTCGGCGAACTCCGCACGCCGCTGCTGGTTCGCTTCCGTGTCCCGCTCTTGCGCATGGAGCGATTTTTTTTACGCCCCAAGCCCAACTTTTGCAGCCACAGCCAGAGTAACGATTGGCTCAGCCCCACGCCGCTGGCCTTCTGCACCCGCGCTTGCAGCTCCCACAGCGTTACGTCCGCTTGCTCGCCTACTTCTGCTCGGATCTGCTTTTGCACTGCCTCTGTCACCCGGCTCACACGGCCGTGACGGGACTGCGAGGGACGCTCCACCTGCCCACTCCGCCGTTGCTGCTTACGGATCTTCTTCACGTAGTCGTAGCTCACCCCAAAGCGCTCAGCCAGCGCCTTTTGACTGAGGTCTTCCCGGGCATAGGTCTGCAGTATCCGCCGCCGTAGATCATTGGAGAATGCTTGTCCCATCCGTTTTGCCGCAGAGAACGCCGCCAATAGCAGCTTAACCAGCCATCAGCATTTCGGGTATAGCTATCTTGGAACCGCTCTAAAGGTCAGCTCTACCCAAAACCGCTTTTTTCAGCAGCCTCTGAAGTCGTGCCCTTTCAAAACGCGAATGAGAGTGCAGTTCTAAACTGTCTCGGTTTCGAGCTCTTCTTCCAGCAGTTGTTTGTCGTGCAGTTCGGTGTAGTAGCCGTTGCGGGCAATGAGTTCGTCGTGGGTGCCGTACTCGACGATTTCTCCATCGCGCAGGACGGCGATGTGGTCGGCATTGCGGACGGTTGACACGCGGTGCGAGATGAAGATGGTGGTGCGTCCCTGCATGAGTTCGCGAAGGTGATTGAGGATGCGATCTTCGGTGTGGGTGTCGACGCTGGAGAGCGCGTCGTCGAGCACGAGGATGCGCGGGTTGCGAATGAGGGCGCGGGCAATCGCCGTGCGCTGCTTCTGGCCACCGGAGAGAGTGAGGCCGCGCTCGCCGACGGTGGTGTTGTATCCCTCGGGAAAGCCCTCGATATCGTCGGCGATGTTTGCGGCTTCGGCAACCCGGCGGACATCGGCGTCAGTGGCGTGCTGGGCACCAAAAGCGATGTTTTCACGAATCGTGTCGCTGAACAGGAATGTTTCCTGCGGCACGAAGCCGATGTTACGGCGCAGCACTTCGAGAGGAAACTCGCGAATGGGGCGTCCATCAATCAGGATGGAGCCCGGCGCGGCATCGTAGATACGTGGGATCAGCGAAACCAGCGTTGATTTGCCGGAGCCGGTAGGACCGACGATGGCGAGGCTGGTTCCGGCGGGGATCTTCAGATTCACAGCGCGCAGGACATTTTCGTCGCCGTGGCTGCGGCCCGCGCCGCGCTCGGCGGCCTGCAAGGTCTGTCCATAGTGGAAGCTGAGGTTCCGGAACTCGATTTCGCCGCGCACTTCTTGCGGAGCATCGGTGGCGGGCACATCGGCATCGGTGACCTCGGGCTGTTCGGCCAGAATGTTAGCGATGCGGGCCAGAGAAGCAGTGCCGCGCTGAAAGATGTTGATGACCCATCCGAGGGCGATGATGGGCCAGGTGAGTTGCACCATGTTGAAGTTGAAGGCGACAAAATTGCCGACGTTGATACGATGCTGAATGACCTCGCGCCCACCGACGTAGAGAACGATGACGATGGCTATGCCGAGGAGCGTCGTTAGAGTCGGCCACAACATTCCCATCAGTCGGACGAGCTTCAAGCTGCGGCCAACGTACTCCTGGTTCGCGCGCTCGAAAAGCTCGATCTCGGCCTCTTCCTGCACATAGGCGCGGATGAGGCGTGCTCCGGAGAAGTTCTCCTGCGCGCGGGCGGAAATGTCGGAGAACATGGCCTGGATGCGTTCGAAGCGGTCGTGAATCTGGCGGCCGAAATACTGAATGACGATGCTGAAAATCGGCAGCGGCAAGAAGGCGAAGAGGGTGAGCCTGGGGCTGATGCGCAACATGAATACCATCGAGACAGCGGTGAAGACGATGGTGTTGGCGGTGTACATGATTCCCGGACCCGCCAGCATGCGAACGGCGTTCAAGTCGTTGGTCATGCGCGCCATGATGTCGCCGGTACGGGTGCGCTGGTAGAAGCTGTAGGAGAGGCGCTCGAGATGTGCGAACAGGTCGTTGCGCAGGTCGAATTCGATTTCACGCGAGACGCCGATGAGAATCCAACGCGTCAGGTACTGGAATGCGCCCTTGGCTACAGCGATCGCCAGCAACAACGAGGCGTACTTCAGAAGAGTATGGGAAGTGAAGTGTCCGTTTAGGTCATTGATGGTTCGACCGAGCACGACAGGAAAGCAGATCCAGATCAAGTTGTGGAAAAGGACGCAGAGCGCGCCGATCGCAAACGTCTTGCGATATTTGTTGAGATAAGGCGCCAGTGGTCGCAGAGTCTTGAACATGGTCTCGCTTCGGCCGTTACGTCGCGAAGGTGCTGAAATTCGTTAGATGATCATAGGCGGCAAGTGATTCGCCGCCCGAATTGCTTATGTCGGCACGCGCAACAACAGGTATCCGCCGGCGAGGGCGAAGATGACATCGGGGCCCCACGCAGCCAGGAATGCAGGCAACTGGCTGGCGTTGCCCATGGCTTCAAATACACCAGCGGTAACCCAGTACACGATCGCTACGCCGAGTGCGGTCGCCACGCCTGCCAAAGCGCCTCCGCGGCGGTTTTGGGCAGAGAAAGGAATCGCCAGCACTGCCATGACCAGCGTAATCAGCGGGTAAGCCAGCTTCTTCTGCAGCTGCACTTTCAGGCGCACGGTATCGAATCCGCTTTGCTGCAAGTCGTGAATGTAATTGCGAAGCTCGTCATAGTCCATTTCGGAGGACTGGCGGACTTCCTTCTTGAAATAGCTGGGGTCCTCGGCCAGTTCCGGAAATGTGGAAACGTCAAAGGTGCGATAGTCCTGGATTGACGCTCCATTCAAAGTTCGAACCCATCCGTTTTCAAATACCCACTTCTGCAGCGAAGGTTCCCAATGCGCGCCAGCCGCTTGGACACGCCGGATGAGTCGAAAGGTTCCGGCATCGAATTGGAAGACGGAGATTCCACCGAAACGGTTGGAGTCAGGGTCAAACACCTGGTAGTAGTAAATCTCGTTGGACTGGCCGAAGATCCATTTACGGTCGGCCTGCAAGTAGGTCTGAGGCGGTTTGCCCTTGATCTCGTTGCGCAGGATCTCCTGTCGCCGGTTGGTATGAGGGATGTAGATCTGGTCGAAGATGAACAGGCCAATTGCAAAGGCTGCCGCCAGCATGATCACCGGAAACGTCGCGCGATAGATGCTGAAGCCCGTGGCCTTCATGGCCGTCAGCTCGCTGTTTTTTTGCAGCAGGCCGAAGGTGATGAGTACGGCCAGCATGACCGACATTGGCGCCATCAGGTAAATGAGTGATGGGCTCAGGTTGAGCAGGTAGGCCGTCAGCAGAATGAACGACACCTTGTTGCGGACAATGTCGGTGAGTAACTCAAAGAAGGTAAACACGAGGGCGAGAATCAGGAACGACGCGAGGATCATTGCCAGGTACAACGCGAAGTCCCGCAGGATCATGTTGTCGAGAATCAGGGGAAACTTGGCACCGTAACGCCGCCGCGGTTTTTGGCGGTAGCTGCCGAACCCGCGACCGTTCGCCCAGCCCGGAAGGCGCTCGAGCAAGGCGTTCAGGGTCTTTCGTAGCCCGGCGCCGGCGCGGGTGAGCCAGCTGAGGTCGAGGGGCATACGATCAATGCGCCAGAGCAGAAACAGGCCGCAAAGAAAGAAAAAAATGTTACCCGACCAGACTCCCAGCCAGGGCGAGAGTTTCCCCTGGCGCGCCAGCGAGACGCCTACCAAAGAAAAGAAGTAATAGACGAATACGAGGACAATGGTCAGCACGAATCCGGCGCTGCGGCCACCCTTGTGCGCGGAGAGGCCCAGAGGGATGCCTACCAGTGCCAGCACCAGGCAGGCCGCGGGGAATGCGAACCGGCGATGAAACTCAATCTCGTAGTAGCGGGCTTTCAGGTAGTCGTAAGAAGAGGAGACGGGATCGAGCTTCGCCAGGTAAGCGCCGTTTGCGCGCTCCCGCGCAGCATTGCGCAACAAACTGTGGAGGCTGAGCTCCGCCACGGGCTGCAGGTCGCGAACTGGGCGGTCGGAGGCACTCGGCAGTTCGACCGGCAGGTCCGTGCTGTCAAAAGTGGTGATGGAATACTGGTCTTTCGCCTTGGGAACCAACTCCTGTTGCGTGCCGTCCTCGAGATGAAAGCGGATTTTCTCGGGAGATTCGCTGAGCAACGCGCCACGCTCGGCAAGGATGATGCTGGGCGATGCGGGATCGGTGACGTCGGCCAGAAACACGCCACGCCATAGGGATTGACCTTTCGAAGGGACGGCGTCCTGCACATACAGGACGTGGTTCTTGAATTCCTCGTAAAAGACGCGGGGCTGGACTTCGAACGACGCCTGGGAGGTCTTCAAGCGGCTTTGAAGTCCGGTGAGAGCGGTAGCCGCCTTGGGGGCGATGTATATGCTGTTGAACATTCCCAACAGCCAGGCGGTGATGGCGAATACCGATACGACACGGACGAACATGGCGGCGCCCATTCCGCTCGCGCGGATGGCGGTGACTTCACTGTCGGCCGCCATGCGGCTCAAGCCGATGAGAATTCCGACGAGCACGCCCATGGGCAGCGTGACCATGAAGGCAGTAGGGAGCGTAAAGAGGAAGATTTCGCCGACGCTGGGCAGCGGCGCGCTGTTACGGACGACCAGTTCAAGAAGTCGCCCCAAGTCTCGCATGAAGAGAATGAAAGTAAACAGCAACACCCCGAGCAGGGCATGGGAGCTCACTTCCTTCAGAATGTAGCGAGTTAGGATGCGCACTGATTGCTAGTGTAACGGATGGCCGGTGACCCTGGAAATTCGCGTTTGCCCCCTAACTGGCTGATATTGCTGAGCCCTTTACGTGTAGGTACACGGTCGTCAACAGCCGGCGATGAGTGGTGTCACATCTTCGTTCGGTGACGCACTGCAAACTGTGTGAATCTCTTGTTACACTGGTTCGGCGTCACGAGAGAGAATGAGCGAGTCCCATCCCAAGATTCGACTGGTGCTGCTCTGGCACATGCACCAGCCCTTTTACAAGGACGTGTTGACCGGCGAATATCGCCTGCCCTGGGTGCGACTGCATGCCCTGAAGGATTACTACGGGATGGCGAAACTCAGCGAAGAGTTTCCCGACGTACATCACAATTTCAACCTGGTGCCGTCGCTGGTGGCGCAGATTCAGGATTACGTTTCGGGGGAGGCGCGTGACCCGTTCCTCGACCTGGTGGCAAAGCCGGCGAATGAGCTGACGGCGGCAGAGCGGCAATTTGCGTTGCAGTATTTGTTCCAGGCGAATCCGGTGAATATGATCGGGCGATACCCGCGCTATCGCGAACTCTGGGAGCGCTATCGGGCCACCGCGGACCGGCCGGAGGGGCCGAACGCGTACTTCGTGACGCGCGATTACGCCGATCTGCAGGTGCTCTCCCAGCTTGCCTGGTTCGATGAGTTCTTTCTTGCGGATCCGGACGTCAGCACACTGATCGGGAAAGGGAAGGACTTCGATCGCGGAGATCAGCTGGCGGCATGTGCCAAGCAGAAGGAGATTCTGGCCAAGGTGCTTCCAGCGTATGCGGATGCGGCAGGCAGGGGAAGCGTCGAACTGTCAACAACGCCGTACTATCATCCGATTCTGCCGCTGGTGTGCGACTCGAATGCCGGTGGAGAGTCAACGCCCGGTCTGCCACTGCCTACCCGGCACTTTCGGCGTCCCGACGATGCGGTGCTTCAGATCCGTAAAGCCATGGAGCTGCACGAGCAGACGTTCGGGACTCGCTCGGTAGGACTGTGGCCGTCGGAGGGAAGCGTCTCGGAGGAAGTTCTCGGTCTGGCCTGCAAGCAGGGCATTCAATGGATGGCCACCGATGAAGGCGTGCTCGGACGCAGCGTGGGTTACAACTTTTCGCGCGATGGCCACGGACGCCTGCACGGCGACAGCGCGGAGATGCTGTACAACATTCATCGTTTTGAAAAGGGTGACACGCGGATGAACATGGTCTTCCGCGACCATACGCTGTCTGACCTGGTGGGATTCGTGTATTCGGGAATGCCGCCGCAAGATGCCGCAAACCATCTGCTGAATAACATTCGCGAGGCAGCGCGGCCCGCGCTGGAACGTGGACGTGACGCGGTGGTGCCGATTATTCTCGACGGTGAAAATGCCTGGGAGTACTACCCGCAGTCGGGACGCGAATTCCTGCGCCGCTTCTACGACGGATTGCAGCGCGATCCTCTCATCGAGCCTGTCACTATCAGCGAAGCCATCGCCCGGCACAAGGAGTCAAACTTCAATCGGCTGAACCGGCTGGTGCCGGGGTCGTGGATCAACGCCAATTTCAACGTGTGGATCGGAGCGCCCGAGGACAATAAGGCGTGGGACCTGCTCGCGGAGGCGCGGGAGTATTACGACCGCAATGCTGATCGAGTCTCCGAGGCGCAGCGCAAGTTGGCGTGGGAAGAATTGCTCATCGCCGAGGGCAGCGATTGGAACTGGTGGTACGGGCCGGAGCATCATTCTGCCAATGACCGCGACTTCGACGAGCTGTACCGCAAGCACCTTTCCAACGTATACACGGCGCTGGAAGGCGTGCCGCCAGAGGAGTTGACGGTTCCCATTGCCAGCGGCTATTCGAGGCCCAGCTACCACCCGCAGACTGCCTATGTTCATGCCCGCGTGGATGGCATGGTGAGCGGATATTTCGAATGGATGGGCGCTGCCAGTTACACCTCCGACCAGCGCACCAGCGCCATGCACGGCAAACAGTTCCTGCTGGACGCGGTGTACGCGGGCCTCAACGCCGAGTCGTTTTCGGGCCGCCTCGACTTCGACCACGGAATGCCCGAAGGCCCATATCAGATCATCGTGAACATTGAAGTCGCGGCCGACGCCAAGGCCCGCGATTCCGCTGTATCGTCGTATCGCCTGGTGGTGGATGCCCAGGGAGCCGAACTTCTGTCATGGGTCCTGACGGACGGCAACGAGCGCAACGTGCTGGCCAGCGACGGTGGCAAGAACGGGCACACCGGCAGCAATGGCGTTGAAGTGGCAATCGGCGAAATCTACGAAATGCGGGTACCTTTTGACGTTGTCGGAGCCCAGCCCGGCAGCCGCATCCGGCTGCGTTTTGCGGTGTGGCGCGATCAACTGCCGGCTGATTCGCTGCCGCTCGAAGGCTGGATCGACCTCTACGCGCTGGAAGAAGTGGAAATCGAGAGCACTCTCTACACCTATTCGCCCGAGTGAGATCGGTTGGCGGCTAGCCGCCGGCGGTTCCCGCTGGCCAATAGATGGGCCATCCCCGGGCTATCGCGACCTTTTCCAAATCAGGGTTCGGATTGATGCAGAACGGGCTCCTGGCAATCTCCAGCATGGCCTGATCGTGGACAGAGTTGCCGAAGGCCGCATCTACAGGCCGTCGAATCACTTCATGCATCGCTTCTGCCTTGAGGGCACCGGTGGGAACGCGGTGCAGGCGGCTAGTGGCACGGCCGTCTTCGTGATGCAGGCAGGCCGCCAGTACCCGGTCGCGAGCGATCCGAAAACGCGACGCTCCGGCCTCGACCACCCAGTTGTTCGTGGACGACACCGCCCAGAGCTCGCATCCTTGCTCATCCAACCGGTGAGTGAGTTCCAGCATTTCGGGGAAGATACGCGGCGCTACGACTTCGGCAAAGAATTCTTCCGCCGCCTCATGAAGCTCGGCGATCGACAGGCCGTCGTGCATGGTGACCATCTCGCCGCACATGGGCTCTTCGCCAACTTCTCCCGCTTCGTACAGCTTGTAGCGCGCGCGCATAGCGTCAGCGACTTCAGGGCTGACGAGGCCGCATTCCATCTCCCAATAGAAGAAGTCGCGGCCGGAGTCGCCACTCCAAAGCGTGCCGTCGCAGTCAAATACGGCGATTGCGGGGCGAAGCGCCAGCACGGTCTCGAGGAACTGCGAGGCCAATTGTTGCGGCTCTGGCAGGGTCAAAAGGTGGACTCCGCGGGAATGGTCTCGGATCGCAACAGGCGCGCATACTCTTCCGGCGTGTCGATGTTGGTAGCGATGCGCTCGTCGGCGACGGGGACATAAAGGATGTGCCGCTGATATTCGTGCTCGAGGTCACGCGCTACGGCGGAGGCGGGCGCGCGCAGGAACTGCTCGATCATCTCGCGGGCAACGAGGATGGGATGCCCGTGCAACTTTTCGCCTTCTCGCGACAATTCGGGCACGACAGCCCAAACATCAGGATCGGAGTCAAGGAGTGCCGCCCGCAGCGCCTGAATCGTTCCAGGCAGCACCGGCGGACGGTCCACAGGCACGAGGAAGGCGGCATCTCGGCCGCGATTCAACACTTCGTGCACCCCTACCTGAATCGAACTGAACTGCCCGCGCTCGGGCTTGGGATTCAAGACCAGGAAGGCATTGTGCGCATCGGCAACCAGTTGCAGATTGGCGGCGTTGTGACCAGCGACTACCAGCACCAGATCGCACTCGGCTTGCAGAAGGTCAATCATGGCGCCGAGGAAAGTATTGACCGCGGGTGCGCCCTCGGCCACCGGAGGCCAGGGCAGCAGGGCCTTGTCGCGACCCATGCGGGTGGAAGCGCCCGCCGCAAGAATGACTCCGCAAATGCCGGCAGCTCGTGTCATGACTTATGGCTTGAAGATACCAAACAGCGGACTCGCGTGCCAGTTTGCTGCTCGGCGGTTAAGAGTTTTCAGGAGGTCCGACGACTGCATCCTGGGCATTGTCGGACGCTTCGCCGCGGGATGTGTACGAAACGGCTTTGCCCGGCACATTGGGAACAGCCTGACGGCGGACCGCAATCATCTCGGCGACGATGGCTACGGCGATCTCTTCGGGCGTGACAGCGCCGATCTCCAGGCCAACCGGCGCATGAATATTGGCAAACTTGTCGGCTGAGATACCTTCCTGCTCCAGTTCCTTGTAAATCGAAATGGTCTTACGCCGCGAACCGATCATGCCGAGGTAACGCGTGTTCAGGTTGACCGCCCAGCGCAGGATGCGCATGTCGTCGCGATGGCCGCGGGTGACGATCACGATGTAGGCGGACTCGGGTACATGCAGGTTTTGCGTGACGCGTTCGAAGTCGTCAGCGATGACTTCGCGGGCATCGGGGAAGCGTTCGCGGTTGGCGTAGCTCTCGCGGTCGTCGACCACGATCACCTCGAAGCCCGCAATCATTGCGACCTTGTACAGGTTGAAGGCAACGTGTCCGGCGCCGAAGACGTAGAGCAGAGCGGGCGGAAGAACAGGCTCGATGAAGATTTCCAGAGTGCCGCCGCAGACCAGTCCGGTGTCGTACTTGGGATTGTTGTTGAGGTTGAAGGTGAGTGTGCGCGGCTTTTCTTCTTCCATGACTTCGCGCGCGGCCTGCCAGACTTCGGCCTCAACGCATCCGCCGCCGATGGTTCCGGCGATCGAGCCGTCGTCGCGCACCAGCATTTTCGCAGTCTGGAATGATGGAATCGAACCGCGGACCGTGGTGATGGTAGCCACAGCGCCACGGCGGCCTTCGCGGCGAAGCTGGACGATTTGTTCGTAGATGTCCATCGGCAGGGCTGGTGCAATTATTAGCGGTGGGCGTGCGAAGTCAAAGCAGGAATGGCGAGCGCCTGGTGGAATCTGCAATGTGGAGTTCTCTAGAATGGCGATCGTTGACGGGACCCACGCGACGACCCGTCGAATCAAAAGAAGGAGGAGGTGCGAGGTGAAGGCATTCTGTTTAGCCGGCTCCGGCGCAACTGAACTGGTGGAGGAAGAAATTCCCGAGCCGCAGCCGGGGACGGACGAAGTGCTGGTACGAGTGTGTGCCGCGGGTGTGACGCCGACGGAATTGCGCTGGTATCCCACTAGTCATCGCAAAGACGGCGAGAAGCGCAGTCGCGCCGTGCCGGGGCATGAGTTTTCCGGCGTAATCGCAGCAGTAGGCGAACGTGTAGAAGGCTTTACTGGCGGGCAGGAAGTCTATGGCATGAACGACTGGTTCGCCGATGGAGCGATGGCGGAGTATTGCGTCACGCCGGCGTCGTCGGTCGCGGCGAAGCCCCTCAGGTTGACGCATGCCGAAGCTGCGTCGATCCCCATCGGGGCGTTGACAGCGTGGCAAGGGCTGGTGGAGCGGGCGAAGGTGCAATCCGGTGAGCGAGTGCTGGTGCAGGGCGGAGCCGGTGCGGTGGGGGTTTTCGCAATACAAATTGCGCACCTGTACGGCGCATACGTAATCGCCACTGCGTCGTCGCGGAACCTCGACTTCGTGCGCCAACTGGGAGGCGACCAGGTCATCGACTACGAGGCCGTGCCATTTGAACACGAGGTCGGCGAAGTGGATGTGGTGTTTGACACCGTCGGCGGCGAAACGCTGAGGCGATCGTGGGCAGTGCTGAAGCCGGTCGGGCGGATGGTGACGATTGCCTCCGATGGTGAGCAGGGGACAGAAGAGCGGGTCAAACAGGCGTTCTTCATCGTGGAGCCGAATCGCACGCAACTGAAAGAGGTTGGGAGGCTGCTGGATGAGGGCCGCCTCAAGCCGGTGGTGGATGCGGTTGTGCCGTTCGCGGAGGTTCCTGCCGCTTTCGCGGGGAGGGCCGGAAAAAGGCAGGGGCGCGGCAAGGTGGTGGTTGAGGTGTGGAGTCCGGGAAGCGGTGGCATGCGAGATTTTAGCCGGGCTTCTGCTGTTGCGCGGGCTTGCGGAACAACAGCGCGAAAACGTAGAGTCAGGAGTTTCGACGTTCGATGGGTTCGCAGTACAAGGAGCAGGCCATGAAAGCCGTTCGCATCCACGAGTTTGGCGGTCCTGAAGTTCTCAAATACGAAGACGTGCCCGATCCCGAGTTGCGCAAGGACCATGTGCTCATTCGCATTCGTGCGTGCGCGCTGAATCACCTTGATTTGTGGGTGCGCAAGGGACTGCCTGGCGTGAAGTTGCCGCACATCCTGGGCAGCGACATTGCGGGTGAAGTTGCGGAGTGCGGCGAGTACATCACCGACCTGAAGCCGGGCACGCGGGTGCTGCTGTCGCCGATGCTGTATTGCGGCCATTGCGAACAGTGCTACAGCGGGCGGCAGAATTTCTGTCCGCAGTTTGCGGTGCTGGGCAACAACGCCGAGGGAGGGAACTGCGAGCTGATCGCGGTGCCACGCGCCAGCGTGTTTCCCATTCCCGACTCGCTGGGTTTTGTGGAAGCGGCGTCGGTGCCGCTGGTGTTTCTGACGGCGTGGCACATGCTGGTGGGCAACGCGAAGCTGCGCGCCGGGCAGACGGTGCTGGTGATGGGGGCGGGATCGGGTGTGGGGTCGGCGGCGATCCAGATCTGCAAGATGCTGGGCGCGATGGTGATCACCACAGCAGGCGACGAGCGCAAGCTGGCGAAAGCGCGCGAGCTGGGCGCCGACCACACCATCGATCATTACAAGCAGAAGATTTCGGACGAAGTGAAGCGGATTACCAACCGGCGGGGCGTTGACATTGTGTTTGAACACGTCGGCACGGCGACCTGGGCGGAGTGCATCAAGTCGCTCAAGTATGGCGGGACGCTGGTGACCTGTGGCGCGACCACGGGGTACGATGCCGCGCTCGATCTGCGGGTGCTGTTCGCGCGGCAGTTGTCGTTTCATGGCTCGTACATGGGAAGCATGGGCGAACTCGAGGAAGTGCTGAAGCACATCTTTGCCGGGAAGTTGAAGCCGGTGGTGGACCAGACTTTTCCGCTCAGCGAGACTCGCGCCGCGCACGAATATCTCGCCGGGCGAGAGCAGTTTGGCAAGGTCGTCGTCATCCCATAGCGAGGTTGTGACCTCAATGTCCAACATGGCGACTGCTTACACTATTCGGCTGGCCACGATGGCCGATCTGCCCGTGCTTCAGGATTTGGTGGCGCAATCTGTCTGGGTTCTCCAGGCGAATGAATACAGTGATGAGCAACGGGAAGCGGCGATTCGGCTGGTTTACGGCGTGGACACCCAACTGGTTCGCGATGGCACTTACTTTGCCGTCGAGCACGACGGCAAGATCGTCGCCTGCGGCGGTTGGAGCCGACGACGAACACTCTTTGGCGGCGACCAGCACGCTCCTACGCGCGAGCCGGAACTACTCGATCCGGCAACGGAGGCGGCGAAGATTCGCGCCTTTTTCGTCAGGCCGGGATGGGAGCGTCGGGGCATCGGCAGTGCGCTGATACAGGCGTGTGAGCGGGCTGCGTGGGCGGAGGGATTCACGAAGCTCGAAATGGGCTCGACGCTGACCGGAGTCCCTCTTTACTCTGCCCATGGTTACCGCGAAGTGGAGCGGATCGAAGTTCCGTTGGACCGGGGTCTGGCAATGACCGTCGTCCGGATGGCCAAATCACTTCAGCATGACGCAGCCCTTATACGGCAGGGGAAATGAATCTCTCAAGCGCGGCAGCTCGTCTATCGGAGTGGGTATAATGACAGCGATGGATACCAGCAATCGTACTCCTCATTTCCAGAACCCTGAGACGGGTGCCGAGCGGGCTGTAAACCTCGGCGGCGAGCCGGATGAGGGCGCCCGCATACTGCGGGCAACCTTCGGCGAGCAGCAGCACGAGGGAGTCATCCTCGCCTCGCTCGATAACGTCGTCAACTGGGTGCGCAAGAATTCCATCTGGCCCATGACGTTCGGCCTGGCCTGCTGCGCCATCGAAATGATGTCGATGGGCGCGTCGCGCTTCGACATTGCGCGATTTGGCGCTGAGGTGTTTCGTCCCTCGCCGCGGCAGTCAGATTTGATGATCATCGCCGGCCGCGTCTCGCAAAAGATGGCGCCGGTGATTCGCGAGCTGTACCAGCAGATGCCGGAGCCCAAGTGGGTGATCTCCATGGGCGCCTGCGCGACGTCAGGCGGCGTATTCAACAATTATGCGCTGGTGCAGGGCGTGAATCAGTGGATCCCGGTGGACGTGTACGTTCCGGGGTGCCCGCCACGGCCGGAGCAGCTTATCTACGCGATCATGCTGCTGCAGGAAAAGATCAAGAACGACAAGGGGTCGTTCAAGCGTGCTCTGAATCTTGGGTAAGCTAGTCTTCTCTCCTTGTGGCGCCCGCGGCGACGGGCGTTTTTTTTGTGCGATAGAAGAATGAATCAGGTTGTTACGATCTGCGTATTGTGTGAGACGGCGGCTGCAACCTTGGCGCGTAGAACCCATCCAATGCTGTGGATTGCTGTCAAATCGACGTCAGCTTCCGTTTCAAAAGCGGCACAAGGGACTTCGCCGCAAAGCTAAGAGCTATTACCCATGAAAATTGGCATTACGTGCTATCCCACCTACGGCGGCAGCGGAATCGTGGCGACCGAACTCGGCCTCGAATTGGCCCTGCGCGGACATGAAGTGCACTTCATTTCGTACTCGCAGCCGATCCGGCTTACGGAGGCGACTCCGAACATCTTCTACCATGAGGTCGAAGTTTCGCGTTATCCGCTGTTTGAATATCCGCCGTACGACCTTGCGCTGGCGACCCGGATGGCAGAGATCGCCGAAGTAGTGGGGCTCGACCTGCTGCATGTTCATTATGCGATTCCGCATTCGGTGAGTGCGATGCTGGCGCGGCAGATGCTTGCCTGCGACAACCACCGCACGAGCCGCAAGCTGCCGTACGTGACCACGCTGCACGGAACGGACATCACGTTGGTCGGCGCTGACCCGTCGTACTTGCCGATAACGCGGTTTTCCATCGAACAAAGCGACGGAGTGACTTCTATTTCACAGTACCTGGCGCGGCGGACGCTGGAAGTGTTCGAGATCACGCATCCCATCAAGGTGATTCCGAACTTCGTGAATTGCGACATGTATTGCCGCACGCCGGAGATCATGAAGAACCGCTCACAATTATGCCAACCCCGACGAGCGACTGCTGATTCATTTGTCAAATTTCCGGCCGGTCAAACGAATTCAAGACGTGATCGAGATTTTCGACCGCGTGCAAAAGAAGATTCCCGCACGGCTGATGATGCTCGGCGATGGTCCCGAACGCGCCAGCGCCGAATGGCTTGCGGTCGAGAAGGGAATTCACGACAAGATTCACTTCATGGGCAAGCAGGACCGCATCTACGAAAAGCTGCCGCTGGCCGACGTGATGCTCATGCCCAGCCAGTTGGAATCGTTCGGACTGGCGGCACTGGAAGGTATGGCCTGCCAGGTGGTGCCCGTCGCGACCGATGCCGGCGGGGTACCTGAAGTCATACAGCATGGCAAGACGGGATTTCTAGCGCCGGTGGGCGATGTGGAGGGCATGGCCAACTACGCGATCCAAGTACTGTCGGATCAGGACAAGCTGGAAAGCATGGGAGTCTCAGCTCGGGCCATGGCGCAGGCGAAATTCTGCGCCAGCAAGATCATTCCTGCCTATGAGAATTACTACCGGGAAGTGCTGGAGCGGGCCTCGTAGAGCGCTCCGGCGACGGAGCCTCCCAGGTCTTCAGCCAGCAGAACGGGCAACTCGAGCCGTATTAGGGTCCCGTGTCCGGGCTGGCTTTCGACCGTGATTTGCGCAGCATCTCCGTATACAACTTGCAGACGTTCGGACACATTCACCATTCCGATGCCCGTGCCCGACGAGCTGCTGGCTCCCGACACCGGCATGCCCACGCCGTCGTCTTCCACCTCGATCACTATCCGCCCTTCGACTGCGCGGCTACGCACAAAGATGCTGCCGCCTTCCACTTTGTCGGACAATCCGTGCTTGATCGCATTCTCGACGAGCGGTTGGAGGATCATGCTCGGTACCAGGTGATCCAGCGAATTCGGATCGAGTTCCTTGAAGATCTTCAGCTTCTCCGGCCCGAATCGGACGACCTCGATATCCAGGTAATCGTCGAGGAATTCGACCTCTTCCCGGAGAGGCGCAAAGGAATCGCCTTTTCGTAGCAATCGCCGCAGAATGTTGCTTAACTTGACGATCATTTCGCGCGCGGAATCGGGGTCGCGCCGAACCAGCGATGACACGGAATTCAGCGTGTTGAACAGGAAGTGAGGGTTGATCTGGCTCTGCAATGCCTCCATGCGCGACTGGAGCAACAGGCGCTCCTGCTGCTCGAGTTTCATCTCGATGCGCACGTTGTTCAATACTTTCAGTGCGATGGCCACCGTCATGACGGTGCCGGCGTAGATGGCGAGCTCGACCCACCAGTTGTCGCTGTCGAGAGCAAAGATGCGCTTGGGGAAGGCGCGGTGCAGCTGAATACGGACAAACTCCAGCGCAAGGATGAGCAGGAAAAACGAAGTCTGCCAGTCAATGAGCGACTTGCGCACGCTGCGGCGGATCCAGTGGTAAATGCTGAGGTCAAACAGCGGAGAGAACGACCAGACCGCTTCCCGCTCGGAGGCGACATGCCGCAGCAGGCCGGCCAGAAACCCTGCCAGCAAGTTCATGGGCAGCGTCAGCCACTCTCCCATCACGAAGGCAGGCAGCGACACGAGGATGCCGCCCGCTGACCCCGCGAGCCGTCCACCGATGACGCCCATGAGGATGGCGCCTTCAAACGACAGATCGGCGGCATAGAAGTTGCGCACCCACTCGCGCGCCAGGACGCCCAACATGATTGGGGTCCCGATGATCAGGATGACTTCGATCTTCTCGCCCAGCGTGCGTTCTTCACGAAACAGCAGGACGCGGAAGCGCCGCGCGCGCACGAGTACGCTGCTGATGGCCGCGGCCACGCCGAGGCGGATGAGAACGGTGACGAGAATGAGCTTGGAATCCAACATCTACCTGCAACGGGCGAACTACAGCCTGCCCTATCGTATCGTGCTTGCGCCTTCGCGGACGGCCTGTTCTGCGCTGGCGGCGTCGGGTGCGCCACCCTGCGCCATGTCGCGGTTTCCGCCGCCGCGGGTTCCCAATTTCTGCATCGCTTCTTTCATCAGTGCTCCCATGTCGTTCGGCAGTCCCGGAGTTTGCGCAAAGACTAGAGATGGCTGGTTGCCTCCGCAGCCGACGAACGCCGTAGTTTGCCCCTGGCGAATCAGTCGCTGCGCCAGCATTTTGATGAAGTCGAGGTTGCGGTCGGCAAAGAACTCCACCACCAGCTTCTGCCCGCTGCCTGCGGGATGTTCCTCGGCTGCACGCAACAAGTTCGCGGCCTGTAACTCGGCTACTTCTTCCAGCAGCTTGTGCTGTGCCTTTTGGCCGGCCTTCACGTCGTCGAGTGACTTGCGCGCCTGTTGTGGCACGTCCCACAGTTGGGCGGAAAATACAGAAGCAGAATCGGTCAGCGCCTGGAAATCGCGGCGAGCAACGGCCACAGCGCGCAAGCCGCAGACAAATTCCACGCGCACGCCTTGCTTCACCTTTTCCGTCTTGCGGAGGAGAATCGAGCCAATCTGCCCAGTGCTTTGCACGTGGGTCCCGCCGCAGGCATTCAGGTCGAAGTCGCGGATATCGATGAGCCTGAGCTTTTCGCGCACTGCTGGCGGGATCTTGCGCACACCCATAGATCGCGCTTCGTCAGGGCTGGCATAGCGAATTTCAACCGGGTGATTCTCGAAGGTGATTTCGTTCGCCAGTCGCTCTGCTGCCTCCAATTGCGCAGTACTGATTCTTTCGGCCGCCAGATCGATGGTGCAGGTTTCGTCTCCCATGTGGAAGGACACCGTCGCGTAACCGAACAGTCTTTCGAACGCCGCCGAGAGAACGTGCTGCCCTGTGTGTTGCTGCCTGTGATCGCGACGGCGGGCGGCATCGACTTCGCCGCGAACAGGGACGCCAGGCTGCAGCCAACCCGGGGGGCACTCGACAAGATGCAAGACATCGCCCGTCAGTTCCTGCTCGTGAACATCGAGGACCCGAACACGAGCGCCGTTCGCAATTGCATAGATCAGTCCGGTGTCGAAGTTCTGGCCGCCGCTGGTGGGATAGAAAGCCGTTCGATCCAGTGAGACGACTGCCTGCTCGCCCCGATCTTCCACTGCGGTCACCATGGCTTCGAACTCCAGCAACGATGGCTCGTCGTAGTAAAGGCGGTCCGTCAAGATATGCCCTCCCGGCTACGCCTGGGTACAGGCGGCTGTGAGTAAAGGATAACCCGTTGCAGCAAATGGATTGCTGGCGATGAATCCTGGTGATATCATCACCGAACCCCCCGAAATGTTGGCTGATTCGCTACCAGTCGGCTCCGGTGAGTGCAGGTTGCCGCGCATAGCCATAGTCCGTCAAGTTTCTGAAACAGCATTTGCTCCGCCTTGTTGCGTTCGTCGTTAACCGGCGCACAACACCGCGGAATGGAGACCGTCCCATGAAGACCCTGAGAGAATTCCTCGCCATCATCCTGGTTGGAGCCGTAACAATGGCGGCCAACCCTAGTGCTTGGGCGCTGCCGATGTACGAGCCTCCTTATCAAGAGGCTGACCAGGCTCCCCTTACCACAAGTGACATTGAAAATATCGTTTCCCCGATCGCGCTGTATCCCGATCAGTTGATTGCGCAAATCCTGGGTGCGGCGACCTATCCCGATCAGGTTACGGCGGCGAGCAACTTCGTCAACAGTAGCGGCTTGAAGGACCAAGCCCTGATGACGGCTGTGGACAAGCAGCCCTGGGACCCAAGCGTAAAGGCACTGACCCAGTTTCCAACGGTGTTGGACCAGATGGCGAAGAACCTGGCGTGGACTTCGGCGCTGGGCGACGCAGCCTTCAACCAGCAAAAAGATGTGATGGCGGCAATTCAGAAATTGCGCCAGGAAGCGAAGGCCGCGGGAAATCTCAAGACGACCAACGAAATTAAGGTTGTACAGGAAAGCCCGCAGACCATAGTGATTCAGCCGGCCAATCCGCAGGTTGTCTATGTGCCCACGTACAACCCAACTGTGGTTTACGGCACTCCCTACAACCCCCCGGGCTATAGCACTGCCGCTCTGGTTACCACGGGACTAATTTCGTTCGGCGTCGGAATGGCGATCGGCGCATCGATGAACAACAGCTGCTGTGGCTGGGGCTATTACGGTGGTGGCTGGGGCTGCAATTGGCATGGCGGAAATGTGATGTACCAGAACAACGTTTACGTCTCGCGCAGCAACACGTTTTACGGCAACAACCGGTATCAGAACAATTCTTACTACAAGAACAACAATCGCCCGACGCCATACAACAGCGGCAACAACAACCGTTATAACAGCGCCAGTAACAACAAGGCGGCCTGGAGCGGCAACAAGAACAGCGGCAATCGCAACAGCGGCAACACCGTAAACAAGGGCGGCAACACGGTCAATGTCAACGGCGATGTGAATGTTGGCGGCAACAAGAACCGTCCCGGCAGCAACAACGCTAACAATCGCCCAGGAAATAACGCCACTAACAACCGGCCCGGGAACAACAACACCGCGGGAAACCGACCTGGCAATAGTACGGCCGGCAATCGTCCGAACAGCAACAACCCGGCTGCCGCCGACCGCGGTTACGGGAACGCGCCGAAGACCAGCAATGCCAGTGCGATGGGTGGCTATAAGCAGGGCGGCAATGCTCGTGCGGATTCCAACCGCGGAAAACAAAGCATGGGTGGTGGCGGCGCGAAGCCGGCTGCTCGTCCGGCCTCCGCTCCGAAGGGTGGCGGCACCCGCAAGCGTTAGCCGAACGTTCTCCCTTAGTTCGGGAATCTGGAATTGAACAATTACGTTGTTGCGATGGAGATTGGCTCATGTTTAAGACGACAGATACAGGCATAGTTGTTACAAAGATCGCCGCAGTGTCGATGCTGGCCGCTGCGCTTTTAATGACGGTATCGGCGCAGGAAGCCGGGCAGAAGACATTCACCACGATGCCGGATGCTTCGACAGCGCTGTACGACGCCGTGAAAGCAGGCGACAAGTCGGCCATGGAAGCTGTACTCGGCGCGTCGTCGGCACCGATTCTTACCTCCGGCGACCCGGTACAGGACCAAAAGAACGTCGACAACTTCATCCGGCGCTACGAACAGATGAATCGCTGGGGCAAAGAGACCAATGGTGACGAGACGCTGTTCATGGGCGCCGAGAACTGGCCCTTCCCGATTCCGCTAAAGAAAGACGCCGCGGGCCAGTGGTACTTCGACAGCAAGGCAGGCGTGGAGGAGGTGCTGTTCCGCCGGATTGGCGCCAACGAACTTGCGGCCATCCGGGTGTGCAAGGCGCTGGCTGATGCCCAGGACGAATACTTCAGTGAATTGCACGACGGTAGTACCGTCCATCAGTATGCGCAGAAGTTCGTGAGCGACGAAGGCAAGCAGAATGGTCTGTACTGGAAGACCGCCGAGGGTGATCCGCAGAGCCCTATCGGTCCCGTGTTCCAGTATGCCGCTGGTGAAGGTTACAGCAAGAAGGGCGATCCGTTTCACGGTTACTACTTCCGCATGCTGACCGCGCAGGGACCGGCTGCTCCTGGAGGCGCGAAGAGCTACATCGTTGACGGGAAGATGACCGGAGGTTTCGGGTTTGTCGCCTATCCCGCTGAGTACCGCAACTCAGGCGTCATGACATTCATCGTGAACCTGAACGGCGCAATCTACGAGAAAGATCTCGGGCCGAAGACGGATGAACTGGTGAAGGCGATGACGGCCATCAATCCCGACAAGACGTGGAGGGCGGTGAGTTACCAGACCGAGGACGAAGCGGAGAGCCAGTAGGTCGATCAACATGTTACAACCGTGTGACTTGGGGCCCCGCCTTGTGGCGGGGTCTTTATGTTTATGAAGCGGTAATGCCCGCATGTTAATCTAATTGAAGTAGCTGCGACCCGCCCTGTTAGCGAATTTCCGCAGTCCCAGACAAATCATGATTTCAGTCAGTGCAGTTTCCATGCGCTACGGCGCAAAAGTGCTGTTCGAAGATGTGTCCACCGCGTTTACCCCCGGAAAGCGCTACGGCCTTACTGGTCCCAACGGCTCGGGCAAGTCCACGTTCATGAAGCTGTTGACCGGGGAGCTCGACCCGCAGAAGGGCAGCGTGGTGCGTCCCAAAAAGTTCGGGGTGTTGAACCAGGATCAGTTTGCCTTCGACGCCTTTCGCGTGATCGACACGGTCATGATGGGCAACAAGCGGCTGTGGGCGGCGCTGCAGGAACGCGACACCATCTACGAGAAGACCGAGTTCACCGACGAAGACGGCATGCGCCTCGGTGAGCTTGAGGGCATTGTGGGCGAAGAAGACGGCTATTCGGCCGAAGCCGACGCGGCGATTTTGCTGCAAGGCCTCGACATCGACGATGAGTTGCACGAGCGCCAGATGAGCGAGCTGCAGGGCGGGCAGAAAGTCCGTGTGCTGCTGGCGCAGGCGCTGTTCGGGCATCCGGGCGCCCTGCTGCTCGACGAGCCTACGAACCACCTGGATCTCGACTCGATCCACTGGTTGCAGGGCTTCTTGAACAACTACGACGGCGTGCTGATCGTGATTTCGCACGACCGGCACTTCCTGAACAGCGTGTGCACGCACATCGCGGACATCGACTACGAAACCATCATCACCTACACCGGCACTTACGACGAGATGGTGTTGGCCAAGACGCAGATTCGCTCGCAGATCGAGAGCCAGAACGCTCAACGCGAAAAGAAGATTGCGCAGTTGAACGAATTCATCGCGCGCTTCTCGGCGGGCACCCGTTCCAGCCAGGTGCAGTCGCGGCGCAAGGAAGTGGAACGCCTGGCGGTTGGTGAGCTGGCGCGGTCGAACATCGCACGCCCCTTCTTGAAATTCGAGCAGAAGCGGCCGTCAGGCAAGCATGTGCTGGAACTGCACGGCGTAGACAAGTCGTACGGTGACAACCGCGTGCTTCGCAGCTTCACGGCGAACGTCAGCCGCGGCGAAAAGATTGCGCTCATGGGCCGCAACGGCGCGGGCAAGACCACGCTGCTGAATGCGATCCTGGCGAACTCGCCGACCACGCCTGAAGCCGAGTTACGCAAGACCAGCGGCTACGACGGGCCGCTGATCGACGACGGCAAAGTCATCTGGGGGCATGAGGCCTCAGTCGGATACTTCGCACAGGATCACAAGGCGCTGATCCAGCCTGGCATGACGGTTTCTGACTGGCTGCATCAGTGGGAGCCGGGCGCGGCGTACGAAGAAATTCGCGGGCTGCTCGGTCAGATGCTGTTCCAGAAAGAAGACGGCAACAAGAAGACCGACGTGCTCTCCGGCGGAGAGGCCGCGCGCTTGCTTTTCTGCAAGCTGATGCTGCAGAAGCCGAACGTCCTGATCTTCGACGAGCCGACGAACCACTTGGACTTGGAATCGATCAACGCGCTGAACATTGCGCTGCAGCGCTTCCATGGCACGGTGCTGCTGGTCTCGCACGACCACGACCTGATTGAGGAAGTGGCCACCCGTATCTGGCACTTCGAGCACGATCACAGCATCACGGACTTCAAGGACACTTACGAGGAGTATCAGGCGGCAGCGGCGGCGTAAGCACAGCGCGTGTGAGAGGAGATATGGATGTCGTGCGCGTTCCAGTTTCCTTAGCGAGGCCCGACCGTTCGGTGGTGCTTTGACTCGACATCGCTACCGAGACTACTGATCGGGCTTGTCACCTCCATCATTCGGCTAGTCCGTTCACGGGTTGTTGGACGTGGCGGGGTTAATGACGATCGTAAGCTGCTGGGTGGCGGTCTTGTTGATCGCATCGCTGGCCTGCACGGTGAACTTGAAAGTGTCGGCTTTTTTGGGTCTGCCAATGATAGTCGCCGGGTTCTCAGTAATGCTCTTCCAGTCCAGTCCGTCCGGCAATGTGCCGTCAATCACTGTCCACGTCACTGCCCCGGACGGGTTGGTCGCTGTGAGTTGCCCGGTGTAGTCGCTATCAACCATCCCCTTCGGCAGATCCTTCGTAGCTATGGCGAGGCCAGTTCCTCCTGTCAGATTGGGCGAGGTCGGCGACGTCGTCGAGGGCGGTCCAGAGGCGGCCCTCGGCGGGACTACTCCCGTTTTCTCCTCTATTTTGTCGAGTACCCCGTCAAGCAATCGTTCAGAGAAGCCGAAAACGAACGCAATCGCCAGAGTATGAGTATTGCAGGGGTTGGCAAAGTCCGACTTAAATACATCGCCCAACACTTGCATGCTCACTGCAAGTTCCGTAAGAAGGACACCAGACCATGCACCGAGAGCGCCGCTGACCGGACTCAGAAAGATGGTTGTCCATGAAGCGCCATAGTCGGTTGGAACCGACTTGCGGTCGAGTGAGCGCGTCATGCGACTCACCAGCCCTCCTACCGCCCCTACGATCAGCAAAATACTGTGCGAGGGAATGACGATGGTGAGTACGATAAGCAGGAAGACGCCGCTGCCCACCAGCCACGAGGTCTTATTTTGCCAACTGATGTCATCCGTCGCGGAGGCGTCCGAGTGCTGGTATACGATTGTGAGCGCACCAACCAGCAGCGCCCGTAGCCGCGTAATATCCGTTGTGGGATTGGTCGCGGTCAGCGCCTGACGAATGCTTTCAGCGAGCGCAATGGATGGACTGTCATTGACAAAGAGTCGAAGCTGCTGCTCCGTCGCTTCGAGCCGGGTGATAACCGTCTCAAATGGCATACAGGCGACCATTCTGACCTCAGCGCTATGCAGGCACGTCCATGCCGCCATCTCTTCGCCGCGCGACCAGAATAGGAAGTTCGACAACCGATATAAATCGCTTCGATTGGCAATTTTGGGGGAAATCGCGAGCCCTGCTTTCAGCAGTACACCCCTGACTTGGTCTCTTTCGCCCGGGCGTTCTTCCTGCTGCGGTGGATACAAGGACAGTTCGGCAAGATCACTGGCGATCTTTGCGCGGAGAAACTCGCGACTCGGACGCGCGATGCGGTGCCAACGGATCACCACCATCGCAAACCAGTAGGCGAGCCCGACGATCGCGATGAGAACCGCCTCGAGGGAGATTATTTTCGCAGGACTCGTCGTACTTGTAACGTTCTTGCTCGCGCTAGTCTCAGTTCCGCAACATAACAACGAAGCTATGGTCGAGCCGAACTGAGGATCAACGACAATACTCAATTGCTGAGATGCGGTGGATGGGGGTGCCGCATTGGATGCGTCAGGTGCGTTAGACGCATTAGGTGCGGAAGATTCGCCCGTCTTGCCTTCATCCTCGACCTCGACAGTGAAAGCAAAAGAACCCGACTTCGTCGGCTTGCCGGTTATGGTGCCGGCTTGATCGCCCGATTCAGCCAGATTCAGGCCGAAAGGCAGCACGCCTTTGATGACTCTCCACTTCCGCAGGGTGGTCGATCCGCCTGTGGATTCCAACTTGGCCGAGTAGTCGGTCTCGACCTTACCGTCTGGCAGAGCGTTTGTGGATATGGAGAGGTCGGAGACAAGAATCGTAAAGCCTTGGTTTTTGGTCGCCTTAGCGCTATCGCTGACTTGAGCCGTGAATTTGAAAACACCAACTGTCGTCGGTGTGCCGGTGATCTCACCTGTTCCCGTGAGCTTGAGACCGTCGGGCAGTTTAGTAGGATCTGTCGACCAAGTCAGGGGCGGTGTCCCGCCATTCGCTGACAGCTTTGCCGTGTAGTCGACTCCAACCTTGCCTTGTTGCAAGTCTTTCGTCGCAATATTGAGAGGTAGCTCTTCACCAGCGGCACTGACCACACTGGCCAGCAAACTAATCGACAAAAGCAGCGAGAAGGCGATCCGACGAAATCTCATGGCGCAGCTCCTACCTGGATCTCAGACTGAAAGGGGTCCCAGAGCCTATCCGACGCATGCCAACGGGTGAGAAACCGGATAAGGTTTGGGCAGAGAGCTTACACCAAATCATCTAAGATCGGACAATTATTTTTCATGCTCGGAGAGCGACAAAAAGGCCCCGCAGTGACGCGGGGCCCTTTCGTACTGGATGTGGACAAGCCCTAGTCGCCTGTTGCCATCTCCGGCTCGGGAAATATCCCGGGCGGCGCCTGGGGCACTTCGAGGTCCGGCATCGGCTTTCCAGCAAACAGCAAGCGGCAGGGTTTCGCCAGCCAGCTCGCGATTTTCGTGGAGCGGGCCATGCGGGCGCTGTCGGTGGTGATGCCGGTGTCGGCGTACATCTGGCGGTAAATCTTGGAAATCAGAACGAACGCCGCGCGCGCCTTCACGGACTTCAAGAAGCTCGACCGCTTCCAGATGGAGTCGAAGCTGTAGAACTTGTCCCATACCGCCTGAGTGCGCTGACGAACCTCATCGGCCGACATGGTGGGATGCAGCCCGAAATACTTGGGGCGAGTCTCCTGCGGGATGAGCCAGCGGCGAGTCAGCGGGATGCCGTTTACGTTCGCTGTTGTCACATCCACGGTTTTCTCCCACTTGGCAAAATCGACGGTGCCAGGAAATGGCGTGAGGATGACGAACTGCGCGAAGGTGAGGTCGGCGGCGTCTGCCAATGCAGCGGTCGCGTCGAAGGTTTCGGGCTTGTCGCTGGGCAGTCCGAAGATGAACGATCCCAACACGTGAATGCCGTGGGCGCGGAAGTTCTTCAGCCGGTCGATCAGCGCCTGGCCAGAGAGGTTGAAGTCTTTGTACACGTCTTTGAGTCCAGCCGGTGTGACGGCCTCGACGCCGACCAGTGCCCCCAAGATGTGCGCCGACTTCATGGCATCGAGGAATTCGTCATCCTCGGCGGCTTCCATGGTGATCTGGGTGTAGAAGACTGTGTCTTTGGGCAGGCGTGCCAAGCGCGCCATCAACTCAAATCGTTCGGCGCGCACAGCCTTCAATTGCTCGAGATGCGCTTTGTTCTTCTGGCGGCCTGCCAGTTCGAGGTCGGTCAGCGTGACCGGGTAGAAGTTGTCGTCGGCCAGCGCGATGAAGCGGAAACCTTGCCGCCGCAACTGCACGATCTCTTCGACCACGGCATCGGCCGGTCTCTGTCGCGGCTTCTGGCCGTCGGTCTTCCACACGGAACAGAACGAGCAATGCTTGGGACAGCCGCGAACCGTCTGCACGGACGCCCACATATAACTCTTGCGCGGAATCAGGTCCCAGCGCGCGGCGGAGAACTGGTCGGCGTCGATGCGACCACCCTCGTAAATTTTCTTTGGCGCGTCGTTGAGGCAGTCGGCGAGCACTGTCGCCCACACGACGTCACCGTCGCCCTTGACCACCGCATGAGCGCCGCCGAGTTCCAGCGCTTCTTCGGGATACAGCGTGGCGTGAATTCCGCCGTACACCACGTAGGCCCCACTGGCCCTTGCGGCGCGGCCCACTTCGTAGCCGCGAAGGGCGTTGCCGGTGTGTACGCCGATGCCGACGATGTCGCCTGGCTTAATAGTAGCGGGATCAAGCAGAGCCAAGGTTTCATCGACCAGGATCGGATCGCCGTACCGCGCCGGCGTAGCGCCAGCCAAAACGTAAAGCCAACGGGGAGTGATGACGGCGGTACCAAAAGAAACATGGCTCGGGTTGATCAGATGTACATTCACGCGCGTGTAGCTCCCTTCAAGGGTGCCCGGGGCGGGTCAGCCAATCGCGCGCTGAGGTCGCAGAGGACGCTCTTCTAAAAAAGACCGGAGTCATACAGGGAATGGCCTAAATAGCAAACGTCCCCACATGTCGAAATCCAAAGCCCGACTCTGGTGTATGTGAGTGTCTCACATACACAGAAGTGGTGTATGTATAAATTTGCTCACCTTTGGAAAATCATTCGCGAGGACGAGTCGGCACAAGTATCGCACCAATCCGACCACGAAGAGGATTGGAACCAACGGAGAGCAAAAGGCCCCGCATTGCTGCGAGGCCTTCGCTCTTGTGCTATTTGCTGGCTGCTTCTTAGTACATTCCGCCCATGCCGCCGCCGTGGCCGCCGCCCATGGGAGATTCCTTCTTCTCTTCCGGAATCTCGCAGACGAGGGCTTCAGTGGTCAGCATCAGCGACGCAATCGAGCCTGCGTTCTGCAGGGCGGTGCGCGTCACTTTGGTCGGATCGATGACGCCGGCCTTGACGAGGTCCTCGAAGTTGCCGGTCTGAGCGTTGTAACCGAAGTTGTTTTCCTTGGAGTCGCGAATGCGACCCACAACGATGGCACCTTCTTCGCCAGCATTGCCGACGATCTGGCGGAGAGGCTCTTCGAGAGCGCGACGCACAATGTTGCCGCCGATCTTCTCGTCGCCTTCCAGCTTAAGTGCCGCTATGGCATCGCCGCAACGCATGAGAGCTACACCACCGCCGGGGACGATACCTTCCTCGACTGCAGCGCGGGTAGCGTGCATCGCGTCTTCCACGCGGGCTTTCTTTTCCTTCATTTCGGTCTCGGTCGCGGCGCCGACTTTGATTACGGCAACGCCACCCACCAGCTTCGCCAACCGCTCCTGCAATTTCTCGCGGTCGTAGTCGCTCGTGGTCTTTTCAACCTGGCTGCGAATTTCCTTCACGCGGCCCGAAATGTCTTCTGCCTTGCCCTTGCCCTCGACGATGGTGGTGTTGTCCTTGTCGATGGTGACTTTCTTGGCCTGGCCGAGGTCGGTCATCTGGACATTCTCCAGCTTGATGCCGAGGTCTTCGGTGATGGCTTTGCCGCCGGTCAGGATTGCGATGTCCTGCAACATGGCCTTGCGACGGTCGCCGAACCCAGGGGCCTTCACGGCAGACACATTCAACGTGCCACGCAGCTTGTTGACTACGAGGGTCGCGAGCGCTTCGCCTTCCACGTCTTCAGCGATGATCACCAGCGGACGGCCGCCCTTCGCGATCTGTTCGAGCAAGGGGAGCAGGTCCTTCATCGACGAGATCTTCTTCTCGTGGATCAGGATGTACGGATTTTCCTGCACCGACTCCATGCGCTCAGGATCGGTCACGAAGTACGGAGACAGGTAGCCGCGGTCGAACTGCATGCCTTCGACGACTTCCAACTGGGTTTCCATCGTCTTGGACTCTTCCACGGTGATGACGCCGTCTTTACCGACCTTCTTCATCGCCTCGGCAATGATGTTGCCGATGGTGGGGTCGTTGTTGGCGGAAATGGTGCCAACCTGGGCGATCATGTCGCCGGTGACCTTCTGCGAGAACTTGTCGAGCGCACTGCCGCTTCGGTTGCCATCGTTGTCAACGGTGCCGCAAACAGCGGTAACGGCCTTCTCAATGCCGCGCTTCAGGGCCATCGGGTTCGCGCCGGCGGCCACGGTCTTCACGCCTTCGCGATAGATCGACTGCGCCAGAACGGTCGCGGTGGTGGTGCCGTCGCCGGCGACGTCAGACGTCTTGGAGGCGACTTCGCGCACCATCTGTGCGCCCATGTTCTCGAGCGGGTCCTTCAGCTCGATCTCTTTGGCTACGGTCACGCCGTCTTTGGTGATGAGGGGCGAACCGAACTTCTTCTCGATAACTACGTTGCGGCCCTTGGGGCCGAGGGTGACCTTCACGGCATCCGCCAGGACGTTAACGCCCCGCAGGATGGACTGCCGCGACTCTTCACCGTGCAGAATCTGCTTTGCCATTGTTTCTATCTCCTTGAAATCAGTTGTGGGTGGTCAGTGGTCAGTTGCCAGTACGACTCGGCAACTTGGGCTGACAGAACTTACTTCTTTGCCAGGGCTGGCTGTACCGCGCCTTCCAGGATGCCGAGGACTTCTTCTTCACGCATGATCAGGAAGTCTTCGCCGTCGATCTTGATTTCCGTGCCGGCATACTTGCCGAACAGAACGCGGTCGCCCGCCTTCACGTCGAGAGGGAAGGTCTCGCCTTTGTCGTTCGTTTTGCCACGGCCGACGGAGATGACTTCGCCTTCCTGCGGCTTGTCTTTCGCGCTATCGGGGATGATGATGCCACCCCGGGTGGTCTCAGCCTCTTCCACACGACGAATTACGATGCGGTCATGCAGGGGAGTTAGCTTCGTAGACATTCTTGGAACTCCTTTCAAACATTCACTTCTGGATTAAGTTGCGATACTCGATGGGCCGACTGGTTCGCGGATGTCTGCGTTGGGCACGGCTGGTTCATCGATGTTTGGGCTTTTCCTCAGAACTGGAGAGCTGAAACCGGCCAGGCAGGCTGCTAGCACTCAAGTCCAACGAGTGCTAATATACCTAAAAGTCGTAGGGGAAGTCAAGTCGGATATGAGTGTCATCCACTCAAGTTATTAAGAATCCGTAAACCGGTACGATTTGGCGAATTTTGCCAGCGAACAACGTTCAACGGACCAAAAGTCCCGGAAAATGACGCTCAGGGCGACGGTACACGACCGAACTCATTGCGGTGCTTCCCCTATCGGGAATTCTTAGTGCAGAGCCATTATGGTTCGTATAGACTGCATCTTGTTACTCCTGACCGTCTCGGTCAGGTCCGGTGATTGCATAATGTAATGTAGGTTAACAGCTATGAGGGTACCCCCCATCCTTCGGCGTGATCTTCGGACCGTACCTCTCGTTTTGGTCATCGGCCTGCTTCTTTCGGGCGTCCTATGTGGCCAGGCGGTTGCGCCCGCCCCTCCGCCGAGCTTCCACTCAGTCATCGGTAACCGGTGCCAGCGCCGCGAATTCCCACTCGCTCGCCGACGATCAATTGGCGGGCACGATTCCGACTGCGGCCCAGATTCAAGCCCAAGGTGTACGAGCACCCGATGCCTCCGACCCGGAGGGAGCTGCGGCGACAGGTCGCGCTCACGGGGTACAGAAGAAAGCGCCGGCGCCTCCCGCGGTGGTTCAGCCCCCGCCTCAACAGTCCAAGTACGACGTCACGCTGATCGGGCACCGAAACGTCGGAACAGGTCTGAATTTCTATTCGCTCGAGCGTGAAATCGCGGTCGGACAGGAGCTGGCGAAACAGGTTGAGCAGAGCTCTAAGCTCGTCACCGATCCCGAGATCACAGAGTATGTGAACCGCATCGGGCAGAACCTGGTACGCAATTCCGACTCGCGAGTTCCGTTCACGATCAGGGTGATCGATAGCGGGGAGATCAACGCCTTTGCGCTGCCGGGAGGGTTCTTCTATGTGGACAGCGGCTTGATTCTGGCTGCCGACAGCGAAGCCGAGTTGGCCGCGATCATGGCCCACGAGATTGCTCATGTGGCGGCCCGCCATGCCACCAAGAACATGACCAAGCAGCAGATCTGGAACATGGCGTCGATACCGCTGATGTTTGTCGGTGGACCGGCTGGTTATGCCATCGCCGAAGTTGCGAATATCGTAGTTCCCATGAGCTTTCTGAAGTTCTCCCGCGACTCGGAGCGCGAGGCCGACATGCTGGGCCTGCAATACGACTATGCCGCCGGATACGACCCACAGGCGTTTATCCAGTTTTTTGAACGGTTAAAGGCGCAGGAAAAGCAGAAACACAGCAAGATCGCCAAGTTATTTTCGACCCATCCCATGACGGCCGACCGCATTACCGCCGCGCAGGCAGAAATACAAAAATACCTCCCTGACCGCGACAGCTACGTGGTTGACACCAGCGATTTTGAGGCCATGAAGGCACGCCTGATCTCGCTGCAGGGCAGTCAACGACTCGATGGTGAAAAAGGTGCCGATCGTCCCGTGTTGCGCAACCACACCGAGGATGTTGCTCCCGATGCCCAGGCTGGGGCGACTACATTGCCAGTAAGTTCCAACCTTAAGTGACCCTCTTTCGCCCGACGGCTGGTTCAAAAATCAAGCCCTTTGCCAGTTCGGCGATTGCAGTTGGAATTGCGCCTGCCTACAATAGGCACATGCGACGTATGGTCCGCCTGCTCTGTATTCTCTTTGTTCTGACAGCAGCCGTCCCAAGCCCGGCAAGCGACAAAAAATCGGACGACCAGCAAATGGCGAACTTGCACTTCACGGTAGTCAAGGATGCCAACAATAAGCCGGTTCGGGCTGCCAGCGTCGTCCTCCATTCCGTAAACAAAGACGGTACGCAGGCCAAGGGCGGCCTTCAGCTAAAGACGGACGGGGAAGGCAACGCGGGGATCGATGGCATCCCGTACGGGCCACTTCGAATCCAGGTGTTGGCGCCGGGCTTTCAGACCTTCGGCGATGATTACCAGATCGACAAGCCGGTAATGGAGTTCGAGCTCCGGCTGAAACGGCCCGGCGAACAGCTCTCGGCCTACGACAAAGACAAGAACAAAAAATCGCCACCGCCGGCAACACAACCGACGGCGCCACCGGCAGAGCCGAAGCCAAACTGAAACTGGCCCGCGACGAAGGAAAGCAATGGAAGCGAAGGCCATCTGGACTGACAAAGAGCGTTTCATCAGCGAGGCCACCTCGGGTCATGCCGTAGTGATGGACGCCTCGACAGTGAAGACCGCGAGCAGCCCGGTGGAACTCGTCCTGATTGGGCTTTGCGGCTGCACGGCCAGTGACGTGGTAAGCATTCTGCGCAAGAAACGGCAGCCATTTACTGGCCTCGAAGTCGTGGCCAACGCCGAACGGGCCGCCGACCATCCCAAGGTCTACACCCACATCAAGCTGATTTATCGAGTGCGCGGCAAAGTCACTCACAAGGCCGTGGAAGACGCGGTGCGCCTGTCGAAAGACAAATATTGTTCGGTCTCGGCCATGCTGGAGAAGACGGCGAAGATCGAGACCGCGATCGAATATGCCGAATAGACCGGCCCATCGCCGGCTTATACTTCACGCATAGCCACGTGCTAATTACTAGTTACTAATTGCTTCTTTTCGTGCGCTCCGTCACAAGTATCTAGGCCGCGGGTCACTGCGCTTGGCCAGGCCTGCCTCCAGAATGTGTACTGGATTCTTCCGGCCCCATGCCCAAGAGTCGCGCAGCAACGAGGAACAAAGAAATGAGCACACTTACTGTATCCGCTCCCGCCAAGCTGAACTTGGCCAAGCGCATGTCGCGCCTTGGTACCGAGACCGCCTTCGAAGTTCTGGTCCGGGCCCGCGCCCTTGAGAAGCAGGGCAAAAACATCATTCATCTGGAAATCGGCGAGCCAGATTTCGATACCCCCAAGAACATCGTGGAAGCCGCAGTTGACGCGCTGCACCTGGGCTACACCCACTACGGCCCCTCGGCCGGCCTGCCTGACTTGCGCGAGGCAATTGCCGACGACGTTACCAAGTCTCGCGGCGTGAAGTTTACGCCGGAAGAAGTGGTGGTGGTTCCCGGCGGCAAGCCCATCATCTTCTTCACCATGATGGCGCTGATCGACCAGGGCGATGAGGTCATCTATCCCAACCCCGGTTTCCCGATCTACGAGTCGATGATTAATTTCGTGGGCGGCAAGGCGGTGCCGATCCAGCTCCGCGAGGAGCGCGATTTCCGCCTCGACGTCAACGAATTAAAGAGCCTGATCAACGACCGCACCAAGTTGATCATCCTCAACTCGCCGCATAACCCGACGGGCGGCGTGCTCACCAAGAATGACATTCTTGACATTGCCGACGCCATTGGCGACCGCGACATCATGGTGCTCAGTGACGAGATTTATGGCCGCCTGCTGTTCGAGGGCGAGCAGTTCAGCATTTCGGCGGTAGAGGGCATGAAGGAGCGCACCATCATTCTGGATGGTTTCTCCAAGACCTACGCGATGACCGGATGGCGGATGGGCTATGGCGTCATGCGCGCCGACCTGGCGACCCACGTCGCGCGCCTGATGACCAACTCGAATTCCTGCACCGCCAGCTTCACGCAGATTGCCGGTGTCGAGGCGATTCGAGGCGACCAGACTGCGACCGAACACATGCGGCTGGAGTTCGAGAAACGGCGCAACATCTTCGTCAGCGGCATCAACCAGATCAAGGGATTTTCGTGCCGCTTGCCAAAGGGAGCGTTCTATACTTTCCCGAACATTACAGCGACCGGGTGGGCGTCGAAGAAGCTGGCGGACGCTCTGCTGGATGAGGCTGGTGTAGCCGGTCTGTCAGGCACCGCATTTGGCGCGTACGGCGAAGGCTACCTACGCTTTAGCGTGGCAAACTCAGTGGAGAACCTGCAGAACGCGCTGGACCGCATTGACCAGTGGACGAAGAAGAATCTATAGGACCTCCTCCTGAGGTTCTGGGCCCGCTCTTCTTCGAGCGGGCCTTTTTGATCCGCAAACAAATACCGGATCCCATAAATGCGCGGAATCCGCGGCGGCTTCTACCCCTTGAATGGCACATGGCAACCGCAAACTCGCCTCCGATCCCCGGCGCCATTGCCTTTCACCGGCGACTGGCGACTGGGGACGTGCAGCTAGCTAGCGCGGAAAATTCGAATTCACAAAGTTCACGTAGTCCTGGTGCATCTTGTCGTGCGCCTTCTGGTCCAGGTACACCATGTGGCCTGATGCGTAATACGTGAACGAAATGTTCTTGTGCATCTCAGGCGTTATGTTCAGGTGGTCCATGGTGTACTGCGCCGCCAGGAACGGCGTCGCCATGTCGTAGTCACCCTCCATGACGAGGACCTTCAGATACGGGTCCTTGATCATCGCCGAACGCAGTGAAGTCGCCACGTCGGCATAGCCCATTTCGAACCCTGCTCCCGGTCCCGTCCGTTGCGGATTGGCCCAGCTCCAACTGAACGTCCCCAGCTCCCGCGCCGAGGTGTAGTACGGCATATCCACCTTGTAGTTCAGATCGCGCCGAACGTAATCGTTGAATACCGCGGTGAACGGCCCTTGCGTCGCCGCCGATGCCGGATCGAAAAATCCCTGTTCCATCGCGCCCGACGGAGCAGGGCTGGTATAGCGTCCGTCGAGACGCCCGACACGCTTCTGCTGGTCGGCCAGCAGCCACTGCGTAAACGTTCGGACATCAATGCGCATGTTCGCCATCTGCACAACGTTCTTCGGCAGGCCCGTGTATTGTGCAACTTTATCGACCATCGCGGCCCGTTCTTCCGCCGTCAGCGCGTCGCCTTTGTTCAGCGTCTGCCAATACTCGTTCATGGCAAAGTTGCTGGCTTGCTGACGAGTTTTATTCATGTCCTGCTCCATATCGGCAGGAAGCTTGTGATGGTAGCCCGCAATCATCGTCATCGTTGGCAGAATCAGCGGATACGGCGCGTCATTCGTCGGCGCAAACTCCAGGCTCTCGAAATTCAGCACCATCGAGAGCAGGCAAATCCCGTTGAAGTTGATGCCGCGGTCCGCCAGATATCCCGCGATTCCCGCCGACCGCGTTGTGCCGTAACTTTCGCCCAGCAGATACAGCGGCGACGACCAGCGCTCATAGCGAGAAATGTACATGCGGATGAATTCACCGAACGATTCAATGTCGCCGTGCAGGCTCCAGAATTTCTTGGCCTGTTCCATGTCTGCGGGCCGGCTGTAGCCCGTGCCGATGGCGTCAATCATCACAATGTCGGTCGCGTCCAGCGGAGTGTACGGGTTGTCGTGCAGCCGATACGGGGCTTCCGGCATCCAGCCTTCGGGCTGCATCGCCACCGTCCGCGGGCCGAGCGCGCCCATGTGCAGCCAGAACGAAGCAGATCCCGGACCGCCGTTGTACGAGAACGTCAACGGCCTCTTCGCCGGATCGGCGCCGTCCAGGGTGTATGCGACGAAGAACATTTCCGCCTCGATCTTTCCGGTCGGGTCCTTGATCGGCAGGCGTCCGGCCGTGGCCGTGTAGTGCAGCGTTTTCCCGCCGACGGTGATCTGGTGATGCGTCTGTACCGGCGCAACCTCGGTCATGTCCCAGTGGTAGTTCTGGCCTCCGGTCGGGCCCGCTCCGCTGCCGGTTTCGGCCGGTGCGGCAGTCTCGTGGCGCTGTTGATGTTCCTGCGCTTCGCGATTGGGTGCCTGCTGGCTGGACTGCTGCGCGGAACTCTCCGTCGAGGTCTGTTCCGTCGAAGGGGAAGGGCTGGAAGTCCGGGAGCGTTGCTGCGATGGATTGGCCTGCTGGGCGGCAGCGCCGGTCGCCAGTATCAGCGCCAGCGACGCCACAAGGAGGGTGCGTCTTTTCATGATCGGGAATCCTCGAGAATTAAACTTGAAACGAATGATTCCGGATTGCCGCCGACGGGAGCGGTTGAGGTCGGAAAGCGAGGCAACTCCGAATACATCGTGTTTGCGGATGATAACAAGAATGCAGAATCAATGAAAAATTCCGCTCGGGCAGATGCAACAGTGCTGTGAGCGACGACGGTGACAATCTTGTTTCTCGCTCACCGCATGTATCATTTGCGTCATATTGGGTTCGATCCCTGTCAACGGTTTTCATCCGCGGTTGCGGTTCGGTTTTGATCAGGCTCTATCTGTGGTGTCTCAAGACGTTGTCCATTCTCATCCCCGCACTTTCAGAGTCGAGTAGGCTGTGGCGATACAATCGGCACTTTCCAGTAATTCGAAGAAGATGTCTGACACCGCCAACCCCCGATTCCGCATCTTTGCCACCGCCGACATCGGTGACGCTGCCTTCGCCCGCCTGCGCAGGCGAGGGTACGAGGTCGAGGTCTATTCGAACCCGACGCCGCCGGACAAAGACGTGATCGTCGAAAAAGTGCGCGGCGGAATCAACGGGTTGATCAGTACGCTGCGCGACGAGATTGATGTCGAGGTCTTCGAGGCGGGCAAAGGGACACTGAAGTGCGTGGCGCAATACGCGGTGGGCGTCGACAACATCGACCGCGCGGCGGCCAACCGCTACAAGATTCCTTTCACACATACGCCGGATGTGCTGACGGAAGCGACGGCGGAATTTGCGTTCTTTGCGCTGGCGGCGCTGTCGCGACGTTTGTGGTCGGCGGAGAAACTGGTGCGCGAGAACCGCTGGGGTTTTTGGCACCCGTACCTGCCGTTTCTGGGTGACGAGATGACAGGCAAGACCATTGCCATCATTGGAATGGGACGCATCGGGCAGGCGATGGCGAAGAAGTGCAGCGGCTTCGACATGAACATCCTGTGCTACCACCCGCGGCGGCAAGATGAAGATTTTCTCGGTGCGCTTCAGGCGGTGATGGACTTGCGCTATCGAAGCGGGTTGCAACGCGAGCGCACAACGATTCGATATGTGTTGCTGGAGGAGGCTCTGCGAGAGGCCGACTTCGTCAGCGTTCATGTCCCACTGGTTCGCGAAGGCGCAACCCCTACCTATCATCTCTTCGACGAGACGACTTTGCGAATGATGAAACCGACGGCTTACCTGGTCAACACTTCGCGCGGAGCTGTGATTGACGAAGCGGCGCTAATCCGGGCGCTGAACGAGAACTGGATTTCAGGAGCTGCGCTCGACGTGTTCGAGATCGAACCATTACCCGCCGATTCGCCGTTGCGCGATCCCGATCTGGAAGGTCGGTTGCGGCTTTATCCGCACTTCGGGAGTGCCGGACGCAGAACGCGCCTGTCCGTCGATCCCAATGGCGGCATGGCGGGGCGATGCGTGCAAGGACTGATCGACGTGCTGGAAGGGAACTACGGCGGCGACGTGCAGAAGATGCCGTTCGTGGTGAATAAGGAAGGATTCCGGTGAGGCAGTTGGTAGTTGCCAGAGACTGCCCCGGCACCGGCGGCGAAGAGCGCTATTTCGCTACCAGCGCCGAAACCAACGAGTCGAAGATCTTCACGCCGTCCGTCATCCCCAACTCCGGCTCGCTGGCGCGCTCAGGATGCGGCATCATGCCCAGCACGTTGCGTCCGGCGTTGCAGATGCCGGCGATGTTTTCGATGGAGCCGTTGGGATTGGCGTCCGCAGTCACTTCGCCGCTCGGCGTCACGTAGCGGAAGATGATTCGGTCCTGGTCTTTCAGTTCCGCCAGCGTCTGGTCATCACAGAAGTAGTTGCCTTCCATGTGGCCGATGGGAATCTCCAGCACTTCGCCCTTGGTCAACTGCTGGGTGTAAGGCGTGTTCGTGCTCTCGACGCGAATGTTCACCGGCTTGCAGATGTACTTGAGTCCGGCGTTGCGCATGAGCGCGCCCGGCAGAAGTCCTGACTCGCAAAGAATCTGAAAGCCATTGCAGATTCCCAGAACAAGTCCGCCGTCGGCGGCAAACTTGCGCACCGATTCCATGACCGGCGAGAACTTGGCGATCGCTCCGGTGCGCAGATAGTCGCCGTAAGCGAAGCCTCCGGGAACGATGATGGCGTCGCATCCCTGGAGGTCCGGCGAATCGTGCCACAAGAACGTCACCGGCTGCTTGGACACCTGCTGGATGGTCCAGTAGGCATCGTGATCGCAGTTGGATCCGGGGAAAATGATGACGCCAAACTTCATCGCTGTGCGCTCCAGGAGGGGGTTTCAGCCTCAGTGTAGCATGGGTGCGGCGGCGTCCCGGGCGCCGGCATCTAAACCGTTATGGAGTTTTCGCGACACGTCAATATCACCGGCGGGGCCTTGCGCGACTGGTTCGTAGCCCAGTGCTACGACTCGATCGCCGTAGGTCTGCTTTGGTGGATTGGGCTGGTGTACCTCAAGGTACCGCTGGCGCCGTTGTGGGCTCTGCTGGCGGCGATGTTTCAATTCATTCCGCATTTCGGGCCGATTTTTACATTCATCGGGCCGGCGGTGGCCGCGAGCTTCTCTGGCGGGCTCGAGTCGTTTCTGTGGCTGCTTGGGCTCTACGGCGTGATCGTCCTGCTGGACGGGCTCCTGCTCCAGCCGCTCATCATGAAGCGAACCGCCCGCGTTCCGCTTTGGGCGTCGCTCGCCGTACCGATCTTGTTGAGCTTCATGCTTGGCTTTTGGGGCGTGCTGATTGCGGCGCCGCTGTTGGCGGTAATCTTTGCGTATCGCGCCATGGCCCGCAAGCGCGCGGCAGATGCGGCGGCAAGGAACATGCCACACCAGACTCCACCGGGACAGCCAATTACTGGCGGAGTGCTGCTGGCGCCTGAAGAGGAGCCGCGCTCGCATGGCCAATCCTAGCGCGCGTGGGCAGATTGTGTTCGGCAAGCAGGATCAATCGATTGGCGCATCTGCGGGAACTTAGTGCGGCTCGACGACGCGAAATCCGAGCTTGTCGCCAGCGAGTGTGGTTAGGAACGTAAATGTGTCATGCGGAGGATACGTGTAACAAACAAACGCCCAACCCAGACTCGATTTTCCGGGAGCCAGGGGTTCAGAATACGCGGCAACGGGTTCGCCGTTAAGGTTGACCACCTTGAGCATGCTGTCGTGGGTGCGATCATTTTGGAAGAGAAGGGCGATACGATTGCTGGCAATGTGCATTTCTGTTGGCATCAGATCAGCTTTGCCAGGATCCACGGTGAAGTGACGAACTACAGTGCCGCTTTCTGAAATAGCGTAAATCACCGCCGGCGATTCGTGTCTGATGAGGTAGACATTGCCATCCTGGGCTGTCTGCATCATTCCGCGACTAATGGCACGGCTGCCGGTACGATTGGATGGGGCTGCATCCGAGGGATTGCCGCCTACGTCAGTTTTCGGATGCTCGTCATCGGATTCAAAATCGATGGCTTTGAGCAGGTCACCGCTGGACGAAAACAGGGCGGTATAAGGCGCCATCGCGTCAGGGTCTTTGCCTGGTAAAGACCGCACTCCCGCAATTAGCATTGTGCCGGACGGATAGGTTGCGATCTGATAAGGAATGAACCGCAATGAAACGTCGAGTTTGATCTTAGAGTGGCAGCTGCCGTCTCGGTCAAAGACGAGGACATATCGATGCGGTTCGTCTTGAGGAAAAACAATTTGATACACGCGACTATCTGAGCCAACCGCAAAAGATGCGCCGAGTTGCACCTTGATGTCGGGACACGCGCCAGCATTAAATGTCGCGATTCGTTCGCCCGCGGAACTTACCTTTCGGATGGCGGATACACCATCGTCGTCGGTCTTGAGGTACACATTGCCGTCGTCGTCGCACTCGATCGGGTGTTCAAAGGAACTCGCTGTTTCCTGAGACTCAACCGTTTTGACTACTCCGAGCTGTCCGCTCGATGGGGGCTTTGCGAAATGTGCGGTTGTTTGAGCGACAAGCGTACTGGAGGCGAGAACAAGGGAGCACTTTAGAACCGTGCGGCACAACATGGTTGCACCCGGCATCCTTAACGTCTTCGATGAAGCACTTCTAGACAGAGTATGCCATAAATTCGGGGGGAGAATCTAATAAGGGCCATGTTTTCCACATGCGCTAAAGCGACAGCACGCCAAGTACCGCATAAGATTGGAACAGTCTCTCGGCGCATTCCCTATGTCGGAACAATTCGTTCATCTTCACCTCCACACCGATTACTCCATGCTCGATGGCGCGTGCGATGCCACCAAGCTGGTGGAGCGCGTCAAGGAACTCGGCATGCCCGCCGTGGCCATGACCGACCACGGCAACATCTTCGGAGCAGTCGAGTTCGCCAATGCGGCCAAGGATGTGGGTGTAAAGCCCATCCTGGGATGTGAGCTCTACATCTGCAAGAAGGAAGACCATCGCGCAGCGCCGGAGGGCGACAGCTACAACCACCTCATCGTGCTGGCTGAGACCGACGAAGGGTACCGAAACTTGGTGAAGATTGCCTCCGAGGCCTCGCTCCACGGTTTCTACTACAAGCCGCGCGTGAGCAAGCGGTTTCTCGCCGAACACTCGAAGGGCCTCATCGGACTTTCCGGCTGCCTAAAAGGCGAGGTTGCCGAAGAACTGACGTTTGAGCATTACGACAAGGCGCGCGACGCAGCCGCCATGTTCGGCGACATTTTCGGCAAGGGGAACTTCTTCCTCGAAATTCAAAACCAGGGACTGCCGGAAGAAGACCGCATCCAGAACAACCTGCTGAAGCTGGAGCAGGAACTCGGCATTCCGATGGTAGCCACCAACGACAGCCACTACCTGTGCGAAGACGACGCCCACGCGCAGGACGTGATGGTGTGCATCCAGACTGGCAAGTCGATCAATGACACGAATCGGCTCAAGTTCGCCAACAACCAGTTCTATGTGAAGAGCTATCCGGAAATGCAAAAGGCATTTTCCGGGTATGAGCAGTATCTGAAGCGCACGTTGGAGATTGCCGAGCGCTGCAATACCAAGCTAGAAAAGGTAAAAGATCCGTTTCCGCAATTCGAGGTGCCGGCGGGTTTCACGATTCCGGATTACTTTGAGCACGTCACCCGAGAAGGCTTTGCGCATCGCTTGAACATACTGCGCGAGTTGCAGGCCATGGGCCGCCTGAAGCACTCGCTGGAAGATTACGAGCAGCGGCTGTCGCGCGAGATTGGCATTATCCGGCAGATGCAGTTCGCGGGATACTTCCTCATCGTCTGGGACTTCATCCGCTACGCGAAGGAACACAACATTCCCGTTGGTCCGGGCCGCGGTTCTGCTGCCGGTGCGCTGGTGGCGTATGCGCTGGGTATTACCGACATTGATCCGCTGCAAAACGAGTTGCTGTTCGAACGCTTTCTCAATCCGGAGCGCATCAGCCTGCCTGATATCGACATTGACTTCTGCATGAATCGTCGCGGCGAAGTCATCAGCTACGTCACGCAGAAGTACGGCCGCGATCAGGTGGCGCAGATCATCACCTTCGGCACCATGGCGTGCAAGGCGGCGATCAAAGACTCCGGCCGCGCCATGGACATTCCGTATCCCGAGGTCGAGCGCATCGTCAAGATGGTGCCGCCCACCCTCAACATCACCATCAAGCAGGCGCTGGAGGACTCGCCTTCGCTGGCGACCGCGTACGAGACTGAGCCACAGACCAAGGAATTGATCGACACAGCGAAGAAGCTGGAGGGGCTGGTCCGCAATTCGGGAGTGCATGCAGCCGGGGTCGTCATCTCGCCCCAGCCTCTGACCGATCTGGTGCCACTGCATCGCACCAAGAACGACGAAATCGTCACCGCCTACGACATGAAGGCGATTGAGAAGCTTGGCCTGCTGAAGATGGACTTCCTCGGGCTGACCACGCTCACAATCATCGACGACGCGCTGCGGCTGATCGTGCAGACCCGCGGCGAGACGCTGAATCTGCAGACCCTCGCACTTGACGACACCGAGACCTACGAGAAGGTGTTCCACACGGGACTGACCTCGGGCGTGTTCCAGTTTGAGTCCCACGGCATGCGTGACGTGCTGCGCCGCTACAAGCCAACCACGGTTGAAGACCTTACGGCATTGAACGCGCTCTATCGGCCGGGGCCGATCCAAGGCGGCATGATTGACGACTTTATCGATCGCAAGTGGGGCCGCAAAAAGATTGAGTACGAACTGCCAGAGCTGGAGATCGTGCTCAAGGAGACGCTAGGCGTCATCGTGTATCAGGAACAGGTGATGCAGATCGCCAACCGCCTGGCGGGCTACTCGCTGGGTGAAGCTGACATATTGCGCCGAGCGATGGGAAAGAAGAATGCCGACGAGATGGCGAAGCAACGCGAACGCTTCGTCAAGGGCGCTAACGAACGCGGATTTCCTGAAAAGAAGATCACCAAAATCTTCGACCTGATGGAACAGTTCGCGGGATACGGCTTCAATAAGTCGCACTCGGCGGCATACGCGCTGCTTGCTTATCACACCGCGTACATGAAGACGCACTATCCGGTCGAATTTATGGCGGCACTGCTGACTTCGGTCTCCGGCAGTACCGACGACGTGGTGAAGTACATCAACGAGTGTCGCGAGATGGGTATTCCGGTGGAGCCGCCCGACGTGAACGTGAGTGCCGCCAATTTCACACCGCACGGCGAGGCGATTCGCTTCGGCCTCTCGGCGGTGAAGAACGTCGGGCACAATGCCATCGAATCCATCGTTGCTGCGCGTGCGGAAGTCGGCGCGTTCAAGTCAATATTCCAGTTCTGCGAAAAGGTGGATCTGCACCTGCTGAACAAGCGCGTAATCGAGTCACTCATCAAGAGCGGCGCCATGGATGCCATGGGCCGCCGCTCGCAGTTGATGGCCGTCGTGGACACGGCCATGGAACACGCGCAGAAGGCGCAACGCGATGCGGCCATGGGCCAGCACGGACTGTTCGGGGTGTTTGCGCAGGACGACGCGCCGCAGAAGGAAAAACCGCTGCCGAATACTCCGGACTGGGACGAGCATCAGCGCCTGTCTGCCGAAAAGGAAATCCTCGGCTTCTTCATTACCGGACACCCGCTGGAGAAGTACAAGGACAAACTGCTGGACTTCAACGCGCTGACGACCGAAGACCTTGGTCAGTTGAAGTCTTCGACCGGACGAGATGAGAACGTGCTCGTAGGAGGCATCCTGAAGGCAGTGCGCATCTCCAAGTCGAAGAAGGGCGATCTCTACGCGCAGGGCCGCCTGGAGGACATGATTGGCTCAGTGGACATCCTTTGTTTCTCCGAATCGTTCAAGCGCCTCTCGGAAAAGCTCAAGCTTGACGTGCCAGTGTTGGTGAAGGGAAGTGTCCGCGTCGAAGAAGGATCGAACCCTAAGTTGATGATCAATGACATCACTCCGCTGGAGGAAGCGCAACCGAAGTTGCCTCGGAGCCTGCGGATCAAGATCCCGCTGGAGACAGCATCAACGGGGACGATCGACGCGCTGCAATCGATTTGTGCCGAGCGCAAGGGCGAGGCCAAAGTGCTCTTCGACCTCGAGCGCAAGGGAGACTTCACCGCCGTAATGGAGGCGGAAGGCTATAATGTGTTGCCGGACCGTTCCTTCATCAGCCGCGTTGAAGAGTTGTGTGGCCGCGGCAGCATACGAGTCATCGACTAGCCGTCATCATTGAGACCAACCGAACTCATGGATCCAGCTTCTAACCCGCAGATCGGAACTGCAGCACATCGAGCAGCAGATTGAGCAGTTGCAGGGTGCTGCCGCAAACAATCAGGAAGCTCTGAAGCAACTCGAAGGCCTGCAACAGCGCGTGGAAGCGCTGCGTCGCCAAGTGTCTGGCCAGCTCACACCCTGGGAGCGCACTGAGATGGCGCGCCATCCCATGCGGCCGTATCCGCTCGACTATATTGAACGCATTTTTCCCGACTTCAGCGAAGTCCACGGCGATCGCAGCTTTGCCGATGACGCTGCCATGATATGCGGTATGGCTCGCTTCCAGGGCAGGGAAGTTGCCGTGCTCGGCACGCAGAAGGGTCGTGACACCAAGCAGCGCGTCCATCGCAACTTCGGACAGCCCAATCCTGAGGGCTATCGCAAGGCGCTGCGCTTCATGAAGTTCACCGAGAAGTGGAACCGCCCGCTGATCGCGTTGATTGATGTCGTGGGGGCTTATCCTGGTCTCGGCGCCGAAGAGCGCGGACAGGCCGAAGCCATCGCCCACAACCTGCGCGAGATGGCGCGGCTGAAGGTCCCATTCGTGGCGGTGATAACCGGCGAAGGCGGCAGCGGAGGCGCGCTGGCGATTGCGGTTGCCGACCGCGTGCTGATGCAGGAGAACAGCATTTACTCGGTGATTTCCCCGGAGGGCTGTGCGTCGATCATGTGGCGCGATTCGAGCAAGAAAGACATCGCCGCCGCTGCGCTGCGCATTACGGCCAAAGATAACCTCGAGATGGGTTTCTGCGACGAGGTCATCCCGGAGCCGGCGGGAGGCGCGCACAACGATTATGATGCCTCTGCCGCTTCGCTGGCCGAAGTATTGAACAAGCACCTCACCGAACTGGAGAAGCTGCCGCTGCCGCAGTTGCTCGATGCGCGGTACAAGAAGTTCCGGACGATGGCGCAGTACTACGACAGGTCTAGCCGTCGTCTTTGCGGCGCTTCCGTTCCGTCGGCACCATTCCAGTACCTCCCCTCACGTCATGGGAGTTTCCGCGAACACCTTACTGGCCTATAATAATGGCACTCCCGACGCCATCCTTCTTGTTGCGTGGGGCAACCGAATCAGGGGTATTGATGGCCACAACTGAAATTGCACCAAGCGGCTCGGCCACGTCTGCCGACCGTTCGCCGATCGTCAACGACTTCAGCATCCAAGTAGCAACTGCCAACGGCTCCGGATCGCAGAGCGCCAATTCTATTCTGCTGCGCTCGATCTTTCAGATGGGCGTGCCCGTCTCCGGCAAGAACCTGTTTCCGTCGAACATCGCCGGGCTGCCAACGTGGTTCACCATCCGCGCCAGCAAGAAGGGCTACATTGCGCGCAAGAAGGAAATCGACTTCGTGGTGGCAATGAATCCCGAGACCGCACGCGAAGACGTAATGGAACTCGCGCCCGGCGCCGCCGTTCTCTACGACGAGCCGTTGAAGCTCAGCGAACTTCGCTCCGACCTGATTTTCTACTCGGCGCCGTTCGACAAGATCGTGGCGACTGTCTGTCCCGAGGCCAAGCTGCGCAAGCTGGTCAAGAACATGATCTACGTCGGGGTGATGGCGCAACTGCTTAACCTCGACATGGCCGAAGTCGAGAAGGCGCTGCGCAAGCAGTTCGCGAAGAAAATTAAGGCCGCCGAACTCAACTGGAACGCCGCCAAGGCCGGCTACGATTACGCAGCCGCCTCGCTCACGAAGAGCGATCCGTTCACCATTGAGCGCATGGATAAGACCCGCGGCATGATCATCATCGACGGCAACTCGGCCGCTGCGATGGGCTCGATGTTCGCGGGCGTCACTGTGGTGACCTGGTACCCCATCACGCCTTCGTCGTCGCTGGTAGAATCCCTCATCGATTACATGAAGGCTTATCGCGTGGGCCCTGATGGCAAAGCTACTTTTGCCATCGTGCAGGCCGAGGACGAACTCGCCGCCATCGGCATGGTTCTGGGCGCTGGATGGGCTGGCGCTCGCTCGATGACCGCGACCGCAGGCCCTGGCATTTCGCTCATGGCCGAGTTCGCGGGCCTGGGTTATTACGTCGAAATTCCGGGCGTCATCTGGGACGTGCAGCGCGTTGGGCCGTCCACCGGACTTCCCACGCGCACCTCGCAGGGTGACATCGAGTTCGTGGCCAAGCTGTCACATGGCGACACGTTCCATCCCATGCTGATCCCTTGCTCGGTTGCGGAGTGCTTCAGCATGGCCAGTGAAGCGTTCAACCTTGCCGAGCAGCTGCAGACTCCGGTGTTCGTGATGAGCGACCTCGACCTCGGCATGAACAACTGGATGTCGGAGCCGTTCGAATATCCAGAAGTCCCCATCGAGCGCGGCAAGGTGCTGAGCAAGGAAGATCTCGACCGCCTCGGCGGATTCGCCCGCTACAAAGACGTGGACGGCGACGGCGTCGGCTACCGCACGCTGCCCGGCATCGACCATCCGCAGGGAGCGTGGTTTGCGCGCGGCAGCGGCCACAACGAGAGCGCCAAATACAGTGAGCGTCCCGACGACTACCAGAACAATCTCGATCGCCTTCGCCACAAATTTGAGAACGCCCGCACGATCGTTCCCAAGCCAGAGATGGTTCGCAACGATGGCAACGACGTCGGCATCATCGCTTATGGCACCTCGCACCACGCGCTGGTCGAGAGCCTCGATCAGCTACAGGCTGACCATGGCGTACATGTCGACTACATGCGGCTCAAAGCCTTTCCCTTTACCCCGGAGGTGCTCGAGTTCATTACCTCGCACAAGCGCGTGTACGTGGTGGACCAGAACCGCGACGGCCAGATGTCCAACCTTCTGAAGCTCGACGTTCCCGCGGAACACGTGGGACGGCTGCGCAGCGTGCGCCACTACAACGGACTGCCGCTCGACGCGCGCTCCGTGACCGACGACATCATTTCCCAGGAGGCCAAGTAAATGGCGGCCACAGCTACGCCCACGCCCAAGACAAACCACATCGGCCTGACCGTAATCGACTACCGCGGCGGCAAGACCACCCTTTGTGCCGGCTGCGGCCATAACGCTATTTCCGAGCGCATCATTGACGCCTTCTATGACATGGGCATTCCGCCCGAGCGGGTGGCGAAGGTGTCCGGCATTGGATGCTCGTCGAAGAGCCCGGCCTACTTTATGGGCCGCTCGCACAGCTTCAACTCAGTGCATGGTCGCATGCCGTCCGTGACCACCGGAGCGGTGCTGGCCAACCATCGCTTGATTGCGTTGGGTGTAAGCGGCGACGGCGACACCGCGTCTATCGGCATTGGTCAGTTCATTCACCTGATGCGCCGCAATCTGCCGATGATCTACATCATCGAAGACAACGGCGTGTACGGCCTCACAAAAGGGCAGTTCTCCGCTACCGCCGACCTCGGCTCGAAGCTGAAGACGGGCGTGATCAACGACCTGCCACCGATCGACACCTGCGCGCTCGCGATTTCGATGGGCGCGACGTTTCGTGGGACGCTCGTTCTCCGGCGACAAGCGCCAGCTCCACACCATGCTGAAGGCCGCTCTCTCGCATCGCGGAACGGTGATGATCGACGTGGTATCTCCATGTGTGACCTTCAACGACCACGAAGGCTCCACCAAGTCGTACAAATTCATGAAAGACCACGAAGAGCCGCTGCATGACCTGAACTTCGTGCCCTCGTTCCAGGAGATCGACGTGGATTACGATGCCGGCTCCACTATCAACGTCACTATGCACGACGGCTCGGCGCTGCGCCTGCACAAGATCGAGGAACATTACGACCCGACGAACAAGATCGCCGCCATAAAGCGCATCATGGAGTCGCAGGAAGCCGACGAAGTACTGACAGGTGTGCTCTACCTCAACACCGCGGCTCCGAACTTCATCGACATGCTCAACATGACCGATGAACCGCTGGGTACCCTCCCCGAGAGTGTGACTCGCCCCTCGCGCAAAGTGCTGGAAGAGTGCATGGAAGAGCTGCGGTAGACCAATTCTGCACGAACGCAAACGCCCTCCTCGCGGAGGGCGTTTTCATTGCGAAACCACAGGTTGATTCAGCGATGCTGGCTTGCCGAAGCGCCATGGGATAAGATTCCGGCATGGCGAAGAATCAAGGCCAATTCGAAGTTGCCTGCCCCTGCTGCGGCGCCCTGCTGAAGGTCGATATCGAAACCAAGGCAGTCATTTCGCACATCCCGAAAGCCGTCCCGAAGACCTTCAACGATATGGAAGAGGCGGCGCGCGCCATGAAGGAGCGGGACGTCCGCAAAGAGTCGATCTTCCAACAGTCGGTGGAAGCGCAGAAGAACTCGTCTGACTTGCTGGAAAAGAAGTTTCAGGAAGCGTTGCGCAAAGCCAAGGAAACACCCGATACCGGCAAGCCGCTGCGCGATTTCGACCTCGACTGACAGGCCAATTGAACAGAAGACCCATCCTGCTGGGACACCGCGGCTGTCGCGGCCGGGGGACGACGGTCCTCCCGGTCGAGAACTCGTTGGCAGCCTTTGAGTACGCTGTGACCCACGGCTGCGACGGGTTTGAGTTTGACGTCCGCCATACCCGCGACGGCCGAAACGTTCTCTGGCACGACCCCACGTGGCGCGGTTTGGAAATCGCCGCAAGCGACTACGATGACTTGACCGAGCGAAATGGTGCCCGCCTGCCGATCTTGGAGGAAGTGCTGCAACGATTTGGAGCTCACGCCTTCCTCGACATCGAATTGAAGGTTCTCGGCAACGAAGAGAGTGTGATTGCTGCGTTGAAAATGCACACCCCGCAGAATGGATTTGTAGTCTCGACGTTCTATCCTGAAATCCTCGCCAAGCTGCAGGAACTAGGTCCCTCGCTTCCCCTGGGATTCATCTGTGACCGAGATCGGGCCATGGCCGTATGGCGCGAAATGCCCATCCGGGTATTCCTTCCGCACGAGTCATATGTGCGGCCTTCACTGATTGAAGTGGCCCACGCGCGCGGACTGCAAATCATGACCTGGACCGTAAATGATGCCGAGCGCATGCGCGAACTGGCGGAATGGGGCATCGACGGCATCATCTCCGATGATCCGCGGCTTCTGTATCAAACGTTTCAATCCGAATAGCCGCCGTGTGGCGCAAATCGCTTCGCCTCATTTACATTGGTTGCGATGCCCACCACAGGCGAACGATTTGAGCGCGCTGTCTCCATCATGGCGCGGCTGCGCGCACCCGGCGGATGCCCCTGGGACCGCGAACAGACCTTCGACACCATCAAGCCCTACACCCTCGAAGAGACCTACGAGGTGCTCGAAGCCATCGACGCCCGCGACTGGGACGAGCTAACCGGAGAGCTCGGCGACCTCTTATTGCAAGTGCTCTTCTATGCCGAGATGGCCGGCGAAGAGCGGCACTTCACAATCGACGACGTTCTCGACCGGCTTTCCAGCAAACTGGTTGACCGCCATCCGCATGTCTTTGGCGACGTGAAGGCCGACACTCCCGGCGAGGTCGTACGCAACTGGCAGGCGCTAAAAGCCGAGGAAAAGAAGAAGCGTCAGGCGGGAAGCGGAGAGACTTCGAAGCACGGCCATCCCGACTCGGTTCTTCACGGTGTCTCATCTGCGATGCCCGCACTCATGGAGGCATACAAGATCAGTACGCGAGTCGCCCACGTGGGTTTTGATTGGCCGAATATCGAGGGCCTCTTCGACAAGCTCAACGAAGAGACCGCTGAGTTGCGTCGCAACCTGGAAGAGTATCCGGAGCCCGGGCCCCAACCGCAATCTGTCGCCGCCGTTGCCAGTGCTCGCGGCGTGACGGTTCCCGAGGAACTGCGTAGTCGCCTCGAAGACGAAGTCGGCGACCTGCTTTTTGTGCTGGTCAATATCGCCCGCTATCTTGCGCTCGATCCCGAGTCGGCGCTGCGTAAAACGAATCGCAAGTTCCGTCGCCGCTTTGAGTACCTGGAAGGCAAGCTCCGCGAACAGGGCCGCAAGCCCGCAGACGCCGCGCTCGACGAGATGGAATCGCTGTGGCAGGAATCCAAGCAGCAGGAGAAGCCGTGACTGCGTTCGATCTTGTGCTTCGCAATTGCACCACGCTCGAAGAGTTTGCCGCGTGCGTTGCGTTGCAGCAAGAAGTTTGGGGATTCAGCGACGCGGAGCTGGTCCCCCTGCGCATCTTCTCACTCGCGCCGAAGATCGGCGGCCAAGTCGTCGGAGCCTGGGACGGAGAAACGCTGGTAGGGTATGCCATGGCGATTCCGGGTAATCGCTTCGGTCACCCCTATCTCCACTCGCACATGGTGGCGGTGAAAGAGGGCTACCGCAACATCGGAATGGGACGGAAGCTCAAGCTCTTTCAGCGCGACGACGCCATCGCCCGTGGTTATGAGTTGATGGAGTGGACCTTCGACCCGCTGGAAATCAAGAACTCCTATTTCAATCTCGAACGGCTAGGGGCCATCGCCCGCCGCTATAACGTGAACCAGTACGGCATCACCAATTCGCCGCTGCAGGGCTCCTTGCCGACAGACCGTCTCGTCGCCGAATGGTGGATGAAGTCGCGCCGGGTCGCCACGGTGCTGTCTGCTGGACGCCCCACAGTGCTGGTGGAAGAGCGCATCGATGTCCCGCGGGAGATTTACGGCTGGAAGGCTGATCCTGCTACCCGCAGCAAGGCGGAAGAAGTGCAGACCCATAACCGCGAGGGGTTGCAGTCGGCCTTCGCGCGTGGCCGGGCGTGCCTTGGATACGAGCGCGATGCAGATGGGAACGGCCGTTTCCTGCTCGGCCGCTGGGACGAAGACTGGTCGTATGATCCAAATTCATAGTTGAAAAGGCACGCATGAAGATCGAAGCGATTACACTTCGTGAACTGCAGATTCCGCTGGTCCATTTCTTCGAGACCAGCTTCGGACGCACTTACGACCGCCGCGTTCTTCTCGTGACGCTGCATTGCGACGGACTTGAGGGCTGGGGCGAGTGCGTCGCCGGCGAAGAGCCTTACTACTCCGAAGAGTATGTTGACGGCGCCTGGGATGTCATCGTTCGCTATCTCGGCCCGTCGCTGTTGGGCAAAACGCTGCAGTCAGGAAGGGAAGTGCCCGCACTGCTTGCCAAGGTTCGCGAGCACCGCATGGCCAAGGGCGCGCTGGAGAACGCGGCCTGGGATGCCGAAGCGCAGGAGAAGGGATTGCCCCTGTGGAAACTGCTGGGCGGCTCGCGCATTGAAATCGCTTGCGGGGTAAGCATCGGTATTCAGGATTCGCACGAGCAGCTGCTGCAGAAAATCGAAACCGAAGTTGACGCCGGATACCAGCGCATCAAGTTGAAGGTCAAACCCGGCTGGGACGTTGGCGTGCTGGAAAAAGTCCGCGCCCGCTGGCCTGACATCGTGCTGAGCTGCGACGCCAACTCGGCCTACACGCTGGATGACCTCGATCACCTCAAGACCTTCGATCGCTTCAAGCTCCTTATGATTGAGCAGCCCCTGTGGAACGACGATTTCTATTTTCACGCGCGGCTCCAGAAGTCGATTGAAACCGCGCTTTGCCTGGACGAGGCAATTCGCAACTCGCGCGACGCCGAGGCCGCGCTGGAACTCGGTTCGTGCCGCATCATCAATATCAAGGTTGGACGCATCGGCGGGTTCACCGACGCCGATCGCCGTGCACGATGTGGCGCAGCGCTTCGGCGTACCCGTATGGTGTGGCGGAATGCTCGAATCCGGCATCGGCCGCTCCCACAATGTGGCACTCTCGACCCTGCCGAACTTCAAGCTGCCGGGTGACGTTTCTGCTTCCAAGCGCTACTGGAAGGAAGACATCATCGAGCCCGAGGTCGAGGTGTCATCGCAAGGCACGATCGCGATCTCTGACAAGCCAGGCCGCGGGTACGAGTTGCGCCCTGATCTCATTGAGAAGCTGACCGTGCGGAAGCAGACGCTGAAAGCGTAATCTGCATAGATGCAGCGGCGCGTCATTCGCTGAGCTTCTGGACGACGACCTCGGTTCGCCCGAGGAAATCGCGAGCTCGCTCAGTGACCTGCGCCACATCAACGATTGGTTCGGTGGCACGAGAACCACTACAAGCCTGCTCCGCGAAGTAGCCGCGCAAGTAGGCGTGAAAGAGTTGTCACTTCTGGAAATCGGCTCCGGGGGCGGTGACGTCCCCCTGGCTGCCAAACGGGCACTAAAGCACGATGGCATAGCTCTGAACGTCACGCTGCTCGATCGGCGCTGGACCCACCTGCCTGCCAACTCGGCGCCGTCCGTCTGCGGTGACGCCGTACGCCTGCCGTTCCGCGATGGCGCGTTCGACGTCGTCAGTTGTTCGCTGTTCGCCCATCATTTCGATCCCGAGCCGTTGCGGAACATCGTCGTAGAGGCATTGCGGGTATCGCGGAGGGCCGTACTGATTAACGATCTCATCCGCAGTCGCCTGCATGTGCTGCTGGTTTACCTTGGCCTTCCGTTGTTTCGCAGCCGCCTTACCTGGCATGATGCCCCAGCGTCGGTGCGCGCCGCCTACACCATCCGTGAAATGCAATCGATCCTCGCCGATTTACCTTTGCGCCGGCTCGACATCTCCCGGCATCTGCTGTTTCGAATGGGAGTCATTCTGTGGAAGTGAGCGCTGGCCCGGCGATGGGAAGTTCCGCTGCCACTTTCGACCTTGCAATTATCGGCGGTGGCCCTGCGGGCACAGCAGCGGCGATTACCGCCGCGCGTCTCGGCGCGAAGGTCGCGCTGCTCGAAGCCGGAGAATTTCCCCGCCAGAAAGTCTGCGGTGAGTTCGTCTCAGCGGAATCGCTCGATGTTTTACGCGATCTTCTGCGAGGACAGGCCCTTGCGGCCCCGGTTCTATGTGACGCCCCGGTGATCAACCGCACCCGATTGTTCGTCGGCAAACGTGTGGTGAAGGCTCGGATAGTCCCTGCGGCCCTCAGTATTCCGCGCTACGAGATGGACTTCCTGCTTTGGCAGGCGGCAGTACGGGCAGGCGTCAGCACTCATTCAAGTTGCGAAGTGCGCGACATCACGGGAGAGGGTCCATTTGTTGTCACCACTGCGTCGGCTGACATTTCCGCCAAATGCGTGATTGTTGCTGCAGGACGCTGGTCGCGATTCAGGCCAGCTATGCGCATCCCAGACGGTCCCAAATGGATCGGCCTCAAGGCGCACTTCCTCGAAGAGCAGCCACCCTGCTCCACTGATTTGTACTTCTTCGATCGCGGATACTGCGGCGTCCAGCCCGTGAGTGGAGACACCGTGAACGCCTGCGCCATGGTTCGATCTGACCGTGCCACTTCGCTTCAGCAGGTATTATCGCTCCACCCCGAACTCGCCAAGCGAAGCGTCAAGTGGCTGCCAGTGTTCGAATCCATTTCCACGGCCCCGCTTATCTATCGCACGCCCGAGCCCACCCGCGGCAATCTGATCTTCGTCGGTGATGCCGCCGCATTCATCGATCCCTTCGTCGGAGACGGCATTTCCATCGCGCTGCGCACCGGATGCCTTGCGGCCCAAGTGCTGGCGTCTGTATTCAGCCAGTCCGTCCCTCTCTCAGACGCCATCAACAACTATCAGCTAGCCTACAACGCGCAGTTCACGCCCCTGATTCGCGCCGCCTCTCGCATCCGCTCACTTCTGTCGTTGCCCCGGTCGATTATGGCCGCAGGATTGCCGTTACTCCGCATACCCGGAGTCCTGCCGTACATGATTCGAAGAACTCGCAACGCTTGACGCGCTAGCGAATCACCAGCACTTCGCGAATGTTGTCGCGGCCCAGGAAAAATTTGATGGAATTGAAATCGCGGAACAGGTTTTCCACGTGCCGGTTGTTGAACACGCGCTGCAGTTTGAAGGGCGTGGCCGGCTGCATTTCGAGGGTGTCTTTCGATGCAATGTTGTACCGGTAGAACGGAGCTTCCGCCCCGGCGTCTTTGGTGTGAAACAACGAAAACAGGATCGCGCTCGGCTTCATGCCAACGTGCAGGCGTTCGATCACCGGTTTCACCAGCGGCTCGGGCAGATAGTCGGCGAGGTCCCAAAACATCACCGCGTCGAATTCCTGGCGCTCGAAGCGGAGGTTCTCGTCCAGGAACCTTTCCACGTCGATCTTTGTGCCGCCTTCGCCGTTCGGCACAAGTAGTGACTTATCGAAGGCCAGACGCAACAGGTCTTCCTGGTGAAAGCGGTGGCCCAGGCCTATGAAGAATGTAATGTTGGCAGGGGACGTCGGGCCCAGGTCAAGGATGCTCAGACCCTCTTCCCGCGCCATCCACTTGATGAATTCGCTGAATCCCGTAGAGCGGCGGTGCACGCGCTCGCCAAGCGCAACTTTGTCCACGTGTTCTTGTGGACTCGAGTTCCCGAAAATTCTGTCAAACACTCCCGGCGCCATTTCAAACCATTGTAGTCCAGTTAGTGCTCTGACCCCGCGCTCGATTTCAATACGTTGAGGCAGGCAAACACGACGGCAAACAAAAGCGGGACACCCCGAGGGCGTCCCGCCAACTGAGAGCAACTACCTGCTAATACTTCTTGGTCTCGATTAGCGAGCCTTGCGCGGTCGTTGTCGGCACAGGTGCTGGAGTTGTCGCCACCGGCGCGGGAGGTGTAACCATCGCGGGTGCCTTCGGCTCTACTTTGGCAACAGCGGGCTCGGCCTTCTGGATATCGATCGTTCCCTTGAAGTAGGCGCCGTCTTCAATGGCGACTCTCGCAGTTGATATGTCGCCAGTCAACGAAGCGCTCTTGCGCAAGTCAACCCGGTCGCTCGCGATGACGTTTCCATCCACCCTGCCGTGAACGATCACGTTGCGCGCTTCCAGGTTGGCTCGCACCTGGCCGTTCGGGCCGATCGTCAGGCTCTGGCCTTTCAGTGAGATCGAGCCTTCCACCGATCCGTCGACGTATAAGTCCTCGCTGCCAGACAACTCACCTCTGACGACAACGGACTTGCCGATCGTGGCAACTTCCACAGCTCGTTGAGGATCAACACGAGGCGGCTCGACAGGCCGAGTTACGGGTTGGGTAGCCGGTTGCATCGGTCTAGGTGCATTCTGTTCTGGTGTCGTCAATTCATCTTCCTTGCGCGTAGATTTCCACATAGGCTATGGCTCCATTACTTCCGCAAAGCGGCCAAGCCGCTGCTATCAGGACACTTCCTCCGTCCCAGCTCGCTCCCAAGAGAATACAGAAGTACGGCTCCCCGGCCAACTCTTTTCCACAGGGAAACTGGTTGTTCACCGTGTCTATCTGGCTACGTCTCAATGGTTTTAAGGCATTGGCACTCGTTACTTCCGGGCCACCGAAACAGACTCCCAGCCGCTCCCCTTATAATGGAATGTTTCATAGGTCTCCTGCCGCAGCGTTTCCTAGTCGCGGAGAACTGCCTGTTTCGCGGGTTGCGTGTCTACTCGCACGGCCAGTTCCTCGCCCACCATCTGGAAAGCAAATCCATCGGTGCGAGACGAAGGACTCATTCTCATGACCGAAATCGAACTGATTCTTGCGCGCGAAATCCTTGACTCCCGCGGCAATCCCACCGTTGAAGCAGATGTAATTCTCGAGAGCGGGGCCCGTGGCCGTGCTGCCGTTCCCAGCGGAGCCTCCACAGGCGAGCACGAAGCCGTGGAACTGCGCGACGGCGACAAGACCCGTTACTTGGGCAAGGGTACTCTCAAGGCCGTGGACAACGTCAACGAGCTGATCGCCCCTGAGCTCGAAGGCATGGACGCCAGCGACCAGCGCGAGCTCGATACCGTCATGTGCGAACTCGATGGCACGCCCAACAAGAGCAAGCTCGGCGCCAACGCCATTCTCGCCGTGTCGATGGCCGCCTCGCGTGCCATGGCCGACCACCTCGGCATCGAGCTCTACCAGTACCTCGGCGGATTCACCGCCAGCCTGCTGCCCACGCCGATGATGAACATCCTCAACGGCGGCGCGCATGCCGACAGCAACGTCGATTTCCAGGAATTCATGGTCATGCCGGTCGGCGCGCCTTCGTTCGCTGAAGCGCTGCGCTGGGGTGTCGAGACCTTCCATACGCTCAAGGGCGTGCTCAAGAAGAAGGGCTACAACACTGCGGTGGGCGATGAAGGCGGATTCGCTCCTTCGCTCAAGTCGAACACCGAGGCCATCGAAGTTGTGCTCGAAGCCATCACCCAGGCCGGCTACAAGCCGGGCGAGCAGATCGCCATCGCGCTCGATCCCGCCTCCAGCGAGTTCTACGACAGAGACAAAAAGAAATACGTCTTCAAGAAGTCCGACAAGAGCGAGCACTCCAGCGAAGACATGGTGAAGTTCTGGGCCGACTGGGCGCGCCAGTATCCCATCGTCTCGCTCGAAGATGGTCTCGACGAAAACGATTGGGAAGGCTGGAAATTGCTGACGAGTGAACTGGGCAGCAAGATTCAGCTCGTCGGCGACGATATCTTCGTGACCAACATCGGTAAGTTGCAGCAGGGTATCGATTCCGGCGCGGCCAACTCAATCCTCATCAAGCTGAACCAGATTGGCTCGGTCAGCGAGACCATCGACGCCATCAACCTGGCGCGCGAGAACGGCTACACCGCCGTCATCTCCCACCGCTCGGGCGAAACCGAAGACACCTTCATCGCCGACCTCGCTGTCGCCACCGGCGCAGGCCAGATCAAGACCGGCTCGGCTTCGCGCACCGACCGCATCGCCAAGTACAACCAGCTGCTGCGCATAGAAGAAGAGCTCGGCCCGGCCGCCCGCTTCAACGGACTCAAGGCGCTCAACTACCACGGCGATTTGGCGAAGACGAAGTAAACTCTGGCGCACGACGTTTGCCGAATCAGGGATAGGCCCTCCGCTGGAGTAATGCCTATCCCTTTCTGGCCAGCACGAGTTCGATTCCTTGAAACACCAGATCCAGACTCGACCCCGTCAATCGACCTACCCGTTCGGTCAAAATTGTCTTATCGATCGTCAGCATCTGGGACACGTTGGCGACCGAGTTCTTCGGCAATCCCGTCGCTCTGGCCGCAAGGTGCACATTTCCAGGCATAAGGGCCCACTTCACATTGCTGGTAAGGGGAACACAGACCACTGTCGCTATGCGGCTGCGATTGAACGAGTCTGATTGAACAATGAGGACCGGTCGCCGGAATCCTGGCGCTGACTTCCGTGGAGGTGGCAACTCTGCCCACCACACTTCGCCTTGCGAAATCACCATTCGCTCCTGTCAAGGATAGTGCGCGCTGCTGAGGCTGTGAATCCATCTTCCTCTGCCTTTCCAACCTCGCCGCAGGCCTGATTGATTGCCTCTATAACTTCATCGGGCGAGTGGCGAGCCACGTATTCTCGCAGGGCTTCGCTGAATACTCGGCTGCGGGACTGCTTAGTTCGCTGCGCCAGGCGCTCTGCTTCCTCGAACACGTCATCGGGAATTGAAACTGCCGTTTTCATACCGAAAGTATAACCGCCTCTATCTTCGAATTCAAGTTTCTTGAAGTTGCGTTCACAGCCTCCCGCCACAGCAGGCTGCTAAAATCGAAGTTTCTACACAGCAACTGACGGCTGATAACTGACTGCTAATTGCTAATTACTTATGACTCCTCCCAAACCTCTCGTCCTCATCATCCTCGACGGCTGGGGCTATGCTCCGCCGTCCAACGCTAACGCCATCTCGCTTGCCCACAAGCCCAACTATGACAAGCTGCTGGCCGACTTTCCCAATACGCTCATCCACACCAGCGGGCGATACGTCGGTCTGCCGACCGGCCAGATGGGCAACAGCGAAGTTGGCCACCTCAACATCGGCGCGGGCCGCGTCGTGTACATGGACATCAGCAAGATCGACGTGATGATCGAGACCGGCGAGTTCGAAAAGAACCCGGCGCTGCTCGACGCCATGACCAAAGCGCGCACCGGCGATCGCCGCCTGCATCTTTTCGGCCTGTTGTCTGACGGCGGAGTTCACTCCCAGCAGGCCCACCTCAACGCCATCCTGCGCATGGCCAAGCAAAACGGCGTCGAGCGCGTCTTCGTTCACGCTTTCATGGACGGTCGTGACACCCTCCCTACCAACGGCGCGAAATACGTCGAGCAACTTCAGCAGAAGATGCGCGAATATGGCGCGGGCAAGATTGCCACCGTCAGCGGACGCTACTATGCCATGGACCGCGACAAAAAGTGGGATCGCGAAAAGAAAGCTTTCGACGCCATGGTCTTCGGCGATGCCGAAGGCGGACGCTTCGCCGATCCGGTGCAGGGCATCAAGGAGTCGTACAACCGCGGCGTGACCGACGAGTTCATCATTCCGTTCGTGGTCGTCGACAGCCGCGGTGAGCCTGTCGGCACCATTCGCGACGGCGACGTGTGCATCAACTTCAACTTCCGCGCCGACCGTGCCCGCCAGATCACCCGCTGCCTGGCTCGCAACAGCAACTTCACTCCGCTCAACGGCTCGGAACTCGAAGGCGCCGCCGAGCTCGACGCGATCATCCCGCGCGACCGCGTTCCCAAAGATCTCACCTACATTTGCATGACGCGTTACGACAAGCACTTCACCCTGCCGGTCGTGTCGCCGCCCGAGGCGCTGGGCAACATTCTTGCCAACGTCATGGCCAACCTCAACATGCGCAATCTGCGGGTCGCTGAGACGGAGAAGTACGCGCACGTCACCTACTTCTTCAACGGCGGCATCGAGAAGCCGTTCCCCGGAGAAGATCGCGTGCTGGTGCAGTCTCCCAAGGTCGCCACTTACGACCTTAAACCCGAGATGTCGGCGCAGGGAGTTGCCGACGCCGTCGTGAAGGCCATCGAAGAGAAGACCTTTGACGTCATGGTAGTGAACTTTGCCAACGCCGACATGGTGGGCCACTCCGGAAAGATTCCCCCGACCATCAAGGCCGTCGAAACCGTTGACGCCTGTCTCGGCCAAATCTACGCGGCCCTCAAGCGCGTCGGCGGAGCCATGATCGTTACCGCCGACCATGGCAACGCCGAGCAGATGATCGATCCGGCCACCGGAGGCCCACAGACCGCGCACACTACCAACCCGGTGCCGTTCATCGTCGCCGCCGAATACGCAGTCCCGAACGGCAACTTCAAGGGTGACACCCGACGCTTCACCCTCAAGCCTGACGGCGCACTGCAAGACATAGCGCCCACGATGCTGGGTATCCTTGGTATACCGCAGCCGAAAGAGATGACCGGCCACGACCTGCGCGTAATCGCAGAAGAATCGAAGCGCTGACGAGTATTTGATTCAGGTGCCCCATACGAGCCCGCGGGTACCCCATTCAAGCGGCCCGCTTTTGGCCGCTTGAGTGGGGTTTTTCTATCCACGATCCACTGACCTGCTACACTGCTTCCTCCGAATGACCGCCTCGAAATCACCGCAACTGGAATCTTCCGCTCGCTGGCATGCCGTTACCGCCGGATTTCTCGGCTGGACGCTCGATGCCTTCGATTTCTTCGTCGTCATCTTCCTGTTCGACACTCTGGCCCAACACTTTCAGGTCACCAAGGCGCAGATCGTTCTGTCGGTCACTGGCACGTTAGCTATGCGACCCATCGGAGCGCTGATCTTTGGCATGCTGGCTGACCGCTACGGCCGCCGCCGCCCGCTGATGGCCAACGTCATCTTCTTCTCAACCGTCGAATTGCTCTGCGGCTTCGCGCCCAATTTCACCGTGTTCTTTGTCCTGCGACTGCTGTTCGGCATCGGCATGGGCGGCGAGTGGGGCGTCGGCGCGTCACTCGCCATGGAGCACGCTCCCGTGAAATGGCGCGGCGTGCTTTCGGGAATCCTGCAAAGCGGCTACTCCAACGGCTACCTGCTGGCGGCCATTGCCGCGCGCGTCGTCCTACCCAACCTGGGCTGGCGCGCCATGTTCTGGGTCGGAGGCATCCCTGCGCTCCTTGCCCTCTACATCCGCACCAAGGTTCCGGAGTCCGAAGCCTGGCAGCAGCATCGCGTGGCCCGCACCATCGACGGTCCGAAGATCGCCATGCAACACAAACGCCTCGTGCTCTACATGGTCGCCTTGATGTTCCTGATGAACTGCCTCTCGCACGGCACGCAGGATCTCTACCCAGACTTCCTCAAGCACGGCCACGGAATCCTCCCCAACACCGTCGCTTATGTCACGATGTTCTACAACATCGGTGCGGTCGTCGGCGCCGTGCTCTTCGGATTGCTCTCCGAGCGCATAGGCCGCCGTTACAGCATGTTGTGCGCTCTTGGCCTCTCGCTGCTAGTTATGCCGGCATGGGCCTTCGGCGGGACCCTCATCGTTCTCGCCCTCGGCGCCTTCGTCATGCAGATGGGCGTGCAAGGCGCATGGGGCATCATACCTGTCCACCTCAACGAACTCTCGCCCGGCTCCGTGCGCGGCTTGCTGCCCGGGTTCACGTACCAGATCGGAATTCTCTTGGCTGCCTCAACTCCGACGGTCGAGTTCGCTCTCCGCGACCACCTCGGCTATCCCTGGGCGCTCACGTCGTTCGAACTGGTGGTGATCGCCGGACTCGCGCTACTGCTGTTCTTTGGCCGCGAAAATCACGGAAAGAGCTTCTTGCGAGACGAAGTCGGCAGTGCCGGCCTTCAGGCCGGCGGATGATTCGACCCTCAGTTTCCTGATTGTGGGATATGACTCAGGCGAAACGCGCGGTTCGCTTCGGTTCTGACAACCGAGAGCTGACAACTGACAACTGAATTTGGAGCGGGAGACGGGAATCGAACCCGCGACCAACAGCTTGGGAAGCTGTGACTCTACCACTGAGTTACTCCCGCTCAGTCTGCTTGAGTTTACCACCGCCGCAAAACCGCTCGCAATTTGCGCCGTTCCCACCGGAGTTATCCACAGAGAAGGTGCCCAGCTTGCCAACCAGTCAGTGCTTCTTTCGTCAACAATTCGTATTGACTGTCACCCCGGCTGCACTATGATGTTTCAAACATTTGCCGAAACTTTTGTTTCGGGATCTTTGACTTGCAGCCGACCTTTACATCCCGCGACATGGTCCGATTGACCGGCATCAGCCTTCGTCAGTTGCAGTGGTGGGACGAGCGCGGCATCGTCGTCCCCAGTCGCGATGGCCACAAGCGCGTCTATTCGCTCGACGATCTCGCCGAAGTTTCCGTGATCTGCGAACTGCGCCGGCGCGGCTTCTCGCTCCAGAAGATTCGCCGCGTCGTTCGTTTCCTCCAGCGTGAGTTGGGCCGCCGCCTGGTCGAAACCGTGCGTGCCGCGTCCGAGTATCACCTGCTGACCGACGGCAAGCACATCTTCCTGGAAGATTCCGCTCGCGGCGTGGTTGACCTGTTGAAGAACTCCCGCCAGCCTATGCTGACCATCTGCCTCAGCGACACCGTGCAGCGAATCGAGTCAGTTATCAGGGCAGAGAAGAAACGGAATGCTGCTGCCGATGATCATCTTATGCGCCAGCGGCGCAAGGCTTCATGAGTTTTCGCAATGCCGGGCACCCCGGCGGAGGAGGGCACGTGATCGGAGAACTGAGCATCTTGAGCGAATGGATCCCCGAACAAATGGAGCCTGGAACCATCTTCGTCCTGGAGAATGCCGGAGACGTGGGTGATAAGGAAGACCCGTACTGGGCCGTCCTCTCCTGCCCCAAGTGCGGTCAGCTCGGGCTGATCACTCGCAAGCAGGTGGCGGGATTGCTCCCCGTAATCTGTGGTTCCGACAAATGTCCGGCGCAGTTCTTCATTCGCGACGAGCAAATTGTGTTGCGCAAGGCGAGCTAGAGCGGTTTCGGAGTTGTTGTAGCCCGTGGCGGTTGCGGTAGAGGGGCGCGTCAGCGGCTCTGACGAACCTATATTTGCGGGCTGTACGGCGGAACAAAGTACGGTTCGGTCTGCCCAACTCAGCCGGAGCGGCGTTCTTAGTTCCCTAATAGCTGCTTCAGCGCCGCGTCCAGCGCGGCGTTTTCGAAGGAGCCGGGTTTTAACCCGGCGGCACATCGGCTCGGCTACGGGATACACCAAGCCTGGAAATGCTCTAAAACCACCCCTGTCCCACGATGGGGGCCGGGGTCCAGGTCAGCACCAGCAATAGCGCCGCAACCACCGCCCAGGCACGACGCCCATAGCTCAGCCCCGGCCACGGCGCGACCGGCGGATGCCGCCGCCCGATCAAGCCGAGAATCAGCGCCCATACCAGCCAGCCAACCCAAAAGAGCGAGAGCAACGCCAGCACGCCCACGGTCACCATGGTTACCCACTTGTGCGCCCGCGGAGCCACCGCGTACACCAGGTGACCGCCGTCGAGTTGGCCGCCGGGCAGCAGGTTCAACGCTGTAGCCAGCATTCCCACCCACGCCGCTACCGCAACTGGGTGGAGATACATCGCGCTAAGCGAAGGCGTCTGCGGCAGTACAAACCGTATGGCGCTATGCGAGATGTGAAAAATCAACGGATAGCCGAATTCGATCAACGAGCCTGAAGCCTGCGGCACGATCGGTTTCGACAGCACCAACCCGCACAGCAACACCGGTACGGCGACCACGAAGCCGGCGATGGGCCCGGCTATGCCTATGTCGAACAATGCCTGTCGAGTCCGAATCTGTGATTTGATTCGGATGACTGCGCCGAAGGTTCCAATCGGCGAAATGAGTGGGCTCGGCAGGAAATAGGGAAGCGTCGCAAATACCCCGTTGCGCTCGCAATAGACGAAGTGTCCCATCTCGTGTGCGAGAAGTATGCCCAGGAGTGTGGCTGCGAAGGGAATCCCCAGCGCCAGCCTCTGTGGCTGTTGCAACACCCATTTCAACGGGAACGGAAACTCCACCACCACCGGCTCTGAGCTGTGAACCATCCTCCGCGTCAGAAACACAGGGAGTTGGTAGGCTTCCGTAGTAAACGCAGGCAGATTGTGGTCGAAGTTGTATTGCAGGTGTGCGCCCACCACCAGAGTAGTAAAGATGGTCAGCAGCAGAAGCAGGGCGTGCAGCCAATATCGGCGGCTCCGCGATCGCGCCACCAGCAATACCTTGTGCAAGCTCGGAGGCTCAATTGGTCGGGCCAGCGGTGTCGGGAGATCGGACATGTCTACTTCGTTGCGAACTCGCAGCTAACGCCGCCTGGACACTGCGACGGCTCCGTCCACCTGGACTTCCCAGTGGTCGACGCGGGAATCACTACTCGATCGATTGCAGCTCTTTGCCGGGCTTGAAACGCACGGCCTTACCAGGCGGAATGTTGACCTCGGCTCCGGTGCGCGGGTTACGCCCGATGCCGGTCTTGCGCGGGCGGACGGTGAAGACGCCGAAACCCCGCAACTCGATGCGGTCGCCCTTCGCCAAAGCATGCTTCATGCTCTCGAAAACCGTTTCTACCGCCATTTCGGCTTTGGTTTTCGTCACCCCAGTCTTCGTGACAACCTCGTTAATCAGGTCCAGTTTGATCACGCGTGGCTCCGCAAACGTTTTGTCCCCGGGAACCGCTCTAACCCGAGCGCTGGTGAGATTCTACCCGACTTAGCCATTTCACGTAAGTCTTAGTTTGTCTGTGAGTTAGAAATTTTCTGGCCATCCGCCCGCCGCGTCGATCTGTGGGCATTGTCAACCGAGGCCACCATTCCGTAAGATGATGGCTTCCTCGTTCTGACAACCGACAACCGACCACTGACAACCAGCTAGTTTAGGAGTCCCATGCCCATTCTCAGCGACCGCTGGATCCGCAAGATGGCCCTCGAGCACGACATGATCAGTCCCTTTTCGGAGAAACAAGTCCGCGAAGGCGTCATCTCCTACGGTCTGTCCAGCTACGGCTACGATCTGCGTGTCGCCGACGAGTTCAAGATCTTCACCAACGTCAACAGCACCATCGTTGACCCCAAGAAGTTCGATGAGCGCTCGTTCGTCAGCCTCGAATCTGACGTTTGCATCGTGCCGCCAAACTCCTTCGCGCTGGCGCGCTCCGTCGAGTACTTCAAAATTCCCCGCGACGTGCTCACCATCTGCGTCGGCAAGTCCACCTACGCCCGTTGCGGCATCATCGTGAATGTCACTCCGTTTGAGCCGGAGTGGGAAGGCTTCGTCACCCTCGAAATCTCCAACACCACGCCCCTGCCCGCGCGCATCTACGCCAACGAGGGCCTCTGCCAAATCCTGTTCTTCCAGGGCAACGAGCCCTGTGAGGTCAGCTACAAAGACAAGAAGGGCAAATACCAGAACCAAACCGGAATCGTGCTGCCGAAACTGTAGCGCTTGTTTCAAAAATGGGTTGCGATGGTTTCCGGTGGGAGCGAGGGCCTTTAGAGCCTGCCCTGAGCGAAGTCGAAGGGCCCACGAATTCGCCGTCCCAAAATCCAAGGCCTTTAGTGTGTAAGTGAGAACTAAATCATGGGTTGCGATGGTAGTACAAACAACCCAATATCCAGCCCCGCGGGGGCGGGGATATGACAGCCCAGCACGCAGCCGAAGGCGGAGTGCTGGGTCAGGCTTTGCACCGTAAAATTGACGGCAAGATTTGCCCCCTCGGGGTATAATCCTCGCCACTTATGTCACTAGCCGCGGGCACTCGGCTGGATTCGTTTGAAATCGTCGCACCCCTAGGCGCGGGCGGCATGGGCGAGGTCTATCGTGCGCGCGACACGATGTTGAAGCGCGACGTAGCGATTAAAGTCCTGCCCGAGTACTGGTCTCGTGATCCCGAGCGCCTGCATCGCTTCGAGCAGGAGGCCCAGGCCGCAGCCGCGCTGAATCATCCCAACATTGTTTCTATCTTTCACGTCGGCCAATACAGCGGCTCGCCTTACATCGTGACTGAGTTGCTTCACGGCGAAACGCTGCGCGAGCGCCTGCGCCACGGCCCCATGCGCCTGCGCGAAGCAATCGATGCGGGCGGCGACATTGCCCGCGGCCTGGCCGCCGCTCACGATGCCGGAATCGTTCACCGCGACCTCAAGCCCGAAAACATCTTTGTAACCAAAGACGGGCGCGTCAAAATCCTCGACTTCGGTTTGGCCAAACTCAATCCAGCAAAGTCCGCAAGTTCTGACGGTCCCACCGAGAGCTTTCAGCAGCAAACCAACCCGGGACACGTGCTGGGCACCGCCGGCTACATGTCGCCGGAGCAGGTGCGCGGCCAGACCGTCGATCATCGTGCCGACATCTTCGCCTTCGGCGCAATCTTCTACGAGATGTTGACCGGCAAGCGGGCGTTCAAGAAACCGACATCACCCGAGACGATGACCGCCATCCTCAACGATGACCCGCCCGCGATCTCGCAGACCGGGGCAAACATCCCGCCGGACCTGCAGCGTGTTGTAAGTCGCTGCCTGGAGAAGAATCCCGAACAGCGCTTTCACTCGGCGTCTGATCTGGCCTTCGCACTCGAGGCGCCATCGCATTCGGGCGCATCGCCGGCAGTAGCCACGCAGGCGCCGTTTCGCCGCTCGCCGGGAAGAACGCTCGTATGGTCGATCGCCTTGATTGCGGTGATTTCGCTGGTGGCCGTGGCCTGGTTCGAGATCGGAAACCGGAACGCGGCCGCTCCGCTGCGAATCTCGGAGTACACCCAGCTCACCCATAACGGCCATGCGGAAGTGGTCGCGGGAACTGACGGTAGCAGGCTTTATCTGTCGAGCGTGTTTTCTATGTACCAGGTTGCTGTCTCCGGCGGCGAGATCGAGACGGTTCCCTCCATCACACTGCCGAGTCCGTTTTTGCTTGACGTCTCGCCTGACGGATCAACCTTGCTCGTTCAGTCCTTCATGGCCGATAAGCCCTCACTACCGCTCTACACGGTTCAGGTTGTGGGCGGCGCACATCGTTACCTGGCTGACGCCAGGCCAGCAGGCGGCAACTGGTCTCCGGACGGGAAACATGTGGCATATTCCACGTCCGACGGCGACATCGACATCATTAACAGCGACGGCACTGGTACCCGCAAGCTTGCTTCAGTGGGAGGTGCTGCATTCCCACTAAATTGGTCCCCTGACGGTAGCACCATTCGATTTTCCAGAGACCTTCGATCCCTTTGGGAGATAACGTCCAGCGGGTCCAACCTTCACCAGTTGCTCCCGGGTTGGCATCCCTCCGAGCAGAAGTGTTGCGGCCGCTGGTCCCCTGATGGAGGATTCTTCGTCTTTCTCGCCGGGCCTCTCGGATCCGGAAAATACCCCGAAGGCCAAATCTACGCTCTCGATGAGCGGCGCGGACTTTTTCGGCGCCCGGCCAAAGACCCGATTCGATTGACCTTTGGTCCAACTGAATGGAGCCCACCGGTTTTCAGCAAGGACGGGAAGAAAATCTTCGCCACCGGTTCGACAAGGAGGGGCGAACTGGTTCGTCTCGACCCGAAATCCAATCAGTTTCAGCCCTTTCTGGGCGGCATCTCCGCCGATTTGGTGGCCTTCTCCAAAGACGGCCAGTCGGTGGCGTATGTCTCTTACCCGGATGGAATTCTGTGGAGAGCAAACCGGGACGGAAGCAACCGCGTTCAACTGACCAGTCCTCCTTTGCAGCCGCGATCAGTCGCATGGTCACCGGACGGAAGCCAGATCGCTTTCATGGCTCCATCTCCCGAAGGGAGCGAGCAAGCCTGGGTCGTTCCCTCCCAGCGTGGCAGCCCGCAGCGCCTTCTTCCCGAGGACAGCGGGCAGGAGTCAAATCCGAACTGGTCGCCGGACGGGCGCAAGATTGCTTTTGCCACGGGAATGTTTGGGAGTCGCGAGAGCTACATACGTATCCTCGACCTGGCCAGCCATCAGATCACCACTCTTCCGGGATCGGATGGTAAGTTCTGGCCCCACTGGTCTCCCGATGGTCAATTCATAAACGCCGACTCCACTGACTTTACCACGCTGTATATCTTCGATATAAAGACGCAGCGCTGGTCAACGCTGTATGACAAAAGCCTCTTTGCTTTTGAGAGGTGGTCGGGCGATAGCCGCTATCTCTACTTGTTGAGATTTGCGCACGACCCTGCCATCCTTCGCATACCGGCGGCGGGCGGGGAAGCGAAGGTAGTTGTCGATTTGAAAGGCTTTCTCTTTACCGGCACATTTGCCGTGTGGCTTGGGCTGGATCCCACCGACGCACCTCTGATGCTTCGCGACGTATCGACCACCGACGTCTACGCGCTGACGTTGCAAGAGAAATAGGACTCAGATTTCAGCAACTGCATCGGGGCTGGTTTACAGCAGGGTGAACAAGACCTTCGATGGGACACTAACAATCAAGAACATGAGCGGCAGCTCAATTAGTGGCCCGTTTCAGGTCGTCCTTTCATCGCTCACGGCCCGAGTCTCGCTGGCGAATGCCACGAGTATCTTTGAGGGCTTCCCTTACCTTACGGTTAGCAGTACTCGAGCCTTACCTATCTGCCAATGGAGGTTTCTCACGAAGAAATCCCTGGCTGGAAAGATATGCGGCGAGTTCCTTATTCGAGCTCTGTCGCACCCGACGGCTCCCCGGTCTTCACGCGCGACATCGGCACGCAGGAAATCTACGCCCTCACCATCAAATGGCCTTGACCGGCACTACCAGGCTCGCGAATTGCCCATGACCCCGCTTAACTCGCCCGCGTGAGTTCTTCCCGAATCACCCGCCGCAACGTGGTCTCCAAAGGCTCTTTCGCGCGCCGGATGTGTTCCTGCAAGGCGTCGTTCATGAGTGTCTGGTAATTGCCTCCTCCGGCACGCTCCACTTGTTCCCGGAACCAGTTCAGGATGTCGTCGTCCAACCGGATCGTGATTCTGGTTTTGCCCTTGGGCAAAGGGACAACTGGCCCTCGCTTTGCTTTACTGAAATCGTATTCTCGTCTCATCTCTCTTCCTCGTATTGCCTGCGTTCGCGCTTCGTCGCCGGTCTCGCCGAGATAATTCGAATCCTGTTATCTCGCCAACTGTAGACAACGAGCAGAAGACGTCCGTTTGCATCCGTTCCAAGCGCGATCCAGCGTATTTCTTTCTCGGCGAACTGGTCTTCCATCGTCAACGCCAGTGCGTCTTGAAAGACAGCCACGGCATCGGCAAAAGCACTCCGTGTTTGGCAAAGTTTGCAGCCGATTTGACGGGATCCCACTCGAACCCCAATTCATTCATCGTATGTACAAACGTACACTAACGCTAAGCGTACGGGCAAGCAAAAACCGCGCCATCGAGGCGCGGCTTTTCACATCTCACGAAAGACCTGACCGGACGGCTACTTTCCTTCCGTCTCTTCGCTTTCCTTGTACATGTACTTAATGCTGGGCTTGTAGATCAGCAGATTCGGCTCGCCTTCGCGGTTTACCTTCAGGCAATACTTGTCGTACCACTCGATGACGCCGTGCACCTCTTCATCGTCTTGCAGCACCAGGACCATCGGCGTCTTGGACTGCATCTGTTTCTGATAATAAAAATTTTCCGCGTGGGTCTGCTCCGGCGGCGCGAGCTTCTTCCCATTTGCTGGGGACGGGCGCTCGGCACGGTGGCGGTCCCCATTTTCGGGGCGGGGAGCTTCCGTACGACGCAACGTGGGACGAATCAGCCGCCGGTTGGCATACGCGTCAGCCTCATTACCGCGGCTAATTACAGGGGAATCTAGGGAATCTTTCATGGCGCTTACTCCTCCAACTTACACACCAGCCTTGCCATTGCAGCCACCAGCCGCCTGCTTCAGATTTCGGTCTGGCTTGACTCCGGATGTGGAATTTCCAGGACGTCCTCAGGTGTGAACTTGGCGATACCCTACCACAGCCGCTCCGCCAAAACAATGAGTTGTGTCACAAAATTGCGCAGAACTGCAACTATCGCTCCAGCGAGGCCGAAAAGGCATCCAAGGCCAGCGTTCGCAATAGGTTGCGGCGCATGCCGCTCTCCAATTCGCCCAGCCCGTTCGCCGCTTCCACCAGCCACGCAAACTCCACCTGCTCTGCCATTTTGTGGAGTTGGCCCTCGATATCGGTGTTCCGGACCAACTCCGGCGTCCCCGACTTCAGGAACAGCATGTCCTCGAACAGCGAGTACAGCGTGCGAATCGTCTGGTCGAGTTTTGCTTTGCCATCGGCGCCGGCGCGATACGAATCGGTCACCCGGAACAGGTCGCTGTGTTCTTTCTCCCCGAGCGCAGGACCAAGCAGGGCAAGCGCATCCTGCCTTGCCGCCAGATACTGCGCGAGGTCGAAACTCTTGGCCCGTCCCAATCCGCCGCCGCAAAGCCGCGCCACCAGCGCGCGTTCCTTGGGCTTGAGTTCCGGTCGGTTTTTCGCCAGGTATTCTTCGACTGCTTCCGTCGGAAGTGCCGAAAGTCTGAGCTGCATGCAGCGCGACCGGATTGTCGGCAGCAACGCCGACGGATTGTCCGTCAACAGGAAGATCGTCGCGAAATCCGGTGGTTCTTCGAGGATCTTCAGCAGGGAATTCGCCGCCTCCTTCATAAAGTCGGCGTCGCTGAAGATGTACACGCGGTGCCGGCCTTCCGAAGGACGGTAGTAGATCTCGCGGATGATGTGGCGCACTTGATCCACTTTCACCAGCATCTGCGGCGGGTCGGGCGGAATGACCGTGACATCGGGATGTGTCTGCACCAGGATTCGCGTCTCGCGCTTGTCGGCATCGCGCAGGTTCTCGCGGGCCTCGACCGCTTCGGCAAAGCGCTCTTCCAGCGCGTCAGCGTCGCCGATACGCGCGCAATTGGCGCACGTCCCGCAGAAGTCGGGCAGCCCGTCTGTCTCCGGCTGCTGCAGACAGTTCATGGCTTTGGCAACCATCTGCGCCAGCGTGTACTTTCCCGAACCTTGCGGACCCGACAGAATCACGGAATGCGGGAAAATGGCCGCGCGCCAGCATTTCGCGCACGGTCAGCACAACGTCCGGATTGCCCTGGAAGTCAGCGAACGGCATCATTCCTTCTTTGTATTGTCATCCCTCGCCCGCTTCACTCATTTGCTTTGTCATCCCGAGCGAAGCGCCCGTAGGGCGCGGAGTCGAGGGACCTGCATTTCGGCCCAACAGCCTCTCTCGCACCACCCTCACGATCTCCGGATGCACCACCTCGGCCGGGCGCCGTGCATCAACCACCGCCACTCTTTTCGGCTCGCGCGACGCGATGGCCCGGAACCCCTCCTGCACCCGGGTAAAGAACGCGTGGCTTTCCTGCTCGAAGCGGTTCTCGTCAGGTTGCGAGCCGTCGGTCGCGACCTTGTTGCGGCGCCGCGCCCGCTGCACGCTGTGCTCTACGTCCGAGTCCATCAGTATGGTGAGATCAGGCCACATGCCGCGGCACAATACTTTGTGGAGCTGCAATACCGCGTCGCTGCCCAGCTTTCGTCCTCCCCCTTGATACGCTTCGGTGGAGTCGGTAAAGCGGTCGCACAGCACCCACTTGCCGCTCTCCAGGGCAGGCAAAATTACTTGTGCGAGCTGCTGGGCTCGCGAGGCAAACATCAGCGCCATTTCCGCCATCGGATCGAGGCCCAACGTGCGCGAGTCCAGCAATACCGCGCGGATGCGCTCGCCAATCTCGGTTCCGCCGGGTTCGCGCGTGGTCAGCACCTCGATGCCTTCGGCGCGCAACACTGCTGCCAGCTTCTCCAACTGCGTGGATTTGCCGCACCCGTCAAGGCCTTCGAAGGTGATGAACTTGCCGCGTTCGCGCTGATTGCTCACGTCGCCATGATATCAATCAACCGTGCTGAACGGCCTTTGCTCGACTGACAACCGGCGACTGGCGACTGGCAACTGGCAACCACCCCTGATATTCTCGAACATTCGGATCGTTACGACTGGCAGCACACCAAGGGGAATTGTTCGCATGATTGAGAGACTGAAGGAAACCGGCGGCTGGGCGTTTGGCTTCAAGGTCACCGGCAAAGTGACGGCAGAGGACATCAAGGCCTTTGAGCCGCAGCTTGAGTTCGCCATCGCGGAACGCAAGAACCGTCCGCTGGGTCTGCTGGCCGACGTCACCGAGATGGACAGTATCGACCTCGCAGCGCGCTGGGAAGAGTTGCGCTTCCTGCACAAGTATTCCGACCACATCGCGCGCGTCGCGCTGGTTGGCGCGAAACCGTGGGAAGAAGTCGTTTCGACCTTCGTCGGCGGAACGCTTCTGTTTACCGCCGAAACCCACTACTTCCATCCCAACGAAATGCAGCAGGCCTGGTTGTGGGTGAAAACCGCCAAGCACGCCAACGATGTTCCGGTTCGCGTGATTTATCAGGGCGGAATCTGGCGTGATTACCAGGAAGAATTCAACCTGTAACGTCCTTCTCTTACAGTATCTTGTTTTGTCATCCCTCGGTCGCCGTGGTCGACCGCGGGATCTGCTTTTCGTCCGTTCCGCCAACAATCTGGGATCCGACAAATATCTGGGTGCCCCATCCTTTCCCGTCTTTTGGGAAAGGGTGGGATCGACAGTCCTTTTCACTCTGCATCCTTTCGCTGGAAAGTGTGAGTGAAACCTACAGCTTACATGCTAACAGCTACTCCCCCACCCCCTCAAACAAATCCGTCTCCCACTTTGCCTCCTGCGGTTCCCGCGTCGCCGCCAGATGAAACATTTCGCACGTCGGCATTTTGCCAAGGTTCTTGCGTACCCGCACAAACAACGGCTGTTGCGTTTGATGCTTCATGAACGCCTCGTTCTTGCGCTCAAATCTTTCTGCGCCGACTTCGACTCGCGCCGTAACAGTCGCCGGCGAAGTCGGCATTCGATCCGGCAATTTGAAATTGGCCGTTGCGTAATACAGTTTCTGCGCCGCGTGCTCTCGCATTCCCGACGCAATTTGCTCCGGGTAGCGGTCGGGGCGCCCCGCCCAGTGAAATGCCTGGGTAGCAAAGGTTCCAGCCATGGCGTGGTCAGGATGCCCGGTGAGCCCGCCGTCCTGGCCGAAGGTCAGCACCACGTGGGGGCGAAGCCTGCGAATCCGGGCGACCAGTTCTCCGACGACTTCGTAAAAGTCCGCGCGATCGAGTTTGCTGTCGGGATACGACAGCACTTCGCCGTGCTTGACTCCCAGGAATTCGCAGGACGCTTGAAATTCTGCTGTGCGCAACGCGGCCAGCTCTTCGTCTGTTCGGGCGGTGCCGCGATTCTTGGCGGCGGTTCCGGCGGTGAGGCACACGACCGACACTTCGACCCCGCGGTCGGCATAGAGCGCCAGGGTTCCGCCAAAGGCTCCCGCTTCGTCGTCAGGATGAGCCGTGATGCAGAGCAGTCGGAACATAAACACAGAGTACCGCAGGCTGGGCTTCGAACTGGGAATTAGGAGGAAGCAGAAGCAACACCTGCCACGGGGCACGCCTGCACTGAGGGATGCTCACTGCGCATGAGATGTTCGCGGTTGCAGCGAAGGAGACCACTGCAAGGTAGGGTCCTGCTTATCGACCAAGGTGGAATAGATTTTCGACGGACGAACATAAACGAGCTGAGCGACTACGTGCCGGGCCTCGTCTGGAGATTCGAGAGTCAAAACCGGAATCATCGTTTCCCCGGATTGCGTGAGAGTGATGGCTTGGTCGAGACGAACAAATCGGTCTTCTCCGGGATGGACCTCGATACTGATCGGAACACCCTGACCGGCGACGAGGCGGTGCTCTCCCGGCGATGCATGAATGGCGAAGAACTTCCCGGCGCGCAGATTGGCGACCCGTACTCCGTCATAGGAGATTAGCAGCCAGGAATCCTGCCCAGAGTCCCACGGCGAATAGAGATAGATCCGCGCCGTGTCCTCCGATGCAAGAGGACACGAGAGCATCAGCGCACACAGCACGAAAAGCGAGAGTTGGGTAAGGCGCATCATTCTTTTATGATTGTCATCCCTCGTCGACTTTAGAGGCTGCTGAAAAAAGAACCAAGGTAGTAATTTTGGGGCGTTTTCGACCCAATCTTGGCCCGTAAGCTATTGACTCTTGGTTCGACAAATAGCCGAGTTTACTCGGTTGACTCTTTTTTCAGCAGCCTCTTTAGTCGGCGGGGGATCTGCTTTTCTGACTTTTTCAGCAGCGTCTTCAGTCGTGCCGATAAGTCCTCGATTATCTTGTCCTCCCTCACCAGCTTTAGTTGGCGGGGGATCTGCTTTTCGACTCTTTCCGCAGCATCCACATCCTGGACGTTATCACGCACAACCCTTCGCCAGTTCTAACGCTCCGCTCCGCGGTTGCCCTTGCCTATTGCCGAACTTTCCTCAGTGCCTCCGCGTCTCTGTGTGGATGTTGCCTTTTCCCCTGTCCTATCCGTGCCCATCCATGTAAAGATAAATCGCCTTCTTGTGAACCGGGAGCCCGGATCTTAAGGGTGATTCTTACCTCGTTCCCACCCTATCGCCAAAAGACGGCGATAAGGGTGGGCACCCGGCGTCGGTCTAAAGTGACCAAAAGTACGGCACGTTGAACGGGCAGAAGAAAGCCGGGGACCATCTCCCCGGCGTATCAGAAGAACAAAATCCAATTACAGATTAATCTTGCGACGCAAAACGCCGGCAAGGCCGATGATTCCGGAGCCCAACATTACTAACGTGCCCGGCTCAGGAACCGCAGTGATGCTGGCGTCGTCAACGTAAGTCGTGAAGCTCGGATCCGTGCCCCAGATCGAGAATCCGGTCAGGATCCTGGAAGCGTCTACATCGCTGGTAACGTCCACGTACGACCAGACCCCCGCTGCCGGGAATGCGACGAATTCCTGATCGGAACCGTCAGAATAGAAGAAGTCAACGGCATTCGCTCCTGCTCCGTAAACCCAGAACGAAACATTGGTGATCCAGGAGCCCGGGGTTGGACTGAAGTCCTGCCGCAGTTCAAGGTTACCTACATCCACGGCGCTATAGAGACCCGAATGGGAAAAAGCGTTCGTGACGTCCCACGGAACGCAAGTGCCAACACAATACTGGGTGCGAGCGGTGTACCAGGGCGCGAGCGCACCCGATTCAAACCCGCCGTTCTGCAATACTTCTCCCGCGAACGCCGATGTGACCATCAGCGCCGCTAATGCAAAAGCAAATAACAATTTCTTCATCATTATTCCTCCTGCCGGGATATTTCCCGGCTTGTTAGGCGAAAGAACGAAGCGCGGACTTGTCTGTTTCACGATTACTATTCGGCGAGCGCGTCAAGTATAGTTCCGCCCAAGAGCCGCAGCGCAAGAAACTAGCGAATAAAGTGGCGGATTTCCTTAATGGAACAGGGGGCGTCTTAGTAAATCCGCGGTCCACCCATTCCGAACCGGCAACTGGCAACTGGCTACTGCCTCCCATTCCCATTTCGGGAATGGTTACCTTCGTAACTTGCACCTCGCGAATTTTCTTGCTTCTCGTTTCCGCCTTCCCCACCCTTAAAACTGGAGACCTTTCGCCGAACCGCGATCGTTCTCGACAATTTTTCGCGCGGGTAGCTCTGCATGCCTGGTGCACAAGACGACAAGCGAATAGCGAAAAGCGTTTTACCAGTCACCAGCTACCCGCCTCACAGGAGCACTCATGTCTCAACCACTTCGTACCTGTTCTCACATTCACGATACCGGCGCCATCTGCAACTCCGTGGCCGCCACGAATCAAAAGTATTGCGTTTTCCACCTTCACTACCGCGCGCGACAACTGCGCATCGCCCAGGTCCGGGCCCGCGCCGAGCGCTTCGACCTCCGCCTCGGCCCGCTCCAAGACATGTACTCCGTGCAATCGGCCCTCTCGCAACTCGCCGAGGCTCTTGCCGCCGACATGATCGACCCTAAGCGCGCACACGCGCTCCTTTCCGTCCTGCGCCTTGCTTCACTGAACTTGCGCCACCCGGACAAATGGCAAACCAATCTCTACCACTCCGACCAGCCCGTCGAAGTTGACATTGCGAAAGAGTACGGCCTCCCGCGCGATCTCGACCTCGACACTCCACCCGAAGTTGCCTTCCCACCAGAACATGATCCTGATTTGTCATCCCGAGCGAAGGCCGCCGCTTCGGCGGCCGGAGTCGAGGGACCTGCATTTCCTGACAACCGACAACTGACAACCGACGACTTGGATTTCCGCCCCGACTCCCCCATCTCTCCGGAATTCCTGGAACTCCGCGAGATTTCCAACACCCGGGGGCCCGACGCCGCCGCAGCGCGCCTCCGCCAACTGGAGCGCAATCGCGCCCGTCGCGAATTGCGCACCAATCGCAAGCGCTATGCCGACATTGCCATGCGTCTCAACCTCAAGCGCGCCGCCGAGCGTCTGGCCGAGCGCAAACTCGCCGAGGCCGGCATCGCTCCGCCTGCTCCGCAAGCTCTCGACTTCGACACCGCCGTCGCCGAAAGCATGAAAAAGGTCGCCGCATCCGACCGCGAAATCGACGCCTACCTCGCCGGCAAGGAGGTCCAAATCGCCTGAACAAAAACCGTGCCGCTCGCCCCTGCCAGCCCCGGAGGGGCGAAAGAGCTTGGCCCAGGACTTGAGAGTCTGTGTGAGAACCCCGTTTGCGAAAACATGGTGGAAACTCACTCTCGATATCACGACTGAGGCAACCGCGCAGCGGCGGAATTTTGTTGTCCAGCCGGGCACATTCTTTACATTGCAGACCGGGGACATGCTTTACACTTTCGTCCGTTCTGGTTGTCCTTCATTCCCTTCGTAGTAGTCGTGCGGAGGGAATGTGGGAATCTCGCTGTTTGAGATTTCCACATTTCCTCCGCAGTTTTTTCGCCGCTCGCGTTTTGCACTCGGCAGGCGCTCCATCCGCAGCTGATGGCTATCAAAGCGCGCCAGCGGAGTGCTCCCGAAGTACACCTCGTAATGACGTTCATCGACCGGCAGCAACCCTACCCGCTCGCCCGTCAGTACATCACTTAAGAACACGCTCACATGTTTCCACGAGATGTGCCCGGTGCAGTCCACCCGCCGCACCAACAGCGCGCTGTCGTACTCCGGCTCCCGCACTCGCGCCGGATACTCCCGCAGCGACGGCACGTACACCGCGGCCGGCGTCTGCATGCCCAACGCCTCGTGCGGCCGCTGCTGGTTGTACTCTTGCCGGAAGCGGTCGAAGCTGCGCTGCTGCGCCCGCCGGTTGGCCGCGGCCGGCGACGCCGTCTCCGCCTTCAGCGTGCGATGCATGCGCTCGTGCCGCCCGTTCTGCTCCGGATGTCCCGCCTCGATCCGCTCCGGCACAATCCCCAGCTTCAGGCACCACACCGCCAGCCGCGACAGCCCGGCGATCGCCCGCGAGGCGAATGGCGGCCCGTTGTCGGTGCGCATCGCCCAAGGCATTCCGCATTCGCGAAACGCCGCTTCGAAGATCGCCTGCACCCGCGCCGTGTCCGTCATCTCCACCGCCTGACAGCGGATCAGGTAACGGCTGTGCGCGTCCGTGATGGTCAGCGGATCGATACGCTCGCCATCCTGAGTCCGAAACCAGCCTTTAAAATCGGCGCACCAGACGCGGTTGGGCTCCGTCGCTGCCGCCAGCGGCTCGCTATACGGCGCCACCTTGCGCCGTTTTTTGCGATGCCGCGTCAGACCTTCCCGGTCCAGCAGCGCTCCTATCGTGCTCGCCGCCGGCCACTCCACTTGCGGACACTCCCGCTCCAGCACCCACTTCAGCTTGCGCGGTCCCCAAGTCATGTGCTCCCGCCGCAGCTCCAGCACCGCCTCCTCAATCTCCGCCGCCGTCTGGTTGGGATGCCGCAGCGCCGCCCGACTCCGCTCTTGCAGTCCCGTCTCGCCCTGCTCCTGGAAGCGCCGCAACACCGCATACCCGGTCGGCCGCGAGATCCCGTACATACCGCACAACTCCCTCATCGTCCTCTCTCCTGACGCATACTCCGCCAGAAACTGTTTGCGTTTCTCCACCACTCCGCTCACTTTCCAAGGCATGCCTTGTTCTACACGCCTTCGTGAACGGACCCAGGTGTAAACTATGTCCCCGGTCTGATCTGTAAAGTATCTGCCCGGTTTGTACCCCTGGAGTTAGCCGTGGGCGTAAGCCCGCGGTCAACTTGAGGAGGATCGTCGAGCCGCGTAGCGGCGGCACCGATGCGATGTGAGAGTCCTAGGCTTCGGATCGTGATGTTCGTGCCCGATTCCTGTAGGAACGGCATCGCAGAGGCGGGCTTCGCCCCGCCAGCGCCTTGCTACGTTCAAGAAAGGCAATGCAAAACTCGAAATGCACCAACCGAGATCAATCCGAACAGCAGGCGACGGAGATCGAGTGGGCCGCTCGCATCAGCGCACGGAAACCAGAACTTGCGAGCCCCCACCGTGCTTGATACGCGCCGCTAACTCCTACGCCCACACATGGATACGTATAAAACCAAATGAAGTAATAACTTACGAGCAATTTTCCGCTAACCCCATGAAAACAAAAGAAGCCACGCCACGAAAATCAGACCCGTCTATAATCGGCGCACTTCAACCTTGGGGTGTCAAATGCGGCAGATGCGGCGGCGGGCAATTCTGGCGATTGCGGTCTTTGCTCTCATATCAGGCAGCTACGCTCGTGCGGACTCAAGGTTCCTCTGGATTTCGGACATTCACTTCAATCCGATGGCGGATTCCTTGTTAGTGAGCAATTTGGAAAAAGCACCGCCGGCGCAGTGGGAGACGATCCTGAATCGCACCTCACCGAACACGTTCAGCCAGTACAAGTCCGACACGAACTGGTGGCTGCTGAAGTCGGCGCTGGAACAATTTCCCAGAACGATTCGCCACCCGGCGTTCGTAATGGTGACGGGAGACCTTCTGGCGCACGAGTTTCCGGCGACGTTCCAAAATGCGACCCACGATAGCGACCCGCAGCGGTACCGCTCGTTCGTACTGAAGACCGTCGAGTTTCTGGCGCTGGAGCTGCAACGCAAGTTTCCGGGAACGAAGATCTTTATCACTCCCGGCAACAACGACAACGATTGCGGAGACTACACCATCGAGGCGAGCGGCGACTTCCTGAACAATACGGAGCAGGTCGCAAGGGAACTGGCGGGCGGCGACGACGAGTTTGCAACGAGTTGGAAGGCGCTGGGAAGTTTCAACGTGCCGCATCCCACGATTGCCGGCGTGCGTGTGATTTCGCTGAACAGTATCTTCTGGTCGCAGAATTACCAGGCGCTGAGTTCCGCGCAGGGTTGCAAGCCCGTGCCTTCGACAGCGGCTGCAGACCTGATGGCCTGGCTCGATCATGAGTTGGCGGCGGCCGCACAAGCGCACCAGAATGTGTGGCTGCTGTTCCACATTCCGCCGGGCATTGATGGATACGCTTCGGCAATGAAACGGAAGGGACCGGCGTCTGGTGGCACTACCGATGGTAACGCGACATGCTCCCAGTCGATTGTGCCCATGTGGAAAGTGGAGTGGACGGCGCAGTTCGATGCGCTGCTGGCGAAGTATCACAGTACAGTAGTTGCCGCGTTTGCGGCGCACACGCACTCAGATGATTTTCGGATCACGGGCGATGAATTCGTTCTGATGGACCCCGCCATTTCTCCGGTGTATTCGCAGAATCCGGGATTTCGCGTGGTGCGTTACAAGGGTGACGGAACGGTGACGGACCAGTCCACTTATTACCTGACCAACTTGCCGAGCGCGAGCGCGAAAACGAAGGGGCAGTGGAAGCAGGAGTACCAGTTCACGAAGCAGTGGAAGACGCGGCAGTTGGACGCTGCGAGCCTGAGTCGGGTGTATGACGAGGTGGTTGCTGATGAGCAGATTCGCGCAAACTGGCTGAAATTGTACGCGGTGTCAGGCCCGGCGCTGGAGGGCGAGAAGCCGATTGTGCGTGCGCTGTATTGCGCGGTGGAGGGGCTGAGCGTGGAGACCTACAAGCAGTGTTGGTGCGGGAAGTAGGCGCCGGTGGAAAGTGGATCGTACGCCCCGCTTGCGCCGTAGTAAGAGGAGTCAGATTTGGCGACGGATTACGCGAAGCTTTCGGAACAGCTCTGCCGGTTTTACGATTTCGCCGGCAAAGAAGTCCTCTTTATTGGCGCTGCCGGCCGGCAGTTACTGGACGCATCGGCGGGTACCAGGAAGCTGATCGCCATCGACAGGGACGTGGCGGCGCTGCGGGCGCTGATGGCAAGCGTGGAGGCCGACGGGTTAAAGGATTCGGTGGAGGTCGTGGGCGCCGATTTCATCCAGGTCACGCGCCCCGGGGATGCTGTGTACTTCGAGTTTTGCCTGCACGAGATGGACGATCCCGAGCAGGCGTTGCGTCATGCCAAATCGCTGGCGCCGGACATCGTGGTGTATGACCACTCGGCGGGTTCGGAGTGGATTTACTACGGCGCGGAGGAAGACAAAGTCGCGCACAGCTCGGCAGTCATGGAGCGCTTCGGGATCCGGCGGCGGGAAATGCTTCAGGCAGAACAGCGATTCGCGACCTTCGAAGAGTTGCTGGCGAAGGTGGGTCCGCAGGGAGCGGTGGCGATCGAGCGCGCGCAACGGTTCTCAGGCGCGAAGGACATTGTGATTCCCATGAGCTATGAATTGAATTTGCTGTAGGGCCACTTTGCGCTGTTGATCGTCGGATTCCTCTGCCACCGGCGGTTACCAACGGCAGGCAATCGTGGCCCCCGAGGCCGGGATTTTTATTTGGGAGCTGGTTTGAGAACGACGAGGCTGCGCTCGTCGCCCGCGATGATGCGGTTGAACTTCTTCAACTCCTCAACATTGCTGGCGGGCACGCTGAGTTGCTTGATTTCGAAGCTGCGAGTGTAACGGATTACAGGGCCGGTCACTTCGGTCTTGGAATGGTAGCTGCCGAAGCTGTAGTCGGCGTTGACCGGCTCGGGCAACTCGTCGACGACGTACCCGGCCGGAAGGGTGATTTCAAAGGAATCGGTGTCGAGCGCGGGGCCGGGGAATTCGACGGGAAACTTGCGGGGCTCTTTGGTTTCGAGAAATCCCTCCGCCTTTGTCCCGAGGACGCGAGGGCGCACAAGCAGGAGGTCGCCGGCGGTCCTGGTATAGTGCGGGGCTTCAAAGGAGTAGTTGAAGCCGAAAGGCAGGTCACTGTGCTCAAGGTTCGTCATGCTGGCTTTGAGGATGTGAAACGTGGGCAGTGAGTTGGCCAGCAGGGCTTCAATGGGCTTGATCTGGTCGCGGCTGTTGGTGGTCGAGAGCATGGCGCGGCGTTCGGAGCGTGCGCGGTCGCCGACGCGGAGCTCGTGAACTTCGCCCTGCAGAGTGCCGGCGGGATCGAGAGTGAGCTTGGCGGTGCGCTGGATGCCGTTCATCGCTGGCGGCTGCTCGGGCAGCTCGACCAATTCGCCGCCGTCGGCCGTGACCAGCAGGCCGTAGTTCGCCTGCAGGTAACCGGAGATCTGGCCGAAGGGAGTGAGGGAATTGGTCGGATCGAAAAACAGGAGCCTGCCGTACTTGGGGTCGTTGCGAACGGCGATGAGCGACGGATCGTCGAGCCCGTTGGGCAGTTTGATGGCGAGAATGGCGTGATTGAATCCATCGGCGTGGGCGGCGGTGGAAGCGGTGACGGCGCCGCGGTGGGTATTGATGATGACGTAATAGGAGTCAACTCCGACCTCGTGCAGCATGGCCGACATCAGGGTGGCCTTGTCTTTGCAGTCTCCGTAGCGGTGGGTGTAAACCTCGGGCGCGGGGTGAGGCTGCCAGCCTCCGATGCCCAGCTCGATGGCAACGTAGCGGATGTCGTGTTGCATGAAATTGGCGACAGCCTGCATCTTCTTGAGAAGCGTGGGTGAGGATGAGGTCAGATTGAGGACCGCCTGCTTCAGATCGGGAGAGAGATCGCGGCGGCCCTGGACCAGATTCACATACCACAAGCCCATTTGCTGCCAGTTGGAAAAGCCCTTCTGTCCGGCGCCTCCGGGAGGGAAGTAGGAGACAATCATTTGCCCGGCGACGCCGGTCATGGGAGGCATCTCGGCTTCCCAGCGAATGCCGGGCACGTCGCGAACCGTCCATTGCCACTGATTGCCGGACGGCCCGGTGGGTTGGACCTCGGAATGGTTGAGCCAGACGGCGCGGTACTCCCATTGGGAGGGCAGTGAGAGCGAGTAATGCTGCTCGACGGCGGGGATCTGAGCTCTGAAAGCGCCAGGCATCCTGCAGGAGCATCGGCTGCTCTTCGGTGTCGTACTCGTAGCCGACGACGTTGCCGGGATCGCGCGCGGGAATCTCCAGCAATTTGTACTTCACGTCGGTCATCAGTTCGCCGTACTCGATGCCGCGGGGAGAGACTTCCAGGGCATCCTTATCGCCGACCTCGTAGTCTTTGCCCTGCTGCGGAATGCACCAGCCGTGGAGATTGGTGACTTTCTTATGGGCATTGAGCGGGACGGCAACGATGCCGTACTCACGGCCGTCGGGCCGAAAGATTTTGAAGGCGGCACGGACGTTTTCCTTGATCTTGTCGGTGGAGACGACAGTGACGGTGTCTTCGGAGTACAGAAGGACGGCATCGGTTTTGTCGTCATGGGCGGGGAGAGGTGTGTTGACCAGCGCATGCAACCGGGCGGGGGCGTCTCCTGCATGTGCCATGGGAACGGTGGCGAACAGGCAGAGGGATGCCGCCAGCAAAGCAAGGGCCAGGTGCGCGCTATTTGGCGGCTGAGGTCGCGGCGGGCTGTAAGACGATTTGCTGGTCATCGCTGGTTTTCACCCCCTGAAAGAAGGTTCGGAGCGCCGTGTAGTATTTCTTGTCCAAGAGCAGGAAATCAACTGTCATGGTTCGCTTGAGGCGCAGACTGCCGCTCTCGTTGGACATGGTCAGTGAGTAAGTGATGAGATGCTGGTCCTGCTGATGCGCGGGCGGGAGAGCGCCGATTTGCCAGCCGGTAGGAAGCGTGATGGTAATGTCGTCGTTCTGCTGGAACGGAAACTCCATGTAAACGGGATGGATTCGATCGGCGTGATCGAACAGATGCTGTTCCTGGGCCGAGAACAGGCCGACGGGGAACAGCACGCGGCGGCCGGTTGGGGACGCCCATCCAGTCACTTTCAGGTTGAATTCGGCGACCAGAGGCGCGGCGGAACCGTTCCAGTCCGGCTGGTTCGTGAGGGTAGGATCGCTGTCGATCGATAAGGAATTCTTGACGGCGTCTTCTAGGAATTTCTTGCGTCCGGCGTCGTCTTCGTTGCGCTCTTCGTTGCGGCGACGTGCGGCTTCCAGGCCGGTGTAGGTAATGGAGAGCTTGCCTTCGAGGTCGCCACTCTCATTGAGAAGTAAGCTGGCCTTGCGGCCGACGGTGGAGGCGGAGGAGGGAGCCAAGGGAACCTGAATCCAGGTACCGCCGTCCTTGTTGAGCCGCAGACCGGCGACGCCGGTTTCGGACCAGGGCAGCAGGCCGTAGGGAATGAACTTCGCTCCCGGGTCACAGAAGACGTCATTGCCGTTTAACTTGACGACGACCAGATTGGTATTGAGACGGTGACTGTCAATCGAACTCTTGGGGTTAAAGAAATAATAGTCGCGGCTGGCGACCAAGACGCCGTCGGCTTCCATGCCTGCCGCCCGGACCAAGGCGAGGAACAGCCAGGTGAGTTGCGCACCGTTGCCGTAGCCGCGCGTCCAGATGTCTTCCACATTGGGCGTCTTCTTGTTTTGTTCACGCTTCTCTTCCTGCTCGGTTTTCGCGACCTCGTAGGAGGTGTTACGCAACTGCTGTACGCGGTAATAAATCTTCTTCAACTTTTCTTCGGGAGGGTCCTGGGGGGTGACAATCTGCGACACTGCCTGTTGCATGGCGTTGCGCTTGTCGATGAAGTGCTCCAACTCAGCATTGCGCTTCTTGCCGACGCTCTTCCAGAGGGTTTCGGGCTCTTTTTCGTTTGGATCGTCACTGTAAATGAAGTCAACGCGAGACTTGAGTTCGTTCTCCGGAGGCATGAAGTCTTCGGTCTGGAAGGCCGGGATATTGTGGGCATCGAGACGGATGACGGAATCGGCGCCCTCCTTGGGCGGGTTGGTGCCGGGCGGGAGACCCTGCCACATCCAGCGAACGTTGTAGCGGGAGCCGGGGCCGTTGTAGGGCTTGAGCGAGAAGCCCGCATGCTTGGTGAAAAGGTCTTTGCTCAATATCCAATGTGAGTCGAAGATATAGTGCTCGGTGAAGTCAGAGGAATAGCTGTACTCGATGAAGCATCCGGGTTCGACGTTGGAGAGCGTAAACGTCTTGGCCAGATACTTCAGGCCCCTAGACTTGACCAGGGACTTCTCGAAGACCTTGCCGTCGAAGTCCACCACCGAACCATCGGGGCGGATGGTCCTCCCCTTTACGTTGATGACTTTGGCTTCGGCCTTGTCAAAGGGGATTTCGACATTGGCGTACTCGCGGCCTTCTTCGTTGAAGATTTTGATGCGAATGAAATTGTCTTCGTGGGAAGTGGTGCCGTTGTCGTCGCGGTCCACCTGGCGGTAGAGAATGATGGCGGGAGCTCAGGGGGCCAGGGGCTCGCTCTTCATGGCGAGATCTTCTGGAGACGGCGGCGGAATACGTTCGGCGGCGCGTGCTGGAATCGAGTGGAGGGCGGCGCAGCAAAGAACAAAGATCAGACAGGTGCGGCCAGAGGAAGACGAAAAGACGGCGCATGACGAAAAACCTCCGGGCTTGCTGAGGCAAATGCCGCCTTTCTAAAAATATCCAGCGGCAGAAAACCGTCTGCAGTTTTTAGTAAGACCCGACATAGTACATCCTAAGTGCCAGGGAGACAATAACCTCTGTGTCATTGGTCACAGTTTGGGATGTGACTATTCAGCCCGGAGGGCGGAGCGCTGGAAGGCAATAGGTAGTAGCGGGCAAGAATCGTTTCCGGCTTGCGGCGAGACGGTGCCGGCGGGGGTAGTCGAGTTTCAGCTCGCGTCGTTGAGCAAACTGAGATATTGGCGATAGGCCAAGCGCGTGTTGATGAAATCCGAATGGGTGAGTTGCAATTCGTTCGCAATCAACCGGATCTCGCGCTCCTCCACGCCGGAAATCGATTCGTCGGCGGCCGCGACGGCAAACAGGCAATTGAGCAGCGAAAGTTTCTGCTCTTGCGTGGCGATCTGGTTGAATTCGTCGGTGACCAGGAAGTTCTCGGTGCCGCCGAACAGCGTGGCCTGGGTTTTGGCGATTTGCACGGCCAGAATCGCCTGGTCTTCCGAGAGACCACTGAGGCCGACGACCAGTTGCTCCATCTTTCTGGTTTCGGCGTCGCTGATGTTCATGTCGGCGCGGGCCACGCGGCTGAGGATGTAAGCGAAGGCAGCAATGTACTTGGCGCGTGCGGGCTCGAGTTCGTCGAGCGCCTTGACGATCTTGCGAACGGTGTCGGTCTGGCTGGTGGTATCAGTGGTTGCGTGTTGCCGGAGACGGTCGAGAATTGCCGATAGGGACATGCCCTTTATGATATGCCCGTCAAGCGCGGTTTCTTAGCTGGGAGCGACAGGCCATCGAAAACGCCTTGCCATCAGGCGCAAGTTACGCGATAATTGATGTTTGCCCCCAGCAGCGGGGGTCCAACGAGTGCCGGCTGGTACTTGTTTTGGGGTGTGGAGCGAGCTATCGCTGGCATATCCGTCTCGCCTGAGGGAAAAGCTGTGCCGCTTGCGGCTCCCTGAGTCAAGCTTTTGATTTGAATGGCTTTGGCGCATGAGCTTGTGCGCGGAACCCTGATTTGCAGGAAAGGAAACACCTTCTGTGTTAATGATTCGTCTCGCGCGCCGTGGTGCGCGCAAACAACCGTATTACCGCATTGTTGTCATTGAAAAAGACCGCGCCCGTGATGGCCGCTCGGTGGAAGTGGTGGGGACGTACAACCCGCGCACCAATCCGGCCAGCGTGCTGCTGAAGAGCGACCGGATTGCCTATTGGATCGGCAAGGGCGCCCAGTTGTCTGACCGGGTGAAGAAGCTGGTGGACAAGGCTGCGGCGACAGCGGCAGCCGCTCCGGCGGAAACACCGGCAGCGTAGCTTCGTAACTGGAGACTTCGTAAGAAGCGAAAGGGAAGCGGAACGATGGCAACGACAGCGGACATTCCCGCTTTGATGGCGCACCTGGCGAAGGCGCTGGTGGACGCGCCGGACGAAGTCGAGGCGGAAGCCTTCGATGAGGGCGACCACATCGTGGTGGAGCTGGTGGTGGCCGAGGAAGAGGTCGGCAAGATCATCGGGCGGCAAGGGCGCATGGCGCGCAGCTTGCGGACCATCATGGGCGCGGCCGCGTTGAAGACGCGCAAGCGCTACCAGTTGGAGATCGTCGAATAGCTGCGTTCGTCACTATCGCTCGGGTGCTGGGCCCGCAGGGCCGGCGCGGCGAAGTTGCGGCCGAGTTGCATACGAGCTTTCCGGAGCGCTTTGCCGAGCGACGCGAGCTTTCCGGGCTCGCCAAGGACGGCAGTCGACGCGAGTTGCACCTCGAGGAGCACTGGTTCCACAAGGGCCACGTGGTGCTGAAGTTCGCGGGCGTGGAGAGCATCAGCGACGCCGAGCGGCTGGCGGGGATGGAGTTGCAGATTCCTGCCGAGCAGCGCGCCGAATTGGAAGCGGGCGAAGCGTACGTGAGTGACCTGGTCGGATGCGAGGTCGTGAATCGCGGGTCGGTGATTGGCTCGGTCGCCGATGTGCAGTTTGGAGCGGGAGAAGCTCCGCTGCTGGTGGTTCGAACGAAGACCGGCGAGCGAGAGAGTTTCTAGTGCCGTACGCCGAAGCGTTTTTGAAGAACGCGGATTTGCCGGCGCGGCGGATTGAGTTTGAGTTGCCCGAAGGCCTGCTGGAAGTGCAGTCTCCGTTGAACGACGAAGAGAAGCACCGACAGAAGCTGGAAGCGGAGCAAAGCCGGGTAGCCGGTGAGCGCCGCAAGGGGCACAAGTAGGTTTTGGAGGTCCCCATCGCCCAGGCGAAGCGGGGAGGCCGGAATGAAGTTCGAGATTCTAACGATTTTCCCGGACTTTTTTCGCGGGCCGCTGGATTACGGCATTGTGCGCAGGGCGCGCGAGGCCGGGCTCATTGAGATTGCGATTCACGACCTGCGGGCGTTCACGCACGACAGGCACCGCACGGTGGATGACCGTCCGTTCGGCGGCGGCGAAGGAATGGTGCTGAAACCAGAGCCCATTTTCGAGTGCCTGGAGGCAATGAATATCGCGCCGCGCGAGGTGAGGTTGCGCGAAGATGCGCGTGAGACGGTGGTGCTGTTGTCACCGCAGGGGCAGATGTTCACGCAGAGTGTAGCGCACGAGTTGCAGCAGCGCGATCGGGTAGTGATGATCTGCGGGCGCTACGAAGGCGTGGACGAGCGCGTCGGCGAGTACCTGGCGGACCGCGAGATTTCCGTCGGAGACTTTGTGCTGAGCGGCGGAGAACTGGGAGCGGCGATCATCGTGGATACGGTGTCGCGGCTGGTTCCGGGAGCGCTGGGCAACGCAGCGTCGGCGCAACAGGAGTCGTTCACGACGCAGCAAGGTGAAGCGCCGTTGCAGGGCGAGAATGAGCCGCCGTCATCGACCTGTGGATCGGGCGGATTGTTGGATTATCCGCATTACACGCGTCCGGCGGAGTTTCGCGGGATGCCGGTTCCCGAAGTGCTGGTGAATGGGAACCACGATGAGATAAGGCGCTGGCGGAGACGCAAGGCGCTGGAAAAGACGCTGGCGAACCGTCCTGACTTGTTACGCGGGGCGGAGTTGAGCAAGGAAGATCGCAAGATTTTGAAAGAGATTGAGAGTGGAGAGTAGTTGATCTCAAATTTGCCAACGGATGGCAAATATGGGCCACCGAAAAGTTTAAGATTCAGGCCGCCGCGAGGCGTGCCACAACGAAGGAAGAAGAAAAAATGTCGAACTCACCGATTATTGACCGTTTGCTAGCCAAGGCGCAGCGCACCGATTTGCCGCAGTTCAAGGCGGGCGATACTGTTCGCGTGCACGTCAAGATCAAGGAAGGCGAGAAGGAACGCGTCCAGATATTTGAGGGTCTCGTGATCGCGAAGAGCAAAGGATCGCAGCCCAGCTTTATCGTGCGCAAGATGAGCTTTGGACACGGCGTGGAGCGTATCTTTCCGCTGAATGCGAAGGTCATCGACAAGGTGGAAGTGGTGCGGTCAGCACACGTCCGCCGCGCCAAACTGTTCTACCTGCGCGCACTGCGCGGCAAGGCTGCCCGTCTGCGCGAAGTGGATGTGCGCACGAAGAAGGCGTAACGGCAAGTCACCTCAGCGGCTAAAGCCGAAGTCGTGACTACTGCTGAGATGCACCGCTGAAGCAGTGCTCCACCCGATCGAATCATGCCCATCGTGTCTCGCTTCGCGAGCGCGGTGGGCGTTGCTGTGTTCGGCTAGCGTTTGTCTTTCGGGCGTACGAACTTCAGAGCAGTGTGCGTGGCGGAGTACCTAACAACCTTGATGTCGAGTAGACCTGCGGCGCGACCGGCTTCGAGCACGTGCAATTCCGTGATGTCTTTGCGGCCCTTGGGATAGACCACCCAAAGCGCTCCGTTTGCGGCGAGCGATGATAGCAATTTCTTCAGACCGCGCAGGTCTGACGCTGTGGTAGCTCCCAAGAAAATCATGTCGGAATCTTTCAGCGGCTTGTCATCTGCGAAAGATGCGACCAACTTGCGGAGTTCGTTCATGGTGGTGTTGTCGGCGAGGCGGAGAGCTGAGACGGTCAGTCCGGGCTTGATGCCCAGCTTGTCGGCCGCGCTCTTCGGATGAAGGATAGCGTGCGCCCACTTTTCCGCCTGCTCGCCCAAATCGAACACGGCGGATTGGCCGGACCACTTCAGGTGCAGTTCGCCAGCGCGAGCCGTGACTGATTCCAGCGCCGCAATGGGAATCTTCAGCCGCAGATCGCCGCGAAAAATGATTTCGTTGGTTTCCAGCAGGGCCTTGCCTTCAACCCACTTCCCGCTGAATTTTGCACGGCAATGTAGTTCTTGTCCCATTGTTAGCGGTTCCTCTCGGGATAAAAAGAATCGCCTGTACCCGCTCTGGCTGTCAATGGACAAAACGAAGCCCCGTCCTTCCTGCGAGAGAACGGGGCTTTGTTTGCGCGCCGGTTTCTGCGCGCGACTTCGGACCTTTGGGGGAGGGCTGACGAATTCGGGTTAGAACTTCGTCGCAAACTCGAGCAATGCGACCGCGGTGGCCATCCAGAGCGCAAACGCCACCGTGTTGAGGGTGACGCGGACCGAGACGTTGTCGATCAGCCAATTGTATTTCGCGTCCATGGTTTTCTCCTTCTGTGTGGGTTGTGCGTCCCGATTGGCTTTTGGCTTCACCGGTACTGCATCTGTGTACTTATACGAACGAGAGCGAAAAGGTTCCGTGCCAATTTTGCCGGTTGATTGTGAGTGCCACGAAAGGTGGATGAAAGGCTAGTTGCTGGTGACGAAGCGCCGGAGTACTACGTTGTGGGATGGGGTTGTAACGCCTTATTCACTTTCCCCGACCGCAGCAATCTCTCCCAGCTCCCAGTAGTGGCTTCGTAGCGTGGGTGGAACAGGAACGTTTCCGCCGGTCAACATGCTTTTGATCTGCAGCGCGTTCACGGCGGCTTTTCCCTCGAAGTGATTGTTGGTGACGACGAAGGTTTTCTGGGCTTTTTCGGCTACGACTTCGATGCGTCTCTCCCAGTTTTCCAATTCCGGACGCGTGTAGAGATAGTTGTAGCGGTCGTTGCGCGAATCGCTGTCGAACCACTGCTCGTAGTTGCGTCCATGCAGGCGAACGTAGCCGATGGGAGAAGTGACTTGCGCGCTGGGCGTGACCGCTTTGCCCAGCAGCGGCTGGTCGATGTTGCAGAAGGCGACGTGCTTTTGCGCGAAGTAGCGCAGGGTCCCTTCGTTGGTCCATCCGTTGTGCCGGACTTCAACTACGAGCGGATACTGGCCGAACTTCTCGAGCAATCCATCGAGGTAGTCGCGATTACGATCAGTGTTCTTGAACGAGATAGGGAACTGCATGAGCAGCGCGCCCAGCATGTTCTCCGAGGCGATGGAATCGAGTCCGGCTTTGGCGAGGCGTTCGTCATCAGGACCGATCTGGATTGTTTCAACCGACGTGCTCTCCACCACCGCGATTGGCGAATGGGTAAATGCGCGGTTGAGCTTGGCAGTGAAGAGGAAACCCGGATTCACGGCGCGAGCTTTGCGACACCACAATTTGCCCCACTCGGGCTTGATGTGTCCGTAGAACGAAGTATTGATCTCGACCATGTCGAAGTACTTCGCCATGAACTCGACGGGATGCTCAGACTTCTTGATTTGCGCGGGGTAAACGATGCCTTCCCAGTCCTTGTAGGACCAGCCCGCAGTTCCAATGTAGACTTGCGAAGCAGGGTTCATCGATGCCCGCAGGTTAGCACAGCCGTGAGGTTGGTTGCGCTGGCTACAGCCACGTTCAATAGGTGACGAAGAGCAGCCAGTACACGCCACCGGGTTGGCTGGCGCTGGTGGCGAAGCACACGCCCAACGAATACGGGGAGGTCAGGGGCCGGCTCAGGATTTTCTGCAAGCCGGGAGGAAGTTTCTGCAGGTCGGTGGCCGTCCATGCGACGGCGGCGGTGACTCCCGGAATATCGCGCGTTTGAGAACTGTCGAGCTTGTCCTGCTTCGCCATGTCGCAGGCCATGCGCGTCAATTGGGTGCGCACCTTTCGCACTGGAATGGGTAGACCCAACGCCCGGGCAAAGTCGGTGATCGACTGTTGGGCGACGGCATCCGCCTCGAAGTCGGAATATGAGGGCAGCACGTGGGCAAAGTCTTCGGTCACGTAAACCAGGTCGCCAGTGCGCACGACGCCGATGCCGACGGAGTTGAAGTGATCGGAGAGAATGTTGGCGCGATGTCCGGGCGAGCCCATCAAGGCCGCATGCGCCGAGTCCACGTCGCCATTGAGCGCGATGTTCTCGCCGTCGTGGTCGCAGCGAACACCTTCCGCCGACAGCCGCATCACCAGTGGATCTTCACCCAGAAGCTGGTGGACCAGAGAGTCACGTTCGATCATGAGTTGGGAGTGCTTTCGGGCTGCGCGAGTCAGGCGCTCGTCAAGTGTCAGTGGCGCGAGCCCTGCCTTGGCGCGCTCTTGATTGACGAGCGCGAACAACTGCTGTTCGGCCTCCGGCTCGATCGCATCTTGTGCGAAGGCCAGCGAAGAAACAATCAGCACAGCGAACATGCAGCACCAGGGGAGCAATCTCGCCGGCGACCTCAGGCAGTCATGGGATGTGCCAAGTCTGCGTAGCATCACACTCCATTAGACGCCGGAAGGTGACTTCCGTTCCAATAGCAGCCAACATACAATACAGCAGCGGATCTGTCTCGAAATGATTAATGTCACGATGATTATCTTCGCGTTAATCGGCCTGCTGCTTGGCGCGGCCGTAACCTGGCTTGCCCTGCGATCGAAGACGTCGGCCTTGGCGCAACGGAAGACGGAGTTGGAGCAGGAGTTGGCCTCGGTGCGGTCGCAGCTGGGGCAGGCGCAGTCGGAGAGTTCCGCGCTAAACGCCGCCAAGGCCGCCATCGAAGCGACGCTCGAGAGCGAGCGCTGCAACACGAAAGAAAAACTCGACCTGCTGAACGCCGCCAGCGAAGAGATGAAGGCGCAATTCAAGGCGCTAGCATCTACCGCACTGGAGAGCAACAACGCCAGCTTTTTGCAGTTGGCGAAGCGCCACGCTGGAGAACCATCAGACGCAGGCCGCAGAGCGAACTCGCACAGAAGCAAACCGCGGTCAAGAACCTGGTTGACCCGATTGCGCGAGTCTCTGACGAACGATGAACGAGCAGATTCAAGCGCTCGAGCATGCGCGCAGCCAGGCGTACGGAGCCTGTCGACGCAGGTGGTTTCGCTGCACGGAGACGCAAAAGGCGCTGCAGACGGAGACTGGCAACCTGGTGAAGGCGCTGCGCGAGCCACAGACGCGGGGGCGGTGGGGCGAACTGCAACTGCGCAAGGTGCTGGAGCTGGCAGGCATGCTGGACTACTGCGATTTCGAGGAACAGGTTTCGGTGACGGTAGAGGACGGCGATGCGGCCCGATGTGGTCGTGCGGCTGCCCGGCGCGAAGAACATCGTGATTGACGCCAAGGCCCCGTTCGCGGCTACCTCGCTGCGCTGGAGAGCGCATGACGAAGCGCGCGGAGTGCATGCCTGGTCGATCATGCCCGGCAGGTCAGGAAGCACATTGACGACCTGTCGGGAGAAAAGCGTACTGGGCGCAAGTTTCAGCCGACACCCGAATTCGTGTTGCTGTTCCTTCCCGGCGAAGTGTTCTTTCGCGCCGCCGTAATGGCCGACCCGGACTTGCTGGAGTACGGCTGGCGGCAAGGTCATCCTGACGTCTCCGATGACGCTGATTGCAGTACTCAGGACGATTGCCTACGGCTGGAACCAGAAGAACCTGGCCGACAGCGCGCGAAAGATCAGCGAGGCAGGCAAGCTGCTATATCAGCGGCTTGCTGTCATGGCAGGACATTTCGAAGACCTCGGCAAGAAGCTTGGTGGCGCGGTGGAGTCGTACAACAAGTCGGTGGGATCGATGGAGCGCGTCGGTGTTTCCCGCTGGCGCGCAAGCTGCCGGAACTGGACCGCTCGCTGGCCGCCGCAGACTTGCCTGACCTGAAACAAGTCGAGAAGACGCCTCGACAACTGGAGTCGCCCGACTGGCAGTTGCAGCCCGAGCCGCTGTCACTGGTGAGCGACGACGAGGGCGACACGCGGAAGTAGGGGCCGCTTTGACACTGATTTTCCGCGGCTGATATCATAAGACACTCGACGGAATATTCCCTTCCAACCAGCGTCCCCGTCGTCTAGCCTGGCCTAGGACATCGCCCTTTCACGGCGGTAACACGGGTTCAAATCCCGTCGGGGACGCCATAATCTAAAGGACTTAACAAAATTGGCCATATAACGCATGTAACGTTAAGCGGAACCCTGGGACTGGAACGTCTTTACTAGCGACTCTGCGCGTCCCGCTTGACCTGCGTAATGGCTTGCGCGTAAGTTTCCATCGTGATCTTCGATGAGGCGGGGCGCAACAATTCCTACACGGTCTTTATGTCTTCGCCGTCGGCCTTCAACAGAGTTGCAAACGTGTGCCGGAACACATGCCAACCTATCGGCTTGGTGATGCCGACCAGTTTTGCTGCACGCTGAATCCAATATGACATCACCTTGATCGGCCAGCACGGTTGCTTGCCGCGCTTTGCGCCAGCGCGATTGCTGTCGGTTGCGAAGACGTAATGGTCAGGATCCTCTGCGTCGTGAGAGTCAACCTACGGCTCGATTGCCCTGGGGCAGGCAAGGAAAGGACTGTTCGGGTAAGGTGGCCATCAATTGCTCCTCATCATTAAGAGTCCATCCTCGTCCAAGCTCCAAACCGTGGCTCCTACCTCTCCGCAGACGTTGTCAATTAGGGAAAGTGGATGCGCGGCAATGAGCTCGTTGATCTAGCACGTTACGAATCGCAGATCTTTACAGTAGCTTTCGAGCAATCTAATGACGCGCTCACGCTGATCACGGGTAGGTTTCAGTTCTTTTGTTCTGACTATGTTTGGGTGATGTTCAACAAGGTGAATGCCGAGTTTGCTAACCTGCTTCCGTCGGCGGAGTGGGCTTTGATGATTAGGAGCATCGTCGCGTGCCAGCACGCGACGGCTACTACGGTTGATGGAAGATTTGCGATGTGTTTCATTCATGGGTATAGTCTCGCCATGTTTTGCTTGCGGAGGTATATCGGGAACCGCTTAGGCCGGGGAACTAGACTCGAGGGCGAGAGTTAGCGGGAAATGCAATTGGACCCAGACCGTCGGGCGTAAGTGTCTCCGGCCAATCGCCGCCCCCGAAAGGCGACTTCATTCGCGAATATGAGCGATATGGGATTCGGAGTCAGCACTACCCGAGTGGGCCTTCTACGGCTTGCCCAATTGCCCCCCGATTCCGCCGCGCTAAGCGGCTGATATCGGGACGCTCGAGATAGCGCCGTTCGATTGCCCAAAAACACAAGATTTCGGGCAGGAGCAGGCCAACATTGCCGTCTGTCGCAGTTGGCAAAACCGCCGTCGTGTCCATCGACGGACTCCACTTACGCAAAGTTCCGATTTCGTGAAGTGGAAAGTGCGAGGAGACGGCTAGCGCGAATTTCTTTGATGCTAAAGTCCGGGGATGAATCAAGCGCGTCCAGGATGGAGTGTCACACCAGCGTTGAGTCCGGGTGGCAGCGCGGACTAAAAACGTACCTCGACCGTCATGTCAACGGAGGCAGACCTGCGTCGCGAATCAACTGCTGAAACTCGGGGTTCGAGCGCAGCTTGCGAAAGTAAGCACTCGTTCGTGCATACGCCAGTACGCCTTCGTTTTGGGCCAGCGACAATCGCAGATATCGCAGCGCCGCAGGTTGGTCATCAAGTAATGCCTCGGTCTCCGCAACGTCGAAGGCCGTCAACTGGTTTTCCTGGTACAGTTTCTTTTGCACCGCGAGCATGCCCCGCAGCATCCCGGGACACCCGCCCGCGGCAAATCCTCTTTCTGCCTCCTGTACGAGCGTCGACAATTCCGGAACCCTCTGCAATCGTGCCCGCGCGCGAGCTTCCTTCAGGTATTCGGGACAATGCATTTCGCCCAGGTAGATCGAGGCGAGATAGGCATGCGGAGAGCGAAAATCGGGGTCGGTCACTTCCATTTGCTTGAGCACCTCAACCCCTTGATCCCGGTGGCCCGCCGTTACTAGCGCCAGGCCTTTGTCGGCCCGGATCGACGGCGATGCCGGGTCCAGTTCCTGGGCCCGATTCAGATAGACCAGCCCTTCCGTGCTGCCGTCTTCGTTGACCAGTACGTTGCCGTACCAGTGGTAGGCATCCACGTAGTTCGGATTCAAGGCAAGCGCGCGCTCGAACTCGCGCTTGGCGGCTACTCGGTCCTGCTTCGACCAGTAGTAAATAAATCCCAGGGTGGCATGCGCCTCCGCCGAGTTCGGATCGAGTTGGACCGCTTTGGTTGCGGCTGCAAATGCGCGCGCATAAGCCTCCGAATCGGGCATGGAGGCAAATTCGCGCATTAGATTGTAGGAGTCCGCCAATCCTACATAGGCGTTGGCGTAATTCGGATCGCGCAGGATTGCCTGGGAAAAGCAGTCCACGGCCTGGTGCAGCGACTCAGGAGTTCGTTTGTTCCAGAAATAACGTCCCTTAAGGTAAAGTTCTTCCGCCTCAGGACTGGGCTTGTGGGTTGAGGCCGTCGCCGTCGTCCGCGTGTTGGCGGCTCGAGCCTTTAATGCGCCGACCCGCCACCTCACAGTAAGTACGATGGCCAGGGCGATCACCGCCACGCCGGCGGCCATCGCCCATATCTTGTTGGAGTAACGCTGCCATCGCGTCTTGGGTGGCGCTTCGTGAGTCGGTGCCGCCGGACGTCGCGCGGCAATTCCCCGATTGGCAACCCTCTCGTCGGCGGGGCTGACCACGTCAATCGGAGCGATCCAGCGGTAACCTTTGTGCGTTACCGTCTCGATGAACCGCGGATTGCTGGCGCTGTCGGACAGAGCTTCGCGCAGCCGGTTGATGGTGCTGCTGATGCCTCGATCGAAATCGACAAACGTTCCATCGGGCCACAGTGTCTGGCGAAATTCCTCACGGCTGAGGACTTCATTCGGGCGTGACAGGAAAAGCTTCAGGGCACGGAAGGGCAACTCCTGGACCTTGACCTTGCTTCCATTCTTGCGCAGCTCACCTGCGCGCAAGTCGGCCTCGAAGACCCCGAAGCGGACTGTTACGGCCAGATCAGTTCGCGGTTCCATGGCGTTGGTTTGCAGGAAGACACTATAGCACCATTCAAGCCGTACCAATGCCGCCTTTTTTGCCGTGACATGTCGCGACAACGCCTTGTTTGTCATTCGGTTAACGCGTGAACCACGTTGTGTTGCCAGGTGAATTGACATTCAAGATAGCTAGGGGCAAGGTGGCTGAGGGATAGCCCCGTTTATGTCGGCCTACGGTTCAATTGCTGCGTGGGGTAGCGTGACTCGTAGTCAATCGTCTGCTGTCACAGCACGACGCGGATTTTCATGGGACATATTGCCGCTACAGGGAGCCGGCCGCACGATCTCGCCATCGGCTTCGCGACGGCTTTTTGATCGTGACTCAGGATTTTGAGCGTGAATTTGAGCATGAATTCGTTTCACACCAGCCTGGACGCGACGGCGCCACTCGCCAGCTTCCACGCACCGACCCTAGATATTCCAGCCGTGACCCGAATCGTTAAGGAGCACCTAAAAGATGAGTTCCTCTTGCCGCCGTTCGTCAGAGAATTCCTGCGCGCCAGCCGTCGTGCGGCTGTGCGCCGCGTCACTTGCCATCCTCCTGACTCTCAGCCTTGCGTGCACCGGAGCGTTTGCCCAATGCACGCTGAGTTCGCCCGACACCTGGTCGCACGGTGCCAACGGCAATTGGAATGTCGCAGGCAACTGGAGCGGTGGAGTTCCCAACAGCTCTTCCACGAATACGTGCATCACGGACGGCGGTAGCACGGTTACGCTGAATATCGCGGCCAACGTTGGCGATCTCCAACTTGCCAGCGGAAATATTCTGAACTTCAACGGGAACACGTCGCTTACCGTCAACGGGACGCAGATTCTCAACGCCGGCGTCATCAATATTAACGGCGGGGGCAACACCAACACGTACCTTTATCTTCCCACGAGTGTCACGCTGTCGGGCGGAGGCTTAGTCAACCTGTCCACCACGACCACCGGCGGCGGTGGCAATGCCTATCTCGAGCTGACCAGTGGATCGACATTGGACAACGTGGATAACACGATCGCCGGTGAAGGCATTATCTACAACAATGGTACGACCATTAACAACCAAGCCGGCGGCGTCATCAACGCCAACTCGACTGGTTCTCCGCTGATCAGTGCCCTCTCGCTTCAGTACGGCCATTTCAGCAACGCTGGCCTTATGGAAGCGACCAGCAGCGGAATCCTGCAGCTGTACAACACCGCGGTCAACAATGCCGGTGGAAACATCACGGCCAACGGCTCGGGAGCGTCTGTCTATATCCAGTCAACCTCTGTCACGGGCGGAACGCTCAACAGCATCGGTGGCGGGTTCATTGGAACGGCGACCAGCGACTCAGCCACTCTGGATGGCAGCACGGGCGCGGGCGCGGTCACCGTGAACGGCACTTACACCCTCGCGCCCAACAGCCAAACCTCTATTTATGGTTCAATCGTCAACAACGGCAACTTCCAAGTCAATGGCGGTGGCAATAGCAATTCGTACCTATACGTTCCGGCTAACGTAAGTTTGACCGGCGGGGGCACGGTGTCTCTATCTACCACCACTGCCGGCGGGGGTGGAAATGCCGACCTCTACCTGGAAAACGCAGCCATCTTGGACAACGTCGACAACACCATCCAAGGTGAGGGCATCATCTACAACAACGGCACCACGTTTAACAACCAAGCGGGCGGCACTATCAACGCCAACTCCACTGGCTCGCCGCTGATCAGTACCCTTTCTCTTGAGTACGGCAGCGTTAACAACGCAGGTCTGATAGAGGCGACCGGTAGCGGAGTTCTGCAACTGTATTCCACCACTGTCAACAATGCCGGAGGAAACATTACAGCCAGCGGATCGGGTGCCACGGTGCAGGTACTCTCCTCGACGATCGTAAGCGGGACGCTGAACAACAATGGCGGCGCATTCTTCGGCGCGCCCACCGGGTACACGGCAACGCTGGATGGCAGCACGGGTGCGGGTCCGATCACCCTGAACGGCACTTATACCATCGCCCCCAACGCCAATAGCTATCTCTATGGCTCAATCGTTAACAACGGTAACTTCCAAGTCAATGGCGGGGGCAATAGCAATACGTACTTGTACTTGAATGGCGGCAATCCCACGTTCACCGGAGGAGGCACGGTGTCGTTGTCCACCAGCACCAACGGCGGCGGCGGCAATGCCTGGCTTTACTTGGAAAGCGCAGCCGCCTTGGACAATGTCAACAACACCATCCAAGGTGAAGGCATCATCTACAACAACGGCACCATCTTCAACAACCACGCGGCCGGCGTCATCAACGCCAACTTCGCCAGCGGTTTGCTGATCAACTCTCTCACGCTTGATTATGGGACGTTTAACAACACGGGCTTGATGGAGGCGACCAACAATGGAAGCCTGGCACTCTACTCTACCACCGTGAACAATGCCGGCGGCGGCGTCATCTCGGCCAACGGCTCCGGCGCATCAGTAATCCTGTACTCCACAACCATCCAGGGCGGGTCGTTAAACAACAACAGCGGCGCATTCTTTGGCACGCCCTACGGTTACTCCGCATATTTGGACGGCAGCACCGGGATCGGCCCAATCACGCTGAACGGCACCTATACCAGCGACTTCAACTCCGATACTTATCTCTACGGAAGCATCATCAACAACAACAACCTGCTGGTGAATGGCGGAAACAACACCAACACGTATTTGTACGACACCACCGCAGTCACCCTCTCTGGCGGAGGTACGGTTTCGCTGCACACCGACCGTACTGGTGGGGGCGGCTTTGCCAATCTGTATCTCACTGGCAGCACCACCCTGGACAACGTAAATAACACCATCCAAGGCGAGGGCGTCATCTACAACAACGGCGCCATCTTCAACAACCACGCGGCCGGCATCATCAATGCCAACTCCGCCGGTTCTCCGCTGATTAACACTCTCGAGCTCTACTACGGGACGTTTAACAACAACGGCCTGATGGAAGCCACCAACAACGGAGATCTGCAGTTGTACAACACCACCGTGAACAATACCGGTGGCGGCGTTGTCTCAGCTAACGGCCCCGGTGCGTCGGTCACGCTCCTCGGCGGCACCACCATCCAAGGCGGGTCGTTAAACAACAACGGCGGCGCATTTGTCGGCACGGCCAGTGGGAACACCGCGTACCTGGATGGCAGCACCACCGCCGGCGCAGTCACGCTGAACGGCACCTACACCGGCGACTACAACAGCAATACCTATCTCTACGGCACCATCAATAACCAGGGCAACCTGCTGGTAAATGGCGGAAATAACAACAACACCTACCTGTGGAACAATACCGGCGGCACAGTCACGCTCACTGGCGGTGGCACGGTGTCGCTGCGCGACGACAGGTCCGGTGGGGGCGGCGATGCCTGGCTTTACCTGAGTGGCGGATCCACGCTGGACAACAGCAACAACACCATCCAGGGAGAGGGCATCATTTATGGCAATGGTGCGACCATCATCAATGGCGGCACCATCCTGGCTAATTCCACAGGTTCGCCGCTGATCACTTCATTGACGATCGACTACGCTACAGTGACCAACAACGGCACGATGCAGGCCGACGCCGGGAACTTGCTGCATCTCTCCCAGGCCAACCTTACCAACTTCAGCGGTAACACCCTCACGGGCGGCACGTATAACGTGTACGGAGCGTGTCCAGCCCGGTACTTTGCAGATTTATTCAGTTGGGCAACACCGGCGGAGAGATCCACAACAACGCGGCCACCATCCTGCTCGACGGTCGCCGGCTCAAACTTTATGGACCAGCGGGTCTCAATGCTCTCTCCAACTTCAACAACAACATGGCCACGGGTAGCTTCACCATCCAGAACGGCCGCAACTTCACCAGCCCCGTCATCTTCTCTAATGCGGGTGCGGTGAATATCGGTTCGGGCAGCACCTTCTCGACGGCTTCCGGTAGCTACAACCAAAGCGGCGGAAACACCAAAGTTGATGGCGCGCTGGCTCCTGCCAACGGATTGGTCAGCATTTCCGGTGGCACGCTTTCGGGCAACGTCGGCACGATCACCGGCAACGTTAACATGGCCGGCACAATGTCTCCGGGCGATGCCCCGAGTACGGCGGGTAAGTTGAATGTCGTCGGCAACTACATTCAGACGGCCGGGGGCATTTTTCAACTGGACCTCGGCGGGCTGACCGCGGGCAGCTCAGTTTGACTGGCTCGATGTCACCGGCTACGACCAGCCTCAGCGGTACCCTCAACATCAACCTGATCAATGCCTTCTTCCCCAGCGTGGGTGACACTTTCACATTCATTACGTCCGGCGGGCTGGTGAGCGGGATCTTCGGGACCGTCAACGGCCTGAACATCGGCGGCGGTGAAGTGTTGCAGGTGGTCTATAACGCGAACAATGTGCAGATATCAACCTTATCGTTGGCGCCCGTGAATGATTATTGGAACGGGGGAACCGGCGTCTGGAGCAACGGTGGCCAGTGGAGCTTGGGCACTTCGCCCGGAAGCAATAACAATGCGTTCATTTACTCCGGCGGGAATGACCTGGTAACGCTTGACGTCGGCACTGGTACCGTCAACCAGCTCAACGTGGGCGGCGCCAGCAACGGGTTTACCTCCGAATTGACCGACGGCGGCACGACGCAGACCCTCGTCGTTAGCAACGGGTTAACCGTAGGCCAAATGGTCTTGTGCACTTTACTAGCAGCGGCAGCTCGATCACCGCAGCCACTGTATCAAATAGCGGAGAAGTCGACATCTATCCCGGCGTGACGCTAAACCTCACTAGTCAACCCGGCGGCGTCACCAGCGTGGCCTCTGGATCAACCTGGTTCATAGGCTGGAACTTTGCGGTGGGAGGCGTCGCCAATACCGGCTTCGCCAATCTGTCTGGCATCGCTGGCACTGTCGAATTCGACAATGGCGCGACGCAGAGCATCGCTCCCGCTCTCACTATCGCAAGCACCGGTTCGCTCGAGGTGGGTTCCAGTGCGACACTAAACATGGCTAGTGTTAGCAATTCCGGCAGCCTCATCGCCGGAATTGACTGCTGTGGCGGCGGCATTGTGACAATGACAAGCCTGACCAACAATGCTGGCGGATTTGTTGACCTCGAGCTCGGAAGCACGCTGACCGTCAGCGGCAACGTCACCAACAACGCCAGCGGACTTGATGGCATCTACACTGGCTTCTTTGGCAGCCCCGGCAACAAGGTGAACATCACTGGCACTCTGACCAACAGCGGGATCTTCCAGCTCCTCGGCTCCGGAGATCAGGCGACCATCGGCAGCCTGACCAACAATTCCGGCGGTTTCGTTGACGTCGAAAGCGGCAGCACGCTGACGAATAACGGAGCCTTTGACAACTCCGGGAACCTGTACACGAACGCTACGGCCCTCGGCGGCGGGAACACGCTGACCTTCACTGGCACGGTCACCAACCAGTCCTCCGGACAGTTTGTTCTTTACGGCGCCAGCGACAAGGCAACCATGGCTGGACTGGGCAATTCCGGTTACGTGGACGTGGAGGGCGGCAGCACCTTCCAGGTCAACGGCAACGCCACCAACTCCGGGAACCTCTACACTAGCTTCAACGGCACCGGCGGCAACATCTTTAACGTCACCGGTACGTTCACCAATACCAACTTCGTCGGGCTCGAGAGCACCGACACCGCAACCATCGGTGGCGCGGTGAACAACAGCGGTTCGTTCCAAATGACCGGCGGCTCGAACGCCACGTTTACCAGCGCTCTGACGAACACTGGAACCTTGGACCTGGAGAATGCCAGCACGTTGCATATCAACGGCACGGCTGACAACTTCGGAACCTTCAGCACAAGCGCAAATGGCGGCACTGGTGGCAACACCGTGACCGTTGCGGGCTTGCTTACCAATGAGGCAGGCGCGCAAGTCACTGTAAACGGCCCCAGCGACCACCTAACGGCCTCCGGTGGTATGGTTAACAAAGGCACCGTTACCGTGAGCAACGGCTCTATCATTGACCCACCTTACTTCGACAACCTCGGCACGCTGAACATCGACGGCACTTCGACGTTCGTCGTGGGCACGGGCAGCACGGCGGGCACCGGTTTCATTCAACTGCCAAACGGGACTTACGGAGAGATGATCAACTCCGCGACCGCTTTTGGCGTGGTCGATGTCGCCGGATCCGCGGTCTTGGATGGCACGCTCGATATCATGCTGCAGACCGGGTACAATCCGGCAATCGGCACGTCCTTCACCTTCCTCCTTACCAACCCAGGACAGCTTTCCGGCGCCTACGCCACCATCCTGAACCAAATCTTCAATGGCGGTACGGAGAAGTGGATGCTTTCGTACAATTACGGTGCCGGTTATGCGCAACTGACGGCGGCATCGAATAACTCACCCGTTCCCGAGCCCGGAACCTTCCTGATGCTGGGTTCGGCCCTGATCGGGGTCGCTTACACCACCCGTCGCCGCTTTAAGAAGTAGGTTAACTTTGTCCGGGATGCGGCCTGACAAAATGCAGTCAGGCCGCATTTCTGTCTGTAGCAAATCAATTTGATGCGACAATTGCTCGTCCACCATTTACCATTGCGGCCAGCCACTCGGCCTCCGGGAGATCCCAGTATGAAGCTACGTTTGACTGCACTATCTTTATTGGTTGTTACCGCGATCGCGCTGCTCGCGGGCTGCGCTGCTCCGCCCACCGCCGTTGCCTTCAACACTCCCTATCAAGCGGTATTGTTGAGCAACAATTCTGTGTATTTCGGAAAGCTCGCGGGCTTTGGAACGCCGAATCCGGTGTTGACCGACGTGTTCTACATCGTCAGCCAGACCAACCCTGAAACCAAGCAGGTCAGCAATGTCCTTGTGAAGCGCGGTAAGGAGCTGCACGCGCCAGATCGCATGTACCTGAATGCCAGCAGCATCGTATTCGTGGAGCCGGTGGGCACCGACTCGAAGGTCGCCCAACTCATTGCTGAGGCCAACCAGCAAAAGTAACGACGACCTCCACGATTCCCACGCCATCCGGCTTCGGTAATAGGACGGCTGCGGAGCTAGACAGGCCGCGCGCGCCATTCCTCACACCGCAGCGGCACTTCAGCGCGAAGACAGCCCGAAATAGTAACGTCAGCTGCTGCAACACACCAGTATAGGGGCACTCGCGACTTGCGCATGAAGTCTCGCCGTGGTCGAGCATGGCGCCTCTACAAATGCGCAACGTGGCTCGGTTACGGTAACGTTTCGAGGGACAAGCTAATCACTGAGAGTGGCTGCACACCCATTGGTACACGCGTACTGAGACTTCGGCGACCAGAGCTGAACCAGTAGCATGCGAGCGTCAGCGACGAAACCCGCTACGGCCAAGTTGGCGGGCTTTCTGCAGTCGGGCGGTCATCTGAGTCCCCACTCGAAATATCGGCGTACGGTTCGCGAGTCGTGTCGCCAGTCTCAGCTTATTGGCAATGCTGCGATTCGGAGGAACCGTACGCCATTGGTGCTCGTGTAGTTAGAGTCCGCTTTTTGTCCATGCAGCTTCGCACACAGACCGCAGCAGCGTACCGCATACGCTTGTTTTGACCGGCCAAAATCAGTGCTGAGGGAATAACCTCAGGTGCAGCTTGAGGCCATTTTCGCGGCAAGGCTGCAGTCGATGCTGACCCTATTAGGGCAGTTGCAGGCGGTCGCCTTCCTTGACGACCTTCGTGCTGGTGCGGCCCTGGTATGTGTACTCTACCTTCACGCTCTTGTCGGCGCCGACATTCGGGTCGCCGCCCATGTTCTTGTTGTTGACCTTGACGTCAAGCGTGTTGTTCTGGATGAGCGACCGAAGGTGGTTGGTTACGTTGATCCCCTGTCCGTTGTGACCGTAGATGGCTTTGTTGATATGAAGCTGGCGGCCCTGGGCCTGCGCGGGAATCTGGACGACGGAGACCGTAAGCACCAACAGAGCGAGTGCGGTGAAGATCTGGCGAGCGGTTTTCATGGATGGTTCCTTTCGGTGTAAGGCCGATGCCTTTGGTACTAGTAAACGATAGGTTCGGCGTCGGCTAAACGGTATTCGGAAAACTACTCGCCTAAGGCACCGAAGAACTACGGTGCTCATGTTGTCGTCCCGAATTGAGACCGATGGCGATAAGTACCCCCTCCCCCCTATCCGTAAAATACTTATTTTCAATAGGATGCAAGGATTCCCTCGTAAATTACCGGAAACAAATGAGTTAAAGGTCAAAGTCCTGAGCCGTAAGGAGTTATGCGGCCCTGTGGAGGCGCGTTCGCTGGCGGAAGATCAAACAGGGTCGGGTCGGCGAGGTGGCTCGGAGAACTACAAGGGATGCCATCTTCTTTGAGATGGTCGCCAGTGCGGTAGGACATGGGTGACTCCAGTTCAGCTTTCAGCCATTACCTTTCAGCTGTCAGCAATAAGCAATACGCTCCGAGTATTCCCGAAGCAAAGTCGAACAGTGCCCGTGCGGCAAAAGTAACCACCGCATGGTTACCATAATCAAAGTGGGGATGGGAATGCAAGAACATTGTGCGAAGAAAGTATCTGGCGTTCCCGAAATGGGAAAACGACATCCATCACAGAAAAACAGAGGCACAGAGATAACGGAGGTGAAAGGTCAAAGACCCACCCGGCCAAAGTCAGGCCGGACAGGGCTCCCTCATCGAGAGTATTGGTTGTCAGCCGAGTCGTCGGTCGGGATGTGAACCCACCATTGCCAAGAGGCAATTTGCGCAACCCGGGTTGGAGATTTGGGGAATATATCCCCAGGTTAGCGCCCAAAAGCGGGGCGCGAACCTGAGGCACCAGGGCCTATTTCTTGAGATAGGTAATCGTCGTCGTGCCGATCGTTCCAGTGAAGGGGAACGGGGCCTGGTCGTAGTAGTCGAGCGATACAGGCGAATCCAAGTCCTCACCGATATCGAACGTCGCGTTGGAGGTGAAGTGCAAAGACATGGCGCGTGGCACCTGGCCTTGCCCCACGACTGTTCCGTTCACCTTGAGAGTGACGTTCATCGGCCCGCCGATTGGTCCAGCAAGCTTCGATTCGACTTCGATCTTCGCCTTGCCCGCCGGCAGCTTTTCTTTGGACTTGATTTTGGTGCGTTCGATTTCGAAAAGATTGAACTCGTAGCTCAGGATGCCGTCTTTCACGTAACAAGTGACGCCGCCTGAAAAACCAGCCAGCGCATACAGCACGCCGTTGGCGTTGGCAGGAACATCAACATCCATACTGACCAGGCTGCTCATCTTTCCCAGTTTCGGAGCAGCGGACTCGGGCATCCGAGTCATGGGGCCGTCGAAAGTCCACTCAGTTAGAGCCGAGGAGGGTGCGTCCTCGGGATGGAACATCGCTGTGGACCACATGCCGCCGCCGATGGGAAGGTTCTTGTTCTTGGTCGATTCCAGCAGGAAGAGCTCTTTCATCTCCGCAAGCTTTTGCGGGTTCGAAGCTGCCAGGTCGTTGGCTTCGCTCCAATCTGCATCGATGTTGTAGAGTTCCCACTTATCCGTGAGGGGCGACCATTCCTTGATGCCTTTCGGCATGCCGCCAACCCATGGATCCCGTGGGCCCGGAGCGGCCGCAACCCAGCCGTCGTGATAGATCGCACGGCTGGCCATGATGTCGAAGAACTGCGTGTGTCGCGTGCCGGGCGCCTTGGGATCGCCAAACGCATAAACCATGCTGACACCGGCGATTGGGTCCTGTTCGAATCCGTTTACGACAGTAGGCGGGGTGATCTTAGTTAACTCGTAAATAGTCGGCGCGATGTCGATGACGTGGTGGAACTGCGGCCGCGGCGTCGGATCGGGCTTAATGCGAGCGGGCCAGGAAACCGCCATTGGTTGGCGCGTACCACCGAAGTAGGCAGCCATCAGTTTGGTGCCTTTGTACGGGGTGCTGCCGGCCCAAGCCCATCCGGCGTGATACATGTTGTCGGTCTTGGGGCCACCCAATGCGTCGAGTCCGCCTAGCTCGTTCAGCGCTTCGATGTGCTGCGAGATCGTTGTCGGAATTCCGTTCTGCGCGAGCTGCTCGCTAATGGTTCCGTTAAGACCCTCGGAGGAAGATCCGTTGTCTCCCCAGATGTAGAAGATCAGGGTGTTGTTCAGTTTGCCTTCCCTCTCGATTTCATCGATGACCTTGCCGGCGTTGTAATCGGCGTGCTCGGCAAAACCAGCGAAGACTTCCATCAGGCGGCGTTGAAAAGGTCGCTCGGACTCGGGGATGGAGTCCCATGACGCCATGGTAGCGGGGCGAGGAGTAAGCTGCGCGTCCTGCGGAATCCAGCCCAGAGCTTTGGCGCGGGCGAAGGTGCGCTCGCGATACTTGTCCCAGCCATCGTCGAACTTGCCCTTGTACTTGTCAGCCCACTCCTTGAAGATCTGGTGCGGGCCGTGTGCCGAACCTGGAGCCCAGTAGATGAGAAACGGCTTGTCGGGCGCGTAGGCCTTCTGTTCGCGAAGCCACACGATGGCGTCGCGGGCGATGTCATCGGTGAGGTGGTAGCCCTTTTGTTTCTCCTCCGTGACGGCAGTGGTGTTGCGCGTCAAGGTCGGTTCATACTGCGAGGCTTCTCCGGCGAGGAACCCGTAAAAATACTCGAAGCCATAGCCAGTGGGCCAATAGTCGAAAGGCCCCTTGGAGGTGATCTGATCTTCAGGGGTGTTGTGCCACTTGCCAAACGCCGCGGTGTTGTAGCCGTAGTCCTTCAATACCTCCGCAACCGTCGCTGACGATTTCGGGATGATCCCGCTGAAACCGTCGAAGTCGTTGGCGATTGCCGAGATCTGGCCGTTGCCGACAAAAGTGTGATTGCGCCCGGTCAGCAGCGACGCCCGCGTGGGCGAGCACATTGCAGTCGAGTGGAAACGGCTGAAGGAGATGCCCATCTGGGCTACGCGGCTGAGGGTAGGAGTGTTGACCTCTCCGCCATACGTTGAGGGCGAGCCCGGCCCGACGTCGTCGATCAGAATGATCAGGATGTTCGGCGCGCCCTCGGGCAGGTGTTTGGCCTCAACGCGCTTCCTGTAAACGGAGTCCTGCATCGTCAGTCCCGCCGTGGAGGCTGAAGGTGTAGGTGGGAAGGGCAGAATTTCTTGCGCTCCCGCTACGTGTGCGAACATTCCGCCCAACACGAGGTTGGCGACGGTCAAGATGGTATTGCGTTTCACGTTCATTGCTCGAGACTCCTCATGCTGTTTGCTGCGCGGCGGTTTGCTAGAACTTGAACAGAACCTTTATGAACACTGTGTTCCCCTGCAGCCGGTTTTTGACGTAGAACTCGTTGAGCCACTTGACGTCAGCGATGAAGTCGAAGTGCCCGTCTTTGCCTTTCGGCTTGAGGTAGGACAGGACCGGGCCGATGCCGGCGGTGGTGCCCTCGAACTTGCCCAGGGTCGCGCCGGGGCCGCTGTCGCCGGTGATCTGGGTGTAGTAAAACGGATTCACTCCTATGCCAGCCAGCCCTTTTAGCAGCGGCAGGTGTTGCGCCAGGGTGCCATCCAAGTGGAACTGGGTGCCGGTCTGATATTGAGTAGCGGAGTTAATGGTGTTGAAGTCGAAGCCTGCATAGATGACAGCCTCGCGACCATTCTTTTGGCCGAAGTATTGCAATCCAAGCTCCGGTTCCAGCGTGGTGTAGTTCTTGCCTGTGTTCGCAAGGCGTCCGACCGCATAGTTGCCGGTCGGCAGAAACACCCCGATCCGGCCATTCACACTGAAGTTGGGATTGACGGCGTAGTTAATCATGAACGGCATCACCAACACGTCACCCAGTGCGTTGCGGGTACCGGTGCGAGCGACCGTGGTCAGCAAGCTGGTGCCATTGCCCGTCGGAATCGGCACTACGGCGCTAGCCGAAACGCTCATCTGCATGAACGGGATGGTCGCCGACATGGCATAGCTCCAGTGCTTTCCCATGTCGATGGACGGCCGCCAGACCAAAGTAATGCCTTCTCCCCAAGAGGTGGCTTCGAGGCCAAGCGCCGTGGTGCCGCCGATAGGAATGGCTTTGTTCGCTCCTGCCGCCCCGCTGTAATAGATCTGGTTGTAACGGACAATAAAGGTTGGAGCCGCGGGCACCGAATCGGCGAAATCGGAGATCGAGCCGGGGAAATAATGGCCCGAGCCTCCTTCTTCGGCCACTGCAACATGCATGCCAATTGACAGGACAACGCACATAACCGCGATGACCGCGAACAACAACCTCTTCACTGAATAATCCTTCAACTGAGTTCCTCGAAATCCGGTAATCCACAAGTCCCACATCGGGACATACCTGCGTTTCCTAGCTACCGCAGTTCGACGGTCACGTTTTCGATCTTCCCGTTGAACGCAAATGGCGCCCGGTCGAAGTAGTCAAGCGAGACGGGCGAGCCGAGATCGACTCCCACATCGAAACTCTCGCTGGCAGTAAAGGCGGCAGGTACGGTGCGCTTGACCGTGGTGCGAGCTACCTCTATTCCGTCGACCGTGAGCACGACGTCCGCCGGAGCCCCGGGTTTTGCGATCTGTGTGGCTACCTCGATCCGGTGTTTGCCGGCTGGAATCTTGCCCGCGGAACGCACGGTGTAGCGCTCGATGATCATCATGTTGTACTCGTACACAAGCTGGCCGTTATCCATGAACAGAGTCAGGCCGCCTGAGGCTCCGCCAAGCGCGTAGAGGACACCGGACGCGTTATCGCCAAGTTCCGCGTTAATAGTCACGTGATTGCTCTCGCGCCCGAGCCCCGGCGCAGCAAATTCAGGCATGCGCCTGGTCGTCGCGTCGAAATGCCAAGTCGTATAGGGTGTTTTCACCCGGTCTTCCGGGTGAATCCGTAGCCAGATCCCTGCGCCGATTGGGAACGCCTTGTTTGCTTCCGCTTCTTTCAGGAACAGCGACTTCAGGTCAGCCAGACGTTGCGGATCTTTCGAGGCAAGGTCATTCGCTTGCGAAAAATCAGTCTTTAGGTCGTAGAGCTCCCAGACATCTTTCCGCGAATCCCATGTAGCAAGTCCCGGACTCACCGTTAACCACGGTGTCAGCGGCCCGAAGGTGCAAGCAAACCATCCGTCGTGGTAGATTCCGCGACTGCCGTTGTTATCGAAATACTGTGTATGCTTTCGGCCGGGCGCGGTGGCGCTGGCAAATGTATAGACCATGCTCACGCCGTCGATGGGGTCCTGCGGGAATCCGTCCACGACCTTCGGCGGCTTGATTCCCAGGATCTCGTAAATGGTCGGCGCAATGTCGTTGACGTGGTGGAACTGTGGTCGGGGTGTCTTGTCTGGCTTGATACCTGCCGGCCATGAGATAGCCATCGGGTTACGGGTGCCACCGAAGTGGGACGCGATCAGCTTGGTATACCGGAAGGGCGTATCGCCAGCCCAGGCCCAGCTGGCGTGATACATGTTGTCCACCTTCGGCCCGCCGAGCTCATCCAGGCCGCCGAGCTTATTCAACGCCTCGATCTGTTGCTCTACGGTATTGGGAATCTGGTTCTGCGCCAGCAGTTCGCTGATGGATCCGTTCTGTCCTTCGGCGCTGGAGCCGTTATCGCCCCACACATAAATGACGATGGTGTTGTCACGGATGCCGAGTTCATCGAGCTCGTCGATCAGCCTGCCCGCCTCGGTATCGGCATGCTCGACGAATCCCGCAAAAACTTCCATTAATCGCGTCTGGAACGGCCGCTCCGATTGGGGAATGCTGTCCCACGAAGCCATGGAGTCGGCACGCGGCGTGAGTTGCGCGTCAGGAGGTATCCAGCCGAGTTCCTTCTGACGGTTGTAGGTCTTTACGCGCATCGCATCCCAACCGTCGTCGAACTTACCTTTGTACTTGTCAGCCCACTCTTTGAAGATGTGATGCGGCCCGTGCCCAGCACCGGGCGCCCAATAAATAAAGAACGGCTTGTCGGGCGCATACGCACGATGCCATTTCATCCACGTCAAAGCGTGGTCGGCGAGATCGGTCGTGAGGTGGTATTTCGGGTCGTGAGGCGGTTCGACGGGATTGAGGTTTTCGAACAGCCTTGGCTCCCATTGGGAGGTCTCACCGGCGAGAAATCCGTAGAAATAGTCGAAGCCGATACCCTCGCCTGTCGGCCAGAGAGTGAACGGCCCCATGGCCGTCGTCTCCGTCGCCGGAGTGTTGTGCCACTTACCGAACGCCGCAGTGTCGTATCCGTAGTAGCCAAGCGTCTTGGCGAGGGTTGCAGAAGTCCGGGGAATTACTCCGGTGTAGCCATCCCAATCGACAGCGCGTTCCGCGATGGTCCCGGAACCTACACGCTCGTGGTTGCGTCCGGTCAGGATCGAGGCGCGCGTTGGTGAGCAGATTGACGTGGTATGAAATGAGTTGTAGCTGATACCAGAATTCGCGATGCGCGACAGCGTTGGGGCATGAATGGGGCCGCCGTAGGTGTCAGCCAGCCCGAACCCGACGTCGTCCAACAGGATGATCAGAATGTTGGGCGCATTCTTGGGTAAGTGACTCTCCTCAATCCGCCGTTGGTGCTTCGATTCCTGCAAAGAAGGAGCGGCAACGCTCGCGGAAGGCGTCGGCGGAAAAGGTAGTGCAGGCCCATCGCTGGGCGTCTGAGCCCCGGCTGCGTGAGGCACAAGCGCGCACAACGCCGCGGTAAAAGCAAGCTTGAAGTTCATATCTTCCCCCTCGATGCAGGCATCCGAATCATGTACCGAGACACCGCGGACGCCCCCCGACGTCCGCGGTGTTTCGGAGGACGCGAGGAGTACCAGGTTACGGTGGTTGAACTGGTACGAAAGAGCCGACGAAAAGCTCGAGTGCGATCCCCGCGCACCTTCACTTTCGTGGAATGAGTAGATTTCGACAATCCGTAAACTTACAGACACGTGGGGTGGGAAAACTACGGTACGCCCGCAGTGCCGTACGCCACCAATGCTGCCGCGACGATCAGAAACGGCGTGTACTACTGCGATAGCACGGCACGGTGGCGCATGAATTGCGTGCGGTCTGTGCTGGATACCGTAAAACTACGGTAGTACACTATCCAATAAGTCGGATATGATTGGGCACCAAGGGGGCATAGTCTCCCTTCGCGACCGGCCGAATTCTGCAATCGCCATCCGAATACTCCGTGGTCAGGTTCAACTGATCGCTGGTGAACCAACGAATGCGTCCTACCTTGCTGATCGCCGACGACCACCAACTCTTCGCCGAGAGTTTGCGCTCCCTGTTGAGCCCGACCTATGACGTGGTGGGCATTGCCGCGAATGGCAAGGAACTCACCGAAATGGCGATGAAGTTGAAGCCGAACCTGGTGATGACCGACCTCTCCATGCCACTGCTGAACGGACTGGACGCGGTGCAGACTCTTACCGGCGCGGGCTTACGCAGCAAGTTCATCGTGCTGACCATGCACACGGATATCAGCTTGGCCGTGCTGGTGTTCCGCGCTGGAGCGTCGGCCTTCGTCCTCAAAACCGCCAGTGGCGACGAGCTCAAGGAGGCGCTCCAGACGGTGCAGCGCGGCGGATGCTACCTGAGCCCGCAGTTTCCCAGTGACTTGGTCAGTGTTCTCGCCGAGGCTGCGCGCCGTCCGCTGGTAGATAAAGCACCGCAACTTACCCCCCGTCAGCGCGAAGTGCTGCAACTCGTCGCCGAGGGGAAGACCATGAAGGAAGTCGCGAGTCAACTGAGTATCTCAACCCGTACCGCTGAGTCTTACAAGTATCACCTGATGAATGTGCTAGGGATTCGTACCACGGCCGAGCTGGTTCAACATGCGATCAAGATTGGCTTGATCACCGTCAAACCGCTCGACACTGCCGTCTAGTCCTGGTCTGGTTATTGAGCTATGAATCCGCGACTTCAACCAATCGAAACTAACCCGCGGCTCAAGCCGGCCCGATACAAGCATTTGGCGATTTAGAGCATGGACGACTTGAACTCCAGCGTTGTATCTCCCAGCGTAGATTCCAGCCTTTTGCAATCCTTCCTTGAGGCTCTGCCGGACGCCTGCGTAATCATCGACAGCGCTGGCCATTTACTCGCCGCGAATCGCGCCTGGCAGGATCTCCCTCGAAGGGATGAAAACGCCATCGCCGCCGCTCGCAACCCGATTGGGATGGACTATCTGTCGCTGTTCCTATCCTCGAGCGCTGATGAGAGCGTGGGCCGTGCACTGGCCGGTATCAAGACTGTCTTGAGCGGACAGCGCGATCTCTACGAGCAGGAATACATCCTCCCCGCACCTTCCGTGTTTCGCTGGTTTCGGATGACAGTGCGCTCTTGGCGCCAGCAAGGCGCAAGCGCGATCATCTTCCACCGAGATATCACCGCTGAGAAGCTTGGCAGCGTTCCTTCACAATCTCTTGATGAGGAATTTCGCTCTCTGGCTGACTCCGCTCCCGCCATGATCTGGATGTCTGGCGCCGACAAGCAGTGTATCTTCGTGAGCCGCCGCTGGCTTGAGTTCACCGGCGGACGGCTGGAGGACCAACTTGGCGAGGGGTGGGTGCGTCTGGTGCATCCTGAAGATCGCGATGCCCTGTTTAAGGCATTCCTGGCTGCGTTCGACGAGATGCGAGAGTTCTCGCACGAGTATCGCTTGCGGCACAACGACGGTAGCTATCGGTGGGTCCGGGATACCGGATCGCCTCGTTTTGATGCGCAACACCGGTTCTCAGGATTTTCTGGTTCAGTGTGGGACCTGAGCGAACAAAGACGGGCAGCTGAAGAAGCGACGAGAGCGACTCAATATGCACGACTGGTGCAAGAGGTTGCTGAGATTGCAAACTCGGCGACCACCATGCGCGACGCACTGCAGCGTGCCGTTGATACGATCTGCGAAACCATGAAGTTTCCTGGCGGTCACGCTCTTCTCATCCACGATGACGAGCCGGGATTGGCAAAATCTTCGCACATCGTGCACTTCAAAGACCCGAACCGCCTGGCGAAGCTCATAGAAATGAGCGCACGCATGATTTGGCCGGACAACTTGGGTGCGCCTGGAGAAGTGCTGCGCTCAGGCAAGCCCTTCTTCGGTGACGTAGTCAACGAAATGAAGTATCCAGATCGATACCCGAGATCGCAGGCGTGCTTTGAAGCAGGATTACTTGGAAGTGTTCTACTTCCGATACTGGTAGATGACAAAGTAGAGGCAATCATTGAGTTCGCCAGCGACGAGGCGATTGCACCTCACCAGGAGGCCGCGATTGCTCTGGTGGCGGCCAGCGAACGGCTCTCCCGTTTCTTTGAGCGCCGCCGCGCGCAGATCAGGTTCCTGACTCAGAAGGAAGAATTGCAGGCGTCAGCCGAGCGCCTTTTCGCCATGGCTGGCCGCCTCGTGGATTCGCAGGAAGAAGAACGGCGAAGAATCGCCCGTGAAATTCACGACGATTTCACCCAGCGCCTGGCTTTGGTTTCCATGAAAATTGGAAACCTCGCGGGACGCGATCGAACGACGACCTCGCCCGAGTTGGACGCGGACCTCGAGGATGTCCGAAAAACGACGGCTGCAGTTGCTAACGATCTGCGCGATCTGTCGCACCAACTGCATCCCGCCATGTTGGAAATGCTGGGACTGGTTGGCGCCTTGCGAGCGCAGTGCGAGGATATCCAGCGTGCCCGCGGGATTTCAACAGAATTTGAAGCTTCCGTTTCGGAGGATGACGCCAGCCCCCAAGCCGCCATGTGTCTCTATCGCGTTCTTCAGGAAAGCCTCACGAACATAGCCAAGCACTCTGGCAGCACCACGGCCCACGTGAGCCTTGCCCGCAAAGCGGACATCCTGGAAATGCGGGTTCGGGACGAAGGCCGAGGCCTCGAGCCTGACACCGAGGGCCGCAAAGGCATCGGTTTCACGAGCATGGAAGAACGTGTCAGTCTCCTAAATGGGAAGCTCATGGTCAACACCAAGCCGGGTGTCGGTACCGAGATTGTGGTGATGATTCCCGCGGCTCCGCCTTCTCAACAACGATCTGCCTGAAGCGACGGCTCTGCAGTCGCACTGGCGCTTTCTTGGCCGGCCCTGCATTATCTGGAGAAACGAGTTCGTGAAACTGCCGTTGGAATTGACTGTTTCAGCCCTGGCGGCGGCAACGATGCTTGCGGTTGGACTCGAACTGGATATCCGCAGAATTCCAGGCGTTGTACGACAAAAGCTCCCACTGCCAGGCATGCTGCTCGGCCAGATGCTGCTACTTCCTGCCATCGCCGTCCTCATCGTCCGCATGGTGCCGATGCCGGATAGTACGAAGTTCGTGCTCCTGATGCTGGCTGCCTGTCCGACGGGCAACATCGCCAACTTCTTCACGCTGCTCGCGCGGGGCGATCTGGCACTCACCGTATCGGCCAGCGCCATTTCCTGCTTGCTGGCTCCCGTAGTGATGCCCTTGACGTTCGCTGTGTACCGCGGCTTGCTAGGTGTCGGGTTCCCGTTCATGGTTCCAGCGGACACGCTGTTGATCAGGATCTTCGGCCTGACCTGGGCGCCGATCTTCCTGGGGCTAGCCCTGCGAAATATTCGCTCCCGAGCGATGGCAAGATTCTCGACGGGACTCAGACACGCTTGTGCTCTGGGCACTGTGGCTCTTTGCGTGTTTATATGCGTGACTCGAGCGAGCCAGCTCACCATAGATTGGAAGACCAACCTGACGGTCAGCACCATGATGATCCTTGCAGCGTTGGCTTGTGCTGCTGGAATCGCTACAGCCTTGCGGCTACCCGCGGACGATGCGATCAGCTATATGACGTCATTCCCCGCGCGCCATATCGGCGTGCTTGCCGCGGTTACCGTCACGACGCTTCATCGGCTCGACGACCTGGTGTTCATCCTGGTTTATTTCGTTCTGGAAACCTTGGTAATCATGGCCGTAGTTGGCGCGTATCGCTGGCGGGGCTCGATGCAGGCAGTTTCAACTTAGGAAATTCGCTACCGCATCATCCGCCACAGCCCAGCAGCGCCGAGGACTGCGACGCAGAGGGCAATTGTGATGCTCAACGGCCAACGATATGCGTGAGGCAACTCGCCTCGCTCCATGCGGCGCAGAGTGTTCCAATGCGACGCGCCTGCCAGCACAGTGGCCACGATGCCCATTAACACCAGTAATTCGCCGAACCGGATAGCAGCATGATGCAGGCGAGCCGCTTCTGGCGTTTGTGAACGATCGCTCAGACTGCGAAAGAAACCAATCATCCCCAGTCCAAAAGTCCCCATGGTTAGGGTCGTCCTGATCCAAGCGAGGGTGGTGCGGTCCAGAGCCAGTGCGGTACGAAACTTCGCCAGCGTTGTACGGTTGTGAGCAAGCTCGACGCGCGGATCGGAATTCGGCGAGTCACTCATGCGGTTCTCTCCGTCATTTCATCGCTTCCAGCAAGCTCTTGAAAATCACCTTAAGCGGGACCTGTGCCATCACCGCCGGCAGCAGCGGAATAATCACCGCAATCATCGGCGCGATTATCGAGCCCTTATCCAGCGGGATGGCTTTCATGTCTTCAATGTTTTGAAAACTGGCAGCCAGGTCGGTGAGGGTACTTACTTCCGGCGCTGCCAGGAACTCCAGTTCATGTCCCTTGCGATGAAGGATCCACTTATCGTGAAACTCCGCGCTCTGCAGGTGCGCCAAGCTACCGTATTGCAGGATTCCCTTGCGGCGCAACGGCGCCAGCCTGGGCACAAAGAACAGCAGCGGTCCGACTGCCAATAGTGCGACCGTTACGAGCAATGCGATGGCGGGAAGCTTGAAACTCATCAGACTCGCATCGGTATTCAGGATCTGGTACCGCCATGTTGCACCAACGGCCGCTGCTATTGCGAAAGCGATGGGAGCGAAAGCCAGCGTGGACATCCCGAGGAATCCCATGCCCGCGTGTTTATCGGGATGAGACGCCAGCAGTTGCAGTTTCATCCGCGACAGCTTGAACACGAAGAGCGTCCAGAGCAGCCATTTCCAAAGGCAAAGACCCACAAGAAACTGGTAGATGAACTGACTCACGAGTGCGTAATACCAGGCGGCCGGACTCAGATGAGCACCAAATGCCGTTTGTGCCCCCAGTACTGCCCAGTCGCCCGCCATGCTTATCTTCCCGGTGAATGAGAGAGTGATGTGCAGACACACCAGCACGGCGATCACCAACTCGGGCCACACGGAATCCCGCAGCCGGGCAAGCCCGGCGAGGATTCCATCGAATTGCGGCATATCTGCCGGCGCCACCAGGTCCTCGCGCGCCGTGCTCACGATGGTGCGGAACTTCGACTCCATCAGAATCTGCCCGAACAACAGGATTGGGACCGCGATGAGCATCCGAGAGGCAACCTTGTAGTCCGTTAATAATTCGGCGACGGCACTCGGCGCGAAGATTGCGGTCAAGAGGACGAGAGGGAGCCATCCAATCGCAACCGCAAAAATAATGCGCCTTCCGAGATTCCATTGACGCGGATGAATGAGTCGCGTCCGGAGCTGCGCTTCATAAAACGGTCCGCCACGAATCAGCGAGATTTCGCGATCGCGAACTTCTACGTTGTCGTCTGTTGTACTCGTCATACTCACCTTCTTACGATGTTCGAGCGGCCAGGCGCCTGGGAAGATTGCCTCTCTCCTCGAACACCCGACCGCGTCGAACTCAGAATTGCGCACCGTCTTCCTATTTCTTCTTTTTCCCCATCAATCCGGTCACCGCGCCGGTTGCATTTCCCGGCACACCGGGGACTTGGCCGGACACGACGCCCTTCACCGCACCCGTCGCTAGGCTGGTCGCCATGCCGCCCAACTCCGGCACGAATTTCGGGTCTGCCGTCGTACCTTCGATGGCGAATGGTATGCCACCCTTGCCGCTGCCTGCTGCGGCCACTTTGCTCACTCCGCCGATCGCTCCGCCACTGAGGTTCGCCAACATCTTGAAGTTGAGCGCCCCAGATGGACTCACATTGCCGCTTCCTGTGATTACGCCAATGGCAGGAACATCGAGGTTGATGTTGTCAGCCTGTGTACCTGAAGGCGCAACCCTCGCATTGGCACTCAGGTTGCGAATCGCAGTGTCGGGGTTTGACACGGCGTGTCCGGCAAATGCCGACATCGCTCCCATCTTCGATCCCAAATTAAAACCGACCAAACTGGTATTGGATAGCTTTACTGGGCCCGCGATGACCACCTTATCTGCAGGGCCGTTGATGTCCAGGTTCGCCGACACCGTACCGCCCTTCAACTGCGAGCCTGAGGGAAGCACGATGCCCAGCGACGGCAGCATCGCCTCCAGTTCTTCCACTGGCATGGAAGGCGCGTTGAGCTTGAGACTCAAAATCTGCGTCTCACCCTGGGTCTGGAATGTGCCCGTCAAATGCGCCTGCGCCTTGCCGATGGAAATGTCGCCTTGCGAAAGCGTGCCAGACTGCTTGTCGAGGTCCACATCCACCGTGTGTTTGATCACGACGACGCGGGGCGCGGGCGATCCCTTGGGTGACAGCTTCAGCTTTGTGCCGGTGAAAGTCCCAACAGCTTTTGCCTGGCTTCCCGTGGATGTCAGCGTTCCATCGAAGTCTGCTAGGCCGGCAATGCCCGTCGCGGGATCAACGAATCCCGAAGCCGCGATGTCCATACTGTTAACCTTGACCGCGGACTCAAACGGCGTCTTGGAAGCGTCTGTGGGATTGATGGGGCCAGCTTTCCCGGTGATGTCCGCTTTTCCTCCACCCGGAAGGTCGGCTGTGAGCTTGAATGGAAACTGCGATGTCGGAGAGAAATCCGTGACAGAAATATCGACCTTGTCGTACACGGTGGGCTTGGCCGAAGAATTTGCCTTTCCGACTATCAGCTTGCCGTTGTTAATATTCAGCTTGGCAACTGAAATGGCGGGAGAAGCCGACCCACCCGCCGCGGGCTGCGCCGGCGACTTTGCAGCCGATCCGCCCAAGGTGGAATAGTTCCAGGTCCCATTCGCAGCATGTAGCAACGTGATCTGCGGTTCTTCCAGAACAATCTCCGTCACGTTCATCTGCTTCGAGAAAATCAGAGGCATCAGTTCGACGCCGATTTTCAATGATTTTGCGGTGACGAACGGCGTCTTGCTGAAGGCGGGATCGTCCGCGATCGCGATGTTGTCCGCCTCCACGCTGCCCGAGAAGACCGACAAACTCAGGTTGCCGACCGTAACCTTGCGTCCCATCGCGGCCGTCGCCTCCGACTCGATCTTGGGACGGAAGCTGTTCACGTTCACCATGAAAGGGATCGCAATCAGGATCACAACGAAGATTGCAATCACAATTCCAACAATGCGAATCCAACGTTTCTTCATAGGGGACTCCTGTGTTTCGGGACGGCCTGTCCAAAATAAATTTCTGGATCTAGCCCGCCTGCTTTATGTTTGAGCCGCTTTCGCCGGCGTCGGGCGTTCCTTCCAGTGCTCGAAGTTCAGCGTTCACCTGAGCGAACATCTCCTGCAGTTGCGACTGAGATTCCACTGGAGTTCCGGAACCGTCGAGCCAACGCGCGATGACTTCCCTCTGCCAGCGCAGTTCCACCAACCTCTGGAGCCTCGACTCTAGAATCTTCGACTGCTCAGTGGTCATTCAGGCACCTGTGGCTGCGTTCCATGTCCTGCTAATCAGCAGCGGCTTCATCGCTGGCTTCAGCGCCGCTTTATCCGTTTTCGAAGCATATTTTCTTTGCAGTCCCCGCGGTATTCGGAAAACTACTCGCTTTGAACACCGTAGTTCTACGGGGTTCTAGCGAGTAGTTTTCCGAATATCTAAATAGTCGGTCCAAAGCTATGTTTTCTAAGTAGCGGAGGAAGGCCGGGCAAACTCGAGGGCGGCCTCGGGATACGTCTTACTTGCAAGCGGCTCGTCACGAAAATCAGGGCAAAACGGCCCCTGTTCCTCCCCAGGGATTCCCGACGAAACCAGTTCGAAGCGCGAGCCGTGGCCTTGTCGTCGAACTTTTCATGTTTGGCGCGAGCATCGAAGTTGGCTCTGCCATGACGGACAACAAGGAGCACTCGCTTTAACGACCGAAGCGCCGCCCGCAACCAGTCAGAAATGGAGAACAAGTTAATGAAACGAAACATCGGTTACGCAATCGCGTTGCTCACGCTCGCAATCGGCCTTTCTGCCGCATTGCCGGCGCAGCAACCCGCTCCCGAGAAGTCAGACCTGATCGACTCCGCGGCGATGGATGCCCTGAACCAGATGGGCACCTACCTTCGCTCCCTCAAGGATTTTCAGGTTAGGGCCGCCGTCACGTCCGAGGATGTTCTGTCGGATGGAGAAAAGCTGACATTTGCCCACACCACGGAGATTCTCGCGGTCTCGCCCAACAAGCTTCGCATCGATATCCAGGGAGACCAAAAGTCGCGTCTGTTCCTGTACGACGGAAAGACATTCACTCTCTTCGCGCGTCGCGCGGGATACTACGCAACTACGGACGCGCCTCCCACGATCGGACAACTGATCGACGTCGCCAGCGACAAATACGGCATCGAGCTTCCCCTCCTGGACCTCTTCTTGTGGGGCGGGCCGCGTGCCTCCACAAGCGAGATCACTGAAGCCACCGATTTTGGCCCCGGCGACGTTGGCGGAATCACCTGCGAGCATTACGCCTTTCGGCAGCCCGGCCTCGACTGGCAGGTCTGGATCCAGTTGGGCGATCATCCGCTGCCCAAGAAACTGGTTTTGACCACCACCACCGACGATGCTCGTCCCCAGCACGTATCGGTGCTTACCTGGAACCTCGCACCGTCCTACAACGATGCAGCCTTCGTCTTCGATCCTCCGGCCGATGCCCACAAGATCGTTTTTGCCGAAGAAAAAGCAGCCGCCGCAGGCAGCAACTAGGAGCCATCCATGAAACTCAATATTCGACCCGTTCTCTCGTTCTCGCTCGCGCTCCTCTTGGCAGTTCCAACCGTTGCCGCAACGAAGCCCGGTGGCGGTGGTGGCAATAAGAACAATGGAGCTGTACGTTCGACTTCACGCAGCAACGTCAACCAGCCGAGCGCAAATAGAAGCGCTGCCTCAAACCGCAGCGCGAACAATAACAGCAATGTCAACCGCAACACCAACGTCAACAAGAATACGAACGTCAACAAGAACACCAACGTCAATCGCAACACCAACGTCAATGTCAATCGTGACGTAAACGTTAACGTCAACCACAACGACAACTATTACGGCGGCGGAGGTTGCTGCTATCACAGCGGAGTGGGTACGGCCGTGGCAGTCGCAGCAGCGGCAACAGCGACTGCGGTGGTCGTCGGATCGATGGTGAATACACTTCCACCCAATTGCACGACCATCGTCGCCAACGGCGTCACCTACCAGCAGTGTGGCGGCACCTACTATCAGCCGCAGTTCTCAGGCGGGAATACGACCTACGTCGTGGTCAACCAGCCGTAGTCTGCCAGCGGATAGCGAAGAACATGCAGGGCCCCAAAGCGCCGTCAGCGAGACTACACAATCTCGCTGGCGGCAGTTTCGGGCTGCAGGCGGGTCCATTCGCGAGGAATTTCCTCACGCCATCTCAGCCGCTCGCCGATTCTCGGGTATCCGACCTAGCACATGTGTCAGACCCCGCCCCTGGCGCAAGACACTCGCTTATAAGCTCGATTTCAAACGCAACGGAATGTTGGATTCGGAAATATCGTCTCAGGCGTGTACAAGCCAGTCCGTACCAACCACTCCCGATTTGTTCCGGCGCAAGACAGCCTGACCATCGTGGCTGATTCGGAACTCTCGCGGTACAAGGACGTTACAAGGAGTACGGGGACGCCAAATCTTCAGCTCTACCCTGCAGATTGTCCCGTTCATTTTCTGAGCACCCAGGTGGTCATGCAGCGGTTGTCCTGCACGATCGTTGTTTTTATGGGGTCGACAAGCGTCCCGTGCAGCTCCTCGGTGAGGTCGAGCAGCATCTTCTGGTCAACCAGAAACCATTCTGCGCCGGTGCCTATCCTGTAGACGTTCTCGCGCAGTTTCTCGAAGTTCATTCCGATCCTAGAGCCGAGCCGGCAGAATAGCATGCCGCCGGGCTTTAACACCCGCCACAGTTCCGACAACATGGTCCGGAACTGCTTCTCGTCACGGGCGAAATGCAGCACGGAATGGCAGATGACGACATCGGCAAGATTGTCGGGAAATGGTAGCTGCTCGACTTGACCCACCTTGAAGTTTTCGTCAGGCAGCGAAGTCTTAAGAGCTCGGGACGACTTGCGAACGCGCTCGACTGCATCGGGGTCCTTGTCCATTGCGAAAACCTCGTACCCATCGCGCAACAGGTAGAGCACGTTGCGTCCGGATCCGCATCCAGCGTCGAGCACACGCATGCCGGGGGCGATGTTTCCGCGCAGAAGCTGGTCGAACACATAGATGTCAATTTGGCCGAACTGTTCCTGAAGGTTCATTGCCACGACATCACCTTATTCATTTACCATCAACGGTCGCGGCAGTCCTCGCGGAAAGACGCTAACTGTCTTTGCGGTAGAGGAGATCGCGCATTACTCTTCGGCGCTCGGCGTTCGCTTCCGCAGCCGTCTTGCGTTCGTCGGCGTCCATGCGGGGTTTCTCGGCAGGACCAACCGTATCGTCTTCGCTGCACGACGGGCAGCGATTTGCGAAGCCGGGCTTGTCCGGCTTCAGTTCGAACTCCTCGGAGCAGATGACACACACTCGGATGGGAAAAACCATGGCAACTACAATTTTACAATTTGCCATCGCGATCCGCCGATCTGTGCCGTGTGTAGAGCAGCCCAAAATTGCATCTAAGATGATCTGTACCCCCCTCCCCCTATGTGCAAATTCCTCGTTTTCAATGGTATAGGCGGAATCCCGCGCAAGTTCTTGCAAGCAAGGAGGTTATACGTAAAATATTGAGCCGTAAGAAGTTGCATGGCTAGTCCGGGGATGGGTTTGGCTTGCGGAGAGCCAGCGAGGCCTGTTGCAGGTTAAACAGGACGCGTCCGGCTCGCTGTTGCGGGACGCGCTGGGCGACGAGGGCAATGAAGACCTGGTCGAGCGCCAACTGGATGTCGTCGAGAGATTTCATGGGCGGGAGGCGGGGACCGAGGACGTCAGCGCGGCGGATAACACCAGCGGCGTATTGGTGGCGTTTGCGATCGCGCTGATGAAAGTAACAGAATTTTTTGCCGCGGAGGGCGGGAGAGCCGTAGGGGGAGCCGTCAGGCTTGGGGAAGTTGCAGATGCGGACGGACATGGGTGCCTCCAAGAAAGCAATTAGCAGTTAGCCATCAGCACTCAGCTAAGGCCAACCGTAAGTTCGTACAGACTGCCGAGCGTGCGGCAGCAAAGTTACAGCGTCCGGGAATGGTAACCTCCAAAAAGTTACCCTAAACAAGAGTGGTCAGGGAATGCAAGAGATTTCGGGCGAAATCTTGCGGAGCGTTCCCGAATTGGGAAACTGACGCAAAAAGCGGGCACTCGGTGTGCTCGGGCTGAGGCCTTCAACCACAATTGCCGGCGGTCACTTTCGCTGAGTTAACGCCGACAAACACGGCACGAACCGGGGGAACCGGGCTGCGGTCAGAACTCCCCGGCTCAAGGCAGTCCAGCACGGCGGACGGCCGTGAGCGAAACATCCGCATTGAGTGGGCTGTGCGCCGCGTACCGTAGATCGGGTCGGCGCGGCCGTACTGACGATGACATAGAATAAACAGACGCACCGGCGTCCCTAAAAATGACAACGCACCAGTCCACACCCCCGAGTCAGTCTTCGTCCCCTCGCGGATGGAGGTTTCTGGGCCTTTTTCGGGCCGCCAGCTCGCGCACTCGTACCCGCACGCTGATTGCGGTCGCGGCGGCATGGGTTCCACTGGCTCTGCTATCAGCATTCCGCGGTGGCGACGTGTTCCTCTCGTTTCTGAAGGACTATGCGTCGCAATCGCGCTTCCTGATCGTTCTTCCGGTGCTGATTCTGGCGGAGCCGCAGTTGCGGCAGCGGCTTGCCCTGGTGGCCCACCAGTTCGAAACTGACATGGTGCCTCGCGATCAGTGGCCGGAGTTTCAGTCGAACTGGAGATCGAGCGAGAAGCTGATGGACTCCAATCTGGTTAGAGTCTTCATTGCGCTGCTTACCTACGCGACGGCCGCGTTTCTGAGCCAGTACCTGAATCCGGAAGGCGCTGAATTCATTGCTTGGTGGAAGGGAGGCGGGGGTTTCAAGGCGTTCTCACCCGCGGGAACGTGGGCATTTCTCGTCAGCTATCCCATCCTCGTCTATTTCGCGTATCTATGGATTTGGAGGCACCTGGTGTGGGCGCGGTTCTTGCGGTCCACGACGCAACTGAACCTCCGCTCTGATCGCGGCCCATCCGGATCGCGTGGGGGGCCTGGGGTTTCTGGAGGCTTCCTTGTTAGGACAGATTCCCTTCGGCTTTTGCATGGGTGTCGGACTGTCTGGCGCGGCCTCGCACTTCGAGTGCTCAACGAGGGACACCAGCTGGTTGGATTCCGCTACCTGGCCCTGGCCCTCATTCTCTTCGTGCTTCTTTACAGTGTTGGGCCTTACCTGTTTTTTACACGAACGCTGATGCAGATGAGACGCCAGGGAATGTTGGCCTACGGAGCGTTCGCGCGCGCCGTGGGCGAACAGTTTGAGAAGAAGTGGCTCCATCAGGCTGACAGTCTCACCGCGGACGTCTTGGTGGTTCCCGATTTCTCCACCGTTGGAGATCTCTATGGCGTGGTGGAAAACATCGATGACATACGGGTGGTACCGGTTGCCGCGGTGAACCTGTATGCGATCGTTATTTCAACTTTGGTGCCGGCGCTCCCGGTGGTGATCGCAGCTATTCCTTTCGATACGCTAATCCGGGCTGCGATGGGCCTGCTGTTCTGAAAACCGAATTAAGAACTGCGTGACCGGCGCCAATAGTAGGGAGTAACCCGATTCGTCTTATAATTCGGTACACCCCCGGTCGGCGCAACGCGCGCCCACTGCCAACACCAACTCACACACAGCCCTCCGTTCCGGAGGCCGGCCCAAACTTCAACTTACGGAGATTCACAATGGATTTTGGTGCAGGAGTAAGAAAACTGACACTTGGCGCGATTGCCATTTCCAGCTTCATGCTTGCGGGTGGCGGGACCCAGATTGCAGCGCAGAACTCAGAGAAACCCAACATCGTCATGCTCATGACCGACGACACCGGTTGGAACGATTTCGGTGCCTATTCCGGAGGCGGCGCTGCCAATGGCCACCCCACGCCGAACATCGACAAGATGGCGAAAGAGGGCGCTACCTTCACCAGTTGGTACGGCCAGGCAAGCTGTACCGCGGGCCGTGCCTCTTTCATGACCGGACGCATTCCCATCCGCTCGGCGCTTTCGATCGTGGTGGCACCAGGTGACGAGAATTACCTCCGTCCCGAGACTCCGACGATTGCCGAATTCTTCAAGAAGAACGGCTACACGACGTACTTTTCCGGTAAGTGGCATTTGGGCGACAAGCCGGTTGCCTACCCGACCAATCACGGCTTCGACGAGATGAAAGAGTTTGCCGCCTATTACGCAGGCGTCTATTCCTATCCCGATACCGACAAGTGGTTCCATCCCTGGTTCCCGTCGTACAACGCCGAATTCGAAAAGGCGTGGGATTCCGTGGTGAACCTGGGTGAATGGGAGGGTGTAGCGGGTCAGCCCGCCACCAAGGTTGCCACCATCACCTACGACTACATGGCGACGATGGACGAGCGCATGGCGGGCTACGCCGTTGACTACATCAAGGCCCATGCCAAGAGCGGCAAGCCGTTCTTCATGGACGTGAACTGGATCAAGATGCACAACCCGACCAATGCGGCGCCCGATTTTAGAGGCCGCTCGCATCTCGGCGACTACTCCGATTCGCTCATGGAGATGGACGCCGACATCGGTAAGGTGATGGACGCCATCCGCGAGTACGCGCCCAACACCATCGTCATCCTGACCGCCGACAACGGCGCCTGGCTGGATGCCTATCCCGATGCAGGAACGACGCCGTTCCGCGGGGAGAAGGGCACGGCGTTTGAAGGCGGCTGGCGCGTACCAGCCATCATGTGGTGGCCTAATCACATCCCCGCGGATGTCCAGTACGGCGAAATGATGTCGCACATCGACTGCTGGTCAACCCTCGCCGCCATGGCGGGCATCACGCCTCCGCCGGTCGGCGAAATGAAGGACAACAACGGCAAGCCCATCTACTTCGACAGCATCGACAACAGCGCCTACATCCTGGGCAAAGCGCAACACTCCGCGCGGCGCTCCTGGATCTACATCAATGGCGAGTACCTGAACGCGATACGCACAGATCTCGCCGGAGACCCCAAAGAGCCGTGGGTCAATATCGCCTGGAAGTTCATGTGGACGGCGAAGTCCGAATGGCTGGGACCAACTGAAAATGTGGGTTCCATTCCCGCCGTCTACAACCTCACCATGGATCCTTACGAGAAATATGACATGATTTTCAACGGAGGTGCGCCGACCCGCGGAATGACCACATCGCCAGGCCGATATGCAGGCCAGGACAACGGCTGGACGGCTGGGCTATTTTCGTTCGCCTTGATGGAGTTTGATAAATCCATCATGAAATATCCCAACATTCAGCGTTTCCCCGGTGGTGCCTCCAACGACTTGATCCCGGACCTGCAGCATCCCAAGAACCCGCTGCCGCTGCTGGATCCGAAGAACCTGCCGAACGCCGTACCGGTGGCCAACTAGGTGCTGGACGCGGCGGCAACTGACGCTGTGGGCGGCTCGAAAGGGCCGCCCCCTTTCACATCCGACGACCGGCTCGGGCGCCTCCGACTTTGAGAAAACCGGGTTCCGTAAAGCGAGATGCAACCAGCAACAACAAAAATGAGAAGGAGAATTGTGATGAGAGTTAATTCGAAGCGGTTTAGCATTATGCTGGCGGGAATGTTCGTTCTAGTGGCATCCGTTGCCTGGCAGGCTGCAGTTGCTGAAGATGTGGTGCACGCCGTCAGCGGCATCGTGAAGAGCGTTGACAAGGGCACCAAGACGATGGTGGTCAAGACCGTCTGACGGCACCGAGCACAGCATCAAGTGGACGGACAAGACGACGGTCAAGGGCGTCGATGCCTCAGGCAAGGCCGTAGCCGCCGGCAGCGTTGACACCTATGACGGTCTCAAAGAGGGCAGCAAGGTCTCGGTGAAATATACCGAGAAGGGCGGGGAGAAGACAGCCGTCGCCATAAAAGATGCGAGCAAGGCAACAGCTAAAGCCGTAGCACAGTGATGAGCCGGCAACGCCGCGGATGGTTGGACGGCTGTTGCTGCGGCGATCAGAAGGTGCGCTGAGCGGAAATCACCGGGAGGCAGGGAAAGGCGTGTGTCGTTCCCTGCCGTCCTGAGTGTTTTTTCAGGCTGACGCAAGTGTGCGGCCAAGAATATCGTGCAAGCATGGAACGACTCTGTCGGTTAACGCTTTCGTTTTTATTGTGTACAGCGATGCCGGTGTTCGCGCGGCAGAGCCCAGCAACGTCTGACAAGCCAGCGCCGCAATCCGGTGACGCTGGGCTGCCCCTGAACTTCGAGCGCCATACCGGCGACTTGGACGAGATGGTGAAGCGCGGCAGCATTCGAGCGCTGGTCCTGTACAGCCGCTCCGGTTTCTTCTATGTCGATGGCCGGCCACAGGGCATCGCTTACGAAGCGCTGCAGTACTTCCAGCAGTTCGTGAATCAGAAGTTGCACACTGGCAGGCACCAAGTGCAGGTAACGTTCATTCCGGTCCGTATCGATCAACTCGAGTCGTATTTGACGGAAGGAATTGGCGACCTGGTCGCCTACCCGGTGGTTACGACTCCCGAACGCTCGCAGCAGGTCGCTTTTTCTGTCCCCATCGAGACCGGCGTGAAACAGATTCTCGTGACCGGAAAGAAATTTGGTCTGGTCTCTTCGTTGCAGGATCTGAGCGGGAAAAAAGTATTTGTGAACCCGATCACGACGTACTACGACAATCTGCAAAAGGTCAGCGATTCACTGGTGAAGCAGGGGAAGGCGCCCATCCTGATCGAGAAAGCCGACAAGAACCTCACGGATGAGGACCTGATGGAAATGGTAAATGCCGGGATCCTCCCGGCGACCGTTACCATTACGGCGCGCGCCGAACTCTGGGCCAAGGTATTTCACGACATAACGGCCCATCCCGATATCGCGATTGCCGATGAACAAGATCTGGCGTGGGCGATGCGGAAGGACAATCCCAAGTTTAAGCAGTTGGTGGATGAATTCGCCAGGACTCACGCGGTGGGAACGTCGTTTGGCAACACCCTGGTGCGGCGATACCTGCAAAGCAACCAGTGGATCACGAATCCGACGGATGAAGAGCAGATCAAGAAGTTCAAACAGGTGGCGGGTTTCTTCAAGACCTATGCCTCGGAGTATGGTTTCGACTATTTGATGGTGGTCGCCCAGGGCTACCAGGAATCCCAACTCAACCAGGCGGCGAGAAGCCCCGGGGGTGCAGTAGGGGTCATGCAGGTCAAGCCGTCAACCGCGGCGGCGCCGCCCATCAGCATTCCCGACGTGATGACCGCGGAGAACAATATTCACGCCGGGGTGAAGGTTTTGAAGACGATTGCTGATCAGTATTTCAGCGATCCGAAGATCGATGCGGAGAACCGGCTATTGTTAACGTTCGCGGCGTATAACTGCGGACCCAATCGGATCGCGGACCTTCGCAGGCGGGCGCCGGCCCAGGGACTGGACCCCAACAAATGGTTTGGCAACGTTGAGCTGATGGTGTCGCAGAGCGTGGGGCAGACGACGGTGGACTACGTCAGGAATATCTACAAGTACTACATCGCCTACAAGCTGGTGGTGGAGCAAGGGCAGTCGCTGCAGTAGCACTTGAAACGAGGACGGGATGACTATTGCGGTCGCTGTGTGTTACCTGGCCGATATAGACACGGGCTGGACGGCGGATTGGGCGTGGGGCTTGCCGTTGATCGTGCTGACCGTGATGTTCCATGTCGCGGGCCTCGGCGTCATTAGCCGGAAAGTTGTTAGCGGCGATTTGGGGCACAGGGTTGAACGCCGTCACCGCAGAACGGCATTCGTACTGGTAGTTGGCGCCACCACCTTATTTGCCACCTGCCTGCATGGGATCGAGGCCGGTATGTGGGCGCTGGCTTACCGGTTGCTTGGTGCATTGCCGGACTCCAAGACGTGCATGCTTTATTCGCTCAACGCGCTCACCAGTTACGGGCACACGGACGTTACGTTAGCCGCGCACTGGCACCTGATGGGAGCCATGGAGGCGCTGAATGGCTGGCTGCTGTTCGGGCTGACGACGGCTTTTCTGTTTGCGGTAATTCAGGACGTGGTGAAGCGGCAGAAATGAGCACGGGGAGGCGGTTGTTTCGGGAAAATTGCAGCGGCCGTGGTGTCGCCAGAATCGGACTCAAACCAGTAAACTTTTCATGACACGACGGGTTTGCTCACGCGGGGCCTGCGTCGAGATTTGAGTGAAGTGCAAGAAAGTTTGCCCCTCGAAGCATTGTGAGGAAGATCGCGGGCTGGCTTGACCGTCATTCGAGTTGCCGGTAAGGGTCAAAAAAAAATCCAGAATGGCAGTTTAGAAGGAGAGTCTGGGAATATGTGGGTAAAGGTAGAAAGGATCATCGCTGCTCTTTTGGTTTTCAGCATCAGTCTGGGATCGCCCGCGATGTCGTTTGGGCAAACCGGCGCTGCAGGGCCGGCCTCGTCACCGGCGGCGAAGTCCACACCCGTGCCGGTGCCTCCGGACCCGAATGAGCCGTGGCCACGGGTGATGACGTATCAAGGGGCGACAATTTCCATCTTCCAGCCACAGGTGGAGAGCTGGACGGGCAACGAGATTACGGGACGCAGTGCGGTGCGGGTGAAGTCGGCTTCGAAGATCGACTACGGCGTGATCTGGATAACGGCGCGGACTGAGGTGGACAAGGTCAACCGCATGGTGACGCTGCTCGACCTGAATATCACGAAGCAGAAGTTTCCGACACTGCCTGACAATGGCAGCGCTTATGCCAGTGCGCTGTTGAAGGATTTGCCTTGGAACAAGACCGTAGCTCTTGACTTGCTTGAGGCCGACCTCGCCGTGACCGACGCAGGGGCGAAGCAGAAGACTTTCGAGCTGCAAAACAATCCGCCGATTATTTACTTCAGCACGAAGCCCGCGGTGCTGGCGCTGATTGACGGAAAACCTGTGCTGCAGCCGACCGCCGATAACTTTCAGAAGGTTGTCAATACGCGGTCGTTGATCGTCTACGATCCGAAAAAATACAGCTACTATCTGGCCCTGATGGACGGCTGGATGGAGTCGCCGACGGTGGAAGGGCCGTGGACCATTTCCCATCGCGCGCCGACGAAAGACCTGGAGAAGATTGAGCAGGGAGCGTTGGCTACGAAATCAAACCAACCGCTGGGTACTCCGCAGGAATCGCTGAAGACTGCGGAAGAAGAGGGCATACTGCCGACGGTGTATGTGAGTACGGTTCCGGCGGAACTTCTGGTGACGCAGGGCGAGCCGGTGATGTCCGCCATTTTGGGCACAACTCTGCAATACGTATCCAATACCGGCGCCGATATCTTCTTCGACATCGGCAACCAAACTTACTACGTGTTGATTGGGGGACGCTGGTTCTCGACGCCGAGCCTGGAGAACGCGCAATGGAGCTACGTGGCGGGTGCGTCGCTGCCTCCGGACTTTGCGAAGATTCCACCCTATAGCCCGAAGTCGGATGTGCTGGTCTCGGTGCCGGGAACGTCTGAAGCAAAAGAAGCGGTGATCGCGAATTCGATTCCGCAGACGGCGACCATTTCGCGCACAGCCGCCAAGCTGAACGTCAGCTATTACGGTGCGCCTGACTTTCAGCCGATTCAGGGAACGAGCCTGACGTACGCGGTGAACACGTCAACACCAGTCATCTATGATCCCGGCACGGCGTATTACGCGGTGCAGAACGGAGTGTGGTTCACGTCAGCGCTTCCGAGCGGCCCCTGGGCGGTGGCGACGACTGTGCCACCGGCAGTTTACACGATTCCCCCCAGCTCTCCGCTCCATTACGTGACATACGTTTACGTATACGGCTATACGCCGAGCGTGGTGTACGTGGGGTATACGCCGGGCTATTACGGAACGGTAGTTTCGTCGAGCGGAGTGGTCGTTTACGGAACCGGATACTACTACGCTCCCTACGTGACTCCCACAGTGTGGGTGCCCGCGCCGTACACCTACGGTGTGGGAGCAGGCTTTGCGTGGACTCCGGCTGCGGGGTGGGCGCTGGCGTTCGGCATGGGCATGGCCGTGGGGTCATGGTGCAGTCCATGGTGGGGCCCGGTCGGATATTACGGATGGGGCTATTACGGCGCTCCGGCGTGGGGATGGGGCGGCTACGGAGGCGCAGCCGCAGCCAATGTCTATGGGCATTGGGGCAACACGGCATACGCGGGAACGCGCGCGGCCTGGGCGAATCCTTACACGGGAAATGTCGGGACCGGCGGGACGCGGCGCTTACTACAATCCGGTCACGGGCAATAGCGGAGTCGCGGCGCACGGCGAAAACTACAACGCGTACACGGGGAATTACTCCAGCGCGACGCGTGCCAGCGGATATAACCCGACGACGGGCAATCGCTATGCCGGCGGCGCGGGGCAGGTGAGTAACGCTTACACCGGCAACTACGCAGCAGGCGCTCGCGGCATGGACTACAACCAGAGTACCGGAGTGGTGAAGGGCGGCGCGGCCGGAACGTACGGCAACGCCTACACCGGCCAGTCGGTAAGCGGGGCACACGGCTTCGCGTATAACACCAACACCGGGAACGGCGCCGCTCACTACGGCAACAACACGTATGCCGACCATGACGGAAACGTGTACAAGTACAACCCGTCGAACGGCTGGCAGCAACACTCCAGCAGCGGATGGGGGGCTCCGTCATCGAGCTTCAACAAATCCGATGCCGACAACTGGGCGGCATCCCGCAACACCGGTTCCAGTCGCTGGGGTAACTTCCACTCTGGCGGATGGGGCGGCGGTTATGGCGGCGGAGGCTGGGCAGACCGTGCGGGCGGCGGCTTTGGAGGCGGTGGATTCCGCGGTGGTGGTGGTTTCAGGCGGTAAGTGATTAGCTGGAAGGACGCGGGATTTCACCTCGAAGGGTGGAACCGCGCCTTGTCTATTGCGCGGCGGTTCGTAGTGGGCTGGTTCGATTGCCGGGAATCCAGGCTACGAGGCGATCTCGGTTACCCTGCGGATCGGCAATTCGACGGTGAACTGCGTGCCCTCACCGGGTGTGCTCTCCACTCGAATGCTGCCGCCGTGTGATTCCACGATGCGGCGGGCGAGAGAGAGCCCCAGGCCTGTACCGTGTCCCTTGGTCGTGAAGAAGGGGCGGAAGATGTTGGGCAGGTGTTCAGGAGCGATGCCTTTGCCCTGGTCTGACACGGTAATCGTCACCGCGTCTTCGTCATTTTGCTTAAGAGTGACGCGGATGACGCCGGGCTTGTCCATGGACTGAATAGCGTTCAACAGCAGGTTGAGCAGCACCTGATTGATTTGGGCGGGGTCGTGCTCGACTGGGGGCAGGGCATCCCGCACTTCAAATTCGATGGTGATTCGTTTGGTGATGGCCTGCTGGCGGGCAAACATCACGGCATGTTCGGCGGTACCAACGATATCGATGATGCGGAACTGCGGGGGCTTCGGCCGGGCGGTGTCGAGCAACTCGGTGAGGATGCGGTTGATTTGCACCGCCTCCTGCTTGGCGTCTTCCATGACGCTGCGCGCGGGGCTGGTGTCGGGCAGGTCGCGACTAGCTATGTCGAGGACGCCGGCGATGCCAGCCAGGGGATTGCGGATTTCGTGCGCCAGCCCGGCCGCGAGTTCACCAAGAGTGGCGAAGTGTTCGGCGCGAGACATCTGGGTTTGGTGGAGGCGGGAAATCTCCTCGCGACTGGCTTTCAACTGCGCGACCATATCGTTGAAGTCGCGTCCGAGGTCGCCGATTTCGTCGTTGCGATCAGCAAAGCTCACGTTGACGTCCAGATTTCCGGTTTGAACACGAGAGATCTTTTCCTGCAACTCGATCATGGGGCGGCGGACCTGCACGGCCAGAACCATCAGCACGGCGACGCAGATAACGAAAGCCCCGCCGGCAGCGACGGCGATGACGCCACTCCGCGGACCGGGAGCCAGCGACGAGGAAACCAGCACGAAGAGGAGCAGCCCGTTGAGCAGGACGGCGGCGATGGGCAGCACGGCTTTCAACGCCCAATTAATGTGTCGCTTACGTACGACGGGGACGGTGGTTCGGGAAATGGCGGATTGTTGGGGGACGTCCATAAATGCGCGCGGTGCACCATTATCCAACATTTGCTCGCACGCCCAAAAACCTGAGGCTGGCGAACTGGACAGGAGTACCGAAATCGGTTGTACTCCAGTCCTGTTCTCCAGCCCGCAGGGTGCCTCAAGCGTATGCGTGTAAGCCGGGAAGCAAATACGTAACGCCGAGGAATGTGAAGATCACGACTCCGAATCCGAGGATGGCGAAGTAGGCCGCGCGGCGGCCGCGCCATCCGCGGGTGACGCGCATGTGCAGGTAGCCTGCATAGACGAGCCAGGTGATGGCTGCCCAGGTCTCTTTCGGGTCCCAGCTCCAATACGAACCCCAGGTGCGGTTGGCCCAGTAGGCGCCGGCCGCGATCATGCCCGTCAGGAGCGGGAACGCGATGCAGATGGTCTTGTAGGTGACGCGGTCCAGCGTGTCAGCGCTGGGCAACAGCGCTTCGAGATCCGAGCGCCGCCACAGGAGCATCAGGTAAAGCAACGAGGCGAACACTCCGGTCACCAGCCCACCGAGGATGAATGGAGAAGCTGCGAGAGCCGTGGGATAGAGGCCTTCCTGAAAAGGTGAGGCGTAGCTGGCGTCGCGTACGCGCAACACGAAGGCCGCCAATACAACGACTTGCAACAGAACGCCGATGAAGATGGCCTTGTTGGCGATTCCGTAGTAGGCGTCGTTCTTGCGGACGCGGGCGAGGGCGAAAAACAGGAGCGGAGCCAGCGCTGCGACGGCAGCCATGACGAACAGCCAGCCCAGGTCAGGGACCGTGACGAACAGGCGAACGCCCTTGCCGAGGAAGATGTCACTTTTCTCTTTGGCGTCCCATGCGGTGACGGAGAGGCCGCCCCACTTTTCAAAGCGGGTGGCTACGACGGCGAGGTAGATAGCGCTGACCAGCGCGCTCGTCAGTGCAAGGAATGTTTCGGAGGGGAAGCGGTCTTTGATGAGGAACATCATCGCCAGCGCAAAACTGACCGCGCACGCGGCGTAGCTTAGCATCGCCAGCGTCACGTGGACATGCAGCCATGTGGATTGCAGCGCTGGAACCAACGGGCGAACCTCCGAAGGCAGCAATTGCATCAGGATGACGCAGACTACAGCCAGCGGCATGGTGATGCTGCCGATGATTTTGACGCCGAACTTCTTTTCGGTGACGAGGGTGAGGGCTGCCACGGTCCAGACGAAGCTCAAAAGCATTTCATAAATGCTGGCGAATGGAGGACGGCCTGCCATGTACCAGCGGTGAGCGACCGCCAGAGTGTTCGCCGTAAATCCGATTGCTGTGGCGATGGAGGCGAAGTTCACGTACTTGGCGACTCCGGTGACGCCAAAGCCCATGTAGAGGGCGCCTGCGCCTGCGTAGAAAATCAGCGCGACGTAGAGAAGATTGCTCTCGTTAAAGAGAGGGTCGCCGGATTTCGCTGCGCCGAGCAGCGCAGTGATCAGTAGAAAAGCGATGCCGAGTCCGACGAGGACCAACAGCGCATTGCCGCCTGTCGTGGCGGGTGGTTCCATTTGAACGACGCGTGCTCGCGTTGCCATCTTTGTCTCCATGTACGAAAACCTCGCTTTCTTACTTGGAAGAAACCAGCGAAAGTTCTGCTGGCTCTTCGTTGGTATGCGCAGAGCGAGGTGTGATTAGCGCGCGGCCTAATTGCGCGCGGATTTCTTCGACCACTTCCTCGAACTTTTGCTCGAAGCGGTCCTTGTTCTTGTTGGCCTGACCGCCGACCCAGAGAATCAGACGCCCATCTGCATCGGGAACGGTAGCAATCCAGAGCCGCATGTGCACCATGTAGAACGCGACGAACAGGCCGGCGCCCATCAGCAAGCAGCCTGCCCACACCAGCCATTGCCCAGGCTCGGAGGAAACCTGTAAGCCGGTGAAGTAACCCATCTGCATAGCTTCGTACTGGAACCGGAAGCTGGCTTTTTGCCCCTGCGAAAGTTGGTCGTAAGCAGGGAATAGCCACTGCAAGGATTCTTCGCCGGTCGCCGTGTTCTTCACCATCAAGCGGAACGCGGGATTAACCGGATTGTCGGAGCGCTTGAATACCTGGTTATCGCGCACAAAGAAGTCGGGTATGAACTCCGCCAGTGTCACCGTGGTGTCGGCATCAAGTTGCTGGGTCACGTTCATCTTCAGCACGACTTCTTGCGGTACGCCTTTCTCCGGAACCGCCGCGACCTTCAGTCCTTCGACTTTTCCGGTACGGCCAAAACTCGCCTGGTAGAAGCGCAGCCCGCGGTACACCAACGGATCGTTGACGACGATCTCTTTCGTGCTGACTTCCTTGCCATTCTGCACTACCGCCAGCTTCGACCACCACTTCTTCGGCGAGCCGTCGGCGTAGTTTTCCTGCCCGGCGCTCTCGCACTTGATGCCAAACCCAAGTGTCTTCTGGGCGCCGTTCTTCAATTCGATGACGTTGCTGGTTTGGCCTTTCTGCAACATCATGAAACCGCTGTAACCGAATACGCCGTCGATGATGCCGCCGAGGAAAATCAGCAGCAGGCTGGCGTGGATGACGTAGACGGCCATGACCGAGAATCGGCTCCGCTCAGAGTAGAGAGAAGATTCGTTCCCGTCGGTGATGCGCTCGATCGGCCATTTCAGTTTTTTGAGTGCCCGTTCGGCGGCGTTCAGGCCGTCGTGCGCGTTGCGGATGGGCAACTCAACCTTGGTGCGGATGGCGGCGCGAAAATGGGTGTCCGTTTTGCGGTGTGGCCGGGCGTAAAACCGCCAGGAATTTGGGAAGCGATCGATGGATACAAACGTGATGCTGAGGCTGACCAGCGTCAGCAACGTCAGGAACCACCAGGAGTGGAACACGTCCGTCAGGCCGACGCGGTCGAGAAGGCGGAGTGTGTCGGGGGAATAGGTTGCTTGCAACTGCTGAGCATCGGTGATGGGCCGTTGCAGAATAAAGGTGCCGAGTGCTGCGCCAATTCCCACAAGGATCAAAAGAACGATGCCGGTACGCAGATTGGAAAGTGTTCTATAGAAACGTTTTGGTATCGATACGATGTCGAAAGCCATGCGCGCTCCTTGGAGTGCTACTGAGTTAGTGGCAATTGGGGAGCCAAACCGACTTGTCGGTTCAATCAACTGAAAATAAGGGGCTAGAAGGCGCAGTGCGACACGGCTGACGGGGCGCCGAGTGGGCGATATCACACAGGATTTGTGATTAAAACCCCAGCGAGAACGGCAGACTTTTGCCCTCTCAAATTGGGTGTTGCATTTCACAACAAAACGGAGTCTAAAGGACTGATTGCCTCAAGATTCGATCTCGGGTGAAGGGAATTTCTGGGGCTTTTTGACGTGGGACCAGTTTTCTACTTTAGTCGTACTTTAACCAGCGAATCGCTAGCGCACATTTGCATAATATTGTCTTAACAGTGCGCGATTTCACCGCGCGGCTGTGGGGTAAGACCCATAAAACTGTGCCATGCGGAACGCCACTGGGGTCGCTGGTTATCGGGTGATTTTTCGACTTTGTCATTTTGTTTCATGAAGATACAGGATATTTCGAGAAGCTGAATTGAGCCGTCGCAACTGCGGCATTCGTATTGCTCATATAACTCTGCTCGTTGGAGGATGGTGTGACCAAGGTAGTACGGTCAATCGTGATCGTGGTGGCGACGCTGATGAGTTCGAGTCTGCTGTATTCGGCCATCCATCCGGTTCCATTGGAGAAGAACACCGACTCCGCCCAGTGCATTGCTTGTCATGAAGACAAAGCCAAGGGCAAGGTAGTTCACCCAGCGGTCACGGCGGGGTGCATGACCTGCCACGAAATCCGGGTGAACAAAGATGTCACGCGGGTTAAGCTGATCACGACTACTGCGCAGGCGCTGTGCATCACGTGCCACGCTGACAAGAATGCCGCCGATCTGAAGGGGACGGTTCATCCTCCCGCAGTTCGCGACTGTCTGAAGTGCCATAGCCCCCATACCTCTGACAATAAGTACCTGTTGCTCAAGACCGACTCCGGTGACAAAGACCAAAACCTCTGCCTGACCTGCCACACCCAGGGACTGAACGCTCCGAAAGACGGTAGCCGGCACCCCGCGCTCGACATGGGCTGCGAAACCTGCCACGTCACCCACAAGGTGGGCGAAAGAGGCAAGGTCGAATTCGACTTTCACCTGACGAAGGCACCTCCCGCGCTCTGTCTCGACTGCCATGACGCGACCTCGGCGGACCTGGTCAAGGCCCACCAGGGACAGCCTTTCGGCACTGCCAATTGTGTGCAGTGCCACAACCCGCATCAGTCGAGCCAGCCGCACTTGATGCAAGCGTTTACTCATCCTCCGTTTGTGACTGGTGCGTGCGATACCTGCCACCAGCCTGCGAAGGACGGCAAGGTCGTTTTGACGCAGCCTGACGTAAAGGCCATCTGCGTTACTTGCCACAGCGAACAGGCGGAAAAGATTGAGAAGGCGAAAGTGCAGCATCCGGGAGCGCAGGGTGATTGCACCACCTGCCACAACCCCCATGCCGGCCGGACGCCTGGCTTCCTCCAGCCGGATCCGGTCAATGCCTGCCTGGCTTGTCACACCGAGCAGGCCGAGCAGATGAAGAAGGCGTACCTGCACCAGCCGGCGTTCAAGCAGGGCTGCGCAATTTGTCATGAGCCCCACGGTGGAGACAATCCACATCTACTGCGGGCGGCAAACCCGAATCCGCTGTGCCTGGAGTGCCACGGGCCCGATGCCAAGCCGCAGCAGGTGCCGGGCGAACACATGGTCACGATCTTCAACGGAAAAGTAATGCTGCCGGAGAATTACTTTGCGCAGGTGCCCGTTCTTCCGATCAAGTACGGACTGGGACATCCAGTGGCCCGCCATCCGGTGGTGGACCAGATGGACCCGAACAACCCGGACAGAGTTAAAATCGTCCTGAATTGCGCGACGTGTCACCAGCCGCACTCCTCGGCCCAGCCGAACCTGCTGGTGAAAGACCAGGCAACAAACACGGCGTTTTGTGATACGTGTCACAAGACCATTGGACTTCAGCAGTGACAATGGCACCAGCGATGTTGGAAGTTTCTTCAAATCCGGTTCGACGCAGCAAGGCAGGTCTGGTGCTGGTCTGCGCCATTTTCTTTCTGCTGGCGGGTGCGATTACGCTCCAAGCGAAGGACAAGAAGAAGCAGCCTGAGCCGCCGAAGAAAGATCCCAATCCTCTCGATGTGCTGGACTACTCCAAGGTCGTGTGGCCGAATCCGCCGTCGATTGCGCGCATCAAGTTTTCAAGCCAGTTCTTCGGCGAGAAGCGCGAAGAGAAAACAGCTGCGCAGGTGAAGGCCGGCTGGATGGACCGCCTGGCCGGTGTGACGGCGGGCGACATTCCGAAGAAAGAGAAGCTGTTCTTCCAATTGGTGACCCCCTACGGTGTGGGAGTGGATTCCAAGGGTCGCGTGTACATCGCCGACTCCAAGGTGCTGGCGGTCTTCATCTACAACCCGGAAACTAAGGCCGTGGAGTTGATCAAGAACGGCGTGCAAGCGCGCTTCCGGTTGATTACCGGGCTGACGTTGGACGACAGCGACCGCCTGTTTGTCTCGGATAGCGATTTGCGGCGCGTGATCGTATTCGACAAGCAGCACAAGACGGAAGCCAGCATCGGGCAGGGCATCGTCGTTCCTGCCGGACTGGCGGTGGACAACGAGAACCGCTTCCTCTATGTGTGTGACACGGGACTGGACCAGGTGCTGGTGTTCGACGCGGATCCACCGTTCAAGTTCCTCCGCGCAATCGGAAAACGCAGCGGCAAGCATGATCTGACCACGCCCGGCGATTTCTCTTATCCGACGAATGTCGCGGTAGACGGCGATGGGAACGTGTATGTCAGCGACACGTTTAATAATCGCGTCGAGGTTTTCGACGCCGACGGAAAGTTCATTCGCGCGTTCGGAAAGGCTGGCGACGGTCCCGGGTATTTCGCCCGGCCCAAGGGTATCGCCATCGATTCCGACGGACACGTCTGGGTGGCGGATGCGGTGCAAGACCGGGTGCAGGTTTTCACTCCCGAAGGAAGGCTGCTGATCTGGATGGGCGGGAGCGGATTACTACCAGGACAGTTCAACTCGCTCGCAGGATTGACCATTGACAAGAACAATCGTGTGATTACGTCGGAGCAGTATCCCGGACGGGTGCAGATTTTCCGCTACGTAACTGACGCTGAGGCCAAGCTGGAACTGGCCGAGCGCGAGAAGGTGGCGGCCGAAAAGAACACAGCGCCGGCGGCGAAACAAGCTGCGCAGGCAAAACAAGAAACCACGGTGCCCAAATGAAGGGCGCAGAGTTTGGCTGTCCGCGCGGCGGCCAAGTAACACCCCGGGCAACCGGGTCATTCATAAGTACTAGTTGCAGAGGTAGAAGTAACAGCTGTTACAAATCCAGGAGGTCTTTAAAGACTGTCATGAAGAAAACAATGTTAGTAATCCTCGTAGTTCTGGTCGCCGGCGCAGTCGCAATGGCACAGAACCCGGTTTACACCCAGGGCACCGGTATCCAGGGCGTTGACAAACTGGGTGCTCACCAGAACGGCGGACGCGGCTGCACGGGCTGCCATGCTCCGCACAGCGGCGCGTTCGGCGCGGGCGGCAACGCCATCACCGGGCAGACCGTTGACACCAGCCAATGCCGGCAACGCTTTCTTGTGGGGCCAGGACCTTGGTCCGCTCTATGGGTATGTCATCACCCAGGGCGACAACGTTCAGAATGGCGCCACCTACGTAACCACTCTTCCCACGTCGTCGCAGTTTTTTGCGGAGCCGGAAGAGCTCAGCGGCATCATGATGTGCCTTAGTTGCCACGACGGCAACATCGCCAAGGGCGCCATGATGACCAACAAGTCGTATGAGCAGGCGGCAGGTCTTCTGCCCGCCGGCCTGTACGGCCCGGCCGCCATTCCGACATTGCTCGGCAACGACGGCACCACGGCCGGCAACTACTACAACGATCACCCGGTAGGCCCGCAGGCCACGCTGGGAGCAGTTGGCGTTGCCAGCAACTTCCTGTACACGGCCAATGGTTGCGGCACAAGCAGCAAGTACGACTGCTTGAAGATCGATACGACGAAGACCAGTTACGTGGCCTTCGCCGCTCACTATGGCGCGCCCAGCATCATCTCCAACGGGCACAGCGCTCCAGTGGCATTGCCTGACACCAACCCCGCCAACGCGTACCTGCTGTGCACCACGTGCCACACGCCGCACGCCATGTACGTTGCCAGCGCCAACGCCGACGCCCCGATCAACGGACTTAGCGCGGGCAAGTATCCGAGCTACTTCTTTATCGCGGCGCCGTACAACATGGGCTCCAATCCGAGCCCGACGCAGGCCTCTTCCGCCACGCAGTTCTGCCGCCAGTGCCACTTCCAGGGTGCGGGTGGTGCGAACGAAGCCAGCGGAATCATGAACGTCACGACTGCTTTCTAAATTGGACTAACTCACTGGGGGAGGGAAGACCCTCCCCCGGGCTTTAGCCGAAAGATGGACCAATAAAATGAAGTACCGATTCTGCGCAATCCTATTTTTGGCTTTCGGGCTGGCTTTCTCTTCCGCCGCCCAGATGAAATCCTCGCATGCTCCCGCGCTGCCTGCCGCGAATGCGGCCCCCAGCGCCAAGAACGTGAGCATGGCGCCGGCCATGACCGTGACCGGCAAGCCGGTGGCGAAGGTGAACGGAGCGGTGCTGACCGACCGCGACCTGCTTCGCGAGATGTACGCCATCTTCCCGTACGCTGAACAGCACAACGGCTTCCCTAAAGAGCTGGAACCGCAAATTCGCAGTGGCGCGTTGCAGATGATCATCTTCGAGGAACTGGTGTACCAGGACGCGAAGCGTCGCAACATGTCAGTGCCGCAAGCGAAGTTAACGGCGGCCGAAGGCGAGTTACGCAAGCAGTTTCCCAGCCAGGCGGCCTACCAGGGATTCCTGAAAGAAGAAGCCAACGGTTCGGAAGCGGCGCTGCGCGAGAAGATCCGCCGCTCGATGCTGATCGAGAACTATCTGAACCAGGAAGTCAATGGCCCGGCTCAGGTCACCACCGCCCAGGCCAAGGCGTCTTACGAAAAGAACATCAAGCAGTACGAGCACGGAGAAATTCTCCAGATTCAGAGCATCTCGATCATCCCGCCGAACCAGACTCCGGCCGTGCAAAAGGAAGCCAAGCAACGGGCAGAGGCAGCCTTCAAACAGGCCAAGCTGACCAAGAACTACCACGAATTCGGGATGCTGGCCGAGAAGGTCTCGGACGATGACTTTCATGTGAAGATGGGCGACCACAAGCCGCAGGAGGCGAAGAACCTGCCACCGCCGATCGTGGAGGCTGCCGCCAAGATGAAGGTGGGCGACGTCAGCGAACTCATCGTGTTGGACGGCAACTACACCATCTTCCGGCTGGAGGCGCGCACGCCGGCGGGAACTACTCCGTTCGCCGACGTCAAGGCCCAACTGCAATCGGACATGCAGAAGGAAAAGACGCAGCAGCTTCGGTCGGCCCTTGCCCAAAAGCTGCGCAAGAGCGCCACGATCGAGACGTTGTAGGAAGTGCGAGATGTGCTGCGAAGAATGGGGAACGATGCTACGGGTCAGTGGATTGGGTCTTCTGATAGTTGCATTGTTGGCCTTACCTGTTACGGCGCAGATCCAGGTCGGCAGCGAAACCAGCATGTCGCTGAATGGGCAACTTGGTGCGGGATACGCGGATACATTCGGCAATCAGGAGCAAGGGTCGAGCCACGGTTTGTTCTTTACAGGATTGGCCCAACTATCCGGCTTTTATCACAATCCCAAGTTCTTGAACTTCAACGTCCAGCCGTTCTACAACCGGAGCCAAGACAACAGCACGTTTCAATCCGTCCTGAATGACTCAGGGGTGGAAGCGTCGGTCAACCTGTTTAGCGGTAGCCGCTTTCCCGGCTCGGTCTCGTACGGAGCGGCGTGGCAGACCGGCAGCCAGTTTCAGATTGCGGGGCAGCCTGGCCTCTCAGCGAACGGGAACAGCCAATCTTTCGGGGTGACTTGGAATGCCTTCATCCCCAAGTGGCCGACGCTAACAGCCACATATTCCGATAATTCAGTGTCGCAGACAATCCTTGGGGAGACCGGCACAACCAGCACTGCCGCACGGTTCCTGAATCTTTATTCGAATTACACGGTGTATGGGTTCCAGATCAACGGGTTCTACAGCCATCAGAATTTTGACTCCACGTATCCCGCGTTCCTTACGGGAACGGAGCTACAAAGCAGTTCGAGCGGTAATTCGTACGGGTTGTCGGCGTCACACCCGATTCCGCTTTCCGGTAGCGTCGCCTTCGGCGCTAGCCGGTTTACCTACAACAGCGGTGACAACGTGTCCCTGGGGACGGATGGGGCGTCTGACACTGCGTTCGCGTCGGCCTCCGTGAATCCGACACGCAAGCTGACGATCGTGGGCACCGCGCGCTATTACGACAACCTGGTGGGTGAGCTACAGCAGCAGGGAACGATTCCGCCCGGCACCGTACCAATTTCGCCGATCAACTACGGCGTGAGCGGCGTGACGGTCAATTCGTTTGCGAGCTATAACATCGGGAAAGGCCTGGTTCTCGTGGGCTACGCCAACCGGCAATCGCAGCACTTCCAGGGACAGACGTTTGACAGCAACCAGTGGGGCGCGACCCTGACCTACAACTACGCGCGGCCCTTGTTTGGACTGCTGTACTTCAGCTTCGGCACGGTCAATACGACGGGCAATGGCAATCAGGGAACCCTGGGCTTTGTGGGTAACCTGGGACTGAAGAAGAAGATCAACGGTTGGGACATAGCTGCTGATATCTCGTACGCACAAAATGTTCAGAGCAGCTTGGCGCTGTATACCACGAGCAATTACAACTACGGCGGCTACCTGCGTAAGCGGTTCGGCGATTTTACCTACTGGTCGGCTTCCTACCGCGAGGTGCAGACGGGCCTGACCCAGCAGACGGGCTACCACAATCGCTCGGAAACGGCGCTGACAACCTTAACGCGGCGGTGGATTGGAGTGTCAGGAAGTTACTCGCAATCGAACGGAACTTCGATCCTTACCACTTCCGGCCAGTTGGTGCCCACACCGGTCCCGCCGCTGAATCCGCTGGATCAGATCGTGTACAGCGGTGTGGCGTACGGTGCAGGCTTGAGTCTGAATCCGGTGTCGAGGATGGTGATTACAGCGAACTGGTTCCGGGTGACGAACAACACGCAATCAAATCTTCAAACGTCGAACTCAATACTTTTCTCCAACAATCAGAGCGACCGGGTGTATGCGCAATTGCAGTACAATGTTCGCAAGCTCATTGTGCGGTCAACTTATTGGCGAGTAAGCCAGTTAGTCAGCTCTTCGGGCATTCCGCGTACGAACGTGAACACGTTTTCCTTCAGCATTTCACGATGGTTCAATTTCTTCTAACCCGCAAGCGCACTCGCCTGGTGTGCCATGCGGTGTGGGCCCTCCTGCTGCTACTCCCGCTAGCCGTTCCGGCCAAGGACCAAAAAACCAAGGAAGTGCAGCTACCTCCCGACCTTCTGCTGGAAGGCGGCCGCAAGCTGACTTTTGAGAGCGTCATCGCATCGGAGCGCGATATCCGTGGCGAAAAGGGTTTCTGGAAGAAACTTGTGGACGTGATTGCCGGCGAGGCGGAATACCAGCCGATGAAGCGTCCTTACGGAGTGGCGGTTGACTCCAAGGGACGGGTAATCGTGACCGACCCGGGTTTGGCGGGGATACACATCTTCGACGCGACGCAGCACAAGTACAAATTCATTGAGCGCAAGGACAAGACCAAGGACAACATGCTGGAGCCGCAGTGCGTTGCGGTGGACGCCGGCGACAATATCTATGTGAGCGACTCGAAGGCGGGCAAGATTTTCGTCTTCGAACCCAGCGGTAAATACAAAGGCGTCTTCGGTAGCCTGAAGGGTGGCGAAGGATATTTCAAGCGGCCGACGGGCATTGCCATCGATAACGACACCCATGAGATTTACGTCACCGATACCTTGCGCGACAAGGTTTATGTACTCGACTCGCGCGGCACGGTGCTGCGCAGCATCGGACAACACGGGGCCGGAGACGGAGAGTTCAATTTTCCCACGGAACTGCTGGTGAAGAACGGAGTTCTGGCGGTGGTGGACGCTATGAACTTCCGCGTGCAGAACTTTGACCTCAACGGCACGTACCAGGGCAAGATCGGCTCGCTGGGGGATTCAAGTGGGGCGGTGTTTCGTCCGAAGGGAATAGGGTTGGACTCGGAAAACCACATCTACCTCGTCGAGGCAATGCGGGGGGATGTGGAAGTGTACGACCGCGAGGGCCAGTTGCTCTACACCTTCGGAGGACGGGGCACCGCGCTGGGCCAGTTCCAGCTTCCGACTGGGCTGTTCATCGACAGGAATGACCGGGTCTACGTGGCCGATTCCTACAATCATCGGGTGCAGATTTTTCAGTATCACGGCGTAAAACCGGCAGCCGCAGGGGCGGGCAAATGAAGTTACGTCTGCTGGCGCTGGGGCTAATGTCTGTTTCGATGGCGTGGTCGCAGGTTCAGACGCAGACAGGCGATGTGTTGGGCGCGCACGATCTCTCCATGAGCGGTACGTCGCACATCCAAGGCTCAATGTCAGCGGCCTGCCTGTATTGTCATGTGCCGCACTCGGGCGGTGGCAAGGCCGCGTTGTGGGGGCAGACCTACTCTACTCAGATTTATTCGACATACGTTAGCAATACGGCGCAGAACACAACGGTTCAACCGACGCTCGGTGACGCAAGCTCCATGTGTCTGAGCTGCCACGATGGCACCGTGGCGGTTGGCCAGGTGGTGCCGTATGGCCCATTCATCATGAAGGGAAACAATACTTCGGTGATGGGCTCGCAATTGCAGGGATCACACCCGTTCAGTTTGCAACTGCCGTTGAAGGATGCATCCTCGGTGGTGGCCAGCCTGGCCGCCAATGGGACTACGTCAGACCCTACGAAGTCCGTGCAGCTAATCAAGGGAAATGTGGAGTGTACCAGTTGCCACAACCCGCACATTCAGGGCGTTGACAAACTGTCGCCGAACTTCCTGGTGCTCGACAACCGCAAGGGCGCTCTCTGCCTGGCGTGTCATGATCCCAACCCGCGAACGGTGAATGGCCATGACAACCCGATTGCGATGTGGAGTTCGGGAATCCATGCCACCTCAGGGACGCTAGTGAATCCGGCTGCTGCCTTGGGTGGTTACGCTACGGTCTCCGATTTTGCCTGCCAGTCGTGTCACGTCCAGCACAATGCCGGAGGCGCAGTGGGCCTGTTGCGGTCGGCCAATGAAACCGACTGCCTCATATGCCACAACGGCGGCATTAACCTCTCACCGATTCCGCCCAACGTTTTTGTTGAATTTTCCAAGCAGGCCGCGCACCCGTTTTCCACCAACGGCGGATCACACACTACCGGCGAGAGCGTATTGCTCAACCAGAACCGGCACGCCACTTGTGCTGACTGCCACAACTCACATTCGGCAAACCAGGTCGCTTCTTTTCCGCCGCCGCCGGGCATCCGAGCTTCGCAAAACGGTGTAGAAGGCATCAGCGCTGCGGATGGCATAACTGTGCTCAACCCGGCCGTCAACCAGTACGACAACTGTCTGCGTTGCCACGGCACGAGTACGGGGAAGGCAACCAACCCGGCTGTATTCGGCTACCTGCCGGTTTGGGTGGTTACGTCGATCGATCCATTGAACGTGATTCAGCAATTCAATTTGACCTCAACGTCGAGCCACCCCGTGATGCACGATCGCAACAGCCCTCTGCCGCAACCCAGCTTGCGGGCAAACATGCTGAATCTTGATGGTGCAACCCCCGGCCGGACCATGGGAGTCAGGATACTTTGTACCGACTGTCACAACTCGGACGACAATCGCGAATTCGGCGGTGTCGGGGCAAATGGCCCTCACGGCTCATCGTGGTGGCATATTCTCGAACGGCGCTACGAGTTCAGCCAGGCTGCCGTTCCCGGCGGGACCGTGACCAATCTGTTCCCCAATCCCGATCTGAGCATCGCCGGGCCCTATGCGATGTGCGCCAAGTGCCACGACCTGAACCAGATTGTTAACAACACCAGCTTCAGCGGGCACGCAAACCACATCAATGACGGGTTCTCGTGTTCGGTCTGCCACACGGCGCATGGCATGGGCGGCGTGTCCGGCACAATTACTGGCGAACGGATGGTGAACTTCGACGTAGGCGTGGTTGCTGCGAATGGAGCCATTCCGATCTCGTACAACCGGGGCAAGAACACCTGTGCGCTGGTGTGCCATAACCATCCCCACTGAGTTCTACTCATTTCAGCCAGGCCAAATTGCCCTGCGCTCTTGGCGTGAAATCACCCGCAGAAATGCGGGGAAACACGCGAACGACCTGCTAGTAGCAAGTCTAAAGCCTCACCCTTCAGCCTAAGGCGCCTGCAATGAATAAGTTATAGAGAGGCTTTAGGGACGGACTATGGTACGCCGAGTGCAATACTCACTGGTATTCTTGAATATTCCCCGCGTATGACATCTCGTTTTCTGGTGCGGTGAGGATTGAATGAACATGCAGACTGAGGATGCCGGTCCCAACAGACCGGCTACGATTTGGCGTCCCTTGCACGCCTACCTGATGGCCGTGGTTTGCCTGATCATCGGCGTGGCCATCGGCTATCTGGTTCGCGGTTCCGAGCCGCCCAAGAACCCTGCCACGGCTGTAGCGATGCCGGAAAGTGCACCGGCTCGGACTCCAGCGCCGAACGCCGGAGCTGCGCCTGCCAATATCCCCTCGCTCGACGACATGAAGCGCATGGCCGAAAAGCAGGCGCAACCGCTGCTGACCGAGTTGAAGAAGAAACCGAACGATGCCGCGTTGCTGAACAAGACCGCGCTGACCTACAAAGCTGCTCACCAATTCGACAAGGCGGCCGAGTACTTTAAGAAGTCTCTGGACAGTGATCCAAAGAATGTAGCTGTCCGCGACGACTACGCCTCATGCCTGTACTATCTCGGCGACGTGGACGGTGCTCTCGCACAATTGAACAAGTCGCTTACCTACGACCCGAAGCATCCCGGCACGCTCTACAACATTGGCATGATCGAATGGAAGGGCAAAGGCGATACCAATGCTGCGGTGGCTGCCTGGGAGAAGATGCTAAAGCTGAACCCGGACCTTCCCCAGAAGGACCAGATCCAGCACATGATAGAAATGGTGAAGCAGGGTAAGCCCCAGGTCGCAGACAAACAGTAGACGTTACCGCGAGGGTTCTTTTACCGCGCCTTTGCGGACGCAGTGGCGTCCTCAGCCAGGATTTCCAGCACAGCTTGCCGTGCTGCCTGGTCCTCACCGCCAATGGCCGGTGGCTCAATCTCTTCGTAGAATCGCCAGGCGCTCTGTGCCGGCAGGGAATTGCCGTGCTGGTGCGCTTCTCCGGCGGTCTCGCACAGCAAAGCAAACGCAAGACTCTGGCTCAGGCGATGCAATAGCTTTCTGGCGAATCGTTGCGCGCTCTGATCGTCATGCGTCGTGACCGCCACCGCATCGAAATCGCCTGCTAGCCTCTGCTCCAGCGCTGCGCGTAATCTTCCCAGCGCAGAAGGGAGTCGATCCAGCACACTCTGCGCCCGGTTGCGGTAGCGATGCCATCCCTGGTACCGCGGGGTTCAGCATTCGGAGCAATTCCAGTGCCTGGATGTTGGCCGGTCCTTCCCAGACAGTCAGGACCTGCGCATCCCGCAACAGCCGCGCCACCGGATAGTCGCTCGTATAGCCGTTCCCGCCGATCAACTCCAGTGCGGACCGCGATGCGGCGATCGCATACTCCGCTGTTAGATATTTGGCGAGGCAGGTAACCAGTCGAAGCCAGTTGCGGTGTTCTGTAGATTTCTGGGCGACATCGAATGCGATGGCGGATTCAAACGCCAGCAGTGCCCCTGCTTCGAACTGCACACGCATGCGCAGCAGTTCATCCTGCACCATAGGGTAATCCGCGAGCACGTGGCCAAATGCGCGGCGTGATTTTGCCCAGGCCAAAGCTTCCTCAAGACAGCGGCGCTGGATTCCGACCGACCCCACGGCGTTATGAACGCGGCTGTACTCCAGTGCTTCCATCATCAGCTTGAAGCCCTGCGGCGGGGGCGCAACCTCGACGGCCTCAGCGCCGAGCAGATCGATTTCGCCGGTGGGAAGTCCTTTAGTACCGAGTTTGTCTTTCAGCTTGCGGATGCGAAAGTGGTTGGGCCGCCCGTCTTCCAGATGGCTTGGGACAAGGTAGAGCCCAAGGCCCGCGGATCCCGGTGGCGCGCCTTCCGGTCGAGCGGTGGCCAACGCTAAGCCGCTGTTGGCGTTACTGGCAAACCATTTCAAGCCGTGCAGCGCGAGTCGGTCTCCATTCGCGACCGCGACGGTGGTGGTCGCACCAACATCGCTGCCGCCATGCTGTTCCGTGGCCCACGTGCCGCCGGTCTTGGCATAGCCATCCATGCGGATAACGTCATAGAGATAACGCTTGCTGACTTCCTCAGGTGAATGCGAGCCCAGCACGTAGGCCACTGCTCCGGTCAGTGTCACAGGGCAATGCAGGCTGATGTCGGCCTGCGCCAGCAGGTAGCCCATCGTAAACGTCAGCAAATGCGGCGCGTCTTCGAGATGCGCCAGGCCGATAATTCCGCGCCGATAGAGCTCCTGGTGCTGTTCTTCGTACCAGCGGTTGGTGACGATGCGATTGACGACTTCACCGTTTCGGTCATACGTTTCGACCGCAGGAGGAGCGTAGCGATCGGTGTAGTTGGCCTGCGCATCAACGTCGGTCAGCACCCAGTCGCGGAATTCGGTCAGTTGCGAGCGATATTCCGCCAGGCGCGCGACGCGCGACGTGAGCCACGGTTCCAGGTAGGGGTCGAAACTGCGAGGGCCGCTCATGAGTGCCTCGGAAGACGGCGTTGCGCCGCCATCGAAAAGCTTAAACCGCGGGGCGGCGCTTGACCATTGTCAATTGGCGCAACGTAGTTCGTTCGCTGGTTCTAGAAATCGCACGCTGCCAGTGGCGATCTCATACACGGCGCCCGCGAGCTTCGCGCGGCCTTCCTCCAAAGCTCGAGCGCCCTCAGGGGATTCGCGGATCTGGCGCATGGACCACCGAACGTTCGCTTCAACCGCCTGTGCGAGTTGGTCCGTGCTTTCGGCATTCGGGTCAATGTCACACAATCCGGGCAGAATATTGTCGACAAGAAGCTGTATGCGCGAGCGATGCTGCACGCTGTGCAGCTTGGTGTCGAGGGCCGCTGTGACCGCGCCGCAGCCCTCGTGGCCCAACACCAAGAATAACGGTGTGTGCAGATGAGCGCCGGCATACTGCATGCTCCCGGCGACCTCCGGAGACATTACATTTCCTGCAACGCGCACGATAAATAGTTCGCCGAAGTTTGCGTCGAATATCAGCTCCGGTGGCACTCGCGAGTCGCTGCAACCCAAGATCGTGGCGTACGGCTGCTGTCCGCGCGCCAGGTCCGCAAGGGTCTCCTTGCACACGGTCGGGAAGTGCGCATTTCCCGTTTGAAAGCGCTTGTTCCCATCAATCAGTTTCTGCAATCCTTCTTCCGCCGACAACATGGGGTGGTTCACAGTGCCCCGATCCTCTAGTTGGGTCTTTGATGCCTTGCTACCGTCGTCTGCCGCCTCCGCCCATTCTCGCGCCACCCATCCGCGATCCACCCATGGAATTGTAGTTCTGGGTCCGTTGCGCACCCTGGGTGCGAGCCTGCTGTTGTCGATCCAAGCTGGGCTGCGGAGAGTTCACGGAATTCCATCCGCTGCCGCTGTTCGAAGACCAACTGCCGCTATTCTTGTTGTACTTGTACACGGTGCCGTCTTTGCCTGCGTAAACGTTGTTCTTTCCGGCGGCAATTCCGGCGTTGGTATTAGTGTTGTAGGCGAATTTGCCGCCAGCCGCGCCACCCTGACCACTGTAGATGTTGCCAACGTACCCAGCACCGCCGCCGGCTACGATTCCTGTATTGGGGTTATAGGTCGCGCCGCCGCGATATCCCGCGGTATTGCCGGTGTAGATATTGGTGTTAGTACCGCGTCCAGCGACGGTGGTTCGGCCGGTCTGCTGGTTCTGATACACGCCGCGAGATGCGGCACCGTAGTTGCCGGTATAGGGATTGGCCCAAGCCGCTCCGGTGCGCGAGTATGCTGTATTGCCCCACACGCCGTACACGTTGGCGACTGCGGCTCCGCCCCACGCCCCCCAACCGTAATAGGGATACCAGCCATATCCGTAGTAGCCCATCGGTCCCCACCACGGGTAGTAGTACGGGTAGTAGGCATAGCCGTATCCGAATCCAAAACTCCACCCGGTTCCCGTGCTGTAGGTGAACCCGGCTCCCACACCGTAGGTGTAAGGCCAGCCATACCACACTGTGGGACCAATGTAAGGCGGATAATACCACCCAGTGCCATAAACAACGGTAGAAGTGTCTGCCGACACGACCGTACCGTAATATCCCGGGGTGTACCCCGTATATACGACTTCGGGCGTCGAGCTGTAAATCTTCACATAGGTTACGTAATACAGCGGCGAGCTTGGCGGGATCGTGTAAATTTCATCGGGAACCGAATCGGCCACGCGCCACGGGCCCTGCGGCGATGGACCCTTGAACCACACTCCAGCCTCCAGGCAGTAATAGTTGTTGTCAGATACCTTGATGACCGCCGCGCTCGTGTTCTTCGCATACAGCATTGAAGTGCCCTGGATGGGAACGAAGGTGGCCTCACCGTCGTACTGCACGGTGACCTTCGCTTCCGCACGCGTGATGGTCGCCGTCTGCGGTATCGAATTCGCGATCAGGGCATCTTTGGCTTCCGGCGTTCCCGCCACCGACGCGAGCACGGTAGCTTTCGGGTCGGTAGTCGGGATCTTGGCAAAGTCGGCAGGCATGTCTTTCGCGCCGACATAGGTCCACGGCCCATCCAGTGACGCGCTCTTGAACCAGCGTCCCGAGATCAGGATGTAATGCTCGCTGTTCAAGCTGAAGATATTGCCGTTGGTATTGCTGACGTAATCGAGGCCGGTGCCGGGAATGGAGGCGTACACTGGCGTTCCCTTGGTTTCGATCATCTCCGCCGGAGCGTAAACGACATACACCACGGGTATCTCAGCCTTCTTGCCCTGGTCTTTCAACGATGTCTGTTTCGGCTTTGCCTGCTCACTTTCTGATTGCTGGGCGAGGTTTTGTTTGACGATGTACTCCTCAGCCTTCTTCATGTCCTTCGGGAGCTTGTCGGCGTACGTCCAGGGTCCGTCGAGCGATTTGGATTGCAACCACCAGTCCTGCACGCGCAGGTAGTATTGTTTCTTGTCAGTTTCGAACAAGATGATCGAACGGGTATTGATGACCCTTTGAAGGTCCGTGCCTTCCACCGAGCGCAGTTGTGGCTCGCCATCCACCAGAACCAGCAGGGAAGGCTTGCTGGAGATAATTACTTTCGGCGGATCATTTTTGACCTCAACGCCCTTGATTCTCTCATTGTCGGCCTCCAGTGCCGCCTCCAGGCGGTCAAGAGAAATTACTTTGGTGGCGCCCGGCAGCTTCTTTTCCAGCAGAGTCGTTAGCTCCGCTTCTTTCTCGTGGGCCAGGGGAAACTTCACCTTGGTAATCTTGACCTGATCGAACGTCACCAGACGATTGACTTTGTCAACGTCGGTCCGCGCTTGCAGCCACACGACTCCGTAGCGCGCGGCACCTTCCTTGTCGGCTTTCACTTCGACGGCGCAGTACAGGTCAATCTGGTCGCCTTCCCACTTGTCCACCTGGGGCTGATAAACGGTGAAGGTATCCGTCCCGCTGGTAAACGTCCGCGGCCAGCCTTCTTTGGGCGGTTGGGCGGCCTGCACCTTTGCTTTCTGGGCGCTGGGCGCGTTGGGAAGGTTCTGGGCAAACGATGCTGTGACCAACACCAGAGAAACTAGAGCGAAAAAAACAAACCGAAAGGGCAGCACCAAGCCCGTGAGAGAAACTGCTTTCCGCACAACCACCCTCCGCCTAAACCTTGGAAATGATGTTCTACGCACTAAGAATACGACAAATAAGACATTCAGGATGCGGTGCCCGCGCTTGTCCGGACCTCTGTTTCGCTGTGTCACACAACGGCACGCCCCAGCAAACTAAAAGGCAGGCTCAACACCACGCTGGTTGCCCTGAAGTTCCGGGTGGCATAGTCTTGCGACTGGAACAGCGTTCGTTCTGGTCGCCGCACGCAGCGGGCATGGACTTCGGCCCGCAATGTAACTTGGCCAGCAGCGCAGGATTTCTGCCCATGAATCAAACTCATCGCGCACCGGCTGCCGCGAACTGGCTGCGGTCCTATAACAAGGACTGGCTGCGCCCAGACATCGTCGCCGGCCTCACCACGGCTGCCGTCGTTATTCCCAAGGCGATGGCCTACGCGACCATAGCGGGGCTTCCCGTCGAGATCGGACTCTACACCGCGTTCCTTCCGATGGTGATTTACGCGGTCCTGGGAACCTCACGGCCGCTGAGCGTCAGCACCACTACGACTCTTGCCATACTCAGCGCCGCTGAACTGGGTCAGGCTGCTCCCAACGGAGACCCCTCTGCATTGTTGCGGGCTACGGTAACCCTGACTTTGCTGGTTGGCGGGATCCTCGTCCTGGCGTCTGTTCTGCGGTTGGGCTTCATCGCCAACTTCATCTCCGAACCTGTGTTGGTCGGATTTAAGGCAGGCATCGGGGTTGTGATCGTGCTCGATCAGGTTCCGAAACTGCTGGGCACTCATATCCCCCACGGAGGATTCCTCCAGAACATTCTGGCGACGTTGCAAAGCGTTCCGCACGCTTCGCTGCCTACGGTTTCGGTTGGCCTGGCGATGATCGCATTGCTCATTGGCATCGAGCACTTCATGCCCCGGTTGCCGGCACCGCTGATCGCGGTAGCGGCTGGCATTATCGGCTCAGCACTGCTCGGTTTGCAGTCACACGGTGTTGCGCTGGTGGGGAAGATCCCGCAGGGACTCCCATCCATCGTGTTGCCCGATCTCGCGCTGGTGAAAATCCTTTGGCCGGGCGCACTCGGCATCGCGCTCATGAGTTTCACCGAGACCATCGCTGCCGGCCGGGCTTTCGCTGGTCGCGATGAACCCAACCCGCGGCCAAACCTGGAATTGCTGGCGACCGGCCTCGCCAACGTGGGTGGCGCATTTCTCGGTTCCATGCCCTCGGGCGGGGGCACCAGCCAGACGGCCGTAAACCGGCTTGCCGGCGCGCGCAGCCAATTGTCGGAATTGGTTACAGCCGGAGTGTCTCTGGCTACCATGCTGCTGCTCGCGCCCCTGCTGGCCCTGATGCCAATGGCCACCCTTGCTGCTGTCGTGATCGTTTACTCGATTGGATTAATTCGTCTCGATGAGTTCAAAGATATTCTCGCCGTTCGGCGCATGGAATTCATTTGGGCCTTGACCGCATTCGCGGGAGTTATGCTGCTGGGCACATTGAAAGGAATACTGGTCGCCATCGTGGTCTCGATGGTCGCGCTCGCATACCAGGCGGCCGATCCACCGGTGTATGCCTTGGGAAGAAAGCGAGGCACCAACGTTTTCCGGCCGCTGTCCGATGAGAACAGGGACGACGAAACCTATCCGGGGCTGCTGTTGCTGCGGCTGGAAGGCCGCATATTCTTCGCCAACGCCGGGCACCTTGAACAGAAGATCAGGGCACTCGTTGAGGAAGCGAATCCCAGGGTTGTGGCGCTTCACCTGCGTGCGGTAACCGATCTCGAATACACTGCGCTCAAGTCGCTCATCGAAGGCGAGAGGAGGCAGCGCGAGCACGGTGTGGCTGTGTGGCTGGTTGGCATGAACCCGGCCGTCCAAAATGTTGTCGAGAGATCGCCGCTAGGCCGGGAGTTGGAAAAGCGTGGGGGAGTGCTTGCCAATCTGGAAACTGCGGTCGCGAAGTATCTGGAATCCTTCTCATCGACGACCTGATCGTTCCCCAGTGCCGTGAGAACCAGTCAGGCTCTGAAATTTGACGGAATCTGCGTTCCGTACATAATTCTGTTACGTAACCGTCATCACACTTTCGCTTCACTGAAGGACATCCGTGTCGAGTTCCAGTTGTCTGCCTCAGGATTTGTTGAAGCCCGCCGAACCCATGAGTGCGAGTGAGCCCTACAGCCCCGCACATCCCGAAGGTCGAGTGTCACTCTGGGGCCCTTATCTCAGCGAGCGGCAGTGGGGGACCGTCCGCGAGGACTACTCAGGCGACGGCGACGCCTGGAATTACTTCCCGCGCGATCACGCTCGCAGCCGCGCCTATCGTTGGGGGGAAGATGGCCTTGCCGGCATCAGCGACCTGCGCCAAACGTTGTGCTTTGCTCTCGCTCTGTGGAATGGGAAAGACCCGTATCTCAAGGAGCGCCTCTTCGGGTTGACGAACGGGGAGGGGAATCACGGAGAAGACGTCAAGGAATGTTATTACTACCTCGACGCTACTCCCGATCATTCGTATCTGAAGATGGTGTACAAGTATCCGCAAGTGGAATTTCCCTACGAGCGCTTGCTCCAGGAAAACCAGGCGCGCGGCCTTAGCGACAACGAATACGAACTCGTGGATACGGGCGTGTTCGACGTAGACCGTTACTGGGACGTTTTCGTCGAATATGCCAAGGCTTCCGACGAAGACATTCTCGTAAACATCACCGTCCACAACCGGGGGCCGGAAACCTCCACGATTCACGTCCTTCCGCACCTGTGGTTTCGCAATACTTGGTCGTGGGACTCGAGCTCCCCGGGCAAACCGACGCTCACCGCCGAGGACGGCGGGGTCATCCATGCTTCACACCATTCGCTCGGCGACTACTTTCTCTACGCAGACGGTGACGCGCCATCGTTGTTCTGCGAGAACGAAACCAATGTCGTGCTTTTGTGCGGCGAACAGGTTGAGGGATACTTCAAGGACGCCTTCCATCGCTACGTCGTGAACAATGACCAGTCGGCTGTAAACGCTTCGCGACAAGGCACCAAGGCTTGCGTTCAGTTTGTGCGCGAAGTGCCGGCGCAGCAGAGCGCGCAATTTCGGCTGCGGCTTTCTTCGGCAAAGAACGATGCACCTTTCCGTGACTTCGATGAACTCTTTGCCGCCGCCGTCCGGGGATGCGACGAGTACTATGCAAAGCTCCAAGCCAAGATGGATGATGCGGATGCTCGCCTGGTGCAACGTCAGGCCCTGGCAGGAATGATCTGGAGCAAGCAGCGTTACGCCTACAACGTGCAGCGATGGCTCGACGGCGATGACCGGTTTCCTCCGCCTCCCGCATCGCGGCTGACCGGACGCAACCAGGATTGGACTCACGTCAACGGCGACGCGATTTTCTCCATGCCCGACAAGTGGGAGTATCCCTGGTTTGCCGCATGGGATCTCGCTTTCCACACTGTCACGTTTGCGCTTGTCGATCCCGAGTTCGCCAAGCAGCAGCTCATTCAACTGGGACACGTGTGGTACCTCCATCCCAATGGCCAGTTGCCCGCTTACGAGTGGAATTTTGCCGACGCCAATCCTCCCGTACATGCCTGGGCTTCCTACCGCGTGTTTCAAATGGACCGCAAGCAGAAGCGAGCGAAGGATCCCGATTATCCCGGCGATGTCGTTTTTCTGGAGCGCATTTTTCAGAAGCTGGTGATGAATTTCACCTGGTGGGTCAATCAGAAAGATGCGCATGGCCGTAATCTCTTTCAGGGCGGCTTTCTGGGTCTCGACAACATTGGCGCATTCAATCGCGATGAGCCGCTGCCCAACGGCGGATTTCTCAGCCAATCTGACGGAACCAGTTGGATGGCGATGTACAGCCTCAATTTGATGCGTATCGCCATTGAGCTCGCTCAACACGACCATGTTTACGAAGACATGGCCACCAAGTTCTTCGAGCATTTCCTCTACATCGCCAAGGCCATGACCGACATGGGCGGCAAAGGCGTGGGACTGTGGAATGAAGAAGACGAGTTTTACTACGACGTACTGAATCTTCCCAACGGCCAGACCTTCCCGCTGAGAGTAAGGTCAATGGTTGGGCTGATGCCGCTGTTTGCCGTGGAGACGATCGAGCCCGAGTGTCTGGTCAACATGCCGGTCTTCAAGCGGCGCATGGAATGGTTCCTGCAATACCGCCCCGACATGGCCAACCTGGTTTCCCGCTGGACGGTCCCCGGAGTTGGCGAGCGTCGCTTGCTCTCTCTCCTTCGCGGGCATCGCATGAAGGCACTGCTGAAGCGCATGCTCGACCCCGCCGAATTCCTTTCCGACTACGGCGTACGCTCGCTGTCGCGCTATCATGCCGACCATCCCTTCGAACTGCACGTCCCATCAACGGGAAGGGTACTGACCGTGGACTACGAACCCTCCGAATCGCGCTCCCGCTTGTTTGGAGGAAATTCCAACTGGCGCGGGCCAATCTGGTTCCCGGTAAACTTCCTCATCATCGAGTCGCTGCAAAAATTTCATTACTACTATGGCAACGATTTCAAGGTGGAGTGTCCTACGGGCTCGGGCCGTTACGTCACTATCGATCAGGTCGCGGAAGAATTGACGCGCCGCCTCGCTTCCATTTTTCTCAAAAACAACGACGGAGTTCGCCAGGTGAATGCGCTCTACCCCAAGTTTCAAATGGACCCGAACTTCTCCGACTGCATTCCGTTCTACGAATGTTTCGACGGTGACAATGGTCGCGGTGTGGGCTCTTCGCACCAGACGGGCTGGACCGGCGTGATCGCCAAGTTACTCAAACCACGTGCCGGATATTCCATCAGTTGGAGGGTTTAGCTGTGGACCATTCGGTTCTTTCGAGCTACTCAATCGCCGCCGCAGATGTCAGTTCCGGGATAAATACAAACAGGTCGTAGCCTTCAACAATTTTCTCCCAGTCTCTTGGCAAATCGATACCGCGAAAGCCAAGCTTGCGAAGATTAAATAGGGCGTATGTCCTTCCCGAACTTCCTGGTTGCGGTGGCAGAAAGTCTTCCACCGCAAGAGCCAGCCACGTGTAGTCCTGATCGTCGGTCATGACAAAGGGTTTCTGTCCCAGCGGCTTGGCGTAGCCCCGTGCACGTATCTCGCCGGTTAAAGCCATCGGTTGTCGGGAATCGTATTGGCTGTCACCGCTCGTACGGTCACCCAAAATTCTACCCAAAAAAGTTCGTCCTAGGCTGCCGGTTTTGGTCTATGCTCCGTTGAACGGGAGGCGAGCATGGCGAGCGGGGCGAAAGCCGGAAGATCCAGCCGGGGGGTGGTGGTCTATCCGAACAGCTTGCCCGTACCGAAAGGGCTGTTAGCAGATGGTGGTCCGGTGCATCGCGCTGACAGTTCGGCCGCGTTGCTTGAGTTGGTGGCTTCCGCCGACATAGGAGCAGCCGCACTCTCCATCACACCTGGAACCATCGAACGCGTAGAGTTGCTGAGGGCGATCAAGTCGCGCGCGCCAGAAGTCTGGTGCGTCGCCGTAGGACGCTCGGGCGCGGAGGAAGTCGCGATCGCCGCCCTGCGTGCCGGAGCTGACGAATACATCGCAACTTCCGAAGGTAAAGGTGATCCGCGGATCCCGCCAAAGAAGCGCCCGGGCCGCGCCGATGGTCCTTCCATGGTGGCCGGGGACCGGGCGACCCATCGCATTGTTGATCAACTAGATCGAATTGCTGCCACGTCGAGTACGGTTCTCATTACCGGGGAAACCGGAACTGGGAAGGAAGTAGCGGCGCGCTACATCCATGCGCACGGCGAGCGCTGCGCGCAACCGTTCGTCTCCGTCAACTGCGCAGCCGTTCCTGACACACTGCTGGAAAGCGAGCTCTTTGGTCACGAACGGGGCGCGTTCACGGGCGCACAGTCGTCGTCGGACGGGAAGTTTCATCACGCCCACCAGGGAACGCTGTTTCTCGACGAGATCGCCGACATGACACCAGCCGCCCAGGCCAAGATTCTTCGAGTGCTGGAGACACGGGAGGTCTGGCGGCTGGGCGCGAGCCGCGGCGCGACCGTCAACGTGCGCATCATCGCGGCCACGAATCAGGACGTGGAGCGACTGGTGGCAGAATCGCGCTTCCGCTCTGACCTGTATTACCGACTGAATGTCGCTCGCGTTGCGCTGCCACCGCTTCGGGAGCGCCCATCCGATATCCCTGCGCTCGTCTCGCATTACGTTCACCAGATGAACCTTCAGTTTGGCCGTAAATTGGCAGGCTTCACGGAGGCAAGTATGAAACGGCTCCAGTCCTACGGCTGGCCCGGCAATGTGCGCGAGCTGAGGAATATTGTCGAGGCGGCTTTCATCGATTTACCCGCAGGGCGAGTTCATTTGGCCGAGCTGCCCGAGAGCGTTCGCGAGCGCCTGCGCGAAGCCGCCGACGCACCCGAAGACGAAGCGAAGCGCATCGTGGCGACGCTCAACGAGATGCATTGGAACGTCAGCCGGACCGCACAAAACCTGCGCCTCTCGCGCATGACGCTGTACCGCAAGATTGCGAAATACGGCCTTTCGCGATCGTCAAAATCCGCCTGAGAGCAAGCCTTAGAAAAGCCTATCTGCACTTGCTGGGTGCGGTGTGTCACTGCGAGTGTCACTTCCGCTGTAACACTAGCCGCGATTCGAACCGCCGACTACAGCCCGAGGCCAGTGTGCATGCGGTTGGGCGCGAATGGCAACCCGCTTGCACTTGCTGCCGCAGGTTACTCCGGTGGCTTTCCAAAACGACGAGCACGTCGGGCGTGCCGGTCGGCTTCAGGTCGGCTTCAATGCGTTCGAGTTTGTCCTGCACTTCGAGGACTTCGTAATTGCCGGCATTGCCACCGCAGGACCGTTTGCAATCGTGGTGACGCCTGCCATGGCGCAGGTGTTCGCCGCAACCCTGTCTGAATCGCTGGCTGAATACGAGCAGCGGTTCGGAAAGATTCCGGGGCCGTCGAAGTGAAGACGCTCCGCGAGAGGATGACATGTCAGGACTGGTAGTTCCCGGTGTTCGGGTTGAAGCGAAATTCGATGTATTACCTCCGTTACCGGCGCCCGCGGGCATCCTGGGGGCGGTCGGGATTGTGGACCAGCCACCGAGCGGAAACTCGCTGGTTAGCGTCACGAAGGTCACGGAGGTTGCGCAACTGCTGGGGCCGGGCACAATCTCCAGCATGCCTGAGGTGTCACACGCTCTGGCGAATGGCGTCAGCGAGGTGGTCATCTCGGCAGTGGCGGGCGGAACTCCAGCCGAGGCGAAACTGCTGAACGCGGCGTCGGACGAAGTCGTTCGCCTGCGTACTCGCTCCAAGGGAGCAGCGGGAAACGCGCTCACTGCGGAAGTGCGCACGGTGAAGGACGCCTCGAACAACGTAGTGCGCGTCACGATCAACCTGATTCGCGCCGGCGTCGTGCAGGAGACTTTCGCAGATCTCAAGGTTTCTCCCGGTGCACCGGATGACTTGTTCGAAGCGATCAACTCACGTTCGACGCTGGTAGTGGCGGTCGATCCCGGTTTTGAGGGAGTGATGCCGCGGCCTGGCACTTACGCGTTTGCTGATGCAACTCCCATCAACATCCAAGAGCCACAGCCCGGTGTTCGCAACATCTTCAGTATGCGGCCGGCGACCGAAACGGATCCGACCGGACTGTCGGTACGGGTGGACCAAGTTGATGCGAACACTGTCAACGTGACGGTGTTCCAGCGCGGTGAGCAGGAGAAGTTCATCGGGCTGACCATGGATCCCGATGACCCCGGCTATCTTCCGTTCGTGCTCGCAACGGGCAGCAACCTGGTTCGCTTCGTACCACTGAGCTCGCGCACCAGTAACCAGATGCCGGATGCAACCCCACAACCGGTCGCTTTCGCCGGCGCAACGTCGCCGACTGTCCAGCAGTATCTGGACGCGATCAACCGGCTGGCCGAAGACTCGCGGATCGATCTTGTACTGGCTTCGATGGAGGCAGGACGCTCCGATGCCGAGGTGCGCCAGGTCCACCAGGCGCTGGGAGCACACGCAGTTGCGATGGCTGAAGACGCTGCTCCGCGTATTGCCCTGGGTTCTATCACTGCCAACGAAGTAAAAGACCTCGACCAGATTCGCGAGCACTCCGCGCTGGTACGCAGCCGGCGCTTCGTGCTGGTGGCGCCACCGGGAGCCGAGGGCGCAGTCGCCGGGTTGGTGGGCCGGCTCGACCCGCAGGAGTCCCCGACGTTCAAGCCGGTACCGTTGTTCGGCATCAACCCTGCAAGCTTTCGTCAGGGCGAACTGAACCGCCTGCTCGGTTCCACCACGAACCTGTGCGTCGTGGAGGACCGCGTTGGGCACGGCGTTATTGTCTTGCGCGGTATTGACACCACCGGCGATCAAATCTCGGTCACGCGCGTGGCAGACATTGCCATTCGCGAGACCAAGAACATCGCCGAGAACTTTATCGGGGAGTTGAACAGCGCTGAGGCGCGGCTCGCACTCAGGCAGCAGATCGTTGCCACGTTCACGCGCATGCAGCGAGAAGGCGCGCTAGTGCCTTCCACCGATGGAACCGACCCGGCGTTCCTGGTTGACGTCTACTCGACGCAGCTGGATTTCGCGCAGGGCATTGTGCGGATTGACATCGCCATCCGCCCGGTGCGGGCCATCGATTACATCTACGCCACCATTCGTGTGAAGAACTAGGAGGGACAGAACGTGGCAGCCACAATCTTCGCGGCTAACGAAAGCCAAGTGCTGGTGAACGGAAAACCGGTTGACGGTGTCCGCTCTCTCGAGTATCGCAAGTTGCAAGCGCGAGAAAACGTGTACGGGCTGGGCAGCCAGGAGCGCATCGGGCTGGTCTCCGGAGCGCAGGTGTACGAGGGACGGCTTCGTGTCGCTTCGACTTCTCAGGCGCTCGACAAACTCGGGATCGAGGACAAACTGCAGATCAGCGCGGTGCTGGTCCACGGATCGACCAAGATGAACGTTACGTTCGACGAGTGCTATCTGCAGGAGAAGTCATTCGATCTTAGCGTTGGCGGCTTCGGCGAGGCCGTGTACACGTTCTCGGCGACGCGGGCCCGCGAGGAAGTCGCTTCGTAAGGGTTTCTTATGCAGGCATTCCGTCCAGTTACGGTCGACCTTGCGACCGGAGTCATCACTCTCGGCCCCGCGCAGCTGAGGCTTGAGCGCCACGGACAGAAATACATTGCTCCGGGAGGGCTGCTGGTGCGCGCTCTGACCTTCGGGGAGCGTTCTTCGGTGGTTGCGGGCGCTTTGATGGATCCCGAGCCGAACCGGGCCCTGCTGGCGAAGCTGCGACAATTCTCCAATGTGCTTCCGGACAACGAGAGTGAGATAGCGGACGCCCTTGTGCTCGCCCTGGCCGGAGGCGGGGAAATGGCCCCGCCGTTTGCAGAGTGTGCGCGCACAGCCTGCCGCAATGCCAACCTGGATTGGCACAGCGTTTATCAATCCGCCGCTGTGCTGGTGGACCAACTTGCAGTTTCGACAGGCTCTCCCAGGCCGGATGACGGATGGACGCGCTTCGAGTTTCGCGAAGCGCCCGAGCCGCCTACGTTGGAGGAATGCTGCCGGCAAATGCTGGAAAAGTTATTGGAGAGGGGGGCTCCGCAAGCTGCGGAGCAAGAACAGGAGGTTGCCCGTCGGCCGGGCTTTTCGCCGCCGCAAGCCGCGTTGCAGGACGCGCAAGAGGACTCGCCGGTTGGGCCGGCGAATTCAATTGGAGCAGGAGTCTCGTCGCAAAGAGAAGCTGCGTGGCCGAGTGCAACACAACCATTGCGGGCCCGCGCGATGATGCCTCGCGCCGTTGGGTTACTCCCGGCGGCCCCGCATGCGGTGCCGAAAGTATCTTCTCCCGTCAGAAGCGCGCGTCGGCAGATTTCTCACGGCCCTGATTTCGACGAAGCATCGCCAAGCGTGCTAAACAAAATTGATGCCGGACAAGCTGCAGAGCAAGGCGAAGAGCCTCGCACTGTAGAACCGGTTGACGGTTGGCAGGGTGAGCCAATCGCAAACTCGAAGCCGCATCCGACAGTGTGGGACGTCATTCCGCCAGGAGGCCAGGTTACGGGTCCCGCACGAGCGTCTGGCCAGGCGGTGAGCGCCGCTACCAGCCGGACAGTGGCACCGGTGATGGCCAGGACTCCCGCGAGACCGCATCGGCTGCGTGAGTTAACCACTCGAAGCGCCGAAGCCCTTCAGACGGCGACAATCGAGCGTCTGTCTGACTCGCTGTCGCCGACAGGTGTGCCATCTCTCACGTTGTCAGAGGACGCATCGCGCGCTGGTTTTCTCCAGCGCGACTGGATTCAGGAGATTGCTGTGGCGCTGGCTGACGAATGCGACTTGCGAGGGCTAGACGCATGAGTACTCGGCCCATCCCGCTGCTGGGCGACATCTCACTGTCGTACGTACAGCAGATGGAGCAGTCCCTCGATGCCGGGTTCACCGGCATGCGTATCGCCGGACTCGATGGCGAAGTGCAGCAGCGCTCCGGGCGGCCGTCGCACCACGTTCGGATTGCCGGCCTGCTGATTGGCGACAGCGCCAAGGACGATTTAGGCAAGCTTCAAAAAGCCGCACAGACGGGCGACGAGCTTGCTTTTTCTGCCGACATCACCAGCGCGCTGGACTTGCAGAAAGTCGTGATCCGCAATTTTCAGGCGGAAGAGCAGGCTGGCCAGCCCAACCGCATTGCGTACCAGGTCGAGTTGGTCGAGAGTCCTCCCTTGCCGCCACCCGCAGAAATCGGCGGATTCGGGGGCCTCGATGACTTCGGTCTTGGCGACTTGGGAATAGATGCCGGTGTGTTGGGCGACATTGCAAGCGCCGCCGGCGATGTCGCGTCGGTTGTGGACAAAGCGAAGAGCGCAGTCGAGGCGGTCAGCGCGATTGCCAATATTGCGTCGTCGGGCGGGCTGAATTTCTCCGGCATTCTCGACCCAATGAACAAGGCGGTTGGGAACGTGAAGAGCATCACCAGCGGATTTCAGAACGCTGCGCGATCGTTGGGAGGGCTGTTCTCCTCATGAGTCTGGCACCTGCACTCTCGCTGACGTTGGGCAGCTTGCGCTACGACACCCATGCCGTATGCGCCAGCATCTGCCTGGCGTTGCTGCCGCGCGGGAATTCCGCCGAAGTCGCGCTGCCGTCGAAAGTGCGCTTTGAGGCGTCCACTGGAGACAAGGCGGTGGTTTCGCTGGACGGCGGCGAAGGCGCGCAGACCGTGCTGACCGGCAAGGTGCACTCCGTTCGTCGCGAGTTTGAGTCCATCCGCGTGACCGTGACCGATGTCGGAGACCTGGCTGGTTACCGTCCGTCGGCAACGCTGGATGGGCAGGACGCGAAAGCCGTGGTCAACAAGCTGGCGCAGGATGTTTCCATAACCACCGGCAATGTTGACATCGATCTCGACTTGGCGGTGTATGTCGCGCATCCGGGCAGAACCGCTGCAGAACACATTGCGAAGCTGGCCGAGTTGGCCGGCAGCATTGCTTACAGCGATGGCGATGGTTCGCTCAATGTGAAACAGAAGCCGTCAGGCCCGGCGGATTCGGCGCTGAAGTATGGGCGCGAAGTCGTAAGCTACGAAGCGCGCTCAGGCGGCGCGCTTAGTCCGCAGCGCTTTGCCATGGGATTTGGGCCCGCGGGTTCTGGCGGTGCGGCCGATGCGCTGCGGCCCTCTGTGGACGCGATTCCCGGCTTTGCCGCCGATGGCGGAGCAGGCGTGTGGCGGGTATCGACTCCGCTGCTGCGCGTGCCCTCAGCAGCGAACACCGCTTCGGAAGCATTCCAGGGCATGGCGGCCGCACAGTCCGAGCGCGTCACGGCCGATTGCTTTCTGCTTCCGGCGCTGAGGCCGGGAAGTGTCATCGAGGTGCAAGAACTCCCAAAGGGCTTATCGAGCGGCCCTTGGTTGGTCACGCGAGTGCAGCACAGTTTCGAGCGCGGATTTGGCAGAACCAGGTTCTGGGGCGAAACGGCTTCCGCGGGTCCGTCTCTGCTGGGCGGGCTTCTGGGGGCGGCAGCCGGAGCCGTTGGAGGACTGCTGTGAGCACCGCTCTGCTGTTTGACGGCATTGCTCGCATCGCGCGCCACGAGGCGTCGTCGCGGCCCGTGGCGTCCGCCGGCGTTGTCACCGGCATTTTCGGCAACGACGGCAGCTCTCCCGATCATGCCGTGAGCGTGAAACTTCGCGAATCGGGACTGGTGCTGCCGCGCGTGCCGATAGCGGTGGGCGCTTTCGGCATGGCGGCGATTCCTTCGGTCGGCGAGTTGGTTCTGATCACGTTTCTCGAGGGCGACTACAACGCACCGGTAGTCATTGGGCGCCTGTACCACCCTGACCAGAATCCTCCCAAGCACGACGAGCAGCAGATTGTATTGCGCTTGCCGTCGGGCAGTGACGATCCAGAGTTGAACTGCGAGATTGACTCCGACCCGGTGAAGGTCACGCTCACCATGCCGGGCGACGTGTCACTGGAGATCAAGGACAGCACCGTGACGGTGGCAGTGGGCGACATCAAGTTGACGCTTGACGCCGCAGGCGGCGGACGCCTCACGGCCGAGGCAGCCTCGACTTCGATCACGTTGAAGAAAGACGGCGACATCGCCATCAGCAGCCAGCAAGGGAAGATAACGGTGGAAGGTACGGAAATTGATATCACGGCCCAGGGCAAGGTAAAGATCAGCGGGGCCCTGGTGGAGATCAATTGAATGGGACAGCCGGCCGCAGTGCAGGGAAGCCAGATCATGGCGACCGACATACATATTGTGATGATTCCGTCACCGGGCGGGCCGATACCGACGCCGCTGCCTTCGCCGTTCGCGGGGCAAATCACCGGAGGAACGATTGCGACCGTCAAAATCATGGGACAGCCGGCGGCGGTGGTGGGATCGACGGCGGACAATATGCCTCAGCACATTCCTGCGGGTGGGCCGTTTCAAACACCTCCGCAAAATCAGGGCACCATTCAGACCGGCAGCGGCACCGTCACCTTTGGCGGCAAGGCGGCGGCGCGCAATGGTGACCAGGCAACAACCTGCGACGATGTTGCCCCCACCGCCCCCAAGGGAGTGGTGATCGCGGCAGGCACGGTGTTGATCGGCGGATGAGTATGGACGTTTTCGGAAGCGATCTGGCGGTGGTGCCGAACATGGTGGCGCTCGATGCCTCTGAGCTCGACCTCACGACCCAAATCCGTGTCCTTCGCGGGGTGTCGGCAGGCTCGCCCGACGCGGTCACGGACCTTGCCGTGCTCAACTCGCGCCAGAACCTCGCGCAAGCTCTGCTGGTCCGGTTGCTCACTCCGGTCGGAACCCTCGCTGGCTTGGGCCACGCGGCCTACGGATCGCAGCTTCACCTGCTCATCGGCCGCCGCAAGACGGAGGAACTGCGTAACCTGTGCCGCGCCTACGTGCTGGAAGCCATCGCCCAGGAGCCGCGCATCGTGCCCAAGGCTTCCGAGATGCAGTTCTCACCGGACGAAGAACGCTTCGACAGCTTCGTCTTCACGGTTGCCGTTCAGCCCGTCGCCGGCGGCGATCCGGTTTCGCTCGGTCTGGAGGTTGCGTTATGAGCTACGAGCCGCGCACCTACGACCAGATCGTTCGCGACATTCTCACGACGCTGACCGGCGGCACGGTCCGCGAGACTGTTAAGGCACCTGCGGGCAACGCCGTAATCACGCCGGCAAAGTTGCTCAACCGCCCGGTGCGGCGCATTTCGAGCCTCGACGGCGTGATTGGCGTTCCCGACAAGCCGGTCAAGTATCGCTTCACCGCAACCGACTTCGAGCTGATTTCCACCACCAGCGACGACAAGAACAAGGACGCTATCCGCTTTCGTGACGGCGGACGCCGCCCGATTCCGAACTCCGACCTCACTGTGAACTACTACCCGGTTGAGACACCGGCGGTTCCTCTGAACGATCTCAACGTAGGCAGCGTGGTCCGCAGCCTGCTGGAGACCGTTGCGCTCGAGATGGCGGTGGTCTATCAGCACCTCGCGTTCATCTACGACTCGGCCTACATCGATACCGCGCAGGGCTCGTCCCTCGATAAGGTGGTGGCACTGGTTGGCGTGAAGCGACTGGGAAGCGGATATCCCATCGTCAAGCTTCGCGTGCTGCGCAAATCGGGGACGCCCGGCCGCGTCACCGTTCCGGCGAACACCGCGGTGACAGACGATTCCGGCCATCGCTATCTCACCAATGAAGAGCTGATTCTGGAGCCGGGTGAGTCATCGCGCGACGTGCTGGCTTCCGGCGAAACGCCGGGAACCGCTGATGTCGAGGCCAACAAACTCGATCGCCTGGAAGTCCTGGTGGCCGGCGTGGACACGGTGACGAACCCTGATGCTTCCTATCGACTGTCAGCGCCGGAGACCGATGACCAACTGCGCCGTCGTGCGCAGGGCGCATTTGACGGCGTGGCTCGGGGAACGCTCGACGCTCTGCGCTTTCAGTTACTCTCGCTGGCGGAAGTGAAGGACGTGAAAATCACCGAAGAGCCGAACGGAGTACCCGGCGAGATTCGCGTTGATGTCGCCTATAACCAGGACACCGCGGAAGCGCAAGCCGTCGTGGCCGAGCGCATCCGGCAGGTGAAGCCTGCCGGGATTCGCGTAACGGCAGGAGCCGCCGCCACCCGCAAGGTCCACGTCCGCGTGGCGCTGACGTTGGCGGGTACCGGCGTGAGCGGTCCGGAATTGAGCTCGTTGCAGCAATCGCTGGAGGCAGCTCTCCTCACGGCGCTGAACGCCACGCCACCGGGCGGTACCGTGCGCCGATCCAAGCTGCTTTCGCTAGTGATGACCGATTCCAGTATCGCCGATGCCAAGGTCTATCTCTCGTCCGATGGTGCCGCAGAAGCTGAGGAGCTTACTCTCAGTTCGGGCGAGGTGTTACAGGTTGTAACTCCGGTGGTATTCTCGCCGCCGCAGACGGAGGTAGCCGTCACCACTCGCGTCAGTGTGAAGGTTTCCGCCGCACTTCCCGTGCACCTGACGCCCGGCACGACACAGGCCAACGCGCAGCAGGCCATCGAACGCGCCTTTACCAGTCATCTCGCCACGCGCTCGTCCGACGCGCCGCTAACGCTCGATAGCGTTGCCGCCGCCATTCGTGACGACAGCCGCTTCGCCCTGATTCGGAATCAGGCGACGGTGACCGTAGAGAGTGGTTCGCGGTTCTTCCAGCTCACCGATGGCGTTGGCTCGTACGCGCCGGCGCCGAACGAGACACTGCTGAAAGGCGAGCTCAACATTGATGTCCGCGAGGGTGGTGTATGAAGCGCGTCGATGACATGACATCACGGCTGCCATATCTCTATCGCGAGGGAACTCTGCTAGGTGGAGTGTTGGCGCAGCCCGCTCTGCAGCTTGAGATCGCGGTAGAGGATGCGCTGGAGGTGCAGCGCGCCCACTTCTTTGATGATGCCTTGCATCTGGAGGAAGTGGCCCGCTTGGCCGCCCTGCTCGACTTTGCTCCTGAGCAGTGGCAGACGCTGCAGCTCTTCCGTCCGTGGGTCCACGCGCAACGCGACGCCGTGCTGAAGTACGGCGGTGTCACGGTCGATGCGATCAGCGGTTTCGCCGCAAGCTATCTCACGGCTTTTCAGGCGGCCACCGGAAACTTCTTTTCCAGCGCCAACCCGGAACTGATCGAGTTTCCTCTGCGCAGGCGGTATGCCAAGCCCGACCTGAGTGACGACACTGCTCCACTGAGCCGTTTCACCGTCACCACGAAGGGACTCGAAGATACCGCGGCATCGTTCATACTGACCGGGATGGAAGCTGGACCGGAGAGCATGCCGCTCATCGCCAACTTGACCACCGGAGATGCGCTGCTCTTTCACGGAAATGTAGGTCCCGGTCAGCGGCTGTGGATCCGCGCGGGAACAGACGGGTCAGTGACTGCTCAACTGGAGCGTGAGGATGTGACGGCCAAGCTGGTGTCAATCACCGGCGTCACTCCAGGAACACCTTGGGAGGCGCCGCAAATCACGACCCCTGCCAAGGCCTTGCCGCTGGTGCAAGGCGACAACTCGCTCTGGTTCTTGCCGGTAGCGCATTTCGACGAGCTGGGGCTTGATCGATTCCTGTTGGCCTTGGCCGATCTTGAGCTGGATGACGGTCACTGGGACTCATCAAAACTCGACCACTCCATTTTCTACATGGAACCTGCCATCAACATACGGATGACATGGCTGGAACTGGAGCCAGCCAGCATCGAATTGCAGGTGCACGCGGAATCGGTTTACCGCCACGCGCCATCGCCGGGAACGGCGGAAGAAGCTCGCAATCAGATTGCGTTCGCGATCGACGATGGCGTCAAGCGACTCAAGGCAGCTGGGGTCCGAAGTGAGGTTGCAGCGCTGGCCTTCAGCGAAGTGCAACCCGCGACCGACTTCATGACTCGAGTGCTGCCGATGAGTATTCGCGAAGGCGGCTCCAGCGGCGCTGACCGCATGATCGACAAGGGCGGGTTCTTCGGACAAACCAGTTGGGAAGGTTCCATCTTTCAGTGAGGCATGAGCCATGCGGGCATTTTTGCGGTTGGAATTACGACGAACGGACGGCGGCCTGATCACAGTGCGTGAGGCGCACAATTCCGTACTGCGCAGCGGCGCCGCCTTGCTGGCCAACATGTTTGCCATGAAGTCAACGGGCATTACCCACATGGCCGTGGGCAGCAGCGATGCCCCAGAGACGCAGGACTTTACCACCACCGTGCTTACCAATCCGACTGAGGTTCAGATCTCACCGGATGCGTTCCAGATCGATCCCCCTGACCCGGTCAAGCGCGTGGTGCGGGTGCGCGTGCAGGGCACTGTGCCCGCGGCGTTGAACTTGGGAACGGTGCGCGAGGCTGGGCTGGTGGCCCACAACGGCGACACGGCGTCGCTGTATAACCGTGTCGTCTTTGCTCCGATAGACAAGGCGGCGGATCACGAACTCACGCTGTTCTGGGAAGTCGGCTTCCCCTTCGGCGATTTGCAGTGGCTTCTCTAGGAAGGCGGTGTAACAACCATGGCTACGACTGGCTCACTTAACGTTCAACTCTCCGGATTTCCGGCGGCGAATCGCGACGCGCAGGTCACGCTCACCAACGCCGCCACCGGGCAAACCATCACCCGTAGCCCGTTCCTCGACGGCTCACTCGTCGTGCGCGATCTCGATCCGGGTCTTTGGCAGATGAAGGTGACCCACCCTAACCTGATCACGCCCATTTTTCAGAACCCGATTCGCGTGTTTCCGCAGAAGCCGCCAACCTTCGTGCCGGTGCCGATACCGCCGGCAGTGTTTGAAGACACGCCCATCGCGACCGTGCCGCAGGCGAACCTTGGTCCGGTGCAGCAAGCGCTCACGTCAATCCGAGATTCTATCGGCCCGGTGCAGGGCAAGAGCCCAGGAGAAGTCATCCGCGCCTCCGACTGGAACGTGATGGCCGCGGCAGTGCGCGACCTGGCCGCAAATGTCCTGCAACTGACCAACCTGATCTCGCCCATCGGGCACACGCATCCCGAGATCGCTGACAAGATCGAACAGGTACAGAGCAACCTCACCGACTTCGCGCAGTCCTTCGGGCAGACCCTTCTGCAGATCGAGCGTGCCTTTGAGACGGAAACGCTTCGCCAGACACTGTCAGCTGCGCTTGATCAGGCACAAGCCCCGCAGGCCACGCGCGATGAGCTGCTCGGGCGGGTGGCGACGTTGAGCACTTCGACCCAGGCCGACCCCACGGTATTCACGTCGCAGCTCTCCAACACCGGGAGCCGCGTGCTCACCTCGATTTCAGCGTTGGTGACGGCGAATCCGGCGCTCGCCGACAACGCATCAGTGCAGAAAGTGCAGCAGATGGCGACGCAGTACGCAAGTTCCGGAACGGCGACCAACGCGGCCGCCGAAATGAATATCTACAAGCGCACGACTGCGGTGTCCGGGAACAAACTGGCAACCGTGCTCGGGAAATAGAGTAGGAGCTTTCCATGCCCACCGCACAGGATCTCGACACGCTCCGCGCCCTGCTGGCAAAGCTGCAGACCGTGAGCTCGTTCCAGCCCGGGGAGTTGATCCGCGCGGCCGACTGGAACACGCTGGCGAGCGCCATCGCCGAGCTGGCGCAGGCTGTGCTCGCGACCGACTCCGCGGCGACCGTGCCTCCCCATCAGCACCTCGACCAGGTGGACCTCACGTGGTTCACCAACCAGGTCAACGACCTCATCCAGCGCGGACCGCTCGCCGATCCGGCGACGCAGAACCGGCTGACAACCCTGGAGCAGACGCTGGCACGCTTGCAGGCAAGTCTCGATGCCGCAACCTCGAGTGTCTCGGACCTCCGAAGCCGTGTCTCTGATGTCGCGACCAACGACCTCGTGCGGCAGACCGCTATCAGCAACGTGCAGCGCACTTTGAGCACAGTGGCCAACCCGGGCCCCGATATCGCCGCCATGCGCGCCAGCCTCGATTCCGTGCAAAGCAGTCTCGCAACGGTCCAAAATGCGGCATCCAGCCTGGTAGTAAACGGACAGCCCATCGACGTGGGCGCCCTGGCCAGCCGCATCAACACCCTCGAGCAGTTTCGCGAAGGCCTGAAATCCGCCAGTGGCCAATTGCTTGACGGCGCGGCCCTCGACCAACGCTTCGCCCAGCTCCAGGCCACCGCTGTTACACAGGACCAATTGACCCAGGCGTTCGCCAGCCACCCGGTCCAGATTCCCGCCGATCAGGTCAATGCCCTGGAGACTCGACTTGGCACCACACTGCGGGACCAGGTGGGCAGTCAACTGCAATCCTTCCAGGCACAAGTGCAGTCGAACCTCGACACGCGCCTGGCCGGGGTAAGCGACTTGGTGGCGACGCGGATCAACGACGCCGTGCCCGGATTGACGCAGACTTTGACGACAAATCTGAATGCCAGCATCGCCGTGGCGCAGAAGGCCGCAACCGACGCCGCCAGCGCCAGTGCGCAGGCTGCCATCGCGGCGCGCGAGCAGGTCGTTCGCGCCGACCTCGGAGCGCAGATCGCCGGTGTGAACGCGGGCCTGAACGCCGCTGTGACCGCTCAGGTTCAGCAGCAGCTTGGGGTCTCATTGCAGAGCATTCAGGGCTCACTGACCGCGGCTACGCAGAAGCTTGACGCGGTCACCGCCACCGTGGCCCAGCAGGGCACTACACTACAAGATCAGGCCACCCAACTGGCGTCGGTGCCGCAGACGTTGGCAAACCTGAAGAACGACTTGCAACAGACCGTGCTCAATGAGGTGAAGCTGCAGGTCACGGCGATTAATCGAACCATCTCCGACCAGTTTGCAGCCTTCCAGAAGACGCAGGCCGACCAGTTCAGCGTCGCGACCCAGAACATTCTGTCGCAGGCGACCACCGCCGCCACGCAGGCTGCGACCACCGCCGCCAATAACGCGGCCAATACGGTTCGCGCACAAATTGTTGCCGACATGCAGACAGTGGCGCAGCAGCAGGCGACAGCGGTGATGAATGCCCAAATCAAGAGCGCCGTCACTAGCGCCGTCAGTGCCCAGTTTGCAGCGGTGCCGGGACTGGTGGCCTCGGAAGTGCAGCGCGTAAGCAGTCCGCAGGTTGCGGTCAACAGGAGCGCGCTGAACGTAATCACGAAATAGGGTGTGAGCTGAAGTGTTAAGTGATTTCGAAACCCGTTTGGCTGACGTGATGGGATCGCGGCTCGGCGCTCCGCTCGCCGGAGCTGTGGACGTGAGCCCCGGACGCGACGTGGCTCGCATCGTGCTGGGCATCACCAGCGTCCAGCGGCTGGTTGACGACATGCTTAGCCTTCGTCCCGAGCGCGTGCCCGGCGACGTTGCGCCGCGGCGCGTGCTTAAGCTGCGATGCACCGTCGAGCTGGATGCGAAGTTGCCCAATGGCGGTAGCCGCCTGGACCAGATGCAAGCCGTCGAGAGCGCACTCTACCTGCTCGATGACACCAGCATGCGCGATGGTTCGGCGCTGCTTCCCGGCGACAATTCCGATCCCGGATTCCTGATCCGCAGCATGACGGTCTCCGGAAGCATTCCGCCGCAATCGATAACTGTCGATGCCGACGGTTTCTTCTGGCCGAAGGGGACGGTCGGTGAATCGGGTCAGGCGATCCAGAGCGCCCGCATCCGCAGCGCGATTAAGCCGCTGCTCCTCGACCCCCAGCCCGCAGCCCTGGTTGCAGGCGGACCCGCCACGGACTTCACCATCACCTTCGGCGCCTCGGGAACGACGGCCGTTACTGCCGATGGAATTCAGAACTCCGCTTACGGATCTTTGGTGGTTGCCGTTGTCGATGCCGGTGGCCGGCCCGGGCAGGGAACGCTAACCGGGGGCGCGGCCGGCCCGGGCGGCGCCCGCATGTACGTCGTGAACGACGGCTCCGCCGCGATACGTTACACACCGCCCGCGCAGGCAGCAACCGAATTCCTCGTCGTCAAGCTTGACGACAACGCAGGCGGGCCGGGCCTTGAGCTGGGACGCTTCCCCTTGCGCATTCGGAGTTCATGAAATGCAAGTTCGGCGCAAAGATCTGGAGCAAATCGGAGCAATGGACAAGGGCCGGTCAGTTCTGCGGCCGCCAGTCGACATCGGTGCGCCCGGCCATGATATTGCCGTGAATTGGGCTCCCGCGCTGGGTGCGAACAAGGCGGAGGTGACGCAAGCCGTGGCTACACTGTCTCCCGCCAGCGTGTCGGAGACGCAAGCCGGTGTTCCGGCCACCGCAAAAGGTAATGGGTGGGTGATCAACGTTCCAACCGGCAAGCGTCTGAGCTCGCTGACGCTACGCGGTTTCAAGGAAACCGGGCAAGACGAGATCGTGTCCTCGGTCCCTGGCAACCGGCGCATCACTTTGGAATTTCCATCGCAGCAAGGGTCAGGCTACGATCCTCCGCGCTTCGCCGTTCCGGCCCTCGCCGCAGGCGATAACGTTCGCCAGATTCTGAGCGGCGCCAGCCTCTCCAATCGTGTCGTTCGTCTCAGTACCGCAGTGAGCGCCACTAATGTTCTGGTGTCGCTGGTGGAAGGCGACAACCCAACACAGTTCACTACCCATGCAACCGAGTTGTCGTCGGTTGATCTCACCACCGAGACACCAGCAAACAATGCCAAACTGACCGCCCCCGGCGGTACCCCGGTGTGGCAGTCGCCCGTTTTTGATCCTGCCGGCCCTGACGCCACGGTTGATCTGCGAGCTCCCCTGCAGGCCGCACTCAACCAGCAATTGGCGAAGCAGCAAGCACCGCAAGCGAAGTTCACGCTGAGCGCCGACTCTCCGGCGCAGGTGTACCTCAGCCTCTCCGGACCCCAAGGCTCTTTGCTGCGCACCGAGAAGGGCGTGATCACCACGAGCATCGAAGGCGATCCGACAGCTTTGCTGCTCTCCGGGCCGCTGGCGGACGAAGTCCCCACTAGCGTCATCGCCGATTTGACGGTAAAGTACGCGGGCATTCGCATCCTAGAAAACGCCTCTGACGATCTACCCGCACCCAGCGACGCCATCAGCGGGACCATCGTTGGAGCTGACGGTGCGCTGCGGACGCTGCCTCCACTCGCTCTCGACCAGCAGAAGCCGGCGAAGCTGGGTGTGTATGGCCGCGCCCCCGAAGACTGCGAGCTTTCCATTGAGTTTGTGCGCATGGTGGGGACCGGGGCGGCAGAACCGCTGGCCGCGCCCGCCGTGCTGCAAATCAAGCAGAGCGAACACGTGGCCGGGTACTGGGCACAGGTGCCCAAAGGCACGCAGATCACTGGCCCAGCAGCGGTGCGCGTACGTGCCAACAGTGGACGTTTTTTCTGGGTGGACCACACTGTCGGGCAGGGCATCGTGCGCATTGCGATTTTCGATCCCGATCCCGGCTCCCGTCCGCTGTTCATCAACGGTTCACACCTGCTCGACGTATCGGCCTTGTCGGCAGACTACAAGGCCTTCAGCTTCCCCTCGAGTTGCTTCCGCGCCAGCGCACCGGCGTTTACTTCAAATCTGTTCCTCGTTCTGCAATGCGGGGACTTGACCCTGAGGTACGCGCGATGAGCCTGCTGGACGATCTCCACGGCCTCAATGTCTCCGGCGTCGTCGACGCCCGCGGCTCCATCAGCTCGGCGCTGCAAGCTCCCGGTCTCCAGTCCGTGATGTCGTCGGGGCCGGCTTCCAGCGTGCTTGGCAGCCTGGGCTCTAGTCTCGATGTGCTGAAGAATTCCTTCGGCAGCCCCGACGCGCTGCTTAAGCCGGTAAGCGAGGTGGTTTCCGGTCTGGGAGTTCACTTCGATCCGTCGCATCTTCCTATCGGCGACCTTGGTAAGGCGGTAGGGCAGGGGATGCAATTCGTGACGCAGATCGTGGCGTCCGTGAACGGCAACCCCGCTGACTTCGGAAAGATTTTCGGCACCGCGATCGGCGATGCTGTGCAGGTGGCTGGACACGGTGGCGATTTCCTTGGCAACCTGTTTGGCCAGCAGGCGGGATCGTTCAATGAGCTACAGCGCATGTCCGGCGGCGGGGCGCAGAGCGTGACCCAACTTGCCGAGATGGCGATCGAGCTCATTCTGCCCATTCCCAAGGCGCAGCTGAAGGCTGCGCGTGACGGCGTGGCTCTGGTCGCCACCGGAGCCGTGAAACTGCAGCTGCCGGGCGATCGGGCCTCTGGGTTGGTGGCAGCGCTGGACGCGGTCACGGCCGCGGCGCAGACCGGCGACGAGACAGCATTGCAGCTCGCCATCAGCAACCTCGCCTCGGTGCGCACCCACATGCTGGGCGTCATGCGCGACGATCTCAGCTTCGCTTCGCAGCAGCTCTCACAGTTGCGCGTGGGAGCCATACTTCAGCCGGTGGCGAAGTTCGGCGCCACGGTCCGTCACGGCGAAGAAGGTGTGATTGAGTTCCTGGACGAGCTGCGAAAAATATTGGCGGATGCCAAGGACCACATCGATCACTTCGATCCGGCGGCCATTCGCGATTTCATGAACTCGACAATCGCTGCCTTAGAATCGAAGGCCCTCGACGTGGTCGAAAAGCCGGTCGATGCCGCCGTCAACAAGTCCAAGGAATTCGTGCGAGACGTATTCCGCCAGATTCCCGTTCGTCAGCTGCGCAATGAATTGACCGGATTTCTTCTGGGAGCGGCGGCGGCCATTCAGAATGCGCACCTCGACGGGCCGGCCAATACCGTGCGCAACACGCTGGAAAGCGTCAGCGCGGCGCTGGATGCCGGCGCGCTGACCGCGGGCATCCAACACGCGCTTCAAGAAGTGAGCCAGACCATCGACCATGTCCTGCAGCCGATTATCGATGCGCTGGGCACAATCGCCCATGAAGTTGACCAGCTCGCCTCCGGATCAGAGGCGATTCTCGGACGCGTCACGGTTGCGCTGGAGCAGTTTCAGCAGGCTATTAATCAGGTCAGCACAGCCATCAACGGACTGGGCATCGACCAGGCCGAGCAACAGATGGTGCAGGCGCTCGACAACCTGCGGCAGCAGGTACAGAAGTTGCTCTCCAATGTGCCGCTGCCAGAGCCGCTCCGTCCACAGGTCGAGCAGCTGACCTCGTTACTGGAAGGCATCGACTTCGATCAAATTCTTAAGCCGGTCCGCGACGCTGTCGCCGAGCTAAAGATTCCTGATGACGTTTCCGGTACCGTGACGGCAGGGTTGTCCCAGGCCAAGAACGTAGTCGAGAACCTCATCCCGCAGCAGCTCATCGACTCCATTCAGCAGGAAGTCGATCAGGTATTGCAGACGCTAAATGGCTTCCACCCGGAATCGCTCGTGCCGAATGTCTCGCAATATCTAAACGAAGCCGCAGACCATATCGAGCAGCTCGATCCCCGTCCGCTGGCTGAGCAGATACGCGGGCCATTTCAGGCCGTGCTCGACGCTATCGACAAAGTCAATCCCTATACCTTGCTTCAGCCGGTCATCGATGTTTATGACAAGGCTTTCGCGGCAATTCCGACCCCCAACGGCCAAAGCATCGTCACCACGCTGACCAACACGATCAACCTCGGCGGTGGCCAGGTTACGGGAGCGATGGGAGCGTCGCCCTCCCAGGGCGGTGCGAGCAGCGCTAGTGGGGCGGGTACTTCCGGCGGCAGCTCAGGTGCAGGCGCTTCCGGTGGTGGCGCGCAGCCTGCCTCAAGTGGAGGCGCTGGCACCGGCAGCTCCGCCATACCTACCCCGTTGTCAGAGATTCGTCTCGGTGACGCGATTCGCTTGCTGGGGATCATTCCTGCCAAATTGCGTGACACCCTGATGGCACTCGACGCGGGACCTGTCGGCGAAGTGCTGCACGAGATTGACAGCCTGTGCGCAGGCCTGGCGCGCCAGATTCGCGCCTTGCAGGCATTGCTATACGAGGCTGCAAGGCGCCTGGAGAGCGGCTTCGACGCGCAGCTCGTTGACCTGGGGCCGGCTTCGTTACGGGCGCACCTCGCGATCCAAGCGAAATTTGCCGGCCATGCAACGCTCAATGTCTCGTTACAGGCAGTCATGCTGGCGAGCCCCGGTTCCATGCGCCGCGAGTTGAAGGATGCGCTCGATGCTATGCGTGCGCTGGCACACGACGCGGCCGCGCAGGCGGGTGGCAGCAACGGTGCGGCCCTCGATCGCCTGGCTGCGGCGCTGGAGTCCTCGCCCCTGGCCGAGCTGACGAGTAATGCCGAACATTTTCTCGATGCTCTCAATCCCGAGCCAATCGCGCTGGAATGTGACGCGCTACTCGACAGCATGATCGCGCTCATCCCCAAAATGGCCAGCGAACTTGTAGACGACATGGAGGCAGCCCTAAATCGCATGCGCGCCGTGGTCAATCATTTCAACCCCGGTTCACAAGCCCAGAAGTTCCTCGTGGTGCTCGACGTGTTACGCGACGAACTGAACGTTCTGAACCCGCGCCGGCTCGCAGCGGAGCTGGCCGAGTTACATGGCGTGATTCGCGGCGTGGTTGCAGCGTATGATCCCCGGGTCTTCGCCGACGAAATCTACGAAGTAATCCAGGCTCTGGCGCAGCAGATACGGGCGCTCGATCCGCAGCAGCTGCTGGGCAACTTGGACTTTCTAAAGCCGATCGTCGCGAAGATTGAACAGGCCAATCCGGCGACGCGACTGGCCAGCGTAGGGCAATCACTGACAGCGCTCGGCGAGCGCCTCGGCAATGTTAAACTCGACGACCTGATTGCGGCCGTCAATCAACTCGGCCCCGAACTGGAGACGGCATTCGAACATATGCTTGAGGCCGTAAAACAGGAAATAGTCGCCCTGCTCGAGTCGCTCCGGTACGCCACCGGCAGCGCTTCGGCATCGGCCAGTGTGAGCGTTGGGTAATGCCATGGATTCCGCCCAGAGCATGACCTTCGACATCCCGGGAAGCGGCGTTCCGCTGCATATTGAGCGTACCCCCGAAGGACGCTTGTTGCGGGTTGCGGCGGCAGGTCGCGTCTATCTCGAGTCCCCCGAGCCGGGCAGATTTTGCTTCGACGGCGGCTTCGTGGAAACGCGAGAGATCGAGCTCCAGGGCGGAATGTTACGGCATGTCAAGACACAGGGAAGCACATGGACCGAATCGTATCGCTGGGACCAGAAGGGCCTGCTCATCGAAGTTGATCGCGTTGAGGTGGGGTACGACAGTGACGGACGGATTGTCTCTTGTTGCGGCACTGAAGGTCGCTGGGACTACGCCTACTCCGGGGCACAGCTCACCGTCATCAGTACGCCTCGAGAGTTACGTCATATCATACGTGACGACACTGGCCGCCCGATTATGTATTTCCACAATGGTGTAAGTACCACACTGTTGTACGACAATGTAGGACAACGCCTGTCTCGCCGTTCGCTGCCTGCTACCTGGCATCGCGACGAGTGGGGCCGGCTGTGGACTGTCACCGACAGCGACGGCGGCGTGCTGGTTACCTACCTGTGGGAAGGGCGTCAGTGTCTGGGCGCCATTGCGGGTGGACCAGGCGCCCCGTTGTTGGCGGTGTACTCACTCGATCCCACGGGCACGCCGGTACGGATCATCGCCCGCGACACGGTTCATCGGGTTCCCCGTGACGCGTTCGGAGAGGGGTTGCTCCACATTCCCGGCGCCCCAGCTCTATTCGGCGGTGCGGTGTCGGATGGCATGGTCCATCTCCCCTACCGGCGCCTCGATCCCATCACTGGATCGTTCGACTCGCCCGATCCCTTCGATGGAGAGCAGCAGGATCCCCGCCGCGCGGCGGGATGGACAGGGCCGCTTCGCATCGAGCTTCCCGCCGCGGGGCCGTATACCGTTTGCCGCAACAACCCCGTTTCGCTCGCCGATCCCACTGGCGCCATTTCCGATCTGTGGTGGGCAATTCCCAGCAGTTTGAGCTGGTCGATGCAGAACACCATTGCCAGCCTGCTGGGCCTGTGGTTTGGTCTCGACTTCAGCCCAATAGGATTGATTGTCGCCGCTGCGATTGGCAGAAGACCTTTCGATCTCGAGTGGGTCACGGCGACCAACTATGACATGTTCGCCTTGCGAACGGACGGGTTTATTGCTTCGCCCCGGGCGTTTACTTATCAGTTCTTCCTGAGCGAGCAGGGCCCCACGTATGACTCGCTCGACGATGCGCGGCTGTTCAATCCCGACAGCGCCTTTCGTCCCACATTGTATGGCTCATTGCTCCATTTCAAGCCGGAAAAGTCCACCGAGTTCGTCACGATGGGACAGCGGCTCCGGCCGAACGACTTGGGACCGAACTGGACGGCGAGTACCGCGTTTGCCCTGGGCGCCGAAATAAAACCCACAGCCGGCAACGCGGAAGGCTACATGTTTCGCGCCATCCAGGCGGGGACGTCAGGGGCAACTCGTCCCCGGTGGTTGCAGTTTGCCGGAAGCCGGCTTACGGACGGAACCGTGGTCTGGCAGTGCGAGGGTCTCACCGACTGGTCGCGATGCGGAGGCAATGCCGAGCCTGCCTTCCCCGGCTCGAAAGTCCCGGTCTTTCCCGCGGGCGGCATTCACTTTGGGACCATTCAGAACGGCGTCCGGCAGCAGGCGTGTACTGTCACAGAGATTGTGCCGGGTCCAGTCACCATTTTCGGGTCGCTCGGTTCCACGTCGATATTGCAGGTCTCCGGCACCGGCCACGGGTTGCACGTGAACGACAGCGTGTTGCTCTCCGATGCCGCGGGAGTGGTCGAGATTGTTACCGTGCTGAACGTACACGAGTCGGGGGCCTCAACCACGGTCACGATCAACTCGTCAGGGTCGCGGTTGGCGACGCCACCTCTCACCCTGAACGGGCTGAGTGGCCAGATCGGGAGCGAAGCACTTACGCCCGTGGCTGGAAGCCAGACCTTGCTCAGTGTTACCGGCAGCTCCAATGACTACCATCCGGGTAGCACTGTGCTCAGGCTGAACCGCAACAACGCCGCGGTCGGATTCGCGCGTGTCACCAGCCTTGAAGCCAAGCTGAATCTGAACGCGGCCTTGCCAGCATCGTTGGGCAGCAGCCTGAGTGTGCGCCCCGCTACGGCTCCCAGCGACTTCAATGCAAAAATCCAGTCCGCGAACAGCTTCCAGGTGCTCTCCGGAGGAACGCCGGGCAATGGGTCTGGACTTACCGTAGGGCCCGTCGCGACCGCCATTCCTGCGGTCGTCACCAATGTCGCGGGCAATGTGGTTACGGTGGATGCCGACATCTCATCGCTGGGAGGAGCAGGAACCAACACGACTTGGCGTCCCCTCGCGCCAAGCGCCTCGGTCGGTACGCGGTCGGACGCTCCCGAAGCCGCGCCCGTGTTGACCTACACGCCGAACGTGGCCGGCACTGCTCCCTCGACCCCGTTCGTGCAGGTGGATGGCGTCGGCTCGGCAGTGCGTCGAATCGTATCTGTCGATCATGACGCGATTGTGTTGGGCCAGTCTCTGCCCGATAATCTCGCCACCCCTTACAGCGTGGACCGATTTACTGTCGGGGCGCTCACTATAACTGGTGTGACTATTGGGGCCGCGCAGACTTTGGGCGTGAACGTTGCTCCGCCGCCCGACGTGCGTGCCTTCGAAGTGATTTGCTACAGCACGCCAACCGTCACTGCCAGCGCTGCCATCCTGGCAAATGGAGCTGTGAGCGGCGCTATGGTTTCCACGGTGATGAACCCGGCCACTCCGATCGCGCTTCAGCCTTCACAGGTGGTCATTGTTACCCCTGCCAGTGGCCCGTTGCAGGCGGCCGCAGTGCGCCGCCTGCGGCTTACGATTACCCTCGACCGTAATCTCAGCCTATCGCCTGACGGCCTTCAGGCCGCGAAATTAAGCACCGATCCCATCGTGTATTCCGCGGTGCGCCGGGCTGATAGGCAAGTGCGCGTGCAACCCATCTCTGGTGCAAATCGCATTGACATGCCGCGCTTCAGGGCCGGTGAGTTGGTGCAACTCAAATTCTCCAGCGTCGTTGCGGGCGGCAATCAGCAGCGTGTGGCGAGGATTGAAACTGTTTCCGGTTCGACTATTACCTACTCCGCTGATGAGCAGATCGTGCAGCCCGATGCAACCAACCTTACCGTGGCCCGCCTGAGTGCCGCGGATCCCGGAAACGGCTCCGCTCGGCTGGGCATCGATGGCAAGAACATCGCCGCCAATCAGATCGAGTTCAGCGTGTGGCAACCCAGCGACTTTACCGGCACCCCGGTGGTTGCGATCATCGACGGCGGGACCGTCTTTGCCGTGCAAGTCACCAATGCCAGCCAGCCGTTGAGCGTCGAGCTGGCTGTTGGTGGGATTGCCGGGCCGGTAACGCTTTCGCAGACACCGTCGCGTACCGCGAGCGGCGTGTCTCTCCGCTTCGCCTCCGATGGTGCCAGCATCCAGTTCAACGACTCACCGCTTGGGCCGGCGCCTGGAACTGGCTTCACCGTGGCTGTGCCCTACATCGACGCGCCCGCTACCATCACGGGCAAGCTTGACAACGGTACGGTGCGCGTACCCAGGGACCATGAGAACGCCGCTCTCGAGTTGGACCGCAAGAAGTCGCTCACCGATCACGAGCTGACGCACACCCTGCAATCGATTCGGCTCGGTCCGTGGCTCTTGAGCTATGTGCCCATCTTTGTCTTCGAGTGCCTGGCGGATTTCACCCGCGTCAACGGTCCCACAATGTCAGACTATGCCTCAGGCACACTCGCCGGGCAGGTAATCTCCGGGGCGGGGCTGAAGGCCAACGACGACATACAGGTCGCTCAGGGCGGGCGCGCTGCGACCATCACCATCGGTGCCGCCCAGGACTCCGGTTTCCAGCTGAGCTCCACGGCTCGCCAGACGCTGGCTGCCGTGAACATTCAGGACGGCGCGGTAATGGTTCGCCGCTCCCTGACTCCGGGCGTCAACAATGTCTTCAAGTGGATCAGTTCGATTGGGCAATTGTGGACCATCGGATTTGCCATGAACCTGATCACGATCGCCGGCTGGGCCGGGCTCATCAACCTGATCGTGCAACTCATCGGATGGCTGGCGAGCTCGTCGCCCCACGGCGTTTCCGCCCAGTTGCAATCCGACCAGAAGACCCTGAACCTCGACGCCGGCAGCCCGCTTACCGGACTCACCACCACCAGTTCAGTGTCGGTGAAGGGAACTTCGCAGACGGGGCTCTCTCAAACCTTTATTCGCTCCGTCGCCAGCATCAATGGACAAACTGTTCTGCTCCAACAGGAGGTTCCATTGAGTGCAGACTCGGTAGAGGTGGCGCTGTATTCTCCCGGCTCCGCTCCTTTCGGCGGAGCTCACGACTACTTCCCGGCCTCAATTCCTGACACCGCCAAGCCCGCCGTGATGAAGCTCCGGAGCGTTGGGAACCAGACCCTGACCTTGCAGGTGCGCGACCGGTTGGACATCCGCACGCCAAGCGGCGCCGGTCACTCGACGACGGTAGCCGCCGTCAATGGCGACGAGGTGACGGTGGAAGAAGAGGTCCTCGTGCAGCAGGGCGATCCCAATGAGTTCTCCGTCGCGAAGATCGGTACCGACGACGCTCATTTCCTGGAAGATACCGTACTGAACGCCGTGCGTATGGGATGGATGAACTATGTCAACGATCCCTGGGCGCAGATTACCCGTCACTTCGAGCCCTCAAATCTGGGTGGACGGATCGCAACTTCCTCGTTGCGTTACTTGTTTAGCACACATTCCTGGGCGGTGATCCCCTTCGGCTATTGGTTCTTCGACAATGCTCTACACCAGAAGGGCGACAAGGGGCATCTCTCCTCGATGGAGCAGGAAGCCTCGCACGATAGCGGCGATACCTACTCTCCGATCGGCTCTTCACACGGAACCTTGTCCGTGATTGGCGATGTTGGTCGGTACTGGTTAACTCCGAACGGCGGCAGTCGCTTCGGCTCCGGAACAAATGGACAGGGCGACGGGTCAAGCTCCGGTGGATCGCCCTCCGACTTCATCACCTTCGGGCTTCAGGATGCGCCCGGTGTGAACCTGGCGCAGGCCCCGGTGCTCTCGCAGGGGCCATCGGCTGCGCCAAATTTCTCGTCTGTCACCGCACTGCCGCCTAACTCAGTCCCGGAGGAATTTTACACCCTGGACTTTGCGGGTAATTTTCAATCCATCAGTCCCCGGGGCTGGATTCCGGTATCAACTCGGCTGGAGCGTTCCGTGGGAATTCAGGTGGCGTTCACCCGGCCCAATACCCCGAATCAGTACAAGGTCACCGGGCAAATCGGCGGTGCTGCCAATGCTGACGAAGCCCAAAAAGCTGGCGTGGCTGAGATGACGTTTCCGCTTACTGTCAGCGACGTTGCGGTAACGGTTGCAACCTTGCCAATCACCGAAGCCCAGACCGCGATACTAATTCCGTTCCAGCGCGCCGCCGTTTCGACCACGCCCAACGGCAACCGGATATATCGTGCGACTCCCGCCGAGCCCGGCTTTGTCGTCGACTTCGTCGGCCCCGACCTGCAGGCGCATGCAACCCTTGGTACTGACGACGTCGAGATCAGCCGCTTCCACCACTTCAACGCAGCGGGCAATTCGTTTGACTCGGGTATCACGCCGATGCATTTGCCCGACGATCTCGACATCGCTGTGCGCCGCATACAGGTGCAGGTGACGAGTGTCTTGCAGCCCATTGCGACCGCGGGAGCAAATACCTTTAACGGCTTCCGGGGAACGCTCGACCAGACCGCTGCCGCGCTTGCCTCCGTGCAGGCGGGAGCAACGGCGTTCTTGCTGGTGCCCGCGCAGATCGCACCGCAACCGTTCACCACGGCAACTGCTCCTGCATCGCCGTCGCCTATCAATCCGCAGATCACACCAGCGGCTAACGTTCCCGCGGCCGTGCAGGCGTTTCTTGCCGACGGCGGTGCTTTGCAAGTCGTCTTTCCGGCCAACCAGCCTCCGGAAGAAACCACCACGGTAACGGTGACGATTCACGTGGGTCCCGATGCTGCGAACTCGGTGGCGGTTACGGCTGCCGTGGAATTGGACCCGTTCTTCACCCTCAACGCGGGTGGATTCACCGTCGCCAAAGGTGACGCCAACGGGATCATCCTTACCTCGAGCGACAATACGCAGCTCGCCTCCGACACTTCCATCGCTGGCGTTACCGTTACGCCTGACCCGGCCAGCCCGGCTAACGTGAAAGTCGTGGTCGACGCTGCGTTCTCCGGTGGACCGACCATCACTATCCTCGTGCACGACTCAGGTGCGCCGTCACGTACTGCTCGGCGGACCCTGACCGTGACGTAGGGACACTCGCCAAGCGGAATTTTCGGAGACTCCTCACAATGAGCGGAGTCTACGGACCACCTTTTCCGGTTTTGGTGGCGCACGATGGCGGCTTGGGCAACGGCGTCGGCGTGGCCATGACCGTCCGCGCTCGCACTTACAGCACATTCACTCAAGGTATTTATTGACTCCGCAATGGCGGAAGCAGGCTCGAGCGTCGTCTGGGGTGATGCACGGGAGAGCCTGCGTAACCGCCTGTTCCAGCGCCTCGGCGGTTGTGGCTTTTAGCGAACGTAAGACCTGTTTCAGTTTGGTCCAAGCCTTCTCGGTAAAGCGACTAACCGGAAGACACGCGGACTCACTCGTTCCAGAATGAGCTTGATGATGCCGCCCTCGCCTGCGGCGTCTCTACTCTCAAAGAAGATGACGGTGCGGGATGCGGTCTTCTTCACACAATCCCGCAACTTCACCGGTTCGATTGCAGCTTGAATAGGCACCTACTGGCTATGGAGGGACATATCCGGTAGCCAGCAATATGTCTTCCACTGCCGAACTTCATTGAATCCTCCACTACGGTAGGCCGCCTGTGCGAGTTCGGGCAATGCTCTCGACAGAGCCGCAAGGGCATCGTCCAGGTTCTGCCAGCGATCCGGCTTTAACCAGCACCAGCTGGCGAGCACCTCCTGCTGCGGTGCAAGAGCCTGGAAGAATCTCTGGGCGCGCCCTTCGCTGCTGATGAATGTGCGATCGGATTCGGCGAAGGTCCCGGCCGGCAGTTGCAACTCTGCTTTTTCGGTGGTCGGATTGGCCAGGTGATCGAGAACAATAACGTGCTCGGCGGCAGCGAGGGAAGCATCGACTTCGGCGGCGGGCGCCGATAGAGATCATTCTCCAAGACAATCACCGTGTCTGCGCGTCTCTTCTTGACGGCTTCAAAGGCCGCCGCGAGCGGAGATCCGCCTATCAGAGCGGCGCCAACGGTGTTGCATTCGGGCGCCGTTAAGCTGAGTGCCGCTTGGGCTGCCATCGCCACATTGGCGGCCGCTTCCATGACGGCTTCGCTGCAGCAACTCATGCCCGAAATCACGAGCGGCTTCTTCGCAGTTTTCAGTGCGTTCGCAATTTCTGCGGCCAGCGGGAAATCCTGGGACGAGGGAGCTTCTGGATCGAGCGCAAGGGCCGCGGCGAAGCCCAGTCGGGCTAGATCATCAGGAGCGCCGCGAAATGTCGCCGTAGCAACCTCGTCGAGGCGAGTGGCGCACGGGGTAACAACATATAGGGGGCCCTTCGCGTCTTGTAATGCGTCCCGCACTCCGTGGTTCATCCACAACGGGACGTTAGCTCACTTGGCAATGTCCATCGGTTGCTGGCGCACCGACTGCCGCAGAGACAGTGCCATTCTGGGGGCGACACTGGTGAGGTCCTCGCCTAGCACGAACACCGCGTCAGACTCCTCGATTTCGCGCAATGTGGGCGTCCGCATGGGACCGCGGCGCAGAATCTCGATCATTCGGCCAGCCAGCTCTGCTTGAGCATCGGCCATTCCCGAGAAGAACCGTTCCGGGCCCACAAGGGTCCGCAGGAGAAAATTTGCTTCCAGCGACGCGCGCGGCGAACCGATACCGATCACGCCGCCGCCGGCGGCGCGCTCAATGACCGCGTGATTGTTGACGCCATCAAGCACAAGGATTGCGGCGTGGTCGTGGCGGCTTGGGGCAATCACGGCAACCTTGTCTCACGCTCACAGGCGGTGCGCAAGATCCTTGAGCACAGCAAGCGGCCCGTTTTTGCTCTTTGTATGAGCGCCTGTGATGAGCCGAAGCACCCGCTATATCAAAGCGGCGCACTTGCACCGGATAACGGCATGGTGAGGTATCTGTGAGCCAAGCGCACGGCGGCGCTCATCAAGGACATCGTGACCGAGGCATCTGCTCACTTGAAGGCTGGAGAGCCGGAGACGAAGGAACCGCTGGTTCACCGTGACCAGATTGTCATATCGCGAGCCGACTTCGGTAATGATGCGACCGCGAAAGCAAAATTTATCGGTACATACGGCCTCGCAGCTTGGGAGAGCCTCCCAGCGCGAGCGAGCCGCGATTCGATGGTCGTCGAGACAGTCGATGATTTGAAATCGAGTGCTTCAAAGAAACTCTTCATCGAGCGGTACGGGTTCGACAAGTATCAAGAAATCGTGGCCGCAGGCGCACGGAAGCGCAAAGCACAGCGGTAAGGGTTCAACACAACATCGGGGCGCACCCACGCCTCGGAGACAGCTGGGCGTCTCCCCCACCGCAGGACAAGGCCGTGCGCGAGACGCAACAAGTCCCGCACGGCTGAGTACTGTTCACACGTATCGCAACTTTGAAAGGGAAAGAATCTTGCAATCCTAATGCAGAACGTGAGTAGTCCGGTAGTGAACGCTGTCGCGTATTTTGAGCCACCGATTGATAGTAAGGAAGCAGCCGAGTTTTTAGGCATCCATCATAAAACGGTTGAGAAATACGCTCGTGAGGGGCGCATACCGTCGCATCGACTCGGGAGCAAATGCTTGAGATTCTATATGTCCGAGTTGGACAACAGGCTCCGGCTGTGCGATAACGGCAATCAGCCAATCCGTCCGTGTGTGAATTGAGGCGAAGCGCAATGAGACACACTCGGGCAACTTACCAGCAAGGCAGTTTGACAAAAGAAAAGCGGCACTCTGGCCCGAATGTCTGGATTTTTCGGTACAGGGACGGCCAGAATATCAACCGGAAGACCATCGTGGGAGCCGTCGAGCAGTATCCGACGAAGACAGCAGCACGCAAGGCGACTGAGCATCTACGCATGACCATCAACAGTGAGACGTTCGCCCCGCGCACGGTTTCGGAGTTGGTCGCTCACTACACCGAAAAGGAATTAGCGGAGAACGGCAAGAAAGCCTATTCAACGCGCCATGTGTACGGCAGCTACATAAAGACTCGGATTCTGCCGGAGTGGGGAGAGCTACCACTTGCAGGAGTCAAAACGGTAGCTGTCGAGGCTTGGCTTGCTGGCTTGGCTCTGGCTGACGGCAGCAAGGCCAAAATCAGGAACATCATGTCCGCGATTTTCAATCACGCGATGCGGTACGAGTGGACAACCAGAAACCCAATCACTCTCGTTCGGCAGAGCGCGAAGCGGCAGCGTGTCCCTGAGATTCTGACGGCAGAAGAAATCAAGAGCCTGCTGGCAGAGTTGCAACCGCTGTACCGGACGGTGGTATATGTCGCCGCTGTAACGGGACTGCGCGTCAGTGAACTGCTGGCCTTACGGTGGGAAGATGTTTCGTGGGATGCGATGGAGATTCAGTTGAACAGGGGAATCGTTCACCAGCACGTCGGTGAGATGAAGACGGAAGCCAGCAAGAAGCCTATCGCGTTGGGCGAGGGTTTGGCGGAAGTGCTCATGGACTGGCGCGGACAGACCCCTTACCCAGAACGGTGATTGGATATTTGCCAGCAGTGAAATGCAGGGCAAGCAACCGTACTGGCCTGACAGCCTTATGCGCCGAGTTATTCGGCCAGCAGCGGTTAGGGCTGGCATCACAAAGCACATCGGCTGGCACACATTTCGCCACAGCCTTGCAACGCTATTGAACGCGAACGGTGAGGATGTGAAAACCGTTCAAGAATCCTTGCGACACGCTAACAGCAAAATAACGCTGGACACGTACACGCAGGGAATCATGGGCGTGAAACGTGCTGCACAATCGAAAGTGTTTGAGGCATTACGCGAGATTCCAGCGGCAGGAATTCAGTAGTTGTTCCCACGCGTTCCCACGCTGGACAGTTGGTTGGAGCCAAGTTGTTGAAAGAATGGTAGGCACGAGAAGACTCGAACTCCTGACCTCTACCGTGTCAATTTTGAGGTCACACACCTAAAACCCTTTCCTTATCTAGCTTTTCCGCATTCTAGATACTCCAAAAAGGGGCCAAAATCACCAAGTTTTGATGGCGAGTTGATGGCAGGTTTTGCTCCGTTGCTTCCGGAAACATTTTGCAGGGGCCGGGTTCCTGCCGGGGATGGGAATCATATCGCCGGGATGGTTCGGTTTTGTAGACCGCTCAATGTTGTCGCGACTACCTCTTCGGCGTATCGCTGATGAGACCCAAACGGGAAGTCTGGCAACGTTATTAGAAGGGATGCGGCACCGTGAGCGGCCGTCAGCGCTATGGTGCTGATAGCGAAGGCGTCGCCCTGGAGGACTCCCGCCTTAAGGCACGACTGCACGCACTTGAACAGCAAGCGGAAAGCCGGATTGTTTTCCTGTATCGCCTGCCCAGTTTTCTTGACCACAGCGGGAGGCCGTACCGATAGGAAAAGAATTCTGTACTCGGTCGGGATTTCCTCGGCGAAAGCGATGTGGTCCAACATTATTTTCCGGAGTGCGCTTAGGGGTTCCCGTCGGCCCGTACCTTTATGTCGCTTGGCCAGTTTTTCAAAGCCTTCCAAAGCCAGAGCAGTAAGCAGAGCCTGCTTGTCGGCGAAATAGGTGTACAGGGCCATCGGAGAGCACTCCATCCGCAGCGCGAGCTTGCGGAGCGTCAACCCCTCGTATCCTTCTTCCTTTATGAGCTCTCGGGCTGCCGATAGGGTTGCGGCGCGCAGCTCAGAGCGGTATCGTTCCCTCAATTTGGTCGTCATTAGTCTTTTGCGAAACCTTGTATCTTTCTTCCTAGTATAGCATCCTATACGTGTACGGAATACAGTTCATGTAAGTATTTTGACGAAGTCAGCCATGAACCGAGAAGGCGAACCACAAATGAAGCAAACAGAAATCCACCTCCACCAGACAACCACCTTGACCCCCGAGCAGTACGTCGCTGGGCTCACCGACTTCGGGCCGGGCCGCTCGAAGCTCTTTGGCAACAGCGCCGACGACTACCTCAAGGTTCATCATCAGGGCAACTCGGACGCCGACGTCACGGAAGGATCGGGCGGCGTCTGGGAACGCCTGCATTACGACTGGTCCGATCCTAACCACGTCGTCCTCACCACGACCGACTCCAACCTGTGGGGAGGCGCGTCGGGCCACACCTACACCTTCACCCGTCACCCCAATGGCACGACCGACATCGACGTTGTCGTCGTACGCGAGGGCAAGAACCTCAAGGGGCGACTGCTCGGCTTCGTGCTGGGGACCGTCGGTAAGGGCGTTTTGGAAAAAGCGTTTGAAAACTCCGTGAAAGCTATCGAGGCACGGAACGCTTCCGACTATCATCCGTCGAAGAGGGAGAAAATATATGCCTAAGCTGAACTGGAAACTCTTGACCAAGAAACGCGGTAGCTCTACCCAAGGCCTTCCCCCGGGCAAAGAAGATCTCGCTTGGGTTACCAATACGGTCACGCTCCTTTATGGCGAACGCGATGCCATCCTCGTCGATACGTTTCTGTCCGTCCAGCATTCGAAAGAGCTCTTAGATTGGGTCGCCGAAAGCGGCAAAAATCTAACAACCATTTACATCACCCACGCCCACGGTGACCATTTCTTAGGTCTGAAGTTTCTGCTCGACAGGTTCCCCAACGCAAGAGCGTTTGCCACCGCTTCCGCTGTTGCGGCGATGCAAAACCAGATAAAGCCGGAATTCATAAGCTCCTTTTGGGAGCCGCGCTTCCCTGGCCAGGTTCCATCGCAGTTCGCAGTGCCGGAGGTCCTTGAAGGAGATGCGTTATCTCTTGAAGAAGAAGAACTAAACGTAATAGAGCTTGGCCATACCGACACACAGCACACAACCGCGCTTCATGTTCCCTCCATTGGCCTAGTGATATCGGGAGACGCCGTCTATAACAACACCCACCCCTATCTCGCGGAGTGCGATGAAAAGGCCAGAGACGAGTGGCTGCGGGCGCTGGATAAAATTGAGGCCCTTCATCCGAAAGCAGTCGTAGCTGGTCATGGTGTCCTTAACCCCGATAGCTCTCCTCGACACATCGGCGAAACCCGGGGATACCTCCATGACTTTAACGCGAGCTTGGCGAGTACATCGACGGCAGTGGACCTCTACGAGAAGATGCTGACGTTGCATCCAAACCGCGTTAATCCAGGTTCGCTCTGGGCAACGGCAAAGGCTGTGAGACCGTCGTGACTTTCGAGGCATTTCTCGACAGATATTCGTAGAGACACTTACAGGCCTTCAATGAAGCGATGCGGACTCACACTCAAAAGGTCTGTCTCTCGATTTAACTGAACAGTGTAGGAGGACAAACATGGCAAATCCAATTCTGGTTACCGGCGCGGCGGGCCGCGTCGGGGCGGTAGGACGCACGGTCACCGAACTGCTGTTGAAGCAAGGCAAAGCGGTGCGGGCGATGGTGCGAACTGAGGACGAGCGCGCGCAAGCATTGCGCGATCTGGGTGCGGAGGTCGTGGTCGGCGATCTGCTCGACCTCGATTCCATGCATAGGGCGATTGCCGGCTGCGAGACGATGTACTTCGGCATGTCGGTTTCGGATGCCTACCTGGCCGCGACGGTCAATGCGGCGGCGGTGGCGAAGCATCACGGCGTGAAGGCGTTCATCAATATGTCGCAGATGACGGTTTCTCAGATGAGCATTACCGAAACTACTCCGAGCCCGCAGCACAAGCTGCACTGGCTCGCCGAGCAGGCGCTGAACTGGTCGGGTCTGCCTGTTGTGCACGTGCGGCCGACCGTGTTTCTCGAAGGCTTCTTCCTGACTTTGACTTCGGATTCAGTGCGGGAATCAAATCAGATTAGACTGCCGTTCGGCGAGGGGAAGACTGCGCCGGTCGCAGCGGAAGACGTTGCACGTGCCGTAGCTGCCCTGCTCGTCAATCCGCAGCCGCACATCGGCAGGATCTATCACTTGACGGGTCCGCAGTCCGAGAACATGCATTTCTTTGCACAGGAGTACTCGAAGGCGCTGGGCCGCACAATCACCTATCAGGACATTCCCGTCGAGCCTTGGCGGGACGAGCTGCTCAAGCGGCGGTGGCCAGTTCACGTAGTGAACCACCTGGCGGCGATGTGCGATCTGCATCGAGCGGGGCGCTTCGACCGGATGTCGGACGACGTGCGCATACTGACGGGGCAAGACCCGTTGAGTGTGCAGGAGTTCGTCAGAATGAATGCGGCGACTTTCACCGCGTCGGCAATGCAGGCGACTGGATGAACGAACACGTAATCAGGATCTAGGCCGGGCAAGACCCAAACGATGCCCGCTTTCCCCTATCGTCAGATGAAGGGAATTGAAGGAAATGGTAGGCACGAGGAGACTCGAACTCCTGACCTCTACCGTGTCAAGG
>CAWFBW010000011.1:0-464483 GCA_963814165.1 uncultured Acidobacteriaceae bacterium | reverse complement strand
CCTATCGCAAACTCTATTTCGCCTTCGGCGATCCCAAAAGCGAGCCCATGGGCGACGTGCTACCGACATTGATCCGGACAGCCGAATCGGTGCGTCGCGAAGCGGTCTCACCTACGCTTGTCAGCTAAGTTGTCTCTTCGACCTCGTGGTATACAGAGTACCGTTCGTGCACGATGCTTGATAAAGGGACTAAACGTTGCACTCTGAGTTTGTGCCACGGTTCGAAAGGTCAGCGTTCCGCCAGCCGGTTCGAGCCAACTCGCGGGATCCTCGATCTTCCCTTTGAACTGCTGCGTTGGAGCGGGCTCCTGTTTCTCTTCGGCAGCGAAGTGCCGATACCAATTGTCGGAAGGCTCTTCATTGAATCTTGCCGCCATCACCAGAGGACCATACATCACCGCTTGCACCGTGTTCTTGTCAGGCGTGGGAGCGGCATGCAAATGCATCGGGAGACTCAATTCCACGCGATCGCCATTCTTCCAGGGACCACGCAGAACGAGGTAGCTGCCCGGAGCGGCGAACGCAGGGACGACGTGGCCATTTACTTTCACAGTGCCGGTCTTCGCCCAGTAGGGGATCCGCAATTTCAAGTCGACATTGACAGGGTTAGCCGCCGAAATCAGCAGAGTCGTTCCTTGTTCCTCGGGAAATGAAGTCTGCTGGGTTATGCGGAGTCCCTTTTCCGGCCAGTTAACTTCCGACGCTATAAAAAGATTGACGTAGATGGAATCGCCGTCGTGGTAGTAGATGGTGTCCGTCAACTTCGCGAACTCCTCGGCGCCCGTGCCGTTGCAACACCAGAACGAATCGAAGGGCTTGGCGTAAATCTTGGAGTAGCCGTTACCAAGCGTCAGGTAATAAACAGTGGTGCCGGTCTCGGGATCGATCGTGCCCATGCGGTGATTGAAGAGTACTCGCTCGTAGTAGTCCATGTAGCGTGCCTGCGGCGACCACTCGAACAAATGCCGCGTCAACTTCATCATGTTGTAAGCGCAGCAGTCTTCGGACGTTTCCGAGCTCAGTTGTGTCGAGAGTATTCCGGGATCGGACCTCCATAATTCGAAATTGCTGGTACCTCCCGTGCAATAGCAACGCTCGCTGGTGACCTCGTCCCAGAAGTAGTCGGAGATGCTCCAGTACTTCTTGTCGCCAGTTAGTTCGTACAGGCGAGCCGCGGCGATGACCTGCGGAATATGGGTGTTAACATGCAAACCCTTCAGTTCGTCACGGTGCGCTGCCAGAGGATCAAGAAACGATTTCTTATTGAAGCGCCGTGCGAGGTCGAGATACTCGCGGTTGCCGGTCACCGCGTAAAGATTGGCGAGCACCTCGCCCATTCCGCCGTATTCCACCTGGAGGACACGCTGCATTTGCTGTTCGCTCAAGGGATCGGTCCAACTCCGCACCCATCGCTGCCATCTTCTCCAGGGTTTCCAGTGCCTGCTGGTTGCCGGCATGCAGGTACATGTCAAGATGCCCTGCCATGATCTTGTGGATGGTGTAGAACGGCGCCCAGACGTTAACGCCGTCGCGCAAGCGGTCGAAGAGCTCTACCGGAAAGGCGCTTAGATAGCCCGTTCTTGAGTTTCGCCTGGCATTTTGCAAGCTCCATGACCATGATGTCGCCATTGCGCTTGAGTTCTTCGTCGCCCGAACTGGCGAACGAAAGCGCGCAAGCCGACAGATAGTGCCCGCCCACGAAGTGACCCCGCAACTCACAATCGGGCTTTTCCCAATCACCCAATGGCTCCGCGGAAGTGGGCAGCCCCGCTGTCAGGCGAAAGGTATGGAGCAGGCGGTCGGGAGGCAGTGTCTTCAAGTAGCGGCGGTTGGCTTCCGCTGCCGCGCTGAACGCGCCCGGTCCCAGCCGGACGTTGCTCATACCAAAGGGAACCGCTTGCAGGGGTACAACCTCGCGGCCCTTCGGCATTGCTCCGGTCGCGACGGCTGTACCTGGACTCTGATTCTCAAATGCGAACGCCGGTGCACGAAGAACAGCACTGGCACCGGCAACAGCGGCGGTGGCGACGAACGTGCGGCGGCTGATCTTGTGCAACATAGGATCCTCTACTGCGAACGAACAATTTGCATATGAATGATGCTGACGATAAAAGCTTGGGACACCGGGGCGACCTGCCCCTCGGTCTTTAGCCCAGGGATAATGAGACTCTCTCCCCTGTTCGCATCGTCGTCAGATCGCGCGCTCCGATTCCGGCGAAGTGCACCTCCCGGAAGAAGTGTAGGTTCGACTGAAGCACAATTCCCGGGTTCAGGCTATTGCTCGACGCGATGGGAGCTTTCTCAATGACATGATCGACGAGAACTTTTAATGCGGTCTGGCCCTGGGTGTATGGATCTTGATAGATCGAAGCGCCGATGATTCCGTTTTCGAAGTAGGGAACCATCTGCGGGAAAAGGTCGGTGGTAATCAGCCGAACGTCCGTCCTCCTGTGCTCGCGGACAGCGAGGCAGACAGGCAGGCAGTTGACCGTGGTTACGTAAATGCCGAGAAGGTTGGCATTGTCGCTTAGCAGGTCCATGGTCTTCTGATAGCTCTCTTCTTCCGATTCGTGCGCCTCGAGCACGCAAGCCAAGGTCATCTCGGAATGCTGGGCAAGTCGCGATTGAAAGCCCTCGACCTTCTGACGGTGTTCTTCGGTTCGAAGCATACCTGTGATGGCCGCGACATCAGAGTCGCCGGGGATGAACTTCGAGAGAAGCTCTGCTGCGAGACGTCCCTGAAGATTCGGGTTCGCGTACACTACTGCCGTGCGCCGGCTGTGCGGCGCGTCGCTACAGATACAGACCACCCGGATGCCTCGCGCCTCCGCCGCGTCAATGATCGGAGCGACAACGCGGGGATCTCCGGGCATAACAATGAGGCCGCGAAGGTCCTCATCGAGGAGGCTCGAAAGCTCCCTTTGCTCAAATTCGCCGAGACTTGGCACGGGACGGTAGATAAGTTCCATGCCGACCCGTGCAGCCCGGCGCGCTTCGTCGAAGATTCCGTCGCGCATCTGGTCATAAAAATGATGGATCTCCTCGGGGATGCAGACGCCGATAAGAAACCCCGAGCGTCCGACAGCAAGCGCCCGAGCCGCTAGGTTGGGCGTGTACCCAAGCTTCTCGGCGGTTTCGAGCACCTTATTGCGGGTGGCTTCGCTGATGCCGGGACGGGAATGTAGAGCACGATCCACCGTACCGATCGAGACCTGTGCCTGGCGCGCAATTTCGTGAAGACCGACTCGTTTCAACATTCACTCCCGGGTTGAAGGGTGTTTAATATACCATCCCGTTAAAGCACACGTAACTGCAACGTCATACAGTAGGAATCAGTTGGATTCGGGCGGCCCGCAATGAATAATTGCAATATTGAAGCTGTGAGTTCACGGCTAGGGCTGTTCCTTGACTAAAAGGATGCGGTCGCCGGCCACGTTCCGCAACCGCTGAACAGTTCCCGAAGGCCAGCGAATCTCGACCAATTCCGCGACGGCATTCTTGCCCAGACCGAAATGTACCGGACCGGCGCTGGACGATGCGTATCCAGCCGCGGTGGTCATGTGGTTGTACTGGGTCTCGCTGCCGGTCACAATTTTGATCCGCGCGCCGATTCCGTCCCGATTGCTCTTGGTTCCCTCGAGTTTGATCTCCAGCCAATGGTTATTGCCGGGGCTCGCATTCATCCAGATCTCGGCAGGTGCGCTGATCGCGCTCACGACTACGTCTAACGTGCCGTCGCCGTTGAGGTCCCCGATCGCTGAACCGCGGTGCCGCGCCGGTGGCTGCGATGTCAGGCCGGCCTCTTCTGTTAGCGCGGCAAACTTCATCCCACCAAGATTGTGAAACACGGTGTTGGGCTGTTCCACCGCGATGCGGGGGGCCGAGAGCAACGACTGCACGTGGCCGCGCGTCACGAAGATGTCTTTCCAACCGTCATTGTCGAAATCAGCGATGGTTGGGGAGTATCCCGCCATAAGCGAACTCAGGCGCGCCATACCACTTGACTGAGTGACTTCGACGAACGTGCCTTGACCCGTATTTCGATAGATCGGAAACGTCTCGTTATCGAGCGCCACGAGGCAGATGTCCGGGTAGCCATCGTTGTCGAGGTCGCGGAAATCGACGCCCATCCCGGAGATGAAGACGCCGTCCTCGCGCAACGACACATTTGCTTGGAAACCGACTTCGTCGAACTTTTTGCCATTGTTGCGGAACAGCCAGTTAACCAATTTGTCATTAGCGACGAAGATGTCCATCTTGCCGTCGAGATCGAAGTCGGCAGTTGCGGCACCCATGCCTTTGCCCGGATGCGAGCGCAAGCCCCACTCCGCGGAAGCATCCCGAAATGTCCCGTCCCCGTTGTTCATGAAGAGCTGATTGGGAGTCGGCTCATACATCTTCGGGTGGCAGTAGTCACGGTGGTCGGCGGTTCCGCACAGGGGTTCGTGCCGGCCGTCCCACTTCAGGTAGTTGATGACCACGAGATCGAGTAGCCCGTCGTTGTTAACGTCAACCCAAACGCCACCGACGGCCCAAAGTGGACCAAACTCCGGATCCGGCTTGCTGAGTCCCGATTTGGCGGTTACATCCGTGAACGTGCCATCGCCATTGTTGTGATAGAGCGTGTTTCGATATACGCCGGCCACGAAGATATCTTCGAATCCGTCATTGTCGTAATCAGCAATCGCAACGCCTGTATCGAAGCCTGTCCCTCGCAATCCGGCTTTTTCAGTGACATCCGTGAAATGTCCTTTGCCGTCGTTTTCAAACAACCGGTTGTAATACTTTGGCGAGTCCTTGCGGAGAGTGTTGATGTCAGCGCCGTTCGCGAAGAAGATGTCGAGTTTTCCGTCGTTGTTGTAGTCGAAAACGGCGACCCCGCCAGCCATTGTTTCCGGAGCGTGACGTTCCGGCGTCTCCGAACTGTCTAGCCGAAAGTCGATAGGCTCAAAGGAAAACACGATCTCGGCTGCCTTCGCATGCTCTTGCCCGGCGATTGCCTTTGTCGCCGGCTTGGCGTCGGCGGAATGTGCATCGAGGCAGCCGAACCAAAGTCCTACTAGAAGGAGGATAGTCTTGGCGAGAACTCGGTACCAATTCCTCGCATCGCATGGTCGATTCATCAGTAACCGAAGATGCACCAGGCGACCAGTATAGCCCGATTTTTGGACTACTGAGATTCACGTTGAATTTTGCCGCTAATTTCCGCTTGACATTTGCGGGGCAAGGAGGTATACCAGTACACCGTTAACGTTAACGCAGCTTTCGTTAACGTTAACGAGTTTGATTCGCTGGAAAGACTTGGCATACGACCATTGCATACGGTGGGCACAGCCGATCACTTAGTCGCGAGGCTGTCAGCACAATGGGTTTTCTAGCGATCGGGACAGTCGATACGTCGGGGTAACGTTTGATCGAATCTCACAGTTCGGGGTTGCTTCATCGCGCCCGTCCTGGTTGCAGTAGGGAAGCGCGCTTGGTCTTGACGTAACACAATCTGTTTCTGGTGGGGGGCATATGAATCGATTTGGTAGAACGCCGAGTAAAAAATCGTACACACCCGCTGCGTGCAGCCTTTTCGCAGGACAACGTCGCTGGGCGCTTCAGCTTTCCTTGCTGCTGCTTTTCCTGGGATTCGCCGTTCCCCAGGCATTTGCTCAGTCAGACAAGGAACGATTGTCGGCACGGTATTTGATCCCTCCGGCGCCCTCGTTCCTAATGCCAAGATCACGATTACAAGCGTCGAGACTGCTACCGTTCATCAATACGTAACCAACAACGACGGTATTACATCGCGTCTGATCTTCCCGTCGGCCATTACAACATGTTGGTCGATGTCGCCGGGTTTAAACGTGTTGAGCAAAATAACATCGTACTTGACGTAGGCGCCCGGGACCGCTACGACTTCAGGCTGGAAGTCGGTTCGGCTTCGGATCAAGTCACCGTAGAAGGGACCGCCGTTGGCGTCCAAACCGAGTCCGGCGAAGTTAGCCAGGTCATCACCGGAAAACAAGTCGAGGGACTCGCCACAAACGGTCGCAGCATCTATACGCTTATCAATCAAACTACGGGTGCGTCCAGCCTCCAGGGCGACTTCCAGACTCCAACGCCGGTCGGCGGAAACGCCAACGTCAGCTTCAACGGCCAGCGAATGGGGCACAACATTTACTTGCTCGATGGCGGTGAGGCCTTGGACCGCGGCGGTTCTGGAACGTTCGCCGTAATGCCTTCGCTCGAAGCGATCTCCGAATTTCGCGCGTTAACTTCCAATTACAGTGCCGACTACGGCCTGTCCTCCGCAGCTACCTTGAGCACCGTTATCAAGTCGGGAACCAGGACCTATCATGCGTCTGCCTGGGAGTACAACCGTAACGACGCGTTTGATGCTCGTAACTACTTCAACCCCGCTCCCAACCCGGTGGCCAAGCTGAATTTCAACACGTTTGGCTTTAATGTGGGAGGGCCGGTGCCGTGGGGCAAGTCGCATCCGACATTCTTCTTCTACAACATGGAATGGCGCAAGCTGCGCCAAGGCGGCAACTATAATCAGCAAGTGCCGCTGCCGAGCGACTATGGCGGAGACTTTAGTGGTAGCAGCACAGCCATTATGTGCCGCTAGCCAGACGACTCAGCCCAACGTGGCGCCGTCGGTTCTGTTCGCCAACTGCCCCGGCGGGGTCGCACCTGCGGGAATCGTACAGGGCCAGCCGTTCCCCGGTAACATCATACCGTCATGCATGTTGAATGCAAACGCACAGTCGCTTCTCGGTGCCGGCATTTTCCCTGCGCCGACCAATGGCACGCAGTTCCAGGGTTCTCCCAGCACGCCGACCGACGTGCGGGAAGAGATCGTGCGAATCGACCACGAATTCAACAGCAAGAACACGATCTTTGGGCACTTTGTCGCGGAACAGATCGCTCAGGGGTTCGGAACCACGATGTGGAGTGGTGACAACGTTCCCACGATAGGTAACACCTTTGGCAACCCGTCGTACAGCGCGGTTGCCACGTGGACAAGAACAATCAGCCCCACGCTGCTGAACGAACTCACTTTCAATTACAGCGGCAACCGCATCAACATCACACCGGTGGGGATTTATAAGGCGCCGTCGAGACTTCACCTTTAACCGAATCTTCAACGGCCCGAACGACCTGAATCGCATCCCCTCGATCCAACTCTCGGCGGTACGCGGCACGAACTACACCTCGAACTGGGTTCCCTGGAACAACGGGTACAACGCGTATCAAATCCTGGATGCGGTTTCATGGAGCAAAGGCGCCCACCAGTTGAGGATGGGTGGCAGCTTCCAGACGTACCGGAAGTATCAGGACCTTTTCGCGCCTACGCAGGGCGCGTTCCACCTTCAACGGTCAGTACACGGGCAACGACTTTGCTGACTACCTGCTTGGTCTTTCCAACTAGCTACGGCGAAAACGCGCTGCAAGACAGCCAAAACTGGAACGCCAATTCGTACGCTCTCTATATCCAGGACACTTGGCGCACCACCCGTAGGCTGACGCTGAACCTCGGGCTACGGTGGGATGGAATTCCGCACACCGTCAACCCACAAAATCAAGTGTCGAACTTCTATGCGAACCTGTACGACCCGGCCCGCCCAGCCGGTCTACCTCGTCCGGGGTCCACCATCAGCCCGACGAGTCCGGGTCTTGGCACCAGCCCGCTCCCAGCCCTGCAGGGCTACCAGTTCTACTTGAACGGCCTCGGCATTGCCGGCCAGAACGGAGTTCCCAGTGGTCTGGTTGCCAACCACTGGGCTATTTTCGGTCCGCGTCTTGGCTTCGCATATGACATTTTCGGCGATGGAAAAACCGTGCTGCGCGGTGGATTCGGAATAATGTATGAACGCGTTCAGGGCAACGACATGTACAATGCCGGCCCCAACCAGCCGTTCAGCGCTTCTGTCACTCAGAACAATGTGTCACTGTCCAATCCCAACACGAATCTCGCCACGGGAGTACCCGTGACGACGCCAATGTTCCCATTACGGTCGGTAACATCACCGGTCTGGCTGACAACAACTACAAGCCACCGTACGTGTACCAGTACAGCTTCGGCATCCAGCGGGCGGTTACGAACAGAACGGTATTCAACCTCAGCTATGTCGGCAGCGCTGAACCGGCATCAGAATAACTATCAGGAGTTCGAGCTTGCCCCGTACAGCCAGCTGCCCAGCTTGATCGCCAGCAATAGTTCGGGCCAGTACAACCTGGCCGTTCCTTATGAGGGATATCACTCGCTCAGAATGTCTCAAGAACAACGCCAACGGCAGCTACAATTCGCTGCAGACGAGCTTTAGCGGGAATTTGACTAACGACCTGCAGTTGAACGCAGGCTATACCTGGTCGAAGGCCATTGATTCGGTCCATGGCACCGGCAGCGGCAACGACTTAGCTAACGTGTCGAATCCTTACGTCGGATGGAGGTACGATTTTGGGCCTTCGCTCTTCGACCGTACCAACATCTTCTTTGTCAACTTTGTGTACAACATACCGTGGCTGCGCAACTCGACCAATCGTTTTATGAAGACGGTTGTCGGCGGCTGGCAGATTTCGGGTATCGTTCAGGCCATGTCGGGAGCGCCGATGAACATCACAACGAGCGGTACGGTTAATGGAGTGAAAGCGTTTGCAACGTTGTTCCTAACTGTACCAACCGTCCTGACGTAATCGGACCGATTACCTACCCGCACACGGTCAGCCAGTGGTTCAGCACCAGTTCCTTCGCGGCGCCCGCGGCGGGCACTTGGGGCAATCTGGGCAACAACGCCATACGTGGCCCCGGTCGTGACAATTGGAATATGTCGCTGTTCAAGTCCTTCGTGATCAATGAGAAGCGCGGGAGCCAATTCCAGTTCCGCGCCGACTTTTTCAACATCTGGAACCACACCCAATTCAAAGGTTCGGTTCAGACCGGTGGAATCGGTACGCAGCTGGGCGGATCTAACTTCGGCGTAATCACTGCTGCTTACGATCCGAGAACCATCCAACTTGGAGCGAAGCTAGTCTTCTAGCCGCCCCGTTAACGCGGTCTAGGGCCCCGTTTGCATCTCCCACCAGTATGCAAACGGGGTTTTTGTTGTTGCGCTCAGCCTTTGCTAGCATAAGATTCAGCGTAGTGCTTGCTGCATGTCTACCCACTGGTTGTCAAAGCTCACCGTAATCTTCCTCGCGCTGCTTGCGACTTCCTGGGCACAATCGAACACGCCGGCGGCCGCCGTTGCGCTTGAGCAGAAAGGCGATTTGCCACAGGCTGCACAAGCCTGGCGCTCATTTATTGCCGCACATCCGCGGGACGCAGGTGCATACGCAAGTCTTGGTGTGGTGCTGGCGAAACAGCAGAAATATCCCGAAGCCGTCGCGGCCTACAAGAAAGCGCTTTCGCTGGATCCGAGGCTGCCCGGCATTGAAATGAACCTGGGACTGGCCGAGTTCAAGCAAGGTCATTTTCACGCCGCAATTGCGCCGTTGAAGGCCGTAGCGGCGAGGGACGCCGGCAACTTCCAGGCACATACGCTTCTTGGACTGAGTTACTACGGTGACAAGCAATATGCAAAGGCAATCGAATCTCTGAAGGTGGCGGTGCAAGTAGATCCCGCCAATGTCGAGTTGCAGCAGATCGTGGCCCAAAGCTGTCTGTGGGCCGGCCAGTACCAATGTGCGCTGGATGGCTTTCGCCAAATTCTGATGACGCAGCCAAACTCGGCGGCCGCCCACGTGCTGATTGGAGAAGCTCTGGATGGCCTGGGAAAGACGCCGGAAGCCATCGCCGAGTTCCAGCAAGCGGCGCAGGTTTCTCCGCACGAGCCAAACGTTCACTTTGGATTGGGTTTTCTCTACTGGAAATCGCAGGACTACGAGAAAGCGAAAGCCGAATTCCAGGCCGAATTGGCGAACGATGGGGACAACGCGCAGGCATGGGCTTACCTCGGTGATACGGAGATGAAACTCGGCAATCGCGAAGGGGCCGCTTCCGATCTCAATAAGGCTATTCAACTGCGAAGCGATATTCGTCTGGCTTATATCGACCGCGGAATAATGCTCTCGGAAGAGAACAAGCACAAGGATGCGATAGCTGATTTTCGCAAGGCGATTGAACTCGATCCGGGGCAGCCGGATGCGCATTATCGGCTCGCGCGCGCCTACCAGGCTTTGGGTGAGTCGAACGAGGCGGAGAAAGAATTTAAACGCGTGCAACAGCTACGCCAGGAACTCGATACCAGGCTCACGCCCAAAATGTCCAGCGCTCCTCCTGCGCTGCAACCGTAGAGTCACTTCAATCATTGCTTCGACGCTTCCAGGTCGGTTATGGCCTGTTGCACCGCCTTGGCCTGGGGACTGTTGGGCGCTTCTGTTAAGTACAACCGATACTCTGCCACAGCCTCCTGATTACGATTCTTCATCTCAAGAATTTCTGCAGCCAGCAAGTGTACGTCTGCAACCTTTTCGTGATGCGGCAGGGTATGAACTCGCTGCGCATCGGCGAGCGCACTGGCGTATTCCTTGTTTCCGTATTCGGCGCCGGCAAGTAATGCGATAAGGTCGGGCATCTCAGGATAAAGCAACATCACCTTATGGAGCAGCGATTCCGCTTGCGTGTAGTTCTTCTCCTGAATCTCCAAGCGTGCCAATTGCACATACGCCGGGACGAATCTTTCGTCTACTTCGATGGCCTTCGTATAGAGGCTTCTCGCCTTAGCCCGATCGCCCGATTTCGCCGCGATCACACCCAGATTCTCGTAGGCTCTTGCATATTGCGGGTAGATCTCAATCGCTTTCTCGAGCCTCTGTGTGGCCTTCGCTGGTATCTCCTTTGTCGAATGCCTCGATGGCCTTCTGCATCTGCTCCCTGGCTTTCGCGGGTACTTGCATCTCCGCCACAGAGATGGGCGCAGATTTATTGTCTTGCGTCGCCACTGCAGCGTGTTTCACATTGAGGTTCTCGGTTTGATTGTACTGGCCGCCCATGATAAAGAACTCCGATTCGGCGGTCTCGACACCCCGGCCGGAAACTCGTACCCGGTAAGTCACTCCACTCGATACCTGGAACTCAGCAGTCCCATCGGCGTGAGTTGTTGCGGAACCAACGAATGGTCCCGCAGTGTTCAGAAGTTGCACCTGAACATTAGCGGCATCCTGGCGATCATCTGCCATTCGCACGTGAATAGTTAGGTTGCACATGCTGCCTGACCCTTGTTGCGACCAGAGAGATACAGACAACAGCGCAGGCAGAACCATAATCGCGAAGCGAGACATGGCCGGCTCCAATGATTTCAACTAAACCTCCGCGGTGCGTATGCGCGATACGGCTCCAGTTACAGCCACCGAATCCGACGCGGCGTTAACATGGCACAAGCGAAAACCAATCATCTCGCCGAAAAGAATGACGGGAGGACCTGCCAGGATGCCTCGAAGGCTTGGGAAATCCTCTCCCCGGAAGTTATGACCTGAAATTCTACATCTTTTCCCGAGCGGCTCCCGATTTTCTGAGACACACTAGAGGTTGGTTTTGGCGAGATCGAGGACCCATGGAAGCCATTGCGCCAATAAATCAAGATGATTCTCGGTCATTGCTCGATTGAGATAACACTCACCGACTTGGGTTCGAGTTTCAAGGTCAGCTTGCCGCCTTGAGCCTTCGCTGAAATAGGCTTCGGCACGACTGTGTTGGGCGCGTCAAACGTATTGATGCTGTCCACCTTAGGGGCAGTCAGGGTCTCCCCGGATGCGGCCTTTGCACTGCGTACCAACCAGGTTCAACTCGACATCGACGGTCTCATTGGGGTCAATATTTGTGATCTCGACCCACAGCTTGCCATCTTTGCCTTTAGCCGCGATGGCATCCACCCGCGGCAAGCTGACGTCGCCGTGGGTGTAGGTGCCCGAATTGAATGTCACGGGCACGAACGTTGAATCTTGGAACGGCACGTACATCTTGAAGACATAATAGGTGGGGGTCAGTACCATCTTCTCCTTGTCGGTCATGATCATGGCCTGCAGCACATTGATCATTTGAGCGATATTGGCCCCTCGGACCCGGTCGGCGTGGCGGGCAAAGATGTTCAGGTTGAGCGCGGCGAGAACCGCGTCGCGCAGGCTGTTTTGCTGGACGAGGAAGCCTGGGTTGCTGCCGGGTAAGGGTGCATACCAGGCGCCCCATTCATCGACGACCAGCGCAACCTTCTTCTGCGGGTCGTACTTGTCCATGATGGCCGAGTGCTTGCTGATCAAGTCGTCCATCTCCAAGGTGAACTTGAGGATCTGACTGTATTCGGTCTCTCCAAAGCCAGACGACGCATACGAAGGGGGCCAGTGACCAACCGTGTAGGAATGCATGGAAAGACCGTTGATGTCCCAACTCCACGTGTGTTTCTGGTAGGCCTTCATGACGGTTTCCGTCCATTCGGTCCAGCGGGGTTCACCGCCACCGGGACCGACGGCGATCTTCTGCATCTGGTCCTTATCCTGCTGGGCAGGATTAAAGTTGCGGACAAAGCGGCTGTAGATCTTCATCTGGCTCACATAGTAGTCGGGCGTCATGTTGCCGCCGCAGTCCCAGCTTTCGTTGCCGATGCCAAGGAAGGCGATTTTGTAAGGAGCAGGATGGCCGTTGGCGGCGCGCTCCTTTTCCAGTGTCGTTGGCTGCGCCGTGGTCATATATTCCAGCCATTCCGCCGCCTCCTGCGGAGTGCCCGAGCCGACATTGACGGAGATGTACGCATCGGAACCAATCTGGCTGAGAAAGTCCATGAATTCGTCGGTTCCGAAGGTGTTGGGTTCGATTACACCACCCCAGTTTGGATTGAGGCTCACGGCGCGCTGAGGTCCGATGCCTTTGCGCCAGTGGTATTCGTCTGCAAAGCAGCCACCAGGCCAGCGAACGTTCGGCACTTTTAGCGCCTTCAGCGCGGTAACGACGTCATTGCGAATGCCACGTGTGTTCGGAATGGTGGAATCGCGGCCGACCCATATACCGCCATCAATGCCATGCCCGAGATGTTCGGCGAACTGGCCGAAAATGTTGCGGTCAATTTTTGCGCCAGCCTTGGACGCGTCAATCGAGACTTCGACTCTTTCTGCGGCGGTCGCAGACGGAATCAGGCCCAGACCGATCAAAGCCAGTCCGACAAGAAGCGAACGCTTGAAGCGCGCTACATGTTGCGTCATTGGCACTCCTCCGATCACTCGAGAACGTCGATAAAGTGAACTGCCTTTGTGAATCAAATCGGCTGATGTCCTAGTGCGATCCACCGCCGAACGTCACGCGGAGCACATACGCGTACTTGGCTGGGGGTTGGCCCGGCAGCTGGACGTGCAAACCATCAGGACGCTGCTCAAATCGTAGCTTTGCATCGCTTCCCAACAAAGCGACACCCTGCACGGCCTTACTTCCGGCTGCCGGCGTGAGCGAGTGAATCACTGCTTCTCCGTTCGTCGGCCAGGAAAGTCCGATCGCGTAAAGAACATCGCCCTTCGTCGTAAAACGAAAATCTTCGGGCTTGTAGTTTTCGGTGTCAGTGTCGTGGAACAAGCCCGCGACGACTTTCGTGGGGCCCTCTCCGTACGCCCTCCAGGGACGGGTTCCGTAGATTGCTTCACCATTCATGCTGAGCCAGGCGCCCACATCGAGAAGAACCGTCTGTACTTCATCGGGGATAGTGCCGTCAGAGCGCGGGCCTACATTCAGCAACAAGTTGCCATTCTTGCTCACGATATCGATCAGTTGATGAACGATGAATTCTGGTGACTTGAAGACGTCGTTTTCAATATAGCCCCAGGATTTATTGCTGACGGAAGTATCTGTCTGCCAAACGAGAGGCCGAATGTCGCCAAGTTGGCCACGTTCCAAGTCGAGTACACCAGCATGCTCTTGTATGGCGTAGTCCTTGTAGTTGATCACTCCGACATGATTACCGTACTTGAGAGAGCTGTTGTAATAGAACGCAGCAAAGCGCGTGAGGTTCGGGCGGAAAGACGGCTGCCCAATCCACCAATCGAAGTACACGATATCCGGATGATACTTCGCCACCAGTTCCGCGGACCGCGCCAGCCAATCGTTGGCCCAGGCCGAGGAGACGTATGTGAAATCGTTGTTGACGGGAGTGCCCCATTGGTTGTTCAGCCAGGTTTGGGCTGGGCCGTAGAGCGAGGCGTATTGCGGGTCGTTCACATCAGAAGCGATGGTGCGGCCGGGACCCAAGAAGAAATCGTGCTCTGCCCGATGCGATGACACGCCAAAATGCAACCCTTCCGCTCGCACTGCCTTCGCCAATTCTCCGGTGGTGTCGCGTTGGGGGCCCATCTTCACCACAGTCCAGTCGCTCAGGCCGCTGTCGTACATCGCGAAACCGTCATGATGCTCCGCCACGGGCACCACATATTTTGCTCCCGCTTTTTTGAATAGCTGTGCCCAAGCGGCAGCATCGAAGTGTTCGGCTTTGAACATCGGAATGAAATCCTTATAGCCGAACTTGTCCTGGGGGCCGTACGTAGCGATCTGGTGCTTGTATTCGGCAGAGCCCTTCTGATACATCATTCGTGGATACCATTCATTGCCGAAAGCTGGGACGGAATAGACGCCCCAATGAATGAAAATCCCGAATTTTGCGTCCCTGTACCATTCGGGAACCTCATACTTCTGAAGGGATTCCCAGTCAGGCCGAAACGGGCCCTGGTGGTCAGCGCTATCGACCTCCTTCAGGAGGGCGGCGCGAGCGGCGTCATATTTGCTGCTGGCTCGCTGCCAAATCTGATCAATGCTGGCTGGATCCTGGGAATCGGTGGGAGCGGTGGCGCTCTGGGCGTGCAGGATGGAAATCGCGGAAAGGGCCAACACGATAGCGCCAAGTATGCGAAGCAACTGCGACGAAAGCCATGGTTGAGAGAGCATAACGTCCTTTTTCAGCTAGGAAATTGATGGCCAGCGGTGTCTGCCACACCTCGTGCCTGTGCCCCAAGGAATGCGTACCCTGCGATGACGACATATGCCGCAAGCGGGACAATATAAGCCGGAGCGATGGTGTGACGGGCCTCGGCGATCAGTCCCATGAGCGGAGTGAGAATTGCCCCTCCGACGATGGCCATCACGATCAACGATCCGCCGATTTTGGTGTTTGGTCCCAGTCCTTTCAGACCGAGAGCGAAGATCGTCGGGAACATGAGCGACATGAAGAAACTCGTAGCGAACAATGCCCATAGGCCCGCCCAGCTCGGCCGCAACATTGCAAAACCAACCAACGCAACATTCACCATTGCGTAAGAGCCAAGCAGTTTAGTGGGGGCCACGAAGCGCATAAGCCATGCGGAGATAAACCGTCCAATGCCGAATGCAGCAAGAGTGCCAGTGAGAAAATATCCCGCAACTTTTTCGGGTTGGTGGGTGAACTCCTGGACGTATTGAATGAAATAGCTCCACGTCCCAACTTGTGCACCGACATACATGAATTGCGCGAGAACTGCCATGAGGAAGTGTGGGTAGGCAAAGAGTTCGCGAAAGTGACCGCGATCGCCGCCGCTCTCATGCTCGCTTTGGATTCTCGGGAACTTGGCCCGGAAAATCAGCAGGGCCCAGGACATGGCGAGTGCGCTCAGAGCCAGGTAAGGCTTAATCACTCGCATCGTCTCGGAGCGAAGATACGCATCGTACAAATGCTGGGCCTTCATGGCTTCTATCTGCTGGGGACTTAGTTCGACTCCGGAAAAGATGAACACGGTGCCCACCAGCACTCCGGTAATCGAGCCCAGCGGATTAAAAGCTTGAGAGAAGTTCAGGCGGCGTTCAGAACTTGCCGGATCACCCAGCTGAGCAATGAAAGGGTTCGCGGCCGTTTCAAGAAACGACAGCCCGCTGGCAATCACGAACAAGGCAAACAAGAAAAATCCATACCGGCCGACGATAGCGGCCGGCCAGAACAGCAGCGTTCCGAAAGCAAAGAGCAACAATCCGATCACAAATCCAGCTTTGTATCCAAGCTTTCGCATAAGAAGTGCGGCCGGCATGGCGAGCAGGAAGTAGCCAAGGTAGAACGCGGACTGAACCAATCCGGCTTGGAAACGCGAGATGGCGAACGATTTCATGAACTGCCGGATCAGTACGTCATTTAGGTTGTTCGGGATTCCCCAAAGAAAGAAAAGCGCGGTGATCAGAATGAAAACCGTCAGGTGCCCCGATGGAAACAATGGCACGGGTCGTCGGTTGCCCGCATTCGGTGACGCCTGTGGCGCCTGCTGTGTGAGCGCCTTCATATGTGAACCAGTCATCTCCTGGGCCAATACTCAGTCCTTTTGTGAACGCTTTCGAGCATTCCGGTTTCGATCTTCGGACCGTATTGCCGCTCGCAGCCGGTCCTCAGCCTGAGCATTCCAATATCCGCACTGCAACTCGACGAACACCGACGTATAGGGAATTCGCATCGTGGTCTTAATCAAGAGCACTCGAAACGTTTCACCGACCCGATCAAGCATGGAAATAATCTCTTCGTGCGGCAGGGACGAGGCTTCATATCCGCTCAGAAGACGCGCGAGTTGGTTCCGGTACAACGTGACGCCCGGAGCGTCTTCCTCGGGAACGAACCTTAGTTCTTCGTCGGTGTAGATTGCCGGTCTGACGTGCTTACACTGCCCGGAGTATGGCGAACGCACGCTCGACCACAGTGGCTTGTTCCGTCATCAGCGGCAATCGTCTCGATTCCTTGCTTGGACTGAGCCGGGTACGCCGAATCGGCGATCACCACCCAGTTTCGGTGGCCATAGAGTTTCAGCCGATCCTTCAGGACCTGTTCCCAGTTCGTCGTCATTTGCAGTGCCAGTTCCTCATCCGCAGCAGATAGCGACTTTGCCGCACTTCCCCGACGCCATAAGAGCATATCCGTCTGCGGCGTCCTCAAGGCCGAAGCGGTGCGTAATGATGTCGGCCGGATGCAGGTTCCAGCGTACAAGGCGCTCGACCAACTCTTCCATCAGCCAGGTCGATGTCACCCACGAGCCGTAAATTGTCTTCTGGTCGTGGATGATGTCAGGGGACGGATTGAACTCAACGGCCCCTCCCTCGCCAACGAAAGCAATCTTTCCCCACTTGCGCGTAGCTCGAATCGCCGTGGCGCGTGCGGCTGCGTTGGCGGAACATTCAATCGCCCGCTCGACCCCGCAGCCACCGGTCAGGTCCCTAACCTGAGTTATGTTGTCTGGGCCGGCTTCAGGACGATGTCACACAACTTGAGGGACTGTGCGATTTGCAGCCGCTCAGGCACGACGTCGATTCCGATGATCGATTGGGCGCCGAGCTTGCGACACAACGATGCAGCTGCAAGACCAACCGGCCCGAGTCCGGTGATGAGCACGGAGTGATTGCCATTGACCGTGATTTTTTCAATCGCCTCATAGACGGTTCCAAATCCGCACGCAACCTGCGCGCCGTCTGCGTAGGTCAGCTCCTGGGGGAGTGCAATGAGGTCTTTCTCCTCGGCAATCATGTAATCGGCCATTCCGCCGTCGCGCTGCCAACCATAGGCACGCCGATATTTTTCGTTCGTGCAAGAGATCATGTAGCCCCGCCGGCAATCGTTGCAGACCCCACAACCGGAGATGTGATAGACGACGACTCGGTCGCCAACTCCGAAGCGCCGGCAGCCGGGGCCGGCCTCTACGATCTGACCGCTTGGCTCATGACCGGCAATAACCCCTTGATATCCTTCCGGACCTTTGCCGAGGTGCTCGCGATAGATACATCGAATATCCGAGCCACAGATTGTGGATGCCTTTACCCTGAGCAGGACCTCGCCATGGCCGGGACGCGGTACTGGCACCGTGCGGAGTTCAACTCTGCAGCCGCCAGGCAGGTACGCAGCACGCATGCTCTGTTCAATGTTCTTCATCGTCAATAACGAGTTCCAGGGGGCACGATCGTTCAGCAATCAAGGGGGCGTAATTTCGCCGTTCATATCCCAAAGGTCTTCCCATGACTGGCCGTCTTTCCACAGAAACACATGGCCTTTGATGAGTCGACAATTCCGGTCAATGGCGCTGATGGCAAGCATTTCTTCGTCGGTCAATGGATCGCTCACGACCCCTTCGAGATTGCTGAGAATGTGGTCGCGGTCGGTCGAAAACGGAATGGGTACTTGCCCGCGCTGAACAGCCCACTTCACACAGACAACTGCCGGATGCACTCCCAGGCGATTGGCAATTGCGACGATCACGGGATCCTGCGTCGGTACCGTATCTTCGAGGTGTGCGATCGCGGACGGGCCGAGCTGGTGATCCGATCGGACAATATCCCACGGGGACGATACCGTTGGATCTCAAAAAATCGAAGAGTTCCGGCTGCTGGAAATGCGGGTGTAGCTCCATCTCATTCACAGCGGGCTTGATGCGAGCATCGCGCAGAAGAAGCTTGAGCTTGGGGATCGTCATATTGGAGGTCCCAATGTGACGAGCGAGCCCCAGGTCGACCAACTCCTCCATCTTGCGCCAGGTCTTCATGAAATCCGCATGGATGTAGGGCTTCGCGTCCTTACTACGGGAACTTACATCGCAACCGGATGGGTGGTAATTGGGGAAGGGCCAGTGCGTGAGATAGAGGTCGAGGTAGCCGACCTTCAGGTCTGTAAGCGATCGATTGCACGACGGAAGCACGTCGGCTTCGCCATGTCTGTCGTTCCAAAGCTTCGAAGTGATCCACAGCTGTTCTCGCTTGGCCTGACGGCGTAAGACCTGCTGCAACGCGTAACCAATCTCCCGTTCATTGTTATAAACGGAAGCACAATCGAAATGCCGATAACCAACCTCGGCGGCGGCTTCGACGGCTTTAGCAATTTCGTCAGCCGCTACATGGTCCGAACCGAAGGTCCCCAAGCCAATCGCCGGCATCTTGGCACCGGTATACAGAACTCTCTGAGGTACAGGTACAAGTGCAGGATCAACCCTCCCGTTAATCAGGCGTTGGGACGCGCGCCGACTCTTCATCCTGAATTCCTCATCGCCCGTTAATCAGACCAATGAATGCAGACTGAGCCGATACGAAGGTGCAAAACGGAGCTTGTGCACGATGTACGATAATCGTTAAAGTTAGCGATGTCAACAACTGCAGAGCACAGCAAAACTTTTACATCGTTCGCGGTTCCCTCAGGGCGACATCGTGCCTGATGGTCGAGGATCGGGGATTGAAATTGCGGAAATGTTCGTTCTGTATACTGGCTGACAACTCATGACCACACGAATGAAGGACATTGCGAAAGACCTTGGAGTCTCGGTTATGACCATTTCCAAGGTTCTTCGGAATCATCCTGATGTGGGAGACGAAACTCGCGAGCGAGTTCTAGCGCGCGTCAAAGAGCTTGACTATCAGCCTAATCTGGCGGCACGCAGCCTGGTCACCGGTCGAACGTATCTGGTTGGCCTGGTTGTTCCGGACCTGCTCCATCCCTTCTTTGCAGAAGTCGCCAAGTCACTCTCGGATGTCTTGAGAGGTAGCGGATTCTCCCTGATCATCTCGTCCTCGGAAGAAGATCCGGCGATTGAAGAACAGGAGATCAATCGACTGTTGGCGCGCCGTCTCGACGCGTTGGTCATCGCCTCGTGCCGCTCGACCGTAGATCTCTTCTTCCGAATCGAACGGCGGAAGACTCCTTATGTTTTGATCGATCGTACCTTGCCTGGCCTTACGGCGAATTTCGTCGGCGTGGACGACGAAGCCGTGGGAAGGCTGGCTACCAAACACCTGATCGATATCGGCTGTAAGAGAATTGCCCACATTCGGGGGCCAGAAACCAGTACCGGCGTGCGTCGCATGGAGGGATTTAAGCAAGCACTAACGCAGGCAGGCTTGGCGGCCGTCGATGCTTATATCATCAGCGAACGCAAAGGCGACGTTGAGACGAAACAGCGGGGCGCGGAAGCCATGCGCCAACTATTGAGTCTCAAGCCCAGGCCCGACGGGGTGTTCTGTTTTAACGATCCTCTGGCAATGGGCGCCATGAATTATGCACTGGATCAGGGCATACGCATCCCGGAGGACCTTGCGGTGATCGGCTGTGGGAACCTTCACTATGACGACTCCCTGCGGGTTCCACTTTCGAGTATCGATCAGCACAGCCGGGAAATCGGGGAGCAAGCTGCCCGCCTAACGCTCGCAATTCTGCAATCGAAACTAACGCCCAAGCCTGAAACAGTCGTGTTGCAACCACAACTGGTCGTGCGCGCATCGACACGACGGCGCGCCGCGAGAAAAGCGGCTACTAGAGCAACCCCAACGAAGCTACGATAGCTGTCCCTCGCTGCCACACCGACTGCGGACCCGATTTGGGCGTGGCAAAAAGCCGCAAGCTTAACGAGACGCGGGTTCGTCAAACTGAGGTTCGCGCGCCGATCAGAACCGGTCAATCCGTCAGCGATCCGGCGCTGTAGCCTGCCGTAGATTTTCGAAGAATATCTGGCATTTTATCGTTCATTTCGTTACAGTTAACGGTATCTAAAGTCGGCGTCGCGAGGCTTCTCCAATCCCGGTTGCCCCGATAAGAGCCACGAACAGTGCCCGAAGTCGTAAATGAGGGAGCGAAGATATGAAGTGCGTTGGAATGGCAATGATCCTTCTTGCGAGTCTTTGCTGGGCGCAAGAACATAGCGATTTTCAACCCTCCGCTACCAATGTGTGGGGAGCAGACTATCCCCGGATTGATAGCGCCGGCAGAGTCGAAGTTCGTGTGAAAGCTCCGGATGCAGCCAAGGTGAAGCTGAATTTCTGGAGCGGGCCGAAAATCGACATGGTTAAGCAGTCCGATGGTTTCTGGACCGTGACCACACCGCCTCTTGTTCCTGGCTTTCACTACTACACGTTGATCATCGACGGCGCGGATGTCAGCGACCCCAGTACCCATGCGTATTTCGGTGGGGGTAGGCCTGTAAGCGGGGTCGAGGTTCCAGAGCCGGGCTCAACATACTATTCGATTCAAAATGTGCCGCACGGACAGGTGCGTGAGGTCTGGTACAACTCGAAGGTCACAGGCAGTTGGCGGCATGCTCTGGTTTATCTGCCGCCGAATTACGACACAGAAACTACCAAGCGTTATCCCGTACTCTATCTGCAGCACGGTGGCGGCGAGGATGAGACGGGATGGGTCAGGCAGGGCAACGCCAACTTCATTCTCGACAATCTCATCGCAGCGGGAACCGCCAAGCCGATGATCATCGTGATGGCGTATGGCTATGCCCGGCGTGCGGGTCAGCCTCCACCCGATTTGACCGGAAAGCCGTTCGGTTCTCCGGAGATGTTGAAGGCAATGCAAGACATGTCAACGACGTTCGAGGATGACGTCGTCCAGGTCTTGATCCCGTACATCGACTCGACCTTCCGTACCCTTTCGGATCGTAATCATCGCGCGATGGCTGGCCTTTCCATGGGAGGAATGCAGACCTTCCAGATCACCCTGAACCACCTGGACCTCTTTTCCTACATCGGCGGATTTAGTGGTGCAGGTGGGATGCTCGTGCTTGGCGACCGGAAACTCGATCCCAAGACGGATTACAACGGCGTATTTGCCGATCCGGCTGCATTCAACAAGAAAGTTCACCTGCTCTGGATTGGCGTGGGAACGAATGAGCCCGAAAGAATGCGTGCCGGGCTTTTGAGACTGAATACATCGCTGCAAGACGCCAACATTCAGCACATATTCTTCGAATCGCAAGGAACCGATCACGAATGGCAGACCTGGCGCCGCGATCTGAAGGACTTCGCGCCGAGGCTTTTCTGACAAAGCCACCCAGTAATTGCGAATCTAGCGATCCAGTGTTCTCACCAGCGCTCTTATAACCCGTCGTCATCAAGGAGAAAGAATGCGGCCTGCGAACTTCGGAATTCTTATTGCTGCGGTTGCCTTCCTAGCCAGCAGTTTGTCAGCACAAAACGCCCAGCCGCCTGCTTATCTCAACACTGCCTTATCCCCGCAGCAAAGGGCTGAGGATCTGGTCCACCGCATGACGGTGGAAGAGAAGGTAACGCAACTCGTGAACCAGTCGCGCGCCATCCAGAGACTGAATATTCCTGATTACGACTGGTGGAGCGAGGCATCTCACGGCATTGCCAGGAATGGCACGACCGAGTTTTCGAATCCGACGGCGCTGGCCGCGACCTTCGACGCCGATGCAATCCACCGCATGGCCATCGTGATCGGCACCGAAGGGCGAATCGAGCACGTCGAGGGTTTGCGTGACGGGCATAGCGACATCTTCGAGGGTCTCGACTTCTGGGCTCCGAACATTAACATCTTCCGCGATCCTCGCTGGGGCCGCGGGCAGGAAACTTTTGGAGAGGATCCCTTCCTCACGGCGCGCCTAGGGGTGGCGTTCGTCACCGGCATGCAGGGTGACAACCCGAATTACTATCGCGTCATTTCGACGCCTAAACATTACGCCGTGCACAGCGGTCCGGAACCAACCCGCCACACGGTAGACGTAAAAGTGAGCAAGCATGACGAGCTGGACACATATTTGCCAGCATTTCGCGCGACGGTAACCGAAGGCAAAGCTGCCTCAGTCATGTGCGCCTACAACAGCGTTAATGGGCAGCCTGCCTGTGCCAACGAATTTCTTCTGCAAGACCAACTGCGGGGAAAATGGCAGTTCCAAGGCTATGTCGTCTCCGATTGCGAAGCGATCATCAACATCTACCGTGACCATCACTTCACCAAGACCCAGGCTGAGGCTTCAGCTCTGGCCTTGCAACGCGGCATGGACAATGAGTGCGTTGATTTCGGCAAAGTGAAAGACGACCACGACTACAAGCCCTACCTCGACGCCTATAAGCAGGGAATCCTGACCGAGAAACAGATCGACACCGCCCTCGTCCGCCTGTACACGGCGCGAGTCAAGTTGGGTATGTTCGATCCGCCGGGTACAGACCCGTACTCGAAGATTGACGCGAAACTGCTCGATAGCGCCGAGCATCGCGCGATGGCGCGCGTCGTGGCTAACGAGGCCATGGTGCTGCTAAAGAATGATGGCACGTTGCCTCTGAAGAAAGGTGCTCTCAAACTCGCTGTGATCGGACCGCTTGCGGATCAGACAAGATATCTTGTTGGAAACTACGCCGGTACTCCTACGCACTCAGTGTCAGTGCTCGAAGGCCTAAAGGCGGAGTTTCCCGATGCGGAGATCAACTTCGTTCCGGGGACGCAGTTCCTGCGCAACGATGGTGATCCAGTTCCTGCCTCGGCTTTCACCACCACGGACGGACAGCCGGGCCTGACAGCGGAATTCTCGACGGGAGAGTTGTTTGGTGGCGGCAAGCCCACCGTGCTTGCGACTGCTCACGTCACCACGATTGATTTGAAGGCAGCGGACATCCCTTCCAAGGCCGCCGGCAAATATCCTCTTCGCACGGAGTGGACCGGTTTTCTCACGCCCACGGAAACTGGCGAATTCAGCGTCGGCTTGCGCTTCGAAGCCGGTTCCATGAGGGTCTTTGTAGACGGCAAGCAGATCGCTCAAGCCTGGGGTGGCCCCACCGACAAGATGAGGGCGAAGACGTCACACGTCCGTCTCGAGCAAGGGAAAAAGGTCTCCCTCAAGGTTGAATACTCGCAGATGAAATCCGGCCCGGTCCGAGCGCAGCTAATCTGGTCGAAATATGACCCCAAACCCAGCCCTGAAGCGGTTGCGGCGGCAAAAAAAGCCGACGTAGTGATTGCAGTCCTTGGCATTACCAGTGAGCTGGAAGGCGAAGAAATGCCGGTGGACGAGGAGGGATTCAAAGGCGGTGACCGTACCAGTCTGAATCTTCCGAAGCCGGAAGAGGAGTTGCTTGAAGCCGTCACGGCTGCCGGCAGACCTGTGGTGCTGGTTCTTGCCAACGGAAGCGCCCTGTCTGTGAACTGGGCGAACGAACACGTAAACGCAATCCTCGAATCCTGGTATCCGGGCGAGGAAGGCGGCGCGGCCATCGCGGAAACGCTGTCGGGCAAGAACAATCCCGCCGGACGCCTTCCCGTCACGTTCTACACCGGGATCGAGCAACTGCCGCCCTTTGAAGACTACGCGATGAAAGGCCGCACCTATCGCTATTTCGAGGGCAAGCCCCTTTACCCCTTTGGATACGGTCTGAGCTACACAACCTTTTCGTACAGCGGGTTGACGCTCCCCAAGAGCGCCATCACGGCTGGCGAACCGATGACGGCGGAAGTGACTGTCACCAACACCGGCACGCGCGAGGGAGATGAGGTTGCGCAACTCTATCTCAGTTTCCCTAACGTTCCGGGAGCTCCGCTCCGTGCTCTGCGCGGATTTAAGCGCATTCATCTGAAACCAGGCGAAGCGCAGAAAGTGCTCTTTGAGTTGAAAGATCGCGACCTGAGCATGGTGAACGAAGCGGGTGAACCGATCATCGCCGAGGGCGGATATTCGGTCTCGGTCGGCGGCGGGCAGCCCAACACAGGATCGCCAACCGTCGCCGGAACCTTCCAGGTGAAGAATACCAAGACGCTGCCGGAGTAGCGGGCCGCAGCAAACAGCGTGGTTTTAGACGGCGGTCTCCACGAGATCACTCGATAGATCGGTCTCACTCAGACTGAGACAAAGAAGTACTTCAAGACAGGATAGCGATGACTACGAAACGATGGCCTCTTGTGAGATTAGTCGAATGTCTGGGCTGCGCTCCTCGGAGTGTGCTGTTGCTTCTTTAGCGTAACCAGTGCAAGCGCACAGCTGTGGGAAGTGCCTCCACTGCCCGCCGTCAAGGTCGCGCCCGCTGCGGATGGCATGACTGCCACGGTGGGAACCGAGAGCCTTCATATATCGGTTTGTCGCTCCACGGTCATTCATTTCGTGGCTACCCCCGAACCTCCCGACAAGGTCAAACCGAACCAGCCATGGATGCTCGATTCGAAGGAGTCGTGTCCGGGCGCCAAATTCCAGTTATCGCAAACAGCCGATGTCGCAACCCTCACCACCGACGCGCTGAAAGTTGAACTATCCCTCAAGAGGGGAAATACCCAATACAGCACAACAAACGGTGAAGCTCTTCTCCGCGAGCGCGACTCCATTCCACGCACTTACGATCCGGTCGAGCTGAATAGCGAGAAGACCTTCCACATCGAAGACCGGTTTGCGCCCGACATGACCGAGGGCTTTTACGGATTAGGGCAACATCAAAGCGGCATGTTCAACTACCGCGGCGCGACCGTTCAACTCGCGCAGAACAACACCGATGTCGCCATTCCATTGCTGCTGTCGTCCAAGGGCTATGGATTGATGTGGAGCACCGCGTCGCTAACCTATGTCGATAATCGCTTCCCGCTCGAACTGAACTTGAGTTCTTTGGCCGGGCACTCCATCGATTATTACTTCATGTTTGGTCCGGAAATGGACCAGATCATCCATCAGTATCGCAACCTTACGGGGCATACGCCCATGCTCCCGCTGTGGTCTTATGGGTTCTTTCAATCCAAGGATCGCTACCTCTCGCAGGATGAAGTTCTTGGAATCGCGCATCGCTATCGCGAACAGCGAATTCCGCTGGACGCTATCGTTCAAGACTGGTTTTGGTGGAAAGCAGAAGGCGATCCGGTATTCAATCCGAATTTCCCCGACGTGCCTGCGGAACTCAAACTTCTCCACGATGAAAATATCCACGCCATGCTGTCCGTGTGGGGCCTGTTTGACACAAAGTCCGAGAATTTCCAGAAAATGTCCGAGCAGCATCTCGACGTTCCCAATGCTCACGTGTATGACGCCACAAACCCGAAAGCGCGCGAGTTCTTCTGGAATAACCTGGCAGGCAAGCTGTTCGCTCAGGGTTGGGACGCTTTTTGGCTCGACAGTGCGGAGCCCGAAGAATTCTGGCCGCACATGGGCGACGGAATTCTCCGTAACAAGCAAATTCATATCGGCAACGGCGCCGAGTACACGAACATATTTCCGCTCATGCATACTCTTGGTGTCCAGGAGTACTGGAAGGCCGCGACGGACCGCAAGCGCGTGTTTCTGCTGACGCGGTCCGCCTTCCTTGGGCAGCAAAGAGTCGGAGCGACCGTCTGGTCCGGCGACGTCTATGGCTCGTATTGGGGTCTAAAACATCAAGTCACAGCCGGGTTGAACTTCGCCCTCTCCGGATACCCTTATTGGACGACCGACATCGGCGGATATTGGCCGCCTCATGACGACCCCATCGCCGATCCCAAATTTCAGGAGCTTTACGCCCGCTGGTTTGAGTACGGAGTTTTCTGCCCGATCTTCCGCACCCACGGACACAGGCCGCAGAACGAGATTTGGGCTTTCGACAAAGTCGAGCCAATCCTGATCAGCTACGACAAGCTTCGCTACCGGCTCATGCCTTACATCTATTCATTGGCTTGGCGCGTGACCAACGAAGACTACACGATTCAGCGCCCGCTTTCTGATGGATTGGCGCACAGACGCGAAAACCCGCGATATTGGCGACCAGTTCATGTTCGGACCATCCATCCTGGTGAATCCCGTGCTTGCTCCCAATGCAACTCATAGAACTGTGTATCTGCCTGAGTCGCCGGCATGGTATGACTTCTGGACGGGAGCATCGCAGCAGGGAGGGCAGGAAATTGACGCCGTCGCTCCTCTCGATCGCATTCCTCTCTACGTGCGTGCCGGCTCGATTCTTCCCTTGGGGCCAGAGATTCAGTACGCCAGTGAGAAGCCCGCCGGACCGATCGAACTACGAATTTATCGGGGAGCAGACGGCGCCTTCGATCTTTACCAGGATTCAGGCGACGGCTACGACTATGAGAAAGGCGCGCACACGACCATCCCGTTCCGCTGGTCGGAATCCACGCGAACCCTGGCGATTGGAAACCGGGAAGGCGCCTATTCTGAGATGCCGGCGCACATTCAGATCAATATTGTTTGGGTATCGGCAGGGCACGGCTCGGGGCTATACAGCGGTAGCCAACCCTGACAAGACCGTCGAGTACAGTGGCAAGGCAGTCTCAATCCAAGCTCCTTGAGACGCATAGCAAGACTGCAATGTCGCGAACCGGACGACGAGAGAGGATCAAAATGACGATGACGAAATTGCGTTGCGTACGTAGCGCTTGCGATGGTTCTTGCTCCGTTGCCTCGGCTCGCTGCCCAAGTGCAAACTGACGTGCCTCCTCCAGTCCCGGGTGCGAAGCCCGTGGCCGTGGAACACATAAAAGTCCACGGAGCGGCGCTGGAAGGCAATCTGGAAGGAAACGCGGTCGATCGCGACGTGTTCGTGTTCCTGCCTCCCGGCTACGCACATGACAAGTCTCGCCGCTACCCGGTCGTGTATGCGTTGCACGGTTATTCGATCGGAGCAGAACAGTGGTCCCACGAAATCCATGTGCCACAGACCATAGAAGGCGCGTTTGCACAGGGCGCGAAAGAGATGATCGTCGTCCTGCCCGATTCGAAGACGGTGCACAACGGCTCGATGTATTCGAGTTCAGTCACCACGGGAGACTTCGAACGCTTTGTTTCGCACGATCTGGTGGCGTACATCGACGCTCACTACCGCACCATCCCAGAGCGAACCAGCCGCGGGTTGGTGGGCCACTCCATGGGAGGCTATGGTGCGACGCGCCTTGGCATGAAGCATTCCGATGTGTTCGGCAGCCTGTACATCATGAGTCCCGTGTTGCCTGTCGCCGCGGGTTGCCGGACCGCCAAACCCGGAACTCGACAAAGCTCTTGGAGGCCGTGAAGACACCGGAAGACTCGGCCAAGCTGCCATTCTTCCCCCGCGCCACGCTTGCCACCGCGGCTGCTTGGTCACCTGATCCCAAAGAACCCGCCGCTTTACCTCGATCTGCCGACGAAAGACGGCCAACCGCAACCCGAAGTCCTCGCGAAATGGACAGCAAATGCGCCGCTCGCATTTGTGGACCAGTACATCGGGGCCCTCCGCCAATATCGCGCAATTTCGATGGATGTAGGCGACCAGGACGGTTTACGAGTGGACGCCGGAAAGCTGCATGATGTTTTCGACAAGTACGGGCTCGTGAATTCTTTCGAAATCTACCCAGGCACTCATACCAGCAAGGTGGCCGACCGCTTCCAGAACCACGTGATGCCGTTTTTCAGCAAGAATCTTTGTTCTCAACCGGGTTGCCGCTAGCAGGCAAATTGCGTCATAGGCACTCCAAGGTGGCTGCATCTTGCGTGTCGCCCAGTCCCTCGCATCTTTCATCCGTGACATACGCACACTGCGAGCAGACAAGCTACAGCGGTTTTCTGAGTCGCTGTACACCGGGGCAGTCTTCAGGGCCGACGGCACCCCCACGGAATTACAAGCTGGAACCAGCTGGTTACTTTCGTTTCTTTTGCACCCAGATTTTCCTTTCACCCTGACCGCTCTAGCGGTAAACCAGTATTGTGAGGCAAGGCGTTTGTGTGCCCTCGCTTGGCGCCCATCGCGTCCTGAGTTTGGTCTTTGACAATCCGAGTTCCCGGGCAGCCGGTAGAGTGGCTACGTCTGAGTGCTAAGTGCTTTGTTTTCTATTAAGTAGTTCTAATTCCTTTCGATCTGGGACTTTGCCCACAAACCATGACATAAGTCGTTGATTCTAAAAGAGTGCTGGGGGAGGGGGTGGATCAAAAATCCCGCCCCCCAGCGATGAGGGAATATAGCGCCGCTCCAACCAAGCTACAGCGTCTCGGGAACAACTCTAGTTTGGGCCGGCAGCCTGAGTGTGCACTCTCACGCCCAGAGTTCCGGCGTTTCCTGAGTTCAGATCATAAACACCGGTGCGAAGGTGAACTTCGATATTGGAAGGCAGATCCAGCTCTTCATGTAACTGAATGCCGGACTTTTGAACCTCCTTGAAAGCCTCGGGCGATAGATTCAGGATTCCACGCTGCCCTGTCATGTTTAGCGGCTTTCCGGCGTCATCGTAAGCGACAGCTCGTACTTCAAGGTGAGCACGACGATTCCCATCCGGTTGGACATCCAGCTTAATCTGGTAGAGCGAGACACCGAAGTCCAACGCATAATGTGTCGTGGGCCCCTTCAGGTTGGTGACCGCGTTGCCGGATTTCCCCGAGGGTCTGGCACTCGAAGGACTTACGCTCAACTTGTAGATGAGCTGCGCCATGTCAGGCAGGCCAAATCCCATCAGGGGCAGCAGGGGATCTTGGGTTTCAGCTGACCCCGCAGTGATTTTGCTGTCAGTGGCGTAGTAGCCGCGGCGATAGGAGAGTGTGTATTTTGGGTTCGTCGATTCGACGCGCGTGTGACGATAACGGTTGTCGGTCTTGGTGTTCGTTGGACTGTAGCTCAAGGTGTAATAGTGCATGCCCTGGTTCGTGACCCGAGTCAGAATGTCGGTTATGCCGTTCGAATTGAAGAAAGCCTGCCCTCCTGTGTTCTTCGCCAGCGATTCCGCAGTTTGACGTGTCGAAGAAACACTCTGCAATTCGGCACTCATCTGGCTGGCGTTGTTCTGGCTCATCATGCTGGGTCTTACTTCGCCGATAGCGCTGGCATCGGCCTGATAAACCGAGTGAATCATCAGCCCTTCCGCTGTGACCGGATAAATCGCCATCTGGGCGGTGGTGCACAAGTCTGCGGTTCTTAGAATATCGTTCATGTACATGCGCGGCGTAACTGATGGATTCGACGAAGCCGAGTCCCCAAAGAGGACGAGGGGAAAGCTGCCAGAGACCCATATCACATTCTTGCGTCCCGGGTATGCGGAGAGATAACGCGCCAGTTGCTGAAAGGCGGAAAGGGTGATGGCAACTCTGGCTTCAGTCATGGCGGCGTCTTTTTCAGCTATCAATGCTTTGAGGGCATTTACCGGGTCGGCCGATTCCTGCGCGAGATTGATTGGATTCGGGTTCAGGCTCATTTGATTAGCGCTGGCCATCCCGACCATCTCATCATCCGCTTGTGACTCCGGCTGCGATTTCAGGAGAGGCGAATGCCGCGGGCCCGAGACAGCGGGATCATTCAGTGCTGCCAGGAGCCGCGAGGAGTCGCTGGTGAACTCCTGGACCATCCGCAAGCGCGATGACAGAGTAAAGACCGCAACCCGTGCTCCCGCCGGAAGTGTTTTCAGGTACTTAATGGTCTGCTGGTGCACGTACTGCTGGTCCGGCATTTGCGTGTTCAGCGAGTCCATCAGGAGCACGTTGATGGAATCCGCGGTCTTCACTGCGGGGTAGTTCGTATATACATTTGGCGGCATCGGCGCCAGGTCGGCCGTGGTGATGGGAGCGCCGTTGTGTTCCTTGAAGGAAGCGATCTTCTGCTGCTTGTTATCTTCGAAGACGCGAAAATCATTCTCTGTGAGGCCGGTGATCGGGGCACCGCTCGAATCAGTGACAATAACGTCCAACAGAACTACACGCACGTTCGACTGGAAGGTAGCTGGCGCTTGTGAGTTGGACGTCGGGGCAGTCTGTGAAAAGAGAAGGACGGCGACGAGGAACGGAAGAAGCAGAAAGGTGTATCGCATCAAGATCGGTAACCGTGGTCCGCAAGGCAAGTTTAGAAGCCGGGAGTCCCGGTTACAAGCGAAGGAATGTAAACAACCGTGACGGGTGGTAGCGGGGCGACAGCCGCCTGTTGACCGCATTGCGAAGCAAGAGTTACGACGGCGAATGTGTGCCGCCAACACCAGCTCACCACGCGCACCTACTAACGGCGGAAGGTATAGTACGACGGCCAGAAGCGACCAACGGGGCGTGAGGCAGGATTTTATCCGACCCTTGCAAGCCGGTGCAGAACGCACACTTGGGGAGCTTCAATGGACGACTGCGAAACCAGTGCTTGCCCCCCAATGGCTCAACAGTCTGAACGATGTACGGCGCTAGATCGCAACCTCGAGAGTGGATTCCAACCAGGAGCGTGCGGATCGTTCGCTGGTAGAGTCTGCTCAAAGCAGAGCGAAGACGAGAGCATGAACGGGCAGGTCTTCGAAAGCGATGGGTGGGGCCAGGGGCCTCAAACGCCGGCGCCTTGCCCCACACCTCCATCCCCACTGCTAACGCCGGCATGAGGGGCAAACAAAAACCGGAGAAGATCTTATTATCCCTGGGCTGAAGATGGGGGTTATACGGCAGGACGATCTTCCCTGGGGGACGGGCACTACCGATGAGGGGCGCGTTTCCTTCCATCGCTACGATGCCGTCCGCGATGACGAAGTGAACCGGAACAGTGGCGCACAGATCGAGGATGCTCTCCTGAATGCCATTCCAGTGGAGGGCATTCTTCGGACATCCGTATCGCGCGCCGATTACAACCCCGCGCAGGTTAACAGCGTGAGAAGCTTCTCGTGATCTACGGACCCGAAAAAATCTCGGAGGTCCGCGTCCAAGATCCACTCCGACTCGCTCTGGATTTCTTTCCAGATTTTGCGCAGCGCATCCTTCGTCGATCGCCCTCGCCGGTATCCACAGCTGGCATCATCGAATACCGGCTCGAAGATAGGCTCCAACCGATTGAGCAACGCTTGCTGACATACGCGGTCGTAGATCGCCGGAATGCCTAGCATTCGGTACTCACCGGGTTTGTCTCTCTTCGGGATTGGGTGTTGGCGCACCGGCAGAGGCCGATAAGCATCCTCTTTCAGCTCCTGGTGCAGCCGATCCAACTGCTGGTTCAGCTGCGCTTCGAAAGCCTCCAGATTCTGCCCATCCACACCTCCGCTACCCCGGTTCTCCTTCACCTTTTCCCAGGCCATCTTCAGGTTCTTCCGCTTGTACACCTTGTCGATTAATGAATGGACCTTCTTAGCACCCGTCGGGTTGATCCAGTCCACCAGTCTCCTCGGGCGAGAGCGTACGGGTTTTTCGCTAAAGGAACTGTTCCGACCTCCCTCGTCCTTGCTCAACTGGTTTCCTTTCTCTTCCCATCTATCTTCGCCGGCTGTCCTTCCCCGACCCTTTCCGTCGCCGGTTGCCCGGTCACATGGTTTTCACCATGCTTCAGGTACCATGCAGCCGTCGGACTGCTGACAGAGCATCACTCGCCACTTCGCTTGCGCTTATAGGTTTGCTTTACCCTGGTGCCACCAAGGGGTCTGTCAGCTCTCCAGGGGTCACGCGCTGTTCTTCCGTACCGTGCCGCCCGCAATCACCTTGGTTAATGGGTGGGTGAATGAGAACGCCTTCGCCCCCGAATAACGGGCTCGACCTTGCCCCACCAATGGGCTGACCGGTTCATCACGGGGTTTCCCCCATCGATTACGGCCCGGTACTTCTCCGCAGGCCCTTCAGATTCCACCTCACGATGGACACCCTGCCCTCCGGAGTGCTACAAAGCAGTGGCTTCAGGTTCGCCTTGGCTGTATCCGGCTTTCGCTTTCGTGCCCGTTTAGACGTCTCCATACCTTCCACTTTCTCCGGCCAGCGAGGAATTACCCCCGCCTTTGGATATGACCCTCCTCATTTGAGGGTCAGAGGGACTTGAACCCTCCTGAGCAGCGCGCTGCCCTGCGCACTGTTCGTTTTGTGTTCGCCTGCATCATTCACCTCCTTTTCTACGGCCGCCTCAACTTGCGCAGAGCCCTGTTTTCGCCAACTAAAAGCCAACTTCCGTGTGGCTCGTCACGCGTCATCGATCTGGTCCAAGCCAACCGAAAGCAGGTTCCGATGACCGTACAAATCGTCTGATCAAACATCAAGAACCGCCTCGGTCATCGGCGATGCCGTCCCGGGACGGCTGGTCTGGTAATTGCCGTGCGACTCGCTCCGACGATACCATCGGCTCTATGCCAACCGGGATCCTCATTCTTGCCTGCTGGGTTGCGCTCGTCGTGTACTGGAATATCAGCGCTCGTTCCGTCAAGACCGCGGCGGAACCGCAGAATTTTGCGGCCAGGCTGGCCCGGACGCCGGTATGGCTGGGCTTCGTCCTGTTCGTCGCGGCTTGGGTGCACCCGTTTGGCCCGGTCGCGATGCGGCGTACAGTCCTTTCGGATTCAGTCGCCGTGGCCATCTGTGCGCTGGGGTTGTTCGTGGCCATCTGGTCGCGCAAGGTGCTGGGCGCCGAATGGAGCCAGGACGTCGAGTTAAAGCAAGGACAAAAGCTGGTGGAATCCGGCCCCTACAGGTTTGTGCGCCATCCCATTTACACAGGGCATCTGCTGATGGGCCTAGGAACGGCTGTTGCCTCGGGCTTGCTGGTTGCGTATGTGGGGCTGGCGTCGTTCGCGGCGGGGTTCTGGATAAAACTGAACCAGGAGGACCGCCTCCTTCAGCGCGGCTTTCCCGACAAATACCCCGCTTACAAGGCGCGTGTCAAGGCGCTGATTCCCTATGTGTTTTGACGCGTGAGGCGGGCAGCATAGGGAATGTCGCGTCCGCCCAGAAGACCTTCTATCCGCCTATTATCGGGATTGTCGGCAAACCTCACCTTGGCGTTACTTCACGTTTGCCCGTCAACCGCTAACCAGATTTGCCAATTCAGATAGTGTGTCTAGACGATTGTTAGCAACAGTTCGGATTTCTGCTCCAAGTACCGATCCAAGAACCGTGCATCGGGTAAGACCTGGTGCAGACTATCGATCCCGAAGACGCTGCGGCGGTTACGCAGTCGCGAGGAGCTGGCGGAGAACGGGAGCTGGGAGGCGGGATTGTTCCACAAGGTCCCTCAGCTCTCTTGCGAATTGGAACATCTCATCCGGTGCTTGCGAGCAGTGCCAACCAGCACCAATTTCGCCATGTCTGGAAGACAGGAGCGCGCGAAAGAAGCTCGTCACGACGAATCGTGGAAGTACATCGAGGAGAGCCGCACTCTGGGGAACGATGCGGCGGCCATTGGCGCGAAGCACGGCAAGCGCCTCTCGCAATGCCTCTCTGAGCATCTTCATGTCCTCGTCGGAACGCGCTAGCGCATAGGTGTCGCAGCCGTGCTTGAGAATGAGCATCGCGACTGGGGCAACCATGGCTGCATGGGTGACGAGCCAGTCGGGCATGTTTGTAATCGCTGTCGCCCGGAGCCCGGCGCGGTTGAGGATACTGACTAAGCCGGTAAGCCTTTCAGTAACCGCACCATTCGCTTCTCCAAATGGCGTGCGCTGCCACCTGGGTCGTATCGCCCGGATTAAGCTGCCCTCGCGCCTGCCGCCGGCGAAGACAAAGCCCAGCATCACGCGTTTCGCGCCCAGAGCCGCAATCCACTCCTCAGGTCCCGAAGCGGTGTTAACCATGAATACAACCGACGGTGACTGGTTTTGAGCGAGAACGGGCAGTAGGTCCTGCACCTGATTCTTGCGAACGATGACGAGTATGTAGTCATAGATGTCTTCTGACGCCAACCGGTCCACGGCCAGCACCGGCGTCACCGTGCGCGTGCCGTTGAGCGCGTCCTCTATTTCGATACCAGAATCCTGTAGTTCTTCAAGGCGCTTGCCGCGGGCCAGAACGGTGACATCGCAGCCTGCCCTGTGCAGTGCCGCGGCGCAGACAGAGCCATTGACTCCTGCCCCAATGACGAGTATTCGGCCGTCGGGTTTCATGGGACCCTCGTTGCCTCGCTGCCGTTTTGATCGACATTCTACGCTCCGAGGTTGTTTGGGTCTCCGGAGGCGGTGAATATCATTGCGACTCGCAGCGAGCTGACTACCGAGCCGCACCGTAATCTCTCACGCTTGGCAGCGGCTTTTAGCCACCGAGGATTCTCGCATCCCCCTCCACGTTCCCGATTTGACCAGCGACTGCGCCTTTGTGCCACCGTTTCCTGAACGTTCTACAGTGTTCGAGTTACTCTGGAACAGCACTCCTGAAGCCGAGGCCTCAATGCCCTTTACAGCATTGCCAACCAAAGATCGCACCCTCAGCTCCAAGCTTCCGGCACTCTTCGCTGCACTCGTCTTCGTGCTTCTCATCTGCTTCGCCGGTCGCTACGGGTTCCATGCCGACGAACTTTACTTCCTGGCCTGCGCCGAGCATCCCACGTGGGGCTACGTCGATCTTCCGCCTCTCCTTCCGTGGCTTACCTGGATCGTCATCCACACGCTCGGCACATCGCTCACTGCTATTCACCTCTATCCCGCACTGGCCGCGGCAGCCACCGTGATTCTCGTAGCGCGACTCGCTTCGGAGCTTGGCGGCCACAGACGGGCCGTCATCACTGCCGCTGTACTGACAGCGATTTCTCCTGTCGCGCTCGCCTTCGGACACATCCTCAGCACCAACGCCCTCGATATGCCGCTGTGGACTGCCGCAGTGCTGCTTCTCGTCCGCATCGAGAAGACCTCGAACCCGCGCCTTTGGCTCGCCTTCGGAACAGTCGCCGGGGTTGCGCTGATGCACAAGTACAGCCTCGCGTTCTACCTCGTTGCGCTCGTGGTGGGGTCACTACTAACACCATGGAGAAGGTGGTTCCTCAATCGTTGGTTCTGGGGCGGAGTAGCCATTGCTCTGGCGATCACTTTGCCTAACATCGTGTGGCAGGCACATCGTAACTTCCCATTCCTGGAGCTTCAGCACAATCACCGCAACGTCATTCTTCCGCCGCTCCAGTTTGTTTTCGCACAGGCGCTGCTGGTCAACATCCTGAGCTCCGCCTTCGTCATTGCCGGGGCGGTGTTCTTCTTTACACCGCCAATGAAGCGCTTTCGGGCCCTCGGCTGGGCCTTTATCGCCTACATGCTGCTGATGTACACGCTCCACGCCAAGGACTATCTGGTCACGCCAGTCTATCCACTAATGCTCGCCGCCGGAGCCGTCGCTGCCGAACGATGGTTCGCCAACACATGGAGCCGCCGCTTGGTCGCCTCGTATGTCATCGCAGCCTGCGCCCTGTCTGCGCTCATGTTGCCGACCGTCGTTCCCGTCCTCTCGATCGATGACTTCGCGCACTACTACCAAGTGATGGTGCTGCATCGCACCGAATCCGAAGAAAACGCCCACTCCGCGGTCCCGGACTACTACAGCAACAATTTCGGATGGAAGGAGCGCGCCGAAGCGGTATCGCGCTACTACAATGCTCTTCCCTCGGAAGAACGCCAGAAGACGGCGATCTTCGGTAGCTTCTACGGACAAGCCGGAGCGATCGATCACTTCGGACCCGCACTGGGATTGCCGAAGGCGATCTGCAGCCACCACTCCTACTGGTATTGGGGAAGCAGAGGCTATACCGGCGAAAGCGTCATCCTCCTCGATGCCGACCTGGAGTACCTGCAGCGTCACTGCGCCTCGGTCACGCTGGTCGCCGATCCCAAGGTCCAGTGGGCGCGTCCCGACTGGGAAAAGCCCATCTACCACTGCCGCAAATACGACCGCGATCTGACCGAGGAGTGGGACGCCTACCGACATTTCGACTAGAGCAGTCGCAGATATTCAGAACGTCATGTTGAACTGAGGCGCGAAGAGCCGGAGTCGAAAGGCCCCGTGTTTTCACCCCTACCTCAAGTAGAACCGTTGAGGCGATCATTCAAGACCATCAGAAATCTCATTCGGTGTTCAACGACCATCGTTTGGTGGTCAGGTTCGAGTTGCCCGTGATTCAGCAGTAACGCGCCGGAAACATCCCGTCGTAGCTTCGATAAGTCTGCCACGTCCTCATATTGTTCACTTCATGAGAAGGCGATCCTCTGCCAACCTAGCAGGCGCCCGTGCCGACCATTGTTCCAAGGCAAGATGTGTTAGTAGAATTCGCATCGCGCGGACAACACCTTAATGCAGGGCTAAACTTAGCTCAACATCGCACCCTTGCATTCTACGGCTGGCGCCGGGAGACAGCTCGACCATCACCAAAGAGGCACCGGTCACGAGGGTTCGCAGGCTGTACCGGTAGACGCGCCCGCAGCTTGGACCTCGACGGTTTCGCCTCGAGCCGTCGTAACGATCCGATGGCGATCATGCCCGTAGGACAAGGCCCCTGCGAGGCTCGCCACCAGCGACAGCAGTACGATAAGGACGGTGCACGCGATAATCAGTCGTTTCAGAAGCAGGCTCCTAGGCCTGGCGGCGATGATTAAGGAAAACCGGCTGATCTTGGAGAACGGTTCTGAGTAAGAAGAGCAATTTCTTTTGTCGTGGCCGGCCATAGAGGACAGTAGCGTGTTTTTCCTCCCTTGCCCCTCAGCCTGACCGCATTGATCCGGCCGGAATCCAGATCCATATCCGCAATGCGAAGACAGGCTGTTTCGGTGACGCGAGCACCGGAGTTATAAAGGAATAACAGCAGTGCATAATCGCGATGTCCCTGCACAGTGCTGCGATTGGGAGCTGCCAGTAAAGCATCGATCTCCGGCTTGTCCAGATACGGCAGGGATGGCCTGTGGAATCTCTTGAATGGCACAGAACGAATCTCGGCACACCATGCAACGTGCTCGGGGCTGCGCTCGGCAATGAAACGAGCCAGCGCATGAATAACAGCGAGTCGTTGGTTTCGCGTACGGATCGAGCATTTGCGTTGCTTCTCCAAGGAATCGAGGAAGAGTTTCAGTGTCTCAGCCGACAAGTCGGCTACCAGGAGCTTGTCGACTGCTTTTTTCTGCTGAACCGCCAGGAACGGTAAGAGCAGAGCGATCCCATCCCGGTAGCTCTGCTGCGTGTTATGCGCCAGGTTGCGGTCGCTCACCAAATGTTCTAGCAGGAAGCGCCGCACCCACCCGCCGAGCAACGTACGATCACGCATGTTGCGCCTCCGGAGTGGCGTAGCGTTCGAAACACATGCTCGCTTCGCGCAGCAGCTCAGTGGTCATCGTGAGATAACGCTGCGTGTGTCGAATCTTGTAATGCCCGAGGTAGGTAGACAAGTGAGGCAACAGGCGTTGGACATTCTTGCCCTCGCGATACCAGCTGACAAGACGGACTGTTGCGAAGGTATGCCGAAAGTCATGCAAGCGCGGCTGGCTACGTGGGCCGCCCGCGCGAGATACGCCAGCTTCCTTGCGCAAGCATTGGAAGGATCTTTCCGCTTGCTGGCGTGTCACGCGATTGCCCTTCCGCGTTCCCAAGAGCGGCGTCGTGGCCGGAGCGCCCGCTGGCCACTGCAGCACTATGTAATGCCGAAGAGCCTTGAGCAGGTCATGGCCCACAGGAACGAATCTGCTCTTGTAGAACTTGCTCTCACGAATTGTGAATACACCAGCGGAGAGATCAAGGTCGGCCAGGCTGAGCCTGACCGCCTCGCTGATGCGCAGCCCGGTTCCGTAGAGGAGGAGCAGCAGCATCCGAAGGGTATGCGGCTCCAGCAACCAGCCCTCGCGCTTGCGTTGGGCGGCGTCGAGAAGCCGGCGCATATCCTGCATGGTGTAAATTGTATGGCTCGAACTCCTCGGGCGGACGCGGTCGGCTGGATTGCAGAGGGATTTGCACGATATAGTGCCGGGCTAGGGAGAAGCGATAGAACCCTCTGAGTGTGCCGTATTTGCCAAACCAAGAATGTGTGACCGGCCCATTTCCGTCGAGGAACTTGCGCGTGTCGTGCCCCGACACTTCCTGTATATCGATATCTCCCTGAGCCTTTGCGAAGGCGCGGAGAATGACTGCTTGGCTGCGGAAAATCATTCCCAAGGAACGCTTGTGCTCGATGTATTCTTCGACCGCCTTTTGTAATCTCATTGCTGACCTCCCTTCTGGGAGGTCGCAGCAGAGCGCATTCTTGTCGGGGCTCTTGATGCGGACTTCTGTGTCGCTGTTTCCTCAGCAGCAAGAAATCCCTGTAAGTCCATTTCGGCGACTTCTCGCAATGCAGCCAGATCCACTTTGGCGTAGATCTGCGTAGCCTCCGTGGACATATGGCCGAGGTGGTCGCCAATCTCCTTGAGGGAAAACCCCTGGTCGAGCAGGTGAGTAGCACAGGCATGACGAAGAGAATGCGGTCCGTAACGAGAGAGTTTGATCCCAAGCTTGCGTTGGCGTCTGCGAACCATGGAATACATACCGCTCGCGGTAATAGCGCGATAGGGCTGTTTCATGGAGAGAAAGAGCTCGCGTCGATCAGTGCGAGGCCGGGCCTCGCGGAGATATCGCAAGGTTGCCATGCCGACTTCCTGAACCAAAGGATAGAGCTGACTTTTGCGTTGTTTCGACCGTGCCACGAGGATCGTTTCCTGCACCCAGTCGAGATCTTCTAAACGAAGCAGGCGAACCTCGCTGTTACGGAGGCCGTAAACGGCGCAAAGCAGCAGCATGGCCCGATCGCGGATGTCGGTCGGCGTGCATCCCTTCGACGCTGCCACCAGGCGCTGCACGTCACCCCACTGCGGACCGCGTGGCAGGTGCTCATGACGATAGACCCGTGGCGAATCGATGGTTTCCGCCAGACCGGGCGTACACCATTTCTTGCATTCTGAAAATCGGAAGAATGCCCGCAGGGAATCTATGTGTAGAGCGATGGTGCTTCGAGCCCAGCCCCGCGTCACTGCACAACGGAGATACTGGGAGATGTCTGCGGTACTCAATCGCTTCAGAATCTTGGCATGTGGTGCAACAGATATAAGAAACTGTTGCACGTGCTTCTGTCGCCGCGAAACTGTGCTCGGTGCCAATCCTCGCTCGTCCCGCTGGAATCGGAGAAAAGCTTCAAGCTCCGATGCAAAGCGAGATTGCGCTAATGGATGGTGCAGTCGCCCGAGGAGCCGCAGCCACTTGGACGCGTGAAAAATGAATGCAGTCTTGGCTCCACGGCGACTCCGGATGGAGGAGTATTTGTGGTGCGGCGAACAAAGCCATCGTTCGGCGGCAGCTTCGATCTCCTCCATCGTGACACCGTCTCGATCAATCGAGAGGTATCGCGCAATGCTAAGCAGCAGGCAGGCCACTTGCTTCAGTGTGTTTCTGGCGCGGCCCTCCGCAATGAGGTGGGAAAGATAAAGCTGACGCTCTTTCGAGTACGGCCCCGTCCGATGACGTGCCAGGTGATGAGGTCTTTGCAAAAGCTGTTCAAACATGAGTGGATCTCCTTTGAGAGTGGTCCACTCAGTATCCAAGTAGCCACGTTTATGTAGAGACGAAAAGCGGAGAAACGCTGATCTGACTTCGATTCTGATCCCCGGCAGAACATAAATCGCAGCGCAACATAATAGGCCAGCTCGGTCTTGCCACATCCTGGCGGACCTTCCACCAGCAGTGGCTTGCGCACACGGGCCGCCAGGTACACCACTTCCAGGGTGACTGGATCGATGATGTAGCGTGCTGCACGCAGCTTTGCGGCAAGTTCGCTTGCAGACGAGAACACGTCGGCTTCCTTTCGTCGTGAAAACTACAACGGAAGCGCTTCTTTTGCATTTGCTGATGCGGAGCTTTTGCGGCAATTCGGCAGCCTTATATGTTGGTTCGGTTCGACGCCTAGAGCGCGGGTTCGAAGCGCAAATACGTTTTCTTAGGTCTAAGACCCTGATTCTGTTCACTTGCCGTCTCATGCCAGCAGATCTGCGGCTTCAATCGGAACGTGAAACTCAGAAGTCAGAGATTTATTTCACCAATCACACTTTGACTGGGGAACTGGCCGCTTTTCCGCGGCTGGGTTTGGACACTGCCATGTGATTCCGTAGGCCGGGCTGTCCGTAACGGCTTCGTTCGCACCGTGCTCGCCAACTTTATTTCACCAATCACACTTTGACTGGGAAACTAATTCTCCGGCTTTCTAACGGCACAATGGCTGGACTTGTAGCCGACAAATCGCCGTCGTGGCGCTGCGTTTTGACAGCATAGAGATTTCGCATTACAAAGTGCCCACTGTGACGACCGACCTCGTTGTACTCAGCACCCAATTGGCGGAACTTTCCCTACGACAACTCCCGTGTGGAGGATGGGCTGCCCTTGCATCGTCTTCACAGCCAGCCATTGAGCCGACGTGCTACTCCGCGCTCGCCCTCGGCTCGGCGCCTGTAGGCGACACGAACGTGCTCAGGACTTTCTCTTGCGTACCCAGAGCCCTAATGGCAGTTGGCCAGTATTCCCCGGAGACGATCAGGAGGGTGGCTGGGTCACTTCGCTCGCGGTGATGGCTCTTCGTGATCTCTCGCCGGCGATACCCGCAAGGTTACAGGGCCTCCACTGGCTGCTGAATTGTGCCGGCAAGGAATCGAATTGGTTCTGGAAATGGAAATTTCGTACCGCCGATCGCCACGTTCGTTTCGACCCCGACAAGTACGGCTGGCCATGGTTTCCGGACACGGTCAGTTGGGTCGTTCCAACCGCATTCGCAGTCCTTGCCCTGAAGCAGATCCCCTGTTCTTGTGGCGATCTGGAGCACCTCCCGTTCCGCGTTGAGCGTGGGGTCGAGATGCTGCTTGATCGTGCCTGCCCTGATGGTGGCTGGAACGCCGGGAACGGAGTCGTCTATGGAGCTGCCCTTGCACCGCATCCTGACGATACGGCAATTGCACTTCTGGCCTTGAGTGATCGAGGACAGCACCCGATCGTGCAAAACGGGGTTCAGTATTTGGAACGGGTTGCGGCGACTCTTACGGTAGCATGGAGTCTCAGCTGGGCAATTCTCGCGCTTGCTGCTCACCGCCGGCCGATTGCCCGGCTTCGCAGTTCTCTTGTTGCATTTCCTGATCTCGCAAGCCTTGAGGACACCGGCACGCTGGCTCTGGTCTGCCTTGCCCTGGACTACGGACGCACCTTGTCGGCCTTAGGAGTCGGACAGTGATCGTCACTCGTCGAGACTTTCTAATTGGCAGCGCGGCTCTGGCGGCGGGCACAACGGTCACCGCTCCTTTCCTTCTGCCCAAATATCATTTGGATCAACGACCGAAGCGATCCCGAGTCGCGATCCTCAATGCGCAGCAATACTCCCAACAGCTTGACCAAATTCTGACCGCAGGCCTCCGCCTCTTTCTGATTGATGTCCGAGGCAAGACGGTGCTCCTCAAGCCCAACCTAGTCGATTGCATTCCAGGCAATGCAATCAATACGCATCCATTGCTGGTCCGTGCAGCCGTCGAATCATTCCGCCGCCTCGGCGCCAAGTCCGTGCTGGTGGCAGAGGGACCAGGGCATCAGCGAGACACGCAGCTCGTGCTCTCACAGAGTGGCTATGAGCATTGTCTTCGAGACGAAAAGATTCGATTCGTCGACCTGAATCGCGACGAGCTTATTCGCACCCCACTACGCGCGAGCTATACGGGCATGCGGGAACTCTGGCTTCCCCGAACCGTGCTGGAAGCGGATTTCCTGGTCTCCATGCCCAAGATCAAGACCCACCACTGGTCGGGTGTCACTCTTAGCATGAAGAACATGTTTGGTGTTGTGCCAGGTGCGAGATACGGATGGCCGAAGAATATCCTGCATTGGAAAGGCATCCAGGAAAGCATCCTCGACCTGTGCGCGACCATTCCGGTTCACTTCGTCATTGCGGACGGCATCTTAGCAATGGAAGGAAACGGCCCGCTTAACGGCACGTCTCGTCGTCTGGGAACTATCGTGCTGGCGGATGACCCGGTCGCTGCGGATGCAACCTGTGCGCGCCTGATGGGATTCGAACCCGGCCGAATTACTCACATTTGCGGACGAACATCGCAACTCCGGCGCCAGAGCTTCACCTGTTGTTCGCCATATTTCGCTGCCGTCTCAGCTTTGTTGAGGCCCTGCAACGCCCCGTAATGTCTTTCATTCAGCCGCCAGTCCCGTTCAACGGGAACCCACATAAGATCCATCTCGTCCAGACTCGGTTCGGTAACAGAACCTTGGTCACGTCATCGATGAAATCGTCGCCAACCCGGGCATTGTTCAGGTCAAAGAACATTCCGCCAGCCAGCCCTGCGGTAGTGCCGATAAGCGCACCTACCGGGCCGCCCAGCAGACCAATCAGGAAGCCGAGAGCCGTACCGCTCAGAGTGCCAATCGGTCCATAGTCATCTTCTTGCTTGATTGTGGCTGAGCCATCTGCGTGCTTTGTCAACACCACATGCGCGTAGACATTGATGCTGCCTTCGGCGTCCAGTTGCATGAGCGCCTTTTTCCCTTCGTACGCCTTGGTTTCATTGTCAAAAACCACCACTACCATGCGGTCCATAAGTCATCTCCTATCCTCGGCTTGAGCTACTAGCCGAACACCTGTACATGAACCAGCACGATAGCGACCAATGTCCTCCTGATTCCCGTTTTTTCTGTATTTGCCGGAAAACAAAGTTAGTTGCGGCTCTCTCGTGCTGGGGGAAAATCCTTCGTGACGAGCAGATCAGCAGAGAATCGGCGTTATCTCGCCGCAGTGACGACACAAGACCAGGAGCGGCGGTTTGGCATTGGCACAGTAGTCCGCCACGTTCTCCGAGCCCTTTTCAGAACCCGTAGCCTCCTCGTCAGTCTGACGGGATGTCATCATCGGCGCCGCGGAGCAGCCATCGGTGAAACATAATATCCGCCGTGTCGGCGATAAGCCTCATGTATAGAACAGCTTGCAAACACAGGGGCGGTTTTTCTCGCTTGGTCGTTCGGATGCACTCGAAAAACCTGTAGATGAGGTATGCGAGGGCATCATGCTACGGGTAACGATTGAAGAGCGGGACGACCGGGTAGTATTTCGGGTCGAAGGCAAGCTAAAGGGACCCTGGGTCGAAGAATTGGAGAAATGCTGGAGATCAACCAGCGGTCACGCGACTAACAAGATCTTCTGTGTGGATTTGGACCGTGTGGACTTCATAGATGATCAGGGTAGGGCGCTTTTGACCGAGATGGCCAGGACGGGAGTTGAACTGATCGCGACGGAGGCGATGATGCGTTCGACGGTTCAACAGATCGTGGCTGCACACGGTATGAACTCAATGGAGTCCACCTCCGAGCATGGCTCGGAGACGGAATTGAGCCGGAGTATCGAGGGATCAAAAAATGGATGAGACATTCTGGACTGTGGAATTCAACGGGGCTAAGGGAGTAAGCACCGGCGGGTTGATATTCACGAACGGGAGAATATTTGGCGGCGACAGCGGACACACGTTTATGGGGAATTATGACGGCGATTCCGAAGTTAAAGGGAACATTTCCGCACACCCGTTTGCTCCCGGATTCGACGTAACCGGTACGCAGGACGACTACGAGCTGGAATTCTCCGGAACCGTGGAAGAGAACGCTCTAGTAGCAACGGCGAGTGTTGTGGGCCATCCCGGAAGCAAGGTCGCCGCTCGACTGACGAAAGTGACCAACCTGCCAGAGGAGCGGCCGGAGTGGTCGCCTGTCCCCTGACCGCGACGATACGCGAGCCGACGACAAACGGGGGGTATCCCTGGCTTCTGTCGAACTTCAGCCGGTGCTGACGGCGGCCAAGTAGCGTACTTGCCAGCGAAACCGCGGGTAGCGGAGGTGGATCGTGAATGAACCGGAACCGTCACCCAAAAAACACAATCCCAATGATGAACAAAAACGCCAGGACCAAAGTCGACGCCAGTTTCGTTTCGGCATCAGCTACTTGATCACGAGCCTGATTCTCTTGTGGCTGTTCCAGTCATTTGTCTTTACTCCTCTGACCCGCACCACAGAAATGCCTTACAGCGAGTTCAAGAAGAAGCTGGCTGATGCGCAGATCGCAGAACTAACCATCGGAGAACGGGGCATCGTCGATCAGATGAAAAACTCTAAACCGGGAGAATCTCCTGCGACTGTCCCATTCAATACCGTGCCGTCGCCTGCGGGCGACCCCAAGCTGATTGAAGAGTTACAAAACGCAAACGTCACTTACCGCTTCGAGCACCCGCCGAGCCCCCTCGCTGGAATTCTGTTGAACCTTCTGCCGCTCGCGCTGCTCGGTGGTTTCTGGTATATGGCTTATCGGCGAGCGGGTACGGGCACGGGCAGTGGACTGGGCGGCATCTTTGGAGTCGGCAAAAGCAAGGCGATCGCGGTCAAGCCCGAGGACATTACGGTTACATACAGGGATGTGGGCGGGGCGGATGAAGCCATTGCCGAGCTTCAAGAGATTATTCAGTTTTTGAAGGCGCCCGAGGAATTTGCCCAACTGGTGGGCATATTCCCAAGGGCGTATTGCTGGTCGGCCCGCCGGGCACAGGCAAGACACTGCTCGCTAAAGCCACCGCCGGCGAGGCCCAGGTCGCTTTCTTCGAGACTAGCGGTTCCGAATTCGTTGAGATGTTTGTAGGGGTTGGCGCAGCACGCGTGCGAGACCTGTTCGAGCAGGCGCGCAAAGCAGCTCCTGCAATCGTGTTCATTGACGGGATTGACGCCATTGGTCAAAGCCGGGGAGGTGTAATGCGCCTGGGCAGCAACGACGAGCGTGAGCAGACCCTGAACCAGTTGCTGGCCGAGATTGACGGGTTTAAAACTGACGCCAGCGCCCCGGTAATCATCATGGCTGCCACTAACCGTCCGGAGGTACTAGACCCGGCACTTCTACGCGCGGGTCGCTTTGACCGCCAGATAGCCATTGGCAATCCGGACCTCGTCGGTCGAGTGCAGATCCTCCGAATCCATGGCAAGAATGTAAAGCTGGCGGCGGACTTTGACCTGGAGCGGGCCGCCCGGATGACAGCAGGATTCAGTGGCGCCGATCTGGCGAATGCCATGAATGAGGCGGCACTCCTTCGCTGCCCGGCACAAAGCTGCAGCAGTCACATTGAGTGATTTCGAGGCCGCTATTGAACGAGTGATTGCAGGTTCCGAGAAAAAGAGTCGGGTGATGAACGAGCAGGAACGAACCACGGTTGCATACCACGAGTCCGGCCACGCATTGGTGGCTGAGTTGGTACCGCATTGCGAACCGGTCAGCAAAATCAGCATCGTTCCACACAGCCGTGGTGCCTTGGGCTACACCATGCAGATGCCAACCGAAGACCGATATCTGCTCACGATCGACGAACTGCAGGACCGGATTGCCGTGATGTTGGGCGGGCGGGCCGCCGAGATGGTGGAGTTCCGGACAATCAGCACCGGGGCCAGCGACGACATTATGCGAGCAACTGAACTGGCCCGCCGTATGGTCACAGAATTTGGCATGAGCGATAAGCTCGGCTCCGTGCGCTACGCAGGTCAACAGCTCCAATACCTGGGGGGATCGATCGAGGACAACAGTCAGATTAGCCCAGAAACTCGTCAGGTGATCGACGGAGAAGTCCAGCGCCTCGTGACTGAACAATACGAGCGTGCCCAGGAATTGTTGAAGACGCATCGCTCAGCGCTGGAGAGATTGGCCAAGCAACTGTTAAAGCAAGAGACGGTGAGCGGTAATGTCGTGAAAGAGGCCCTGGCGGACTGCCCCAGTCCTGAACCTCCTGCCGATGGTGCCCACATGGAGGTGTCATGCCAAGAGTTGGGCCGCTGAGCTTCTGAGACGCTCTTTGGCGTTGGCCTTATCGCTAGACGATTGCCTGCGATGGAGAGCTCCGAAGTTCCGGTGCCGCCTGGCAAGTTCACGCGACGGCGCTCGAACAGTAGCGGGGGCCACAGGCCAAGCGATCAACTGACGTATACGTAGCCGTCGCTATAGTCACGGCTAATTGAGTAATCGGGCAGCATCTTTGAGCGGCTGTCGATTCTCAAAGAAATCGCTCCAAGGATCGGCGCGCTTGAGCCGATTGGCGAAGTTCCCCATATTAAAATCGGAAGGGATCAGGGTGGGCGTGACCTCCGACCACTCCAATGGGGTCGAAATGGGAGCTTTCTCGCGCCGCCGTACGGAATAGGGTGCCGCCACGGTCTGACCAAAGCCGTTCCGAAATGGATCCAGGTAGACGCGACCGCGTCTCGCTGCGATCGAACGTTCGACCGTCAATTCATCCGGGTGCGCGGCCGCCACGCGAGCGACAAACGACTCGGCGAATGCGAGGACTTCGTCCGCATCCGGTCCAGTGCGGAGCGGGACCATTACATGAATACCCCGGCTACCCGTAGTCTTGGCGTAGGACCTTAGCTTCAAGTCGTCCAAAGCAGCTTTTATATGCAATCCAGCGCGTGCCGCGTCCGAGAATTTTCCGGACTCGGGATCCAGATCAAAACATACCCAGTCCGGCTGCCGTGGCGACTCCGCGCGGGTGCCCATCACGTGCACCGCAATGCAACCCAAGTTCGCCAGCGCAAGCTGGGTGATTAAAGAGCCGCCGACCACGTAATCGGTAAATTTGCCAGAATTGTCGGCATGCGCGATCCGCTTGGTTGGGGTACCTGGAGGCATTCCCATTGGTTTCTGTTTTTGATAGAAGCATTCGCCTTGCATTCCATCGGGGCAGCGCTCAAGCGACAGCATGCGATCCTTCACATAGGGTGCGAGATTGGGGAAGATCGCGTTGTAGTACTCAACCAGGTCCAGCTTCGTGTAGCCCTCTTCCGGCCAGAAAACCTTGTCGGGATGCGATACTGCGATCGGCAACTTCCCCGGCACAGGTCCCGGCATCTTGCTCCTCTTCATGCGCGCACCTCCGGCAAGAGCACGTCCTGAGGACGTTTGTCGTCGCGCAGGCCCAGAAAAACCGGCTGGCGCAGCTTCTTGTCTGCGGTCCATTCCTGAAAGGAGATTTGAGCAACGAGCCGCAGTGCCAAAAAAACCACCCCTTTCTCGCGCGGAGGATCAACCACCGAGGGTTGCGATCTCACCAACGGTTGGAACTTCTCGTACAGCGCGGCAAGAGCTTTCCGGTCGAATCCGGTTCCCACTTTGCCGACGTAGCGTAGCGTGCCGCCCTCGTCATAAGCGCCGAGCAGAAGGGCGCCAAAATGTTGCCGCGCGCCGGCCGGCTTGGTGAAGCCGGCGATCACGAACTCATTCTCCTGGTGAACCTTCACTTTCAGCCACTTGGTGGAGCGCGCTTCAACGTACGGAGCGGAAAGATCTTTGGCGACCAATCCCTCGTATCCCCGGCGCTGTGCTATGCGAAAAGCCGCAAGACCGTTGGCTGCGAGTCGGCGGGATGGCAACAGCACGTTGTTCGATCCGATTGATTTCTCCATCATCTCGCGTCGCATCGACAACGGTTCACGTCGTAGATCTCTGCCATCATGAAAAAGGCAGTCAAACAGGGCATACACCGGCTCGCCCTTGTCCTGCTGGAGGAGCTGGAACCGGGAGACCCCCTTCTTGTCGAAGACAACGACCTCGCCATCGAGAAGCAGGGTGACGGCCTTAAGAATTTGGAGGGCCGCCGCAATTCGGGGGTACTTGCTCGTGCGGTCTATTCCATTTCTGGATAGCAAATGGATTCGGTCCTCTTCCTTGTACGCGAGCATTCTGTCGCCGTCGCATTTCTCCTCATAGACCCAACCTGGCTTGTCGAATGGCTCGGGAACGAGCGTGGCCAGCATGGGCTGAACGCGATATGGAATCCGGTTCTTCAAGATGTTCGCCTTGTTTGCCCTGATGCCGACTTCGCTCTCGCCGGGGTTCGCCCCTTTCCATCTGGATCTCCCTGCGCAGCTCTTTCGACATCGCCCCCTCCGTCCCGTGCGATGTCTGCCAGGAGGCGTCGGCTCGCTACGGACCGCGGCTCCTCCTGCGTCACGTCCTTCTCGGATGCATATCGATCGCGATGTTTGATAAGGAGCCACGCGGACCGAAGAGGATTCTTGCCAAAGCCGCGGGTGCGAACCAGGACCCACGAACCTTGGAGCTTCTTGCCCCGAAGCCTAAACTTGATCTCACCCTTCCGCAAAGAAGCGTCCACATCGGCGTCATCGGGCTCCCAGGTTCCGTTGTCCCACAACATAACCGTTCCGGCTCCATATTGACCCGCGGGAATCACGCCTTCGAATCGGAATACTCGATCGGATGATCTTCCGTCTGTATCGCGAGGCGCTTCACCGACGGATCGAGCGAAGGACCCTTCAGCACGGCCCAGGAAAGGAGTACGCCTCTCCATTCCAGACGAAAATCGTAGTGCAAGTGTGAGGACATATGTTTTTGTATAGCGTAAATGAGCGATGCAGTTCCTTTCTCGACTTCGTCTGCACCGCGCGGCTCCGGTGTCGTGCCGAAACAACGCTTCTTGCGGTATTCAGTGAGTTTCATACTGGCCCATAGAGGCGTTGCGCATTGGTGATGGCAAATACTGCGCCACCGATTCGAGAACATCTCGGCTTATTGGGAAGTCGAATTATCTCGCAAATCAGGCGCCCACAATCAGGACATCGCATGAATCCATGGCTGGTCCTGTTGTCGCGGTGCTGCGGTCTCGTTGCCAAGATAGGACCTGGTCCAGGGAATCCCTTGGCATTCGCGACCAGCAAACACGATTTGAAAAAGTTGAAGCGCCCCGACGTTGAATGCAGCAATCGAGCCCGCTAAGTAGAGACGCCACATTCTGGCGAAATCGAGTCCGAGTCTCTGGGCTACGGTTTGATAAGAGCGCTCGAATTTGCGCAGCCAACATTCCAGGGTCTTGGCGTAATGGGGTCGAAGGTTCTCGACATCCAGCACACTAAAATCGCACGGTTCGAATATCTGCATCGCTTCCCGGAGTGCAGGTGGATATGCCCCCGGGAAGATCCGTTTCCGAATCCACACGCTGAGCGGCTGAGGGTAATTTCGTCCGATGAAATGAAGCAGGCCACGGCCGGAATCGCCGATTACCCGGTGAATCACTCGCCCCATGTGGTTGTAGTGCTCCGCTCCTACGTGCTCGACCATTCCGAGCGACACGAAGGCGTCGAAGCGGCCCCGAATATTGCGATAGTCTTCCTCAATAAATTCGACCTGGGAGGTGAGGCCTTCTTCTTTAGCTCTTTTCCGGGCGAACATAATCTGTTCGTGGGAGATATTGAATGCTCTTACCCGCACACCGTAGTGTTTGGCCATGTGCAAGGAGAGTCCCCCCCACCCGCAGCCGGCCTCGGCCACTATCTCGCCCGGTTGCAACCAAAGTTTCTGGCAAACCAGATCGAGCTTCGCGCGTTGTGCTTCTTCCAACGGTGCCGTGCGATCAGGAAAATACGCGCACGTGTAAACCATTTCGGGATCGAGCCAAAGCTTGTAGAAATCTGTCGGGAGATCGTAATGGTGGTGGATGTTTTTGTGTGACCCATGAAGTGAATTCGATTGGATCCACTTCAGCCATGCGGACACCAATACCGAGTTCCAACCCGAGGTCTGTGAGGGCGATTCGAAGAGGTCTCAAGCACCGAAACGATATTGCCCTCAATTTCAAGACGGCCATCGCTGTAGGCATCACCAAAGCTCACTTCAGGATCCAAAAGCAATGAAGCCAGCGTACGCCGATTCGCGACCCAAATGGTCGGAGTTTCCGAGATTGCCTGTGGTCCTGGAGCGCCCTTTCGCTGCAGCGCCACGCGAACATCAGCCGATCCCGCGATTCGACGGACAGCGGTTAGCAGCCTGCGATCCACCCACGACACCGTGTTAGTCATTTCAGGTTTCTCCGTGTGGTGCCTTCTGAATTCAGGCGACAACATCGGGATGCAGTTTGGCTTCCATTATCTTTCGGGGTCACAACAGGCTTAACTCCTCACCCCACACCCATTCTGCTGATATCGAGAAACTCTTACTTCTCGCACAGTGTCGGTATTTCGCCAATGTGACGAGTCAGCAAACCGAATACGATTCGTCCCGGCAGGGGGAAGCGACGTTTCGTGTCAGACGCCCTTTGTAGTCGGGGGTATCGCTGGGTGATCTCGGTGAAGCGAGCGGTCGGATTAGCAAGCTTCGGGGGAAAGGGGAGGTAATACTGTCCTGCGTAGGCACGGCTGAAGCTGAAGCCGTGCTTTCCAAACACCCTGCACCTTATCATCATTTCTCGCGGCATCCGGTCTGCAGGGAGACTGCATTCTCAACTCTTTCCGCGACCTATCAGGCGCTTCTGCTTCAATTCCTCACCGTCAGGACGGAGCAACTGGCGCCACAAACCACCTCGTAGGCAGTCGCCCACGGCATATGGGAGGCCGTGTCAATGTGGATCCTTTGATGCAAGCCCAAAATGATCGCGTCGGCTTTGAGGTCTTTTGCCACTCGCAAAATTTCTTCGCTTGGCGAGCCGAACTCGACTAAAAATTCAGGTTCGACCGCCGGCTTCGGATTCGGCTTTATCGTTTCCGCCAACCGCTCGAGGCGGGCCGTGCGAGCATTCTCACGCACCAGCATGACATCGTCCGCCGTGGGCCGATTCAAGCCCTCCGGCATCGGCACTGCGGGAACCACATGGAGCAAAACGAGCCTTGTTCCGAAGTGATTGGCAGCCGAAATGGCATAGGGAAAGGCGCGCAAGGAACTTCGACTAAAGTCTGTAGCGAACAAAAAGGGCCGAATTGGTCGACTGCCCCCGACTGGGGAATCTTGGAGGGATCCAGGGCCAACGGTCAGAACCAGGCACTCGGCCTGACGAAAGATCTTTTCCGCCACCGAGCCAAGCAGCAACTTCCCCAGACCTCGACGAGCGTGGGTACCGATGACCACCAAATCCACTTTTTCTCGCCTGACTACGGCTTCCAGCTCTCCCCATACATCACCCTGGACGACAATCACCTCATGAGGCAGACCGGCGAGTGCCCCGCCTTGAATGAGCCGGCCCTCCAACTGGCGAGCGTCCCTGCGCACCGCCTCAGCGGCCGCAAATACTGCGTCCGTGCCGACCAGAGTGAATCCCAGGGAGGAGACCACGTGGGCAAGGTAGAATTTCGCCCTACAGTGGCGGGCAATGGCGAGCGCATGGCGAAGCGCCTTCGCCGACGCTTCCGAGAAATCAGTCGCGATCAGGACCGAATTGAGGTGAATGTCTCCAGTTGCTTCGACGGGTGACATGCGAGTCCCCTCCCGCTGCTGCAAAGGGATAACCAGTCATTCTATCTGCAAAGCGATTACGCTGACCCAAAGAATACGCTGCGATCGAGTTTGCTACCTGCTTTCAATCGCAGGCCTATCAAGAGCTTGCCGAGACCGTTTCGAGAGGGTGATTGGGCAAGTAGGTGTCTTTGCTACTTAGCTCTATCCGGATCTCTGGATGTTTACGGCTTCACGCCCAGCTTGGCTAATTTGGCTGAAAGCACTTCAATCCGCGTTGCGGCTTTCTTGATCCGTCTACGGGCTTCAGTGTCAGTAGGTTCGATGCCTGCGGATGCTTCCAGCATCGCAAGCTGACCTCTGGCTCGCTCCAGTGCCGCTTGAAGTTGTTCGATCTCGTATTGCGTTGCCATGAGGCAGACTCTAGCACCGCTGATTCTTTGTTGTCAGGTGCAAATCTCACTCCGACCGATGAACAGCACGCAAAGCCGCGCTGCATGGAAAGCAAACAACGTTCGACATGAGGTTACATCTACGAAGCGCCAGGACAGGGCAGCCTTTCGGTCTTACTACATGGTCGCTGTAGGGTTGGAATAGCCTCCGGCGCACAACGAGATCGCCGAGTTTCTCAACCCACAATCCAACCCACAGAGAGCGAAGTCTTGCACAACTTGTGTGCATTTAGGCACTCTCCACGCACTGTAAGTCATTGAAAACACGACCGAGCTAGATTGACACGGCAAAGGTCCCGGCCTCTGTGGCCACGGCTGTGGGCATCTCGAAAGCCGGGTCGACGTGAGCCAGGGATCAGGATGTGCGTTCGGACGCTGGTCGTCTAGGGTGCCACGTCAGATCTAATTACAAATCGTGCGCAGTCCATCGCCAGCAGTGAAATGAACTTGTCCTGGTTTTAGGGGCAGCGACCATTCCGAGTGGAATTTCGAGACTTCTTCCGTGAGAGGCGCTCGCATGACGTCTATCTAGCTCGGAAGGACTTTGAACCGGAAACCGGAGATTCCAGCCTGGCGGTAGCACAGGGGTAACACAGATCCCGCTTGCCAAAGAGGCCCCGAATCGGGTATCGCTCGAAGCCTTATGTTTACTGCATAAAATGGCTCCTCAGGTAGGACTCGAATCATCAGTTAAACGGATTTTCAACGACATGCAGGTCAGCGGATGACACCTAAGACCATTAAAAGCAGTGGTAAACCAACAAATAGAGCGCGTATAGAGCGCGTTGTCTGCGGCCCGGCGCGGTAGGTTTTGTGCCCTCAAAACCCCCCCCGGGACCGTCTTATTCCAGACCGCCGAATGCTGTGAAGCGCGTGACTGGGCATTCTCACCGGCCGCCCGAACTCGGGAACATTAAAAGGCGCCCCTCTCGAGCGAATGTCAAACCCGTCGACACCTCGAGCCGGGACCACTACCGAGCGCCATTATGCAAAGTGGGTGAAGGGACGGCAAGACCGGCGGGACATGCTCGTAAGCGCCCCGTGGGCGAAATAGCAGTTTGGCGCGCCAACACGGGGAAACCGGTTTTTCACCACGGTGCAGCTACCTGATCCGTTAGGGCACTCGCGAGACCCTTGGGCCAGGCTCCCAAAGCGGCCCATCAAAGGAGATGGCGGGCGCGGGCGTCGGCTGCCCGACCGTTGGGTTTCGGACCCAACTCTCCGGCCATCGATGCCGCTCTCATCTCCTCGGAGCCCGTTTCCGGCCGATCACCGGTTTGCCGATCACACATCTACGATCACTGATCGGCCTTCAGGGTACCGACTTTTCTTGCCGATACGCCGCCAATTCATGCGATGCACTGTTCTCGTCGAGTGACATTCATAGGAGACCGCTGAGCGGAAGAGGAGAGAATATTTATGGACACCGGACGATTTCTGGAGATCGTCGGTCTCCCGGCGACGACGGAGCAATGTATTTCAGCACCGTGGCACTTCAGTGTGGCACTGGTGTGCAAGCCGCGCCTCGCTCTGATCACGGTTCGCGCGAGCATGAGGATACCGATTTGTTCTGCGGACTGTTGGCCCATCGTGCTTGTTGGCAGCCGCTGCTGGCACTTCCTGTTAGGAGCTCAGAAGCTCAAGGCTGCTTATAAATCCGATTCGTTTGTGCAAGCTTTTCGGGTTCGAGGCACAAGCAGGCAGACGAGATTGCACAAAAACTGAATGAACCATCCACCACGCGATCATCCAGCTGCCCGACTCTCCTCTCGGAAATAACCCTCTCGCGTCTTCATCACTCGGTTTTTCGGTTTCGCCGTCAAAACGAACTTGTGATATCAAGTGTGCAAACCATTACAATCCAGTCACTGGACACAGACTGAATGGAGTCACGACGAATCCGCAGATCAGCGAACCAAGTCAGCACATGAGCGGCCGCCAGTCCACAGGGCCGTGTGGCTCGACGGACAGGTGTCTGCGGCAAGATGTCGATTAATCGATATGGAATTTCAGCGCCACTTGTTCATCAGCTACGCGCATATAGACAACGTCCCGCTCACCGAAAACCAGCAGGGATGGATTACCCACTTCCACAGCACCCTGGAAGCCATGCTCAGCATGAGGATTGGCCGAAAAGCGGAGATCTGGAGAGATTACAAGCTCACTGGCAACGATATATTCGCCGCTGAAATCATTGAGCAATTCCCCAAGACCGAGCTGCTCATTTCCATACTGACTCCGCGCTATGCAGCGTCAGAGTGGTGCACGCGTGAAGTGCAAGAATTTTGCAAGTGTGCGGAGAAAACTGGAGGACTGGTGGTCGGCAACAAGTCTCGGGTCATCAAGGTCATCAAATTGCCTGTTGACGATGAAGGAGCGCTCCCGCAGGTGATGAGGGAGGCGCTGGGATACTCCTTCTACGAGTTCGACGAACAGCACGTTCCTCTTGAGTTGGACTCTGCATATGGCGAGGAATACACTCGGAAATACAATCTCAAGTTAGCTAAATTGTCTTTTGACGTCGCGCAGTTGATCAAGACGCTCGAGCACCCCGCTTCGGCCGCGGACAACCCCAGGGAAGCTAGCTCGACGACCCCGAAATTGCCCATCTATCTAGCTGAATGCAGTTTTGATCGTCGCGACGCGCGTGAGGCCCTGGAATCGGAGCTGCGAGTTCATGGCTATCCGGTATTCCCGGACATTCAATTGCCTCGCTCGGAAGAGGAATACATTGCCGCCGTGAAGGAATTTTTGGATCGATGTGAGATGTCGATTCACTTGGTGGGCTCAAAGTGCGGTGTCGTTCCCGACGGCCACAGCGAGAAGCCAGGAACCGTCTTGCAGAATGAGTTGGCCATCGAACGTTACAAGAAGGGCGGCTTCCGCCGAATCATGTCGCTGCCGGAAGGGACCAGGGCAGAATCGGCGGCGCAACAGGCGTTCATCGACAGGCTCTTGACGGATACGGAGCTTCAAGCTGGCGCCGACTTGATCACGGGGGACACGGAAGCTCTCAAGGAAGTTGTACGCGCCGCGCTCAAGATATTGCAAAAGCCGGAACCGCCACCATCGGAACGTCAGGGAAGCAAACTGATTTATCTGATCTGTGATGAACTCGACCGGCACGCGACCATGCCTTTGCGCAAGTTCCTCAAGGGCCTGGGATGGGACGTCCAAATTCCACTTTTCGAAGGCGATGCCGCCTCCGTCCGCCAGAACAACCATGACCTCCTTGCAGAGTGCGACGCGGTGATTCTGTTCTACGGCAGCGGTGACGAAGCGTGGAAGCGATCCATGGACAACGAACTGAAGAAAGCAAGAGCGTTCCGAAGCACCAAGCCTATGTTGGCGAGTTACATCTATCTGGCGGAGCCAACTACCGAGTGTAAGACCGAGCTGATCGAGCTCGAAGAGCCGAACCTGATCAACGGATTCCAAGGTTTGTCAGACGCGGAAATGACGAAGTTCGTCGCCGCCGTCGAAGGCAGGAGATCTACCCCATGAGCGCCTCGATTGGGATCGGTCTTATAAACCCATTTCCGGGCTTACGACCGTTCCGCGAGGAAGAGGACTACCTCTTCTTTGGCCGGGAAAGCCAAGTCGACGTGATCGTCGACAAGCTGGCAGCCAGACGCTTTCTTGCAGTGGTCGGTACCTCGGGCTGCGGAAAGTCGTCACTGGTGAACTGCGGTTTAAGGCCGGCACTGAGCCGTGGCGTGATGACCAGCGCCGGTTCGGCATGGCGGATGGCCCAGTTCCGCCCGGGCGGCGATCCCATGCGGGCCCTAGCACGTGCTCTGGCCCAGCCCAGAGTGACCGGACTCGACGCTCGCGGCGCGAACCTTGAGGAGATGATCGAAGCCACTCTGGAGTTGAGCAACCTCGGCGTGGTCGACGTTTTCGAGCAGGCGCAGCTCGCTGGCCGGGTGAACCTGCTGTTGATCGTTGACCAGTTCGAGGAGCTATTCCGTTACGGGAGACGCCAGGCTTCCGTTTCCGATAACGAGGAATACCGACCCCAGGAGGCGTCAATCGCGTTCGTGAATTTGCTGCTGGAGGCCGCAAAATCTAATTACCCAATCTACGTGGTTCTGACGATGCGCTCCGACTTTCTCGGTGAATGTGCACGTTTCCCCGGCCTCCCCGAGGCGGTCAACGAGGGACAATACCTGGTTCCTCGTCTCACACGGGACGAGCGAAGAGCTGCGATCAGTGGGCCCATCGCGGTCGGTGGTGGAGAGATTAGCCCCGTCCTTCTCACCCGGTTGGTCAACGATGTCGGCGACAACCCCGACCAACTCTCCATTTTGCAACATGCCCTGAACCGCACCTGGGCACAGTGGCAACGCGAGCGGCACGGCAACGAGCCCATTTCGTTTCCCGACTACGAGGCGATTGGCACGATGGCCCGTGCGCTGGACCAGCATGCCGAAAGAGCTTTTGCCGAACTGACCTCGGAGCGCCAGAAAAAGATTTGCGAAGTGGTCTTTCAGGCCCTCACCGATAAGGGCAGCGACGCACGCGGAATCCGTCGTCCCACCAGCTTTGCCAGCCTCTGCGCCATTGCTGACGCAACCCCACCCGAAGTGGCCAGCGTCCTCGATGTCTTTCGTAAACCGAGCCGTTCGTTCTTGATGCCGCCTTCTCCGGAGCCGCTGGAGCCGGAGACCATCATCGACATTTCTCACGAAAGCCTGATGCGAATCTGGAACCGGCTGAAGGACTGGGTCGAACGAGAAGCTGAGTCGGCAGGACGATACCGTCGCCTGGTTCAAAATGCACTTTTGGAAGAGGAGGGCGCGTGTTGTTTGATGACCGACCCTGAACTGGCACTCATGTTGGAGTGGCGGCAGACTTGGCAGCCAACTCCTGCGTGGGGTGAGCGCTACAACGCTTCCTTTGCTCAGGCCATGGAATTTCTGGATCGCAGCCAGAAGGAGCGGGACCGTCTCGCCGCCGAAAAGGAAACTGCGCGCAAGAGAAAGCTCAGACAGATTCAGTGGGTTGCCGGCATGATGACTCTTCTGGCAGCAATTTCGCTGATCCTGGCCATTGTGGCCATGCGGGAAAAAAACCGCGCCGAAATCAACTTGCAGTTGGCGAAGAGAGCGGTAGACGAAAGCCTATCGTCCGCCGGACGACAGCAGGCACAAGGTACTGGCAACTTGCCTGAGCTGGAGGAGTTTCGGAAACAATTATTAGATAAAGCGGCAAGCTTCTACTCGGTCTTCGCCAAACAAGACTCCAAGAGCCAGGGAATGCGCAGCGAGATGGCTGCGGCACATTCCCGGCTGGGAGACATTAACCGACTCCTGGATAAGCATGAAGTTGCGGTGGATGAATACAGAGAGGCGATTTCTCATTTTGAAGGCCTGGTCAGGGATTACCCGGGCAACAAAGACTACCGTCAGGCGCTGGCTTACGTGCACAACTTTCTAGGGGAAACGCTGCGGACCTGGTGCGAGGAATTGAAGGGCGCAGCCCCTTGTAGCCTCTCCGCCGGAGAAAGTGAGTATAAGGAAGCTCTTGCATTGCAGCAGCGATTGCACGACGAGGAGCCGGCAAATTCCCTCTATCAGCAGGAGTTGGCTCGCACCTATTACAATCGCGGAATCCTTCGTTACGACGGCAAAAACGTGGAGGGAGCCCAGTTAGACTTTCGCTCCGCGATTGGCTTGCTTGAGCCGTTGGCCAAAAATCCACCACCAACCGCAATTGATCGAACGACTCCAGAGCCTGCCCAGGAGCTGGCCCGCGCCTGCAACGACCTTGCAAACTTGATAAGCCACCGCGATACAGAGGCGGCCCAGAGACTCTACGAGCAGGCGATCAGTTTGGCCGAGGCGCTGAACCAAAGCCAACCAGACAATCGACAATATCAACTGGAGTTGGCGCAATACTACGACAATCTGGCAATCCTGCTAACGGCAGTGAAGAAATTCGACCTGGCCAAGGAGAGGAACCATCAGGCCCTTCACCTTATTGAGCGACTTACGGTTCCCAGCCCGTCACTCTCCGTAGAACTCGTCAAAAGCCATCAACTCGGTATCGAGATATCGAAAGCGCAAGGATTGAGAGTTACCCAACAGGAATCCGACAAGCTGTTCGAAACGTTGAAGAAGCTGAGCGCTAAAAACACCTCCCGCGACCACCCGATCTTCCATGTGATTTACATGAATCTCGCAATGAACTACATCGAACTTGCGGAGAAAAACCTGAAGTCAGGCGATGCGAGAGGTGCAATCGCTGCTCTTGAGAGCTTGGCACAGATCCTTCCTGAGCTATCCGCAGAGGACAAGGAAGCCCTTGCCAAGTCGTATCCCGAATTACAACGAGAAGTGGAAAAGACGTTCCCCGCTCGCCCCCAGTCAAACTAACTGGTTGCATCTGAACAAATACATCCTGCCCTCATGCCACCTTAGTGCCATTGATTTGCTTTGAAGACAACCATATATTCGGTCGAACTTTAGTTTGAGGCTTTACGAATAAGTAAGAACGCACGCGGCAAACCTCCGCTTCGCGTGCCCCTCACGGTCTTAGGTGAGTCCTTGGTGTCAGTTACCGAGATCCACGCTATGTGAGCTTGACGGATCAACGAACGGGTCATGGCGGTCTACGATTTTGAACCTACTCGTTACCGTGGTGTCGGAGTAACCTTCCCATGTCCATGTTCAAGGACATAGCTCGAAAGGAACTTATTTTGAAGTACGCATTCTGGCTTCTTTTGGCACTTTTCGCAGCTGCAGCCGCCGCTCAGCAGAGTGACACCACTCCGGTGGCAAACCAACTCGCTCTGGCCGCGGCGCCGATATCCAGCATCACGGAAACCGATGGCGCCCAAACCGGGCCAGCTACTCAAGCACCAAAGCCCGCCGCAAAGCCGAAGGCAAAGACGAAGGCCACCACGCCGCAGGAGACCACGTGGCCAACCGTCGAATCGAGCATGGTCGGCTACATTGATAACGCCATCGTGGGAAATGAAGTCAGGGTTCGGTTCAACGCGGCCTTTAACGATCAATTTCCAGATCGTGCCGAGTTTATCTATGGGAAGTGCGGCTGTTACCGCAATCCGATGCTACCCCCGCCCCCGGGCCCCTTCGATCCCAACGCTCCGGGGCCAGGCCCGGGCATCCCCAACAATGTAAACTTCCAGACGCTGTCCTTCATGGCAGAGTACGCTCCTATACGTCGGTTGTCCGTTTTTGCAGAACTCCCAATCCGCTGGCTTCAACCTTCAGGTGTCGTTCCGCCCGGGGACGCCATGCCAGCGTTTTCTAACGGAGCCGGGATCAGCGACATAACGTTAGGGCTGAAGTACGCCATGCTGGTCACCGAGCACAACTACCTGACCGCGCAGCTCACGACCTATTTCCCTTCGGGAAACGCCCTGCACGGGTTGGGTACAAATCATTACAGCCTTGAGCCAGCACTTCTGTATCACGGCACAGTTTCCGATCGGTTCACGGTCGAAGGGGAGATAGGCGGCTGGCTTCCGACCGGTGGGTCAGCAGGAGATCCCACAACAGGCTCGCAGGGGTTCGCAGGTAACATTTTCTTCTACGGCATCGGGCCGAGCTACACGCTTGTCGATGGCGACAAGTTCCGGCTGGCCCCTGTGGTTGAACTCATAGGTTGGAGTGTTACGGGAGGGCAGCAAACCGAGATCACATCAACCGGAGGCCCAACTTTTAGCGCCAGCGGCACAAATATCGTCAATATAAAACTAGGCGCTCGCATGGCGTTCCGTGAGCACAATTCAGTGTATATCGGGTACGGACGACCGCTCACATCCGCCGATTGGTATAACGACATCCTCAGGGTGGAATACCGTTATTCGTTTTGAGAAACGGCAAGTACCCAACAGGTCTGGTCGGTAGTCGGCCACTCGTAGAAGTGTCGCGAGTGTCCAAACTCTGGAGATAACGGGCTTCTGGGAAACCAAAGTAGTTCCGAGTGGATCATCAGCAATCGGAAGTGATACCAGAATCCAGCCCGTCACTCGGCACAAAATGGCGCGCGCATGAGTCGAGAAATGGCGCTGCCTGCGATGACTCTCCGGAGCCAGTTCCCCACGAGCGACGAACAAACGACCAGTTATGAGCGCATGCGGTTCAGCGGTCGACTCATTGGCCGTTGAACCGCGACCGCACCGGAAACTGGCTCCTGAAGTTGTCCTGAAGTCCCGTTGTAGAAGTTGACGATGTGGCGAACTGACTCCGGGCGGATGACTGTCCGCTCGGAAACTAGGAACGATTGGGAGCTGGATCGGTGTGAGAACGACCTTGGAGGCCTAATTTTGAGCACAGCCACACAGGACCGGGAAGTCAAGTATTTGGGGTGTGACCCCGAAGGTCGCGCCGAGCACTCACGCCGACATCGTAAACAGTTATTTGGCGGCGCCAGCTTCTGGATCGATAATGGCCTGTCGCCCCATGCCACCGTCTGAGCAGCCACGCGTCTTCATCTCCTACGCCCGCAAAGACGGAGCCGCGCTCGCCCGGTTTGCCGGGCCGTGAAGATTGCCTTTTTGGGCCGACGACAACAGTGAACAGGTTACCGCTCCCAAGGAGGCCGGGGAGGAGACGCTTGTAGTTGGTTGTAGCCGCTGAAAGCTGCTTGGATCCATTCCATGGCTCGCGGAAGTTCATCTGGGTGCTGAATGACGTACAGAAACAGGTCGCGTATGTTAAAAGGCGAGCCGCCAATCTCTCGAAATGCCGAGGGCAAGGGCGGCCCACCCACACTGCCCGCCCGCTCGAGATGCGGGGGGAGATGCACGGCATACATACTCCCGCCTGCCAGCGCCTCGTGAGGATATCGCATTAGCCAGGCACAGTTGTGCCCGTCCAGAATCAAATTCGCAGAGAGCGTTACCCACTTTCCTGCGTCCTCATCGGCTGGTTTTTGGCAATTCCAGAGCTGTGCACCCGGCACCCACACGGTGGGATCCGAAAAACCATACTCGTCCAGATCAATTGTGCTTAGTCCATGTTGTTCCACGAAGCGCTGCACTTCGGGCAGCGTCTGGTTCCAATCCACGTTCGAGTCGTTGACCAGTGTGTATGCGGGACGTCCGAGGCTCAGCGCATTGATATAGGCAAAGTAATGCGGATAAACACGCACGGCGTTGAAGAGGCAACTGGCTGCAAGGATTACAACCGCTGCTGCTCCCACGGCCGCCCGAACCCGCATTCGCCCGGTTAGTTCGCCGAGCATTCGGGGAACCGGCGCGAGCAGCAAGATCAGCAAGATTAAAGGCACACTGAAATGCCGGATGCTGATATCAAGGGGGTTTAGCATGCACACGACGGTAAATACGATTAAGCTCACCCAGATGACTCGCCAATGCATGGCCACGCCTGACGGAAGTGCTCCAGCATCGGTTTGAACCAGCCACTTGAGGCTCAGCGCAGCTAGCAACGAAAGAATCAACAGGGCCAGAAATGCAGATTGAGATTTCAGAACAAAAACAACCGGAAAGTAAAACCAAACACCGTGTGGATATCCTCGACCGAGAAGAAAAGTCGAGCGTCTGCTGGTGATTAGCACCCAAGCTACGCCGCGCAGATACAGCAAAGGGGCCAATAGAATCCGTCGGAGGACGAGCGCCCCGTGGCCAGTCCCTAAACGGTAGAGCGGGTCTGTAGGCTGATTCCAGGAGAAAAATAAATAGAAGAGATATACGACCAGGGCCGCCCAGAAAACGCCTTTCAGCGTGGTCCGCCATCGCACCCGGCGCCACTTGCGGACCTCAACTTTGCTTTCCGGCTGTTCGGGCACCGCACGCGAGCGTAGGCTCAGTGCAGATGCAAGTACCTCACTGACTATCCCAATAAGGAGCTGGCCTCAAAGGTCACGCTTCACCAGTTGCTAACGCATACAGGAGGTACCGGTGACATCTTCGGACCTGACTTTGACAAGCACCGGAATGAGCTCAAGACACTGCAGGACTACGTGAAACTCTACGGCAACCGCGCGGCGGAGTTTCCTCCGGGCAGCAAGTGGGAGTACAGCAATTACGGCTTCATTCTGCTGGGCCTGGTGGTCGAGAAAGTCAGCGGCCAAAACTATTACGACTATGTGAACACACACATCTATGATGTCGCCGGAATGAAAGACTCGGGCTCCGAGCCGGAAGACAAGACGGTTGCCAACCGCAGTGTGGGATACATGAAGCCACCCGGCAGCAAAGACTGGCAGCCGAACACCGGCACGCTTCCTTATCGCGGAACGTCTGCCGGCGGAGGCTATTCGACTGTGGGCGACCTGCTGAAGTTCGCCAACGCTCTCGAGCAACACAAGCTGCTCGACGCACACTACACGGAGCTGCTGACCACCGGAAAAGTGGACGAAGGATTCGGACGCTACGCATATGGTTTTGAAGACAAGGTCGTCAACGGCATACGCTGCTTCGGACACGGCGGAGGCGCGCCGGGAATGAACGGCGATCTTCAGGTCTGTCCTGCGCCGGGATACGTCGTTGCAGTGCTGGCGAACCTGGATCCTCCCGCAGCCAGGCGGATCTCTGATTTCATCACCAACCGGATGTCCGGGCCTGCCCACTGACGGCGGGTGATGCGGGTGCGCCACTCAATCGTGCTTTTCGACTGAGTGGGAAAGACGATCCGCCGCTGGCTGAGTCCCGACGGCAGCTCGCGTCCACTCCCAGCCCGCTGCAGTGCTCACGCCGAGCGCCGGTTTTGCACGCGGCACGTGTTTAAGGGCTGGCACCGACCGAATCGAGGCGTTTGACTCTGCATTCTAGTGCGCGGCCCGATGCACAGCGCCCAGGTTCACGCCCATTTCGCGCGCGATCCTGTGCCAGGACCACTCCACTCCTTGCCATCATCCCTGCCGCCCCCGGTTCTGATCCGGGCGACCGACGCCCGTGCACCCGGTGCCACAAATCGTTGCGAACTGGCCGCCGATCTACATCGGAAAAGAGTCTGAGCAGCATTGGGAAGAGGGCGACGATTTAAGCCTGCTGGACTTCAAGGCCATCCAGTACAGGCGAAAAGGAAACGCCGTTGTCGACTCAGACCACTGGACGCGGATCGCAAAGGTCCCGAAGCGGGAATTCATGCGCCGGGGAATCAATCAGCACACGCTTGAGAAAATCTGTCGGGGCGAACCGGTGCGGGCGACCAAGCTGGCGAAATGTCCGGAGGCACTGGAAGAGTACAAACCGTCAAACGGCGAAACAGGAACCACCCAGAGACCTGGTTTTGGAGCTAGAGCTCGGCACTTCTAGCGCGGGTGTATCGACCCACGCTGGCGATGAGGTTGTAGTAGAAGGACGCCCCGCCATCTCTGGATTGCGCCGCATTCTTCAGAACCTCGAGCTCGATCTCAATGGAGATATGTTCTTTCTCGCCGTGAGAACCATTTCCTCCGCGCTCTCTTCGTCTCTAAACTTCAACGGCCTCTCTGTCGGCATGTTGAATTTCGGAAAATGATGGATATTGGATTAAGTGGCATGCTTTCAGTAATTCGACATCCAGCAGTTGCAACGGGGTTGTCGGTATTAAGGCCGACGCGGCTGCGATAATGTTCAGGGATACGCCCTGCAATGAGCTTCAACTGGGTATGGGCACGCCTCACGTCATCGGAATCCGGGAAATGGTCGAATGAACCATCCTGCACCCCGCTCCGCAAGATAGTTGAGAAGAGCTCCAAAGCGTACTCAGGGTCTCTATCCATGAACAAGGACTCTTCGGATGCAGCCCGCTAATCCGGGCGGGCGATGGAGGACTTCGAGCACGCGCAGACGTTGATCCCTATGGCCGGGCCCGGTCACGCGCTGCATATGCCGGGTACCTAAGCAACGCTAGGAGAAGATGCTTCGTAATGCGCGGCGGAATCCGGGAGGCCCGCCTGGTGCGCTCTTAGGGCGCGACCATTGAAGTGTGATCTCTCTCACCGCTCGGCGGAGCACGTCCCCTTATTCTTGACTGCACGACAATGCTCAAAGTCAATTCCGAGAATCCCCGAATGGGGCGACAAAGAGAGGTGTTTCAAACAAACAAGAACCACAGGTCGCAAGTTAAAAGGCTCGTTCACAACTTTTGGGAGAACTCGCCCTGTGATTCATGGTTCACAAATCAGCCATGTGGGTCCCCCGGGTTCTACCGAAGCATCGACGAGCACAGATATAAAGTTCACAGGCGATTACTCTCGACGTTGGAGCTCGAGAAAACTCGCGGGTTGCGTGTGCTCGAAGTCGGCTGTGGATGCGGCAGCGACGCGGAGCGGTTTGCGCGTGCTGGAGCTCGCTACTTCGCGGTTGACCTAACGAAGAAAGCTGTCGACCTTTCGCGTCGTCGATTTCAGTTGGCAAAACTGGAAGGATTATTCGTGCAGGGCGACGCCGAAAGCTTACCTTTCGCTGACAACTTGTTTGATCTTGTGTATTCTCACGGCGTCCTTCATCACACGCCGGACACGCCTGGGGCTATCCGTGAGGTGTACCGCGTTCTTGCTCCCGGTGGCCGTGCAGTGATTATGTTGTATCACCGCAATTCGTTTAACTATCGGATGAACATACAAATAGTTCGACGCCTGCGTGCACACTTGCTAAGAACGGAGCTTGGCATCAAGGCGGTTCGCAAGATATGGCGTGAACCGGAGAAACAACTGAGGCGGCATTCGGAGCTGATCCAGCAAGATCCGAGTGCGTACTTCGATAATCAGAATTTTCTCAACCGCAACACCGATGGAGCCGACAACCCTTTGTCCCAAGTTTTTTCGAGGGAATCGGCCAGCGAGTTATTCTGGCAGTTTGAAGGTGTAAAGACTCAAGTCATGTTCTGGAACCCGAAGTGGCTGCCGGGTCTCGGGAAACTACTGCCGCGCTGGTTGGAAGACCGGGTTGCCGCGCGCTGGGGCTGGCATCTCTGGATATATGCCCAGAAGAGCAGCCTTGAGCATACTTCGATGCGTTCGGCGTGGAACGGGGCGCGGATCGATGCGCAGGTCAGTAAGGCTGCGGTTTCAAAGCAGTTCGATCACCAGCCTGGATGTGTTCTTCGATGAAGATCTCGATATGAAACTAGCCTATTTGCTGAGTGAATACCCGACTCTGGGCCACACCTACATGCTGCGTGAGGTACGACAGTTGCGGGAACTAGGATGGGAGATCCAGACGATTTCGATTCGGAGGCCAACTCGCGATAGTAACCAGCTATCACCGGCCGAATTGGACGAATTCCACAGCACTTGGTACATCCTCGGTGGCGGACCGATACTGTTCCTGAAAGCTCACCTGGCCACGTTTTGGGGCCGTCCGCTGCGTTATTGCTGCGGTTTGGCAAAGGCCCTTCAGTTTGGCGGTCTCAATCCGCGACGGTGCGCATACGCGGTCGCATATTTCCTGGAGGCGGTCTGTGTGGGACACCGGTTGCGGAGGGACGGAATAGACTTCGTCCACACACACTTTGCGACGACAGTGGCCTTCATTCTCAGTCATATTTTCGACGTTGGTGTCTCCATGACCATTCATGGTCCGGTTGAGTTTGACGATCCCGTGGGATTTGCTCTTCGCGAGAAGGTCGAGGCGGCTCAGAGTGTCTGCGCAATAAGCTATTTCGCGCGGAGTCAAGTAATGCGCTGGTCCAATCCGGCCGACTGGAACAAATTGGAAGTGATGCCGCTTGGTGTCGATGTCTCCAACTGGCCGATCGGCAACTTCCGCGAAGATCCCACACCGTTTGAGCTGATTTCCGTCGGCAGGCTTGACGGCGTGAAGGGATATCCCGTCTTGCTTGAGGCACTGGCAATGCTATGCGAGAAAGGACGAGATGTCCGGCTCACGGTGGTTGGCGAGGGACCCGATGGCGCGAATCTCAAAGCACAAGCGCGAAGGCTTGGAATCACTGGCAGGGTCGTATTTTCTGGGACGAAGAATCAGGACCAGTTGCAACAGTCTTACGCTAACAGTGATCTCTGCGTTCTGTCCAGCTTCGCGGAGGGCACTCCCGTTGTGCTGATGGAGGCGATGGCGACCGGAGTTCCGTGTGTTGCTCCCCGCATTGCTGGTATTCCTGAGCTGATTCGTCACGGCTTAGACGGATTCTTATTCACCCCGTCGAATGTTCACGAACTCGCGGCACGCATTGCTCAAATCATGGATGAGCTAGAACTTCGAAGGAAAATGTCAAAGTCCAGCCGGGCGCAGATTTCGGATAAGTATGACCTTATCAAAAACGTCCTGCATCTCTCGAAGTTTTTTAGCAGATGGATGTCGCTGGAGACTGACGTCAGCGAGTTCTCCCCAGCAGCACCGACTCATAGATTTGCTGCATCGTACTCGCCGCCTGCGCATAGGTGAATCGCGCCGACATTTTTGCAGATGCTGCGAGAGCCATGCGCTTTCGACGTGACCCGTCGGACGCGATGTCGCCCATGAGTTGGGCCAGATGCCCGACGTTGTCTACTTCGAACAGCAACCCGTTCTTTTCGTCATCGATCAGCTCCGGATTACCTCCAACGCGGGAGGCAACGCAGCAACAACTGCACGCCATAGCTTCCATAAGAGAGTTGGATAGCGCTTCGGTCCGGGATGGCAACACAAATACATCGATCATGCTGAGCCACTCAATAACGTCTGCCGTTGCCGGTTCAAAGTGGCATGATCCATGAATGCCAATCTCGGCCGCGAGCGCCTTCAGTCGCGATTCTTCGGGACCACTGCCTACCACCAGCAGAACGGCCTCATGCCGAGGTATCTTCGCAAAAGCTCGCAATAGAGTGTCAAGACCCTTCTCCTGGCGAAGCATGCAAACCACCCCGAAGACAACTTTCCCTGGCCACATTGGCGCCTTATTTCGCCTTCGAAATCGATCGATATCAATCGCGTTGTAGCATATCTTGATTTTCGATTCAGATACTTTCTCGTCGCCGATAAGATAACGTCGCATCGCTTCGCTATTCACCACGATTGTGTCGGCAATATGGTCGGTGAAACGCAGTAACCTCTTCATGTGCTGTCCGGTCAAATCGCGATGTCCGCGTTGACTTGCTAACACAGCTGGAACACCCGCCAGCTTGGCGACGGGAACAGCGAAAATATTCATGGTTGCATCGAATGCGTGAACTACCTGAATGCGGTGCTGACTAATATATCGGACTAGCTGAATAGCGGCCTTGGGCGCCGCGGAAGACCGAAATGAGTGTACTGGAAGATGCAAAATTGGGACACCGACGGATTCCAGATCGCGACGACGGAGTCCCTCTGGTCGGAAGCATCCGACGTAAGGTAGGAACCGTTCCCCTTGAAGAAACCGAGCGGTTTCAACCAGCTGGCGTTCAGTACCCCCCAGGCCCAATTCACGCCCCATGAGCAGCACCGGGATTCGATTTGAGTTGCAAAGACTCATCGCTCACGGGGTCGAACGGCTAGAGAAGCGCCTTTTTCTAGCCGCGTTTATTGAACTGATGAAGCCTGGACATATCGTCAGCCGCTAGTGATACGGACTCCCTCTCATCAGTCATTCAGAACTTATGTTGACAGCATGCGAATTAGTATCGACTGTCCAGTTTTAACTATTAAGAAGACGAAAACACTTGGGTTATTTTATCCTCTTTATAACTGGATCGCGTCTGAAAGTCCGTGACCTACATCACAAACATATGAGAGCGTGATGTGAGGTGCCGAGGGTCAACTTCAATCATTACCGGGAGATCGAACCACCCAGGCGTCGTGCGCTGCGAACCGAGGACGCCTGCCCCGCACCCCGCATCCCCAAACCCAGCACGCAACGTGTTCCAACACGGAAAGAGCCCTCGTCTCAGGGCCCGAGGTGTAGCAAAATCCCCTCAATGCGTAATACTCCCGCAAAGGGTTGAGTGGAGGACTTAGCCGCCCTAACATTGGGCCTGCGCAACTGGGGCGCGGGCCGGGTCGTTGGTGAAGAAAAGCGACAGGCGCTCTTTTGGTAAATGAGGCTCCTGTTGGACGGAGCCGATGTTTACGCCTTCGCGGGCGACGATACCAGGCTGGTTGTTGGCGCTGAGGCGTCCGGCGGCGAGGTCACGGGCCGCGCCGGTAGCGCCGCGCAGCGAAACTACTTCTTTGCCTTCTTCAGTCGTTCGGCCCAGCGCGCCTTCATCGCCGCCGAGATACGCCTCCGAGCCGCCGCCGAAATCGTGCGGCGCTTGGCCGATCCTGGAGGCCTGCCCCGACCGCCGACACCCTCCAGAGCTTGGATCGCAGCGTCAAGCCGGCTGCGTTGTTGTTTGAGTTGGTGGACAACCTCGTCAATGCTCATCCCGGAATGTTGACACTCGACGACCGGATCTCTAGCGTTACGCAAATCACCGCAAAGGACCTCCTTCCCGTGATTCCAGCTCAGACGTGCGTGGGTCTTACTGTTTATCAGGCGACAGCGGATACCCGATTATTTTGATGATGGGGAATTCCAACTGGATCTCTACCAGGCTCTGCTCACATAGTGCCCTGAATTCTGCGGGCGTTCCGACGCACGAGAAATCAATCGGCTGTTCCCCATGGCGTGACCACGCGTCTTCCAACATCAGCTTCTTCAAATTCGCACCGTGATCTTTAGGAGATTTCAATTCAGCGATTATGAACAGGTACTCCAAACTCTTCAGCCAGCTATCAGGTAAAACGTCGTTCTGGTCTGTATTCGCTTCGGTCCGCACGTAATTCGATGGGTCCGTCTGCTCTACCACCCTCTCCCGGACCCTAAAATTCGTTAGCGGAACGGCTTCGCCTTCCTTGTTCACAAACTGGCAACCTAGGACACGCCATTTCGGAGCAGCACGGTGGATTCCTAAGCGGTGGTTGTGTAGTTGTTCGTCCCAATACTTTTGGGTATTCTCGACGCGTTTCTTCGCCGGTCGGTCTCGCTTCTTCTTCGTTTCTGCTGCACGCTTCTTGGAAGTTCGATCCCGCTCATTCTGCGTTTGTGGCGCCTTCTTCAGCGCTTTCTTCCGAGTTTTCTTCGGTGTTTTCTGTGGCGTTTTCATGACTATCAGCATAAGGCAGACACTCTGTAATTTCCAATGCGATTTCCCTTTTCTTTCAGGCAGATACGGGGGATTTCCTAGAAGTAGTGGGAAAGGAGTCTTGCTAAATGGATTCATCAGGGCGGCGCCTTAAGCCTGAACATGACGCAGCCGCCCGGCTTTGGGCATCCGTGGAACGCGCACACGAAGACCTCGCAGCCAACCGGCGCAAACGCGGGAAATTGTTCTTCGAGCTAAAAAACTTGTACTCCGAGCGGGCCAACTCAGCCGCCAGGCGGCTCACTTCGGGGCACGGAGTTTTCCAGATCGAAATTAAAAAGCGTGGATACAAGCCCAACCGCGTCCGCGAGTGGATTTGCGATTACGAGGTTGAAATTGGGGAGCGCCCGCCCGCCGAATCTACCGCAGCCAAGCGCAAGGCACGCCGGGTCAATTCATCTGCAGAGTACGAGCGGGGCTATCAAGCTGCGATGAATGACTTCCCTACCGCCTCCAGGGAGGACCCGGTATCACGTTTTGCTCAGCTATTGCCTTTCACGGCACTCAAGACGGCGTTCCGCAAGGCGCTGCACGAACTGCACCCGGACCATGGTGGCAGTGGTGAACAGGCGGCGGCTTTGATAGACGCTTGGAAAGAAGTTGAGCGGCTGCACTGTTCTGCGGCTGCCAGTGTCGAGGAATACGCGCGGGTCAACTGAGCGGCCCGCCGGGGGCGCGCTACCGATAGCTAGGTGTCGTGCGCAGACCGGCGGAACTAATTAGGGTTATCTCTTTTGCCTTTAGCAAGATGACCCTCCGAACTGCATATGTGAGGGCCCGATTAGGGCAGAAAGGTAATTTTATGTCTATATTCGCGTGGCTCACACTTCGTTGGGCACGTTTTTTCACTCTTGCCGGCTGGAAATGGAAGCTCTCTACAAGGCCCGGCTTCGAATTTGAGGTTTCTTTCCCCTGTTATCACAGTGAGTGCCCAGACGGACACACGCTGTTGGTCCGGGTGTGCAATAAACCGCGCGAAGTATTGCAAGGGAAATATCAGGCTTTCAGCTATCCGTATGAAGAGCCGAACCCGGCGCTGTTCGGTGATGGACCGAACAACACCTATTGGGAGATGGTCCACGGTGCTGGCGGCGGCGAGGCACGCGTAGAAAGCTGCCGGACTCCGAGAGATGCTGACTGGTTATGGGAGCGCGCAGCCCATGACTAACCTTTCTTGGATAGCAGGGCTTCGTGAAGTCTTCGTCAAGGACCCGACAGGAAACCGGGTTGGGTATTTCACAGACATAAGCAAGGCGCAGGCGGCCGTCGGAGACGGTGGCGAATATCAGGCGGTCTGGTTTTCGCTGAACGTGTGTCCGGGAGTTCCGGCGGGCTTTGAACCGAACCGTTTGTATAAGGCCAGCGGTAGCTTTAAGAAGACAGACTATGCCGCCCGGCAGCTTCTTTTAGTGGACTGCGACCCCAAGCGGCCGGCCGACACTGCAGCCACCGACACGCAGAGAGCGGCAGCCAAAGTTCAGGTGCTAGTCATTCGGGACTTCTTGCGCAACCTCGGCTTTCCAGCGCCCATCCTTTGCGATTCAGCAAACGGCTTTCATCTGCTGTATGCGATCAACGAACCCAATGACGAAGCGACCGAGACGCTGATCAAGAACTTTCTGGCTGGGCTTTCGGTCAAGTTCTCCAACGAGGACTCTCAGGTCGATGTGGGCAACTACGACGCCAACAGGGTTTGCAAGTTGTATGGGACCGTGGCTCGGAAAGGAACTGATCCTAACCTGTGGCGTCGCTCCGCTGTGCTGGAAGTGCCGACACGGAACACGGAGCTTCCTGCAAAGGGAGGCAACGTTCGGGAGACGGTGATTGACCTCGATTTTGAGCCTGTCCCGCGCGGGTTGCTGGAGGCGGCCGTTGCTGAGTTGCCGGTCCCGCGTGACACCAAGATGGGAGAAATGACCCAGGACGACATTCGTAAAACGGATTGGCTCCGCAAGCTATGCGAGACAGGCGAAGTGGCGATACTAAACGAACGTCGGAAGGGAAAGCATTTCGTCTTTGATATTGTCTGCCCGCGCGCCGCCTCGCATGGCAGCACAACCTCCGACACCTCAACCATTGTTTCGTATGAGCGGCAGACCGGGTACGGCTTCAAGTGTCTCCATGGAAGTTGCAGCTCGCACAATTCCGAGGGAGGCATAAGGAGGTTCAGTGATTTTCGCCGGGAGGTTGACCCGAAATGCCTAATGAGCGACCGGCTGCCCGGAATTCCAGACGATGTTACTCACGCAAAAATAGCGGCTTACTTTGCCGGGCTGGACGTTTTCCAGAACCATCTTCGGGTTTACGACACGAAAAAGATGAAAACCACTTTCGTTGGAACCCGTTGGGATTTGGTGGAACAAGACGATTTGCTTCTGATGAAGGCTGTGCAGCCCGTATGCGACCGCTTGAGGTACGACATGTTTCCTCCCGGAGATATGGTCGTGCCACACGATGATTACCGCCGGACCTTGGAGAGTCATCCGTTTCGCACCGCCATCGTCGGACAGCTAAAGCCCCAATCGGGAGTTGTCCGTTTTGACCAGCTGGATGCGAGTCCTTATCTCATCGGGATGCCGGGAGGCATGGTCGCTGATTTGCGCACCGGGGGTCTGCGCAAGATGGAGCGTGCCGACTTCCTGACCAAGCGGTTGCGCATTGTGGCGACCAACACACCGACTCCCGTGTACGACTATTTTCTGCGGTCGATCAGCAGCGCAAATGACCAACCGGCGGATCTGGAGTGGATGAGCCATTTCGAACTGCTACACGGATACTTCTTGATCGGCCACTACAACTTCCACATCTGGCCCATCTGGACAGGTGTTGGCGGGAATGGGAAGAGTGAAAATGCAAAGCTGATTAAGAGTACGTTGTGTGACTTCTGCGCCGTCGTCCGGTGGTCGGAATTGACTCACGATGAACGCGGTGGCGACAACACCACCAAGCGGCTCAATTTCAAACTGCTACAGAGCCGTGTCGCGCTGGTTGAGGAGATGGGGCAGACGAGCGGGATCAACCGGGTACTGGAAACCAGCACCATCAAGCAACTCACTGGCGGGGGTGAAATCATCGGGGCGGATTTGTATCGTTCCGAAGTCCATGGCGAGATCAAGTTCAAACTCGTCTCCCTGATGAACGAGGCCCCCCATATTGAGCCGGATGCGGCATTCAAGCGGCGCGTGCAAGTGTTTCCGTTTCGTGCTCGTTTTGACGAGGTAGCTAATCCGGGTTGTATTGCATTGGCCATGGAGCGGAAGAACGCGCCTGCCTGCCTGCGTGAGTCTCCCCACCGTCTCTCCGCGATGCTGCGGGAAGAGCGGCCGGGAATTCTCTACCGGTGGATCCAGGCTGCACAGAGGTTCATTAGCAACGGCGAAGAGCTTGGCAATATGCCGTCTTCGGTCCGTGAGGCCACAGCTGACATGTTCCACGAGGCTGACCTTAACGGCCGCTTGCTTGAGCGGCTCCAGTTTGGTGATGAATCGTTTGATGTCACCAAGGGAGAGCTGTTGGCCTTCGGGGAATCGTACTTCCGGGAGAACGGACGTGACACCCGATCGTTGGACATGGGTAAATTAACCGGCTTGTTAGCCGAGAAAGTGGGGAAACCGGCGTTCAACATCATGCGCAACGGACAGCGGAAGGAGGGCTGGCGGCGCGTTCGGTTGGCTCCGAGCGACCCGGTCGTTCAATAGGAAAGTGACCCTGGGTTTTGCAACCGGTGCAACCCTCTTCCCAGAACTTCTTTAAAAATTTGGAAAGATGGTAAATGCCTACGTATAGAAAAGTGTCTGGGGACCGGGTTGCACGGGTTGCAAAACTCGCTGTTCGGGTCCGGAGCCAGCGAAAGGAGGGGTGGGGGGCCAAAATCTTGACGACCATTTCCAAAAAGGTCGCCGCCCATCCTTTTGGTACATAGAGTACAAATTACTCGTTTTGTAAAGTTTGTTGCAAAATTAAGCACTTACGCAGGGCAAGGGAGGGGCCCTTTATATGGAGCTTCAAACGTGGAAATTGAATGGCTTACCGCAAAAGAGGCTGCCGAATACCTGAAGATCCGCCCGCGCACCCTCCTTCTCTGGGCCCGGCAAGGCAAAGTCCCCGGACACCGGTTGTCCGGCATTCAACGCTGCATTTATCGCTTCCTACGGCACGAACTTGATCTTATGCTGGGACTGTCATCCGCTGAACCGGCTGAAGGAGGCAGCAAGTGAAAAGAGTTCAGCGACACGCAGTTGGGTCCGTGCGCTACGACAAACGGCGCGGAACTTGGAATTACCTCTGGTATGACGGACCAATCCGCCGCTCAAGGCGACTTGGGACGAAACAAGAACTTCCGACGAAGGCAGCCGCATGGAAAGAAGTTGGCCGCCTGGATGTCGGGCAACGCAAAACACCAAACGGGGACACAGTGCGGAGTGTGATTGCGCGGTACGAAGCTGAGCGGATGCCCTCACGCCATTCCACGGCGCGGGTATATCGCTCTTTCATCAACAATCACATCTTGCCGAACTGGGGAGACACGCCCGTCCAAGACGTACAGCCCCGCCCGGTTGAACTGTGGCTGCGGGAGCTGCCCTTATCGCCGAAGTCCAAAACGCACGTGCGGTCACTTATGCACGGGCTCGTGGAGTTTGCGATGTGGGCTGGTCTGCTGGATATCAGCCGCAATCCAATCTCCTTGGTCCAGAACAACGGAGCAACACGGAGGGTACGCAAGGCGCGGAGCCTCACGGCGGAGCAATTCAACGCCCTGCTGAAAGAGCTGCATGAGCCATTCGCCACGATGGCCCTCCTCTGCGTGTGCTTAGGCCTTCGCATTACTGAGGCACTTGCATTGCGCTGGGCCGACGTGGATTGGCTCGGCTCGCGGCTCAGCATCCGGCGCGGTATCGTGGAGCAGGTTGTAGGCGATGTGAAGACGGAAGGCTCCGCAAAGACCTTCGATCTCGCGGACGAATTGTTAGAGCGTCTGAAGTCGTGGAAACAGCTTTCCGAATTTTCGGGAACCGATGATTGGATCTTCGCGAGCCCAGTCAAACTCGGCAGACTTCCCTATTCCTACACGGGAGTTTGGCGAGAACTTGTACGGGCGTCAGAGGCGGCAAAAATCGGGCACCTCGGGACGCACGCTTTCCGACACACGTACCGCTCATGGCTGGACGCCGTGGGCACTCCTGTTGCGGTTCAGCAAAAGATGATGCGCCACGCGGATATCAGAACAACTTTCAACATCTACGGTGATGTTGTGACGGATGAGATGACTACCGCGAGCAGCAAGGTCGCTCAACTAGTGTTCCAGACAAACGGAGCGCAAGCAGAGCGCAAAGGGGCCTAAGTTGCTGAAAGAATGGCTCCTCAGGTAGGACTCGAACCTACAACCCTCCGGTTAACAGCCGGATGCTCTGCCATTGAGCTACTGAGGAGTGTGTGAGCGCTCGGGCGCTCCTCGTTGGTATTTTAACGGCATCCATTGTTTGCGTCAAAGGCCGTTGCTGCGCCTGCCTGCGGGTGCGGCAGTAACGAGGCCGCGCTCTCCGTCGGTTGCACAGAACTGCGCATATACGAGGGTGACGCATGTAATTGACCCGTTTCTCCCCCGCATGCTATAAAATCTCGCTTCGTGCTGCATTCTCTTTCTGGGAACACTGACCCGGAGGACAAATGCGAGTACACCCGACGCGGCCAAACCTCAGCACTTCTGTCTTGAAGTGGAAGCGCGTTTCCGGGATTAACGCAGGTCACATGACGACGTATGAAGAACTGGCATTGGAAACTTTGCCGGATCTTTCTGTCGCCTGCCTGCTGAATGATCTCTAGTGTCATTTTGAGTCTCGCCGCAGATAACCGCGGGGGGAAGAAATCATGTTTGGCTAACTCAAAGGGCGGTCTCAACTCCAAGCGACTTGCCCGTCGGAGGGTTCATATGCAACGCTGGCTCGCCGGTACAGGGCGACTGTCATTTCTCACCGCTTCCATCTTTCGCTCGGCTATGGCGACATTGTCGCTGGCCGCGGTCGTCTTACTCACTGGCACAACAGCGTTGGCCCAACCCAGCGAGGGCGGGGGCGAAGCAAACCTGCAACTGCCCGACCTTAGCACGGTCAGCTTCCTCGGCATCGATGGCCACAAGCTGCTTATGATCGGCCTGCTGTTCTGTCTGTTTGGACTGGCGTTCGGCATGGCTATCTACATGCAGCTCAAGAATGCTCCGGTTCATCGCTCGATGCGGGAGATCTCGGAGCTGATCTACGAAACCTGCAAGACCTACCTGGTCACGCAGGGAAAGTTCATCCTCGTGCTCTGGGTCTTCATCGCAGTCATCATCACGGCATATTTCGGATGGCTGGCGCCGGTTCCGGGCAAGCCCATCGCCGTAACCCTGCCGATTATCTTGCTCTTCAGCCTGATCGGCATTGCCGGCAGCTACGGCGTGGCCTGGTTCGGTATCCGGGTTAACACTTTCGCCAACTCGCGGACGGCGTTCGCCGGACTCAGCGGCAAGCCCTATCCCATCTACGCCATCCCGCTCAAGGCCGGGATGAGCATCGGCATGATGCTGATCAGCGTCGAATTGCTGATCATGCTCTGCATCCTGCTCTTCATCCCCGGCGACTATGCTGGTCAGTGCTTCATCGGATTCGCTATTGGCGAATCTCTAGGCGCGGCTGCCCTGCGTATCGCAGGCGGCATCTTCACCAAGATCGCCGACATCGGGTCCGACCTGATGAAGATCGTCTTCAAGATTAAGGAAGACGATGCGCGCAATCCAGGCGTCATCGCTGACTGCACGGGTGACAATGCGGGCGACTCGGTTGGCCCCAGCGCCGACGGTTTCGAAACCTACGGCGTGACTGGCGTCGCGCTGATCACCTTCATCCTGCTCGCTGTAAAAGACCCTCACATCCAGGTACAACTGCTGGTTTGGATCTTCGTCATGCGCATCATGATGCTGGTTTCCAGCACCGTTGCCTACTTCTTAAACGAAGCCGTGGCCAAGGCGCGGTACGGCACCGCCGACAAGATGAACTTCGAGGCGCCGCTCACCTCATTGGTCTGGCTCACGTCGATCGTTTCCATCGTCTTGACCTACATCGTCTCGAGATTGATCGTTCCCGACCTCGGCGGCGACGGCACGCAATGGTGGAAGTTGGCCACCATCATTTCCTGCGGCACGCTCGCTGGCGCCGTCATCCCCGAACTGGTGAAGGTATTTACCTCGGTGGAGTCGGGCCACGTAAAGGAAGTCGTCACCTCTGCCGAAGAAGGCGGCGCTTCGCTCGACATCCTGTCGGGCCTGGTGGCGGGCAACTTCTCCTGCTACTACCTCGGTTTCACCATCGTCGGACTGATGTGCATCGGGTATTACTTCAGTAGCATGGGCCTGGTTCACTTGATGCTAGCTCCCGCCGTGTTTGCGTTCGGCTTGGTGGCTTTCGGCTTCCTCGGCATGGGTCCGGTAACAATCGCCGTTGATTCCTACGGACCCGTCACGGACAACGCGCAATCCGTATATGAACTCTCGCTGATCGAGCAGGTCCCGAACATCGCAGCTGAACTGAAGACGGATTTCAACGTCGACGTTAACTTCGATCGCGCGAAGCACATGCTCGAAGAGAACGACGGCGCGGGAAACACCTTTAAGGCGACAGCGAAACCTGTGCTGATCGGCACGGCGGTTGTTGGCGCTACTACTATGATCTTCTCCATCATCATGGCGCTCACCCACGGCCTCACCGAAAACGTCGGCAACTTGTCGCTGCTGCACGCACCGTTTGTGCTGGGGCTCATCAGCGGCGGAGCCGTCATCTACTGGTTTACCGGTGCGTCGATGCAAGCCGTCACGACCGGAGCCTACCGCGCGGTCGAATTCATCAAGAAGAACATTCGCCTGGAGGGCGTGGAGAAGGCCTCGGTAGAAGACAGCAAGAAGGTCGTTGAAATCTGCACCAAGTACGCACAGAAGGGCATGTTCAACATCTTCCTCGCTGTGTTCTTCGTGACCCTTGCATTCGCCTTCGTGGAGCCGTTCTTCTTCATCGGCTACCTGATCTCGATCGCCATTTCCGGCCTGTACCAGGCCATGTTCATGGCCAATGCAGGCGGCGCATGGGACAACGCCAAGAAGATCGTCGAGGTTGAACTGAAGCAGAAGGGCACACCGCTGCATGACGCAACGGTCGTTGGTGACACCGTGGGCGATCCCTTCAAGGACACCTCTTCTGTGGCCTTAAATCCCATCATCAAGTTCACTACCCTCTTCGGGCTTCTGGCCGTTGAGCTGGCAGTGCAACTGACAGCCACTAGCGGCACCACCTTCGCGCACATCCTGGCAGTGGTGTTCTTCGCTATTTCGTTTGTGTTCGTATGGCGTTCCTTCTACGGCATGCGAATCGTAAAGACCGTGTAGCGACTGTCTTGACCAAGCGAAAACGCCATCCCTCACGGATGGCGTTTTTTCTTTCCCCCTCTTACTTCACTGAGCACCTGCCCGTATTCATTGCCCTTTCATCTTCTCTTTCACGGCGTGAGCTAACTTTTCAATTTGTTCGGCTTTCTTGATAACGTCGATCGAAATGATGTTCTCGTTCGTCTTGTCCACGTACTGCTTCAATTCGGTGGCAAGCTCCAGCAATTTGTCCGTGTCTTTCTTTATGTCCTGCTGACGCGCTCGTTTCGCTTCTTGGCGAGTCTCGCTTTTGGTCTGTTGCCAAAGGATCTTCCCGCTGTTGGTGCTGGACTCCTAGACACGCTGGCGTCCGGAATTGCGGATCCGCTACCTGTGCTGCGGCACCCGCGCCGAAAAGCACACCCAGTATTAAGGCAACAATCCAGACCAAGATCTTCGCGGCAATCTCCAACATGACTGCTCCTCCGGCACATCACTTTGCTGGTCTTTCGCAGCCTTCCGCGCGCTCTTCTTCATCGAATCGCGACCTCCCGGGCTAAGCGTTCGGCATTGCTATAATCGCACCACGAATGCACGTACCTGCAACGCTTCCGCTGGCAGCAGAATATCTTGCCCCAAGCCGAGTCTCGCGCGTATTCGACGACTGGGGCGACGACGCATTTAACTTCCTTCGGCACCAGGCGCCCAAGATACTCGCGGTTCTGGTCATCGCTTTCATCCTGACGCGACTGCTTAGGCTCGTATTACATCACCTTGGCAAGCTCGGCGACCGCGACGATGAGCAATCAGCCTTTCGTTCGCAGCAGTTCCGCACGCTCTCGGGCGTCGCCTACAGCATCGGCATCCTGGTCATCACCTCGATCGCGGGAATGCAGATCCTCGCACTCCTCGGCGTCAACATGGGTCCGCTCCTGGCGAGCGCCGGCGTCGCCGGGCTCGCCATTGGATTCGGCGCCCAGACTCTCGTCAAAGACTTCATCAATGGCTTCTTCATCCTCGCCGAGAATCAGTATGACATCGGCGACACCGTAAGAATCGCTGGGGTGCAGGGGGTCGTCGAAAACATGACGCTGCGGAGAACCGTCTTGCGGGATGCCGATGGGACGGTTCACACCGTTCCCAGCAGCGAGATTAAGGTTGTCAGCAATCTCACGCGCGACTGGACGCAGATCAACCTGAAGGTTTCGGTTGCTTATTCGGCTCCAAGCGATCGAGTCACCGCTTTGCTGAAACAAACTGCCGAAGATCTGGCGAAGGACCCGAATTTTGCCGAACTGATCGTGTCCGAGCCACAAGTCCACGGAATCGATAAAGTTACGGGTAGTACCGTGGATTATCTGCTCTCCGTTAAGACCAAGCCAGGATCACAAGATGCCGTGAGGCGCGAGTTGCAGGGCCGCATCAAACTCTGCCTTGAAACGAACAACATCGAGCCAGGCGACCACAATCGGTTGACGATCGCTCCACCCGGCGCAACCACTTCCCAGAAATAACGAGAGACTACTTGGTCGAAGCCCCCAACCCGGCCCACTTCTCCAGCAATTGAATCGTGGCCGCATAATCCAGGTCGTCCCAGCCTTCTTCGCTCGATAATTCGTAGATCTCGTCCACTGTCTCCAGGGCGGGCAGCTTGACGCGAACTTCTTTTGCCGTCTCGAGCAGTAAGTGCAGGTCCTTGTGCATCAGCCTGAGCGGAAAGTTCGGCGAGTAGTCGCGCCGAAGGACAAAGGGCGCCTTGTAATCCACCACTCCCGAGCGAATCATCGACGCCTGTACCAGCTCTACCATCTTCTGGGGCTCGACTCCCAGCTTTCGCGCCAGCGTGAGCCCCTCAGCGAATCCTTCGTAAATCATGGCGATCTGAAGATTCATGCATATCTTCGCGGCCTGGCCTTTCCCTGTCTCGCCGACGTGAATGACCGTCTTGCCCATCGCTTTGAACAGCGGATCCATCGATTCGACGGTCACGGCCGGACCGCCCACGATGAAGATGAGTTGGCCATTCTCCGCACCAATCTTTGAACCCGTCACCGGCGCGTCAATCCACTGGACGCCTTTTTCCGCGACTCGCTGGGCGAACTTTACGGTGGCGGACGGCGAAATCGTGCTGGAATCGGCAATAACCATCCCTTCCCGCAGCGACTGCTCAATCCCATCGGCGGAGAACACCACCCGCTCTACGGCAGCGGTGTCGGCCACGCAAATCCAAACCAGGTCCGCATCCTTGGCGGCGTCGGCAGGCGAAACTGCCGTTCGAGCCCCATCAACATGCTGCCGGGCAGTCCTGTTCCAAACCGAAACTTCATGTCCCGCTTTCACCAGGTTCGACGCCATCGGTCGCCCCATGATGCCCAAGCCCAGAAACGCGATTCGCATTAGCCTCTCCTTCTCATCACTTTGATTTAAGCTGACCTGTCCAAGGAGGTCAAGGAACGCTGTCACCCGGGAAGCCCGTTCACCTCGCATCGTCGGGCCTGCTTTCAGCGTCAAATGGAAAGCAATGATCCCTACAAACATTAGACGAAAGGCGCGGCAGTTCAGCACGCTGGTGGGCCGCTCAGCACTCATGCCGCGCACGGGCACCCCGCGCAAGCCCACCATGGCAGGCCGCGACCAATTGGGCGTCACCTTCATTGGCCACTCCAGCTTCTTCCTGCAAATTGGCGGACAGAACCTGGTGATTGACCCCAACTTCGCGAAATGGATCTTCGTCCTGAAGCGGCTGCGGCGCCCCGGTCTTCGAATGCGCGACCTGCCTCCGATTGATGCGGTTCTAGTGACTCACGCACATTTTGACCACCTGCACCGTCCCTCACTTCGGACGATTGCCTCCCTTTCCCGGCGCAAGTCAGGAAAGCGGCCATTGATCATCGTCCCCAAACACCTGCGCGACTTGGTCGGCGACTTGGGATTCTCGAGAGTGGTCGAGCTGGAGTGGTGGCAGAGTCTGCAATTGGGTAGCGTCGAAATCACGCACACCCCTTCTCGCCATTGGGGAGCACGCGTCATTCGCGACATTCATCGCGGTTATGGCGGATTCGTTCTGCGTACTGGCAAACATTCGGTGTATCACGCAGGTGACTACCGCCTATTTTGACGGATTCGCGGAAATCGGCGAACGCCTTCGTCCGGACCTCGCGCTGCTGCCAATTGGCGCATATCACCCGGCATCGTTCCGCAATGTGCATACCAGCCCCGAGGACGCCCTGCAGGCCTTTCGTGACCTGGGCGCGCAATGGATGGTTCCCATGCACTACGGCACATTTCGCCTATCGTATGAGCCGGTAGACGAGCCGGTACAAAGATTACTGAGTGGCGCCCAAGAGCTGGGAGTGGCAGATAGAATCCGCGTGATGCAAGAGGGCGTAACCCAGATTTTCTAGACTCGATTCGCCAGGCTTGGTAGTGGCGCCTTAGCGCCTCACCGACGGTTCCTTATGTTTTGTCATCCCGAGCGCAGCGCCCGCAGGGCGCGGAGTCGAGGGACCTGCATTCCCTCCGCAACAGTTCCCTTCTCTGCGCGGAACATGCTTTTTAAATCCCTGCCAGCGCCTGCTCCAGGTCGGCAATCAAGTCGTCTACATCCTCGACCCCGACCGAGATGCGCACCATGCCATCGGTGAGGCCGATTGCTTTCCGGCCCGCAGCTCCGATAGCCGCATGCGTCATGGTCGCCGGATGGGAAATCAACGTCTCGACCCCACCGAGTGACTCGCCCAACGTACATACCCGCACCTTCTTCAGGAGCTTCTTGGCGTTGGCCAGCGAGCCTGTTTCGAAGGTGATGAGCGCCCCAAACCCGGACATCTGGCGGCAGGCCAGACTCGTATTGCGGATGACTCTTCAAACCGGGGTAAAACACTTTCTTCACTTTGCGATGGCCGCTGAGAAAGTCAGCAATTACTCGCCCGCTCTCGTCATGCTGCTTCATGCGCACAGCCAGCGTCTTAATACCGCGTAGCACCAGCCAGCATTCGAACGGCGAGAGAATGGCCCCAACCGCCTTCTGCACAAACGCCAGCTTCTCCGCTTGGTCAGCCGTCGTACACACCAAGACGCCGCCGATTCCGTCGCTGTGACCGTTCAAGAATTTTGTCGTCGAGTGAAGCACCATGTCGGCGCCCAGGGCGATCGGGTGCTGGAAATACGGCGACATGAACGTGTTGTCCACCACCACCTGACAACCGCGCTTATGCGCAACTTCGCTGACGGCCGCGATGTCCGTCAATCCCATCAGCGGATTGGTAGGTGTCTCGATATACACGAACCGCGTTTTCTTACGGATTGCTTTGGCGACGTTTCGCGGGTCGGCGGTGTTGACGTAGGTAAACTCCAACCCAAAGTTCGTCAGCACTTGATCGAACAGCCTCGGAACTCCTCCGTACAAATTGTCGGAAGCGACAATATGTTCGCCCGCCTTCATCAAGCTCGCGATGGCCGAGACCGCCGCCATTCCGCTGGAGAAAACGCGCGCCGCCGTACCTCCCTCTAATGAAGCGAGGTTCTCTTCTAGACCGAGTGCGCGTAGGGTTGCCGGCGCGCGAATAGTCATAACCCTTTGTCTTGCCTAATTCTTCTTGCGCGTAGGTCGAGGTAGCAAAAATTGGAGGAGCAACTGCTCCCGTGGAGGGATCGGGAGAATTTCCGACATGGATAGCGCGCGTAGCGAACCCTGCTCGTTTCTTCATAATGATTTCGAGTATTTGCCTGTTACCGGGAATCGCCCAGACCGGTTTGTGGCTGGCCAGACCTCAGCTACCCATTGAAATGAAATATGTCCTTCGACAGATACCGTTCTGCGGAATCGGGAATAATCGTGGCGACCCGCTTGCCGGGCCCCAATTTCTTGGCGATTTCGATGGCGACGAAAACGTTCGCTCCTGCGCTCGACCCCGCCAAAACCCCTTCGACAGCGGCCAGCTTCTTCACCATATCGAATCCATCGCGATCGCTCACCGCAATGATCTCGTCGGCCAGCGAGCCGTCGAACGTCTTCGGAATGAAGCTCGCTCCGATGCCTTCAATTGCATGCTCGCCCTTAGGCCCGCCGCCCAGAACCGACCCCTGCGTCTCTACTACGATCGCCAACACGTTGGGATTGCGCTCCTTGAAATATCGCGCGACTCCGGTAAAGGTCCCGCCCGTACCCGCCCCAATCACCACTGCGTCCACGCGTCCTTGCATTTGCTCGTAGAATTCGCGGGCAGTCGTCTCGTAGTGGAAGTCGGGATTGGCCTGGTTCTCAAATTGTGCCGCAACGAAAGCATTCTCGGTCTTGGCAGCGCGCTCCTTGACGTAGCGGATCGCCCCTTCCATGCCTTCATCGTAAGGCGTGCGAATGACCTCCGCCCCCAGGGCCTCCATCAGCGTGACCTTTTCCTGGGAGAAGCGTTCGGGCACGGCCAGCACAACGCTGTAACCGCGGCCGCAACCGATCAGGGCCAGCCCCACGCCGGTGTTACCGGCAGTGGCTTCGAAGATCGTGGCGCCTGGCCGCAAACTGACCGTCTTTCTCCGCACGCTGGATCATTCCCAAAGCAGCGCGGTCCTTGATGCTGCCCCCGGGGTTCAGGTATTCAAGCTTCGCATAGACGTCTGCGGCATCCGCCGGAACGATCTTGCGCAAATGCAGGACAGGCGTCTCGCCAACAAGTTCGGTAATCTCCTCCGCTACCCGAAGGGAGCTAATTTCGGCAGTTTTCATGGTTGTTTCGGCACCAGAGGTGGACTCACAAGGTTACGTGATGCCAAACGATTCGGTCAACGACAGCCGCATCGCGATCACTTTGCGGTGGGCTCGGGCGAGGGAGGCGGCGCGGCGGTTCGCTGCTGTCCGGCATAGTAGCCGCTGCGCGTCCGCACCTGGAGCCTCTTGTAGCCTTTGGCGTTGGCATCGACCTTCACGGTACGGAATCCGCCTTCGCGTTTGGGGTTTCGACGGATGATATCCAATTGTGTACTGATTCCGAATATCATGCGCAATTTGCTGCGTGATCGAATCCACCTCGGCCAGTCCCTGCGGGAAGAACGCCATACCACCGGTTTCCTCGGCCATCTCTCGCAGCGCGCGCTTGGCCCGTTTGGAGCGCTCCTCGGCCAGCAATCCGATGGTATAGACCGTCGGCCCGTTCTCTTCCTGTAGCCGTCGAATCGCCTGTTCCAGCGATTCCCGGCTGGCATTGTCGTCACCATCCGTAACTACCAGCAAAACTTTCTTCTCCAGCAGGCCCGATTTCTTGAGGTGGTCCGACGAGGCCACAACCGCGTCGTAAAGCGCCGTTCCACCCCGGGCTTCAATGCGCTCCAACGCGTCCTTCAGCTTTGGAATCGACGCAGTATAGTCCTGGTCCAGGAAGAAATCCTCGTTGAAGTTGACAACGAACACCTTGTCCTGGGGATTGCTGGACTTCACGAAATTAATCGCCGCGGCGTTTACCGCCGGCCTCTTGTCACGCATCGATCCCGAATTGTCGATCACGATCCCGACTGCCACCGGGATATCTTCGTGACGAAATGAAGTAATCTTTTGCGGCTGTCCGTCCTCGTAAACCGTGAAGTCACCGCGATCGAGGCCGGTCACGATGTGGTTCTTGTCATCCACCACCGTGGCATGGAGCGTGACTTCGTCCACTTCTTTGCGAAAAACAAATATGTCGCCGCTCTTTCCGGCGGGAGCCTGCCCGGAAACTGCGGCCGGAGGTTTTGCGGCGGGCGGGTTCTGGGAAGCTGCAGGCGGTGCCCTTGCGCGACTACCTGCGTTATCCATGCGAAAAAAACTAGCAGAAATAATATGGCCTTGCTATTCCGTCGGAGCATAGTATCCGGTCTTAGCGTAAACGTGCAGTGGCGGCAGGCCCTTCGGCGGATTCAGCTTCACCTTGATTTTGCGCCATTTCCCGTCACGAGTCGGGTTCGTCGGACGATATCCAAGCACATACTGGTTCCGCAATTCGATCCCAATCTTGGTGGCAACATCGGCCAACTCGTTGGTATTCCCGATGGTAAACGTCCGGCCGCCGGTCACGTCTGAAAGTTCGGCCAGCAACTGCGGCCCTTCCCGCTCCTCCGGCGTCTTGAAATCGCGGTCGTACAGGCCTATGGCATAAATCTGTACGTCCGCCTCTTTCACCAGCGACTTGATTTCGCCTTCGGTGTATCGGCTGTGGTTGTCGCCGCCATCCGAAATAATCAGCAGCGCCTTCTTCTGGTGCTTGGCCTTGCGCATGCGATTCATTCCCAGGTAAATCGCGTCCAGCAGCGCTGTCCTGCCCTTCGGCACCGCATACACCAGCTTGTCCTGAATGTCCTCGACCGACGTCGTGAAGTCCGCAAGAACTTCCGGCTTTTCCGAAAAAGTAATGACGAAGAACTCGTCCTCCGGATTCGCCGTACGAAAGAACTCGACCACCGCCTCGCGCGACTTGTCGATCTTGTTCGACATCGATCCGCTGACGTCGAAAATCACCCCCAGCGACACCGGAGCATCCTCGCTCGAGAAATGCCGAATCTCCTGCATCTGCCCATTGTCGGTCAGCGCGAAGTTTTCCTTCTCCAAGCCAGTCACCAGCCGGTTCATCGGGTCGGTAATCGTCACCGGAACCAGCACCAGGTCTACGTCCTTGCGAATCGGCTTCGTATGGGTCTTCAGCGACGGATCAACCGACACCCCCGCTGCCTTGGCCTCTGCAGCAACATCCGGAGGCATCACCGTCGGGTCAGGCTTCGCATCTTTCTTCTGCTCGCGGGGAACGACGTGCACATCGGGCTGGTCAGCTCTGGCAGAACGCGGGCGCAGCAAGGCAGAGCGATCAATGCCACCAAGGAAAGCAGAGCGATTGTGCGGTTTTTTTGCCTCAGGAAGCTATAAACGGACGGGCACAAGAGAAGTTTCGTCCGCGTACCGAACGGCTGGAGGGTCATCGAGTTGGACGCCTCGACTCCCGTGATGCTGCCCCGGGCCATAGGTCCTCTACTCAGGTAGGCAGAATGGTATCACAGCGATTCGTGATCAGTGTCAACGTCTCGACACATTCTGACACGCCCACCTGCACATCCAGACGCAACCGGAACCCTCCCGGCTTCGCATCGCCTCAACTGCTACAATCAAGCTTACTTCGATTCATTCACTTCCACTCAAATTACGGGACGAAAACACATTCAGATGGCAAAAATCTTTCCATTCCGAGCGCTTCGGTATGATTCCTCGAAAGTGTCAGTCGGCGACGTCGTCACCCAGCCCTACGACAAGATCTCCCCCGCTGCGCAGGACCGCTACTACAAGGCCAGCCCATACAATCTGGTGCGGATCATCCTCGGAAGACCCGAGTCCGGCGACGACGACCAGCAAAACGTCTACAGCCGCGCCTCCGCTTTCCTGAACACCTGGCGCCAGGAACATGTTCTAGCCCAGGACGCCGACCCGTGCATCTACCTTTACACTCAGACGTTTAGCGTGCCTGGCGACTCCTTCAGGAGTCGCAGGTCGAGCGCCGTGGATTTATCGCCGCCGGACAACTGGAACCCTACGACGCAAAGTCGTCTTCCGCCATGAGCAGACTCTGAGCAAGCCCAAGGCCGACCGGCTCAATCTTCTGCGGGCGACCAAAGCCCATTTCGGCCAGATCTTCATGCTGTACAGCGACCCGGCCGGAGAAGTTGACTCCCTGCTCGCCCAGACCCGCCCGCCCGACGTCGAAGTCACAGACGAATATGGCGTGATCCATCGGTTGTGGAAAGTGTCCGACACCGCCACCATCGCCCGCGTTCAGCAAGCCATGAACGACAAGAACTTGATCATCGCAGACGGCCATCACCGCTACGAGACAGCTCTCAACTACCGCAACGAAATGCGCCAGCAGGCGGGCCACTCGGAAGGCGCCCCCTACGAGCGCGTGATGATGACACTCGTCAACATGGATTCGAAAGGCCTGGTGGTTCTCCCCACCCACCGTGTGGTTTTCGGCCTCGACGCTTTTGACGAATCCAAGCTCGATCGCGGATCTGCAAAAGATACTTCGAAGTCGAAAAGCTGGAAGTCAGCGGACGATCTGGCTCCAGCGCTAAACCGAATGCACGAAGCCGGCCAGAATAAGAACGGCGCTTCTGGCTGTCACAGCCGGTTCTTGCTATCTTTTGCGCGCCAAAGACACACAGCAGTCTCCGTCTCTCGACGGCCAATCCGCACAGCAACGGACCCTCGACGTCGTGCAGCTTCACAAGCTCATTCTCGAGGAAACTCTGGGCATGTCGGAAGAAGACATTCGCGACCAGAAGCACTTGAAATATGTGCGCGAGGCCCGCGAAGCGGTTGACGAGGTAGGCCGGGGAGCGAACGTCGCCTTTCTGATGAATCCGGTGCGCATGGAACAAGTGCGCGACATCGCCTTCAGCGGCGAAGTGCTCCCGCAAAAATCAACCGACTTCTACCCCAAGCTGCTAAGCGGCCTGACCATCTATTCCTTGGAGGAAGCCGCGCCGCCTGCCGATCACGGAGGCCGCTAGATTGCTGGGCTTGCGTCCCCGTTCGATCGCAATCGCCAGCCTGCTATTGCTGGCCTTGGGCGTTCTGTTTGCTCATTGGCATCGGCAATCGGTCGTTCTGGCGCAACCACGCGAAGGCGTTCCGCTCTCCGTCTACTCCCGCCAGGCCTACTACACGGTCCCACTGATGCAGCTGAACGGCCAGTCCTATGTTGGACTGGTCGAATTGCTCGAACCCCTGGGAACCGTGGATGCCAGCATCGACGGCAAGAAGCTCAAGCTGAAATTCTTCGGCGCCGGGCGGCCGCGAATTGGAGCTTCAATTCCAGGACGGCAAAGACAAAGGCAAAATCAAGGGAGACAACATCAAACTCCCCGCCAACTTTGCAATCCAAAACGGCCGCGGCTACATCCCGCTCTCAGCGGTGAGCGAGGTGCTGGCGCGAACACTCTCTCAACAAATCAGATTGAATCCAGCGCCCTGCGGCTCTTTATCGGTGATGTCGGCGAGCATTTCACGCTCGATCTTGCGCAATGGCACGCCGTCCAAGCTCTTCATCAGCTTTGGCGCTCCGGTCAATCCGACCATCGCTACGGAGCCAGGCCACATCCGTTTTACGTTTCGCAAAGATCCCGTGCTTCCCACGGTCGACCATGCCAGCTACACCGATCCCCTCATCACCGGCGCCAGATTCACCGAACACGATGGCGTAGGCGAACTCGACATCACGGGCACCGGAGCGCTGCTGGCCAACTTCGCGGATGGCGGCAAGACCATCGTGGTTACCGCTGCACCAACGATTCCTCCCCAAGTCGCCCAGCAAATGCCCCCGCCGGACCTTCACATCCCCTCTCAGCCGACCGAAGGGCTGCGCAAACCCTACACCGGGCCCAGATTCCTCGTGATCATCGATCCTGCTCACGGAGGCGCCGACGTCGGCGCGGCCATCACTTCAGATATCGCCGAGAAGGACCTCGTGTTAGCGCTTGCCCGGCGCCTGCAGCACGAGCTGTCGAACCGTAACGTCTTCTCATCTTTGCTTCGGAACTCGGACATCGCGATTTCGCTCGATCAGCGTGCGATTTCCGCGAACGCTGCGCGTCCAGCCCTCTACGTGGCACTGCACGCCGCGAATACTGGGCACGGTGTCCACGTGTTCACTTCCATGGTGGATGCCAGCAGCCTGAGCACGCGCGACTTTCTCCCCTGGGATACCGCGCAAACTGCGTACCTCGACACAAGTTTGGTAGTGGCTGGCTCGGTCGCCGCCGAGTTGGAGACCCGCAAACTCCAGAACTCACTCCGTCCGGCTCCTCTCCGCCCGACGAACAACATAGCCGCACCAGCAATCGCTGTCGAAATTGCTCCACCCGGCGACAATGTTTCGGATATTGCCAAGGCGGCCTACCTGGACCAAGTCGCGCAATCCATTGCTGCCGGCATTGTCGCGGTACGGAGCAAGATTCCCGAGGTGCGACCGTGACTCGGACCATCGTCATCATGTTCCTGGTATTGCTCGCTGGTCGCCGCGGGATTGGGGCTTTACGCTTACCATTTGAAGAGTCGCGTCGCCCTCGAGGAGCAGCGCCTCGCCAAGCAACAATCCATCGTGCTGCCTCCGTCCACTGGCCCCACATCCTCAGTCACGTTCTTCGTCCCTTCCGACGCTGACGGTATCCTGCACCGCTCGCAGGAAGCCATAGCCCTGCCAGAGGAGCGCAGTGAACGCCTGAGAACCATCCTGCGGGCGCTGTTTACCCGCTATCCGCAAACCTCTCCGCCAACGTCCAATAGTGCCGGCTCTGATCTTCGCGATGTTTTCCTCTTCGGGACTGACACGGCGATTGTCGACACCAGCGCAGCATTTGCCGACTCTCGCCCCTCTGGAGTGCTGGCCGAGGACCTGACGATTGCATCCATCGTCGCCACTCTCAACGCCAACAATCCTCAGATTGTCCGCGTCAAGATTCTGGTTGATGGCAAGGAACGCGAAACGCTTGGCCGGCCATGCTGACCTCACGCGTTTCTACACCGCCGGCGAAATCGATACCTTCGCCAAGGACGCCAAATGAGCCTCCCTCGCATTGGCGTATTCGACTCCGGCGTTGGCGGACTTACCGTGCTCCGCGCCATGACCGCGCAGTTTCCGGCACACTACTTCTACTTCGGAGACACGGCCCGCCTCCCTTACGGCACCAAATCAGCCGAGACTGTGGCTCGTTACGCCTCCGGCGCTGCCAAATTCCTCGAAGCGCAGAATATTGACCTGCTGGTGATTGCCTGTAACAGCGCCACGGCTCTTGCTCTCCCGCAAATTCAGCAGGCGGTGAAGGTCCCTGTGGTAGGTGTGGTCGAGCCCGGAGCAGCTACCGCGTCCGCAATCAGCTCCTCCCGTTCCGCTGTCGTAATTGCAACCGAGGCCACCGTCAGTAGCCACGCCTATCGAGAGGCTCTCAGTCGGCATGGAATGGCGGCGCACGAAATGGCATGTCCGCTACTCGTGCCGCTCGTCGAAGAGGGATGGATCGACCATCCCGTCACCGAACAAGTCGCGCGCATCTATCTCGAGCGAAGCCTTTGCCGCGGTATCAGACCAAGCCGATGTGCTGGTACTCGCCTGCACACACTATCCGTTGCTGGCGCCTCTCTTGCGGCGAATCACCCCAGAGCACGTCACCATCGTCGACTCTGCCGAATCAACCTCGCAAGCCGTGAAGACCATGCTCGCGTCGCTCCCGGCCGCGGCGACCGCATCGCAACACGATCATCGTACCTTCCATTTCTTTGTCACCGACTCAACCGGGCAAATTCAAGCGTCTCGCAACTCGTTTCCTCGGCCGCCAAGTCGACCACGTCGAGCACGTCGACCTCGGCGGATAAAGCATTCTCATCGCAAACATGGTGGGTAGAGCACCGCCCCATTTCCGCCTGTTGCATTTGTCATCCTGTAGCGTACCGAGAGGCCTGCATTTCCTTTCCGCCGGGTGCCGCATCCTTCCCCATCCTTTGGGCAGCGTGGGCCCCCCAATAAGCAGCTAATTTAAGCAGGACGGGCTAGAAGTTGACCCTGCCGGCCGGTTTCTGAACGGTAACCTCCGAGTAGCCGATCAACTGTCCGGACTCCAGCAGGCCACATTCGCGGATAGGGCGTTATACGCAAGTTGACGTGACGCGGACTTTACGGGACCAATCTGCCAGAACGCCGTTTGATCGGCATAGGGGCGGCGGTCGCCCGCCGACCCCTGCCACAGGTGTTCTTCCATCAGATTTATCAGACGAAATAGGTTGCTTTCCGGGGTAAATGAGCACATAATTCGCTACACTCAGGGACCGAACGGAAATCTCGGCGAACGCGCCAGAAAGGAATGCTAGCCATGGCAAATAAGGAAAAACCAAATGATTCCGCCAAACGGTTGAAGCAAGACCGCTTGGTTGATCAGTTGAGACCCGATCCAGGGAGTCTCACGCCAACAATTCAGCTAACTGGGTGGCTCGGAAAAGGGACCAAAGAAGGATCTTGGTTTCTTTATTTCACACCACAACTCGACGACTTCGTCGCGTTTTCGGAAGAGGATGTCGTCCATACTGAGCCCGTTCCACAAGATCAGTCGCAATTAGGTCCTACGATGGTCTGGCTCCGTGCTGGTACGGTGCTGCAGCACACGCAGGTTCAAACACGGCAAGTACAGGCTGATTTCTTGTCTGGGGGAATAACCTCCGGTTTCATGGCAGGAACCGCTTCCTCTTACCCTGCGACTGCGTTCGGACTGTACAAGAAGCCAGTTACCGGGCCTGGTTGCACACGCAATTACGTTTGCTCGACCAATCCTCACATCCCTGTTTGTCAAGTGCACACCGAGCGGGGGTGTGGTGGTTCGGGTGACTACGGTTGCGGCAGTGGAGCATTCTGTGAGTCTGGAGCTTTCGTGTGTGGCAATACGGTCGGATGCAGCGTGGGGAAGGAGTGCTCCGTAGGCTGTTATTAAGATTCTGAGTACGAGATCCTTGCCCTGCAGGCATTGAGTTATCGACCGTCAATCGACTTAATTGCCGTATTGCCGGCTGACTGGGAAGACACTGCGCCATGGCCGATGCCGCAAGCACATGCACCAAAAGCAATCGACCCGTCTTCTGGTATTGTTCCGGATCGCAGCGGCTCGACTCATGAGCAGCCGCGGTTTTCGGTTACCGGAATTGAAACAATGGATTCGCGAATGCTGTCGGTTGCGCGAATTTCCGTACCAAAGAACAGCGTGTTAACTCAATCCGACGTCGCTCAGTACCTGATTCACTCCGAACTTATCTCCGCGGCATCCATCGTCGATGGCGATCTCAAGGTGGTAGAAGCTTCAAGTCGCAATCGCAATTTCAAAGTATTCAATGATCGTGGTCAATCTTACCTGTTGAAACAAGGGGTTGGGCCAAATGGAAGAGCGACTGTTGCTCACGAGTCAAGCGTTTATCAGTTTCTAGAAGCGGCCTCCGAAACGGCTAGCCTTCGCCCTCATCTTCCGCGCTGCTTTGGCTACGATGAGCACAAGGGTATCCTAATATTGGAGTTATTGAGTGATGCTCAAGACTCTCGCGAGTATCACGCGCGCCGTGGCCACTTTTCGACCACGATGGCGGCGACGTTGGGAATCGCTCTGAGCAAGTTGCACCGTTTCACAAGTGCGGCGATAGCGCGAAATCATGGCATCACCTTTAAAGGCCGAACCCCCTGGGTGCTCTCCGTACACCGCCCAGGCCTGGACCTCTTCCGCGAGACCAGCAACGCTAATCTTCAACTTATTCGGATCATTCAAGGTACTCCAGAGTTTCCGCACATGCTGGATGAACTTCGGGAAGCCTGGCGGGTTGACAGTTTGATTCATAACGACATCAAATGGGACAACTGTCTTATCTCCACACTCTCGAACTCGAGTCGCAAATACCAGTTAAGAATAATCGATTGGGAATTTGCTGGCATGGGAGATTCCTCGTGGGATGCCGGTGCGGTTTTCAGCAACTACCTGAGCTTTTGGCTGTTTTCTATTCCCGTCTCAGGGCAAGAACCGCCAGATCGATTCCTAGAACTCGCCCGGTATCCGCTGGATCGAATGCAACCGGCAATTCGCGCCTATTGGCAAGCCTACGTTCGTGGACGGGGCCTCGATGCCGCTAGCTCGGAAGAATGCCTCTTGCGCGCCGTGAAGTACGCGGCTGCGCGACTTGTGCAGACAGGCTTCGAACAAATGCAGCACTCCATGCATTTGACGGGCAATCTCATCTGCCTTCTGCAACTCAGTTTGAATATCATGCAAAGGCCGTACGAGGCGATTGTTCATTTGCTCGGCATTTCGTTGCAAGCTTAGAGTTGCCCAGGATGTTATGGACGATTACGTTGAGCAGGTGAAGTTAGCAATAGAGGCGACGGTATTTCACTCGCCGACGAGCTATTCGTGGTTTGGAAAGGAGTCCGCCAGGCTCTCACCTCGTATTAGGCGCGTCATGACTCCAAAAAACAGCACGCAATTACCTTCTTTATCAACTACAGTCCCAGCTTTACAGCGACGTCTACATCCGCGGCACCGCGTCATCTCGGGTATGGAGCGACGACGATGGCGTAGCAGATGCGGTTGTGTTTGCTGAGGCAGTGTCAGCCGCAAACACGGGCAATGGCTGTTGGGAAAACGGCTGGGAGGTCCTGGCAAACACGCCGGACGGGGTCGTCGTGCGGAGGGGTGGTCTAACGTTATGGGTGCGTCTGGAGGACTGCTTAATACCGAAGGGCGGCTCTAGGGAGCACGGAACCGTGCTGAGACTGCACTTGCCGAAGGAATTGCTTGGCATCTCGCCCGGGTATTATATGGCGCTAAGCGACGAAGAAGAAAAGTCTTACGAAACGAAGCCTCTCGTAAGGCTATATTGGAATCTCAGAGCCGAGGGTGCCGAGAGCTTCGTGCGCGAAGCTACGGGCTTGTTGAACGAAGCCCGTCTGTTCTTCAGGTTGAAAGTGCTCAATGATCCTAGATCGTATACCCGCTGCGATGCTGCAGTGGTATATCTTCACCAGGATGAGCATCTGAGGGTTGCAGAAATTATGAATCGCGTCTATCCGCAGGTGGCTCACTATCTTAAGCCAAACACGCCCATGTTTACAAAAGCTATTGCTCCTGGTGTTGGCCTGGCCGAAGACCCGGGGCAGACCGAGAGCTTTGGGCAACATCGTTGTCGGCTCTTAGCAGACGGCATGATTCGTGCTTATGAACAAGGCGCACGATCGCTGGACGAGCGATTAAGAATCGTGACTGATTACTACGCGGCGGTAGGGATAAAGCTAAGTCAGCCATATTTAAATCCCAACTCGACGGACGTTTATACCTTTCGAGCGTTAGGATAACGTGACTTCGATAAGTACACCAGCAGGGGAGTTCTTGAAGACGGCGGAGGACATAGGCCGGCGTATCTCAGAACAGGCGTTCTGGCATGAGGACCGTTGTAACTGGATGGGAGCCGAACCGCTCGAGCGGCGCGATGGGCGTTTTCAGCCTAGCGTGACACACAGGAACCTTGGTCCGGACTTGTATTCCGGCACAAGCGGAGTTGCACTGTTCCTAGCCGAGTTGTTTGGAGTTACAGGGGAACCTGCGGCTCGTCGATTGGCTCTTGGTGCGATCCGGCAGGCACTTTCGCGGGTGGACGCGATACAGCCCTCCGCTCGACTGGGTCTCTTTAGCGGCTGGATAGGCATTGCCCTTGTTACAGTGCGCGTAGCGATGATTTTAGGCGAGCCCATGCTGCACAATCAGGCCCTGCAACTGCTGGAGCGATCTTTCTCAGATAGTTATGACAAGCGCGAATATGACCTTATGTCGGGCAGAGCGGGAGCGATTGCCGGGCTAGTCGTCTTAAATCACATTCTTGGTGATTCTTCGCTCCTGGATTATGCCATCCGTTTGGGTGAAGAACTGTTGGAAACCGCGAATAAGGCTGCGACTGGATACTCGTGGGAATCGCATGGCTTGCCGAATCAACACAATTTGACGGGGTTTTCACATGGCGCGGCGGGTGCCGCATATGCACTATTAGAGCTGTTTCACGCCACAGGAGTTTCGAAGTACCGTGATGCAGCTTCGCTAGCTTTTAAATATGAGCGTCATTGGTTTGACCCTGGCATTGCGAACTGGCCGGATTTTCGCAAGGATCCTTCCTCGCCGTACCGGAAAAACCGACCCCATTCATATTTGACGTTTTGGTGTCACGGTGCGCCAGGAATTGCACTTTCCCGTTTACGTGCCTACGAAATTCTAAACGATGGGGTTTGCAAAGCCGAAGCAATTGTGGCTCTAAAGACGACACGTGCTTCGATCGATTCGGCACTTGAGACTTGGACGGGAAATTTCTCGATGTGCCATGGTCTCATCGGCAACGCCGAGGCTCTCGTTTACGGAGCGGAGATTCTAAACTCGGAATCAACAGAGGAGGCTACACTTGCTTTAGCTGTCGCCAACTCCGGCATTGAACGCTATTCCGCGCGAAGGACACCATGGCCTTGTGGAACCCGTGTTGGCGAAACTCCTAACCTCATGTTGGGTTTGGCTGGTATTGGTCATTACTACCTACGGTTACACCGACCATCAATTCCATCCATTTTGATCTTACGAAAGGAGACTTGGAGGAAGAAAGACGGGGTATCTCTACCAACAACCTAGCTTTTCGGTGTGCCCCTTTTGCTGCCGTCCCCAACTCCATTTGTTTCGTGCCTCCTGAGTCTCATCCCTACCACTGATGGAGGTTCCTGCTGATGGCAATGAACGGGCTGTTTGTCAGCTTTTTTTATAGGAGCCCCGCCGGCACTCGCGATGTGCATCCTCAGAAATAGCTGAAATTCTTCTGCATTCATCGGCATTTTCTGACAGAGCCATCATCACTTCGAAACACAAACAACCGAAATCCTACGGCCGTGACCACCTGGACGTATAGTCGGCATTTCGTACATCTGGTCTCTGGCCGACTGCTGTTGCGGCCGGATTACGGGCAAAGCCGAAAGAATTCTTAAGTTAGCGCTAATGGGTCTCCACCCAACTCGGCAGCGGCTGCATGGTGTTTTTCGAAGCTTGAAACTTCAAAAATATCTCTGCTTATCACAAGGCGACGTGTCCTGCGTCCTTGCCACTTCGTCGCCGGTCCCGTAATAATGCAATCGTGAGGCACAGGGATATGTGTCTCTACGGTCTGGCCTTGGCGCAACCGCCTCCGGCTCTTTGAAAACTCACTGGTAGAGCGGCGATTCAGCGCCGCGTCTAGCATGCCCTTCTTGATGGGAGCCGGTCCCGCCCGGCGGGACGGCGGCACTCCATCTTACTTTGGCGAACAATGTACGAAAATCGCCGTTATAACTACCTTTGAAATGAAATGAATAGACATAACTTATTTATATTTCAATGAGTTGCAAACAATTTACGGCTAACCCATTGATTCTAAACAACACGACGAAAAAAATATAACAGTTTTCTGCACTACAACGCTATAACACAGAAACAGCGTGTGGTAGCTAGGCAACACACCGACGTGAGGTTTAACTCTCCGGATGTCTGAACGCATACAATCGCCTCTTATGGTCTATCGCTCCGATAATCGCGCCTGCGACCAACTACGGCCGGTCAATATCGTCCCGAACTACATTTCCCTCGCCGAGGGTTCCTGCCTCATTGACGTGGGAAACACTCGCGTCGTCTGCACCGCTAGCATCGAAGATACCGTCCCGCAATTCCTGCGAAACACCGGAAAAGGCTGGGTTACCGCCGAGTACGGAATGCTTCCTCGCGCCACCCTGACCCGTTCGCCTCGGGAAGTCACCAAAGGACGCGCTGGCGGTCGGACCCACGAGATTCAGCGTCTCATTGGCCGATCGCTTCGTGCGGTCACCGATATGAAAAACTGGGCGAGCGCACCGTTTTCATCGACTGCGATGTCATTCAGGCAGACGGTGGCACTCGCACTGCCTCCATCACCGGCGCATTCGTCGCATTGGGTCTGGCATTAAAGCCATGCTCGAAAGCGGTGCCCTCAAGGCCTCACCGATCAGCGATTTCGTCGCCGCCACCAGCGTCGGCATCGTTGACGGAGTCGCCATGCTCGACCTCTGCTACGAAGAAGACTCCCGCGCCGACGTTGACATGAATATGGTCGTCACGGGTAGCGGGAAACTTGTGGAAGTACAGGCGACCGCTGAACACCGTCCGTTCGATGACAGCCAACTTGCTGAGATGATGTCGTTGGCTCGGAAAGGAGTGGAGTCGCTAATCACGCAGCAGCGCGCCATACTGGCGAATTTGCCGCTCGGAGGCGCGAAATAGGCTAATTCCCGGCAAGTCCTGCCTGGCGTCCGTGGATTCATTTAGAATAATGAGTCCTGTATTTTGCAGGGCCAGCCATTATTAGTAAGGCCGGATCACAAATTTATATCGGGCGCGCCGCGCCTCGGGAGGTTTGCCGTGAAACTTACACCTGGAAAACTTCAGGGAATGAAGAATGTTTCGAACGAAAACGGGGTCATCGCCGCAGCCGCAATGGACCAGCGCGGTTCCCTCAAGAAAGCCCTAGGAACCCGGGCCACCGACGAGGGTTTGACCGAATTCAAGTCTTACGTGACCGAAGTTCTTACCAAACACGCCAGCGCAATTCTGTTAGATCCCGAATGGGGTCTGGAACCCTCCAAGCGTCGCGCCAAGGGGTCCGGCCTGCTGTTGGCCTATGAGAAGACCGGCTACGACGCGAAGGTGACCGGACGCCTGCCTGATTTGCTCGACGTTTGGTCCGTCCGCCGCCTCAAGGAAGCTGGCGCCGACTGCATCAAGATACTGCTCTACTACTCGCCTTTTGACGATGCCAAGATCAACGACCATAAGCACGCCTGGACCGAGCGCATCGGCGACGAGTGCCGCGCCAACGACATCCCGTTTTTCCTCGAGCTGATTGGCTACAAGGAAGGCTTGGAAGACAAAGGGCCCGAGTTCGCAGCCCTCAAGCCCAAAGTCGTGGCCGACTCCATGCGAGAGTTCTCCAAGGACCGCTACGGCGTGGATGTGCTGAAAGTCGAAATCCCCGTCAACCTCCAGTATGTGGAAGGCGCCAAGTCCTTCAAGGGCCCCAAGGCCTTCGCCAAGGCCGAAGCGCTTGATCACTACCGTGCCGCCGCAACCGCAACGACCAAGCCGTTCATCTACCTGTCGGCTGGCGTCAGCAATGCGGAATTCATCGAAGACCTGGAGTTTGCCAAGGAGGCAGGCGTCAAGTTCAACGGCGTCCTCTGCGGACGCGCCACCTGGAAAGACGGCATCCCGATCTTCGCCGAAAAGGGCGGGGCTGCCTTCGATGCATGGCTCAAGGATGAGGGTGTCAAGAACATTCAGAACGTCAACAACGCCCTGAAGGCCGCGACTTCGTGGTACAGCATCTACGAGGTGCCGGAGCCGGCTCTTACCAGCAAGTAGGAACCGGCCCTTGTGCCGCATCGAGAACAAAAGCGCGCGGCCTCTGTCGCGCGCTTTTGGTTCGGACAGGCAAAACTGCTATTTCCTGCATTTCGCGCAGTACCCGCCAATCTCAAAGCGCGCGACCAGGATGTGAAACTGGCAGTCTCGCTCTACCTGCCCTTTCACCCGGTCGAACAGCTCGCTCTCGAATTCCTGCACGCCGCCGCATCTCAAGCACGTCATGTGCATATGGTCCCGCTGCGGCCGTCTCTCGTAGAAGTGCCCGTCGCCCTTGACATGCAGCAGGTCCAACTCATCGATCAGCCCTTGCCGCTTGAGCAGCGCCAGTGTTCGATACACCGTCACGCGGTTGATGTCGGGGTCAATCTTGGCTGCCTTGCGCAGAATCTGAGCGGCGTCGAGATGCTGGCTGGCAGTCTCAATGATCTCCAGAATTATCCGGCGCTGTCGGGTGAGCCTGATTCCACGGCTCAAGAGCGCGTTCTGTAGTGCTCCCGGCGTAGCAGTCTGCGGTAGCGGCATTGTCCCCTTATCCCTTTCATGGCGTTGCATCAAGTTGCAACGCCGATGCAACTATATTTCTCCGGGTAGTTGCGCTTCACCCTTCGCCGATTTCTAATATTGATATCACAGTTGCAAACGCGTTGCAACTATGAAGATATCTTCCACCGTCCATCGGTCTCCAATTTGATTGAGGTCTTCCATGATCAACACCGCTTCTCTCCGCGCCTTTGGCCTGATTTGTCTGCTTTGGTTCTCCGTTTCACATGCCTTCGCGGGCGACCGGCCCTACTTTGTCACCTATGACCAGACCATGGAGGAACCGGGCAACCTGGAAATCGAAATGGAGGGCCTCACCGCCGCACCTGCTGGCGGCAACCAGTTCCTGGCGGGTGTGACCGAATTCGAATACGGTGCGAAAGGCTGGTGGACCACCGAGTTCTACCTTGACGGCCAGACCACCGCCGACGAGAGCACGATCTTCACCGGCTTTCGCTGGGAAAACCGTTTTCGCCTTCTGATGCACGAACACATCGTCAATCCTGTCTTTTACATCGAGTATGAAGACACCAACGGAGCCGACAAAAGCCTCCTCGAGGTTGTTGGCTTCGACTCCCAATACGACGCTTTGGTCCCAAACGAGATTGCCAGCCGCGAGCGTGAACGCGAACTCGAGACCAAGCTAATCTTGTCGAGCAACCTCAACGGCTGGAACATCGCCGAGGACTTCATCGCCGAAAAGAACCTTTCTGGCGAACCGTGGGAATTCGGCTACTCGGCTGCAGTCAGCCGTCCGCTGTCACTTCTCGCCTCTCCGGATGAATGCACATTTTGCCGCGAAAATTTTCAGGCGGGAGTTGAGTTCTATGGCGGACTCGGCACCGCTGATAAATTTACGGTTCACGGCACATCGCAGTACGTTGCCCCGGTGCTTTCCTGGCAGGTTGGAAATACGCTCTTCAAGATCTCGCCAACATTTGGCCTGACGGATGCAAGCTACCGCGCCATGTTGCGCTTCGGAGTGCAATACGAGATTAGCGGGTTTCGACGCAAGATCGAGAAACTATTTCATTGATCCTCCCTTGTAAAATGCAGCAGAGGAGGAATTCTTGACGAGACGCTCAAGCAGGGCCGCAAACTACGCCATTATTGGAATGGCTGCTGCAGTTCTTTCCATCACGCCGAACAGCTTAGCGCAAAGCTTCCATAACGCTCCCGCCTCGGCTGGAGAAATGAAGAATCCATTCGCGGGCAACGCCCAGGCTGCGGCAGGAGGCAAGAAGCTCTTTTCACAGAACTGCGCGCAGTGCCATGGCAGTGATTTAAAGGGAATGGGCCCCGCGCCGTCCTTAACCAGCGCGAAAGTCAAGGCTGCGTCGCCGGGTGAGATCTTCTGGTTCATCACCAACGGCGACCTCAACAAGGGCATGCCGGGTTGGGCGCAATTGCCCAAGCCGCAGCGCTGGCAAATCATCACTTTCCTGGAATTGAAAAACAGTGCCCCATGAGAGCAGATTCAGCATCAGGTCCCGATTTTCGTTATAACTGATTCGTGACTACAAGCTCCCCGTTTTTTGCTCCTAAAACTGCGCTGATCACGGGCGCGTCAAGTGGTATTGGCCTCGAACTGGCGCACCTCTTCGCCCGCGATGGATACCGCCTCGTGCTGCTGGCGCGAAACCGCAGCACCCTGCGTCAGATTGCCGATGATCTCCAGGCCCGTTACAGCATCACGGTGCGCATCGCCCCCAAAGACCTGGCTCACCCCCATGCTTCGGCCGAGCTGTATCAGGAGCTGCAGGAAGCCGGCTTCCTTCTCGACGTGCTGGTAAATAACGCTGGCTTCGGACTGGCCGGATCCTTCCTCGCGACCGATTGGTCTCAAGAAGCCGAAATGATGCAGGTAAACATGGTCGCCGCCACCCATCTCACCAAGTTATTCCTGCCTCAAATCCGCGCTCGCGAAGGAGGCATCCTGAACGTCGCCAGCACGGCGGCATTCCAGCCCGGCCCATTTATGTCCGTCTACTACGCCAGCAAAGCCTACCTTCTAAGTTTCAGCGAGGCTTTGGCTGAAGAATTGGATGGTACCGGAGTAACCGTGACCTGTCTCTGTCCCGGCCCGGTTAAGACCAATTTCCAGCAGCGCGCTTACCTGCAAGGCACCGCGATGATGAATAGTCCGCTGATGGTAGACGTGCGGGACGTAGCCCGTCTCGGCTACGAAGGCTTGAAGCGGGGCAAGCGAATCGTCATTCCAGGCTGGAAGAATCGTCTCGGAGTCGAGATGCTCCGCATTTCTCCGCGCGCAACCGTGACGAAAATCGTCCGCAAGCTGCAAGAGAAGAAAAACGGCTAGCGGATCCTTCGTGCCAATCTACAAGTTGAAGAGTTCCCGCAGCCGTTTGGTTTGCGCCCGGCTCACCGGAATTTCCGCCTGTTTCCGGTCATCCATGCGGATTTGGTAGGAACTCTTGAACCAAGGTACAACTTCCTTGATGCGCTGAATATTCACCAAATACGACCGGTGTGCCCGCCAAAATATGTTGGGATCCAGCGAGTCCAGCAACTCCTCAAGGGTCCGGCAATTCGATTGCCCTTCCATGTTGGTCGCTACCACGGTGATGATGCCGTCCTCGATTGACGCGTAGCAAATGTCCTTCTGGTCAACCAGCAGCAACCGCCCCCCCGATTTCAGCAGCACCTTCGCGGCCTGCGGGCGCTGCTGCTGCTCCAGCATCTTCACCAGGGTATCGATCTGGCCCGTTGGGGTCGCCGCCGAACCCAGCTTCTTCTTCGCTTTCTCCACCGCCTGTGCGACACGTTGCTTGTCGAACGGCTTGAGCAGATAATCCACCGCATTCACTTCAAACGCCTTCACTGCATACTGGTCAAACGCTGTCGCAAACACGATTTGAGGCATGGCAACTTTGCGATCAAGCAGCTTCTTCAGTACCCCGAAGCCGTCCAACCCCGGCATCTGCACGTCCAGAAAAACGATGTCGGGCAACAATTCCTTGATGAGGTTCACCGCTTCGACGCCATTTTTGCCCTGCGCCACGACGTCCACATCGCAGTCTTTCAGCAGGAACGCAAGCTCTTCCCGCGCCAGTTGCTCGTCATCCACAATCACCGCGGAAATCGCCATTCCTGCTCCCAACTATAGATCGCGCTCAGAGTATAGAACGCCGTTCCGTGTCAGTGTAGCAGGCGGGATGGCGTGCCGCGCTGGCGTAAACTAATAGCCGATGGTCGTCATCTACGGCATTCATTCAGTCAGCGAAGCCCTCAAGTCCGGGGCAAGAAGCTTCGATTACGTCGGCGTTTCGCGCGAGCGGCACGACCAGCGTTTACAGCGCGTTATCGAGGATTGCCGCGCTTCCGGGGTCCAAGTCCGCTTCCTGCCGCGAGAAGACCTCGACCGTATCGCGAATACACACACGCATCAGGGCGTCGTGGCAGTTACCAGTGGCAAAGCATACGCCGACGTCGATATGTTGCTCAACAACAAGAGAGGCAAACATAGCTTTCTTCTGGTCCTTGATGGTATCGAAGATCCGCACAACCTTGGCGCGCTCATCCGCACAGCCGATGGAGCCGGCGCCGACGGTGTCATCATCCCCGAGCGCCGCGCCGTAGGCTTGACCGGCACCGTGGTCAAAGCTTCCGCGGGGGCCTCCGAGCACCTTCCCATCGCACGCGTCACCAACATCTCCCGCACTCTTGACGAGCTGAAAGAGCGAAGTCTCTGGATTGTGGGATTGGACGAACGCGGCACCCAGAGCCATTTTCAACTCGACTACAACATGTCTTGCGCGATCGTGTTGGGCGCGGAGGGAAAAGGCCTGCACGACCATGTCCGCAAGCGCTGCGACTTTCTCGTTTCCATCCCCATGCTGGGTCATGTCCCTTCCCTCAACGTTTCGGTGGCCGGAGCCGTCGTCATGTACGAGATCGCGCGACAGCGCCTCGGCCTGAATTCCGACGGCAAGACTGTCCATTCCAAATGATCCGCTTCATCATCGTCACGCTCTTCGCAGCCCTACTGGCCACACCCGCCCAATCCATAAACCGGGATGCCTTCACCATCACCCGCTATCAGCTTGACGCCCAGATCGACCGCGCTTCGCACGTCATCGCAGTTACGGGAAGGCTGGGTCTCCGCAACGACTCAAGCTCCCCGCAAAAGAACATTACCTTGCAGGTGTCCTCCTCGCTTAACTGGAACGGCATCGCTTTCAATGGTGAACCTGTGGAATGGATCGGCAACCCCTACACCACCGACATCGACCATACTGGAGCGGTTTCGGAAGCTATTGTCACGCTTCCGGGGGCTGTTCCTCCTGGGGGCAAAATTGACTTGGATATTCAATACGGCGGCGCCATCGCACCTGACGCAACCCGTTTCACTCGAATGGGAGCGCCTGGGGATGTTGCCCTCCGTAACGACTGGGATCAGATCAGCCAGTCATTCACGGCTGTGCGCGGACTGGGCAACGTCGTGTGGTATCCGGTATCGCTGCCGGCAGTCAGCTTAAGCGAAGGCAACACAGTTTTCGCTGCGATTGAGTCTTGGAAGGAGCGGCACAAGAATTCGCAGTTTGACGTGCACATTAGCGTTGTGTCCGAAGAAGTCAAGCTGTGCATTGCCGGTAGCGCCATGGCCGCGCCCTGCGGCAAGATTAGCGAGACTTCCGACCCTCGGAGTGAAGGCATCACTACGCAGGTCAGCAACGATATCCACTTAAGCGGACTCGGTGGCGTATCGCCCACGTTTGCGGTCGCAGAATACGTCCGCCTTGAGCGTCCCGGTGTGACCCTTTTTCACGTGCCATCGAAGGCATCGATCGCCAAGGACTATGCCGCCGCAGCCGAAGCCAACATTCCTCTACTGGACGACTGGCTTCCTTCGCGTGGTGACTCCGCAGTCGTCGTCGAGCTCACTGAACCGAACGCTAACCCATTCCAGGACGGACCACTCCTGTTCACCCCCTTGCGTCAGTCCAGTTCCGCGACCATTGGCCTGTTGGTTTTGCCGGCGCAGGTCGCTAGCCGCTTTTCCACCTCCCGTCCTTGGATGGAAGCTGGTCTGCAACGTTTCGTGCAGGCCCTTAGTGTTGAGAAGCGGCTCGGACGCATAGACGCCCTGAAGTTTCTCAACGAGTATCTCGCGCCACTCATGAAGGCAGAGGAGCCACTCGATCGCTCGACCATCGCGGAAAACTCAGCGACATCGACGTCGTCGAGCAATTCCTTGCTCAATACTTCTGACCAGATTCTCTTGCGGGGCAAAGGCAGCTTTGTATTTTGGATGCTGCGCGACATGCTGGGCGATCCGGTGCTGCAGAAAGCCCTGGCTTCCTATCGTGCTGCGGACGACTCAAACACAGCTTACTTGCAGCGTCTCCTCGAGGAGGACCGCAAACGAGATTTGGAGTGGTTTTTCGACGACTGGGTTTACCGCGATCGCGGCTTGCCAGACTTCCGCATCGAAAATGTTTACGCACGGCCTCTCCTCGGCGATCCCAATAAACTGTCTCTGGTCACCGTAACCGTCGAAAATCGCGGTGGTGCCGGCGCTGAGGTGCCGGTAACCGTCCAGTCGGCAACGGGCGAAAGATCGCTTCGTATTCTGGTACCTGCTCATCAAAGAACATCGGAGAGGGTGCAACTTCCAGAAATGCCCACTCGAGCAGTCGTCAACGACGGTAGTGTACCCGTGCTCAATTCCAGTAAAAATACTTTCGATGTGCCTGCGAAGCCTTCTGAGACCGAATAACGGCAGACCCCGCTTGCCAACAGACTAGCGGAAACGTTACAACCATTTGCAGTTGCATCGGCGCAACATGCGCTCCTGCGAGGTCTAAGTGAGCTATATCCAGTTCTTGGGTGCTGCAGGCGTCGTAACCGGCTCGAAACATCTCATCAACACTGGCGACGAATCCGGCAAGCGTGGACTTCAGGTGTTGGTCGATTGCGGCCTGTTTCAGGGCCAGAAGGAATGGCGTGAGCGCAACTGGCAGGACTTGCCCGTGCCACCGCGCGAGATCGATGCGGTAATCCTGACTCACGCCCACCTTGATCATTCCGGATGGATTCCCCGCCTCGTCAAGCAAGGATTTCACGGCCCGATCTATGCCACGCCGCCAACGATTGATCTTTGCGGCATCCTGCTTCCCGACTCCGGCCACCTCCAGGAAGAAGATGCGGCTTTCCACAATCGCTACAAGACATCGAAACACGTGCCCGCGCTGCCGCTTTACACGATGGAAGAGGCGCAACAATGTCTCACTCTGTTCAAGCCTGTGAATTTCAACGAAGCTAAGCGTCTGTCTGACGAGCTCTCGTTCCAGTTCGTGCGCGCTGCCCATATTTTGGGCTCGGCAATGGCTGAGATTTCGCTGACGGCAAGCGGCATTCGTTCGAAGCTTCTCTTTACCGGCGACATCGGTCGCGTCAGGAACAGCGAAATCTCTCCGGGCCGAGTATTGCATTCTGGTCCGACCGCAAACGAAAGCTGCGATTATCTCGTCATGGAAAGTACCTACGGAAATCGCGAGCATCCGCACACGGATCCAAAACCGGAAATGGCTGCATTGATCCGCGCCACAATTCAGCGTGGTGGCAGCGTTGTCATCCCCGCATTTGCCGTCGAGCGTACCCAGAAGCTCTTATTCCTGTTGAAACAACTGATGGAGACGGAACAGATCCCGCACGTACCGGTGCATGCCGACAGTCCGATGGCCATCAAGGCAGTGGAGGTGTTCCTCAAATACTCCAGCGAATTCAGTCCTGAAACCAAGACGCTCATCGAAAAATACGGCTCCCCGCTCGACTGGCCTAATTTCTACTTTGACCTGACCCAGGAAGACTCCAAGAAGATCAACCAGTCGAAGTATCCGTCCATCATCGTTTCTTCCAGCGGCATGGCCACCGGCGGGCGGGTTTTGCACCACTTGATCCAGCGTCTGCCCGACCCCCGAAACCTGATTCTGTTCATTGGATTTCAGGCGCAGGGCACACGTGGCTTCGACATCAAGAACGGCGCCGCTGATGTCAAGATGTTTGGGCAGGTTGTGCAGGTGCGAGCACAAGTGGCGTCGTTAGAACAGTTCAGCGATCACGCCGACACTCCGGAACTGCTCGAGTGGTTGCGTACCTTTCAGGCTCCGCCGAAACAGACATATCTGGTGCACGGCGAACCGTCTGCATCGAGCCAGCTGCAGGAAGCGATCTCAAAATCACTCGCCTGGAATGCCCACGTGGCTTCTTACAAACAAAAAGTATCGATTTCCTAGAGGAGGAGGAGCGATGGCTACTTACGGGTTGGTCGAATATGCAGACGCCAGTCCTGAAGTGCGCGCAGTGTACGACGACATCATGGCCACTCGCAAGACCGACTGGATCAATAATTTCTGGAAGGCCATCGCCCACGATCCTGCTCTTTTGAAGCGCACCTGGGAGAGCATCAAGCAGATCATGGCTCCCGGTGCGCTCGATCCGCTGGTCAAGGAACTGATTTACGTTGCCGTCAGCGTCACTAACGGTTGCGACTATTGCATCGCTTCGCACTCTGCCTCCGCACGCAAGAAGGGTATGACTCCTGCCATGTTTCACGAGCTGATGTCGGTGGTCGGAATGGCGAATGAAACCAATCGCCTGGCAAATGGCTACCAGGTTGAAATCGACGACGCTTTCAAAGCCATTCCCGAGTGAACGCTGCTTTAGTCGGGCCCACTCAGCATGTCGGTATAATAGAAATCTCCTATGAAAGCCTACGTTTACGTCTCGCTGAAGAAGAGTGTCCTTGATCCTCAAGGCAAAACCATTCACGGCGCTTTGAAGAAGATGGGCTATCGCGGCGTCAACGACTTGCGTCAGGGCAAGTATTTTGAAATTGTGCTCGATGATGCAATCGCGCGGGAAGACGTTCAGGCCGAAGTTGAGCGCATCGCCCGCGAAGTCCTGACCAATCCCGTTATCGAGGAATATCGCTTCACCCTCGAAGCCTAGTGCTTTCGCCATCTTTGTGCCCAAAATCAGATAAGATTTAGGCAGGACGTTCGATCTCTCAGGTCGTGTGCGTGGGTCTTCCTCACAGAGAGGTTCAATCATTCCCATCGCAATGGAGCAAGGCTCATGTGCGGCATTGTCGGTTACGTCGGAAAGAAGAGGGTCGTTCCAGTCATTATTGACGGCCTGCGTCGCTTGGAATATCGCGGATATGACTCGGCGGGAATAGCAGTTGCGGGCAACGGCGAGGGTCTCCAGGTGCGGCGCGCCGAAGGCAAGTTGCGCAATCTCGAAGAAACCATCCAACTCAATCCGTTGGATGGCACCTATGGTATCGGCCACACTCGCTGGGCTACGCACGGCCGCCCGACCGAAGAAAATGCTCATCCTCATCGCGACTGCACGGGCAAGATCGTGGTTGTCCACAACGGTATCGTTGAGAACTACATGAGCTTGAAGAAGAAGCTCATCGCCGGCGGCCACAAGTTCCGTACTGAGACCGATACGGAAGTCATCGCTCATCTCATCGAACAGACGATTGCCGATGCCGGCGGCAAGCTGCCGTTGGAAGAGGCTGTTCGCACCACCGTGAAGCAACTGACCGGAGTGTTCGCGATCGCGGTGATTTCCTCCGACGAGCCAGACAAGATCGTCGCTGGACGCAACGGGCCGCCGGCAGTCATCGGACTGGGCGACAACGAATATTTCGTCGCCAGCGACGTTCCCGCGATTTTGTATCACACGCGCGATCTGTTCTTCCTCGGCGATGGCGATCTGGCTGTGATCACTCCGAGTGGGGTGCAGTTGACCGACTTTGACGGGCATCCCGTGACGCGCCAGGTGCAGCACATTACCTGGGACCCGATCATGGCCGAAAAGGGCGGATTCAAGCACTTCATGCTCAAGGAGATCTTTGAGCAGCCCCGCGCCGTGCGTGATACGACTCTCGGACGAGTTTCGCTCGATACAGGCAAGGTCTTCCTCGACGAAATGGACATCTCCGAGGACGACTTCCGCAAGCTGCAGCACGTTTCGATCGCTGCCTGCGGCACCAGTTGGCACGCCGGACTGGCCGCCAAGTTCATGATCGAGCGCCTCGCCAAGCTGCCGGTTGAGGTCGACTACGCCAGCGAGTATCGCTACCGCGACCCGCTGACTGGTCCAACCGATCTCAACATTCTCATCACCCAGTCGGGCGAAACGGCCGACACCATCGCCGCCATGCGCGAATCTCGCTCCAAGGGCGCCAAGACGCTGGGCGTCTGCAACGTCGTCGGCTCGATGATTGCGCGCGAGGCGAATGGCACCATCTACACGCACGCTGGACCGGAAATCGGCGTTGCTTCCACCAAGGCATTCACCGCTCAACTCACAGCGCTGTTCCTGTTCGCGGTTTATCTCGGTGAAGTACGCGGGACCGTGAGCTCTGACGAAGCCAAGAAGTTGCTCACGGAACTGACGCTGATTCCCGGCAAGCTCGAGGCGTTGCTCGGCGGCGAGGACGCAACCGAAGAGCTTGCCAAGCGCTATCACCGCGCGCAGGATTTCCTCTATCTCGGCCGCGGAATCCATTACCCGATTGCCCTTGAAGGCGCGTTAAAGATGAAGGAAATTTCCTACATCCACGCCGAAGGCTATCCTGCGGGCGAGATGAAACACGGCCCCAACGCGCTCATCGATGAAGAATTGCCGGTGGTAATCATCGCAACGCGCGATCTCAACGATCAAGGCTCGGTGCTGCGCTACGAAAAGACGATTTCCAACCTGAAGGAAGTCAAAGCCCGTTCGGGAACCGTAATCGCAGTCGCCACCGAAGGCGATGAGGAGATCAACGAGTCCGCGGACCACGTCATTTACGTTCCCGCAGCGCCTGAGCTTCTGACTCCGATCCTCGAGGTCGTTCCGCTGCAACTGCTGGCGTATCACATCGCAGTCCGGCGCGGTTGCGACGTCGACCAGCCGCGCAACCTGGCAAAATCGGTGACGGTTGAGTAGTTTCAAAGAGCGCTGTGCGAGGGCGGCAATTTGCCGCCCTTTCTTATTTCTTATTTCCGGCCAGTTGCCGCGAAACCACTTCTACTGCATCTAATCAAGTGTGAGCGACAATAGCGCAACTTCTACGACTGAGACTCCGTCTCCGACGCAAGCAACTACGGTGCGAGTTCCGGGCCAACGCAATCTGCTTTCTGCCCGATTGACTCGGTCTGTCGAACTCTCGGAACAAACCAAGCATCTTGAGTTTACGGTTGAGGGCGTCGACGAGTTTTCGTTTGTTCCCGGCCAATTCGTTTCCATCCCGCAGCCAAGACCCGACGGAAAAGTCCACACGCGCGCTTACTCGATTGCCAACGCGCCGCGTTCCGTTCCCTCGTTCGACCTCTGCCTCAACCGTGTGGAAGAAGGGTTTTTGTCGAACTGGCTGTGCGATCTGGAAGAAGGCGCCGTTGTCCAGTTTCACGGGCCGCACGGCATGTTCACGCTGCGCCAGCCGCACCAGGACTCGGTGTTCATCGCGACGGGAACGGGCATCGCGCCGGTGCGGGGAATATTGCAGTGGCTGTTTGCGCAGCCGGACCGTCATGGGGACAGAGAGTTCTGGCTGTTGTACGGCACGCGCCATGAAACTGGCCTCTACTACCGCGATGAATTTCTGGCGATTGAAGAAGCGCATCCCAACTTCCATTACCGTCTGACGCTGAGCCGAGGAGGCGCTGATTGGCAGGGCCTTCGCGGGTATGTGCAAGACCACCTGCGCGAAATCGTGGGCGGCCGCCGCGACATTCACGCCTATATTTGCGGCTTGCACCAGATGGTCGATGCCAACCGCAAGCTGCTGAAAGAAGAGCTCGGCTGGGACCGCAAGCAGATCGTGTTCGAGCGGTACGACTGAACCGCTAATCCAGCGCTTATCGGTTCCAAATTGGGAATGGGTGTGAGCACGGTCTGCACCCCCATGGGTACCCCCCCCGCCTTTTTCGTAAAATCTTCATTCTGTTGAAGATAGCGGGTGGTAACGCCGCAAATTCCTCTGCGCGTTGGACTTACAGGCAAATTCTTCTTAACAAAGGAGTTAGGAGGGATTTTAGCGGGATGTAAGGAGGAGCTGGCGGGGAGATGCTTAAAGACGCGACAGCAAATCGAACCGGTCACAGGACGAACCACCTACGGGGAACGAGGGTAGTGTCCGGCTACCGACCCGGTGGAAGACAGCTTTCCCTCATCCTTCCGACGGAAGTGTACGACAGGTGGGGGCAAAGCACCAAGCGATTTAGTCACCGATGCGTGTGATGGCTGAACAAAGGCAGTTGTCGGTTGTCAGTTGCCAGTGACCGTAAAGACGGCTTCACCACAGAGAACACGGAACGCACGCAAAAGGTTAGCAAAATCAAAACCCACCCCGGAGACACAGAGGCACAGAGAATTCTTAGTCGAGAAGCCCTATTTGCTCCCGCCCGCCCCGATAGAAAAGTCCCCATTCAAGGCCAAAAGAAGGCCTTGAATGGGAGAGCAGTTGGATCGTTCGGGCCGGGGCTGAAGCCCCTTCTTCCTTGTTCGCTGTTTCACCGGCCCTTCGACTTCGCTCAGGGCAGGCTCTAAAGGCCAGTGCTTCCACCAATGCCCTTTAAAGGCTGATCTTGCGACGCAGGACGCCTGCCAGGCCAAGTATGCCGGAGCCTAGCAAGGCCAGGGTGCCCGGCTCAGGTGTGCCGGTGCTAACGTTCACAAATACGAACTGGTCGTCGTTGTAGTCGAGGTCCGATTGGCCGAGTGGGAGGTCTTCCATGCCGACAAAGATGCCAGCCGGAATGCCTCCGCCGCCTGCGAAATCGGTGGCATAGGCATGGTTGATACCGTCATCACTCATGCTCGGATCGGAGGCGAAGTGCATACCCGATGTGGCGTCCCAAAGCTTAAATACGAGGACATCTCCGGCGGTTACTGGCCCGAAGTCGGCGCTGGTGCCGGGTAAAGTGGTCTGATTGTTGAAGAACCAGCCGCTGAAAACCGAGGTGGTCACATTCAACATTCCGACATCGTCGGTGTGGCCCGCACTGAATCCGTAGAAATATCCAGTGATATTTCCGGTGACAGCGGCCGTGAACGAGTTCGTCGGTGCGATGGTGCCGGGATTGGGGTAGGGGATGGCGCCTGCAAACATCGGAGCCGCCAACACACTCAACGTGAAAAACAATACGAGAAACTTTCTTTTCATTGCTTCGCCTCTCTTCTCAATGCCCATACTTCTCATGCAGCTCAAAGGTACGTCGCCATCGAAATGCCAGAAAGAGAGCAAACCTCTCGCTGAACAAGTTCTCTGAATTGGTCACGCGCCGAGGTACGAGCTGCTGGAGAAGCCATGGCGGCGGCAGTAGGGACGACTGGCCCTAAGAAGGCATCTCAGGCGCAGAGAAACAGAAGGAAATAAAGCACAAAGAGCAGCCACGGATTTACACGGATCACACGGATAGGGCTCGTGGAAAAGCAAGTGTCGGACTATACTTTCTTTTTATCCGGCGTTGCGGGGAACGCGATGACGCCAAACCGGGTAGTAATTCTTTTCATACTTACGACTCTCGTTGCGCTGGCGCAAGAACCCGCGGCGAAGCCTTCAGTAGCAGTGCACCCCAGTCAGCAGCAAGCGCCGTCTAAACCTAAGACGCAACCACCCGATGCAAAGGACAATGCCGCCGCCCAATGGAAGGAACGGGCGAACCGGCTGACCAACGACCTGCTGGAGGACCGCTGGCGGCTGCACCTGTTGGGCATGGCGCTGCCGGCTCGATTGGCGGAGGCGTGGTGGGCGGTGGATCGTCGCCGCTCGCGGAATTGGCTAGAAGACTCGGTCCAGTCCGTCACGTTTACCGCCGGCAACGAGAGCAACGAGGTGCGCAAGGAACGCCTGCAGGCAGCGGAAATCGTCATCGACGTTGCCAGCCATCTGGAACCCACCGAATCGGACAAGATTGTCGCCATGCTGGTGAGCGTTGCAAAGCAGGACCAAGCCGGGAGCAATAACAGAACGGCCAGCATGGTCACCAGCATGTTGACCAATAGCGCGAGTCAGTCGGTGGCGGACGGCAACATGTCAGGCGCCGCACAAATCCTTGACGCACTGGTGGAGTTGCGAGATCAGAATATCCACCTGGCGCTGTCGCAGATTGCATGGAAAGACGCCGGGACTGCCAACCGCGTCTATGCCGATGCCCTGGCCGCTGCGAGTTCCGACGACGGTTCGAGGATGTTTTTCGGGTTGGCGGAATATGCGTTTCCGACTCTCGGAGGTCCAACTGGCGCGAGCCTGCCCGACGCACTGCGCGGCCAGTTGCTGGATGCGATTGTGGCGGCCATGGTGCGTCCTACGCAGAGCGAGGACGACCAGAAGCGGCTTTGCACGGATGTGGCGCCGGTTGCGAGCCGGCTGATGGATAAGTTCTCGGCGGTGCAAGCCAGCGTGGTGCGGTCCGTCATCGAGAAATGCAAGACGTCGCAGCAGAACCAATCCGACGATTCGATGCCGGATGCGTGTGCTTCGGTTGACGAGTGCCTGAAGGCTGCCGATGTCGAACCCAAGATCGCACGCATGGCGAGGATCAAGGAACAAGCGGCGATGATGGCCGAGAACGACCGCGAGTCGCTGCGCGCACTCGACATCATGGATGGGTTATCGGACGAAGAACGTGCAGCGCTGCCAGACTGGTCGCGGCAACGTTTGAGCTTGCTTGCCACGTCGCTGGATTCGCTGCACAAGGTGCACGATACGGACCGCATCCAGCGATTGCTGGACGACACTCCGGATGACCAGCGCGCCGAAGCCATGATTGCTTTTTCCGATGCGTTGATGAGGGGCGACGACAAGCCGTATGGGGTGTTGATGCTTTCGCAAGCACGGGCCGCGCTGGAGAAGTCTCCGGCGGAGAATCCGTATGTCTATCTGCAACTGCTGGGGAGCTACACGCGGTACATGCCGGAGGAGGCTCCGCAGGTGCTCGGATTGGTCGTCAGCGGCCTGAACCAGATCAAGTACAAAGACCCGAAAGATGCGAAAGAAGGCGAAGCGATCTGGGTTCCTCCGGGCGCTCGGCTCAAACCTGAGCGAGCGGGGGCGGCGTTGCTGGACAAGTACGACGCTTACGTCTTTGCGTCGATCAAGGCGCTGGACGATCCGAGGACGAGAGCGGCATTCCGGCTCGGGTATCTCGAGTACTCTCTGAAGCGGTATCAGGACGAACTCAAGAAGGGCCAGAAGGGGCCGGGTGCTTTGCCAAAAGCCGTCACTGCGAAACCCGCGGGGCCTGCGAAATAGCAGTTTGCGCGCCAAATGCAAGACCCCACTCAAGGACAAAAGAAGGCCTTGAATGGGCGCCCGGCGCTTTAAGGTGTCGGCTACTTAGCAAATCACTGCAGTGCGCTACCCAGGAAGCCGCTCACGTCGTTCTTCAGGGCAGGCGATGTTGCAAGGATTCTTGAAACTGTAACACGATAGGCGGTTGCGAACTCAGGCCTTGTCAGTCTTGCTCTCGCGCTCGGCCTTGGCGGCTTCACGACGACGGAGCGCACCTTCGTAGCGGCGTTTTTCGTTTTCTGTCTCCGGGAGGACTGGTGTTACAGGCAGCCTGCGGCCGTGGCGATCGACCGCAACAAAGGTGAGATAGGCTTTCGCCACTTTCTGGCGGGTATTGGAAATGTAGTTTTCGACGGAGACACGTACGCCGACTTCCATCGAGGTCTTGAACACGCGATTTACAGATGATTGCAGCAGAACCATGTCGCCCACGTGGACTGGCACGAGAAAGTCGATGTGATCCATAGAGGCGGTCACCACGTAGGAGTGAGAGTGGCGGTGCGCGGCGAGGGCTCCGGCAAGGTCGATCCAGTGCATCAGCCTTCCGCCTAAGAGCGCACCGAGCGGATTGGTGTCGTTGGGCAAAACCAGTTCGATCATCTCGGACTTCGACTCGCTGACCGGCTTGGCGTTCATTGAAGACGCTTGTTTTTCCATGTGCACACCCGCTTTTCGTTGGATAACGCAGAATCCCGCGCCTGTATCTGACTGACGGTGGCCTGCTTTCGGGGAACAAAATCCAGTGCCATTTTCATTCTAACGGCATCGCGGTCTTAGGAGCATGGCGGTTGCGGGCGGTTGAATTGATAATTGTGTGCGGCCTCCTGTAAAGTGGGCGTTTATGGTTGACCATGATCGCATTGTCGCATTGAGAGATATTCTTGCAGCCAATCCAAATGATGCGTTCGCGCGCTATGCCCTGGGTCTCGAGTTCTCGGGGTCAGGCGACACCGACGGGGCTTTGACGGAATTCCGGAGCTTGCTGGCGGCCCACCCCGATTACACCAACGGATACTTCATGGCGGCGCAGGTGCTGGAGCGTCTCGGGCGGCTCGACGAAGCGCGAGAGATGCTGACGAAGGGGATCGAAATCAGCGCGACAATCGAACAACCGGCACGCGATGTCGGAAATGCAGGACATGCTGGAGCAGTTGCAATTCCGGGAGTGAATCGGGCTGGGTGAGCTGGAACCGGGCTTCGCGCTGGAAGATTTGCCACCCTCTGGCTGTGCGGTTAGGCGATAATTGCCAAAAGATGCTCTCGTCCACTGAACTCCCCAAGCGCAGCTGTTTGGTTAAGGCCGATTCGGTAAGCGCCTCTCGCTGGCTGCGTTTACCGCTGACTAGCCTCGTTGTCGCCCTAGTGTTCCTGTTGGTCGCCGCTGCATCTGCGCAGCAGAATGGCGGCGCAGCGCCGGCGAAGCCGTCGGGAAATCCTTTGTCGTCACTGCTGAAGGAGAAGCCCAAGGCAACGGTTGTCGAGCCGGAACTCCCTGCTGCCATCCCCGAAAAGCCAGCTGCCATACCGCTTCCGGACGTTGCAGCGCGGTCGATCGAACTGGGTCAGATGCTGCGCGACGCCTCCTCAAAGCTCCCTCTGCCCGAGCAGCTTGAAGCGCTCCAGAAAAACATCACCGACAACGAGGGACTGGTCAACAGCAAGGTGGAGGAAGCCAATCGCATGCTCGCGGGCAACCCCAACTCTCTGGAGGTGCGGGAGGAAGAAAATTACTGGCGCGGTATGGCGGCATTCACCGCTTCATGGCAGCAACAGCTGCTCACCTGGGCCAACGACGCGCAAGCCGCCATCACCATGGTGAACACACAGGAACCCATCTGGACGGCCACGCTAGAGGAAAACAAGAATGACCACGATCTCGGTCCGGTTCTCGATGTGCTGCAGAACAACTTGACCGAACTGGGACGCGTGCGCAAACAGGCGCAGGGGGTCCTTCAGTCTGCGGTGAAGATGCAGATCAAGGTTGGCACCTTTGATCAAACTGCCGGAACGATGGTATCGCAACTTTCACAGGCAAGACTCAAACTGAAGGGGCACCTGCTCGACCGCGACAGCCAGGCGTTATGGAAAATCTCCACGCGACGCCAGATGGGGGAAAGCGGGAGCCTGTTTCATTCCGTTAATAGCCGGGTGATCTCGATTGCCTACTATCTGGTAGAGCACGGGACCGCAATTACAATCCTGTGCCTTTTGATGATCGCCTCCGTTGTTCTGGCCAGGCGCCTTCACAGAATGGTTCGCGACAAGCAGCCGACTGATGACCTGGATGTGGACGCTTATCGCATTCTGCGGCATTGGTTGGCATTGGGCCTTCTGCCGCCGTTGATAATCGGCTATGCCTTTGCACCGTCCGCGCCCCTTACTCTGCTGGGTTTCATTATCATGCTGTCGTTTTTCCCGATTCTGACCATCCTGCCGCCGCTGCTCCCGGACCGAATGCGTATGCTGCTGTATACCTTCGCGGCGCTGTACGGCTTCAATTGGACGGTCGCCCTGCTTGGACTGAGCCCGGTCGTGCGGCGTGACATCCAGTTTTTCAGTAATCTCGCGTTGTTCGCAGTACTTGCCTATCGGGTTCGCCCTTCACACACGCCCCTTCTGCAGAAATCGTGGTGGGGGCGTGTATTGTCGTTCGGCATTCGCGCGGCCGTCGCCCTGCTTGGTATTTCGCTGGCCGCCGACCTCTTTGGCTACGTAAAGCTATCCCACTACCTGGCTGTGGCATTCATCTACAGCACATTTGTCGCCATCAGCATTTTCACCGCAGTGCGAGTATTCACGATCCTATTGACGGCTGGACTGCGCTCTCCATTGGCGGAGCGATTCGCTGTGGTCCGCCTGCATCGTGAAGCGCTCGCGCGCTGGGCACCGAAGATTCTACGCTGGATCGGCGTACTCATCTGGAGCATGGCCGCCCTCGAACTGCTTGGCATGCTGGAGGCGACCCAGTCAGGCTTGCAGACGTTTTTTGACTATCAGATCGCAGGCTCCGCCAGCGGGATAACCTTCGGAAGGCTGCTCGGCTTCTTTCTCATCCTCGCCGTCGGTTATGCCATAGCCAGCACGGTCCGTTTCGTATTCCGTGAAGAGGTCTTGGGACGATTTCAAATGTCCCGCGGCTTGCCTGAGCTAATCTCGTCGATTGTTTACTACTCGTTGCTCCTGCTGGTGGCTTTGGGGGCCATCAATGCCGGCGGCATCGAACTAAACAAGTTCACCGTGCTGACGGGCGCGTTTGGCGTCGGTGTCGGGTTCGGTCTTCAAAACATCATCAACAATTTCGTGTCCGGGTTGATCCTGCAATTCGAAAGGCCGATTCACATCGATGACATTCTCGAAGTGGACACCAACCTCGGCAAGGTCACGCGGATTGGAATTCGTTCCAGCACTATCAAGACGTTTCAGGGCGCGGAAGTCATCATTCCCAACGCCACGCTGATCTCCAACAAGGTCATCAACTGGACTCTGTCGGAATCTCAACGTCGCCGGGAACTGCCTGTCGGTGTGGCTTATGGCACCGATCCCAACCTCGTCTTGCAGATCCTTCGCGATGCAGCCTCCAGGCACGAGTTGGTGTTGTCGAAGCCCGAGCCGATGGTTTACTTCACCGGATTCGGCGAAAGTTCGCTTGATTTTGTACTCCATTTTTGGGTCATGCAGGAAAATAACGGCCTGCAGATCACCAGCGAAGTCGCCATCACCGCCATGCGGTTGCTGGAAGATGCAGGCATCGAGATTCCCTTCCCGCAGCGAGACCTGCACGTCCGCTCGGTCGATGCCGCGGCGGCAGCGCTTCCCGCGACCGGCGCCAGGACGATCGGCGTTGGTGATGAATCCGGGTATGCCACAACTCCGACCGAATTCGGGGCTGGCCGGAAATCGGGAGCTTAGCCCTCCCTCACAACGCCAACCCTGGTTCCGGATGGAGCTATACGTTCCTCCGTTTTCTCCACAGTCAATCGGCAGAATTTCTACGACGCCGCGCGGGCGTAGAATACGAACAATCGATTGGCCGTGTGGGCGGCCCGTCGTGACCCTGGAGGTTCCCGGCCTTGAGCAATCTTCCGCAGACTCTGTCTGAACTTCGTCGTCACCCCAAATTTTCTGAAGAGCGCGTTCTGTCGCGGCGTGTAAAAGACGAGCTGCGTGAAAATCTGATCGCCAAATTGCGCTCGGACCAGCCGATCTTTTCGGGCATCGTCGGTTTCGACGACACGGTCGTGCCGCAAGTCGTGAATGCCATTCTGTCGCGGCACAATTTCATTCTGCTTGGCTTGCGTGGACAAGCTAAGAGCCGCATCCTGCGCGCGCTGACCACGCTGCTCGACCCGCAAATTCCGTATATCGCAGGATGCGAGATCCACGATAACCCGTACGCGCCGCTCTGTCCTCGGTGCAAGCAACTGGTCGCTGGAGATCCGGAGAAAGTCGCGATCTGGTACCTATCGCCTGACCATCGCTATGTTGAGAAGCTGGCCACGCCCGATGTCACCATTGCCGACCTGATCGGGGATATTGATCCCATTAAAGCCGCGAAAAGTGGACATGAACTGGGCAGCGAGATGACGGTCCATTATGGCCTGCTGCCGCGCGCCAATCGCGGGATATTCGCGGTCAACGAACTTCCCGACCTGGCAGGAAAGATCCAGGTGGGGCTGTTCAACATCATGCAGGAAGGCGACGTTCAGATTAAGGGCTATCCGGTGCGCCTTCCGCTCGATGTGATGCTGGTGTTCAGCGCCAATCCTGAGGACTACACCGCCCGCGGCAAGATCGTGACGCCGCTGAAAGACCGCATCGGCTCGGAAATTCGTACCCACTATCCGGCGACCGTGCAGGAAGGCATTGCCATCACCGGCCAGGAGGCATGGACCGACCGCAACAGCCACCAGCTCCAGGTGCCGGAGTTCATTGGCGAAGTCATCGAGCAGACGGCGTTTGTGGCCCGCGAAGACAAGCGCGTTGATAAGCGCTCAGGCGTGAGCCAGCGCCTGCCCATTAGCGCGATGGAGAATGTGATTTCCAACGCCGAACGGCGTGCTATTCGTTCCGGGGAGAAGCTGGTGGTGCCGCGCATTGGCGACATCTATGCCGCTATGCCTTCGATTACGGGCAAGCTGGAACTCGAGTACGAGGGCGAGTTGAAGGGCGCCGATCATGTCGCCCGCGATATCATTCGCGCGGCCATCGCCCGCACGTACGACCGCTATTTTCACGGCAACAACAACATGAACCAGATCGTCCAGTGGTTCGACCTGGGCGGCGAAATCCAGTTGCGAGACTCGGCCAGCGCACAGGAGATGCTACAGAAGTTGAGGAATATTCAGGGTCTTTTCGACAAGTTGGGCGCGCTGGGAGTCAGCGGCAAAGAGCCGTCGGAGCTTTTGGTTTCAGCAGCGGAGTTCGTGCTGGAAGGGTTGTACGCGCACAAGCGCATCGGACGAAGCGAAGAGCGGCTGTTCACCGCCGGGGAAAAGCAGCCTCGCCGCGAGAAGCAAAATATCCGCGATGAGGATGAAGAGCGGGAACTCCGCCGCCAACGAAGACCGTACAACTAGCGACTAGCCGTTAGCTATCCGCTCATAGCCATTAGCTAGCGGCTAAAAGCCAAAGGCTAATGGCTTAGTGCTCTTTTATGAAATTCGTCAAATACAAGAAATACGTCCCTGATCCTGCCGGCGAAATGAGCATGGAAGACCTGCTCGCGGCGCTGTCGGACCAGCTGCTGCAGAGCGGTTTTCAGCGGCAGTATATGGAGTATTACGACCAGAATTCGCAGGAGCAAACGCTCAACGACCTGCGCAACGCCATCGCCGAGGCGTTATTGAACAGCGACATGCTCGACGAACGCATGCGGGAACAGATTGAGTCCATGACCTCGGAGCAGTTTGACCAACTGATCGAGCAACTCATGGACCGCATGCAGCAAGAGGACTACATCTCCATCGACCAGCCGCACGATCCTTCGCGCAGTTCGACGGCGGGCGGGCAGGTGGGCGACTCGCAGGCGCAGGCGAAGTTCGAAATCACCGACAAGGGGCTGGACTTCCTTGGCTTTCGAGCACTTCGCGATCTGCTGGGTTCACTCGGCAAATCGAGCTTCGGACGCCATGACACACGTGACACGGCGACCGGTATCGAAGCCAGCGGCGCGTCGAAGGGCTACGAGTTCGGCGACACGCTGAACCTCGACATCACCGCGACGCTGTCGAACGCGATTCAGCGCGAGGGCCTTCACCTTCCGTTGAACATTGAGTACAGCGACCTCCAGGTACACCAGTGCGAGTACCAGTCGTCGTGCGCCACGGTGCTGATGCTGGACTGTTCGCACTCCATGATTCTGTACGGCGAAGACCGCTTCACGCCTGCAAAGAAAGTTGCAATGGCACTGTCGCATCTGATTCGCACTCAGTATCCGGGCGATTCGCTCTCGCTGGTGCTGTTCCACGACTCTGCCGAAGAGGTGCCGCTGTCGCAGTTGGCGCGGGTGCAGGTCGGACCGTACTACACGAACACGCGCGAAGGGCTTCGTATGGCGCAGCGCATCCTGCAGCGCCAGCGCAAAGACATGAAGCAGGTCGTGATGATCACCGACGGCAAGCCGTCAGCCCTGACGCTGGAAGACGGCCGGATCTACAAGAACGCTTTCGGTCTCGATCCTATGGTTGTCAGCGAGACTCTGCAGGAAGTTTCAAAATGTAAGCGTGCGGGAATTCTGATCAATACATTTATGCTCGCGTCCGACTATGGTCTGGTGCAGTTCGTCCAGAAGGTAACGGAAATGTGCCGTGGCAAGGCCTACTTCACCACGCCGTACACGCTCGGCCAGTACCTGCTAATGGACTACATGTCGCGCAAGACGAAGACGGTGCACTGAGCAGTCGCTGAACTCGTGCGGCGGAAATTCCCAGCCAAACAGCAAGGGACGTTGTGGGCGGCCGTTTTCTGCAACTGCAATTAGTTAAGCGATTGCTAAGCCGTCTCGTCGGCCTTTTTGGCGGCTGCTTCTGCTGCCTGGAATCCGATCTTGGAGTGGGTTCCGTCGCAAAACGGTTTGTTCACGGAGGCACCGCAGCGGCAGAGAGAAAATGCCGGTTTGCCCGTCAAATCGTACGCATTGCCGTCTGCATCGACCAGTTCAATGGTTCCCTCTGGAGCTTCCACCCGATAGGGGCCGTTCCTGCGGATGGTGATCTTTACCTGTGCCATGTTCGTCCTCTTCCTCGGTTCGCACTTGTGTTTCAACCATTGTAGCGGAGCGAGACGACCCAACGACAATTGCGGGAACTAACGCCAGCCAACTCCGTACAACCGTTCACGGGCGCTGTCCGCAAGTGGACAGGCGATTGCGAGGCCGGACATGCGGGTCGCGTATCGGTCGCTAACCTGTTGACTAGCAAAGAGTACATGGTGGAAGGCCTCGTGCACACTGTCCAATAACGTATAACTTCGGGTGCCGGCATTTGCAAGACAGGGGTATGTATGGGTCAAGATTTACGTTACGCGCTAAGACAGCTCAAGAAGAGCCCGGGATTTGCAATGGTCGTGGTGCTCACGCTCGCCGTCGGCATCGGCGCCGTGACCACGGTGTTCACATGGGCGAATGCGGTGTTGTTCAATCCCTGGCCGCAGGTCGAACGCGCCAGCGAAATTCGCAGCCTTGACGCCAGCGTCCAGGGCAACCGCGGCTATACGCTGCATTACGACCAGCTTCTGTATCTTCGCGAGCACCATCAAGGATTCGCAGAGCTGACAGCGCATGAGATGCTTCCGGTCGACCTCGCCGGTGGCAACGCAAAGCCGCAGCGATATTGGGCCGGCATTGTGGCCAGCAACTATTTCCACATGCTGGGCGTGAAACCTGCGCTAGGACGAACTTTCGGACTGCACGACGATCGCGCTTACGGCTCCGCGCCCGAAGTCGTCATCGGCTATGACCTGTGGCGGGCGCGCTTTCAATCGGATCCAGGAATTGTTGGCCGCACGATCAATGTGAACCGGCATCCGCTGACCATCATCGGCGTAGCTCCGGAGAACTTCGTCGGAATCTATGGCGGCCTCGGGCAGTCGCTGTGGGTCCCGTTCAGCGAGCTGTCGGCATTGACCGACAGCAAACCTGATCCCTTGATGGCGCGTAACTTTGGTCTGCAAGTCGCCGGCCGGCTGCGTCCTGGCGTCACGGACGAGCAGGCATCGGCTGAACTCCATACTCTTGCGCACCAGTTTGCCGCCGCTAAGAAATCTTCCTACTTTAACGGTTGGGACTTGTTTCTCTCCGACCCGGGCCACATGCAGCGGGGCGTCTTCGGCGACGTCAGCGCCATAGTTCCTCTCTTGCTCTGCGCTGCCGGGTTACTCCTGGCGCTTGTGTGCGCCAACGTCACCGTACTGTTGATTCAGAGGAGCTCGCGACGCGCGCGGGAATTGGCGGTTCGCGCTTCCTTGGGAGCGACGCGCGGCCGGTTGCTGCGTCAGTTGTTGACGGAAACCGCCGTACTCGCCTTCATCGCCGGAGCTGCCGGATGGCTGGCTAGTATCGGCTTGGCGCGCGCTATGTATGGCCTGCTGCCGAAGGTTGACATGTCGTTTGTGTTCAACTTGCAGCCTGACTTGCGCATCCTGGCGTTTGCGACCATTCTGACTGCGATTACCGTCCTCGCGTGCGGACTCTTCCCTGCCCGCCAGGTGCTCAAGACCTCGCAGGTGAGCGCGCTGCACGACGGAGCCACGGCCGTCATCGGCAGCCGTTCCCGCAAGCGCCGCAATGCCCTGCTCAGCCTGCAGCTTGCGCTCTGCTTCGTGGTCCTGGTCGCCAGTGGACTGCTGACTCGTACCTTGTGGAACGTGGTCCATCGCGATCCCGGGTTCACAACGCAAAACGTATTGGTCGCTTCCCTAGACCTCACTCGCGCCGGATATACCGAGCAAAATGGGCTGGCCTTTCAACGCGCACTGCTGGAGAAGCTCCGTGCCCTTCCGGGGGTGAACACCGCGTCGCTGACGAGCTACGTTCCCATGGGCCTCAGCGGTGGAGGTAACGTCCGCGACGTTGCCGTTGCCGGATATCAGCCGGCCAAAGACGAGAGCATGAGCACCGTCGTGGACTCCGTAGCGCCGGACTACTTCAAGGCGTTCCAGATTCCCATTCTGCAGGGGCGCGAGTTCAACGACCACGACGCAGAAGGGTCGCCCTGTGTGGCCGTCGTGAATCAGGGCATGGCGCAAAAGTACTGGCCGAAGGGTAATGTCGTTGGGTCGCAAATCACCGTCGGCAAGAAGTCGTGCGAGGTGGTGGGCGTAAACCGCAACATTATCTACCGTCATGTATCGTTGGACGCCAGCGATCCGGTTGTTTACCTGTCGTTGCTGCAGGACTATCAGGGCTGGTTTTCGATTGTGCTGCGTGGCAATACCTCGGCGCAGAACCTGCTCTCCGGACTCGACCAGCAGGTTGCAGCGCTCGACAGTACCCTGCCCGTCAATGACATTGAAACGATGCATGATCACATTCAGGCGTCGTACTCGGATGCCAAGGCGCCTGCCCAACTGATTGGGATTTACGCCATCTGCAGCCTGCTGGTTGCAACGCTGGGCGTGTATGCCGGGTTGGCGTACTCGGTAGTGGAGCGAACCAGAGAGTTTGCGCTGCGGGTCGCACTCGGCGCTGAACGGCGTCGCATCTTCGCAATGGTCCTGCGGGAAAGCGGATGGATTGTGTTGGGCGGCATCGCCGTGGGTGCCGTGGGCGCGTTTTTTGCGGTGCGTGTGATGAAGAGCCTGCTGTACGGAGTTTCACCCTTTGATGCGATGAGTGCCGCAGGCTCGGTGCTGGTGCTGGTGATTGCGGCCGCGTTTGCAGCGTGGTTGCCGGCCCGCCGGGCCGCATCCATCGAACCTATGCAGGCCCTGCGTTCGGAGTAGTCAAGGAGTAGAGGAGACCAACAGTGCGTTCCGTCGTGCAGGATGTTCGTTACGCCATCCGGAAACTCTCCAAGTCTCCGGGATTCGCCATCGTGTCGGTGCTCATCCTTGCACTTGGAATCGGCGCTAACACCGCGATCTTCACCCTGGTAAACGCCAGTCTGTTGCGCTCGCTGCCCTATCGGTCGCCCTCGAGCCTGGTACACATGCAGCAAACTCGCACTGCGGGCGACTTTACGGAGATGGAATTCGCCTATCCCAACCTGGTCGATTTGCGGGACCACAGCCAATCGTTTGAGGCGGTGGGCGGTTACTCGGCGTACTCCGCCACATACTCCGGACGCGACGGCAGTGAGCAGGTACCGGTGGGAGTAGTAAGCGCCAACTTCTTCGATGTTCTGGGTGTGCGCCTGGCATTGGGCAGGAGTTTCCAGTCGAATGCCGATGCCGCAGGCGGAGAGCGGGCCGTGGTCCTCAGCTATCAGGGCTGGCAGAACCGCTTCGGCGGCGACCCAGGCATCTTAGGGCGCGGCCTCAAGATGAATGGCGAACTTTACTCCGTGGTCGGAGTGCTGCCGCGCGAATTTCAGTTCATTCCCAGCCGTGGCGCAGATTTCTACATGCCGCTGGCAGTGGACGAGTGGCAGTCGCGCCGCAATGCGTTCTGGATCTACCCGGTAGCGCGACTCAAGCCCGGCGTCACATTGGAAAGAGCCCAGGCTGAAGCCTCGACCATCGCGAAACAACTTGCACAACAGTATCCGGATTCGAACCAGGATGTCGGCATTCGCATCACGCCTTTGCGCGAGAAGTTGCTCGGTCCGGTGCGTCCGATTCTGCTCATTCTCCTGGGTGCCGTGGGCGCGGTGCTGCTGATCACCTGCTCCAATCTTGCGGCCATGCAACTGGCCCGATCAGTGTCGCGGCAAAAAGAACTGGCGGTGCGAATTGCGTTGGGTGCGTCGCGCTCACAGATTCTCCGGTTACTCTTGACGGAGAGCCTTATCCTCGCCGTAGTTGGTGGAGTGGCCGGAATCTTCCTTGCCTCGACACTGTTGCCGATTTTGATTGCCAGTATTCCCAAAGACCAGTTGGCAATGCTGCCATTCCTGACCGGCTTGCATCTCGACGCCAGGGTGTTTGCATTTTGTTCAGTCGTGTCGGTGTCAGCGGGCGTGTTGTTCGGATTGGCTCCCGCGCTACAGGGTTCGCGTCAAGCAGCCAGCGAAGCGATGCAGGATGGAAGCCGAACAACCGACGCGTCGCTGCGGCACCGGCTTCGAAACGGCCTGGTCGTGACTCAGATCGCGTTGGCGATCGTGTTGCTCGTGGGCGCCGGTCTGCTGCTGAAGAGTCTCAACAAATTACTGAACGTCGATCCCGGGTTCACTTCGGCGCACCTACTCACGTTTCAAACTGTCTTGCCCGACAAGAAGTACACTTCGCCAATGCAGGCGATCGCCTTTGACCGGAACCTCCGCGCACGGCTTCAGCAGCTACCCGGAGTTCAGTCGGTAGCAACTGCGAGCGCCATTCCTCTTACCGGCGCCGGCGGCACGTCTCGCTTTGTGGTGGAAGGCCATCCCCGCAAGGCCGACTTCGAGCACGAGGCCAATGGCCGCGACGTGAGTCCCAGCTACTTCTCGACGATGGGCATACCGTTGATCGCCGGCCGCTGGTTTAACGACCACGACAACATGGATTCGCCTCATGTTGTAGTCGTCAACCAGGCCTTTGCGAAGGTGCTCGCTTCGGATGGCAACCTGATTGGTAAGCGGATCGATTTCACCTACACCAATGAACCGAACCTGGTCGAGATCGTCGGCATCGTGGGAAACGAAAATGTCGGTAGCCTTGACCAGAGTCCGACGCCGGTGTTTTATGATCCGTTCGCGCAGAGCCCGAATTCGTCGCTGGGTGTTGTCATCCGCACCAAAACCGATCCCGGCAGCTTCTCCGAAAGCGCGCGCAAGGTACTGCACGATCTCGATCCCGAATTGCCGGTCACCTCGATGGTGACGATGGACCAGATCATTCGCGAGTCTCCGTCGGCGTTGATGCGGCGCTACCCCGCAGTCTTGATTGGTGGCTTCGCCGCGTTGGCGTTGGTGCTGGCGACAATTGGAATATATGGCCTGCTCGCCTACTTCGTCGCCCAGCGCAGTCGGGAGCTGGGCATCCGCCTGGCGCTTGGCGCGCAGCGCGATGACCTGCTGAAGCTGGTCATGCTCAGCGGCATGAAACTCGCGCTGATCGGAGTGTTGGCGGGCGCGCTGTGTTCGGTGGCAGTAGGCCGACTGCTCGCGAGCCTGCTGTTCCAGGTGAGACCGGCAGACTTGTTCATCTTGACGAGCGTAGTGACGCTTTTGCTGGTGGCCGCGCTCGCGGCCAGCTACATCCCGGCCCGCCGCGCCGCTGCCATCGAGCCCATGCAGGCACTCCGATCGGAGTAAATGTGAACGAAGGAGATCGCTCGTGAATTCGATATCGCACCAATTTCGCTATGCCATCCGGCAGCTTGCCAAGTCTCCAGGATTTGCAATCGTGTCCGTGCTCACGCTCGCGCTCGGCATCGGGGCCAACATCGCCGTGTTCACGGTGACCAACGCCGTATTGCTGAATCCTAGCGGAATACCGAATTCGGGAAACCTTGTCGCACTTCGGGCGAAGTACGGCGGACTCGCCGACCTGGGCAACATCTCGATCTCCGCGCCCGATTTCGGCGACGCGGCGGAAGGGAAAAACATCTTCTCCGCTGCGGCCGTGATGAATGCCGCGACCTTCAATTTCAGCCGAGATAACGCCAACCCGGAGCTATTGAATGGCGCCCAGGTTTCGTCGCAGTATTTCGACGTGTTTGGAGTGCGCCCCGCGCTGGGACGGGTCTTCAATGCCGAAGAAGACCAGCCCGGCGCCGGCCTCGTGGCCGTGCTGTCGAACGAGGCGTGGAAGAAGCGCTTTGGCAGCGACCCTGCGATCATTGGCCGCTCCATCATTCTCGACCAGCGCTCGTTTCGTGTCATTGGCGTCATGGGCCCCGATTTCCGATGGCCCAATCAAGCTGAGTTGTGGGTGCCCATTGCGCTTCCGCCGGCCCGCTACCACGATCCGGATCACCGGTACAACGAGTACCTCTTTGGCGTGGCCCGGCTGAAGCCCGGTGCCACCATTCAACAGGCCAATGCGTACCTCAACATGAAAGCCGAGCAGAACATCGCGTCTGAGGGAAGCGGTAGTTACGGTCGCGCCAGTGGGTGGGGGATGTTCTGTATGCCATTGACTGAGTTCATCGGCGGCAACCTGCGCAAGCCCTTGACCATGCTGCTGGCTGCCGTGGGTATGGTGCTGCTCATCGCCTGCGCCAATATCGCCGGGCTGCAGATCGCTAGGGCCTCGGCGAGACAGCGCGATCTGGCGGTACGAATCGCGTTGGGCGCTTCCCGCTGGGCCTTGATTCGCCAGGCGCTGATCGAGAGCGTCGTGCTCACCATCGCAGGTCTGGCCCTCGGATTTCTGGTCGCATTGGCCGCCGCCCCACTGCTATTGCGCGGATTGCCACCCAACTTGGCCAACTATCTGCATCTGTCGTTTACCGGGCCGGTACTGTTCTTCGTCGTCATCGTCGCAGCAGTGTGCTCTTTGTTGTGCGGAGTCGTACCCGCGTGGCATCGCACGCAACCCGGCTGGTTCGGGGCTCTGCACGAATCGGGACGCTCTGGCACCGCTGGTCGAGCCGGCCAACGCGCCCGCTCATTCCTTGTGATTGCGCAAGTCGCGCTCTCGCTTTTGCTTCTGGCAGGTGCTGGACTGTTGTTCAGCAGCCTTAAAGCGCTGGAGACAGTCGAGACCGGCTTCCAGGCCTACGGCGTGGCGTCTGCTTCTTTTTCGCTGCCGAAGTCCGTCTACGACAAAGACGAGAAGCAGGCCGCATTTCTCACCGCGCTCGAAGACCGGCTCCGCGCTATACCGGGTGTGCAGTCCGCCGCGCTGGTAGACTCTCTGCCGTTCAGCAATAACGGAGGCATGGCGAGCTTTTTCATTCAGGGACGTCCCAAGGGACCGAAAGATCCCGGCCCGCACGGCAACATTCGGGTGATCTCGCCTGACTATTTCGAGACGTTGCGGATTCCCGTCCTGCAGGGCCGCGATTTTACCGACGGCGACCGCAAAACTACCGAAAAGGTCGCGATCGTGGACGAGGTCCTCGCCCGCCAGTATTGGCCCGGCCAAAATCCCATCGGTCAACACATTGGATTTGAGGACCCGAACAAGGGACCTTGGTTCACGATTGTGGGACTCGTGTCTCACGCCCGTGCGAACTCGCTCGAAGCCGACACCAAAGAGGGCTTCTACTACCTTCCGATCGCCCAGTTTCCGAACCTGAGCGCTTCCCTGCTGGTCCGCAGCTCCCGTCCGGCGGAGAATCTGACGGCAGACCTCGCGGCCGCCGTGCGCGCAGGCGATTCTAGTATTCCAATCTACGATGTCAAGACCATGGAACAGCGAGTGAATGAGTCGCTGGTAGGCCGCAAGTTCGTCGTCATCCTGCTGGGAGCATTCGCTGCCCTGGCGCTATTGTTGGCTGCCCTGGGACTCTACGGGATTATCAGCTTCTCCGTCCGCCTGCGTACCCGCGAGTTGGGGGTGCGCATGGCGCTCGGAGCGCAGCGTGGCAGCGTACTGCGACTGGTGTTGATGCAGGGACTTCGCCTGGCGGCTATCGGCATTGCGTGCGGCATTGTCGCCGCCGCGCTTCCTTGGGCGCGTGTTTACCAGCTTGCTGTTCCGGGTCAGCGTGCTGCACATCGCGCCCTGGCTTGGCGCGGCCGCTCTACTGATTGCAACCGTATTGCTGGCGAGTTATCTGCCCGCCCGTCGCGCCGCCTCCATCGAGCCAATGAAGGCGCTGCGAACGGAGTAGTTTCTTGACCTTGACCGAGAGATAAAAACCATGCGGATGATTCTTCAAGAACTTCGATACGGCCTGCGGCAGATGCGCAAGGCCCCGGTCTTCACTGCCGTTGCCATACTGACCCTGGCGTTGGGCATTGGCGCCAATACTGCAGTCTTTACGCTACTGGACCAGGCACTGCTGCGGAGTTTGCCCGGTGTCCCATCCCGAGCAACTGGTCCGCTTGCGCTGGACCGGCGACTCTCCCGGCCACTTCAATTCCTACGGCGGCGAAGACAAAGATTACTTTTCCTATCCCATGTATCGCGACTTGCGCGATACCAACCAAGTGTTCCAGAGCGTGATTGCCAACGATCAGCAGAACGTCGCCGTGCGTTGGAACGATAAGCCCGACCTGGCCGCTTGCGAACTCGTGTCCGGCAACTATTTCGAGGCGCTCGGCGTCAGGCCCGCGCTTGGCCGCCTGATACTTCCCTCCGACGAGGCGCTGAATGGAAATCTCGTCGTCGTGCTGAGTTTCAATTATTGGAAGACCCATTTTGCCTCCGATCCCGGCGTCGTGAACCAGTCGCTGTTGATTAACACGCAGCCGTTCACCATCGTCGGCGTCGCGCCCCCGGCCTTCCATAGTATTGTGGCTGGTGCCCTCGAAGATGTGTTCGTCCCGTTGACGGCGAAAGGCATCATTACGCCGCGCTGGCAGGACCTGGAAGACCGCCGCTCGCAATGGATTACCCTGGCCGCACGACGCAAACCCGGTGTAAGCCGTCTGCAGGCGGAAGCGGCCATGGATCCCCTGTGGCACTCGCTGCGCGCCGAGGAATTCAAGACCTTCGAACACAAGGACCGCTGGCAAAAGCGCTTCCTCGACGATTCGCATCTGCAATTGGTCGACGGCGCTCGCGGGTTCTCGCCTCTGCGCGACCAGATCCGCGTGCCCCTGATGGTTCTGATGGGCATGGTCGTCCTCCTGGTCTTGATGACGTGCGTCAATGTTTCGAGTCTCTTGATGGTCCGCGCGGCAGGACGTGCCCGCGAGATTTCGGTGCGCTACGCCCTCGGCGCCGGGCGCTGGCAGATCGTCCGCCAGTTGCTGATGGAAGGTATTTCGCTGGGATTGCTGGGAGGTGCGCTCGGCGTTGCGATCGCCCCGGTCGTCGCCCAGGTGCTGATTCGCCGGTTATTGGGAGGCACCGATCCGGAGTTGCCCTTCACCTATGCGCCCGATATGCGAATCCTGCTTTTCTCCTTTGCGCTGGCGTTCACGGTGTCGCTCGCGTTCAGCCTCGCGCCGGCCCTGCATTTCTTGAAGCCCGACGTGGTGAGTTCGCTCAAGCAACAGACCGTCACTGCCGCCGCGGGAAAGCTGCGCTTCCGTCGCTTCCTGGTGTCGGCGCAGATTGCGCTCAGCCTGTTGCTCTTGATTGGCGCCGGCTTGTTCGTGCGCACACTGCGAAATCTGCAAACGGTTGATCTGGGATTCACTCCTGACCATCTACTCGGATTCAACGTGAACCCTCGCCTCGCGGGTTATCAGCCCGATCAGGTTACGGCGTTGAACCAGCGCATTCTGACTACGCTCGCGGCCCTTCCCGGCGTTCGCACCGTGGCCGCGACTGACGATCCTGACCTCTCTGGTGACAACACCACCAGTAGCCTCAAGATTGCCGGCTACAGCGCGCGCGAAGACGAAGACATGCAGGCCGAGATGCCCTGGGTGACCCCGCAATACTTCACTGCCATGCAGGTTCCCCTCGTTGCCGGACGCGTCTTCTCCGATGACGATTCGCTCGGCAAACAGGATGTTGCCGTGGTGAGCGTCAGCCTTGCGCAGCACTACTTCGGCAGCCCTCAGGCAGCCCTCGGCCATGTGCTGAATTTCGGCACCAGTGAGAAGCCCATTCCGACGACCATCGTCGGTGTGGTGGGAGATACGAAACACTCCGGCGTACGTGCTCCTGTCATGCGGACCGTGTACCGCGCCATGTTCCAGTCGCGGGAGCCGAACTTCATTACCTATGTCCTGCGGAGCTGGCAGTCGCCGCAGAGCACCGAGAATTCCATCCGAACCGCCATGCAGCAGTTGGATTCCAAGTTGGCGCTCAGCCACGTGCGCACAATGGACGAGATGATCGCCGACAACCTTTCCAGCGAGCGCATCGTCGCTATGCTGGCTGTGAGTTTCGGAGTACTGGCGGCATTGCTTGCGGCCATCGGCCTTTACGGAGTGCTCGCTTACTCCACCGCCCAGCGCACCCGTGAGATCGGTATTCGCATGGCTTTGGGCGCGGCGCGCGGCAGCGTCGTGCGGATGATCGTGGGAGACGTTCTATGGCTGGCAGTCATCAGCGTTGTCATTACGATCCCGCTTTCGCTGCTGTTGTCGCGCATGATTCGCAGCCAGCTCTACGATGTCAGCTCCTACGATCCTCTGTCGCTCGCGCTCGGTGTCGTCATGGTGACGCTGGTTGTCTTGCTGGCAGCTCTGCTTCCCGCTCGAAGGGCTGCGTCCACCGATCCCATGAAGGCGCTTCGCACGGAATGACCGACAGCTGTTGCTGACCGCGTTCGCAGCGGCATTTCCTGCTGCGCTCGGGTCTTAGTGGGTCGCGCGCGCGGCAGGCTGCCGGTTCACCAGCCGCGGCTTCAGCGGAACGCCCACCGCCTCGGGTGGATGACCCTCGAGTTTGCGCCGCATCTTTTCGGCCATCTCGTGCACGATGCCGAGCTTCTGTGCTGTGCCAGGTGCCAGCGACTTCTCCCGCATCGCAAGCTCCGTGTTCAACAGGATGGCCGTCACCTCGCCGCGCAAATCGTTGCGGAGTTCGCTAGCCGCCGCGCGCATCGCGGCCATGCGCTCGCGCACCAGCCGTTGCAGGCCGCAGTTCACCTCTGTTGCCACCCGATCGGCCCCGTGCAACGCGAGGTTGACGTAAATCGGCAGGGCGTTGCCTCCGTGCGCAACCACGAGGTTTTCGGAACCGCTGTCCACTTGCTGGAACGATTCATCCATGACCAGGACATCAAACTCATGCAGTTGCAGGCACTCGATCGCCCTAGCCGGTGAGGACGCTATCAGAGTCTTGTGGTGGGTCTTTTTTTCGATGGCCGCCGCGCACTCCTGAGCGCGCGACGAACCGGTTACGAGCAGTATCACGGGTTTCCTCCATTCTGGCGGCTGGACACACCTCGCCTGTCCCGCGATGGCGCGGGCTCGGTGAGGCAGGATCGCGTACGGCCTTTAGGCCACCGAGCCGTACTCCTTCAATTTGCGGTAGAGCGTGGTTTTGCCGATGCCAAGCTGCTTGGCTGCCTCCAGCTTGTCACCGTTCAGTAGAGCGATGGCGTGCAGGATGGCGTGTCTCTCCATGTCGGCCAGCGGTGCAATTCCGGAAGATTCGGTCGGCACCGCCACCACCGGATCCTGCGAATGGAAATTCTGCAGCGCCGTCGGCAGGTCGGCAATGTGCATGGTTGGACCTGTCGTCAGCGCGCAGGCGCGTTCCAGGCAGTTCTCCAGTTCGCGTACGTTTCCCGGCCAGTCGTAATTGAGCATGAGTTTCAGCGCGTCATCGCTGATGTTGCGTTGTACTCCCGTGGTGCGGGCTACCCGTTCCAGGACGTGCCCGGCGAGCAACGGAATGTCCTGCTTGCGCTCCCGCAACGGCGGCACGCGCAGGGTCAGCACATTCAGCCGGAAATACAGATCGCGCCGGAATGAGCCCTGCTGCACCGCCGCCTCCAGGTCGCGATTGGTGGCGGCGAGAATTCTTACGTTGATGGGAACTGCCCGGGTCCCGCCGACTGGACGAATCTCCTTTTCCTGCAAGGCTCGCAAGAGCTTGGCCTGCAGGTCGACCGGCAACTCGCCCACTTCATCCAGAAACACCGTGCCGCCTTCCGCCGCGGCCATCAGGCCGTCCTTGGAGCGGACAGCCCCGGTAAAGGCGCCTTTCACGTAGCCGAACAACTCGCTCTCGATCAGGCTGGGCACCAGCGACCCGCAGTCCACCGGAATAAACGGACGGTCGCGCAAAGGCCCCGAATAGTGTATCGAGCGCGCCACCAGTTCTTTGCCGGTACCGCTTTCGCCCAGGATCAGCACAGGATGTGTACTCGAAGAAGCCTTCGCAATAATGCGGTATAAGCGGTCCATTTCGGGAGCCTGGCCCACCATCGCGCCAAAGCCGTGCCGCGACTTGACCTGCTCGCGCAACAGCCGGTTTTCCGTCGCCATCTGTAAGTGCGCCGTGACTCGATCGAGTACCAGCCGGAGTTCATCAAACGTGAACGGCTTGGTCACGTAGTCGTACGCTCCCGATTTCATGGCCTGCACGGCGGACTGGACGCTAGCGAAGCCGGTCATGATGACCACCACCGTGTCCGGCCTCCGCCGTTTTATTTCGCGCAGCACTTCCATGCCGTTGGTGCCCGGCAACCGCAGATCGAGCAGCACGACGTCGATGTTCATGCTGTCCAGAATGCGATAGCAGTGATCCGGTGAGTCGGCAATCCGCGTGGCGAAGCCCAGCGTCTGCGCTACGTCCCGGCAGGATTCCCGGACCGTCCGTTCGTCGTCCACGATCAACAGGTTAAGCAGGTTTGCATCAGCGTTGGGTGCTACGTGGGGCTCAATCTCCGATGTCAGCACGGTCCGGCCTTCTTCCTGGCAGCTCGGAATCTCCGAGCGCTCTTGTAATGAAATGGCAGCAACTTCCATACTCATTGTCCCTTTTTGGGAAATTAACGCTAGTGCAGGCATCACACATTCGTGTGAGTCACTTTCCTACTACTGGTCGATAGTCACTCACCACTGGTAGGTTCCGGCATTCTTCTTGATCTCCCGTTTCATGGTCACGTGTTGTGACCGGCGGTTCTTGCGGTGCGACGCTGACCAAATTGGAACTCGGCCATCGTTTCTCGCCGGCGCACATCTTACGGCGCGTCGAGCACGGTCCCCGCTGGCTTTTGTGTCGCGCCCGAGCGCACGACCAATCGCTTCAAGAGCACTCCCGCCCGCTGCGCGCTTCGCTGAATTTCATGGGTGTTTCGTCTCATCCGGCTGTAGGACGGCAACTTCCACTCCATGAACTGCGCATTGAGCAGAATGCTCACCAGCACGTTGTTGAGACCATGCACGATCTCGCGCAAATCCTCGGTGTTCGCCAACGTCTCCGAGGGGCTTACGGACACAGCCTGCGCTCGGAAAGTCGCTTCATCCAATGGGATCTCTCCGGTAGGTGCCCCGCCACTGTTGTTGTTACTGTCATTCACGGCCAGCTCCGATCCGTTCCCGATTTCATTCTTACGACCGAATCAGGATGCACGAGTGATGCCATTTCCCGCTACCTCGCTAACTGATTGCGATGCTTGTAGATCAAGAATTTCGCTCGCAAACCTTTAGTTCCAAATCGGTACTGTGCCAACACGGACTCTCTGCAGTTAACCTACTCGCCGCCCTCAACAAGCCATATGCAATTTCACCGGCGCAGCCGTTTTTCCGGCGTAAACGTATGAAACTCCGCTCAGCTGCACAAAATCGCGGAAACAAGTAGGGGCGTCGCCAAGCATCGACCCGGTCCCGGAACACAGAATTCCCACATCGGAACGCTCTCCGCCGCTTCATTCCAATTTGGCACCATCCCGTTCCCCCGCTGCGGCGCGCCAAAAAAAACGGAGGCCCATTCGGGTCTCCGCTCCCTACTAATTCAGATAGTGTCTATTTTTGGCTGCGTGCCCCTGTGGCAGCCACATCGATTGGCGCAGCCGGCAATGACGCCGTGGCGTTCACCCGCTGCAGCAGCAATCCGTTGTGCCACGATACCGCCAGTATCTGGTCCTGGTATCCCATGGCGCTTCGAATCGTAAAGGTGGACTCCGGCCCCTTGCGCCAGGTCTTGCCGCCGTCCGCGCTTTCGTAGACCTCGTGCGACTCCATGGCCGTGGCCAACAACATCTGCAGCGTGGGATCGTACTTCACCGCCAGCACATGTTTCGACGGCAAGCCGCTGAGCACGTGGTTCCACGTCTTACCGCCGTCGGGAGACTGCGTTGCCCCTTCGCGGGCTGCCAGCCACAGCGAGGAGTCCGGCGCCATGGTGAAGTTGTAAATACCCGTGACGTAATTCGGAATTGTTACATCCGTCCACGTCCGTCCTTCATCACGCGACAGAAACGCGCGCTTGATGGTGGCCAGCGTAAGTGTGCCGTCAGGATAATCGTTGGCCGCCACGAAATCACTTTCGCCATCCACCGGGGCCCCATACCACTTCTTGCCGCCATCGACGCTGATGAAGAGCCCCTCGTTCGTCGCCGCGTACCATGCCTTGTCGGTAATTTGCAGCGACCGCACCCGCGGCGCAATCGCGATGGGGATTGGGACCTCGATGGGCTCCTTCTTGGCGGTACGGCTCACGGGTTTGCGGGCCGCGGTAGTTCCCTTCTTTTTGGATTTCGCCGCCGGCCGTGGGGCAGCAGGCTCTGGAGCGAGTTCGGCTTTCGGCTGCCACTCCGGCACCGGCCCGCGAATCATTGCGGCCGGTTGCCAGGCGCCAAGGAGCGAGTTAAGGGAGAAGATGCCATGGTTGGTGCCGGCAAACAAGACGCCGTTGTCCGCCTGCTCCAGACTTAGGATGTCGCGATCGCCCAGCCCCTTGCTCACTTGCAGCCAGGTCTTGCCAACGTCATCGGTGGTAAACATGCCACCGTGGACTTTGTCATTCACAATGCCGACATAGAGCCTGTCCTTGTCTTTGTGGTCCGGGATCACCGCGCCGACCATGCGGTGCGAGAAGCCCCGGTTCGAAGACTGGTACTTGGCAAAACCGTCGTTGCTGGCCAGTACGCCGCCGCGATCGGTCGCGATCAGCACGCGCTCGGGATTGCGGGGGTCGATCAGGATGTCGTTTATCACCACGTCGTCAGCGGTCACCCGGGACCATTTGGCGCCGCCATCCACCGTCTTCCACAAGCCTCCGGTGGTCCCGGCGTAAACGATGGACGATCGCACTGGGTCCTGCTTCAGCACGCGGGTGCGAATCGCGGAGTGCGGCAAGCCCTGTACGCGGTGAAACAGGTCTGCGCCATTATCGCTTTTGTAAATCCCGGAGCAGGCGCTGGCATACACACGTGACGGCGTCTTGGGATCGACGATGATGCTGAACACGTCGGAGTCATCCAACATGCCGTCCTTGATGTTGTGCCAATTCTTTCCGCCGTTGGAGGTCTTCCACGCCAGATGGCGCGTACCGGCATAGACGATGTCAGGGTTGACGGGATCGATCGCCACCGACACAAAATTCTTGAGCGAGGCGTTATTCTCCAGCACCTCAGGATTATCCGGCGTCATCTTCTCCCATGTGGCTCCGGCATCCTGCGAGCGGAATACGCCATCCAGCGCTCCGATCACCAATACGTTGTGATCGCTGGGCGCCATCGCCAGGGCGCGGATGGATTTGCCGTGCGCACCCGGAAGCATCTTCCACGTCGCACCGCCATCGTCGGAGCGGAACACGTCACCATCATCATCGTGGTACAGGCCCCATCCCGCAGCGTAGATCGTCTTCGGGTTCGTCGGATCGAACACGATGTGGTCAATCACAAGGTCGTCGCGGGTACCGAGGTGGGCCAGTGGCGCCCAGACCTTGCCGCCATCCTGCGACACGAATAACTGTCCCGCACTGGTACCCAGCATCAAGCGGTTGGGGTCGCTGGGATCATAGGCGAGACTGCGAACATTACCACCGTCCGGACCAATCAGCGCCCAATCCGACGACGAAGGTACGGGAACGCCCGAAGCCCCAAGCAGCCCCACGCACAGCGTCACAACGACGCCGGCAAGAATCAGTCGATTGAATACCACGCGCACATCTCCAATGTAGAAATCGTGAGTCGTAACACTCCCGCAGAAATCTTACGGGCACAACCTGCCAGGCGCACAGTAGCAAAGCAAGTGCGGCCGTGCGACATGCCAGCGGGAGTCGGCGGCTCCAGCAGCGGACACAACTCTTGTTCGGGAAGGACCTACTGCCAAACTGCTGGCATCTAGTGTACCCCCCCGCCAGCGCTCCACGGAAACGCAGCGAACTCAAACCGTAAACAACTGAATTCGAGTATTCAGGAAAAAGCCGGTGAGAGGTAAACCTCTCACCGGCAGGTTATTGCTTCGCGGCCTTGAGACTACTGCGCCGGGGGCGCGGCAGGTTTCTTGGCCTTTTTCTTGGCAGGGGCCGGAGCCTTGCGGGCCTGACCCTGCACAGCGTTTTCGTCAACCGGCGTTCCTTCCACTACCTGACCGGAGCAGAGGTTGCCTTCCGGTACGAAGTAGAAGTGAGTCGCCTTGCCCTTCGTACCACCTTCGCGAGGCTCGATGCGCGAACCATCAACCTTCGGTCCGAGCTCGTCCTGCACCATGTAGTACTTCACGTTGACCGAGCGCTGCGCACCCAGTTCCTTCATCTTGATGACTTCGGTGTCATCCGTGAAGCCGACCACCGAAAGCTTGCCATTCGGGTTCTGCTGCAGACGGAGGGCCATCTTGTCGAGGACGTCCTTGCAATCGTTATCGACGCGACCGGGCTTCTTCGGGTTCTTCTCGAAGGTACACTCGCCCCAATCTTCGACGCTGACGCACTTGATTTCCTCAATGACGCCAACCTGAGCAGTACAGCTACCGGTCAAGCCACGCGAATCCGTGGCGGTGACCGTAACCGGTACCGTCGTTCCCGGCAAGCCGGTGGTGTCAAGTGTTGCGGTGTTGCCGCTCGGAGTCAGCTTGCCCTGCGGAGCAGAGAAGCTGTAGCTGGCAATCGTCACGCCCTTGTCGGGGCTGGTGGCGTTCGCAGTGATCGTCGCGGATTCACCCGACTTCACCGTTGTCGGATTGGCCTGACAGACCACCTGTGGCGGGTTGTGCGGGTTGTTGATCGCGAAGTTCGCGCCGCAATTCGCCACGTTGTGAAGTTTCGGTCCCTTGGGGTCCGTAATCGTCGCATTGGCGGTGTAGGTGCCATCGTTCAAGCCGGTGGTATCCACGCGCGCACTCTCCGCGTTAGCGGTGTCCAGCTTGCCGCCGGTCGTGGTCCACGCGTAGGTCAGCTTGTGCTTCGGATCAAAATTGGTTCCGTGGGTCGTAACCGTGACCGGTTCGCCGGCCATAACTGACGCAGGCGTCGCGGTACAGGCTGCCGAAATCGGAGCCGTGTAGTAGTTGCCCAGATTGAACACGACGCCCGCTGACAAGCGCGCCATGTTCCACGATGAAGTGTGATTGTTGTAGAGGCCAGGATTGTAGGACGTGTAGACCCAGTCCGCCTGCGCAATACGCAGCGAAATCAGGTTGGTCAGAGTCAAGTCGAATCCGCCGCCGGCTGCAACTGCCAGCCGCCATTCCGAATTCAGACCCGCCGGCTCAATGTGGGCCGAGCCGACCATTACACGCACAAAAGGAGAAAACTGATCGTTCCTGAACTTGTACTGGACACCCAACATACCTAGTCCAACATTGGAATAAGTGCTGTTGTAGTGTCCGCTGCCATCGAGCACGATGCCCAGGTTTCTGGCGCTCGGCAAATAAAACGTACCGGAACCGTCCCATCCGTTAGCAATCGAAGGAACCTTGCCCCAGTCCACATAACCATTCGGGTTTAGCCAAGAGTAGCCGCCGTACACCTCGGCCTTTGGCTGTAGGGTTTGTTGCGCCGCGGCCAGCGCCCCCATCATGCAAACCGCAATCGCTATCGCGATCGATGTCGCAAAAAACCGTTTGGGAAGTCCATCACAACACGCCATTCTTAATTCCTCCGGAACTCTAGCAGTACCGTAAGCAAAGTGGCCTACCGGGGTTCAGTTTTAAACTTGTCAGGTACTAATTACTTCGCCCTGCAAAATAACCGCTCCGATTGTACAGCACGCATCAGAATAACAAAACCATTGTTTCCTGATGTTTACTGCTTTTATAACCGGATCGTCATAATTTCTGCTTACGGTCTTTTGCACCCCGACCCCGTGCCCCACGGCATAACCGTGTGACCTACGCCCCGACGTACGGCCGAGTTGCATGTATTTTTATCCTACATCAAACTCCGGCACACCGCTAACGGAAAACATGGGAAATTAAGGCCCTCCTCATCTGAACTCTCCCACCGCGGCCCGCCGCCGCAGTTTCTTTGCCCCCGGCCCGGTCGACCCTGACTGTCGCCCGCCCCACTCCGAGGCAGCGCGCTTCAGCCGCAACACCAGATGTGGTGTTACCTTAGAGCAAGCCACCTAGTCGCCAATCCCCATTCGGGAGAGCAGGCGTAGCACCATTCGCGGAATCAGCCGAATTCAAGCGGCCCGGCAATGCGCGAGAATCCGCTTCGCGAGTGGACCGGAATCTCCCCAGAGGCAGTGTATTTCGATGGACCAGGAACGCGTTTTGATTGTCGAGGATGAGGAAAACGAGCGCTCAGGACTCGCTGAATTAATCGGTGCCTGGGGGTACCAGACGGAAACGGCGGTTGACGGGCTGGACGGCTGGGCCAAGGTGGAATCTTGGGGCCCGGCCATCGTACTGACCGATCTCAAGATGCCTCGCATGGACGGCATGCAGCTTTTGGAGCACATCGCCAAAGCTCCGCAGCAAGTAGCGGTGATCTTGCTGACGGCGCTGGGCAGCGTCGACGCTGCCGTTTCCGCCATGAAGCACGGCGCGTTCGACTTCATCGAGAAGCCGGTGAATCCGAACCGCTTGCGCAGCATTCTCCAGAATGCATCGCGCCTCCGGGGAGCCCAGCGCGAGCTGGAAGCCAGCCGCCGCAGGCTGCGCGATGTTGGTGTCTTGGGATCGCTCGTCGGCTCCTCCAAGCCGATGCAGGAGATTTTTCGTCTCATCGAGATGGTCTCACCCAGCACCGCGTCGGTGCTGATCACCGGCGAGAGCGGCACCGGTAAGGAACTCGTGGCCCGCACCATTCATTCGTTGAGCAGCCGCAAAGCTCGTCCGTTCGTGGCCATCAATTGCGCTGCGATTCCGGAGACGCTGATCGAGAGCGAAATCTTTGGCCACGAAAAAGGGTCCTTCACCGGAGCCATCGAGCGTCGTACCGGATGTTTCGAACTGGCCGAGGGTGGCACTCTACTGCTGGACGAAATCGGCGAGATGCCCATCGCCACGCAAGCCAAGCTATTGCGCGTGTTGGAAGACCGCAAGCTCCGCCGGTTGGGAGCGAAGAGTGAAACCGCCGTGGACGTGCGCGTTCTCGCCGCCACGAATAAGCCTCCGGAAGAAGCCGTGGCGCGTGGGCAACTGCGGAACGACTTGTTTTACCGGCTGAACGTCTTCAATATTCACTTGCCTCCCCTGCGCGACCACATGGACGATCTCATCGATCTTGTGCACTCGCTCCTGGCCGACATGAATGACAAGCACGATCGCTCGGTCGCAGGCGTGAGTGAAGCAGTGATGACGGCGTTTCAGGGACACGCCTGGCCGGGGAACGTGCGCGAGCTTCGCAACACCCTGGAACGGGCTGTCATCATGTGCAATGGCCCCACCATTGAGCCCAAGCATCTCCCCCCGGGCTTTGGAAGGTTCGTCGCCCGAGCGCCCGTGACGGAAGCTAACTCAATTCACCTTGGCGTCGGCACCACCGTGGACGAAGCCGAGCGCCTGCTCATCTTGAAGACTCTGGAAGCGACGCACAATAACAAAACCAGGGCCGCGGAAATCCTCGGGATCAGCTTAAAGACCCTTCACAACAAGCTCAAGGAATACGGGCAGCATTCCGTGGGTGGCCACGGCGACCCAGACGCTGCGGCAAGCTAGGTGTTCGCGCCCCGCATTGCTAACCGGCCGCATCGCTTGTAAAATAATTGAGTTGCCCGGCACATCGAGATCTTCTTAGCTCGGTAGCTTCCCGCGCCGAAGTGGCGGAATTGGCAGACGCGCATGGTTCAGGTCCATGTACCCGCAAGGGTGTGGGGGTTCGAGTCCCTTCTTCGGCACCATACGAGATTGAAAAAGCTCCGGGTTCCCGGAGCTTTTTCGTTTGCGACTGATTTCGGCTATACGACGAGGCGCGGTCCGACACCCACATACTGAATTGCCAGCATGGTCTCGTCGTCGTCATGGCTGCCCCGGCCACGAAAATCATGGACACACTCGCGGCAGGCGTCGATCATGCTCTCGGGGCAGGTCGGTTTTCCTTCTTGAATCAACGTCTGCAGCTTGGCGACACCGTACTCCGTGCCGGCGGAGTTCTGCGTCTCGGTGACTCCATCGGTAAAGAGCAACAGCATGTCTCCCACGAGCAGGTCGGTGGTGGCGGCTGGGAACTGTTGTTCGCAGAACAGGCCGAGTGGCATGCAACTGCTTTCAAACAAAGACACTTGCGGGCCGCGGACGTGCATCGCCGGAAGGTGGCCGGCGTTAACCAACTGAAGTTTCCCATTGGCCGAGGCGTGGCCGAACACCAGGGTCGCGTACTGCTGCGGCAGCTTACTCTCACAAAACAAACGGTTTGCGTGCTCAAGGAGCGGGCTCACTTCGAGCGCCAGCGGGGCGAGCGTGCGGAACACCGCACGCAGGTTGGCCGTCAGCATTGCCGCCGCAACTCCTTTGCCTGCAACATCAGCAATCAGGAAGTAGGCGCCGCCCCGGCCGTCGGCGAGGACGTCGAAGTAGTCTCCGCCGATCACGCCAGCCGGATGGTAGTGGAAGGCCACCTGCCAGCCAGGGACGACCAGATCGGCCGCAGGAAGTTGACCCATATGGATTTGCGCGGCCAGTTGCAGGTCATACTCGAGCGCACGCTGCTGTTGCGGCGAGAGGCAGCCCAGGCAGACGGAGATAAGCGGGTCGTGCATGAGGCGGTCGGCCTCGACGCTCTCGTGGCACACGGTGCACTCGCCGTAGTGGCCGGTATCGATGCGGTCGAGGGCCTCGTCGACCTGCGAGATCAGTTGCGTAACTTGTTCGGATGGTTGATGTTGCAGCAGTTCGTCCAAGCGCTCCAAGCGAGACTGGAGCTGCTCGCGGGCGGACTGCAAAAAAGCGGTCTCAAGGGTTGCCATAGCTCTCACCTGTATGCTCAGTTAGACGACTGCCGCCGGTTCCGGATGCACAGTATTTGGTCCAATTTCAGCAGTTCGCCTCAACAAAACATACACGGAATTCCAGGCTTCAGATTTCCGATTCTTGTGTTGAAAAGCGATTCGGACTCACCACAGAGACACTGAGGCACTGAGAAAACCGGGGCAATCGGCCGGCAACCTGAGGGTGGAAAACGACCCCCACCAATGTGGTAGTTATAATGATAGTTATAACCTGCTTTTTGCGATTTTTGGCAGGGCGAAGGGAACCATTTGGATCAACTCTTGGCTTCGTGGGAGTCGGAGGGTGGGAAGCGGAGTCGAACCCACCCTTTCCGAAAACCGGGGAAAGGATGGGGCACCCAGAGTTTCCGTGATGCGAACGGAAAGCAGATCCCTCGGTCGTCCTCCGCGGCGGACGACCTGGTGATGACAATTCCGAACCATGAGGCTTCTTGCCGACAAGAAATCAAGAGAGCCGGAGCGATTCAGTCACCGAGTAGCGATTCGACCACAGCGTAACTTTCGGCGAGAGCGGAGTCGAGGGCGGCGGGATCTTTGCCGCCGGCTTCGGCCATGTCGGGGCGTCCGCCGCCGGAGCCTCCGACTTTTTTGGCGACCTCGGCAATGATTTTGCCCGCCTGGATTTTCGAAGTGAGGTCTTTGGTGACGCCGACGATGAGCGCGACCTTTCCGTCAGCGACGGAGCCGAGGACGACGACGCCGGAGCCGAGCTTGTTGCGCAGGTTGTCGATGAGCACGCGAAGTTGGGCGCGCTCGAGGTTGTCGGCGCGGGTGGCGAGAACTTTTACGCCTTTGACTTCGCGGACATTTTCGGCGGCCGACTGAACTGAGGTCGATGCGGACTTCATGCGGACTTGTTCGAGTTCTTTGCGGAGTTTCTTGAGTTCGTCGTCGCGGCGGTCGAGTTCCTGGCGCAGAGCTTCGGCGGGAGATTGATCTTCACCGACGCGGACGACAGTGGAGACGACGTTCTCGAGTTGGTGGTCTTTGCGGAAGTGGCGGAGCGAGCCTTCGCCGGTAACGGCTTCAAGGCGGCGCACGCCGCTGGAAACGCTTCCCTCTTTCAAAACTTTGATGAGGCCGATTTCGCCAGTCGCTGTGGTGTGAGTGCCGCCGCAAAGCTCAGTAGAGAAATCGCCGATGCGGATGACACGGACTCTGTCGCCGTACTTCTCGCCGAAGAGCGCCATCGCCTTGTACTCGTTGACGGCAACATCGATGGGCACGTCTTCGATTACCTCGACGCGGTCGTTGCGCAGCACTTCGCGGTTGGCGAGGTCTTCAATGTCTTGCAGTTCTTCGTCGCCGAGGGAGGCGAAGTGGGAGAAGTCGAAGCGGAGGTGAGAGGGATCGACCAGCGAGCCGGCCTGCTTCACGTGCGAGCCGAGCACTTCACGCAGCGCGGCATGGAGAAGGTGCGTGCCGGTGTGGTTGCGCATGGTGGCGCGGCGGACTTCGTCGTTCACGACGGCATCGACTTTGTCGCCAACGTGAATCGATTGCTTGGCAGCGACGCGATGCGCGCGGACGCCCTGCACGGGCGAAGATACGCCCTCGACTTCAGCGACCACTGTGTTGTGATCGGAGGCATAGAGCCAGCCGATGTCGCCGACCTGTCCGCCGGCGTCGGCGTAGAAGGACGTGTGATCGAGGACGATTTCACCGCGCTCGCCGGGCGTTAGTTCCTGCACACCGACGCCCGCGCCGTTGTCGGACTTGATGATGGCGAGGACTTCGCAGTCGTCGGAGCGCGTCTGGCGGTAGCCGTCGAACTTGGTCTGTGGCAGCGCCTGATAGACGGGACTCGCCGTGGCCTTGCCGCCGCCCTTCCAGGAAGCGCGGGCGCGGGCGCGCTGGTCTTCCATGGCGGCATCGAAACCCGCTTGATCGAATCCAATCGCTTGATCGCGAGCAGCGTCGATCATGAAATCGAGCGGGAGTCCGAAGGTGTCGTAGAGCTGAAACGTGGACGCACCAGACACCACAGGCTGCCCAAGCTCGGCAGCAACTTGGCTGTAATGTGCCTCGTAGATCGATTTCATGCGAGCGTTATTTGAGGCTTGTTTGGCGAGGTAGTACGCAGGGTCAAATTCGATCCGTGAAAGTGCTAAGTTCCCGACCTCAGTTGTGAATTTGTTACGCGCTTCGATTAAGAGGAGGTTGTATTTTCGAAGGCCTATATCTAACGTGCTCGCAAAGCGTCTCTCTTCTTCGTAGAGGGTCTTCTCAATTTGCTCCCTCGACCCCAAAAGTTCGCGGTATGGCATCGCGTGAGGAGGTTGATTCATCACGTTAATCACAGCCGGGACCATCTGATAGAAGAACAAGTCGTTCTGACCGAGGAGCCTGCCGTGGCGAATGGCGCGACGGATGATTTTGCGCAACACGTAGCCGCGCCCTTCGTTCGACGGCAGGACGCCGTCGGAGATAAGGAATGTCGCGGCGCGGGCGTGGTCGGCGATGACGCGGAGCGAAGCCGCTTGATGGTGCTGCTCTTCCCAGTCCTCGCGCTTCATCTCTTCGTCAACCGAAACGCCGGTCAACTCCGCTGCACGCTTGATGAGCGGCACAAACAAGTCCGTGTCATAGTTCGAGATCACGCCTTGCAGGACGGCGGTCACGCGCTCGAGACCTGCGCCGGTATCGATCGACGGCTTGGGCAGCGGGTTGAACTTGCCGTCAGCGGACTTGTCGAACTGCATGAACACCAGGTTCCAGATTTCGACGTAGCGGCCGCACTCGCAGGGAAAGTGGCAGTCGGTGTGTCCGGCATCACTGGCGGCGGGGCCCATGTCGTAATGGATTTCGCTGCAGGGGCCACAGGGGCCGGTATCGCCCATCTGCCAGAAGTTATCTTTCATGCCCATGGCGAAGATGCGATCTTTGGGGACGCCCACGTCGAGCCAGAACTTCTCGGCTTCGTCGTCGCGGGGAATTTCGCCCATGCCTTCGAAGATGGTCGCGTAGAGCTTTTCGGGCGAGATGCCGAACCAGTCTTTCGAGGTGACGAGTTCCCATGCGTAGGCGATGGCGTCTTGCTTGAAGTAGTCGCCAAAGCTGAAGTTGCCCAGCATCTCGAAGAAAGTGTGATGGCGGTTGGTGAAGCCGACGTTTTCGAGGTCGTTGTGCTTGCCTCCGGCGCGCACGCATTTTTGCGAGGTGGTGGCGCGGGAGTAGTCACGGTGTTCGAGTCCGAGGAAGACGTCTTTGAACTGGTTCATGCCGGCGTTGGTGAAGAGCAAGGTGGGGTCGTTGGCCGGGACGAGGGAGGAGGAGTGGACGATTTTGTGGCCTTTCTGCTCGAAGAAACGCAGAAACATGGAACGGACGTCGGAACCAGAGGGGATGGACATAATGTTGGACGGAACATTGATTTTAACATTCTGGGCAGGCGGGTTTTCACCACGGAGGACACGGAACGCACGGAGAAAGATTGGGGAAAAAGCAAAACCAGGAGCGGCCACGGATTTGCACGGATTCGCACGGATCAATTTGGAGGAGGTGCAAAATCAAAGGCAACGGCGGATTGCGCGGAAGACGCGGAGAGGGCGCAAGTCCCACCCTGTCCCAAAAGAAGGGACAGGAAGGGGCACCCGCGATTTTCGAGACGCCGACCAAGAGCAGATCCCTCGGTCGCCAAGGCGACCTGGTGATGACAGACGGAGAGAGCGTGGATCCTACCCTATCCGCAAAGAGCGCGGAGAAGGGCGGAGCACCCAGAGCGCCAATTGACCGGGGACGCGAAAGCACCGCATAATTTGGGTGCTCAGCGAATTCCGCTACTGACAAGGTGGCACACAGTGAACAAGCAGGACTCAAGCGGCCGTCCTTTCTCGACGGCAGGGCAGAAGCTCGACGAAACGATTGGCGAAGCGGCCAAGCGGATCGAAGCGGAAACCAAACAGCTCCTCGACTACATCAACGACGAGGTGGTGCCGATGGTGCGGCAACACTCGACTACGGGTCTGAGGATTGCGTCGGACAAACTGAAAGAGTTTGCCGACTATATGGAATCGACCAAGAAGGACAAGGGCTGATTTGCGGCTGTGGGCGGATTGTGGAGTGGTGTCGCCGGCTGAAGCCGGCTCTCTTGTTGACACGCATTGATTTCCGCGGGCTCACGCCCACGGCTAACATAAGTGGGCCGCGGCTAAAGCCGGCGTTGTCGGCGTTTTCTTTCGCCGGGCTAAAGCCCGGCGCTTCCACCGGAAAAGAGCGGCGTTATGGCGCGGCTGAAGCCGTGCCCCGACCTAAAAACCTGCGTCCACCAATGCGTTGGCGGGCTAACAACGGTCGCCGCTACGCGACTCGATCGACGCGCACCGATATTCCTTGCGGTTGTCGTGTGCGGGTTGGTGGTGCTGGCTGGTTGCGGCGGAAAAAAGAACAAGACGGCAAAGCACGTCCCGCCGCCACCGACGGTAACGCCCGCGACGGCGGCGCCTGCAGCAACAACGACTGCTTCCAAGTCGGCGCCTGAGCCGAGCGTTTCGTCGAAGACGAAGCCGATTTATGTCGAGACTGGACTGGCGAGCTGGTATGGGCCGAACTATCACAACCACAAAGGCTCGAACGGCGAGGTGTACGACCAGAACGGAATGACGGCGGCGCATCGGACGATTCCGCTGAACTCGGTGGTGCGGGTGACCAACCAAACGACGCAGCACCAGGTGATCGTGCGCATTACCGATCGCGGGCCTTTCATCGAGGACCGCATTATTGACCTGTCGCTGGCGGCAGCCAAGGCGGTGGACGTGTGGCAGCCGGGCACAGCCATGGTGAAGGTGGAGGTGCTGTCGTCTCCGGCGCCGATTCAGGAAGGCGGGCGGTGGTGCGTGCAGATTGGCGCGTTCCAGAGCGAGAACGAGGCCCGCAAACTGAAAGAGAAATTGCAGGACCGGTACTCGACGGCGAAGGTGATTCAGTTTACCGGGCCGACGGGCGAGTGGGTGCGGCTGCGTCCTGCGGGCGACGACAAGCGGCAGGCGCAGGAAGTGGCCGCGAAGACGCACGTGAAAGAGGGCGGCGTGTTTCTGGTAAGGCTGGATTGATGGAAGCTGTCAGCTATCAGCCGCCAGCAATTAGCTTAACTCTCTATAATCTTCACAATGCATTCCAGCTTCAGTCCCGCGGGTTCGGCGGCGACGGCGAATCGTGCCGCGGTTGTTGCTCGCGGGCGACGGTTAGAGTACCTGACCGTCGCGTGGAACGGATTTGAAGCCGCATTAGCGCTGATCGCGGGACTGGTCGCCGGCAGCGTGGCACTGGTGGGGTTTGGACTCGACTCGGTGATCGAAACGGCGTCGGCGATGGCGGTGCTGTGGAGGCTGCGGGTGGACCGTTTCGCCGATCGTAGCGCATGGGTCGAGTGGCGCGCACAGAAAATCGTGGGGGTGCTGTTTCTGGCGCTGGCGGCGTACATCGCTGCTGAGTCGTGCCGCGCATTGTGGATGAGGGAGCAGGCGGAAGCGAGCTTGCCGGGGTTGCTAATAGCCGCGGCGGCGGTGATCGTGATGCCGCTGCTGGCACGGGCGAAGCGTCGGGTGGCAAGCGAGTTGGGGAGCCGAGCGATGCATTCGGATTCGCGGCAGGCCGATTTTTGCGCGTATCTTTCGGCGATTCTGCTGGCGGGGCTGCTGCTGCAACGGATGTTCGGGTGGTGGTGGGCCGATGCTGCCGCTGCGCTCATGATGGTGCCAATCATCGTCCACGAAGGTGTGAAGAGCTTGCGCGGGGAGACGTGTGGTGACTGTGGTCCGAGCGCGAGATAGTTTTCGCGAGCGACGAGGAATCCTACCCATAGCGAAGGGAATTTCGCTATTCTGATGTGCATCCTGATTTGCAGCTCCGAATTCATGCCCAAGCCGAACGGCCCAGTCACGACGAAGCTCACTCCGCTGACAACTCGCTTTGATCATGCGCTGCTGTTTGCGGCGCAGGTGCATCGCAACCAGGGGCGCAAAAAGAGCGGGGTCCCTTATATATCGCATTTGCTTGGGGTGGCGGCCATCGTGCTGGATTACGGCGGCGACGAGGACATGGGGATTGCCGCGCTGTTGCATGACGCGGCCGAAGACCACGGCGGCAAGGCGATGCTGGCGGCAATTGACCAGATGTTTGGGGCGCGGGTGGCGAAGATCGTGGATGGCTGCACGGATTCGTACGGCGATGAGGGGAAGAACAAGCCGAAGTGGTATCCGCGGAAGCTGCGGTATATTCGGCGCGTGCGCAACGAAGACGCGCAGACGCGGTTTGTGTCAGCGGCCGACAAGCTCTATAACGCTCGCGCGGTGTTGCGGGATGTGCGCCAGTACGGCGATTCGGCGTTTGGAAGTTTTTCGGCGCCGAAGGCGAAGGTTTTGTGGTATTACCGTTCGCTGGTGCGGGAGTATCGCGCAGCGGGCGTGACGCATCAGTTGAAGCCGCTGCTGGATGACTTAGACCGCACAGTGACGGAACTGGAACACCTGGCACTGGTGTCGGCGGCGGGGAAGGTCTCGCGTAACGGCAAGGTGAAGCTGAAGAAGAAGTAGCGCCGCTGCGTCCTGCTAAGGCACACTGCATCCAATCTTCATGACGGAATCAGAACAGATTACTCAGTTGCTGAAGAGCGCGAAGACCATCGCGGTGGCGGGACTAAGCGACAACCCCATGCGCGTGAGCTACCACGTGTCAGAGTATATGCAGTCGCAGGGGTATCGGATTGTGCCGGTGAATCCGCTGATCGAGGAGTCGCTGGGGGAGAAGGCGTATCCCACGTTGTCAGAGGTACCGGAGAAGATCGATATCGTCAATGTGTTCCGGCGATCGGAGTTTGTGCCGGAAGTGGTGGAAGAAGCGATTCGGCTGAGGGTCCCGGCGATCTGGATGCAGGAGGGCGTGGTACATGAGGGAGCCGCGGAAAAGGCGCGGGCGGCGGGGATCTTCGTCGTGATGGATCGGTGCATTCTGAAGGAGCATCAGAGGCGGGTGCGGTGAGGCAGAAAAATCTACCACAGAGACACTGAGACACAGAGGAAGCCAGGTCACGCTCTTCGCCCTTCGCCACGACGGTTCTCACCACTGAGGAGAGCGATTCTGTCAGGACTTCGGGTTATGGCAGTCGTCGGCTTCTTACTTCGGCTCTTCTGATTTCTCTGTGTCTTTGTGCCTCTGCGGTGGGTTGGTCTTCAGCTTTCGAATTTCTTCCAGACGCGCCTTGATGCGCTTCTCGATGCCCTCTTCGGTCGGGTGGTAGTAGATGCGGTCTTTGAGGTTGTCGGGCAGGCACTGCATGTCGGCTACTTTTTCGTCGAGATCGTGGGCGTATTGGTAGCCCGCGCCGTAGCCAACGGACTTCATAAAGCTGGTAGGAGCGTTGCGAAGATGCAGGGGCACAGGGTCCTGTGCAGTGCGCCCGACATCGTCTTTCACCGCGCCGTACGCGGAGTAGAGCGCGTTCGACTTGGGCGCGGCACAGAGATACACCACGGCTTGCGCGAGCGCGAGGTTGCCTTCCGGCATGCCGAGGAAATCGTAGGCATCGCGCGCGGTCAGGGTGATGTGGAGCGCGTTGGGATCGGCGAGGCCGATGTCTTCTGACGCCATGCGGACGATGCGACGGGCGATGTAGAGGCCGTCTTCTCCGGCTTCGAGCATGCGGGCAAGCCAATAGAGGGCGGCGTCGGGATCGCTGTTGCGCACGCTCTTGTGCAGGGCCGAGATGAGGTTGTAGTGTTCCTCGCCGGCTTTGTCGTACATAAGCACGCGCTTCTGCAAGGCGTCGGTGGCGATAGCTTCGGTGATGTGTTTGTCTTCTTTTTCGCGGGCCAGCGTGGCGGCGACTTCGAGAGCGTTGTAGGCGCTGCGGGCGTCGCCGCTGGAGTAGGCGGCGATTTTCTCCAGCGCGCCCTCGTCGGCTGACAACTGCAGGTCGCCCAGGCCGCGGTCGGGGTCTTCCAAAGCACGGCGTAACAGGGTGACAATCTGCTGCTCGGTCAGCGCTTGGAGAATGTAAACGCGGCAGCGCGACAGCAGCGCCGAGATGATCTCGAACGAAGGGTTCTCGGTGGTCGCTCCGATCAGGCGGATGCTGCCCTTCTCGACGTATGGCAGAAACGCGTCCTGCTGGGCCTTGTTGAAGCGATGAACTTCATCGACAAAGACGATAGTGCGAGTGCCGTACTGGCGGGCGCGCTCTGCGTCGGCCATGACCTGCTTGATTTCCTTAATGCCGCTCATCACGGCGGAGAACTCGATGAACTCGGCATGGGTCATGCCGGCGATGATCTTGGCCAGCGTGGTTTTGCCGACGCCGGGCGGGCCCCAGAAGATGAGCGAGCCGGTATCGTCGCGCTCGATCTGGACACGGAGCGGCTTGCCGGTGCCGAGAATGTGCTCCTGCCCGACGAACTCGTCGAGCGTACGGGGACGCATGCGCTCGGCAAGCGGGCGAGACTTGTCAGGTTCGTGCGGGGACGGGAGAGTTTGGAATAGGCTCACGGAATTATTCACCACGGAAAACACGGAACGCACGGAAGAAATTCATTCTTTTGCTATTCGCTCTTCGCAAGGAACAGCTTCACCACGGAAGATGCACATCTCACACCGAATTCACAAAACTCTTCTCACCAATCCGTCTGGACGTAACTTGACATTGAAGTTGATTAGAAGTCCCACCCGCAGCCGGCTGAGGCGCAGGTAGGTCATCAACTGAGCCTGATGGATTGGGAGTAGCTTATCTACCGACTTCAACTCAATCGCGACTTTGCCTTCCACGACCAGATTCATCCGGTACCCACAGTCCAGATCGATGCCTTTGTAGGAAACTGGTAAACTGACTTCCGTTTGGTACCGAATACCGCGCAACGCAAATTCCCGGCAAAGGCAAGCTAGATACGCCGATTCCAACAGGCCGGGCCCCAGTTCTCGATGCACTTCAATCGCCGCCCCAACGATCGTGCCGGTCAGCTCTTCATGCAGCAATCGTGAACTCTGGGGTTCACAGAGATTCTCTTCGACATAGGTAGTGGTCATTTCATCCTCGGAAATGAACAACAGCGATTCTATGCCTTTCTAAATTCCAATTCCGTGCGTTCCGTGTTCTCGGTGGTGAAAATAGAAACAACTGAATACCGACTGCGTGGCTAGCTCCTTCGCTGCCTGGCGGCTTCGTACAGGATCACTGAAGCTGCTATTCCAGCGTTAAGTGACTCGACTTTCGACGACTGGGGGATTGCTACGATCTCGTTTGCCAGCGCAAGGATTTCTCTGGGAATACCCGCGCCTTCGTTGCCGACGATGAGAGCCACGGGGCCGCTCAAGTCGGTTTGAGAGATGAGGGTTCCCTTGTGCGACGACGTGGCAAGCACGCACACACCTCGGGCCTTCAACTCCTTCATTGCACTTGTCAGTTCGACTTTTGCGGTGGGCACACGAAACATCGATCCAGCAGAGGCGCGCAGAGCCTTCCAATTCCAGGGGCTGACGGTGCGTTCGCCGAGCAACAGTCCCGTCGCGTTAAACGCCTCGGCGGACCGCGCGATGGTGCCGAGGTTTCCGGGGTCCTGTAATCCGGCGGCCACCACCACCAGAACGGGTGCGGGCTGCAATGCATCCTCAAACAGAAACTTCTTCACGTTCACTAAAGCGGCCACGCCTTGCGGCGTTTCGGTGGGCACAGCACTGGCGAATACTTCGTCCGGCAGCAGGAGTGCTTCGGTGTGGGCAGACAACTGTGGAAGCAGCTTGTGGGCGCGCGGCAGCGCCGACTCGCTGAAGAAGACGGTCTCAAGCCGAAGTCCGGCTCGAATCGCCTCTTCGAGCAGGTGCATGCCCTCGACCGCAACCAATCCCTGGTGGGTGGGGGCAGCGTCATGAAAGGCCTGGCGGAGACCCTTGACGCGCGCATTCTGGCGGCTCTCGATACGCCGCAGTCGTTGCTCGATTGCCTGCAACTCAGACATGACAATTCCCGAAACAGTCGTCTATCGTACACCGCGGCGCGCGCACACAGCAGCGACGCGCTCCGACGTGGTAATCTGCTGTCTTGCAAACCATGGAGACTGCGTTACACGGAGTCTGCCATCATTCATTCTTCGCGAAGAGGCCAGGTTGCGTCCCGAAATCATAAGAATCAATTCTGAGCACCCGGAAGCATCGCAAGTCGCCTACGTTGCCGAAAAGATTCGCGCAGGCGAGGTCGTCGGCATGCCGACCGACACGTTCTACGGACTGGCGGCCGATCCCTTCAACCTGCACGCGGTGGATCGCATTTACGAGATCAAGACGCGCTCGCGCCATAAACCGCTGTCGCTGCTGATCGGATCGGTGGAGCAGGCTTCAGAACTGGCCTGGCCGGTTCCAGAGATTTTCTACCTGCTGGCCCGCCGCTTCTGGCCGGGACCGCTCACCATCATTGTGAAGGCCGATCCCAAGCTGCCCTTGAAGGTAACAGCCAACACTGGAAATGTGGCGTTGCGCGTGCCGTCGGCGGAAGTTCCACTGGCGATTGTGCGGGCCTTCGGCTCGCCAATCACCGCGACGTCGGCCAACCTGCATGGCGCGTCGGAATGCACCAACGCGCACGAAGTTCGCGACCAGTTGGGTGATTGTCTGCGGCTGATCGTGGACGGCGGCGAATCCCCGCGCGACATGCCCTCTACTATCGTCGATCTCACCAGCGAAGACGGCACTTGGCGACTGCTGCGCCGCGGCGCGATTCCGGCCGAGCAGATCGTCGAATTGCTGGGCCAGGAGTAGTCGCCACGGGGCACGGCCGAACGCAATCGTCTCCCTACCCATGGATCGTCGGCTCTGTCGTCTTGGCGGTCTTCTGCCTGCTGCTGGTGATCGCCGCGCAGGTGATGCACCAAGCCAGCCTTGACCAGGACCGCCCTGCAGACGCCATCGTCGTCTTCGGCGCTGCCGAGTACGTGGGACGTCCGTCCCCGGTGTTTCGCGCCCGCCTCGACCACGCCTACAACTTGTTTCAACAGGGACTGGCGCCGCTGATCATCACGACCGGCGGCGCAGGCAACGATCCGAAGTTCAGCGAAGGCCAGGTGGGCCGCGACTACCTGGCAACGCGCGGCGTTCCCGACGTTAACCTGATCGCCGAGACGCAGGGGACCGACACCGAACATTCGGCGCGGCGGGTTGCCGTGATCATGGAGGCGAACAACCTGAAGAGTGCGCTGCTGGTGAGCGACGCGTACCACCTGTATCGCGCCAGGCGCATGATGGAGGCCGAAGGAATCACGGTGTACACCTCGCCGCGACCGGATTCGATTCCGAAAACCCTGTGGGGACGCTGGATGGCGGCGCTGCGCGAAGCGGTCAGTTATTTGATGTATCGGCTGCACATGAGCTAGGGGAATCTACTTCACCAGCGCCAACAGCCGCACCGGGCCGCCGGAACCATTTTCCAACTTGATGGGAGCGACTACGACGGTGGCGCCCGCGGGCGGGAGAAGTCCGAGGTTGGCGACATTCTCCAACTGGTAGACGCTCTCTTTGGCCGTGAACTGGTGCACCGGGTAGGTCTTGCTGGCGCCCGGATCGATGCTCATGGTGTCGATTCCGAGACCCACGACATTGCGAGTCTTCACCAGGAACTGCGCTGCTTCGAGCGAATACCCGGGGAAATGCGGCACGCCATCGGCGGCGGCATTGCGGAATGCCTTAGGCGAGCTCCAGCGATCGTCCCATCCGGTGTAGACCATTACCACTGCGCCGGCGGGAATTTCGCCATGCTGGCTCTCATAGTCGGCAATGTCGGCCACGCCGATCTCGTAGTCGGGATGGTCCCCGACTTTGGCGCTAACGTTCAGCACCACCAACGGGCGAACCAAACGCTCAGCGGGGATCTGGTCCACCGTCCACATGCCCTTCGCGAAGTGGGCGGGAGCATCGAGGTGGGTTCCGTAGTGCTCCTGAGTGCTGAAGGTGCGGGAGTAGTAGCCGTCGTGCTCGATGTTGCCGAGTTCCTTGGCGCTGAAGGGCGACTTCTCCGTGCCCTCCCAGTTGGGGGAGTGGTCGTTGAGGTTGTGGGTAAGATCGACGACTTCGCGTGTAGGCAATCTGGTCAGGCATGGTGGTCCTGTGCTGCGGCGAAGAGTAACAGCGCCAGCGCCAGGCTCCAGCCTATCGCAAATGTCTTCCAGCGAACCATGGGGTTGTTGTATTAGACGCTGTTTGGGGGGGATTTGTTGCGGGAGACCGCGCTTTTCGCGAGTAACTTCTTTCACCACGGAAGACACGGAACGCACAGTGTAAAACGGAGCGAGTGTCAAAAGCAACACCTACCACAGAAACACTGAGGCACAGAGAAAGCTGGGCAAAATGGCTGCCGGCCGAAAGCTAACGGCGAAGAGCTACTTGCTTCTTTTCATCGCAAACCCAAACCAGAGCGAGTTCGAGCCGTTGTAGTTGATGCCGACGTGACTTTGGGCAGTCGAACCCCGCGCGCTCGGCCTTGAGCGAACAGCCGCGGCAAGGCTGCTCGAGCGCGATTTCGTAGCGGCCATCTTTCTTGATGTTCGCCGTGCCGAGCACCTTGCCGGATGCATCGGTCAGGGTCACGGTCGAGCGCGGCAGCGGATAGCCACCCTCGTCCGTCACTACGCCTTGGAGCTTGCCGCGGGGAGGAAGGCCATCGGGAACGTAGTCGCGCATGGTGTAGCCGGGGCCGCGCAGCGGACGGCCGCCCATCTGGCCGGTGACTTTGTCGTGCTCCAGGGCCAGGACTCCGTTGACGAAGACGTATTCGAACCCGGTCGAAGTGCGGTTCGGGTCCTCGAAGGTCGCGACATCGGTCACGGTCGCGGGATTGAAGATGGTGATGTCGGCGAAATAGCCGGGACGCAGCAGGCCACGGTTTTCCAGCCTCACTTGCTGTGCAGGGAGCGAAGTAAACTTGCGAATCGCATCTTCCATCGTCAGGACCTGTTCTTCGCGCACGTACTTGCCGAGAATGCGAGCGAAGCTGCCATACGCGCGCGGATGCGATTTCGACTCGCCCAGCGGCCCGGTCGGGACTCACCTCGTCGTAGTCGGTGCCGACGCTCACCCAAGGCTGGCGCATCGCCAGCTTCACGTCGTCTTCGCTCATGCTGAAGTAGACGGCGCCGACATTGTCGCGGTCGGCGACGACGAGGTCGAGGGCCGCGTCTAGCGGATCTTTGTTCTCCATCTGCGCGATCTGGGCAATCGGTCTTGCCTTCGAATTTGCGCAGGTCCGGATTCAGCACCGAGACGACCATGACGCCGCTCGGTCCTCCGGTGCCGCGCCACATGTTTTCGAAGCGAGCCGCTCGTGCCATCCAGTTCCTGGCGAATCTGCGCGCGAGTTGCCGGGATCTTTCAGGCGGGCGACGAAGGCATCCGTACCGCCTTCGTGATATTTCGGCGGAATGATCGCGCCCAGCGAAGTGGCCGAGGCGGTGTAGGGATACTGGTTCGCAGTGACGTCGATGCCGCTCGTCCGGGCCTTCTCAATGGCGGCAATCACTTGCGGCATCTTGCCCCAATTCTGCTTGCCCGAGACCTTCAGGTGAAAAATCTGGACGGGAATGTTGGCCTCGCGACCGATGCGGAAAGCTTCGTCCATCGCCGCCGATTTCGCTGTCGCCTTCATTGCGGATGTGCGACGCGTACACACCGCCCTTCGCCGCAGCTACCTTCGCCAGCGCGATCAGCTCGTCGGTCTTGGCATAGCTGCCAGGAGCATAGATCAGCGCACTGGAAACGCCCATGGCGCCGTCGCTCATGGCGTCGTCCACCGCGATTTCCATGTCCTTCAATTCTGCGGGAGTGGGGTCGCGGTCGGCATTTCCGATCACCAGACGGCGCACCTGGGCGGCGCCAACGTAGGTTCCGAGGTTGATGCCGCTTCCCTGCTTGGTCAGGCGCTGGAAGTATTCCTCCAGCGAGCGCCAGTCGGGCGTGATGTTGAAGTGCTGAAAGACGTCGGCGTGCTCGGCATTCAAGGCGTCGTTGGTGGGAGCAATGGAGTCGCCTTCGCCGGTAATCTCCGTGGTCACGCCCTGGGTAAGCTTGCTGACCGCCTGCTTGTCGACCAGCAGGTTGAATTCCGACTGGCCCAGCATGTCGATGAAGCCGGGCGCGACGATGAGGCCGCTGGCGTCGATGGTGCGCTTGGCGGTGACTCCAGCGCCGGCGCGACCGACAAAAGCGATCCGGTCGCCAATGATGGCGACGTCGGCATAGGTCCAGGGTTGCCGCTGCCGTCGACCATGCGGCCATTGCGGATGAGCACGTCGTACTGCTGAGCCAAGGCGTGGGTGCCCAGCAGCGCAAGGAGTGTCAGTAACGCCAGCCTGGTTCTCACCAAAGTAGCTCCTATGCGAGGTGTAATCGATTCCTGCTCGAGCCGGCACGGAATTCGTTGGGACTCAATTTAGCCAGCGCCGCAGCAGCAAAGTCACAACGAGCGCCAGGTCGGCCGCAAAGACGGTGCTGACGAAGTTCACCGAGTCGTTGCCCATGTCTCCCCGGTTTTCGAAGATGGCACCCAAAACGCTGTCAAACAACATGCCCGCGACCCCGGCCAAGGCGATGAGCGGCATCCAACGCCACGATACGACACCCGCCAGCAACGCCGTCCATGCCACCAAGCCCGCCGCCATGCAACCGGCGAACGTCCCCATCGACGCTGATGGCTCCGTTGGTGCCCGGCGATACCTGAGCGAAACTGAGGATCAGCCGCGGTCGAGTGGACAGTGCCTGGCCGACTTCGCTGGATACCGTGTCAGCCGCAGCCTCTGCCAGCACTGCCATGGCACCCACCATCAGTACCGCCGATTGGCGGACAAACACGACCGCCGCCACAGCGCATAAGCCGGCTGCTCCGAGGTTGGCCAGCACTTGGCGAGCGTTGCGGCCTCCAGCCCGTTCGGCGACGCCCAAGGTCGATTTGCGCTCGGCCCGCCATTGTGTAGCCAGCATGGTCATCAAGAGCAAGGCAAAGAGCGGGAAAAACGCCCACAACCCGGCGGCATACATGAGGAAGAACGCGATCATGGCTCCCATGAAGGCACCGCCATCGCTGACGGATCCGAAAGTGCGCGCCAGTACGGCAAAAATCACGGAGATGATCGCCGCCGGTAAGGCGCTCGCTTGATGAGGACTGATCACGTGTGGTCCGGTAATTTCTTTCCGCCGATAGCCCGCAATTCCGGCGGAATTGTGCCGCGCTACAGCAACAGTCTTTGCTGCGAATCCTATCAGAGCGCGGGTGCCAGACGGAGTTGCCGTACGGAGGTAACCTGTATGTCACTTAAGTGTGTTACCAGATATAGCCATTTTGTACTACTCTATTGGCAGACTCAATGAAGCGCGCCACGAAACCGGCTGTTCGGAAGCCTATCCGTGTCGCAGTGGTCGAGAACGATCCATTGCGGTTCATTGGCTTTCGCGCGCTTTTTGAAGGCGAGGCGGATTTTGCGCTTCTCAGTTACACTCCGGCCTCCATATTCAAAACGCACGGCTACGACGTGGTACTTATCGGTGCGCGAACGGGCGCGGCCATGTACGACGTCATGACCGGGCTCAAGTCGTTGAATCCCGCGGTTCGGATCGTCGTCACCGGAACGCTGCAAAACCAGGAACTCGCGCTGCGTGCGTTGTGCGGGGGCGCGAAAGGCTACATCGAGGAGTCTGCTTCCGCGGAAGATTTCAAACGGGCCATTCGCGTGGTCCATGGCGGAGAGGTATGGGCGTCTGGCCATCTTCTGAGCAAGTTCATCGAGCGGGTCACGCACATTCCGCGCCGTGACCAGTCAGAACAATCGCTGGTTTTTACGGAGCGCGAGCGTGAAGTGCTTTACCTGCTGGTATCCGGTCGCACCAACAAGGAGATCGCCAGCGCGCTGGAGATCGAGGAACGCACCGTCAAGATGCACATCGCCAGCCTGATGCGGAAGTCCGGGGTCACCAATCGCATTGCGCTCTCGGTGCACGCGCTCACGCATTCGCTGTTGGGGGTCAACTATGCGGAGTGACCGCGCATGGAGGGCCCCTCGACGCCGATTGGTGGCGGAGGTGGTTACCAGCAGGTTACCTTGATGGTTACTAAAGTACAGGTATATGTCCTTTCGTAACTTGCGCGAATTTTCCGCCCGGCTGCATACTGCACTCACCTACCACAGAACCTGGGAGATAGGGCTGGAAGGGGACGCGAGGGTCTCCTCTTCCAGCCCTAAGTTTTTTGCTCCGGAAACTACCCCGCGAGCGCCCGCACCAAGACAGTCACGACGTTAGAAAGTAACGGGAAATCTTGAGGCAAAACCGCGAAAAATAAAGCCTTTCCCACTAAGATGAGCGCAGCCGGTGTCGACTGGCCGCGATCCAGAATGGAGTTGAGCGATGAAGAAGATTCTGATGGTGTTACTGCTATTGCCAGCGACAGCGGCATGGTCCCAGTCAGGCGCACGCAATGCCGATGTCGAGCGCGTCCAGACCGCTTCCACCGTCCTGAGCCAGATCATGGAAGCTCCCGATAGGTCGATCCCCGACGGCATCATGGATGGCGCGAAATGCATTGCCATCGTTCCCTCGATGCTGAAGGCCAGCTTCATCTTCGGAGCTAACTATGGGAAGGGCGTAGCCACATGTCGCACTGGAACGGGCTGGAGCTCGCCGGTCTTCTTCCGCATTAGTGGCGGCAGCTTCGGCTTCCAAGCAGGTGGGCAGGCCTCTGACCTGGTGCTGGTCATCCGCACCATGAACGGCATGCAGCAGTTGCTGCAAAGCAAGTTTAAACTCGGCGCCGACGCGTCGGCCGCTGCCGGCCCCGTGGGCCGCGACACCCAAGCCGCCACCGACCTCACCATGCGCGCCCAGATCCTGACGTACTCGCGGGCCCGGGGCCTGTTCGCCGGAGTTTCCGTGAATGGCGCGGTGGTACGCCAGGACAATGGCGCGACCCAGAGCTTCTACGGGAAAGACTGGACTTTTTACTCATTGCTGAATGGCGAAGTACCGCCGCCCGCCGACGCACAGAACTTTCTGAAGACGGTGGAGCTGTATGCTCCCACACCGCGAGCCGCCAAGGTGGCAGCCGCAGCGGTCACTGCACCAGCTCCGGCTGCTGCCGCCGCGCCGGCGGCGACAACGCCGGTTGAGCCCAGTACTGCAGCCAAGCCAGCCGCCGATCCGGCGACTGCGCCAGCGGCAACCCCCGCGCCTGCCCCCGCTTCGCCTACGGCGCCGACAAGCAGCGGAAATACACCTTAATCCACCTCCGAATCGTAGTCTCGCGGTGGCTGCGGCCACCGCTTTTTGTTGCACGAGTGCCAGCGCCCACGTAATCTCCCGATTGCCTTCACTTTTGCGGCAGTGCTAGGGTCAAACTGTCCCCTTGATGCTCTACCGACTGCAATACGTGCCGCTGCTGGCGTCTGGTGCGCTTTATCGGAATGCTGCCACGCCCCCTGGCGCGCGGCGTGGGGCTGTTGATCGCCGGGGTGGCATACCACGGGCATCCTCGGCTGCGACGAGTCGGTATGCGCAACCTGGAGATGGCATTTCCGGAAAAGCCGGTGGCAGAGCGCCGCAGGATATTGCGCGGCGTCTATCGCTCGCTCGGGCGCCTGTTGGCGGAGTTTTGCCTGTTCCCTCGCTACACTCGCGAGAACGCATCGGAAATCGCCACCTACCAGGGGTTCGAGAACTTCGAAGCGGCCGAAAAGCGCGGCAAGGGAGTGCTGTTTCTTACCGGCCACTTCGGCGGGTGGGAGATCGGTTCGTTCTTCCATTCGTTACAAGGCCACCCCATGCGAATCGTGGTGCGGCCGCATCGATAACCCTTTCGTGGATGACGATGGTCACGCGCTATCGCACGCTGCACGGCAACAGCATCATCGGTAAACAGGGATTCGCGCGCGGTCTGTTGGCGGCCATGGGAAACAATGAGACGGTCGGCATCCTGATGGACACGAACATGACGCCGCCTCAGGGGGTATTTGTGGATTTCTTCGGCATACCCGCGTGCACGGCGGTCGGCATCGCGCGCGTAGCGCAGCACACCGAAGCCGCCGTTGTTCCCGCGTTCACGATCTGGGACTCGGTGCTGCGGAAGTACCGCGTGGAGTTCAGTCCGGCGGTGGACCTGGTACGCACCGGGGACGACGAAGCCGACGCCATCGCCAATACAGCGATCTTCAATCGAATCTTCGAAGACTACGTGCGGAAATATCCGGACCAGTGGCTGTGGGTGCATCGGCGCTGGAAGACGCGCCCGGCAGGAGAGCAGCCGCTGTACTGATTCCGCTCTTCGCCTGCGTGGCGATTGATTTTGAATTTCCTGAAGCACTCGCCTATAACTGACCCATGTCGCAAACCCTGCAAGCCCTTGCGGAATTTACTGCCTCGCGCCTGATTGGCGACGGCCGCGTGGAAATCTCTCGAGTTGCCAGTGTCGTGAACGCACAATCCGGCGACCTTGTGTTTGTCGGGTCTGCGCAACACCTGGAGCCAGCGATGAAATCGCACGCCAGCGCCGTCATTGTGAATGAATCCGACGCCGAGATCACTACCACCAAGCCGCTGCTGCTGAATTCCAACCCGCGGCTGGCGTTTGCCACCGCGGCGAAGTTGCTGTATCCCAGGAAACAGCACACGGCGGCGATCCATCCCACTGCGGTCATCGATCCGCTCGCAAAGGTCGCCGCTACCGCCAGCGTCGATGCCAACGCGGTGATCGATGCCAACGCGGTGATCGGCGAACGATGCTTCATCGCTGCTGGATGCTCACGTGGGCGAAGGCGTCGTCATCGGCGACGACTGCGACATCTACCCACGCGTTGTGATTTATCCCGGCACCACGATTGGCCGCCGGGTGATGGTTCATGCCGGCGCGGTGCTGGGCTCTGACGGCTTTGGCTTCGTGCGCGACGACAAGTTCGGACGTTATGTGAAGTTTCCGCAGGTCGGACGCCTGGTCATCGGCGACTACGTCGAGATCGGCGCCAACTGTACCATTGACCGCGGCGCGCTCGATGAGACCGTCATCGGCCCGGGTACGAAGCTCGATAACATGGTGCACGTTGGGCATAACTGCAATATCGGAGCGAACGTGGTGATCGCTGCGCAGACCGGCATTTCCGGCAGTTGCAACATCGGCGACGATTGCGTGCTGGGCGGGCAGGTGGGCATGGGCGACCACGCCACCATCGAGGCAGGCGCGATTCTCGGAGGGCAAGCCGGAGTACTACCGCACAAGGTGATGCGTGGCAAAGGTGTGGTTTTCTGGGGAACACCGGTGAAGCCGGTGCGCGAATACCTCAAAGAGCTGGCGACGCTGTCGCGGCTCACCCGCAAGTCTGAGAGAGCGAAGTAATGGCCATCGTCGTTGTCGGCGGACACTCGCGCAGCGTGGGGAAAACCAGCGTAGTTGCTGGCATCATCGCCGCTCTGCCTGAGATGCATTGGACGGCGGTGAAGATTACGCAATACGGGCACGGCATCTGTTCGGCCAATGGCGAGCCTTGCGACTGCGCGACGGATGACCATTCGTGGGCCGTCACGGAAGAGCGCGACCGAAGCGGGGAAACCGATTCCTCGCGATTCCTGGTGTCTGGAGCCGCTCGCTCGCTGTGGGTGCGCACGCGCCAGGGAATGTTGGCGGAAGCCATGCCGCGGCTACGCAAAGAACTGGCGGGCGCGGAAAACGCCATCCTCGAATCGAACAGCGTAATGCGCTTCCTGCGGCCCGACCTCTACCTCACCGTGCTTGACGCCGCGAATCCTGACTTCAAGGCATCGGCGAAGGAATTTCTGGACCGCGCGGATGCCGTGGTGCTGCACGACAGTACCGGTGAGGTTGCTTGGGAGAAAGTTTCACTGAAGCCTGTTGCCGGTAAGCCAGTCTTTCGTATCACTCCGCCGCCCTATGTGACGCCGGAACTGATCGAGTTCGTGCGAAGAAAACTTACCCTAAAGCCACTGAGACGACGAGAAACATAGACCCAAAAATCTAGAATAATTCGCGGTCTGCCTAGGTCCGGTCGAATATTGCCCGTTCTGCCTTTGTTGCCTCTGTGTCTCTGTGGTGGAAAACCCGCCTACTCCTTCGGCTCCAGCTTCAGCGATACCGAATTGATGCAGTAGCGCAGCCCGGTCGGTCGCGGGCCATCCGGAAAGACGTGTCCCAGGTGCCCGTCGCAGCGCGAACAGGTGACCTCGACGCGACGCATGCCGAGGGTGTTGTCTTCGTGGGCATCGACTTTGTCTTCCCCTACACGGCTGGTAGAAGCTCGGCCAGCCGCATCCGGCATCGAACTTGGTGTCTGACAGAAACAACTCCTGCCCGCATCCCGCGCATTTGTACACGCCGGGAGTGGTCTCGCTTTCGTACTCGCCGCTGAAGGGCATTTCGGTTCCCTTCTTGCGCAGCACGCGATGCTGCTCTTCGGTCAGCTCCTGGCGCCACTCTTCTTCGGTCTTCCTGATTTTGTCGGCCATTTTTACCCTCTCCGTATTGGATACCGATACCGATGGTACCGTTGCAGCCTCGTGCTGTCCCAAAAACTGACTTCCACGACTGGATGAACTTCCGCGCTCACGTCGAAGCCGCGAGGATTGGCATCTGTGTGCTTGTCACGTTCACGTGTGACCTGACGCACAGCCGGTGGGTTAGCTCGTCTTTTATCAACAAAGCTGCTGTGCCCAACCTTTCTTGAGCTGGTCCGCACAGCCGGCAGGCGGATCGACCGCTTGGCGGAGTACTCGCGATTATCCTATGGCAAATCTAAAAGATGCAGGGCACTTGTGGCGGATGGCGGCGGTTTTTGCCGCCGGGGTCGTTTTATTCCTGGTGGCGCGAAGTATCTTCGTTCCGAAGAGTTTCGGGCAATACGGACACTATCGCGGCGCCGCCCTGGCCGAAATTGCTGCCAAGCCGATCATGTTCGCCGGCCACGGGGCTTGCGAAAGCTGCCACACCGACGTGTACGACGTGAAGAGCAAGGGCGTTCACGCTCATGTGGCCTGCGAATCGTGTCACGGACCGTTGGCCAAGCATGCTGACGATCCAACGGCACTACAGCCTCCCAAAATGGACGTCGCAGTGCTCTGCGTTCGATGCCACGAGGCGAACAAAGCCAAGCCTGCAAGCTTTCCGCAGGTGGTGTCGGCTGAGCACTCCGGTGGCGTGCCTTGCGACACCTGCCACCAACCGCATAGCCCGCGCATTGGGGGCGCCGACACGGCGAGCGCCGACAAACCGAGCGAGGGGAAGAAATGAACATCACCCGCCGTAGGCTCCTCTATCTTTTGCCCGCCGCCGCGATTGCCTGGGATGCGATCATCGCGGGCACTCCGGAAGCCGCGCCCAACTACAACATGACCGACCACTGGTGGGGCCTGCTAATTGACGTGACCAAGTGCATCGGCTGCGGGACTTGTGTGCAGGCTTGCCAGGCAGAAAACAACGTGCCCGATGGCTACTACCGCACCTGGGTCGAGCGGTATCACGTGGCGGGCTGGCCCGTGGAGAACCCGGCGGTCGACTCGCCCGAAGGCGGCAAGCATGGATTTCCCCCGCTCGAAGACGAGGGCGGCAAGAACTTCTATGTTCCCAAGATGTGCAACCACTGCGCCGACTCGCCGTGCACGCAGGTTTGCCCGGTGGGCGCGACGTTTGTTTCTCCCGACGGCGTAGTGCTGGTGGACTCGAAATACTGTCTGGGATGCCGCTACTGCATTCAGGCTTGCCCTTACGGTTGCCGCTTCCTGAATCCCGAAACCGAGACGGCCTCCAAGTGCACGCTCTGCTATCACCGCATCACCAAGGGACTCACCACCGCGTGTTGCGAAACCTGCCCTACGGGAACTCGCCAGTTGGTGGACCTGAAGAACCCGAACGACCCGGCGCACAAGTTCATTGAGACCCACAGCGTCCAGGTCTTAAAACCGCATCTGGCAACCCAAGCCAAGGCGTTCTACTACGGCCTCGACGGCTCGGTGCGATAGGAGGATACATGCACGGCATACCAGTTGAAGGCTTCATGTATCCCAACGAGATCGAGCTGCAGTGGAGCGTGCTGATCGTTCTCTATCCGTTCCTGACGGGCCTTGTCGCGGGCGCATTCATCCTGGCGTCGCTGGAGCGCGTCTTTCGGGTAGAAGCGGTGAAGCCCACTTACCGGCTCGCCCTGCTGACCGCGCTGGCGTTTCTGCTGATCGCCCCGCTGCCGCTGCAATTGCACCTCGGCCATCCCGAGCGCTCGCTGGAGATGTACCTGACGCCGCATACCTCGTCGGCGATGGCGATGTTCGGTTTCGTGTACCTGTGGTACCTGATGGCGGTCCTCGTTCTGGAAATCTGGCTCGACTACCGGCGCGACATCGTCATCCTTTCGCAAACCACGACGGGATGGAAGCGGCTGCTCTACAAGGCCATGACGCTGGGTTCGAGCAACATCAGCGAAGGGGCGCTGGCCATCGACCACAAGATCGGCTGGATGGTCACGATCATCGGCATTCCCTCGGCCTTTCTGCTTCACGGTTACGTCGGCTTCATCTTCGGAAGCATCAAGGCCAATCCGTGGTGGTCGTCTCCCCTGATGCCGGTCGTCTTTATTTTCTCGGCGATGGTCTCGGGCATCGCGACTGTCATGCTCGTCTACATGTTCCTTTGCCGTGCGCGCGGCGAAGATATTGACATGCGCTGCGTGGACACCATCGCGAAGTACCTGTTCTACACCTTCCTCATCGACTTCACGTTGGAACTGCTGGACCTCATCCACCGCATCTACGAGGCAGACGAGTCCTTCCGCAGCCTCGACTTCATGGTGCACACCAAGCTGTACTTTCCGCACATCGTGATCCAGATCCTGCTGGGCACCCTGACGCCCATTCTGCTTCTGGCGTTTACCCAGATGGTGCCGCTGAGTGAGGCGAAACGCAAACTGATCTACTCCGTCGCAGGCTGCCTGACGCTGATGGGAATCTTCGCCATGCGCTGGAACGTCGTGATCGGCGGACAGCTCTTTTCCAAGAGCTTTCTTGGTTACACGACCTACAAAATGGGGTTCGTGGCGCGGGAGGGACTACTGGTCTCAATTGTGCTCACCATTCTTCCGTTTTTCATTTTGTGGGCGTTGATCAAGCTGCTGCCGCCGTGGGAAGACGTGCAGGGTTCGCACCTGGAAACGGCGTACGGCGACGACTAGCCGGGGTGAATTGACCAGCACGCGCAGCCGACAATAAGATTTTGGCTGTGGATGCCCCCGACCATCTGATCGGCCAGACGTTGTCGCACTACCGCATCGTCAAGAAGCTTGGTAGCGGCGGGATGGGCGCAGTGTACGAGGCTGAGGAACTCAAACTCGGCCGGCGGGTAGGGTTGAAATTCCTGCCCGAGAACTTGTCGCGCGATCCGCAGGCCTTGGATCGCTTTCGGCGGGAAGCGCGGGCGGCCTCATCCCTGAACCACCCTTCGATTTGCACGATCTACGACATCGATGATGCCGACGGGTACACCTTCATCGCCATGGAGCTTCTGGAAGGCCAGACCCTTCGCGACGAATTGTACGGCGGTCCAGCCAAGCTGAAGACCCTGCTGGAGTGGGCGACCCAGATCGCCGACGCGCTCGACGCCGCGCACACCCACGGCATTCTCCACCGCGACATCAAGCCGGAAAACATTTTCATTATCAAGCGCGGGCTCGCTAAGCTTCTTGACTTTGGGCTGGCCAAGCATATTCACGGAGGAATGCTGGCCGGTGAAACCTTGGATGTGCGAGCGCTGCCAACCGTAACCGCGTCGCCTCATACCACCACCTCCGGGCCCGGCGTGGGCACTGTTCCCTACATGTCACCCGAGCAGGTCCGCGGCGAAGAATTGGACCATCGCAGCGACTTGTTCTCGTTCGGTGCCGTGCTCTACGAGATGGCCACGGGCCGCGCCGCATTCGGTGGTGCGACGCAAGGTGTCATCTTCGACGCGGTGCTCAATCGCGTCCCGACTCCCGTCCTCGAGTTGAATCCGCAAGCGCCGCCAAAGCTTCAAGAGATTGTCGACAAGGCGCTGGAAAAGGATCCTCACCTTCGCTATCAGAGCGCCGCCGACCTGCGCACCGACCTGGTCCGTCTCAAGCGCCTGGTGGACTCGGGCTCTCACGCAAGCGACTCGGGACCGATTCAGGGTACGGGACAGATGCCGGTGCAAGCGCAACGTACATGGCACAAGTGGGCGATTGCGGGGTGTGCCATAGCGATCGTGGCTGCAGCCGCATGGTTCTTCGCCAACAGCTCGCAAGACACCGGCAGCACAACCATCGAAGGTCCAGCAGTTCCGCCTGACCGCGAATCCCCCCGAAAACGCCGTGGATGGAAGCGCCATCTCGCCCGATGGCCGCTATCTTGCGTATTCCGACTCCAACGGCATTCACATCAAATCGATCGCCTCGGGAGAAATTCAGACCATCAGCCCTCCCTCGGAATCCGCGACCGGCAAGAGCAGTTGGTTCCCGGTCGCCTGGTTTCCAGACGGCACCAAGTTTGTCGCCAACGCGCTAAAGGGAAATGACTCCAGCGTGTGGCTGGTGACGTTGTTGGGCAACAAGCAGCTGCTGCGCGATGACGCCTGGGCTTCGTCCATCTCGCCCGATGGTTCGCTCATTGCCTACCACAGCCATATGGACTATTACGGTGGCCCGGACATCTGGTTCATGAATGAGCGTGGTGAGGCCCCCCGCAAGGTCGTCTCCGCTGAACATGACAGCGGGTTCTATCACGTGAGCTGGTCCGCCGATGGCAAGAGGCTGGCCTACCTTTACCAGCGGACCAATGCGGTCCCTGAGATTGATACGTTCGACCTTGCCTCGGGCACGACGACCGTCGTCGTGTCGAACCAGTTTCTTACCGACGCTTACTGGCTGCGCGATGGCCGCATGGTTTACGCCTTGATGCGACGGGCTGCGCATCCCAACGATCCAGCGCCTGCCACTAGCGATTCCGACCTGTGGGCGGTATCAGTCGATTCAGCGACCGGAAAACCGCAGGGCGAGCCTCGGCGACTTACCGACTGGCCTGGCTTCACGTTCGCGATGTTCAGCGCTACCGCAGATTCGAAGCGCCTGACGTTCCTGAAATTCAATTTTCAGGCTGACGTGTACGTGGCTGATCTCGACGCGGGTGCGACGCACCTTACGGGCTTGCGCCGCCTGACCCTTGACGAGCATGACGACTTACCAACGTCTTGGGCCGCTGACAACAAGTCCGTCATTTTCTTCTCCGACCGGAACGGCCTGTCCAACATCTTTCGTCAGGCCGTCGGACGAAACCGACGCAGAGGCTCTTACTTCCGGGCCGGAGTATAAGTGGGGTCCGCGGTTGAGCGCGGACGGCAAGTCGATTCACTATCTCTCATCGCCTGACCCGCCTTATACGCACGTGAGCCGTGCTTCGCTGATGCGCATTGCCGTGAGCGGCGGAGCTCCGCAAGTGATCGTGACCGGCGGCGATATGGCCGACCACCGATGCGCCCGTGCGCCGGCACAACTTTGCCTCTTCGACGAGATACCTGCGGGCCAGACCCAACGTATTTTGTATGCCTACGACGACGAGCACGGACGCGGACGAGCTGTGCTCTCGCTCGATCCCAATCCATACGGCAACTGGGACTTGTCTCCAGACGGGAAGATGATCGCGGTGAGCCGCTTCAATCCCCATGAAGGCAGGATCGTGCTGTATTCCATCGACGGCGCGAAACTCTCGGAGATCGTCGTTCCGGGTTGGGCCGGATTTAACGGCCTCGACTGGTCAGCCGACGGAAAGGGCCTTTTCATTTCCAGCAGTGATTCGCGGCGATCGACGCTGATTTATGTTCCCCTCAACGGAACCGCCAGGAAACTGTGGGAGCCGAGCGGGTCATCGACGAGTTGGGGAGTACCTTCGCTTGACGGCAAGCATCTGGCGATTTCGGGCGGAAATTTCGACAGCAACGTGTGGATGATCGAAGACTTCTAAATTTGCCGCGGGTGCCTGCGTCTCACTCGAACTGCTTGCGAAATCCTTCGAACATTTCTTTCAATTCCCTCACTTCTTCCCGCAAGGTCGCCACTTGTTCTTCTAGTCGCTCGACGCGTTCGTCATCGCTTGCGCGGCTCGTCGCCATAGCGGGCACCGCGGTTGAACCAGCTTCAACCTCGCCACACAACAAATGCGCGTAGCGCGATTCTTTTGTTCCCGGCTGGCGCGGAAGCACCGCTGCCAGAGGAGGCTCACGCTGCATCAACTTTTGTAAGCTGGCCTGCACCGCATCGAGGTCTTCAAACTGATGCATGCGTTCAGTGCGACCGCGCAGCTCGCCCGGTGTCTGCGGGCCGCGCAGCAGCAGTACGCACAGCACCGCGGTTTCGCCTCGCGAGAAGTTGAACACCTCCTGCAAGCGGTGCTCGTACTTGGTAACACGGCTGTCGGCTCCGCGCGCCGGGCCGGCAAGATTGAACTCCTGCAACCCACTCAGCGCGTCGCGCACGGTGTTTTCGTCTAGCGCCATCACCGGCTCGCGATTGTTCTTCTGGTTGCAGGCGTTCACCAGCGCATTCAGCGACAGCGGATAGTAGTCGGGCGTCGTGATGTCTTTTTCGATCAGCGCGCCCAGCACGCGGGCTTCGTTGGCAGTTAGTACGATTTCCATTTTCTGAATATTCCTGACTAAAGGCAGTGCCGGCGCGCGAATTCACAGTCGGGGCAGATGCAAGATGCGCCACAGCGGGAAAACACAGCAATAGCATGGCAACCACCGCCAGGCCCACCCTAACCTGGTGGGTCTTGAAGCGTTGAGCAATCGCGGTCAGCAACAGCACGGTCGCCAGCAATACGGTGACGCGCACATACATATCCGACGTCCCTCTGGCTAACCTCCCCGCCTTAAACAACGCAGCGGCGTCCTTCTCCATCTTGGCCGAGTCTTCCAGATGGACATTGTGATACTCGGGCATCAGCATTGGGCCCGGAGGGGCTTTCGGATTGTTGAGCGGGTCGGTCTTCATCCAGGCGTCAAACGCCACGCGGAACTCGGGACGAAAGCGGCGTTGGAAAAGCTCTGCGACCTTCTTGCTGCCGGTAGCGTCGGCCTTCAGCCATTCGGAGAACGTCATCGCGTCGTACAGTCGCTCCTGGTCGCCGGTAGTCGTCATGCCCTGGGCCTCGACTCGAAGCCTGGTTGATTCCTCGTAGCGCTCATCCTGCATGCCATCCCACAGCGCCGCCTGGTAGCCGCTCCATGCGGTGGCGATCGCTACCATGGCGAGAACCAGCGCCTCGACGATCTCCAGCGCTTCGAGCCACTTTGCGTTTTGATGTGGCGAGTGTCCGTGCTTTTCATTCAGTACTTGAGCGACTTCGATGTTAGCTCCGCCCGCTTCCGGCATTGCGTCTCCTGGTTCCGCGTGACCACGTTGCGGTTGGCAATTTTGTATTCACCAAGCTAACGACCCGGCGCGGTAGTTGTCTACTTGCAGAATTGCCAGCGCCGGATACGCCCGGGATAGAATCAAGCCTGCCATGGATGCTCCCAGCCAGAATCCTGTGTTTGAAATCTTGTTCGACCACGGCGAGCCCTCGCCATTCGCAGACGAAGCCCTCACAGGCTATGGCGGCCTTGGATTTCCTGCGCCGCCCGCCGATCGCCCGTGGATCTACACCAACTTCGTGCAATCGCTCGACGGCATCGTCAGCTTGCTGGGAAAGCATGCGTCGGGCGGGGACATCTCCCAGTCTCGAGCCGACCGCTGGCTGATGGACCTGCTGCGCGCCTACGCCGACGGCCTGCTGATGGGCATGAACACGCTGCGCGAGGAGCAGCGCATCCGCGGCCCAGAGAGTCGCGGCATCGTGTTTCAGATGGCTAGCTCCGGAGTTGCTGCGCTTGCGCGAGAAGCTCGGCAAGGGCCGGCAGCGCAATATCTTTGTCACCCACGCACGTGATCTCGATCTTTCGCAATGGAAGGTATTCGACGGCGACGCCGTGGATGTCGTCATTGTGACTTCCCCAAACGGTGCGATGCGTCTCGGTACGGCTGCCACGCATCCTCACGTCCCGGTAATCTCGGCAGGGGAAGGCGACACGCTCGACCTGCCCGCAGCGATTCGCGAACTCCGAAGCGAACTGGGCATTCAACACCTGCTCTGCGAGGGCGGCCCGACTCTGTACGGCACTTTGGCGCGGGCCGACCTGGTGGATGAGAAGTTCGTCACCGTCGCGCCGGTGGAGGTGGGGCAAGCTGTTCCTCCGGAGCAGGAGCGCCTGGCGAAGGAGCAGGGCATCGATCCCTTGATTCGCCCGACTGTCTTCGGCCGCTCCGGCTTCACCCGCGAGAGCATGACGCGCTGGACGTGGCTGAGTTGCCGCAAACACGGCGACCACCAGTTCAATCGGTATCGGCGGAAGCAAGGCACCCCCCTCCCCCCTTCCCCCAAGAATCCTTAGAATCATGGAGTTACGAACATTTTCCGCGCAAAATCTTGAGCGCGTAGGGGTTACGGGTAAAATCCTGCGGAATAAGGACTTAGGGGAGTTTTTGGGAGGATGGACGGAGGCGCGGGCAGGCCAAGGGGCAAAAAACCGAGGACGAACATGACCCGTCACAGGTCGAAGCTCACATTTCCAGGTGGACGAGGGACGCGTCAGGTTGTCAACTCGTCGGAAGACAACTCTCCCTTCTCCTAACCGCTGTGAGTCTAGGGTAGACGGAATGTCGGAAGATAGGACGCAGGTCACGGATGAGTGTGACAAGTCAAAAGCCCCACATCTCCCAAAGGAAGGCAGATATGGGCCACGGGATATGTGGGCCATCGCCCTAACGCGTAGCATTAGTAACGTATGGCGTAATCAAGAGTTTTCGCGACGCCAACAACGCTTTCGACGTCGAGATCACGGATTATCACTGAGGAGACGACATATGCCCCGGCGGAAACGAAATACGATGGCAGCGCATCCTGGCGAGATTCTGCGCACCGAGTTCATGGAGCCCATGGGAATCACCGCGTATCAGTTGGCCAAGGCTCTTCACCTTCCCGGCATCTACGAGATCGTGCGTGGGCAGCGGGCCATCAGCGCTGATGTCGCTCTGCGGTTGGGCAAGTACTTTGGCATGACGCCGCAGTTCTGGATGAACTTGCAGACGGACTACGATCTGCGAATAGCGGCGACCACCGCCCCGCTGAGCAAGATCAAGGCTCGCCAAGCGGCCTAAAGATACGGCGTCGGCCCCGGCACCCGGCGGTGAGTGGAAGTCAAGAGACCCACCCCGCCAAAAGAAGGCGGGATGGGCCACCCGCCCCTTGTAATAAGCCACTGCGGCGCGGGGCTTCATTTCGGCCAGTCTGGGCGTGGCTTTTCTTTGGACGTAGCTCGAAGCCATGGACCCTTGCGACCGATCACCTCAGAAATGTGAACTTCTTTGCTCTCAATCTCAACTTTGGTGAGAAAGAAATCTTCCATAGCTTTCTCCGTTACCACGCCGTCAACCATACGGGCGGAGACAGAAGCACGTCCGACGGCGGTCACTTCTTTGACTCGCTCCGAGTCCTTCATCGGGGCGGTCTCTGGTTGAGTCGATACCCACAGCGGATTGCCAGATAGGAACGAGGTCGGTTGAGCCAATGCGCCAAGTTGAGCTAATACGCCAAACGGAGTCGACTGGGGCGATTGAACGGGTGACGCCAACAACGACGACAAGGTGCCTATCCCCGACAAGGGGACCATCCCAGCGGCAATTGGTCTGAGCTTTAGTACAGCCTTACTTTCATATTCGTATGTTGCGCTAATAAAGCTCACGGCCGAGCTGATCTCATATATGGTCCCATCCAGTAACCGCGATGCAAGCGGCTTCACGTCCAGAATCTCAATGTCCCCACCGTAACAGCCGAAGATTTCGTACATCAGGGATGAGTGGGTCGCTCTTTTGAGGTTCGCCACGAAGCTCGGAGCAACAGAGTCGGAAAACAATGAAGGCGGAACGAGCCGATTTGCCAAATCAGCCGTTAGCTGGGTCTGCTTAGGCGAGTTGGCTTTGATGAAGCTACCAATGTTCTTATGGACCTCGATGTTGGCAGTGGAGTTGACGATATCCTGCTGTATCTGATCCTTTACCGATTCCCCGTCCCAAAATCCTGCATCACTACTGACGAAGGCCGTCACCTCACCTGTAGCCTTTGCCAGAGAAATAACCTGATACCAAATGATCACATCGCGCAGTTCTTCGCCATCCATACTCGCCGGAGGAATTCGCCTGATTCCTCTGATCGCAACCTCATTGATATCCACTCCGGAAACGTCCGGGTAATATTGAATAGCAATGCCTTTGGCTGGAGCCTTTAGCCTCTTCCTCAATTCGCGCACTTGATACTTCAAGTCAGGCTTCTGAAATTCACGGGGGCGGTCGTCCAGCATGAGATATCGAAACGCCTTCCAAGACCTTTCGGTTTCACGCACTTGAGTCCTGAACCGCTTCGTATAGCAGTGGACAACTTCTTCCCGCACTATTCGGGGAAGAACGAGCGTTGCCTTTGTCTTTCGGATGAAGTCCAACAGATTAGAAAAAGCGATTCCCTCCATTCGGAAGTCCGCCACATAGACATTGGAGTCAAGAACGATTTGCATACTTCTTGCCGTTTCGTACCAATACAGAGTGTATATCGGGTTGCAAGGGCCTATCTCGGCGGTTGCAGATCGATAACGCTTCGGGCAGGTGGCCCAGCCGGCGCTTCCATTGACAAAGAAGTCTGAAACTGGGTGGCCCATCCCGCCTTCCTTTGGCGGGGTGAGTCTTTTCGTCACGACGCCGCAACCGCAAGGGCACCCGGCAACAGCAATGGAAAACGTGGTGGCCAGGTATCGGCGAGTTATGCGGGAAAGTTTACCGCCGACGCTTTGTCCTGACGCGCTTGGCGGCCACCTTGCTCGATGGGGCGCCTTGCTTCGCCATCTTCTTCTGCCCCGCCTTGGTCTTCGAGCGCGATTGTTCGTACATCTCGATCCACTGCTCGCTCGAAATCGCCGAGATCAGCTTGCCAATCGCTTCGAGCGGCAAATCGTCTGGCGACTTGAAATGAACGCAACACCCTCCCATGTCGAGCTTCTTCCCCGCCGCCTGGAACGCCGCCTTCAGCTGCTCGAGCTGGCTGGCACTCCAAAACGCGCCCATCAGGTAGAGCGAGCAGTAGTTCTTCTGCGACGAGAGCCCGACGTAGTAGATCGGCTGTTGGTTGTGAGTGTCTGGATATCGAGAGAGGGGGATCGTCCAGCCGATCGTGCCCCAGGCGAGGCACTCCTCGTAGCCGCGCGGCATGTGCTGGTTCACGAGTGCACGCACCGTTGCGATCGTCTTCGCACGATCGGCGGGGAGTGAGGCGATGTATTGCGCTGGCGTCTTGACGTTCGATGGTGGTTTCATGGATTCGTCGTCTTCCCGAAGGAAGTGTATCAGCGAAGGTTAGAAAACCAGCCAGCGGGAGGCGCTATGAGTATCGTGTTAGCCGTAGCAGCCCGCAAGCACGGCGTCTTTTGTCGGCCCCCAAAATGGACATGAAGGCCTGCTGGGAAAGGCTCTGTCGGACGCGTTCCTCGTCGGTGATCACCTATCACCTCTATAGCCGGACGTTACCGCAGCAACTCATCCACCACGGCCTCAACGTGAATCACGGTCGTGTCGAGAAACTCGATGCCCCGATCGGAAGCCTCGCGCAGGAGAAGGGGGAGTTCGGTTCCCGCAAGGACCAGAGCCTCGATTCCCTCTTTGGTCTGGAGGCGATGTGCGATGCGCATGATTTCCTCCCGGCTCTGCGGGAGGAACTGATTCTTCAGCAGCTCGCCGATGTACTTCCTGTGGATGAAGTCCCGCTCCGGCTCGGTGGGAGTGACGAGCGCGATTCCCGGCCCGTTGGAACTCCTCGGGGTAGAAGGTCGCGCGCATGGTGAAGCCGGTACCGAACAGGCCCACCTTTTTCAGGCCGAGCGCCTTGGCCCGCTCTGCCGTGGCTTTCACGATGCTGAGCAGCGGAATCATAGACCGCTGCCGGACCTCTTCAAATACGAGGTGGGGCGTATTCGCAGCGATGAAGCCGAAGTCCGCCCCAGCATTCGCCAAAGACTGCACACCGACCGCTAAATAATCAGTCAAGTCATGCAGCCTTCCGGCGTCGAGCATGGCGATGCCCTTATCTACGTCGAGACTGTTGATGAGGATGTGCGGAATTCCGGTATCGGGCTTGCGCGCACGGTAGCGCGCGATGATCGACCGGTAGTAATCGATGGTGGACTCGGGGCCGAGCCCGCCGATCATGCCTGCGGTTCGCATACAGTTGTCAGTAGGCAGTTGCCAGTTGCCGGTTGCCAGTTGCCGGTTGCAAACACGGAGCTCAGGATCCCACATTTCCCAAAATCGGGGAAATATGGGCCACGTTGCTAATGCATCAACTATATAATGGATGTTATATAGGAGCGACATGCCGAAACTGAAGATCACAACCATTGGCGCTTCGGCTGGCCTCATCCTGAACAAGGAGGTCATGGCACGCTTGCGAGTGAAGAAGGGCGATTCCCTGTATCTGACGGAAGCACCTGGCGGATTCAGGGTCACGCCTTACGATCCGGAGTTCGAACGCCAGATCATCGCCGCCGAACAGATCATGCAGGAAGATCGCGACGTGCTGCGGGCACTCTCGAAGTGAAGCGCTGGCGATGGGTGCGCGAGGATGTTGCCTATGCCATCCACGACCGTCAGTTGGCGGAACACGGCGGGCCCGAAGGAGTGCGCGACGCGGGTGCGCTCGAATCGGCACTGGCACGGCCGCGCAACCTCGTCGCCTACGAACGACCGGACGCCGCCGCACTTGCAGCGGCGTATGCCTATGGATTGGCTCGCAACCATCCGTTCGCCGACGGCAACAAGCGAACCGCATGGGTAGTCGCTCGCGTGTTCCTGGCGATCAACGGGCATCGCGTTGAATTCGATCCGCCGGATGCGGTGCGAACCATCGAAGCGCTAGCCGCTGGAACGCTCTCCGAACCCGAACTGGCGACGTGGTTCCGGCAGAGACTAAGGAAGGACTGAGTGGTTGTGTCCCACTCTCTCGCCAAAGGCGGGCGAAAGGATGGGGCACCCACAGCATTCTCATGTAGATGGACAACCAGTGATCGTCAGCTACATCCCCTTCTCCAGCGTCTCTGCCGCGCGGTTCAGCGCGTCGGTCAACACTTTTAACTGCTCCGCTGTCAGCGCTGACTTGCCTGCGTCAATCGCTTCATTCACTCCCGGAATCACAACCGCCGCATAGCCTGTGTACTTTCCCGGAGCGTAGATCGCGTGCTTGTACCAGGTGCGGTCGGGCAGGCCGTCGATGAGGAAGCCACGCTCCGCGCTAACCAAAGCCTGGTTCTCGCGGTCTAGGTCGCCCTTCATCGCAGTCTGCGCCTGTAGCATCGTCGCGCCCGCTTTTTCGAGCCGTGAGGCCGCCTTTTCTGCATCATCGAACGACGGAGACTTCGCCCCGAACACCAGCTTCGATTTGCTCTCCGCCGCTTTCACGTAGGCGCCGATTTCCTTTCCGTAGTCTTCGTAGTTGAACGGCAGCACGTCCTGCGACGCCATGCGAATCAACTGCAAGCCATACACGCGCGCCATCTGCTGTTCGTAGACAAACGTCGGGTCTCCGAACTTCTCGAACCACGCGAAATTGTCGAACACCGAGTGGTACACGCCATACGGCCCGCCCGAGCCGATGTCGGTCGAAGGCACGCCCAGGTGCTGCAGAAACGGCGTGAAGTCCGAGCCGCTGCCCAGGTCGCCGACGTTGACGTCCTTCTTCACCGTGGCGTTGGCCTGGCGCGAAATTCCGCCGATGGCGTTGGTGGCTCGCTCTTTCTCGCGCTGCTCGGTGGCGATCTTCCATTGGTCGTACACACTGCCGCCCTTCGGGCTCGGCACCGCCTCGGAAACTTCGCGAATGTACTGCTTCAGGCTCGGCACGGCTGACGCGCCGAAGTTCGGGCCTGCCACGGCGACATCCATGTTGAAGTACACCACCGCATTGCGCAGTTCGTCGGCGTGCTGCTCGGCAAACTCGGTCGAGCCGATCAAGCCTTCTTCTTCCGCATCCCAGCTGGCGAAGACAATGGTGCGCTTCGGCTTCCATCCCGTCTTCAGCAACTCGCCCACGCCATGCACTGCCTCGAGTTGAGCGGCGGTGCCGCTGTTGGGATCGACCGCTCCATACACCCACGCGTCGCGATGGTTGCCGGTGATGACCCACTGCTCCGGATGCTCGCTGCCCTTCACCATGCCGATGACGTCATAGATGGTCGTCCACTGATAGTTCTGCTTGAGCAGCATGTGGACCTTCGCCGGCCCCGGCCCAACGTGATAGGTGAACGGCAACGCGCCCTGCCACTCGCGCGGAGAGTCAGGCCCGCCGAGGTTGGCGAGAATTGGCGCAGCGTCGTGGTACGAGAGCGGCGTGGTGGGAATGCGCGGCATGTCGGTCGCCTTGTCGGGCGAGATGCGCTTGCTGTCTGGCAGATCCGGAACAGAAGCGATTCCTGGCGTCGTGGGATCGCCCGGGTACTGGAACAAGTACTGGATCGATCCGCGCTGCACGCCGGTATCGGGACGGTACGGTCCCTTGGGATACTTGTCGCCCCGGAAGTAACCGTCGTCCCACGGATCGGAATAGATGATGACGCCGACGCAACCGTATTCCGACGCGACAAATGGCTTCACTCCGCGGAAGTTCATGCCGTAGCGAACCAGGGCGATCTTGCCCTTCAGCTCGACGCCCATCTCCTTCAACTTCTTGAAGTCTTCAGGGCGTCCGTAATTCGCATACACCACGTCGGCGGTGACGTCACCAGAAGGCGAGAATCCGTTGTAGGCCATTACCACTCGCGGATCGTTTTGGTAAGGATCATCGCCATCCACATGCTCACGCGACGGCCCGTTCATCACTACGCCCGCAGGCGCGACGAGATCGACATGGATCTCCGACGGCGTATTCATCCAGATTTTGTATTCCTGGATGTAAGCGTCGAGCCCGGCTTCCTTGTATTTCTGCAACACGTACTCGGCGGTCTTCTTGTCTTCGGGAGACCCGGCGACGTGCGGCTCCGCCGTTAGCGTGCGCAGATGCTCTTTCGCCAACGCGGCGCTGGGCACGGCGAGAAAGGTCTTCTCCGCCTGCAACTCGGCCGCGGCATCGCGATAGCCGCTGATTTTGATCGGCGGCGTGAACGAGGGCTTTTCGGCGGACTGTTGGCTGTAAACGAGCGGAGATAGGTTGAGCGTGACGACCAAAAAGGCGGCGAAGACTCGTTTCAATTGAGAGGTTCTCCTCGGAGTGCGGGTTGTATCTAGATTAACCGAAGCAGGCGGAATCCTGTGGCGCGAAAGCCGACTGAGATGCTCCCGCGAAAACATAACGAGAACCGTAAAAATGCGCATACCATTGCTCATCACTCATGCGCTCTCTTTCCCGCAATGCGGTGCTGAGTCTAATCGGGGTGACGCTGGTGCTGCACACCACCGAGGAGATTCTGACCTTCCCCGCTTTTTTAGCGTCCGATGACCGCTTACGGCGGTGGCTGTCGCCGCACGGTTTCTTGCAGAGCCCGCAATACCTGCGAACTGCGCTAGTGGTGGCGACGGTGCTGCCCCTGGCCGTAATTGCCTGGGCTATCTTGCGCCCGCGCAAAGCCCGATTGGTAGCGGTGTTGTTTGTGGAGTGCATCTTGCTGGTGAATGCGGGCTGGCACATTTTCGCCGCCGTGCTCCGAGGCGGCTATGCTCCCGGAGTGCTCACAGCGGTCTTGATTAACCTGCCGTTCGGCGTATATGTGATGCGAAGAGCGGTGAAGGAGCAGTGGATCCCGGCGCGAACAGCATGGCTGCTGATCGGCATAGCGCTCGTGTTGCATTTTGCAGCGCTGGGTAGTTTTCTCGCAGGGTAAGTAAAGCAAGCCTGCCTTCCCGTCTGCTAGACGCCCGTGATCTCGATCATGCCGCTGGAAATCGCCTACTTCTCCGACACCCTGCTGGTCGGGTTGCTGAAGTGCATGAAGCCGGTCACCTTGCCCGACGCATCGCGCTGGAAGGTAAACTCCTCGGCTTCGCTGCCGTCGTCGCGGACGCGGCGAAATACGTCTCCGCCCTTGGGTTTGAGGAAGGCCATGTCTTCCCCGGGCTTGTCAGCCGGCAGTCCCAGCAGCACCAGTCCTCCGGCCCACGGCTCGATCACCGCCTCCGAGCCCCAGGGCTGCTCGGAGTAGTGCCCCACGAAGTCTTCCAACTTCACACCGCTCGCTGGCTTCGGGTCCTTGAACTCATAGCCTTTGCGCTTGTCGAGGATTGCAAACACGCCGTCGGCTTCCCGGGAGGTATCTTCCATAGCGTTCAGCATCACGATCACGCCAATCTGGTCGGCGTTGCGCATGAGCAGTTCGGTGCGATAGCCCGGACAGCTTCCTCCGTGGCCTACGTAGGTCTTGTCGCCCTTGCGCCGGACGGCGAAGCCCAGTCCCCAACTGGTCTTCCAGTTCGGGTCCATGAACTGTACCCGCTGCATTTCGTATAGCGTCGAGGGCTTCAGCAGGTCCGCCTTCCCGGTTCGCAGCAGTCGGAATTGCCACGACGCGAATTTGCCCAAGTCCTCCACCGTTGAGGTGTAGCCTGCTGCTGGCGTGATGCCTCTGGTGTCGAATGGCTTCAGCAGTTCGCGGGTGCCGTCGCGCTTGAGCGCGCTGTAGCCCACGGCCAGTTGCTTGCCGATCAAGTCCGTCGGATAGTACGTACGCGTGTCGCTCAGGCCAAGCGGATCCAGAACACGCGCCTTGGCGTACTTGGCATACGGCTCGGCGGCAACCGCCTCCACAATGTCGCCCGCCAGCGTCAGCCCCAGGTTGCTGTACTGGAAGTAACGTTCCGCCGGATACAGCGCCGTCTGCTCCACGATCTTCTGTTGGATTTGCGCGGTCGTGGGGAACGGAAAATCCGGCCCCGTCCAGTAGGGCGAGTCCGATTCGCGCGGCAACCCCGCTGAATGGGACAAAATTCCGCGCACGGTGATTGGCCCGCTGTCTTCGGTCAGCGGCTTAAGTTTGGCCCACGGCAGGTAAGTCGCGATCGGCTCATCCAGCCGTACCTTGCCCGCGTCGTATTGCTCCATTAGAGAGACTGAGGTGAAAAGTTTCGAGATCGAGCAGATGGAGTAGATGGTCTTTGGCGATGCCGCGACTTTGTGTTCGGCGTCGATCGTCCCGTACCCTTTCGACCACACCAGATCGTCACCCACTACTACTCCGGCAGAAACTGCCGGAATATGCTGATACGCCTGTTCGGCGTCGAGCCACGCATCCACCAGGCGCAGCGCTTCGGCGCGCTCGGCGGCCGTTTTCTCAGCCTGCGCCTCGGCGATGCAGGCGCCTAGCATGAGCGCAGCAAGACACAACAGAATCGCAAGAACCCTCTTCACGGAATGACTCTCCACTTGTGCGGGAACTGGACGAATAGTTGGCAGTATAGCTCAGCCGTGGGCCGTGAACATCGCCCGCGATTCGCGTACGCCGTTCCTCCCATGAAGATACGGAAATTACCCGAGTATCCCGTCTCTGATGAAATTCATCTTAATTTTTGCGAATGTGGCTCCGCGCAATGACGAGGCAACGAAAACGCAATGCGAACACTTCGATTCCTACTTCTGTTGGCAGCGTTCACTAGCGCACCACTCGCGCTATCGGCGCAGCTCGAACAATCGTCGTGCCCAGCGGGTGCGGCATGCTTCGTTGCCGCCAGTCCCGCGAGCCCTGATCCGTATAGCCTGGAAGCCGTCAGCTCTCTCGTCGATTCGTCAGGCCTGGTACCGGTACAAGTACGCATGTCTGACATTGCGGGACCCTTCGGCCACAAGTGGGTACAGGTCGGCGCGGGAGAGAATGCCATTACATTCGGGTACGGTGCAGCCAACTTCCCACTGATTGATTTCGGGCAAATTGTTGTTACCGGCAGTACTGGTACCGACCTGGTCTCAGGCTGGCATCTATTCGGTTTTCACATCACACCCGCTGAAACCCCGGACCGCGGCCACACGGTCGGTTCTCCCGTGTACGTCTCGGTTGATCAAGCGTACAAGCTGATCCAGAATGAGCGCCGCCACCGCTTTGTGTTTCCCTACATTCCCTTGTTCCACGACTGCCATACTTACGCCTGCAAGCTGAAGGCGACGGCCGAGGGGAAGTCATCACTGCCCTGCTACCTGTTGTTCAAGGGACACTTCTGAGGCTCGGCTTCCTGGGTCAGTCCCAGTTTTTCAGCTTCGGCCAGATTTCGCTTACCGAATGGAAGTTCTTCGGGCCTCGGCACAACAGGACGGGACGGTTCTCCCACGGCGGCGCATAGGGATTGTGCAGCTCCGCAACAACTGTAACCTGGTTGAAATGCTGCGCCTCGTTCACTGGCGTGCTGCCCACCACAATCACGGTCTGCCCGCTGTAATTGCGCGGCCCCCACAGCCAGTAACTTTGGTGCCCGCTGATGGCCTTGGGCAACCCGTACTTCGGGCCAATGATATCGATCGCGCCCGCTGCGGCGAAGTCATGGGCGAAGATGGCCGTGTCGGCGCGCTCTTCCGGAGCCACCATGGCATAAGCCTTTGCGACCGCCTGCACCATCTCTTCCCAGCCGAAACAGTCCGAGTAGTAATGCGGCATCGGCTCTTGCAACATGCTCCTCTCATCCGGCTGAATCTGAAATGGCAAGCTGGCCTGGTAGCGGAGGAAAGCCTGCGGCGCAAGCACCGGCGCAAACAGCGGCAGCAGGGCCGCTGTACCCGCCAGGATTAACCCAACCATTGCCGCTCCCACCCAGCGTAGTCCGCGGCGTCGCGAGAGTTGCTCGACGGCAATCGCTCCGCCGGCAAACACCAACGGATACACCGGTGCCGCATAGTAGTCCTTGCCGTGCAGTGCGATGAAGACCAGCAGCACGGTCACAAATACCCAGCCCAATACGCGAAACGGCTTGCCGGTCTTCCAGAAGAAGAAATACGTCGCTCCGAGCAACCACACAGGGAACGTCACGGGCGTCATTAGAAAAACTTGCGCCTTGAGATATCCCAGCGGGGTAAACACGGTGTCACGTCCGCTGGCGCGAATATTGCGCATCAGCTCCAGAAACGGCCACTGGTGCTGGATGTTCCAGAGAAGATTCGGGAGAAAGATCAGGAAGGCGATGACACCGGCAACCCAGATCCACGGACTGGCAAAAGCCTTGCGCTCGCGGGTCAGAATCAGCCCGACTACAACGGCAAAGCCGAATACCGCCATCGAGTACTTGTTTTCCAGCCCGACACCGGCCAGCACGCCGAGCCACAGCCATAGCTTCTGGTCGCCCGTCTTTACGATGCGAATCACAACGTAGGCGCAGCCCATCCATAGCAGCGGCTCGAACACGTTCATGGTGAACAGGTGGCCGAGGATGAGATACACGCCCGCGCACGCCGAGCACAGCGCCGCGAGCCCTTGTGCAAATCGTCCTCCGCCCAATTCGCGGGTGAGCAACCCCGTCAGCCACACTAAGGCAAAGCTGGCAAACGCCGGAAACAACCGGATCGCGAACACTGACGTCCCAAACAAATGCCGGGTCAGCCACGCAAACACGGCGATGAGCGGCGGCTGGTCCACGTAGCCCCATGCCATGTGCTCGCCGCATGCCATGTGATACATCTCGTCGCCGAAATAGCCGTAGCGTTTGGCGGTCGCCAGTTGCAGCAGCAATACCGCGCCGGCAATGCACCAGACGACCGCCGAGCCGCTCGCCAATTCCGACCGCTGTGGTTCGTGCCCGACCGTACTCGACGTCGCAATCGCCATGAAAACCTCGTCCTACCCAGTATCAGGAACATCGCATTGTCCCACCGTGACCCGCATCACGATAGCCATGGTCATTGCTGACACGGGACGCCAAATCAGCGCCTTCGGACTGCCCGGGCCACCCTTAGCCCAGACAAAATCTTCCGACGCATCCGTTGCGCTCGGATTACACTGTAAAGTTATGCGCAAATTCATATTCACCCTAACCGCCCTGCTTGCACTTATGACTACACCTTTGATTTCCGTAGCCGCCGATTCCACCTCCACCAACCCATTGATGTCTCCGAGCAAGCTGCCCTTCGAAACCCCTCCCTTCGACAAGATCAAGGATGAGGACTATCAGCCGGCGATTGAAGCCGGTATGGCCGAGCAGCTCAAGGAAATTGAAGCCATCGCCAACAACCCCGCAGCGCCGACGTTTGAGAACACCATCGTCCCGATGGAAAAGAGCGGAGAACTGCTTCAGCGGGCGACCGCGGCGTTCTTTGCGCTCGCCGGCGCCAACACCAATCCCACGCTGCAGAACGTGCGTTCCATTGAGGCGCCCAAGCTCGCCGCTCACCGCGACGCCATCTTCCTCAACGCCAAGCTCTTTCAGCGCGTCGCTACCATCTACAAGCAGCTCGGCTCGCTGAAGCTCGATGCCGAAGGGAAGCGCCTGGTCAAATACGACTACGACGAGTTCGTCCACGCCGGGGCCAACCTCAGCGAAGCCGACAAAGTGCAGTTGAAGAAGCTCAATGAAGAGCTGGCCGGACTCTCCAATACGTTCAGCACCAAGTTGCTCGACGCCACCAAGCAAGGCGCTCTCGTCACGAAAGACAAAGCCGCGCTTGCCGGACTCAGCGAAGCCGAAATTACCGCCGCCGCCGGGGCCGCCACGGGACGCAAAGTCGAAGGCTATGTCATTCCGCTGCAGAATACGACCCAGCAGCCCGCCCTCGCTTCGTTGACCGATCGCACTACCCGCGAGGCGCTCTTCAACAATTCGTGGAACCGCGCCGAGCACGGCGACGCCAACGACACCCGCGACACGATCGCGAAAATTGCCCAGCTTCGCGCGCAAAAAGGAAAGCTGCTCGGCTATCCCAACTTTGCCGCCTGGAAGATTGAAGACCAGATGGCCAAAACTCCGGAAGCGGCGCTGAAGTTCATGGACGCGATCGTCCCCGCCGCGACCGCCCGCGCTGCCGCCGAAGCCAAAGACATTCAGGCAGTTATCGACCAGCAGGAAGGCGGCTTCCAGCTCCAGCCCTGGGATTGGGAAATATATTCCGAGCAGGTGCGTAAAGCCAAATACGATCTCGACGAAGAGCAGGTCAAGCCCTACTTCGAGATGAGCAACGTGCTCGAGAACGGCGTATTCTACGCCGCCACTCAGCTCTATGGCATCACCTTCAAGGAGCGCCACGACCTCCCGGTGTACGACTCCGACATGCGGGTCTTCGAGGTCTTCAACGCTGACGGCAGTTCCCTCGCCCTGTTCTACACCGACTACTTCAAGCGCGATAACAAGCAGGGCGGTGCCTGGATGGGGAACTATGTCGAGCAGTCGAAGCTGATGGGTACCAAGCCAGTGGTGGTCAACGTCTGCAACTTCTCCAAGCCCGCGCCGGGCGAGCCCGCACTGCTCACCACCGACGACGTCAACACCATGTTCCACGAGTTCGGACACGCCCTGCACGGCATGTTTGCCAACACCGAATACCCCAGCCTGTCTGGCACTAACACGGCGCGCGACTTCGTCGAGTTTCCCTCGCAGTTCAATGAATACTGGGCGACTTACCCCTCCGTCTTCGAGCACTATGCCAAGCACTACAAGACGGGCGCTCCCATGCCCGCCGAACTGCTCGAGAAGATCAAGAAGTCCCGCACCTTCAACAAGGGCTACGACATGACCGAACTGGTGGCCGCCGCCGAACTGGACATGCAGTGGTACACGCTATCGCCAACGGCGCCGTTGCAGCAGCCTGACGCCTTCGAAAAGGCAGCTCTCGAGAAGACCCATCTGCTCATCAGCTACGTTCCGCCGCGCTACCGCTCCAGCTACTTCAGCCACATCTTTGCCCTCGAATACTCCGCCGGCTACTACGCCTATCTCTGGACGCAGATGCTCGCCGACGACGCTTACCAGTGGTTCGTCGAGCACGGCGGCCTCACCCGCGCCAACGGCGACCGCTTCCGCGAAATGGTGTTGTCGCGCGGCAACACCGAAGACCTGGAAACGCTGTATGAGAATTGGCGCGGCGCGAAGCCCAGCATCGAACCAATGCTGAAATATCGCGGCCTGGAGCCACAAGCCAGCACCAAGTAACGCAACTCCGATCAGAAGCCCCGCTCAAGCGACTTCCGTTTGAGCGGGGTTTTGAATTTTGTCGCCTCAATCACCGGAAAGTGCCGCACCTGTCGTCCCACTTTCTGCCCACAAACGCCCGCGGTCCGCTTCTCTTGTCAACAACATCCCGGCTGAACTCTCGAGCACCAGCCAAATTCTCTCGAGTCTTCTATTCGAGATTGATTTTTGTATTGGCGGCGGGCTAAAGTTGCTGACACGCTGAACCATGCTGTGGGGTCGTAGTTCGATTTGATCGAGGCGGAAATTCTTCGCTCATTGCGAGCGAAACCAACACCTCGCAACTGACTCCTTGCGAGCACCACTCGGAAGTATTCGCGAGGAATCATCGTATGAGTTTTCGAGCGGGGAACCGCACTCTGGCCCTGGGACTGTTCGCGACCGCCACTCTTATCGCGGGCCGTAGCGCGGTCGCGCAACAGGTCACCGGCACGTTGGGTCAGGCCGACGCCACCACTACTATCAGCGGAAAACAGCTTCCACCACCGCCTCCGAAGTTCGGCGGCGTGATCACGGAAACCTACAAGACTTCCAAACCATGGTGGCCGCCGCGCGTGGTGCCTCCGAAGGGCGCGCCCAACGTGCTGCTCATCATGACTGACGACCAAGGTTATGGCGTACCGAGCACCTTTGGCGGCGTGATTCCGACGCCGAACCTGGATCGGATTGCCAAAGCGGGGCTACGCTATACGCAGTTCCACTCGACGGCGCTATGCTCACCAACGCGGGCAGCGCTGATCACGGGCCGCAACCATCATTCGGTCGGTTTCGGTGTTATCGGCGAATTGTCCACCGGCTACCCGGGCTACGACTCGGTTATCGGGCCGGAGAGCGCCACCATTGGCGAGATCCTGAAAGAGAACGGCTACGCGACTTCGTGGTTCGGCAAAGACCACAACACGCCGGGATTCACCTACAGCACCACGGCCGGACCCTTTGACCAATGGCCTATCGGAATGGGCTTCCAGTACTTCTATGGCTTTCTGGGCGGCGAGACCGACCAGTGGACGCCCTACCTGTTCCGCAACACGGAGGCGGTGTATCCCTGGGTCGGCAAGATAGACTACAACCTCACCACTGACCTGGCCGACGATGCCATTCGGTATTTGCACGACCTGAACGCGGCGGCGCCGGACAAGCCGTTCTTCGTCTATTACGTGCCCGGCGGGTCGCACTCGCCCCACCAGCCGAAGCAGGAATGGATTGACAAGTTCCATGGCAAGTTCGACATGGGCTGGGAAAAGCTGCGCGAACAGATCTTCGAAAACCAGAAGAAGCTGGGCGTGATTCCGGCGAACACGACGCTCACGCCGTGGCCGGACGGACAGGAAGAGTACGGCGGCGCCAAGCTGCCCAAGTGGGACTCGCTCAACGAGGCGGAAAAGAAGATGTATGCCCGCCAGGCAGAGGTATTTGCTGGGTACACCGCCTACACCGACTATGAGATTGGCCGCGTGATTGACGAAGTCCAGAAGATGGGCAAACTCGATAACACGCTGATTATCTATATCGACGGCGACAACGGCACCAGCGCCGAAGGCACCGTGTACGGCACGTTCAATCAGTACACGGCTTACAACGGCATCATCAATATGCCGGAAGTCAAGCCCGTCCTGGCCCTCAACGCATTGCACTATAACGACTGGGGCTCCGACAAAACCTACCCGCATATGTCGGTGGCCTGGGCCTGGGCATTCGATACACCCTTCAAGTGGACCAAGCAGGTGGCCTCGCATTTCGGCGGGACCCGGCAGGGCTTGGCAATCTCGTGGCCCGGCCACATCAAAGATCCGGGTGGGATCCGCACCCAGTTCCACCACGTCATTGACATCGTCCCGACCATCCTGGAAGCCGCCGGCATCCAGGCGCCGGACGAAGTCAATGGGATCAAGCAGAAGCCCATCGAAGGCTTGAGCATGACGTACACCTTTGATTCGGCCAATGCCAATGCGCCCTCGAAGCGCGACACGCAGTACTTCGAGATGGTCGGCAACCGCGCCATCTACCACGATGGCTGGGTTGCCGCCACCACGCCTCCGTCCCCGTCGTGGGAGATGGGAACGGGCAAGCAGACGGACCTCAGCGACTACCGCTGGGAGCTCTACCACATCGCCGAGGACTATTCGGAGTACAACGACTTGGCGACGAAGATGCCTGACAAACTGAAAGAAATGCAGGCACTGTTCTTGAAAGAAGCCGGGAAGTACCAGGTCTTTCCGCTGGACAACTCGGGTTTCGTGCGCGCGCTGACGGCGCGGCCGAGCGCGGTGGCAGGGAAGACAGTCTTCACCTACACGGGCGTGACTCCCAACATTCCCATGGGCAACGCCCCTAACACACTGGGCCGGGACTACACCCTCACTGCGGAGGTAACTATCCCCAGTGGCGGGGCCGAGGGAATTATCGTCACCGCGGGCGGCATGTCCGGCGGCTACGGGCTGATGCTGAGTCCGGGCGCAAGGTGGTTCTTCAACAGTTGGCACTTCAAGCACATTGTTTTGGGCTTGTTGATTTTCGGGTTGCTGCTGATCTTCATCGGCACAGCCGGAAAGTGGAGAAAACGGTTCGGTTACGCGTTCGTGGTGGTCGCAGCGCTCGGGCTGGTGCTGGCGTTCGCCACCGACCTATTCCACATTGGCCGCGGCCGGCCGGTGTTCGTGTACAACTTCCTGGACCTGGAACGGTCCCGCTGGGAAGGACTATCATCGCTGGGTGAAGGCAAGCACACCATCGTGTTTGACTTTAAATACGACGGACCGGGCCTCGCTAAAGGTGGCACGGGCGTGCTGAGCGTGGATGGCAAGGAAGTCGCCCGCAAGACGATCGAGCACACCATTCCGTTCCTCATGCCGGCTGACGAGAGCTTCGACGTCGGGCTCGATACCCGCACGCCGGTGGACTTCAACTACGATTGTCCCTTCCCGTTCACCGGAGCAATCGATAAACTGACCGTCAACCTCGGTACGTCGCAGTTGTCGGCCGAGGACCAGAAGAAGGTGGACGAAGCCATGGCCAGGGTCAACAACTAAGCGGCCACGTCAGAACCAAACGGTTGCAAGCACGACGCGCTGCCAGTCCCCGCTGGCAGTGCGCAGAATCTACACATGAGAACAGAATTCCTCACGAAAGCATCTTCGGCGATTGAGGTGGGTACAGGAATCGCGTTATTTGCCGTCCCTAACCTAGTTGCTCGCGTCCTTTTAGACGCGGGTCTTGCTCCGAGCGGGATCGCCGTGGCGCGCCTCGCCGGTTGCGGATTGTTCGCGCTCGGACTGGCCTGCTGGACTGGTGGCGAGCTTGCGACAGCGCAAACTGTTCGCGCCCTATTCGTCTACAACCTGCTGGCAGGACTGTACCTCGGTTACCTCAGAGTCGGCGGAGGCTTCCCCGCTAACTTGCTGTGGCCGGCTTCGGCTCTGCACATTGTGCTCGCGTTCCTTCTGGCGGGCCCGGCCTATCAGACAGTTTCAGCTCATTCGGCAACTCGAAAAAGTTAGCAACCGTCTGAGCAACGGCGACTCACTCTGAAGCCCGTTATCCGGCCGGACTGGTCTGGACCGCGCCCAGGCGCGAAGCGCGTCCAACCTTTTGCGATGCGCTGCGTTGCGGCAAATTCAGCGTCGTCCTCAGCTGCGGCAGTGCGGCACGCATGGCAGTCTCGCCAACAGCGATCAGCTCCGGCGCGCGCTCGAAGCAGTCATACGCGAACCCGTTCACGTCAGGCTCAATCACCAGGTTCGCATCCTTCTTCCACGACTCCGCCAACTTCGCCTGCGCGATTGAGAAACACTGTCCGATTACTTCGAACAGATGCCGCGGAGGCTTGGTGTTGTTCCAATGTGCGCTCAAGTAAATGCCAAGCACGCGGTCCGCCCCCATCTGACGTAGCGGCGTCGTTGGCACGGCATAGGCCAGCATCCCGTCGATGTACGAGTGTCCGTCGATCTCCACCGGCAAAAACATTCCCGGATACGCGCAACTCGCGCGAATCGGGTCCACCAGCGGACCCTTGGTAAACACAGCTGCCTCTCCCGTTCGAAACTCCGTCGCCGTAATCGCCAGCGGAATCTTCAGGTCTTCAAACCTGTGCTGCTTCAGCACGCGCGCAAAAAACCGTTCCATGCGGTCATTGTTATAAAAGCCGTATCGCGAAAGCGTAAGCCGGGCGAAGTCGGCAAACCGCAGGGTGCGCGCCATGTCGGCAAGTTCGGCCGCAGTCATTCCGCTGCAATACCCCGCGCCAATAATGGCGCCCACGCTCGTTCCGGCCATGTAGTCCACAGGAATGTTCTCTTCTTCCAGCACTTTCAGCACGCCGATATGCGCGATGCCGCGAGCAAACCCTCCGCCCAACGCGATGCCCAGCGTCGGCCTTCGGGTTGCTTGATTGGATGTCTGCTTTAGTTCGCGGGAGAAGACTCGAACCGAATGAACCACCCTGCTGATGTTCAACGCACACCTTCCGTGGGTCCAAGCACTCTTAGCTTGTTGGATGTCGTCAATCGCCTGAAGGACGCTGGCCCCGCACGCTTTCGCGCATCATGCGACATCTTCCCTGGCTACGTAAGTACCTTCTTGAACACTAGCCGCCAAATTTAATCTCGTATTGACGCGCCGAGCCGCAAATGTGGCCTCTAGCGGCTATTCACGCAAAATGAGGAAACAAGAGGGGCGCCGGACAGCCGGTTCCTCTCGCTCCTTCCACGCTTTTTCTAACCACCAACCTCTAACCACTGGCCACTCATATAATTCGAGCTATGGGCCTACAGCCCCAATCTGCTCCCGAGCCACTGTTACGCATTCACTGCGTCAAGGTGTTCGTTCGCGACCAGGAGCAAAGCCTGCGGTTTTACCTGGATCAGCTCGGTTTTCGCCTCGTCGCCGATACGGTGCTCCAATCGGGAGAACGCTGGCTGGCGGTTGCTCCGCCCGACGGAGACACAGTGCTCGCGCTTGTGAACCCTTCCCCTGATTCTTGGCAATATCCGCTGATCGGGCGACACACTGACGTGGTCTTCGTCACTGAAGATGTCGTCTCTCGCTACCGGGAGTGGTCGCGGCGCGGCGTTAAATTCCTGTCCGTGCCCAAATTGAAGCGCATCAAACACGGGGATGCTGCCTCAGCTACACAAGGCCTATCTGCGATTGGAGATTCGCCTATCTGGGGCAGCGTCTCCACTCGATTCAAAGACATCGACGGCAATTCGTTCTTGCTGGTCAGCTTCGACGAGGTGACCCATGCGATCGAGCTGGACCGCCGCGCGAAAGCCGACAAGCTGGAGGCCGAGCGCCACGTCGCCCAGGAGCTCGAAATCGCAAAGCACGTGCAGGCCCGGCTCTTCCCGCAAGAGCTTCCGCCCGTTCCGTCACTCGACTACGCGGGCAGCTGCCAACAGGCGCGTCAGGTGGGCGGCGATTATTATGACTTCCTGGCGCTGGGACGAGATCGCCTCGGCCTGGTTATTGGCGACATCGCCGGTAAGGGAATCGCCGCCGCGCTGCTCATGGCTAATCTTCAGGCCAACCTTCGCAGCCAGTGCGCCATGGCCATCGATGAACCCGAACGCCTCCTGCGATCCATCAATCGGCTCTTCTTTGAGAACACGCCCGAATCCGCCTACGCTACTTTCTTCTACTCGGAATACGACGATAAGGCCGGCCGTCTGCGATACGCCAACTGCGGACATCTTGCCGCGCTGCTGGTTCGCAGAGACGATAGCGTCGAGCGCCTCGATCCCACCGGAACCGTTCTGGGCCTCTTCGAAGAGTGGGACTGTTCGGTTCGTGAGACCGACCTGTTTGCCGGCGATACGCTCGCGCTTTACACCGACGGCGTCACCGAGGCCTGCGACGGCGACTATCAGGAGTATGGAGAACAGCGCCTGGTTGATTGTCTCTCCCGGCACCGCGACCTTCCCTCGCAACAGCTCGTGGCCACGGTCATCGAAGAGGTCCGTTGTTTCTGTCCTCACGAGCAGCAGGACGACATCACCCTGGTCGTCGCTAAGTGCCGCTCAGGCGAACCTCAGAGGCAGATGGGTTTACCGTTATGAGGCAAACCGTCAAGGGGTTGGGGAGGTAGTGTCGCTTTCGGGAGAATGTACTGGGGGTACCCTAACTGACCACCAACTGCTAGCCACTTCTTCAGTTGTCTCCCGCCCAAGACTCTGCGAAACTAACGTTTCCTTCCACCCATGGACCGAGAAACCTCTGCTGGCGGCGTGGTATTGCGTAAGATGCGTGGCCGCTGGTATTTGGCGGTCATTGAGCCGCACATGGACCGCCCCCGGCGCAACGTCCGCCTGCCAAAGACAAGCGCACGCCCGCCGACGCTGAACTGATCGCACTTCCTAAGGGTTCCATCGATCCCGGCGAGACCCCCGAAGAAACCGCCCTGCGCGAGGTCCGCGAAGAAACGGGAGTCCGCGCCCAGGTTCTGCTCAAACTCCGCGACATTCACTACATTTATGTCCGCAACTGGGGCGACCACGCCAAGGTATCCAAGACCGTCAGCTTTTTCCTGCTGATGTACCGCTCCGGCCGCCTCGGCAACATCGCCCCCGCCATGCGGGTCGAAGTGCAAAACGCCTTCTGGCTCCCGCTCGAAGAGGCCCCGTCTAAGCTAAGCTACAAAGGCGAGCGCGAGGTTGCCGAACACGCACTTGCCTACGTTCAAGATCATCCCGAGCTGGGAGAGCATGCCGCAAACACCGCACATTGAGCGCCACTTCACCGCCGGCGAAGTCGTCCGCGACGTCGTCATCGGCATGTCCGACGGCCTCACCGTCCCCTTCGCCCTCGCTGCCGGCATCTCCGGAGCCATCGACAACAGCCGCCTCGTCGTCGTCGCCGGCCTCGCCGAAATCGCCGCCGGCTCCATCGCCATGGGACTCGGCGGATACCTCGCCGCCCGCAGCGATGCCGAACACTACGACAGCGAGCGCATCCGCGAAGAGCGCGAAGTCGAAGAGATCCCCGACGAAGAAGCGCGCGAAGTCCAACAGGTCTTCACCGACTACGGACTCACGCGCGAAGAAGCCGCTCCCGTCGTCGAAGCCCTGACCAAGAAGCCCAAAGAGTGGGTGGACTTCATGATGCGCTTCGAACTCGGACTCGAAGAGCCCGACCCCAAGCGCGCCCTCCAGAGCGCCGCCACCATCGCCGGCTCCTACATCGGCGGAGGCTTCATTCCCCTCTCCCCCTACATGTTTTTCCACAGCTCCCGCGAAGCTTTGCTCTGGTCCGCGGTGGTGACCCTGCTCGCATTAGGAATCTTTGGCTACATCAAGGGCCGCTTTCACGGGCGCCAAACCCCGCCGTTCTGCCCTGCAAACCATTGTAATTGGAGGACTTGCGGCGGGAGCCGCCTTCCTCATCGCCAAGGCCATCTCCTAGCCCGTTTCGGGAACTCCATTCGCAAATATTTTTCCGATTTTCATTGACTGAATGAGGATTCATTCAGTAACATCGTCTCAACTTAATAAGGCGCGCGCCGTTGCCATCCTCACCCCACATCTTGCGGCGCGCGCTGCTTGTATTTTGGAGCCGTTTTTTGCACGAGAGGAGAGCACAATTGAATCGCCATCTTCCTCGTCTTCGCACTCATCTACAGTCATCTCCCAAAGTTCATCCTGAGTTCGCCACCTCGCACAATCGAAGTTCATAGGATTTTTCCGAACCAGCATTAAGTCCGAATCATCACACCCAATGTCCGGCCCGCCGCGGCGGCCGGCCGAGAAGTTTGGAGCGGTTGAACGTCCATGCAGAAACGGATCAATAAAGTCGCCGTCCTGGGCGCGGGCACCATGGGAGCCCGCATCTCTGCGCACCTGGCCAACGCCGGTGTTCCCTCTTACCTGTTCGACATCGTTCCGCCCGACGCCGACGGCCCCGCGCGCAACAAGTTTGCCGCCGCCGGAAAAGAAGCCGCGGTCAAGTCCAAGCCCGCCGCCTTCATGAAGCCGTCGCTCGACTGCCTGGTCACCATCGGCAACTTCGAAGACGACCTCAAGAAGCTCGCCGAAGTGGACTGGATCATCGAAGCCGTCATCGAAGACCTCGACCTCAAGCGCGAACTCCTGCGCAAGGTCGACGCCGTCCGCAAGCCCGGAACCATCATCACCACCAACACCAGCGGACTGCCCGTCGCCAAAATCGCCGAAGGCTTCTCTGACGACTTCCGCCGCTCCTGGTTCGGCACGCACTTCTTCAATCCGCCGCGCTACATGCGCCTGCTGGAAATCATCCCGACCGCCGACTCCGATCCCGCTGCCATGAAGGCCATCGCCGACTTCTGCGATCTGCATCTCGGCAAGAGCGTCGTCTACGCCAAAGACACGCCCAACTTCATCGCCAACCGCATCGGCACCTTCTCCATGCTCAACGTCATGCGCGTCATGCAGGAGATGGACCTCAGCGTCGAAGAAGTGGACGCCCTCACCGGCACCGCCGTCGGCTGGCCCAAGACCGGCACCTTCCGCCTCGGCGACATGGTCGGCCTCGACATTCTCGGCCACGTCGTGCGCAACGGCGCCGTCAATATCAAAGACGAGCGCAGCGAACTCACCCTGCCTCCGTTCTTCAACGAGATGCTCAACCGCAAGTGGCTGGGCGACAAGACCAAGGGCGGCTTCTACAAGAAGCAGAAGGGTCCCGACGGCGAAAAGCGCTTCTGCCTCGACTGGAAGACCCTCGAATATCGCGAGCAGCAGCGCCCGAAGTTCCCTGCCCTCGAAATGGCGAAGCAGATCGAAGATCTGCCCGAGCGCCTGCGCACCCTGATCGCGCCCTCGAAAGACAAGGCCAACACGTTCCTCTGGAACGTCCTCACCGACCTCTGGACCTACTCCGCCAACCGCGTGCCCGAAATCGCCGACTCCATCGTCGAAATCGACAAGGCCATGAAGACCGGCTTCAACTGGGAGATGGGCCCGTTCGAGCTGTGGGACGCCGCCGGCGTCGCCCAGACCGTCGAGCGCATGAAGAAGGAAGGCCGGCCCGTCGCCGCCAACGTCGAGAAGCTGCTGGCCTCCGGCAAGACCACCTGGTACGCCGACGACACCTCCACCGCCAGCGGCCGCAAGTACTTCGACATCGCCACCGGCGACTACAAAGCCGAAGAAGTTCCCGCCGGAGTCTGGTCGGTCACCGTCGCCAAGAAAGCCAACGGCGTGGTCAAGAAGAACGCCGGCGCTTCGCTCATCGATCTCGGCGACGGCGTCGGCTGCATCGAGTTCCACTCCAAGATGAACTCGCTCGGCGGCGACATCGTCTCCTTCATCACCCAGACGCTGAAGCCCGGCGGCGCAGGCGACCCGTTCGACGCCTTCGTCATCACCAACGATGCCGGCAACTTCTCCGTCGGCGCCAACCTCATGATGCTGCTGATGGGCATCCAGGAGCAGGAGTGGGACGAAGTTGACATGGCCATCCGTCAGTTCCAGAACATGACGCAGGCCATCAAGTTCTCGCCCAAGCCCGTCGTGGTCGCGCCGTTCGGCATGTGCCTCGGCGGCGGCACGGAGATCACCCTTCATGCCCACTCTCGCCAGCCTCACGCAGAGCTTTATGCCGGACTCGTCGAAGTCGGCGTCGGCCTGCTGCCCGGCGGCGGTGGCTGCAAAGAGATGACCCTCCGCGCCGTTCACAAGGCCACGCACATCCGTCCGCAGGGACGCGGCGAGAGTGTCGAGCTCATGGAAGCCATGAAGCAGGCCTTCGAGATCGTCGCCATGGCGAAGGTTTCGACCTCGGCGCTGGAAGCCAAGAATTACGGCTTCATCTCGCCGGGTGACCTCATCACCATGAACCGCGAGCGCGTCCTCACCGACGCCAAGACCCGCGCCCTCGAGCTCTTCCACGAAGGCTTCCGGCCGCTGATCCTGCGTACCGACATCCCGGCGCCGGGCGAAAGCATCTTAGCTACGTTGAAGATGGGCGTGCACATCATGCGGCAGGGCGAGTTCATCAGCGACCACGAGGTCAAGATCGCCAGCAAAGTCGCAGAAGTCCTCTGCGGCGGCGCCGTCAACCCCGGCACCCTGGTCAGCGAACAGTACCTGCTCGACCTGGAGCGCGAGGCCTTCAAATCCCTCTGCGGCGAAAAGAAGACGCAGGAACGCATTCAGTACACGCTGAAGACTGGCAAGACATTGAGGAACTAGCGGAGCCGCGTAGCGGAGGAATTTGTTTTAGCCGCGGGTGTAAGCCCGCGGAAGGTACGAGATTGAAGAACTCGAGCCCGCGCAGCGGCAGCGACACAACCGGATTAACTATGGAGTTACGGTACGGAATCAACAAAATGGCAAAAATAGCCCAAAGTCTGACCCGTAACTCCTTACCCGAGACATGGATACGTATAACTCATTTGGAATCATACTACATGCGAACAATTTCCGTGCTAAACCATTGATTCTAAACAACCGTGAATCACGGTTTTGCAAGTGGCGGCACAACTCATGTTGCAACGTGCAATTTAACTAGCTCGTTACCGCGATTGGCTAATTGCTAATTGCTGATTGCTGATTTTGGAGCTTTCCATGCGTGAAGTCGTAATCGTCAGTGCCGTCCGCACCCCGGTCGGCAAAGCCTACAAAGGAACCCTGCGCGCCACCCGTCCCGACGACCTGGCCGCCTTCGCCATCAAGGGCGCCCTCGAGCGCGTGCCGCAGCTCGATCCCAAAGAGATCGAAGACGTCATCCTCGGCTGCGCCATGCCCGAAGCCGAGCAGGGCATGAACGTCGCCCGCATCGCCTCCCTGCGCGCCGGGCTGCCCGTCGAAGTCTCGGCCATGACCATCAACCGCTTCTGCTCCTCGGGCCTGCAGGCGATCGCCATGGGCGCCGAGCGCATCATGGCCGGCGGCGCCGAAGTCGTGGTCGCCGGCGGCGTCGAGTCCATGACCATGATCCCCATGGGCGGCAACAAGGTCTCGGCCAACCCTGGCTGGTGGCCAACTATCCCGACTCGTATCTCTCCATGGGCCTCACCGCCGAACGGCTGGCCGCACGCTTCAGCATCACCCGCGAGCAGCAGGACCAGTTCTCCGTGACAGCCACAAGAAGGCCTTCGCCGCCATCGAAGCCGGCAAGTTCGACGACGAGATCGTGCCCGTGCCAGTGAGCTTCACGACTCCCAACGGCAGCAAACCCAAGCGCATCGACATCGTCTTCAAGATGGACGAAGGCCCGCGCGCCGACACCTCCCTGGAAGCCCTCGCGGCCCTGAAGCCCGCCTTCCACTGAAGGGCACCGTCACCGCCGGCAACTCGTCGCAGATGTCCGACGGCGCAGCCGCCGCGGTCGTCATGTCCGCCGAGCACGCGAAAGCCCTGGGGCTCAAGCCGCTGCTGCGCTACGTCGGCTTCGCCACCGCAGGCTACAAGCCGGAGGAGATGGGCCTCGGCCCGGTCTTCGCCATTCCAAAGGTCCTGAAGCTGGCCGGCCTTAAGCTCAGCGACATCGACGTCATCGAGCTGAACGAAGCCTTTGCCGCGCAGTCGCTGGCCGTCATCCAGGAAGGCGGCCTCGACCCGGCAATCATCAACCCCAACGGCGGAGCCATCGCCCTCGGCCATCCCCTGGGATGCACCGGCGCCAAGCTGACCGCCAGCATCGCCCGCGAACTGCAGCGCCGCAAGGCCCGCTACGGCATGGTCACCATGTGCGTCGGCGGCGGCATGGGCGCGGCCGGCATTTTCGAGAATTTGCAGTGAACCGCTATTCGCCTTTCGCTGTTCGCGTTTCGCTAGCACGTTTTTAGCGAAAAGCGAATGGCTAAGAGCGAAAAGCGAAACCCAAGAGATTGCGACGACCGACACAAGCGAGGAAACATGGCCACAACTACGGTAGCTCCCAAGACGAAACTCACGGGCGGAAGCTTTCTGCTCGAAGACCACAACCTGCAAGACGTCTTCACTCCTGAAGACTTCAACGAAGACCAGCAGATGATCGCCAAGCTCGCCAACGAGTTTGCGGTCAACGAACTCCTCCCTGCCGTCGAACAGATCGAGCACAAAGACTGGCAGATCACGCGCGACCTGCTCAAGAAGGCCGCCGAGATGGGCCTGACCAACGTCGACGTTCCCGCGGAATATGGCGGCTCCGAGATGGACAAGATCTCCTCGGCCATCATCGCCGACAATATCGCCAAGTGCGGCAGCTTTGTCGTCTCCATGGGCGCGCACGCCGGCATCGGCACTCTGCCGCTCGTCTTCTTCGGCACCGAAGAGCAGAAGAAGAAGTACCTGCCCAGCCTGGCCTCGGCCGAGTTGATCGGCGCCTACGCGCTCTCGGAGAGCACCAGCGGCTCCGACGCGCAGAACAGCCGCACCCGCGCCGTGCTGTCGCCCGACGGCAAGCACTACATCCTCAACGGCGAGAAGATGTGGATCACCAACGCCCACTTCGCCGACCTGTTCACCATCTTCGCCAAGGTCGACGGCGAGAAGTTGACCGCGTTCCTGGTCGAGAAAGACTTCCCCGGCTTCTCCGTCGGCGCGGAAGAGAAGAAGATGGGCATCCGCGGCTCGTCCACGGCGCCGCTCATCCTCAACGACTGCCAGGTACCGGTCGAAAACGTCCTCGGCGAAATCGGCAAGGGACACATCATCGCCTTCAACATTCTCAACGTGGGCCGCTTCAAGCTGGGCGCGGGCTGCGTCGGCGGCGCCCGCACCTCGTTACAGCACGCGATTGCCTACGCCAAGGAGCGCAAGGCCTTCGGCAAGACGATCTCCGACTTCGGCCTCATCCGCGAGAAGCTGGCGCAGATGGCGGTCGGCATCTATGCCGGCGAATCGATGGTCTATCGCACCGTCGGCATGATGGAAAACGCCATGCCCGAAGGCGAGAAGAGCAGCGAGGTCATCCGCAAGGCGATCGAGGAGTACGCCGTCGAGTGCTCCATCATCAAGGTTGCGGGCTCCGAGATGCTCGACTTCGTGGTTGACGAGACCGTGCAGATCTACGGCGGCTACGGCTTCGTCGAGGAGTACCCGGCGGAGCGCGCCTATCGCGATTCGCGCGTCAACCGCATCTTCGAAGGCACCAACGAAATCAACCGCCTCATCATCACCGGATGGCTGCTGAAGCGTGCCATGAGCGGACAGCTTGCGCTGCTGCCGGCCATCAAGAAGACGATGGACGAAGTGATGGCGGGCCCGTCGTTCGAAGAGCTGGAAGGCGCCCTGGCGGCCGAGCAGAAGATCGTCAGCAACGCCAAGAAGCTTGCCATGCTCGTGGCCGGCGCGGCTTCGCAGAAGTACATGCAGAAGCTGGCCGACCAGCAGGAGATCATGGGCGCGATTGCCGACATGGTGATCGAGTCGTTTGCCATGGATTCCTGCGTGCTGCGGGCGCGCAAGCACATCGAGGCCAACGGCGAAGCGAAGAGCGCCCTGGTGACTGCGATGACGCAGATCTACATCGCAGGTGCGATGTCGAAGCTCGAAGCTGCGGCCAAGAAAGTGATCGCGGCCGTTGCCGAAGGCGACATGATGCGCACCCAGATGGCGATCGTCCGCCGCCTGGTGAAGTTCGAGCCCGTGAACGTGATCGGCTTGCAGGAGCAGATTGCAGCTCGTGTGCTCGAAACCGGCAAGTACGTGACAGTTTAGGAAAGTCTTAACCACAGAGGCACAGAGACACAGAGGAAATCAAGCTATTTTTCTGTGCCTCAGTGCCTCTGTGGTGATTCTTCTTTCTCTTTCCGGATCTCTTCCATCACCGACGAAATCAGTTCCTTCGCATCCGTAATTCCCTTCATCACAATCTGGATGTCCATCGCAGGCTTCCCTGGTTGCCGGGCGCTCTGGCAATAGACCCCATGCTGGCCCACCATCGTGAGCGCATCGGTCAACGAGTCGAGCGCAACCGCCAATCGCCCTCGGGCTACACCCATGCGAAATTCGTAATGCTCCAGCTCTTCACGCTTCTCATCCAGTACGCTCATAGGCTCGATTGTAACGTCTGCCGCGAACGTGAATAATAGGTTCGCGCCTCGTCGTATGATTGAACCGTTACAGGAGAGTGCAATGCAGAAGACTCGTACAACCTTCATCGCCTTGATGATCGCCATCGTTGCCATCGGGCTCATAGCCCAGGAGAAGAAGCCACCGCTCAGCCCTCCGGGGACAGCAACGTTTACCTTCGCTGATGGAAAGACCGTCACCATCGACTACAGCCGGCCCTCGATGCGAGGCCGCAAGATCTTCGGCGGACTCGTCCCTTACGGACAGGTCTGGCGTACCGGCGCAAACTCCGCCACCAGCCTCAAGACCACTGCGAACCTGACCATCGGCGGAGCCAGCGTCCCAGCTGGAAGCTACACCCTCTACACCATTCCCGGTGAAAAAGGCTGGAAGCTCATCATCAACAAGGAAACTGGCCAGTGGGGCACCGAATACAAGGAAAGTGAAGACCTGGCTCGCGTGGACATGAAGGTCTCGAAGAACGCGTCGCCGACCGAGCAGTTCACCATCTCCTTCGACCAGACCAACGCCAATGCCGCGGTTCTGAAGCTCGACTGGGCCGACACGACTGCCAGGGTGGATGTCGCCGTAAAGAAGTAGCAATTTGTGGTTGCTGTGAGAGTTGCAGGAACACAACTTCTGCGGGCGCGCGTGCCTAGACGGGCAGCTGTTCCTGCAACCAGGCAACTTCCGGCGGCTTCGGTTCCGCGGTCAACTGGAGCACCAGGTTTTCCAGGATCAGCCGTTTGCTCACGGGATTCGAGCGAAGTGCCAGGTCGGCACGAGCGATTTTCCGAATCGCGCTAGTTAGCTCACGCTTCGACTTGTATCGTCGGGCCTGCCGGATGACATCTTCCGCCGCAAAAGGCGGTAGCCGGAATCCTTGCCACAGCGCCTGCCACAGCGCCCGGGTGTCTCGAACATTGCGCTCGAAGATCACTAGCATCTGCCGGAACGTACGGGACAGCATGTAGAGGTGCCCAATCGCCGCTTCGTCTCCATCGCCGGTGTTCAGGATCGCATCGAGTACGGCGAGCGCACGAGCGCGATCGCGTGCCGAGATCGCATCGGTAAGTTCGTAGAAAGAGCGCTGCTTGGCCGCCAAAACCATCGTTTCCACGTCGCCCAGAGTAATACGCTGTTTATCGCCAACGAAGAGCACCAACTTCTCCAGTTCGTTGGCCACCATCATCATGTCTCCACCGAGCGAATCAACCAGCTCTCGCGCCGCATCGGTGTCGAGCTTCACGGCTTCCGTATTCGCCGTATCGACCGCCCACTTCACCGCATCGCCTTCATCCACGCGAGCAAACTCGAGCACTGTGCAATGCTCGCCGAGTGTCTCGCGAATACGCTCGTAGCGGTCCTTGTCCTGCAAATCCATCCGTCGCACGTCTGCCGGGATGTTGATGTGGTCAGCGACGAAAACAACCAGCGCGTCAGGGTTGGGATTCTTGAAGTAGTCCGCAATGGCAGCAAACTCGTCGTCGTGCTTGCCGCGCGTGTAGAGAGCCTTTACACCCCGGATGAAGAACACCTGGAACGGTGCCATCAGCGAAGGAGTCCGTGCACGGTCGAGCACCTGCTGCAACTCGACCTCGCCCAGGTCCATGTCATACACGCTGAGTTCGCGAACATCGGCCGGAATCAGCGATTCCAACACCGCGTCGCGGCAACGCTTGCGGAAGAACGCTTCGTCGCCGACAAACACGTATCCTGCGGCCAGCTTGCGCGCCTGCACGTCAGCCACAAAACGGTCAGAGGCGGCGAAGCTTCGCACTAATACGCCTCCATCATGTTGCTGACCAGCGACTTCGCAAACTCGCGGGCGACGCGCTGAAATGCAGGATTGGATTCGTCGAAAAAGCTGCTGGTATCGCGCGAAACCTGGTATTGCTCGCGGTACGTGTAATTCGGGTTATCCCAAAGCACTTTGCCTGTCTTGCTTGTAAGCGATACCTTCATGCCAATCGTTATCAACGATGAGGAGATACGCCCGGTCACCGAATCGTACGTCAGCGGACTGTTTGCGGTGTAGTTGATGAGACCCTTGAGCGTCGCATCGGCTTCGCCGTCTTTGTTCGTCGTGACCACACGAAAGTTGGTGCGGCTGCGCAGTTCCTGCACCACTGCCGCAGTCATGGTCTGTTCGACGCGATATGTCTGGGTCGTATTTTCGAACATGGGCACGTAAACGGTATGGATGTCGTCAGGCAAACGCACTGCATGGCCACTGGTGTGATATCCGCAGCCCGCAGTCAACATCGCCAATACGGCTGCAAGCATGATCGCTGCCACGGCGGCGCGTCGCGATCCCATCATTGCACGGTCCCGCGCGGGCGCCCGGGGATCAGCGACTCGGCGCATTCCACAGCGGCCACGGCGGCGATACGCAAGTTGTCGCTGGCTGCCCAGATCCAGAAACCGTTGTCGCGTCCCGAATCAGGCCGAACCACCACCTGAATCTGCTCCTGACCTGCAACGTTCACGTTGCTAGGAGCGTCCTCTCCATCATGCCAGATTGCGACATGTTCACCGGAAAGCGCCGCGGCCACTTCCTCGGCCTGGGCTGGCCGCTCCACCTCAATGTAAAGCGAAAAACCATGTCCGTGGAAGATCGGAGCCTGCAGCAGCATCAAGGAAGGCGGTTCTGCTCGGTCACTGATAATCCGCTTGAAATCGCTCAGAATCTGTTTTTCCACGGTCGCCAGCGATGAAGTCGAATTCGCGCCATAGCGATCGAGGAGGTTGAACGCCACCTGCGCATCAAACACGTTCTTTGGCAGTTGCTGGAACGACAGCAGGTTGATGGTCTGTTCGTGCAGTTCGTCCATGCCGCGCTTGCCACGTTCCGAGGCGGGCTCGAGCACGGTGGCGATGGAATTCTTCACATTCGCGACCTTTTGCACTCGCAGCAACAGCAATGCCAGCACCATCGAAGCGGAATGAGCAACCCGCACCGGCCCAGCGACAAGGTCCACCCTGGGAACGCTGCCGAGTTCCCGCTCAATCCAGGGAGCGCGAAGTTCGACTCCCTGCTCCCCTTCCAAGCCAAACGACAAGTCGATAATGTCGCTGCCCGCCTTCTTCGCCATGTTCCAGGTCTTACGCGTGAATTTCTCATCAGCGGCAAAAAAGGTGAAGTCAACGTTCTCCATGTGCTCAGGCAACACACTCTGGATAAACGTGGGCTCGTCGCCAATGGCCTCGAGTTGACCGAGAGACTCGTCGTCATCAAGCAGGCGAACGTCGTGCGAGGGGAAGTTTCTCTCGCTGAGCACGTCTTTGATCTCGCGGCCTTTGAGCGTTCCGGCGCCCACAATGGCAACGCGGAACAGTCCTCCCCAACTGCCGGCATCAGGGCGTACCGCAGGTGCTGGTTTAGGAGCGTTCTTCATCAGGCGTGCGAAGCCTCATCATGCGGAGGAGGCGGCGGCAGGGTGGGCCGCCGCAAAAAGAAAGAAAGCCTGGCAACGATGCCGGCAAGTGTGTAAATGAGGGCGAGAAGAATCAGTACCTGCCGGGAAAAGAACCAGCACAACCCGATGCTTCCCCCGATGACGATGATCCAGCGGAAGTTCTGCGGCTTACCGAGATTCAGCTCCTTGAAGCTGTAGAAACGCCAGGTGCTGACCATTAAGAACCCAAGCAGGAAGACCAGCGCCGCCCATCCCACCGACATCCACCAATCTTGCAGCGGTTCGCCCTTCATGTAGTGAACGACAGCGGCGATTACTCCTGCGCCAGCGGGAATCGGCATCCCCACGAAATACTTCTTGCCGGGGCGCCCAGGATTGGACGGCTGTGGGTTTGTCTGAATGTTGAACCGAGCCAGTCGCGCGGCGCCTGCCATCAGAAACACAAACGTTGCAATCGCACCCAGCTGAATGACTTTGCTGCGCAGGTCTGAATCGTCCATGAACGGCAGTGAACGGAAGCCCCACAGCCATGCCAGAATGGCGGGCGCAATGCCAAATGTAATGACATCAGCGAGCGAGTCGAGTTCTCGGCCAAACGCGCTCGTAGTGTTCGTCAGTCGCGCGATGCGTCCGTCGAGTCCGTCAAACAGAATCGCAAATCCAATCGCTTTGGCCGCATAATCGAAGTGCCACGGATCGGCCACCGTACCCAGAATTGCCTGCGAGATCGCAAAGTAACCGGCCGCAATGTTGCCGGCCGTAAACAGCGAGGGCAAAATGTACAGCCCCTTGCGTGTCGGACGTGGCCTGGCATCGTCGGCATGAAGTTCGATCTGGTGATCGGTCATCGCGCCTCCGCTGATTTCAGAGTCGCGGGCACGGACACCGGCGCCATCGCCAGAACGGACGATCCACCCGCCACGTGGTCTCCGACCTTGACCTGGATCGCAGCGGCCGCCGGCAGGATCACATCCACGCGCGAACCAAACTTAATCAGCCCGACTCGCTCGCCGCGGCCAACGGTATCGCCCACTTTCTTGCTGAAAACGATCCGGCGGGCCAGCAATCCGGCGATCTGCTTGAAGACGACTGTTCCGCAGTCACCCTGCACGGTCACGATGTTCTGCTCGTTCTCTTCCGCAGAGATCTCCCCCATCGCGTTGCCAAACTTGCCGCGCCGGTAATCCATCGCCGTGATCACGCCGGAAACGGGAGACCGGTTAACGTGAACATTGAAGACATTCAGGAAGATGCTGATCCGGGTGGCAGGCTGTCCGTCCAGCATAGTCTGCGAAACGTCAGTGACCTTGCCGTCCGCCGGAGAGACAACCGCGGACTGATCGGCGGGAATACGGCGCTCAGGATCGCGGAAAAACCACAGGAAAAACGCGCCGAGCAGAATCGGTATCGCCGCCAGCGCCGGCAAGGTCAACCAAGCCAGTAGCAGGGCCGCCGCAATGCAAGCCAGCGCGTAATAGTAGCCGTCTCGAACCATGAGTATCCCAATGATTATAGAACCTTACGAGAAACCGGCGGCGGGAATGACTGAGGAAATTGCCAGCGGGATCAACTGCGAATTGAATAGATGCAAGAGCAGCGTGACGGCAGGGAACGCATCCTCTGCCGCCCGCATGTGGGCTGACGTTCGATTACGCGACCGGTTGGCCGCTGCGGAACTGTTGTTCCAACGACTCCATCTGGTCTTTCAAGCGGAGTTTCAGCTTCTTCAGGCGCACTTCTTCCAGCTTCTCTTCTTCACTGAGAAACCTCTTCGTGATGAGGGTGTCGAGCCGCTGGGAATACTGCGAGTGCTCCTCGGCCAGTTTGCGAAAAACATCGTTGCTGGCCAAAAGCTGATCACGAACCTGAGTTGCCATTCGGTGAACCTCCGGAGATGTTACGAGAAGCACAACTTAGCACACGGCCATTAGCGCTTCAAGGAATTTTGTCACACAAACGCAATGTTAGGCGATAGAGAAGGGCATTCTCGACCGGACTCTGATAGTACTCCTTCCGCCGGCCTTCTCTGGTAAACCCAATGCTTTCATAGAGTCGCACGGCTGCCAGGTTCGATTCCCGGACCTCAAGGATTATTGAAGAAATGCCGGCGAGAACCCGCCGCGGCCTTAAGTTCCTGGATAAGGGATCGCGCGATTCCCTGCCGACGGCGGTCTGGCGTCAGACCACGACGTTTTCGATTTCCCACTCATCCGGAAGACAGCGCGCAATGAGAAATCCGCAGTAACGGCGCTCGTCCGATTCGTCCGCGGCAATAAGTACGATGCGCTCCGAATGCCTCGCTCGAGAACAGCTGCTTCGTATTGGTCCGCCGTCCAGTGCGCTGCACCGGCGGCCTGCTGCTCGAGTCCTTCGCATTGGCTCGATGTCAGACGGAATGGCTCGGCGGAGTCGCACGGTGTCAGCGTTTCGGTTGGGTATACAGTTCGGCGTCGGACCGCCGTATGTAGTTGGCATCGAGCGTCGCCGGATCCTCCGTGTCCCCCGCCAACAGCTTCCGGAGACCGATGCGGCCTATGGCATCTGCGTGCAGCGGCTTGACCAGTGCTACCTTGGCGCCGCCCGCCTCAGCAAACGCCGGATGCGTTGTGATGACCTCCGACTCCAGCGCAGCCTCCGCGAGAAAATCAACTTGCTTTGCGATGTACTCACTCTTTAGTTCCGCCCGTCGCCGGCGATACCGTAGTTGCCGACGTAAACTCGCCCCGGCCGGCGTCGAGAACCGCTGTAACCTGATTCCCTTCTTCGCCGTAAATCACGGCAAGAGCTTCCAGCATGGAAACCGCAGCCATCGGCTTTCCCAAAACCTCACAGAGAGCCTTGGCCGTGGAGAGCCCGACACGCAATCCAGTAAACGATCCGGGGCCGTCAACCACAGCGATTCCGTCGATGTCCGATTTCGCGCAGCCACATTGATTCAGAAGCTCAGAGATGCACGGTACGAGCCTCGCCGAGTAGGTTCCACCTTCAAGTTCCGCCTGCGCCAGCACTTCGAACATGTTGGCATTGCCGCGACATAGCGCAACGCTGCCACGCCTGCCCGAAGTGTCCACCGCGAGAATCAGCATGGTCAGCCGTTGTGTCCCGCGTCTTCCACGAGTTCGAGCAAAACCCCGCTTGCGCTGGACGGATGCACAAAAACGTAACGATGTCCGCCAGCGCCGACCTTGATTTCTTCGTTGATCAGCCGCGTGCCGGAAGCTTTCAGCCGTTCGACAGTCCCCGCGAGATCAGTCACGTGGAGAGCAACGTGGTGCAACCCCTGTCCCCGCTTTTCGAGAAACTTGGCAATGGTAGACTCCGGCACCGTCGGCTCCAGCAACTCGATGCGGCTCTCGCCGACCGGAACCATCGCCACGCGGACCTTTTCGGCCTCAACAACTTCTTCCGGCATCACGGTCAGCCCGAGCCTTTCATAGAACTCCTTGGCTTCGGCGAGTGACTTGACGGCGATTCCCAGATGATCGATTTGCGTCATGCGTGTTTCCCTACTTCCTTAACCAGCTCTTCCACCAGCGAGTACGGGTCGCGCTTGTGTTCGGCAATCTCGACGGCAAAGCGTTCGGCCTCGCCATTCCCCAGGTAGTCGGTTACCACCCGCTGAAACAGAGCGTCGCGCAGCATTTCAGTAAGGCGCTTGCGCCAATTAGCGACGCGTCGCTGCTTGCCCATCTCGCTCTTGCTGAGATGCACGCGATAGCTCTCGATGGCCTGCAAGACCTCCGGTATGCCCGTTCCGTCGCTCGCTACGGTCTTCACGATCGGCGGAGTCCAGTTGTCGTGCCGCATAGCGAGCGATTGCATGGCGCGAATCTCGCGCTCTACGCGCTCGGCGCCGTCGCGGTCTGACTTGTTAATCACGAACACGTCGGCGATCTCCATGATGCCGGCCTTGATCGTCTGCACATCGTCGCCCATGCCCGGCACCAGAACCACCACTGTCACATCAGCGAGGGTCACGATATCGACTTCGTCCTGGCCGACACCGACTGTCTCGATGATCACCAGGTCGCGTCCGCTGGCATCGAGCACCGTGGCCACGTCAGCCGTGGTACTGGCCAATCCACCGAGCGATCCGCGTGTGGCCATGCTGCGAATGTAGATGCCCGGATCCGCATAATGCGATTGCATGCGGATGCGGTCTCCGAGGATCGCGCCCCCGCTAAACGGGCTGGTGGGATCAACGGCGACGATGCCGATGGTCTTTCGTTGCTTCCGATACTCGCGCGCGATCTGATCGACCAGAGTGCTCTTCCCCGCTCCGGGCGACCCTGTCAGCCCAAGCAGCACGGCGTTTCCGCTGAAAGGAAAAAACGCTTTCAGCAGTTCGGTCGACTCCTGTGTGCGGTCTTCGACCACAGAGATGGCACGCGCCAGCGCTCGCGGATTGCCCTCGCGCACGCGCGACACCAGTTCGTGGATTGGGTTGGTCACGATTTAAGGTTCAAGTCTACCGCAGACGCTTGGGCCCGGTTCGCGCCGTGAATTAAGGTTTCGACTGCAATGCGGCCCGCTGACAAGGCGGTTTTGGCGGAGCTTCATCTACGGTTCTGACACACATCGTCTCAAGCCGCTTCAAAATCCGTTCTCGAACCTCGTCGTTTTTTTGCCCTGGCTGCTCGCTCTTCATGCTCTTTACAAGTTTGGAGAGCGTGATTTCCCGTTCTTGGCGCTGCTCTTTGGACACTGTAAAGCCTGATAGTTGTTCAACCTCTTCCAGCCAGCTATTCAGTATTTCCGGTCGGGATTCCATGAAGGCAAACGTGGCTTGCGGGCAAGCTGCCAATAACATCAAAAACTGGTTAGAGACTACAAAGCCGATTGCGCCATCTCGGCGTTGCCAACGATTCGCCGCGTCGACCAGAGAGTCCCGCCCCAGCGATTGGCAATACCAATTACCCGCAGACGCTGAACCACATAGCACTACAAAGAGTGCGACATGAAAAACGCAGCTTTTCATCGCCGCTCCCTCAATCTTTCAATACCTGCCGCGCAATCACCAGCCGCTGGATCTCGCTGGTGCCTTCGCCGATCGTGCACAGCTTTACGTCGCGGTAAAACTTCTCCGCCGGATAGTCCTTGATGAACCCATAGCCGCCGTGGATTTGCACGCACTCGTTGGCGCACCGCACCGCGACCTCGCTGGTGTAGAGCTTCGCCATCGAAGATTCCTGAGTGGTCTTCATGCCCGCGTCTTTCATCGCGGCAGCGCGGTGGGTCAACAGCCGTGCGGCATCGATCTCAGTCGCCATGTCGGCCAGCTTGAACCCGATCGCCTGGAACTCGCTGATCGCTTTGCCGAACTGCTTGCGCTGTTTGGCATACTTCACCGCCGCTTCGTAAGCTCCCTGTGCCATGCCAAGCCCAAGCGCGGCAATCGAAATCCGTCCGCCGTCGAGCACTCGCATGGCATCAATGAACCCATCGCCTTCCTTGCCCAGCAGGTTCTCAGCCGGAATCTCGCAGTCTTCGAAGATCAGCTCTGAGGTGTCGCTGGCGCGCAGGCCCAACTTGTTTTCTTTCTTGCCCGCTCGAAATCCCTTGGTTCCCTTCTCCACGACGAACGCCGACAGCCCATGAGTATGTGCAGTCTTGTCGGTGACTGCAATGACTACCGCGACATCAGCGTAATGGCCGTTAGTAATGAACGTCTTGGTTCCGTTCAGCACCCAGTTCTTACCCTTGCGCACCGCCGAACAGCGCGCGCCACCGGCGTCGGAACCAGATCCAGGCTCAGTCAGTCCCCACGCGCCGATGAACTCTCCTGTCGCCAGTTTGGGGATGTACTTGCGCTTCTGCTCTTCGTTACCGGCAATGAAGATGTGGTTCGAACCCAGTGACGTGTGCGCCGCCACGATAATGCCCACCGACCCATCCACACGCGACAGCTCTTCGATCGCGGTCACGTACTCAACGTAACCCATGCCTGAGCCGCCGTACTCGACAGGGAAAATGGTTCCCAGCAACCCGAGCTGGCCCAACTCCTTCACAGTCGCCAGCGGAAACTCGCTGGCTTCATCCCACGTCATGACGTTGGGCGCGATCTCACGCTCGGCGAACTCGCGCACCATCTTCTTCAGTTGCAGTTGCTCATCCGAGAGCTGGAAATCCACGGGACCCTCCGCGCTCGCCACGCGCAGATCTCCCAGTGGGTTCGAACGCGGTTGGCGAAACTAATGATTATGGCACAGGGGCTAGAGACGGAGAAACTGCGTGCTACACCTTCACGCCGCAAACTTCCGCGACCACGGCCAGCGCGTGCGAACACTGCTCGCAATTGACATCGAGGTGCGTGACGAAGCGCATAAGATCCGCTCCGACTCCATTCGCCAGCACCTTATGCCCCGCCAGCGCGCACGACATCTCTCCGGACGTCATGCCCGTTCCCGAGATATCGCAAATCACGATGTTCGTATGCACCTTCGCCGGATCGATCTTGATGCCCGGCATCTTCGCGAGACCCGCTGCAAGAAACTTCGCGTTGGCATGATCGGCAGCCAGCTTCCGCGGGCCCTCTTCCAGTGCAATCAGTCCAGCCGCCGCGAGTATGCCCGCCTGACGCATGCCTCCGCCTAGCGCTTTGCGGTAGATGCGACCGCGATCGATGACATCTGCCTTGCCGACCAGCATCGATCCCACTGGGGCACCGAGTCCCTTCGACAAGCAAAACATTACCGTGTCGGCCTTGGCGGTTAGCTGGTCCACCGGAATTCCCAGCGCAACCGAGGCATTGAACACACGCGCTCCATCGAGATGGATCGGCAGTCCCAGCGCATGCGATTCATCGCAGATCTCGTCGAACACGCCTGGCGTCGTGACCGAGCCCCCTGCGATGTTATGCGTATTCTCCAGCCACACCAGCCCTGTCTTCGCCGAGTGATAACTTCTGGGTCGCAGCTTCGACTTCACGTGCGTCCACGTCAGGATGCCGTCCTCCGCCCAAACCGTTCGCGCTACCAGTCCAGAAAAGTGTGCCATCATGGCCATCTCGTAATTGAACAGATGCCCACGCTCTTCGCAGATCACTTCCTGCCCGTGTGTGGTATGCAACTTGGCGGCGATCTGGTTGCCCATCGTTCCGCTGGGAACAAACAGCGCCGCCTCGCGTCCGAACACCTCCGCCGCTCGCTTCTCCAGACGATTGATCGTCGGGTCTTCTGCGTAGACGTCGTCGCCGACTTCGGCCTCAAACATCGCCTGTCGCATGGCAGGCGACGGCTTGGTGACAGTATCGCTTCGCAGATCAATCACGGAATTAGTGGCTTTTGCTGCAGATTCGTACATAGGAATCCTTGGTTACAACGTCAGGGATGAGTCTAGCAGGATGAAATGGGCACGCCAGGCGCGCGGCCGCAGTCGTTAATCCACACGAATCACGAACGCACCGGCGGCTTATCCCGCAAAAATTGCGCGAACACTTCATTCGACAGCAGCCGCCCGCGCGAAGTCAGTCGCACCTGGTCGCCCTCAACATCCAGCAGCGCCGCCTCCACTAGATCGTCGAACACAACCTCGATCTGCTGCGTCGCATCTGTGCCGAATCGCCACGAAATCTCGGCAAGCGATACGCCCCTATTCATTCGCAACCCCAGAAAGAACGACTCTTCCAACGCCGACTGCGAATCAACCAACACTCGCGACGATTCCAATTGCCGAACACGTGCCGCCACCGGCTCCAGCTGCTGCGCCGCGGCTGAATACCCTTCCAGCGAATCGGGAGTCGCGAACCGTACGGCCTCAACTCCGTGCTCCGCCAATTCCGGCAACGCAACCAACATCGAGTGCGCATCCACGCCAAATCCCAGGTACGGCTGGCGCTTCCAGTACTTAAGATTGTGCCGCGAGTCGCGAAGCCCGATCCCATGCGTCACCGGCCGCGCAAAATTCGAGATCTCGTACTGCTTCACGCCGCCGCGCTCCAACTGGTCACACGCATCCAGGTACAAGTCAGCCGTCAGGTCTTCATCGGGTACATAGTGCGCGTGGTAGCGCTGTCCTCCCCCCAGCAATTCGGTACCCAGCCGCGAGTCCTCATCCACCTCCAGCATGTACACGCTGACGTGCGGAACTCCGGTCGCCAGCGTCTCCGCAACCGTGAAATCCCAACTGTCTTGTGTCTGGTGCGGCAGCCCCGCAATCAAGTCGATCCCGATGTTCCCGATGCCGCGAGCGCGCAACCGCGCGATGTCGTCGAGCGTCACCGCTCGCGTGTGCAGCCTTCCCACCGCAGCACACTCCTCGTCGACAAACGACTGCACACCCAAGCTGACACGATTCACGCCGCAACGAACCAACGCATCCAGTATCGGCTCGGTCAGCGTTCCGGGAGCGCATTCCACCGTGATCTCGGCCGCACGGTCAACCTCACAACTCCCGCGCACTGCCTGAAACAGCCGCTCCAATTGGCCTGGTGCGAGCACCGAGGGCGTTCCCCCGCCGAGATAAATCGAATCAACCTCGCGCTCGAAGACACCGCCGAGTTCACGGGCGATCGTCTCACTCGCCGCGATCTCGGCACACACCTGCTCCATGTACTGCTCGAATGCCCCGGGTAACGACACTCCCGACGCGAAGTTACAGAAGCTGCACTTCGTGCGGCAGAAGGGCACCGAAATGTAAATTCCTAGAGACAATTTGATGACACCATTGTTGCCCACAGCGCTGTTAGCGAGTAACGTCCCTCAGCTATTATCACTTAGGCCGATGCGCGACACGACTTTCACCCGCACGAAAGAATCGGCGAAAATGCAAATGGGTTCCTTCCGCAACATGAAAGAGGCAAGTTGAGAAAGCGTGTCGCAATCACAGGTATGGGCGTCACCAGCCCGAATGGGGCTGGCACCGAGGAATTCAGCCGCGCAATTATGGCAGGCGTCAGCGGAGTTCGCCGCATCACGTGCTTCGATGCCAGCGACCTGCGGGTGCAAATTGCCGGCGAAGTACCCGGCTTCGACGAACTCGCCTGGGTCGACGCCCTCGAGCGCAAGCATCTCTCGCGCTGCGTTCCGCTGGCGCTCTCCGCCTCGACCGAGGCCCTCCGCCAGGCCGGCATCGACCCAGCCAAGCTTTCTCTGGACGAACAACGCCAGATCGGCGTCGTCCTCGGCACCGGCGGAGGCGCAGGCGATTTCGCCGAAGAGAACTACGGCCATTACTACGAAGGGCGCGAAAAGCAGGCGAGCCTGTTCGTCATTCCCAGCGGAACCATGGGCACCATGTCGAGCGAAATCAGTATGCGCTTCGGCCTGCGCGGCATGAGCCACGTCATCACCACCGGATGCACATCGTCCACCGACGCCTTTGGTTATGCGCTGCGACAAATCCAGTTCGGCTTCATCCCGACTCTGTTGGTCGGCGGCGTGGACGCGCCCATTACTCGCGGCATCATCAAGGGCTTCATCCTCATGCGCATCATGTCCACTTCCTGGAACCACGCACCCGAGCGCGCTTCGCGGCCCTTTTCCTCTGACCGCGACGGCTTCGTTCTCGCCGAGGGTTCGTGGATGTTCGTACTGGAAGAACTCGAGCACGCTCGCGCACGCGGAGCCAACATCCTTGCCGAGGTCGCTGGCTACGGCTCGACGTGCGAAGCCTTCCATCGCGTGCGCCTTCAGGAGTGCGGCGAAGAACCCGCGCGCGCCATCCAGATGGCAATGGACGATGCCGGCATCGCGGCCACAAATGTACACTACGTCGCCCTGCACGGCACTTCGACCCAACTCAACGACCGCATCGAAACCAAGGCGCTTAAGCTGGCGCTCGGCGAGCACGCCTACGCCGCGCCGATGTCGAGCCTGAAGTCGCAGATCGGACACCCGCAAGGCGCATCGGGCGCCGCAGGAATCGCGGCAACCATCATCGCGATGAACCAGCAACAGCTTCCGCCTACCATCAACCTCGAGAAGCCCGATCCGGAATGCGACCTCGACTATATTCCCCAAGCCGGACGCAAAGCCACGATCGAGCATGCAGTGTGCAACTGCATCGCTTTCGGCTCGAAGAACTCCGCACTGGTGCTTCGCAATCTCGACTAGCGTTGGCGGACGCGCTTGCAGTCGGAGCGCGGAACACGATAGACTCCGCCCCATTCCTGCCTTAGGGGTACTGATGCTTCGTTCGCGTTCGATAGGTTTGCTAGCTACTATCATTTTGCTCTCCGCCGCTCTCTTTGCCGCCGACGCCAAACCGCCAGCGACCATCCATGATTTCACCGCGAACCTAAAGGCCATCGATGGTCTGTTCCCGATCTTCTGGGACGCGAAGACCGGTCATCTCTTTCTGCAAGTAAACAAATTCGACCAGGATTTCCTCTTCCTTCCGTCATTGCCGTACGGCCTCGGTTCGAACGATATAGGCCTCGATCGCGGCAGGCTGGGCGAAGGAAGGCTCGTCCACTTTTCGCGGGTCGGTGCCAAAGTGCTGCTCATTCAGCCGAATCTCGATTACCGCTCGTCGTCGCCCAACCCGGCCGAGCGCATCGCGGTGAAGCAGTCGTTCGCTGAGTCTGTGCTGGCGGGATTCAAGATCGAAGTCGAGGAGAATGGTTCGGTGCTCATCGACGCCACCGATTTCTTCCTCGCAGATGCGTTCGGGGTCATCCAGCAACTTACGGCCACTAAGCAGGGTACTTACAAGATCGACAAAGACCGCAGCGCCATCGTGCTCGAAAGCACCAAGAATTTTCCTCTGAACACCGAAGTCGAGTCGATGCTCACGTTTGTCACTGACAAGCCAGCCGACAAATCTCTGGTAGCGACCGTGGCTCCCGACGCTTACTCGGTAACATTGCGCGAACATTTCTCTTTCGTGCAACTCCCGGAACCCGGTTACACCCCGCGTGCCTACGATCCGCGCTCGGGGTATTTCGATGTGATGTATCGCGATTACTCGGCCCCGCTGGGCGCGCCCATCGACCTGCGATTCATCTCGCGCCATCGATTGCAGAAAGTTGACCCTTCGGCTCCCGTAAGCGACGCGGTGAAACCCATCGTGTATTACGTCGATCGCGGTGCGCCCGAACCCATCCGCACTGCGTTGGTAGAAGGCGCAAGCTGGTGGGCGCAGGCATTCGAAGCGGCGGGTTTCAGAAATGCATTCCGCGTCGAGGTGCTGCCCGAAGACGCCGACCCTATGGACGTGCGCTACAACATCATCCAGTGGGTGCATCGCTCGACCCGCGGATGGTCGTACGGCGCAGGCATCGTCGATCCGCGCACCGGCGAGATCATCAAAGGCCAAGTCACCCTGGGATCGCTGCGCGCCCGTCAGGATTACCTGATCGCCGAGGCGCTGCTGTCTCCGTACAAGAAGGGCGCACCTGTTTCTCCGCAGTTGCAGGCGATGGTGCTCGCGCGCATTCGCCAACTCGCCGCCCACGAAGTCGGACACACGCTGGGCTTGAGCCACAACTTCGTGGCCAGCGCAATTAAGCCTGGTACATCGGTAATGGACTACCCGCATCCGTGGATCGCCCTCGACGCCAATGGACATCCCGATCTCTCCCGCGCCTACTCCGTAGGAATTGGCGCGTGGGACAAGGTCTCCATCCAGTACGGCTATTGGCAATTCGCACCTGGCGTTGACGAGCATGACGAGCTTAACGAACTCTTGAACAAGGCACATGCGAGCGGGTTGTACTTCATTACCGACCAGGATTCGCGGCCACAGGGAGGAGCGCATCCGTACTCGCACCTCTGGGACAACGGGCCTGACCCCGCGGCGGAGTTGGATCGCATCCTCACCGTCCGCTCCGCGGCGTTGGCACAGTTCGGGGAGAACGCGATTCCCATGGGAATGCCCATGGCGCAAATCGAAGACACGCTGGTTCCGCTCTACCTGCTGCATCGCTACCAGACCGAAGCGGCTGCAAAAGAAGTCGGGGGCCTCGACTATCGCTACGCATTGCGCGGTGACGGACAGCTGATCACGCAGATCGTCGATCCCGCGAACCAACGCAAAGCCCTCGCTTCGCTCTTGAAAACAATCTCGCCGGAGACCCTCACGCTGCCTGACTCGCTTTTGCGGATCTTGCCGCCGCGACCTCCGGGATATCCGCGCACGCAGGAGTCGTTCAGCTCACGTACGGGAGTCACCTTCGACCCGCAAGGCGCCGTGGATGCTGCCAACGAGATCACGCTCGGCTTGCTTTTCAATCCGCAACGCGCCTCGCGGTTAGTGGAATACAACGCGCGCGACGCTCGCAATCCAACTCTCCACGAGGTGATCGAGGCAATCATTACGGCTACCTGGAAGGCCCCGCAGATCAAGGGTCAGCAAGGCCAGGTGCAACGCGCCACTCAAGCGGCGGTCGTCGAGCATCTGCTCGCCCTTGCGGCAAACCCCGCAGCCGCGAACGACGCCCGCGCAGTCGCTCGGGACGAAGTGGTCTCCCTGCGGAAGTACATCGCGGGAGTATTGCCGACTTCGTTCGAGCAGAGAGGTCTGCTAGCTGCGACCCTGGCGCGCATTGATCTGTTCCTGAAGGAACCCGACAAGTTCACTCCTGCTCCGCCCGCCCCGGTGCCTCCGGGGCAGCCAATCGGAGACATCGAGGACTAGCGGGACAATGTTCTTCATCAGTCAAGGCCCGTGGTGCATCTAAGTTGAGTTACCGCAAAACACTTCGATGATTCGCTAAAATCGTTCCTGGGACCATGGCCGCAATCCACGAAGAAGACGTACTGGGCAAAGCGTATGACAGCCGGCTGATGAAGCGCCTGCTCGGCTACCTGCGCCCCTATCGCTGGCAGGTGGTGGTCGCCTTGATCGCGATCATCCTCAAAGCCGGCGTGGACGTTCTGGGTCCTTACCTCACCAAGGTCGCCATCGACAAGTACCTTACGAACCGTTCCGCGGCTCCTTCCTGGCTCGGCCGCTACCTGAGCAGCCAGCCGATGACGGGCATCGCACAAATCGCCGTGATCTATCTCGGCCTGCTGGTGGCGAGCTTCCTGTTCGAGTTCGCCCAGACGTACATCATGCAGTGGGCTGGCCAGAAGGTGATGTTCGACCTGCGGGCTGAAATCTTCCGCCACTTGCAGCAGTTGCACATCGCGTTCTTCGACAAGAATCCCGTCGGACGCCTCGTTACCCGCGTCACCAGCGACGTTGATGCTCTGAACGAGATGTTCACCGCCGGGGTGGTGTCGATCTTCGAAGACATCTTCGTGCTGATCGGCATCATCGCCATCATGCTCAACATGAGCTGGCGGCTGGCGCTGATTACGTTCGCGGTTTTACCCATCATCTTTTACGCCACCTCGCTGTTCCGCAAGGCCGTACGAGAGAGCTACCGGCGCATTCGTATCGCCATCGCCAGAATTAACGCATACATCCAGGAGCACGTCACCGGCATCGTTGTCCTTCAGCTCTTTGGCCGCGAAAAACGGTCATACGAGCAGTTCGAGAAGATCAACCGCACCCACATGGACGCGTTTAAGGACGCAATCCTGGCGCACGCGATTTACTACCCTGTCGTCGAAATTCTGTCGGCCACCGCAATCGCCAGCGTGATCTGGTTCGGGGGCAACCAGGTGATCCGCAATGCTGTGAGTCTCGGCGTTCTGGTCGCGTTTATTCAGTACGCACAGCGCTTCTTCCGCCCGATCCAGGACCTCAGCGAGAAATACAACATTCTGCAATCGGCCATGGCCTCCAGCGAGCGCGTCTTTAAGCTGCTCGACACCAAGGCAGAGATCGTTTCCTCGGCGGTTCCCAAGGTTCCGGAAGGACCGGGCCGCATCGAGTTCGACCACGTGTGGTTCGCTTATCGCACGCTGGCGCAAGCGGCGGAAGAGGCCAGCGCCAAAGGCGAGAAACTCAAGACCACCGCGGTCGCCGGCGTCGACGACTACGACTGGGTGCTGCGCGATGTGTCGTTCACCATCGATCCGGGCGACACGGTTGCGTTTGTCGGCCACACCGGCGCGGGCAAGACGACCATCATTTCGCTCCTGCTCCGTTTTTACGACGTGCAGAAGGGCGCGATTCGCATCGACGGCGTCGATATCCGCTATATGGATCTCGCGGAACTGCGGCGGCGATACGGCGTCGTGCTGCAGGACCCGTTCCTCTTCTCCGGCAGCGTGGCCGACAACATTCGCCTCGGAACGCGCTGGATCACCGACTCCTCCATCGAAGACGCAGCCGAACAGGTCAATGTCGCTGACTTCATCCGCTCGTTGCCCGGAGGCTTCACCGAAGAAGTGAAAGAGCGCGGCAGCACGCTCTCGACCGGCCAGAAACAGCTCATTTCCTTTGCCCGGGCGCTGGCGCATAACCCGAAAATCCTTATCCTCGACGAAGCGACTTCGAGCGTGGACACGGAAACCGAATTCCGCGTGCGTGACGCCCTGACCCGCATGGTCGAAGGCCGCACCTCGATCATGATTGCCCATCGCCTCAGCACCGTGCAGCGATCCAACAAGATCGTGGTGATGCACAAAGGCAAAGTGCGCGAGATCGGCTCGCACCAGCAATTGCTGGCCCATCGCGGCATCTACTGGAAGCTCTACCAGCTCCAGTACAAGGACCAGGAGCTGCCGGTCGCGCCGATATTCCCATGAGCGAAAGCCTCGGCGTCGGCGCCTCGGCGGACGACTAAGCCGTAATTGGCGTCGCTGGTGAGTGGAGCGAGAGTACCCCCTCCCCCACTCCCCCTCAAATTCCTCGTTTTCATTAGAGATACGGAGATCGTTGCGCGTAAATTCCTCTGGCGCGTTGGAGTTATAGGCAAATTCCTCTTAATAAAGGAGTTAGAGGGGATTTTGAGGGGACGAACGGCGGCTTGGGTGGGAAGATAGGCGAATATTGCGAAGTCGAACATGACCCGTCACGGGTCGAAGCACCTTCTGAAGTGAGGGTAAATGTCGGCTGCCGTCTCGTAGGAAGACAGCTCTCCCTCAGCTTTACCGCGCGTGAGTGTAGGCTGATGAGGATCGTGAACGACTAGGACGCAGGTCACGGTTGAGTGTGATAAGGGAGTGGGTCGTGGTTCAGTTCCCAGGAGATCCCGACCCCGCCAAAACAAGTTGCGGGATTAGCCACCCGAAGCCGACTTACCTATTATCGAAAGACGAAAGGCCCCGCCCTAGCCAAATCCGGGCTAGAACGGGGCACGCAGAGTCGCTAGTGCGTTGGCCGAGCCACTGGCTGTGATGGATCACGGGTTGACCGCCGCGGGTTCAATCACTGCCAGCAGCACCAACAGAGCCGGCAGGCAGGAGCAGGGTCCAGACGGGCAAGGCGGGAAGACAAAGCGGCGCCAAGAATCGCTCCGAGCGAGAAAGAAGACCCACAGGCTGGCCAACAAAGCGGCGCGACGCCAGTGAGTGTCGCTCGGACCCTGAGCTCGCGAAACCGGTGCACGCAGGATGGCCTGCGAGATGTGCTGGGCGAGATTGTTCAAGTCTCCCGTCATGAAACCGAGGCTGATGGGTTGGCCGCCCACCTGGGTGACGGATGTGTTCAGCAGTCCCATGGCGCTGCTCAGGAGCATGATGCCCAGCCATCCCGGCCACGCGAAGTAGGTGCCAGCTACGCCGAGGGCGAGCATGACGGCGACGAACACAGAAATTCGACGCAACGCGCGCTGCCGGTCTGTGTGCACCAGCAGGGTGCCAGCCAGGATGCCAGCCACAAAGAAAGGAATGGGAAGCAGGCTGTGTCCGGCCGCTGCGAGATTTCCTTTTCCTGCGTGCACGCCGCCCGAGGTCGTGTTGCCGGTCATGAACGAGGCGAACACTCCGAAGGTTAGCAGCGCATAGGCGTCCACGTATCCGGAGATAAGGACGCGGGCGAGAGCGCGCGAGCCCTGGGTTGACAACAGAGTGAGGCCGTTGTCCCGATGGGGATGAGTTTCGTCGTCTGACATCGGTTCTCCTTGACCTCTCATTCCCGATTCGAAACCAGTCGTAAGCATACCGGGCTCGAAATCACTGCCAGTGTCCCCGCTCTTGTGTATACTCCGCGCGAGTCTGAGACCTTCATGGAAACAACAAATGGCCAACCCTCGCGGAGGCGCATCTTGCTACGCTGGCTCAAGTGGATTGCGCTTGCCACCTCGGCCTTGCTCGTAATCGCCACGGGACTGGCCATTGTCAATAACAACTTCTCGCTTTCGCGGCCCTCACGCGCCGAAATCGCAAGTCGCCTGGACCGGTCGCTCGGAGCCAGCACCGACTGGACAATGGGCCAGTTTGCTCCGGGCAACCCGGGCCTGTGGGCGACGAACGATGGAAGGTACTTCGCTTCCAACTCGGCCCTGGCCCATATGCTGGTCGATTGCGCCGGGATATCGGGCGACCCGCGACTTCAGCAATTGGCCACCCTATTTGCGGAGGCCCACCGCAAGCGTCCGGTCATGTGGGCGAAGATGGTGGACCCGGCCATCGTAACGTACCCTGTAAGCGGTCGCGAGTTTGCTGAACTGGACATCTATCAGCGATGGATACTGCATGGCATTTCCCCCACCGAGGAGCCCCTCTCAGATTCTGACCTGAAAGACATGTTTTCTCCCGACAAATTCAGGACCGGCAAGGCCACGCACCAGTTGCTGTCCCTATACGTTTATCGCAAGTTCAATGGGGACACGCCGGAGTTGCAGCGGGTGATGAACCAAGTGGAGAACCGCATCGCCGAGGAAGCCGCTCTCGACTTCCGCGTGACCGACCTCTACCTACAGAGAATCGCGTTCCTGCTGGCGGTCGGACGGCCTGACCTGGTGAAGCCGCGCTGGGTGGAACGCGCTCTCGACGCACAACAAAGCGACGGAGGGTGGCTCTACAACTGGCACGGTTGGGCTCCGAAGCCGTACCAATTTGAGTTTTCCGACGAGCGCTCGGTGGCCCATACCACGGCCCAAGGCATGTGGATGGCCTGTCTGCTGAAGTATCGCTATCCGGAGTGGATTGAGCGAAACTACAAGTGAGTGCTATCCGGCTTTGATTGCCGCGCGAATGTCATAATCCCTAGGTGCGAGTTCTGATCTCGGCGGGCGAAGCATCGGGCGAACTGTATGGCGCGAAATTGATCGACGCGCTGCGCGAGCTCACCGCCAAGCGATGGAACACCGCTGGAGTTTTTCGGCGTCGGCGGCCAGCGCATGCAGCAGGCCGGATGCGACCTGGTGGTCAACGCCAACGAGATCGCCGTCGTCGGATTGGCCGAAGTTGTGGAACACTTGCCGCGCATCTTCCGGCTGTTTCACAAAGTGGTCGCCGAGGCAGAGCGACGCAAGCCCGACGCGGCCGTGCTCATCGATTTCCCCGACTTCAACTTTCGCCTGGCGCGCGAGTTGCACAAGCGCGGAATCCCGGTGATCTATTACGTAAGCCCGCAATTGTGGGCGTGGCGGCAGTGGCGCATCGGGCTGGTGCGGAAGTACGTGCGGAAGATGATGGTCATCTTTCCGTTCGAGGAAAAGTTCTATCGCGAACGCGGTATCGACGCTGAATTCGTCGGGCATCCGCTGGCGGACATCGAGTTGCCGACGGTCACGCGCGAGCAATTTGCGCGCGCGAACAATCTGGATCCATCGCGGCATTGGATCGCGTTGCTGCCGGGCAGCCGTAAGGGCGAGGTGTCGCGCATCTATCCCAAGCTGTTGCAGGCCGCGCAACTTCTAGGGCCGGATTACGTTTACATAACTCCGGTCGCCTCCACGCTCGATCCGGAATGGATGACCTCGCTACTTCGCGAAAATCCCGGCCCGGCCATTACGCTGACTCACGATGCGCGCGCCACCCTGCGACATGCTCGGGCTGCCGCCGTCGCCAGCGGAACGTCGACGCTGGAAGCGGCGTTGATCGGCACACCGTTCGCGATGGTGTACCAGGTGGCGCCGCTCACCTGGACACTTGGCCGCCGTCTAGTAAGAGTGGACCGGTTCGCCATGCCGAACTTGATTGCCGAACGCGATGTAGTTCCGGAGCTAGTACAGGATGGATTTACGCCAGAGCGTGTCCGCGATAATCTGACAGCGATTCTGGTCGACGGAGATGCGCGTACCGGGATGCTGAACGGCTTCGACGAAGTTCGCCGGAAGCTGCACGTGTCGAGCGCCGCAGGAAACGCCGGTGACCGCGCCGCGCGGGCTATGCTTGCCGCTGTGGGGCGACCATTGTGAACCGCGGCCAAGCGACCTTTCTTCTTCTATTTCCATCATTTATAGTGACTTGTAGGCAGGAGTTTCCCGCAGAATGCATAGCGCAGCGCGAGCCCTAGGGCGCGTCGTCCTCATCCTGAGTCTGGTCTTGTTGGCAACCACGTCCTATGCGGCCGACCGGCAGCGCATTCAAGTGGAGAGCTATGTCATCCAGGCTGTAGTGATGCCGGAAACGCACCAACTCAAGGCGGTCGCCCAGGTGAAGTTCACGGCTCTGGATGACATCAGCGTTGCCACGTTCACGTTGCACAACGGCTTGCGGCCAACCCGCGTTCTGGACGCAGGAGGAACGGTGCTTTCGGCGGAGCGCCTCAGCCAGGATGCGTCGGTTCGGGTCGCCCTGCCTACGGGACTTTCCAAGGGCGCCGAGTCCACGCTGATTTTCGAATACGAAGGCACGGTGCAGTCGGCCGACGACAGCCCGGTACCGGGCCTGAAGCTGGCCTATATTGGCGATCCGTACACCTACCTGCTGTATGCCGGCGCGTGGTTTCCGATGACAGGATATGGGACCGACCGGTTCTCGGCGACGATTGGCATCAGCGCTCCTACGGAGTACACGGTCATCGGCAGCGGCACGAGCACCACTGGCAGCATGCCTGCCATAGCAGCGACCGTGGAGGCGCCAAAGACTCCAGCAAAGAAGGGCGCGCCCACCAAAACCAGCGCAGGAGCGCTGACGATCCCTCCGGGTTATACGACGCATACATTCACGTATTCGCGGGCCAGCTTTCCGGGAACAATCCTGATCGGCAAGTACGTGCAGACGAAGAGCTCGGAAGGCGGGCTCGACATCACCGTGTACACGTCGGAGAAGAATAAGGAATACGCGCAGGCGTATGCCGAGACCGCGTCGAAGGAATTCTTCTTTTACACGTCGAGCTTCGGCCCGGCGTTCAGCCCGAAATTGAACGTCGTCGAGATACCGAACGACACGGTGCCCTCGGCATGGGCTCCGGAAATTGCGGCGATCGCTGCGCGGACCTTCAATGCGAAGGTGAGTTACCGGCTGCTGGCCAACTGCATTGCGCACCAATGGTGGGGAACCATGGTGAGCCCGGCGACACGCAATGACTGGTGGCTGAATGACGGATTCGCGCGCTACTCCGAGGCGCTGTATGTGAAACACGTGGCGGGACGAGGCGGGCTTCGAAGAAGTCACGAAAGACATGGCCGTGGGAGCGCTGGCCTATATCAGCGTGCCGCTCTCGCAGGTCGGCAAGATGGATGTATTCTCGCCGGAATTCCAGTCGCTGGTGACCGACAAAGGCGGCAGCATCCTGAACATGCTGCGCTGGGTCATCGGCGAAGAGGCATTCGACAAAACCATGCGCGAGTTCCTGGCCAAGTACTCGGGCAAGTCGGCGACGGTGGATGACCTCAGATTGTGGCCGAGCAGTTCTCGGGCCAGCAGCTCTCGTGGTTCTTCGTGCAGTGGCTGGACTCGACCGGCGCGCCGGAATTCAAGATGAAGTACACCATCTACCGCACGCAGAAGGGATTCCGCGTGGTGGGCGAGGTGCAGCAGGACCTGGATCTGTTCCGCATGCCGGTGGAGCTTGCGGATCGATACGGACGGCAAGTCGGAAACCAAGCGCATCGAGGTGTCGGGACCGGATTCGGCATTCGCGGTCGAAACCTTCGGCAAGCCACGCAAGATCACGATCGATCCTGGCAACCATGTGCTGAAGAATTCGCCGGAGTTGCAGGTGCGGACTTCGATCGTGCGCGGACAGCAGGACATCGAGCAGGGAGACTTCGCTGAGGCGCTGAAGGAGTTCCAGAAAGCGCTCGATGTGAACCGGAACAGTTCGCTGGCGCACTATCGCATCGCCGAGGTGTTCTTCCTGCAGCACAACTACCAGTCGGCGGCGAACTCGTATCGCGAGTCGCTGAATGGCGACGGCGAGCCGCGATGGACGGAAGTCTGGAGCCACGTGCAGTTGGGCAAGATTTTTGACCTGACCGGACAGCGCGAACGCGCCAGCAACGAATACCGGCAGGCATTACAGACCAACGACAATACGGCGGGAGCACTGGACGAGGCGCGCAAGTATCTGCAATCACCTTTCACACCGAAGGACGCACCGAGCCTACAGTAGTCAAAAGCTAGCGAATAAAACTCAGGCCGCTCAATCGGGCGGCCTGTTCTTTTGCCACACCGCGCGCGAGCACCAGGACCTGAAATGTCTCACCCATGCCTTCAGGACTGATGAGGTGCCTAAGTTGAAGGGCAACCTTGGCGCGCTCCTGGGGAAGGACGCAGTTCTGGAAGGCGTCGGCGAATTGCGTGGCCTCGCCGATGCCGATGAGGAACTGCGATTGGGTAAGCAGGGCGAGTGGGTCGAGCTCGTGGTTTGTGGCGACAGCCTGCAGCGCGGTGAAATTCACGTGGGCGGTGATGTCCTGCTCGCCGGGAGCTTGGTAGGGTGACGGACTCGCTGATGTGATGGCGATAGGTCATCAGCGTGTCGAGGTGGCGGCCTGCCAGTTGCTGCTCGCGGGTGTAGCCGTAGTCGATGAGGATGGCGAAGCCGCTTCGGCCTTCGAACGCTGCGGCGATGCGGTGCATCCAGTCGAGGGCTGCTAGTGAAACTTCGACGCGCTCGCCGGGCTCGGGGTGCACGCTGTAGCGGTCGAGAAATTCCAGTTCGGCCGACGATGGCGGAACGAACTGTTCGACGAACTTGCCGCCTCGTTCTCGCTACCCGCACCGCGCCGCGATGGTCGATGATCTCGACCGGCAGCGCATCGAAGAACTCATTGGCGAAGAGGATGAAGCGGCGTGCCAGCGCCCGATGCGGCGGATTCGAGCGTCGGCGCGATTGCTGCCGTGCCTTTGGCGATGTGCTCCGCTAGGCGTTGTTGCAGGCGCTCGCGTAGGGTCGGCGACTGCTCGACCAGTACGTAGCGCAGGGCCTTTGCGAATTCGGGAAACTGACGCGCGACGCAGTCGAGCACGTCGCAGGCGAAGAGTCCGCGGCCGGGGCCGAGTTCGACCAGATCGATGCGCGGCGGCGAACCGAGCACGCGCCACATCTCCTCGAACTGGCGCGCCAGCAGCCGGCCGAACACGGCATGCACGTCGCTCGAAGTGTAGAAGTCTCCCGCCTTGCCGAACTGCTCCTGTGGCTCGCGAATAGTAGCCAAGTTCTGGGTGGTAGAGGCAGAGCTCCATGTAGCGCGAAAACGGCATGGGGCCGTCGCGGCGAATCTCGTCAACGATGATTTCGCGCAAGCGTCACAGCTTGCCTTCGCGCTCCATCTGCTGGTGTTCCTTGCGATGTTGCGGCGTGCGGATGAACATCTCGACCAGGTAATCGTGCAGGCAGTCGAAGAGCTGGCGCTGGAAGGCCCACTCGAATTGCGGATCGTCGAGATCGCGGGGATGCAGTTCGAAGTAGTAGATGTGAACCGGCGGCTCGGTGAATTTGCGGCCGGATGATGACCTCGACGGCTTCACCCTTGGCGCGGGCGTCGAACTCGACCAGCGGATGCTCGTAGAGCCGCAACTGGTGTAGCACGCGCGCGAGGCGGTCGGAAGCCATGGGAGGATTGTAGACGACGTGAATCAGCCCATTTCGGGAAAACGGGTCGGGCACGAATCGCATTCCTCTCGCTCGGGTCGAACAAAGCGGCTAGAATCGCGCCGAGGACTTGAAACATGATGCCCAAGGTTGCGATTCTGCTGCTGTTGATAGCCTGTTGCGGACTCGCTGCAACCGCTCAGTCTGCCGCCGACAAGTCTGCCCACCGTGACGACTGGAGGAAACCTCAACCCGGAAGTCGTATCCGACATCAACGCGCAGTTGATCTGGTTGCTGGCGGCCTCGCCAACGGTCAAGGATTCGCCGGATGAGGCGACTGCCCGCAGCGTGTATCTTCTGGATGCTTTCGGAGGCGCCAACGCAGCGAACCAGGAGAAGCTTGTTGCGGCGCTGCGCGAATTTCGAGCGCGTCACGATGCAATCGCCGCCGAGTACAACGCACTGATTCCTTCCGTTGCCCGTGAAGATGTGTGGATGGAGTACCGGAACTTTCGCGTCAAGGTGAATGATCTCGTGGCCGAGACCGTGCGAAACCTCTACAGCACGTTCCCCGACAACGCCGGCCAATTCCACACGGCAATCGAGCAAACCAAGCGCACGATTTACGTCTCGGCGTACAAGAGCAGTGCTGATCCCGACTACGCAAACAGTCCCAGGGCGGCGGCGACCGGGTTTACTTACATCCAGGGGGCGGTCACGGGCAATGCGGTCGTCAAGCATTCCAAGACGACTTATGTTACCGCGGTGATTGCCGGCATGGTTCCGGGCTGTCCCGGGAAGGTATTTCCGACAGTCACCATCGGAGGGGCTTCAGCGGAGGGTCAGCATTTACATCCATGGGAGTACATGGACTTTCAGAATACTCGAGCGACCACAAGCAACAAAGCGGGTTACGGTATTGCAGTGCAGTGTGCCATCGGGGAGCGGTAGCGCATTGATCCACCTACGGCCCACTACTCGTAGCGCAGTGCCTCGATCGGGTCCAGGCGCGAGGCCTTGATCGCCGGCAGCATTCCGCTGACCAACCCGACCAAGCCAAGAATGATAGTCGCCACCACGACGGTCGTCGGATCGATGATCAGGCGAATGTCGGCAGATTCGGCGTTCTTGGCGACGGTGCTATAGAAAGGAATGCGACCTACGAGAATCGAAACCGCGTAAGCCAGTATGATTCCGGCGATACCGCCGACGGCCGTAATAGCCAGCGCTTCGGCGAGGAACTGGAACAAGATGTCGCGACGCCGTCCGCCGAGCGCCTTCTCTACACCGATCTCCCGCGTCCGCTGGGTGACGGCAACCAGCATGATGTTCATCAGGCCGATGCCGCCGATGCCAAGCGTCAGGGTGCCGATGAAGCCCAGCAGAATCTTCAGACCCATGGAGATGATCTGGAATTGTTTGAGCTGCTTCATCATGTTGAAGACGTGTACGGCGCGCTTGTCATCGGGCTTGAAGTTGTATTGCTGGGCCAACACTCCGCGCACCTGGCGCTCGACCTGCTCGAACTGGTCGCCCTCATAGGCGACCCAGATGCCGTCAAGGTAGTGAGTGTTCTTCAGGTCTCCCATGGTGGAGAACGGAATCTGCACTACGCGGTTGACGCCGTCATCGCCCTCCTGCATGCGCGGTGCCAGTATGCCGATGACCTTGAAGCTGATGCCGTCCACGCGAATGTACTCGCCAAGGGCGGGCGTGCCCGAGAACAGCTTGGTCTTGGTCTCAGAACCGATGACAGCCACCCGCGCCTTCGACAGTTCGTCTTCTTCGTTGAAGAAACGGCCTTCCTCCAGGTGCATGGCCTGAATCTTGAACATGGAGGGATAGAAGCCCTCGATGTTGAAGTTGTAGGTGCGCACATCGTATTGAACGGTTGCTTGCTTATACTCAGCGGGAGAAATTCGCCGCACCAGCGGCGCCGCGTTCACAATGCGGTCCACGTCATCGAGAGTAAAGCGAATTTCCGTGCCAGCCTTCTGGCCTCCAGCCTGCTGCGAGGTACGGCCGGGAAAGACACCGATGATGCGCGTACCCCACTGGGCAAAGATGGTCTCGATGGCGCGGCCGAAGCCGTTACCGTAGGCGAGCAGAAGCACTACCGTTGCGATGCCCCAGGCCATGCCCAGCATGGTCAGCGCGGTGCGGCGGCGGTTGTAGCGCATTGCCTCGTATGCCTGCCCTAACAGATCGCTGAACATAGTTACTCCTGCCTCAGTGCTTCGACTGGCTGCAACATCGCGGCTTTGCGCGCGGGGTAGAGACCGGCAACGATACCGGCCAGAGCCAGGGTTACGATCGCTACGGTGGCCGACATATAGGACATGGTGGGCGGGTCGAATCCCGGTGCTGCGGCTCCCATGCCACTCAAAAAGCCCATGATAAGCGCGGCTCCGCCCATGCCTAACCCACCGCTCATTAGCGTCAGGAATGCGCCTTCCGCAAAAAACTGCATCATGATGCTGCGGTTGGTGGCGCCCAATGCTTTGCGCAAGCCGATTTCGCGAGTGCGCTCACTCACAGCTACCAACATGATATTGATGATACCGATGGCCCCGAGGGCGAGGGTGACCAGACCCACACCGCCAAGGAAAATATCCATCGCGTCGAAAATCTTGCCCACCATTTCTGCGTTCTTGACCGTGTCCCAGTCTTCAAAGGCGTCATCGTTCCGCCAGTCGAATCCGTGATTGCGTGCGACGATCTTTCGCACCTCTTCGCGGGCAATTGTGTGTTCTTCGCGAAGCCTCGGGCGGTAGTTGAAGAAGGAAACAGCATTGTCTTCACGTTCACCCTTGAGCGGAAAAAACTGATGCATCATGCTGTAGGTGAGAAAGACGCGATTGTTGGTGGCATTGTTGTCGCCGTGACCGACGCGCTCCACCACTCCGACGACCTCGAATCGGATTCCGTTCAGCAGAATTGCGTTGCCTACGGCAGTCCGGCCGCCGGGAAACAGGTTCTTCAACATCTCGTCGCCGATGACGCAGACGAAGCGCTTCTGCGATTCGTCTGCGTCATTTAGCCAGCGTCCGGCCGCCAGAGGCAGATAGCGAATTGTGTTGAAATTCGGGGGGATGCCGATGACCTGCCCATTGCTGTTGCCGTACTCGCTGACTTCGCGAATGTCGGACCGCTGCAGCACGGGTGCTATGGCAAGGACATGCGGGGCTTCACGCTGCACGTCGAGGTAGTCCTGGTAGGTCAGATTGTAAGGGTGCCCAGAGCTCATGTTTCCCGCTACAGCCGGAGCCCGGCCGGGGAACATGAACATGATGTCTTCGCCCATGGAGTTGAGCTCTTTGCGGTTGCCGGACCGGAACCCTTCGCCAAGGCCGACCAGGAGGAGCAGCGAACCCACTCCCCAAGCAATGCCAAACATGGTCAGAAATGAGCGGAGCTTGTGCGCCCACAAAGTGCGTAACATCTGCCGGATGATCTCGAAAAAAGCCATAGTTCCGCCCGCAAGCCGCCCTCTGTGACTAATACGCGGAAGACCGTCGGCAAGTTCCCTGGGAGGAGCCCTCGCCAGATCGCATGAATACCATAGTTTAGACCCAGCAAGTGCCTAAATGTGAGCAACTTACATTGAAAGCGGGATGAGTCGCGGATTCGCGTTACCAATCTCATTTATTGATCAAGACGGCACCCGACACTGCGAAATCCGGACGATTTCCGGTATCATGGAAGTAAGCAACCAGCCGTGGCCTTCCAGCAGATCCCTATTCCGGCGGCACTGTCTCGTTGCGAATTACTTTTTTAGGAGATTACTTAAGAAATGCCTAACACACCGAAGGCCACCGACGGAGAGACCCCCAAGAAACGCACTCGCAAGACCGCCAGCGCGCCCGAAGATAGCACTAAAGTGGTTAAGAGCGTGAAGAAGGTCGCCGCGAAGCCCGCAAAGACGAAGGAAGTCAAGGAAGTAGTAGCCGCACCGGCGGCACAGGAAGCAAAGCCGGAAATAAAGCGCGAAGTTTTGGTGATGCAGTCGCTGGAAGAGAAAGTCCGCGCCCGCGCCTACGAGCTGTATCTACGTCGTGGCGGCATGGGCGGATCGCCCGAGCAGGACTGGTTACAGGCGATGCAGGAGGTTTACGGCGAGTCGGTCGCCTAGACCCGTCGCCGCCTAGTAGCACTCAAATCGGGGTGGAATTCTGACCGTACGGCTCAAGGATTCACCCGCAACAGCCCCGCGCGGCCAAAATCTGTCCCGATCGAGAATCACGTGGCGCGGGGCTGCTAAACGCAGTATCCTTAAGTCCATCTGAGGGTGGATCGCAGTATGTCATCGCAGTCACGCAAATATATGCGCTTCGGCGCGGTTATCGCCGTCATTCTGGTTGCCTTGGGCTACCTTGCGTACACGGGCGTTCAGGACAGCAAGAGCTATTACGTCACCATCAAAGAATTGAACGGCATGGGCGACAGCGCCTACAGCAAACGGCTGCGCGTGGCCGGAAACGTGGCGCCGGGCTCGATCAAGCGCCAGGGAACGCATCTGGAGTTCAATCTGGAAGAAGAGGGCAAGATGATTCCGGTGGTGTACAGCGGGACGGAAGCTCCTCCGGACACCTTTAAGGACAACGCCCAGGCGCTGGCCGAAGGTAAGTACGGGCGCGACGGAGTCTTTCACGCCAGCAACATCCAAGCCAAGTGCGCCTCCAAAGTACGCGCCGAAGCCGGGTGCGACGCCGGCGGCTGGCGAGGCTCCTGCCGAAGACCGCGCAGAATGCCGCACAGCCGGGAGGCAATGGGCAATAGCTTGCCGCCATCCGGCGAGCCTTTCACCATGACGGGAACCGCCGAGTCCTCCAATCAACCCGTCATCGTTCTACAAGATCTGGTCAAGTTCTTTGGGAGATTCGCCGCATTGCGGGGAATCTCCCAAAGCTTTGTGCGCGGCAAGCTTTACGTTGTTGTCGGCGACAACGGCGCGGGCAAGAGTACGCTGCTGCGCGTGGTCGCCGGACTGATGGAGCCGAGCCAGGGCTCGGTCACGCTGCTGGGCTCAGCAAGAGTCACGGGACGTGGCGCACCGGATCGGCTACATGGGACATGCTCCGCTGCTCTATGACGAGCTGAACGGCATGGAGAACCTGCGGTATTTCGCGGGGCTGTACGGAATCCACGACGACGCGGTTTGCCGAACGGCCATGCAGCAGGTCGGGCTCGATCCGGAGCTCGAGCGGCGCGTCGGGCAGTATTCGCAAGGCATGCGGCAGCGGCTTTCGCTGGCGCGGGCGGTGCTGCACGATCCGGAGTTGATGCTGCTGGACGAGCCGTTCTCCAACGTGGATGTGCGCTCGGCGCGCGACATGGCGGCGATTTTGGGGCGGGTCCGCGACCAGGGAAAGACGATCTTTGTCGTGACTCATCAGGCGCCGCTGATGGAACCAGTGGCCGACGAGTTTGTGCAGATGGCGGCGGGAGAGATTGTGGCGCGCGAGCGTTCGCAATCGCAGTGCGGAGTCGGCGGTAGTTTCGCAGGGAGGCGCACAATGAGCAGCCTGAGCGTGACGACGCGGACGCTGCTGAAAGACCTGCGCATGGAGTGGCGCTCCAAAGACGCCATCAACTCCATGCTGTTTTTCTCGCTGCTGGTAGTCGTGATCTTCAGCTTCGCCTTCAACCCGAATGCGGAGGAGTCGACGGCGCATCGCCGGCGGGCTGATTTGGGTGGCGTTTCTGTTCGCGGCAGTGGTGGCGCTGAACCAGACTTGGGCACGCGAGTTGCGCAACCAGGTGCTGGATGCTTATCGCGTTTCGCCGGCGCCTCCGAATGCGTTGTTCGTCGCCAAGGTGCTGGGCAATTTCCTGTTTGTCGTGATTCTGGAAGCGCTGATGGCGCCGCTGTTTGTGGTGTTCTATCAGTTGCGCTCGATCGGGCCAGTCTGGCAGTTGGTGGTGGTGGCGTTGCTGGGAACTTGGGCGCTGGTGGTGAACGGCACGTTTTTCGCGGCGCTTTCGATTCGCACGCGCAGCCGCGAAATCATGCTGCCGCTGATTCTCTTCCCTATTTCGATTCCGGCGCTGCTGGCGATGGTGGACGCAACAACCATGATTCTCACCGGGGACGGAACGCCGGACTTCTGGCTGAAGATGCTGCTGGTTTACGATGTGGTGTTTACGCTGGTCTGTCTTCTCCTTTTTGAAAGTGTGCTTAACGCAGAATGAAAATTCTTTAGCATTGGCTTCATCGTGTTTACGCTGGCCCTGCTGGGCTTCAGCACTTACCAGGCGCTGGTGGTGGCTCCTACGGAGCAGACCATGGGCGACGTGCAGCGCATCTTCTACTATCACGTGCCTTCGGCTTGGGTGGCGGGCGTGTGTTTCTTCGTCAACTTCCTGGCCTCGATTGTGTACCTGTGGCGGCGAAGCCTGAATGCCGATGCGCTGGCGGCGGCGAGCGCCGAAGTCGGCGTGGTGTTTTGCACCATCGTGCTGATCACCGGGCCGATCTGGGCGCGTCCGGTGTGGGGCATCTGGTGGACGTGGGATGCGAGGCTCACGACGACGCTGGTGCTGTGGCTGATTTATGTCAGCTACCTCGTGCTGCGGCGGTTCGCTTCCGGCAGCCAGACGCAGGTGCTGGCGGCGGCGCTGGGGATCTTCGGATTCGTCGATGTGCCGATCGTGTACATGTCGATTCGCTGGTTCCGCACGCAGCATCCTTCGCCGGTGATGGGCGGCGGAGAAAATTCCGGATTGGCTCCTGAAATGTTGCATGCCTTCCTGTGGAACCTGCTGGCGTTTACCTTCGTGGGCATCTGCTTGATCGTGGCGCGCTACGTTCTGCAAAAAATGGAGAACCAGGTGGAAGCCGCTCATGCCCAGCTTGCCCTGAAGGGAGTCGCGCGATGACTGGAATCGTTGCCTTGAAGTCGGCGTATGCGGTGGTTTGGGTCATCGAGCTCGGGTACATCTGGTACCTTGTGGGCCGCTACCGCAGCGTGCGCAGAGAAATGAAGGACCTCGAGCGGTCCAAGTAAGAGCGAACGTGAGCGAAAAGCACGGAACGCTGCGAATCATCGCGGCTGCCAATTTCATCTTCGCGGCGGTCTTCTTGATTTTCAGCCTGCCGTTTTTCTGGCACCAGGTGCGCGTGCTACAGACCTGGCCGGAGACCGACGCCCAAGTGCTGCAAAGCGAGGTTGTGGCCGGTCCTCCCGCGGGACACGAAAACCTGTACCGCGCCAAGCTCCAGGTGCTGTACACGGTGGCTGGCCAGCCGATCACGGCCGAGATGACCAGCTTCGAAAGCACCAACTACGAAGCTACGCTGCAGCGCACCCAGCAATTTCCGGTAGGTAGCCACCACCGGATTCGGTACGACGCCGCGAATCCGACACAAGCTCGCCTGGGAGTGGGTTGGAACCGGACGTTCTTTGCCCTGCCGCTGATTGTGGCGGCGATGGCGGCGTTCTTCGCGTGCGTCGGGGCGGTATGTTTGGCGATAGCGAAAGCCGCATCGTAGGTACCCCCTCCCCCCTCACCCGATCTTGAAAACAAAGGGTTTATCGCACGAGTGTGCGTAAGTTCGCACAAACATTAGCACTTATAGCTAAAGTCTTAGAAACAAAGGGGTAAAATCGCCGAGACTGTTTACTAGCCGGGATGGCCTCAGTTTACCTTTTAGTTATCAAAGAGCCCTGTTGACCCGTACCCTTGGTGCCGGCCGCGAGGCGAGAGACACAAATCCCTCGCCTCACGTAGATGGTTTACCGGGCAGGGAGCGGGAGGGCAAGGACTTGGGACACAGGGGTGTGTGATAGCGAGGGGTGTTTTCGTCACGGAGGCGCTCGGGCTAAAGACCTCGCGAAAGAGTGCCGCCGGTTAAAACCGGCTCGAAATCTCTAATAACAGCTTTCCCAGCGCTGAAGCGCTGGGCTTTCTTATTTCGTCCCGCACGCGGGACTCTGACTTCCGCTTAGGTATTTGCGGAGGGGAGTTGGTCGAGGGCGGCCTGGACGGCGTCGCGCTCGCGGGGCAGGTTGAGTTCGTGAAGAGGGCGAGGGCTTGTGTCTCACATTTTGGGAGTGGGACGGCAAAGACGCCGCTCCGCGGCTGGTGGTTTTTGGGCGGCATGATGCGCGGGCTGACGCCCACGCCTAAAAGCACATCGTCGCTCCGCGACTGAGTGACTACCCGCCGCGTCGTGAATTTGACATTGGTCTAGGAGTCGGCGGAGGGGAGTTGGTCGAGTTCGGCCTGGACGGCGTCGCGCTCGCGGGGCATGTTGAGTTCGGTGAAGAGGGCGAGGGCCTGCTGGAGCTTCTGCTGTTGGGCGGCGCGGTCGCCCGTGCGGCCTCCAGATCAGCCCACTGCCAGTAGCAATAGCCGAGGCCACTCTTGTTTGCCCCAGTTCAAGGCAGATGGCCTCGCTTCTTTGCAATAGGGTTAGGGCTTCCGCCAGTCGCCCCTGTTTTATCAGGATCAGCGCCTGGTTGCCGTAGCTGCGCTGCAGACCGTCCTTGTTGCCCAGCTCCAGGCAGATGGCTTCCTCTTTCTTGTGCAGGGCCAGCGCCTCGTCCAGCCGCCCCCAGCTATGCAGGATCAGCGCCTGGTTGCCGTAGCTGCGTTGCAAACCGTCTTTGTTGCCCAGCTCCAGGCAGATGGCTTCTTCTTTCTTGTGCAGGGCCAGGGCCTCCTCCAGCCGCCCCCAGGCTTGCAGGATCAGCGCCTGGTTGCCGTAGCTGGCTTGCATGCCGTCCTTGTTGCCCAGCTCCAGGCAGATGGCTTCTTTCTTTTTGTGCAGGGCCAGCGCCTCCTCCAGCCGCCCCCATGCTTGCAGGATCAGCGCCTGGTTGCCGTAGCTGCTTCTGCAGACCGTCCTTGTTGCCCAACTCCAGGCAGATGGCTTCTTCCTTCTTGTGCAGGGCCAGGCGCCTCCTCCAGCCGCCCCCAAGCTTGCAAGATCAGCGCCTGGTTGCCGTAGCTGCGCTGCAGCCCGTCTTTGTTGCCCAGCTCCAGGCAGATGGCTTCTTGTTTCTTGTGCAGTGCCAGCGCCTCCTCCGACCGCCCCCATATGCGCAGGATCTTCGCCTGGTTGCCGTAGCTGCGCTGCAGGGCATCTTTCGCCTCGCGATCGTCGCGACCAATCCAGAATGATTCCTCCTGCTTCACAATCCGAAATGCAACGTCCAACTCCCCGATTGTGGCGGCGATGTCGTATCCCCAGAAACTAAGTTCCGCTGCCCGTGATTCTTCGCCAGCTTCCGAGAAGAAACGTGTTGCGCCGATGATCTCCTCCAGGCACTCGCGGCAGTCGCTGCCAGCGCGTCTCCCAGTCCTTGAACAATTCCTCCAGCGTCGACGCATGGCGCTCCTGTAACCCAGCCAGACCGTCTGGGCCGGCGCGCGCCCGCAGTTGATCGCGCAGCAGTGCGTGTAACTGGAAGCGCTGGCGGTCGCGATCGAGCACGCGCAGCAGCGAGCCGCGTACCAGCACATTCGCTGCATCATCGACGTCATCGTTACTGAGTTCGGCTATCTGCGCGGCGAGCGGCAACCAGAAGCCTTCCTGCACGCACACGGCGCAGGCCGCCAGCAGCTGCTGCTCGCGCTCGGGCTGAGACTCGATGGCTTGCGCGAAGAGAGCGTTGACGTTCTTTTCGCCATCGGCAGGGAACTGACGTTGCAGCTTCGAAACGGCCTTACTCAGCGCCATTGCCGACTTGTCGCGCAGCAGGCTGGCGCCAACGGCAACGGCGATGGGCAGCATTTCGACGCGGGCGGCGAAGTCGAGCAGCGGCTGGCGGTTCTTGTCCACCTCTTCTTTGGCTGAATACGGGATCGAGGTAGGTGTGGAACAGTTCTTCGGCTTCGGCGTCGGTGAACTTCTCCACCTCACAGGTCTGCTTTTTGGGAGTGAGGCCGGGCAGCGACTTGAGGCGCGAGGTGTAGAGCACGGAGCAGGCGGGACCGGGCTCCAGTTGGGTGACTTCGATTTTGCCATCGCCGTTGGACCAGACGTCGTCGAGGACGAGCAGCGACTGGCGCTGGCGCAGCCATTGTTTGGCGGCGTCGCGCTGGCGGTCGGGCGCGAGGGTCTTTACGTCGATGGGCAGGCGCTCGACCAGCTCGGCGGTGATGGCGTCGAGCGGGCGCTGGCCGCAGGTCTGGAAGACGACGGCGTCGAAGTCTTTCTGGGCGTCCCAGGCGAATTGCAGGGCGAGGGTGGATTTGCCGGTGCCAGGCTCGCCGTGGAGGAGGAAGACCATGGGTTCGCCGGAGAGGGTGCTGCGCAGTTGCTGGAGATAAGGGCCGCGACCGACGAAGTCCTGGGGGCGATACTCGGGCAAACCGAGGAAGCGCTTGACGCTCTCGCGCTGCTCGAGCCAGGCTACGGTTTGGCGAAGGGCCTCTTGCGGGTCGCGGCGCGCGTCGATGTAGTTCTTGGTGCGCAGAAGCTCGGGCAGGGGATGGTCGCGCAACATGACGATGCCGAGGCGCGTCTTCTGCTCCGTCACCTGGCGGGCTAAGACGGAGGTCCATTCTTCTTCGGTCCATTTGGAAGCGGCGGCGTCGGGCGACCAGATGAGGAGAGCGACATCGCACCACTTCAATCCCTTGTCGATTTCGGCGACGAAGTTTTCGTGCTTTTCGATATCGACCTCGCAGCGCCAGGCTTCCGAGCGCGCGCCGATGATGGCGGCGGCGAGCTGCTTCACGAAGTCGGCGTCTTTGGTACTGTGCGAGAGAAAGACTTTCATGGCGCTGGGATCTGGCTACAGGCGAAGGGTAGCAGAGGTCGACTTGAGAGTCAGTAGGAAAGCTACAGGTCCCCCGGTCGGTGGCCCAGGTTCTCGTCCCCGCTTTGGACGCTAACCCAGGAGCAGAAATGTCCGGGCAGCGCGAAGCGATAGAGTCCGCGTGGCTCAGTGCACGGGTAGTCTCCTGAATCCCACAAGAGGAAAAGCAGATCCCCCGCGGCGATAGGATGTGATTTCCATCCGAGTTTCCAACAAATTGCCATGGTCGATAGCAGACGGGAGAGTACACGAACGCAAGCTGACGCCCGACGAGGCATGGCAGTTTATCCCGAGCTGAAGGGGCCGTGCTGGTGGCATGGAAGCCTGCGGCAATACGCTGTGGTTCGAGCGCCTGCTGGCGTCGCTGGGCCATGAGTTGTGGCTGGGCGATGCCGGCAAGATCCGGCCATGGAAGTGCGCAAGCAGAAGACGGACCGGCGGATGCGCAGTTGTTGCTGCAGTTGCTGCTGGAGGGTCGCTTTCCGCGGGTATGGGTGCCGAGCGTGGAACAGCGCGATGTGCGGCAGTTGCTGCTGCATCGTCACAAGCTGGTTTGCATGCGGCGGCAGGTGAAGAACGAGTTGCAGCATCTGGCGCTGAATCAGGGAGTGCAGCAGAAGCGCAAGCTGTGGAGCGCAGCCGGACGGCAGCGGTTGGAAGAGTTGCCGCTGGCGGGCTGGACAAAACAGCGGCGCGAGGATTCGCTGGAGTTGCTGGACGAGCTGAACCGGCGCGTGACCAAGCTGGATGTGGCGGCGCCGCGAGGGATGACAATCCAGTAGGAGAAGCTGTTGGAGAGCATTCGTGTCAAGTGAATCCGACCATCGGCGCTGGCGTTTTCGCTGACGCTGGGCACCATCGAGCGCTTCGCGCGCAGCCGCCAGGTGGTCAGCTATTTGGGGCTGAATCCGGCGGAGCATTCCAGCGGAGGGCGGCAGCATCTGGGGGCGATCAGCAAGCAGGGCAATCCCATGCTGCGCAGTTTGTTGGTGGAAGCGACAGAGCGTGCGCGCTCGTCCAGAGTTGAAGCGCGCTCCAAAGGCAGACAAAATTCGTCGGCCATTGCGCGCAACTGCGGGCGGCTGTGGTGGGGCAGCCGTATGCCGCCGCTCCAGCAGGTACCGGGTCACACGTGGTCGCGGTTTAAGACGGCGCTGAGGGCACCGCCTCCGAGAGTCGGAGACGAGAAGACGGGGAGCGAGGGTCCACAGCTGGCAGCCGTTTCCCTCTAAGTCATTGACTTTAAAAGACTCGGCAAGCAGGCTTTTCGAGTCACGAAACCCGGGCTGTTGTCCCACTTTCGCCTACTAGACTCGCCGGAACTTTTTGCTTGTCGGGGGTGAAATACTAATGGAATCGACAGCCCGCCGCGGCGGGCCGAGGTGGCGTTGCTAGCCGAGCATACCGACGAACAGCTGCTGCAACTGGCGCTGGACGGAAACGAAGACGCCTTTACCGCCCTCTACCGGCGGAGGCAGGGGCCTGTTTATCGGTTTGCTTTGCATATGAGCGGTTCTCCCCAGGTGGCCGAGGAAGTGGTGCAAGAGGTGTTCATCTTCCTGCTGCAGCGCGGGCGCGATTTCGATCCGGAGCGCGCGGCGTTGGGAGCTTACCTGTTTGGCGTCGCGCGGAACTACGTGAGGCGCGCCATGGAGAAGAGCTACTCGGAGGCGATGCACACCGTTCCCGCCGAAGAGGATGATCCGGCGCTGGTGACGGATTTCGATCCGGTGAGGGACATCGCGCGGGTGCAAACGACCCAGGCGGTGAGGAAGGCGGTGCTGTCGCTTCCGGAACATTATCGGGAAGTTGTGGTGTTGTGCGATTTGCAGGAACAGTCGTATGCCGATGCGGCGCAGGCCCTGGGATGCGCGTTGGGAACGGTGCGATCGAGACTGCATCGCGCACACGACATATTGATGAAGAAGCTGAAGAACACGGCCCCGTCGTTGACGGGGTTGTCGAGTAATGCCGCGAGGTGCCTGTCATGACCTGTCGAGAATTTATGGATGCCGCTGAACTGCTGACGCCGTCGCAGTTGCTGCGATTGCCGGGGAAGGAAGAGCCGCTTTCTGCACATGCGGGCGAATGCCGCTCGTGCCGGGAGTGGCTGGAGTCGCATCGCGCGCTGGGGAATGCGTTGTTGGCGGTGAGTTCCGAAACGGCGGACCAGCAAGCCGGTCCGCAGGTGGAGCAGGCTGTCCTGGAGGCATTCCGGAAGCACGACTTTGCGACGCCGGTGGTGGTTATGCCACAACGGGCGACGGCGTCACTGTGGACGCTGAGCCGGGTGTTTGAGTACGGTGCATATGCTGCGGTGGCTGCGGCGCTCATCGTAGGCGTCTTCCTGGGAGTGCGCCTTTTGCGAGACTCGCAGAACAAGGCGAAATCCGCTGAGGCGACAGTCACGATGCCGCAGAGCACTGGCTCGGTCCGCTCAACGACGGCTGGCAAGGATGAAGTGACGGAACCTGCGACGAGCGGTGCGTCGGGAAAGGTTGCAGGAAGCGCCAGCAGTGGAGTTCCGGTGGTCACCGCGAAGCGGGCGGTGGCGGCCCAGACAGAGACTGAGACGAGCGTCCGTGAAAGCGCCGGGTACGTACCGTTGATGTTGTGCGACCCGCTGATGTGCTCCGGCGACGAACAGGTCATACGGATGGAGTTGCCGGCGACGGGTTCGGCGTCGGCGGATGGAAGTGGCGGGCAAACCGTGCTGGCTGACGTGGTCATTGGGGAAGATGGATTGGTTCGCGGCATGCGAATCGTGAATTGAGACCGTTTGTGGTTGGGTTACGAGGTGGAATGATGAAATCGAAATATCGCGTGACTTTTCTTTTGTGGGTGCTGGCCGTAACTGTGCTGACCGCAGGATCGATAGTCGCACAGGCACCACCTCCGCCTCCGCCGCACGACATGATGATGATGGGCGCTCATGGAGCCATGGGTGACTTCGGCGAAGGAAAGACCGTAAAAGGCGTACCGCTGAGCGGTGAGATCGTAATCACTCGCGACACAACGCTGGCCGACGGCAACAAGATCCACAGTGAGTCGCAATCGAAGGTGTATCGCGATGCGGAAGGACGTGTGCGGCGCGAGTTGGGTGTGGACCTGGCAATGCCCGCGACGGGCACGATCAAGCACAACCTGATTGTCATCACAGATCCTGTAGCTGGAACCCGGTACATGCTGAACCCGGACAATAAGACGGCGCGCCAGGCGCCGCTGCGTGGCGGCCAACACGCGGGCGCCGGCCGCGAGGCCCACGAGCATGCCATGGGAATGATGGGCGGCCCCGGGGCGGTGAATCGGGAAAGCCTGGGGACCAAGTCGATCAATGGGATCGAGGCGGAAGGAATCAGGGTAACGCGCACGATTCCGGCCGGAGCAATGGGCAATGAGAAACCCATTACGGTCTCCACGGAACGCTGGTATTCGCCGGAATTGCAGATCGCGGTGCTGACCGTACACACCGACCCGATGATGGGTACAGTGACCACAAAGCTGGCGAACGTCACGCAGGGCGCGCCAGATGCGTCGTTGTTCCAGGTGCCGTCGGACTACACGGTCCGAAACGCGAAACCCGGAGACCCGATGTACGTTCCGATGAAGCCGTAGGGCGATCCTTGCAGGGTGGGCGGACGGGCTTCGCCGTCAACACGGGAGCGATTGGTAGCAAAGAGTTGACAATCAGCAGCGACGAAGTGGCGTACAATTCTGCCACAGAGCGGCGGCAGACTCCCGCCGTGAAATGGTATGCCGCGGATTCGTTGCACATTCCTCGCGCTGGGTTCCCTGCTCCTCATACCGGTGTTGTGCTCGGGGCAGGGCGTAGACAACAACCGTCAAACGAACGCACAAATTCTGGTTCGAGTCACGCTCGACAACGAACGGTCAGCCGGTGACCGAATACACGTGGAATTGTTGACGGGCGTCGGCGTTGCTGTGGCGAACGCATTTACCGATGCGGACGGGCGAGTGACATTCCAGGTGACATTTCCTGGAGAGTACCGGCTACAGGTTGAGGGGAGCACGCTACAAGGATCTGCGTCGGCTACGTTCAGGGTGGACGACCTGGACAAGAGCAAGACCGTCTTTGTCAAGGTGAAACCAAAGATTAGCCAGACTGAGGCGACCAGCAAGCCCAACACTTCGCCCGTGACGTCGGCGGCGGAATTACGCATTCCATCCGATGCCCAAAAAGCCTTCCGCAAAGGGATGGATGCGTGGGAGCATCACGACATTCCGAAGGCAGCGGAGTACTTCGAGAAGGCTATTGCCATCTACCCTGCCTACGACGCCGCCTACAACAATCTCGGAGTGATGTATTACCAGTCGAATCAAGTGGAGAAAGCCCGGCAGGCGTTTGAAAAATCGGTGGCACTGAACGAGAAGAACGCCGATGCCGATCGAAACCTAGCACGCATCCTGATCAACGACGGCAACTTCGTCCGGGCGCAAGACTTGCTCAAGAAGTCACTACTGGTAGAGCCACTGAATCCGGTGACACTGACGCTCTTGTGTGTGGCGGAGGCACAGTCCGGCGACATCGAAGGTGCGCTGGCCACGGCGCGGAAGACCCACCAACTTCCGCACGAAGGCTACCCGCTAGTGCACTACATTGCGGGCAGGGCGCTGGAACAAGAAGGCGAGCCCCAGCAGGCGTATACCGAGTACGAGACCTACCTGAGCGAGGCTCCCAGCGGAGCTGAGGCGCAGCAAGTACGAGCTGCACTGGCGCATCTGACGGCCGCGAGCACGTCGGCTCCGCAATAAAACAGCGGCCAGTTACCGGTTGTCAGTCGTCAGAAGGAACGGAAGGCGCATTAGCAAGACTGAAGAGGCGCTGAAAAAGTCGTGAAGTCTCACGCCTCGCGGACTGAAGTCCGCTCGGCTGGTCGGAATAGACGGCTTAGCCACTGACCTAAAGGTCAGCTCTACCCAAAACCGCTTTTTTTCGCAGCCTGTGAAGTCGTGCCCTGACTCAACACTCGCGGGCGCCGTGTCTGCTGTATCCTATTTCAACTGCCATGATGATCAAAGTCTGGTTTGCTCTCCTTGTGATGGGTATTGCCTCCACCTCATTTTCCGCCGACAACTCCGACACCATACACGGTGGTAACGGCGTGTTGCTGCCGCCTCCGCCACCGACGAAAGTCGAACCGGTGACGGAGACCATTCATGGGGTCACGGTCACGGACCCCTACCGCTGGCTGGAGGATTCGAAGAGCCCCGCCACGCGCGAATGGCTGAATTCGCAGATCAAATACACCGAGGAGTACCTGGCACAAGTGAAGGTGCGTCCCGAGATTGTGAAGCGACTCACGGAACTCGTGCGGGTAGAGAGCTTCAGTATTCCGGTGGAACGCGGGGAACGGTATTTCTTCAAGAAACGGCTGCCGGAAGAGAACCAAGGATCGATCTACGTGCGTAAGGGCCTCAAAGGCAGCGATGAGAAGCTTGTGGACGCTACCGGGCTGAGCGCCGACCAGAATACGTCGATCAACATTGCGGACATATCGAAAGACGGCAACCTGCTGGTGTATGAAGTTCGAGTGGGTGGCGCCGATGAACAATCGATCCACCTGCTCGATGTGAAGACACGCCAGGAATTGCCCGATGTTTTTCCGCCGGCGCGATACGGCGGAGTGTCGCTAAGCCCGGATGAGAAGGGACTTTACTACTCGAAGTTTGAGCAATCGGGTTCGCTGGTGTATTACCACCAGCTCGGAACATCCGTTTCAGCCGACGCGATGATCTTTGGTAAGTCTGTTGGTGGCGAGACGTTGGGAGCGATGGATCTTATTTATCCGGAGGTCACCGAGAACGGCCGGTACTTGCTGATTCATGTCGGCCACGGCGTGCCTGCCAAGCGGGTGGACATCTATGCGAAGGACTTGCGTTCCTCGACTTCGAAGATTGTGCCGGTGATCCATGGAATCGACAGCCAGTTCCGACCGGAAAACTACGGCGACTCGCTGTACGTCCTCACCGACTACCAGGCGGAGAACTATCGGGTCATCGAGATCAATCTCAGTTCGCCCGCGCCGGACAAATGGCGGACGATCATTCCCGAAGGCAAAGATGTGATCGAGGCGATGTCGATCGTCGGCGGCAAGCTGTTTGTCACTCGACTACATGACGTCATTACGCAGACCGAGATCTATACGTTGGACGGCAAGGCGGCTGGGAAGATTGCCTATCCAACACTGGGGGCGGCATCGGCGGTCTATGGCCTGCAGGCTTCCAATAACGGGTTCTACAATTTCGAGTCGTTTACTATTCCGCCGGCGATTTACCACTACGACGTGGCCACGGGAAAGACAGAAGTCTTCGCCAAGCCGCACGTGCCGTTTGCCTCTGAACAGTATGAAGTGTCGCAGGTATTCTGCACCTCCAAGGACGGCACGCGCGTGCCCATATTCATCTCGGGCAAGAAGGGGTTGAAGCGAAACGGACAGACCCCTACGCTGATGTTCGCCTACGGGGGCTTCAACGTGAGCATGGTGCCGCATTGGGACCCGGAATACGCGTGGTGGATGGAGCAGGGCGGGTACTATGCGCAGCCCAATCTGCGGGGCGGAGGCGAGTACGGCGAAGCCTGGCACAAGGCCGGCATGTTCGAGAAGAAGCAAAACGTATTTGACGACTATTTTGCGGCGGCGCGGTACCTGGTCGACAAGCAATACACGTCTCCGGCACACTTGGCGGTCCGTGGGCGCTCCAACGGGGGACTGCTGATGGGAGTGGCGATGACTCAGCATCCGGAAATGTTCGGCGCCATCTGGTGTGGATATCCCCTGCTCGACATGTTGCGGTACCAGAACTTTCTCGTCGGCCGCTGGTGGACGACGGAGTATGGTTCCGCCGAAAATACCGAGCAGTTCCCTTACCTGCTGAAATACTCGCCTTATCAAAACGTGAAAAAGGGGTTGAAATATCCGGCCATCATGTTCAATACCGGCGATTCGGACACACGCGTCGATCCGCTGCACGCCCGCAAGATGACGGCGCTGATGCAGGCCGATAGCGGCAGCGACCGGCCGATCCTGCTGCACTATGAACTGAAGGCGGGGCACAGCTCCGGGGTGTCGATCACGCAACTGGTAAACGACACGGCAGATGAGTTGGCCTTCCTGTGGAATGAAACCGGCGGCAAATAGGGACAGCAAGTCTCTGGAATTGGCAAGGGGTCGCGACATTACTTTAGTAACATTTGTTTCAATTTGGAATTGAGTTCCCATTTCCTGGTGTGCGTGCGCATTATCACCTGCCGACGTGACCCCTCTCACAGAGTTCCGCGACAATTTAGAACAAGCTCGTAGATAGCAGGAGCGGGGCGGTTCATCGCGAACCGCGCTGCGATCCTGGAGCCGTTTCACGCGCCGAATTGTGCGCCGTGCTGGTCCTCTCACGAAAGGAGCGCCCAAGCACATGTCAGCATTGCCGACACTCCCTGATGGCGGCGAACAAGCCTTCATCGATCAGACCGTTGCCAGTAACCTGGGCCGACCGGGCGCGTTGCTGGGAATCCTCGAAGCCATCCAGGAACACCATCCTCACAAGTACCTGTCAGCTGAAGCGCTGCGGTATGTGGCAGCAAAGCTGGATATTCCGCTGGCGCGGATCTACAGCTTCGCGACATTTTACGCGCTGTTCAACCTAGACCCGCAGGGCGACCACACCGTCTGCATTTGCCGCGGAACCGCGTGCCACACGCGCAATTCGCGGAACTTGCTGGAGAGCCTGCGTCTGGAACTGGGGCTGGGATTGAACGAAGAAGAAGCCACCGCAGAAGCCGACAAGCTGTCGCTCACCACGAAGGATGGCAAGTTCACGGTGCGGACGGTCGCATGCTTTGGACAGTGCGCGCTGGCGCCGGTGGTGGAGATCGATCACCGCATCTGCGGCCACGTGAACGAGCGCACCCTGCAGCGTGAAGTGCGCGCGCTGGAACGGGAGGTTGAATAATGCCGCGCATCGAGGACATCGGCGTATTCAATCGCGTTCGCGAAATTGGGCTGAGCAAGCTGTTGCCAACGGTTCCGCGGATCGCGGTGGGAATGGGGACCTGTGGACGCGGCAACGGCGCCGAGGGCCTGTATCACGCCTTTGCCGAGGCCATCGACATCAGTGGCGAGGAATTCTTTCTGGCCTCAGTAGGCTGCTTTGGCGCCTGCTGTCAGGAGCCGCTGGTCAACGTGCATGTTCCCGGGCAGCCGCTGCTGATCCTGCACCAAGTACAAGCCAGCGATGCCGACCGGATCGTGCATGACGTCATCGGTGGAAATATCACACCTGACCTGGTGTATTGCAAGGTTGAGGAATGGGACCACATCACCGGGTCCATTCGTTACGGGCACGGCTATCCGGAGGTCCCGGGTGGAATGAAGTTCCGTTCTTCAAGGGACAGAAGAAGATCGTGCTGCGCAACTGCGGGCTGATCAACCCGGACGATATCGAGGAATACATCGCGGTCGGAGGCTACCAGGCGCTGTACAAGGCGCTGATCGACGCAAAGCCTGAAGCCGTGGTTGAGCAGATCAAGGCGGCGAAGCTGCGCGGCCGTGGCGGCGCCGGTTACCTTACCGGCAACAAGTGGGAGTTTCTGCGGAAGGCAGTAGCGGACCAGAAGTTCCTCATCTGCAATGCCGATGAGGGCGATCCCGGCGCGTACATGAACCGGAACGAGATCGAGAGCGATCCGCACTCGATGATCGAGGGCATGATCATCGGCGGATACGTGACCGGAGCAAGCCAGGGCATCATCTATGTTCGCGCCGAGTATCCGCTGGCGGTGCATCGTTTGCGGAAAGCGATGGAACAAGCGCACGAGTACGGACTCCTGGGAGAAAACATCCTGGGACGAGGATTCAAGTTCGACATCGAGTTGGTCGAGGGCGCAGGCGCATTTGTCTGCGGAGAAGAGACGGCCTTGATTGCTTCGCTGGAAGGCGAGGCGGGGAGGCCGCGGCCACGGCCTCCCTTTCCTGCGCAGAAGGGATTGTGGGGCAAGCCGAGCAACATCAACAACGTTGAAACCTGGTACAACATCGCGCCCATCGTGACGAAAGGGCCCGCGTGGTTTACGGAAACCGGCAGCGCCAAGAGTCCGGGGACAAAGGTGTTTTCGCTGGTGGGCAAGGTGCATAGCACGGGACTGGTCGAGATGCCCCTGGGCACTACGTTGAAGACGTTCGTGTACGACATTGGCGAAGGCGGCGTCGGCGGACGGACGATCAAATCCGTACAGACGGGCGGGCCATCGGGCGGATGCATTCCGCACGAAATGTTCGACACGCCGGTGGACTACGAGAGCCTGGCGCAACTGGGGTCGATCATGGGTTCGGGCGGCATGGTGGTGATGGACGAAGACAACTGCATGGTTGACGTCGCCCGCTACTTCATCGAGTTCACTAATTCCGAGTCGTGCGGCAAGTGCGTGCCCTGCCGCGTGGGCCTGAATAAGTCGCTGCGCATCCTGAACCGGATTACTACCGGCGGCGGACGGATGCAGCACATGGAAACGATGGAGGAGTTGAGCCGGTACATCCGGGATTGCTCGCTGTGCGGCCTGGGGCAGTCTGCCCCGAACCCGGTAATGACCACCATGCGGCACTTCCGCCACGAGTTCGAAGACCACATCGTGGCGCAACGCTGCCAAGCCGGGGTGTGCACGGAATTGGCGCTGTCTCCGTGCGAAAACAGTTGCCCGCTGCATATGAACATTCCGCGCTTCCTGCAGTTGTTCAAGGAAGATCGGCTGGACGACGCGTTCGAGTCGGTCATTCTGGATAACCCGCTGCCGGCGTCGACCGGGCGAGTGTGCCAGCATCCGTGCGACGAGCGTTGCCGGCGCCTGACGATGGACGCGTCGGTCAACATGCGCGAAGTGCACCGCTTTATTGCCGATAGCATACTGCTGACCGACCGGTTTGAAGCAGCGGCTGAGCGGCTTGCGAATCGCGCACTGGAGCACACGGGACGCAAAGTCGCGATTGCCGGCGCCGGACCGGCGGGGCTGACTGCAGCGTTTTACCTGGCGTTGCTGGGGCACGATGTAACGGTGTTCGATCCCCTGCCGGAAGCCGGCGGCATGTTGCGCTTTGCGCTGCCGGAATATCGGCTGCCCAAGCCGGTGTTGCGGCGCGAGATTGAACTGATCGAGCGGTTGGGTGTGAAGTTCGCGCTCAATACGCGCATCGGCACAGACGTCTCGCTCAACGAACTGGACGAGCGCTTCGATGCCGCGTTTCTAGCCATCGGGACGTGGAAAGAGTCGTGGGTCTATCTGCCTGGAACTGAACTGAAGGGAGTCTATCCGGCGTTGCCTTTGCTGGAGACCGTGGCTAAAGGTGAATCGGTGAGTCTCGGGCGCAAGGTTGCGGTGATTGGAGGCGGCAACGCCGCCATCGACTCGGCGCGGACGGCATTGCGCAAAGGCGCAGAGGTTGTGGTGGTGTATCGCCGCGAGCGCAAGGACATGCCTGCGATCGAAGAGGAAACCGAGGCAGCCGAGAAGGAAGGCGCGCGCATTGTTTTCCTGTCGGCGCCGCACCGGATCATTGGCGACGCCAAAGGAAATGTGAAAGCGCTGGAAGTCGTCAAGACACGACTCGGCGAGTATGACAAGTCCGGCCGCCGCAAGCCGGTGCTCACTGATGAAGTACAGCGTATTGAGTGTGACTCGGTAGTGCTGGCGGTGGGAGAAACTGTGGACCTCGACTTCTGCAAGGCGTCGGGCCTGCAGATCAAGCATGACGGCACGATTGAGGTGGACCGCTATCGGCTGGAGTCTAGCCGGCCGCGCTTCTTTGCCGGAGGAGACCTGGTGACGGGCGCGTCCAACGTCTCGAACGCGATGGCGTTCGGCAAGCGTGCCGCCCGCGCCATCGACGAGCAACTGATGGACTCTGAAATGGGCCGATGGGACAGCCTGTTCCCCAAGGTGGAGTACGAGCAGTCCCCGCCGAAAGACGTCAGCGAAAGCGGACGCCATACTCCGCGCGAGTTGACGGTGCGCGAGCGGATGCAGTCGTCGGCAGAGGTCGTGGTCGGGCTGTCAGCCGAGGAGACGCACGAAGAAGCCTGCCGCTGCCTGCGTTGCGACATCAAAGTGACGGCGTCGCGCTAGAGAAGGAGGTTGGATTTTGCCGCAAAAGAAAGTGTCACTGCGTATCGACGGCGAGTTGGTGAATGCTCTGGAAGGCCAAAGCATTCTTGAGGCGGCGCGCGCCAGCGGGAAGTACATCCCGACGCTCTGCTACCTCGAAGGCGTGTCGTCCGTAGGCGCCTGCCGCCTGTGCATGGTGGAGGTTTCGGGCATCGACCGCATGTTCCCGGCGTGCACAACGCCGGTGCAGGACGGCATGTCGGTGACCACGACCTCGCCCAAGTTATCGCGGTATCGCCGCATCACGACCGAATTGCTGCTGGTGGAGCGCAACCACGTGTGCGCGGTATGCGTGGCCAACGGCCACTGTGAACTGCAGGACATGGCGTATTCGCTGGGCGTTACCAGCGTGCGATTTGCCTACAACTTCCCCAAACTTCGGGTGGACGCCACGCATCCGCGCTTTGTGCTCGATCACAATCGCTGCATTCTGTGCACCCGTTGCGTGCGGGTTTGCGCCGAGATCGAAGGCGCGCATGTATGGGATGTGGTGTCGCGTGGCATCCATGCACGTATCGCATCGGATCTGAACCAGAACTGGGGCGATTCGAAGTCGTGCACCAACTGCGGCAAGTGCGTGCAGGTGTGTCCGACCGGGGCGCTGGCGGAAAAAGGCAAGGCGGTGGAGGAGATGGTGCGGGCGATGAAGCCGATCAGTACAGTGGCCCGCCGCAAAGGAGTACACGCATGAGGAAGCTCAGGCTCGCAACGGTCTGGCTGGATGGCTGCTCGGGCTGCCACATGTCGATCCTCGACCTGGATGCGGCCATCATCCCCATCCTACGCAAGGTGGATATTGTGTACGGACCGCTGGTGGACGCACAGGAATTTCCAGAAGACGTGGACGTCACGCTGGTGGAGGGAGCGGTAAGTTCGCAGGCGGACGCGGACCACATTCAGGTCATCCGCCAGAACACGAAGACGCTAGTGTCGCTGGGCGACTGCGCCGTGACCGGCAACGTGGCCGGAATGCGCAACACCATTCCGGTAAACAAGCTGCTGCAGCGGATCTACGTAGAGGGATCGGACGGCAACAAGTGCGTCCCCGGCGACGGCCTGCCGCGGTTGCTGAAGCTGGCGCGCCCGGCACAGGACTTTGTGAAGGTTGATTTCAGCGTGCCCGGCTGTCCTCCGCAAACGAAGGTGATCGCGGCCCTGTTGAACACGCTGGTAGAGGGCCGCAAGTTGGAAACCACGAGCAAGATCAAGTTCGGATAGGAACAACAATGAAGCGCATCACGATTGAGCCGGTAAGCCGCATCGAAGGGCACGCCAAGGTGACGATTCAACTGGACGACGCGGGCAATGTCGCCGATACGCGGTTCCAGGTGACGCAGGTCCGCGGGTTTGAGAAGTTCACCGAAGGCCGCCCATTTTACGAGATGCCCGGAATTACGTCGCGCATTTGCGGAATCTGCCCGATCAGCCATCAATTGGCCGCATCAAAGGCATGTGACGCCATCATGGCGGTGCGGATTCCGAAGGCGGCGCGGTTTCTCCGCGAGATCATCCACTGCGGACAGTTCGTACAGTCGCATGCGCTGAGTTTTTTCTACCTCTCCGGTCCGGACCTGTTGCTGGGAATGGACGCTGACCCGGCGACGCGCAATGTTGCCGGACTCATCGAGGCTAACCCTGAAGTGGCACGGGCGGGCATCGAATTGCGCAAGTTCGGCTTGCAGGTAATCGAGAGCCTTGCGGAAGAACGTGTGCATGCTTCGTGGATTGTTCCCGGGGGTGTCAAGACGCCCATGTCGGAGCAGACGCGCGACCGGCTGCTGGCGGGAATTCCAGAGGCGCTCGACACGACGCAAATGGCGATCGAGCTTTTCAAAGGCAAGCTGGGCGGACTCCAGGAAGAGATCGAAAACTTCGGATCCGCGCCGACGATGTATGCATCGCTGGTCGATAGCGCGGGCAACCTACAGCTCTACGATGGGCCGATCCGTTTCCGCGACGCAGAGGGAGAAATTGTCGAGGCCGGAGTCTCGCCTGACGAATACGCTGAGTACATCAGCGAGTCTTCCTTACGCGAATCGTATCTGAAGGCCCCGTATTACAAGCCGCTCGGGTATCCGGAAGGCATCTATCGCGTAGGCCCGCTGGGACGGATCAACGTGGCGAACGCCTGTGGAACTCCACTGGCCGATGGCGAATTGCAGGCTTTCCGGGAGCGCTTCGGACGCATGCCGCACAGCGCGTTTCTATATCACTACGCTCGGCTGATCGAAGTGCTGTACGCGCTGGAGCGGATGAAGACCCTGCTGGAGAAACCGGAGGTCACGGACACGCACGTGCGGGCCAATGCCGGCGTGAATGCGCTCGAGGGCGTGGGCATCATCGAGGCGCCGCGGGGGACGCTGATCCACCACTACAAAGTGGACGAAAACGGCGCCATCGTCTGGGCCAACCTGATTGTCGCCACCGGCCACAATAATTACGCCATAGGGAAAAGCGTTCGCCAGGTAAGCGAACACTTCGTGAAGGGCACGCATCTGGAAGAGGGCATGCTGAACCGCGTGTCTGCGGTGGTACGGGCGTACGACCCGTGCCTGAGTTGCTCAACTCATGCGTTGGGAATGCCCGCCGTCAGCATCTCCCTGATTGGACCTGACGGCACATTGCTGCACAAGATTTGCAGTTGAATGAAAAGAACAATTACCGAACTGGAAGACCTTATACAGGAGACGCCATCATGTCTTATGTTGTACACGTCACGATGACCGAAGAAGAGGAAGCGCGGGACAAGGAACTGATCGGGGCAAGAATCCATATCGACGGGAAATATGAGTACAAGAACCTCGAAATCGCCCGAGAGGCCGCCGAGGTGGCCTGCCACGCAGCCGCCAAGCTGAAACCGTCGCGCACCAGGACCATCGACGATGACGATTGGATCGGTCACCCGGATCGGTCAGACTCCGACTAGGCATCCGCGCCTGAGGTGACGGATGCTAAAGTTAGCTCAGGCGAGGTGCCGGTGAAATCGATTCTCAGGCCTTGGGCCGTACTGCTTGTGCTGGCGGTGTTTACAGGGCTTTCCCTCTCTGCGCAGGAGAAGGAGAAGGCCGCCAAGGATGCTGCGGTACCGTGGCTGGCGCTGATTGACTCGGGGCAATATGGGGAAAGCTGGTTCCAGGCATCCAGCGACTTTCGCGGAGCTGCTTCCAAGGAGCAGTGGATTCACGCACTGGAAACCGTCCGTGCGCCACTCGGCAAGTTGGTGTCACGGCACCTGAAGAGCGCAACCTACACCACAAAACTGCCCAGCATCCGTGCAGCGGAGTACGTGGTCCTCCAGTACGAGACCAGCTACGAGAAGGCTGCGGGAATGAACGAGACCGTGGTGATGATGCTGGAAAAGAAAGGCGTCTGGAAGGCTAACGGATACTTCATCAAACGACCGTGATACATAGCCCGGTGCGGTTGCGGTGGAAACTTAGTCCGCCCGGCCTAGCGAACCCGGCAGGATAAGCATTTTCTACTATTTCCTGGAGAAAAAGCTGGAAACGAAGATCGGGTTTAGTTGGTAGCGCTACCGGGAATCGAACACGGGTATGAAGATTGACAATTTAATAACCTAGCTAATGCCGTCAATCATATTTAGCCATTTGTGGCCAGCGTGTGTACCGTTTTGTGTACCACTAACCTGAGATGCTGGGAGTTCGGCCACTCAATCGGCGAGAACCGTTCGCCGTCAGACATAGCTTGTAATGTGTCCTGTTCTCGCCAACAATTCGGTTTTAGGATCTTATGCCGTTGGCGCTTCGGCCTTGTGCACTGCTGTTGACCTGCCCCCCCATCTTTAGTCCAGGGATAATGAGACCTTCTCCGGTTTTTGTTCGGTCCAATGACCTCTGTCCGTAGCGGAGACGGAGGGGTGCGGGAAGGGGCCGGCGTTTGAGGCCTCTTCCCCCACTTCATCCACGCAGACGCTTTCCGACTGTTGAGCAAACTCCATCGGTGCACGGTACTGCAAACTGCTGTGCGGCCGAAGTTCGTTGTAGTCCGTTTTCCACTGCTCGATCTTCTCGTATGCGTCAGCCAGGCTGTTGAATCAGTTCTCGTTCAGGCATTCATCGCGAAAGCGCCCGTTCAAACTCTCCACATAGCCATTCTCCTTCGGTCGTCCGGGTCGAATCATGTGCCACTGCAGACCCTGCTCGTAGGCCCACTGATCAACCGCACGACTTACGAACTCGGGTCCGTTGTCGCTGCGGATCTGGCGCGGTAGACCGCGTCTGACTTTCAGTTCTTCCAGCACCCGTACCACGCGCACTCCGTCCAGCGAGAGTATCAACCTAGATCGCCAGGCGCTCCCGCGTGTAGTCATCCACGATGTTCAAGGTGCGAAACCTCCGTCCCGAGCTTAGCGCGTCGCTCATGAAGTCTACCGACCACACTCGGTTGACGGCCATAGCTGCAGGCAGCGGCTGACGCACCGTACTGCGCTTCCGCCCCCGCTTGCGCCGCAGCAACAGCTTCTCCTCCACGTACAACCGGTACACCCGCTTGTGGTTCACCTGCCAGCCTTCGCGCTTCAGCTGCCGGTTCTCCTCCTCCAGTTGCCGCAGTCGTCTCGCCTCGTTCAGCTCCAACCCACCGAACTTGCTCTTCCACGGTAAAAACACGCCCGCGCGATCCCGTGCCGGCGGCACAGCTCTCCGGTCTCCACCCCGGCCTCCAACTCCTTCAGGATGGCGATGATCTGATGCTCGCTGAATCGACTCTTTCTCACGACTCCTCCTCTGGCCCTGGCGGGCCATCCTAAATGGAAGCGGTCTCTTTTCCTATGGGCTATTTCTTGGGGAGCAGGTCGCTGTCACTGACATTCATAAGCAGGGCATACCGCAAATTCTCTACTGCCGGGACGAATGCTACGATTAAGCCTGCAGTCAGCTACTTGAGTTTTTGTGCGTATGCCACTCGCGCAAATGAGGGAGCAACGCGGAGCAAGGAGACAATCATCCAGATGCGCAGGCTACGCAATCTCGTGTTCGCTTGCTTCAGGTACCAAATCGCAGCAGGAATGTCTCCCTCCAGAAAGGCGCGCTTGCCTTCCTGAAACAGTCGGTTTCCTTGAAAGCGCACGATCGCAGCTTCAAGCATCTCGCGCTCTTCTTTCGTCAATGACAGCGAGGTATTTACCTTATGTAATACCTTGATAGCGTTGTCAAACATCCATATCGGATCTGAGGAGAGGCTGTCCTTCCGTCGTCGATATCGGACGAGGACCTCCGCATGATGGAAAATGCGGCTGCCTGACTTAATGCAGCGAAGCCACATGTCGAAGTCCTCACAACTCCGGAGAGTGGAGTCAAAAAGGCCTGCGCGTTCCAGAGCCGAACGGCGAGCCAGCACTGAGACCATGACACCGCGCGTTCCCTGAACTAGTGAGGCGAAGGTTACCTCTCCACGAGAATTGGGACATACGGTGCCAACCTCTGGATCCTGCTCGAAGTCAAACGAGCCTGGAGAAACGATGTCGACGGTAGGATCTTCGTCCAGGTACCGCACTTGCACATCGAGGTAATTGGGCTCCCATATGTCGTCCGAATCAAGGAGGGCGATCAATTCCCCCCTGGAAGCGCGGATGCCATTGTTCCGCGCCCCCGCCAAACCGCAGTTCTCCGTCTTCACATAGACAATCCGGTCAAGCCAGGGAGTGAGCACTCGCTCCAACTCAGGAGTATCGGGCGAGCCATCGTTGACTACGATGACTTCGTAATCGGTGTAGGTCTGCTTAAAAACCGACTGGAGAGTCTCGCTGACCAGATGGGCTGTGTTGTAGCAGGGGATGATGATGCTGACTCGAGGCGACGACAATTCGATGTTCTCTCTTGATTCGGGATCATAACACGCAAGCAACGATCCGAACTCCCCGCGCCCTTCAGATTTACGTCAACCCAAGTCCCTAGCGGAGAAAGCGGCTTCCCTAATCTATTTCGTTTTATTTCCTGGCGCCAGCCAGAGGTCGTCTCTCACTTCATCTATTCACAAGGTCCGCCGGACACATCACAGTTACCCAACCCATCCCACAACGCGGCAATCAGTGGGATTTTGCTTCGAGTCGCACGGTCCCTTGATCAGGAGGTGGCCCTCATCGCAGTAAGCAGCACCGCTGGCAGTACCTTCAGACGGAGCTCTCATGTCGGAGGCCCCGGAAGATATACCCGGTAATATCGGTTCGAATATGCGAGATGAAAATCCCGTTCGAGGCGGCCTCGAATGTAGCGTGCAATTTCCGGCTTCGCATCCGGATCATCCGTTACCGTGCGACCGTCGCGCGGAGGACCGATGACAATAACATCTGGTCGGACACCGCTGTAGAACCCCAACCATATATCGTCGATGACGCGATTTGCACCCAGCGCGAAGAAGAATTCGGAGGATCCCATGACCAGTACGTTCGGTGGCGTGTTCGCCCTGATAAATGCGACCGTTCCACCGTATAGATCCTCCCGCCAATCGCGAATTGCAAGACGGGCCGTGTTGCCAACCGACACCGCCAGTAACGCCGTGGCGAGACCGGCCGTCACCAGGCGCGGAATATGCTGCTTGACATCGTAGTAAGCCGCCGCGGCTAGAGCTGCCAGGCCGGGTATGGTGTAGATCCGATAAGAGTGAAATTTGGTGTGATCCACCAAAGCCAAAGCAAGCACAGCGGTACCGGCGAGAAAGATCAGTTTCTTGCAGGCGGCTCCGCGCCGTTTGAAGGTGGCCGCTACGAGCACAAACGCCGTGCAATAAATCAACAACGGGATTACCCTCACGATGGCAAGGCGGGATTCGACGTCGACATAGCGTAGCGGTTCCCGTAACAGAGCACGGAAGGGACTAGCGAACCCAACAAGCCGGCCCGCGCTGTTGCTGAAAAACTGCTCGCGGAACCCGACCGGGTCAAGGGCAATATACGACCCGTAGGCGGCTGCCGCAACCAGGTATGGAAACGCCGCGTAGGCCAGAAGGGGAGCGCTTATGGCCTGCCGATCGAGCAACAGCACTGTGACAATCAGGACTGGAAGACACACCATGGCGGCGTTCGGATGTGTCAGGGCGGCTACCGCGATGAACACATTGCTAACGAAAGCAGCCAGCTGCAAGGATCTCGCACGCACCACGATGTAGGCAGCAATGCCGGAGAACGCGAGGGCGGCGGCGAGGATATCCGGACGTGCCATGGTGGCACGTTGGATAAACGATTCGTCGATCGCAATCAACGCGACTGCGAGCCACGCGAGCCGGCAGTTGCCGCCGCTCAAGCGGTAAACAATGATATACCACGCTGCAAGCAGAATAAGACCGGCAAGTATCGCCAACAGACGCACCTTTAGAATGCTGAACCCGACGATGAAAATCCATCCCGCTACCGCGAGCTGGAACACGGGCATTTGCCAATAGGTGTGTTCGCGCAATCCCGTGAGCCTCACACCGTGCTCAGGGGCGGGAGGCCCTGATGTGTCCAGCACCGGCGTTCCGAATGAGCCGTTTACGGTCAGGTTCCAACCCGGCAAAACGTACCATGCCTCGTCGACGTACGGAGGGAACGTTGCCGCTCGAGCTAGGAGCAGGAGCAGGTAGGCTGGAACCAAGAAGACGAGGGCCCGACGCATCAGGGGGAGTATACCGCACAACCATCATCCGTTCTACCGCCGCCTTAGGGGCACCTACTCCCACTTCGGCTACCTTTACACATCTCATTGAAGCGACTGGATATCACTCCTGCCGGAAAGTGAGCAGCCGTGTCGGACTGAGACGAGGCTTTGCCAATTCGATGGAAGATGCCCAGGCTCGGTTGGAAGCTGGCCAATCTGGTGGCGTCCCTCATCAACAAATGCTATGTAGGTGCTCAAACGAAGTCGGAGAAGCTGTGATAAAGTGGTTGGCAAATTCGCTCCAACGGTTTGAGGGTGCTTGGCCTACAATTCTTTCCTCTCGCCCACGGCGCAGCGCCTTGGGTTCGAATGCCCTGCTTGCACCAGACGCCGGGAGCCATCTACCGGGTGCCGGACTTGGATTAGTGGATTAAAACCGTTTGCATTTATTGCTAAGTGGGCACACAATTCACGCTCGAATGGCCTTCTGGGAGTCTGGCTGACCAGTTCGCTGTGCCTGAGAGGCTGTGATGGGACCCAGGGTGGTGGCGGGGATCTATCTGCGGGGATATTGCGCGGCGAATGCACGTCTGGCTCGCCAGTTCAATGGGCGCTTCGCCCGGTGGACCCGCCCTATCTCCGTCTGCATTCTGCTGACCGAACGCTGCAATGCTCGGTGCGTTCACTGCGACATCTGGCAAAACAAGGGACGCGAAGATACGCCGTCGTTTGAGCAGTGGAAGCGATTTGTGGATGATCTGGCCGCTTGGCTGGGAGCCGGTGTGGTGATCGTGTTCACCGGCGGCGAAGCCCTCCTGCAGCCGTTCGCCGCTGAGCTTTTGGAGTACGCCGTTCGTCGGGGACTGAATACGGAACTGTTGACCCACGGGTACTGGACTGATCATTCACGTTTGAAAAGAGTCGCATGTGCCGACCCATACCGAATCACAATGTCGCTCGACGGTATCGGAAGTACACATTCGCTGATTCGCGGCAGGGACAACTTCTGGGAGCGCAGCAATGCCTCTCTTATGGCGCTGAAGCAATGGCGGCGGGACAACCATCTCAAATATGTAATACGGCTGAAAACGGTAGTCATGGAGCAAAATCTCGATAGCGTTGGTCAAGTAGCGAGATTTGCTCGCGAGCACGGTTTCGAAGTTTTCTATCAACCCGTGGAGCGGAACTACAACACTCCCTGGGATCCCAATTGGTATCGGTCGTCAGTGAACTGGCCACGCGATCTGGCCCGATGTCGTGCCGCCGTCGAAGAACTACTCCATTTGTATGACAGTGGGTATCCCATCAAAAATTCGCGAGTGCAACTTGAACGGATCCTCGAGTATTTCGCAGACCCTGAACGTCTCGTGGTCCGCGTCGAGGCCCACGCGGCACACGAATCGAAGGCCTCCTGTACGGCGTTAACCATGCTTCAAGTGCAACCTAACGGTGACATCGTAGTGTGCCCCTCGAAGCCACCGGTGGGCAATATCCTGGACGCACCTATCCGGCAGATTTGGAGCAGCCGCCCCGCATGGTGGCATGGCGGATGCTGCATGGACACCCGCTGCAGCGAACGCGAGAAGGTCGATGCCCGGTTGACGGTGCTGTCGTGACAACTCGCTCCAATCCGACAGTCCTGTCGTTATTTCTGTTAGATCCGTTCAGGATTGGGGGCATGGAGACATTTGCCCGGGAACTCTCTTGTCAGCTTGGCGAACAAGGATGGGAGAGCGCACTGTGTTTTAGCGCACACCCTCCCACCAGAGTGAGGGAATTTCTGAGCCTTTCAAACGTGAAGCTGATCTCCTTACCGGAGCGCAGCACGAACTCTCTTCACTGGATGGACTTCGTTGACTGTCTGCGAGCTGTTAAGCCGCAGATTGTGCATCTGCATTTTACAGGTGTGGTCAATATACTGCCGTGGTCGGCTTACTGTAGTGGAGCTCGCAAGATATTCTATACCGATCACGGATCCAGCGCTGCGGGACTCTTTGTAAGACCGCCAGTTTACAAACGTTGCCTGGCAAGAGCAATAACAATGCCCCTTACCGCTCAGATCGCAGTCAGTCAGTTCGTTCGCAAGCGTGGGGAAGCGGCGGGTTATATATCGCAAGAGAAGATGATTCAGATCTATAACGGCGTGGATTTGGGGCGCGTGGGTGGCGAGGAGGGAGGCGCGTCATTTCGAACTCGGCTTGGCATCCCATCAGATCGCATAGTTGTGCTCCAAGTATCCAATCTAATACCGGAAAAGGGCTGCGACCTGATGATCTCAGCTTTGGCTGCTGCACTTCCCAGAAATCCCTTCTTGCATGGAGTCCTGGTCGGAGACGGCCCCCAGAAGTTTCAACTGATGAAGTTGGCGCAGCAAGCTGGCGTGAGTGATCGCATGACATTTCTGCCGCTATCGGTTGATCCATTTGGAGAAGGTGTCTTCTCAGCGGCTGACATTGTCTGCTGTCCATCCGTCTGGGACGAAGCGTTCGGATTCGCGCTGGTTGAAGCGATGGCGCACGGAAAACCTGCCATAGCATCCGCTGTCGGAGCGATCCCCGAGATTATCGATTGTAGCGTTGCGAACATGCTAATCGAAAGGAATGATGTAGAGGGCTTGACTGAGCGTATTTTGCAGCTCGCCAGTGATCCAAGGCTTCGGGATCAAATTGGATGGGCCGCAAAGCGAGCTGTCCGTCAACGTTTTGACCTGACCGAGCGTATATCGGAGCTGCTGCGGGTCTATGGAATTATAGCAAGCCCAACCCGAACAAAGGGTGAGACTGCTGAACCGGAAGTCCTGCACACTTCGCGATAGATCCTGCATAAGCTTGATGATCGAGACAGGTGTGGAGCGCTTGAGAAAGTTCGTATTGGCTGCTCCGATAGGAGCGTTTCTTCTCCTGCTGCTGTTGCGCGCAACCACCTCCCCCTATATTGACGAGGCTTGGTACATTCTTCCGGCTTGGAACATCGTTACCCACGGTTCCTTCGGCACACCGGTAATTGAACCCTCGTCCTCCTCGAATCCCTCGAAGAAGATTTCGTACTACGGCATACAGGAGCACACGTATTGGGTGATGCCGGTGTTCCCTCTTAGCGAAGCAGCCTAGATTCGGATGTTTCGCTTCAGCATCTCTACGAGTGCGGCTGCTGGTTATTCTCGCGGGGTTCGCGCTGCTGGCGGCGTGGTACGCCATTGTCCTCCACCTGAGCGGCGGAAATCGCAAGCTCGCGACGCTGGGCGTATCTCTGATCGCAATCGACATCACTTTCATTGTCACCGCTACAATAGCTCGACCCGATATGATGGCCGCGGCTGCTGGCTACTTCGGTGTCGCAGGCTACCTGTTATTGCGCGAGAAGTCCTTATCACTCGCAATGTTTGCAGCCAACGCGTGCATTGCAGTCGCAGCGCTAGTTCAACCAAATGCAGGGATGGTGTGTTTTGGGGTGCTGCTCTCTATTGTCTTCATGACAGATCGAGGGCAGCTAAAATTCGGCATACTCCTGCCGGCCATGGTTCCCTACGCCATCGCAGCAGGGGGTGGGGCTGTTACATTGCGCAGGATCCAACTGCGTTTCGCTATCAATTCTTCAGCAATGCAGCGCATCGCCTGATCCGCTTTTCGCACCCCCTTGTTACGCTGCGTGGGGAAGTATTGCGCTATGCAAATGCTTACGGGTGGGGCAGTGCGCCGGCCTACGCTTGGCTCCGGATGCTCTCGTTGTTAGTTTATGTCGCCTTCCTTTTGGTGGGGACATTCACCTTCAAGCAGCGCTGCACGGCATGCCAAAGACTGATCGTGATCACTGCCATAGGTGCATTAGTATTGGGAGCCATCGATAACACGCGGATGCCCTTTTACCTGATTCTTACTGCGCCGATTTTGATCGTTGCCGCAGCAGCGGTCTACGAGGATTTCCGGCAACGGATTCCCAGTTACATGGCTGGAATTGTAGCTTGCCTTTTACTGTTATCTCCTATAAATGTCCTGCGTTTGGCCATTCGCGATCACGAAGAGGACCTCTACGGAAAAACCATCGAATTCATTAAGACCAACGCGGGCCCGAAGCAGCTTGTAATGGGCTCCTCGGAGCTGTTTTTCGGCTTGGGGGCCGACCGCTTGATCGATGATATCTGGCTTGGCTATTACAGCGGCCTGGAGCCGCAGGTCATTGTCGTCGGGCCGCCGGCCGACGGTCGGGACGTGCTGGCTGCGCCGACCGACAGAATCAACAGAGAAGCGGCCCAACATGTCAGGACGTTGCGCGAGCACAAGTTTTATGCCGCGTACTCCAACCGAGTATATACGGTCTATCTGGCAAGATCCGCGCAATGAACATGGACCTTGTTCCTTCCACAAGTAAAGCATTGCAGGAGGCAGCAACTCCGCTTGAATCGAGGCAGGGCCAGATCGCAGATTGCGGTTTCCTTCTCACGAAGTAGCTATCGAGATTGCGTGACTTGCGACCTGGTGGTGATATTCGAGACAAATCTTCGCTAGTCCGGGGAAAACGCACTCGCATAGTCATGCTTGAGATTAGAGTCCTGTTCGTTTTTTAGTAGAACACAATTGCCAATCGCGAGAACATCCATCTCTGTGCCCATGAAACAGAGAAACGCGTCCTCTGGCGTGCAGACGATGGGTTCGCCTCGCACATTGAAGCTCGTATTCACGATAACCGGACATCCAGTGCGCTGGTGAAAAGCAGAAAGTAAAGCATGATATCGGGGGTTGGTATCTTTATGGACGGTTTGTATGCGTGCGGAATAATCCACGTGCGTCACCGCCGGGATAGTCGATCGGGACACCTTGAGTTTGTCAATGCCGAACAGGCCTTCATCCTCGGCCATTAAACGTCGTTGATCCGCTACGCCAGCCACCATCAACATGTAAGGGCTGTCCTCATCAAGTTCGAACCAGTCGGAGAGATATTCTCGCAAGACCGACGGCGCAAACGGACGGAACGACTCGCGGTACTTTATCTTCAGATTCAAGAGAGACTGCATCCGAGATGAGCGGGCGTCGGCGAGAATGGAGCGCGCTCCCAGGGCTCGAGGTCCAAACTCCATTCGTCCCTGGAACCAGCCGAGGACCAACTCGTTGAGGAGCGCATCCACACAGGCCGCGATGAGCTCCGAGTCGCTAACGGTGTGAAAATGAGCTCCGCATTGTGATAACCGATGTTCGATCTCACTCTGATCAAATTCAGGTCCGAGGAATGCTCCTTTCATGGAATCCTGGCGTGGCCCGATGTTGCGTTCCTGGCCATAGAACATGTGGTGTGCAACGAGGGCAGACCCCAATGCGCCGCCCGCATCGCCTGCCGCCGGTTGAATCCAAATCCCCTGAAACTTCCCGTCCCGCCTTATCTTCCCGTTGGCGACGCAGTTCAGGGCCACGCCTCCCGCCAGACATAAATTTCTCACTCCGGTCTCTGCAGCCAAGGAGCGCGTGAGACGGAGTACTGCTTCTTCAAGAACTACCTGCACTGACGCGGCAAGATCCATATGGCGTTGCTCGACCCGCTCTTCCGGCTTCCGCGCAGGACCTCCGAACAGCTCGTCGAACGATGCATTCGTCATGGTTCTGCCCATGCAGTAGTCGAAATAACGCATGTTCATCCGGAAGGATCCGTCTGATTTCAAATCGATCAGATGATCCAGAATGAGTTGTGTGTATCTCGGATTACCGTAGGGAGCTAGTCCCATTAATTTGTACTCGCCCGAGTTCACCTTGAACCCTGTGTAATACGTCATGGCGGAGTACAACAGACCAAGGGAATGAGGGAAATGAATCTCCTTCACGACCTCGATGTGGTTCCCATGACCCATCGCAGCCGTTGTGGTTGCCCATTCGCCAACTCCATCCATCGTCAGAATCACGGCCCCGTCGAACGGGGATGGATAGAACGCGCTCGCCGCATGGCTGAGGTGGTGCTCCGCAAATAGGAGTCGGCGATCCCAGTCAAGTGAACGTCCGTAGGCCTCCAACTCCTCGCGAAGGCGGCGCTTCAGGAACAGCTTCTCACTGAACCAAAACGGAAGTGCTTCTTGCAGTGCACTGAATCCCTTCGGCGCAAACCGAAGGCAGGTCTCCACCAGGCGATCGAACTTGAGTAGTGGCTTGTCGTAGAAGATGACGCAATCAAGATTCTCGAGGCGGACTCCGCCCTGAGTCAGGCAGTAAGCTACGGCTTGTGTCGGGAATCGGTCATCGTGCTTGCGCCGGGTGAAGCGCTCCTCTTGGGCCGCGGCGACAATTTCACCGTCGACAACCAATGCTGCAGCGCTGTCGTGGTAGAACGCCGAAATTCCGAGAATCTTCACTGACATCGCCCCTCAGTAAAGCGAGTAGATGAACGGCGAACGTTCACGACGCCGAACCGGCCGGAGTAGCCAGCCTACGCCTACCAAGGTCACAAAGCCTGGAAGCATCCACAACTTCCTGCTCGCCGCTAAGTACGAAACCAATTGGGACAGCATGATCACTCACACCTCGGATCAGTAAAGGTTCGACATGCTCGAGGGCTGAGGCCCCGGCGGACGCCGATGAATCCAGTAGGACTCAGCATCCGGATCTAAGCGAAGGCGAAGAGCATCCCGCCGGATCAGACGCAAGACCAGAGCAAACGGTGTGAAGAATCCATACAAAAGCAGCGCGACGAAAGACTCATACAGCAAGTCGTTGAGCTCGCGCCGGAACCGGATCAGGAAGCCGCTTCGTCGCTTGGGAGTACGGTCATTGCCAGCACTTGAAGTCATAGCGGTCCCCTAAAAATGAGCTTATGATACATCCGTAACTATGGGCTGGCAAAGCAAAACTAATCTGATTGTGGTTGTCTTAGTAATACTGGTCGGGCTGCTCGAAGCAACGGTCAGATTCCTGCAACGGAAGTATCGCGGGGTTGTGAGTGGGGCACCCCAGGCCTTGCGTGATCGCTTTGTGGCGTGGCGCCTCAATCCCAAATACAGGCGTATCGATATTCAACACAACAGTAGTGGATTTCGCCGAGCCACTGGAGTCTCAATCGCAAAGCCGCCGGGAACAGTCCGGGTTTTTTTAATGGGCGGCTCTGCGGTGTACGGAGCGCAAGGCGCCTACCCTCACATCGAGGCCCGGTATGCACGCATCTACAACCACGAACTCATTGACGCGTTTCTCGAACAAACTCTAAACGATGCGTATCCACAACGGAAATGGGAGGTCATTAACTGCGCCAGCAGCGGCTATCGAGTGCATCAGCAATTGGCGTTGCTCCAGTCGAGACTGCTCCGCTACCAGCCCGATCTCGTGCTATTGATCGACGGGTACAACGACTTCATTCAACTGTACAACGGTGCCCGTGATAACCCCCACCTCGACTTTGATGTATACGAGAATACGTATGGCAGCGAGGAGTTCGATAACCTTGCCAATCCCGGTTCGGTCCGTTCCCTAGTTGCCTTTGGCGGCGCCTGGCTTAGGACAAACAGCGCCCTGGTGCGAATACTGCAGGGGCGCGTCTACGGAATGGTTCGAAATCCGTGGAGAGGACGAGAAGCTAACGTGCAGCGCTCCGTTTCGAATCCACCCCTTCTCTCTGAACTGACCCCGGCCGAGCGCTCAGGAGCAGCGGGGGCTTTGAGTAATGCACGGTACTACGCCCACACAGTGCGGCAAATACAACGGGTGTTGGCGTTGGACGGAATCAAGTGTGTATGTTTTCTGCAACCGATCCTTCTTCTTTCCCGTAAGCGCTTTACTGATTCCGAAAAGAGGCTGGCAGATTACGAACGCGATGGGGGTGGCGCTCTCTATTGCTATCTCTTTCGGCAAATCTACAACCAGTGGAATCGCGATCTGGCAGAAGCTTCGAAAGTCGAAGGGTTTGAATTCATCAATCTGGAGGATGTCTTCAACGAGACAGATCAGCAGGCGTTCAGTGACTTTGCGCACCTTACCCCTGACGGCAATCGCATCGTTGCGCAACGCATATTTCAGGTTTTGCAGAAGTATATGGCAGCGGAGAACTAATTCTATTAACAGACGAGCTAGAATGGTCAAGGCTTGCCTCGGATGAAACTCTTATCTCAAACACTGGGTGCGGTGCTCATTTTCTTAGTCACGCCGGCGCTGGGACAGAAACCGATTCCAGAACTGCCTCGCGTGTACATCGACACGACGTGGACACAGCCGCAGGGCGGAACGACCTGGCGTGCGCATTCCGCAGCAGAGCTATCCACAGCGCTGGCCAAATCCGCTCCCGGTGACGTGATCCTGCTGGATGCCGGTACGACCTATGTGGGGAACTTCGTGCTGCCTGCCAAGGAAAATCCCCGGAAAGAGTGGATTTACATCGAGAGCTCCACACTCGCGAAACTCCCGGCCGGCAAGCGTGTGGGTCCGGAAGCCGCGGTGAACATGCCGAAGATCGTGACCCTGAATACCGGGGCAGCTTTCCAGATCAACGAAGGGGCGAACCACTGGCGACTCGCTGGTCTCGAGCTGACCTCGGCGTCCACCAAGGGCTGCAATCCGGCGCACACCCCTCCCATTAACTGTTTCTCGTACTTTCTAGTGGGCTCGCCGGCGCACCCCACGCCATTGCCAGATTCGTTCGTCATCGACCGCTGCTACATTCACGGTGCGCCCGATATCGACCTCCAGTCCGGAGTGATGATGAACGCGTCGAACTACGCGGTTGTGGACTCGCATATTGGAGACGTCCACATGCAAGGATTCGACTCGGTGGCGCTTGGCTCTTACTGGTCGCCGGGGCCGTTCAAGGTGGTCAATGACTACCTGTCTTCCTCTACTGAGAACCTGATGTTTGGCGGCGCGGGCGGTCCCAAGACGCCCTACGTACCTTCGGACATTGAAATTCGCAACAACTATCTGTTTAAACCGTTGTCGTGGGTTCCGCTCAGTCTGAAGCATTCGCTGGTGGTCAAGAACGCCTTTGAACTTAAAAGCGCCCAGCGCGTCTTGTTCGACGGAAATGTAATCGAGAATGTGTGGTCTGGAGCGATCGTGCTCACCGTGCGGTCGTCACAAAGCGGCGACATTGCGGTGGTGAACGACCTCACGATAACCAACAATGTGCTCAAGAATGTGGTTTCCGGATTCAGCACGCTGGCGGCAGACGACCTGTGCGGTGTTCCCTACACAAACTGCCACAACGCCGGAAGCCAGGCTCGCTGGTACATCGCCAACAATCTGATTACGTTCTACGATCCAACCCTGCCGGGCGGGCAGCGCAACATCATGATAGCCTTCCAGCCTGGATTAGATCGTATCAACGGCAAGCAGGGCGTCATTCACGAAGTAGTGTTTCAGCACAATACAGGGGTGTCGGCTGCATCGGCGCCCTGCTGGAGTTCGGTATACTTTGGGACGGCATTGATGAAGCCTCCTTTCATCAACCTCACGCAAAACGTTTGGATTTTGGACAATGTCTTGTGTCGCCAACCAGTGGGCGGATCGGGGCTGCAGAGCACCCAAGGCATGACGCAGTCTACGGGTGCTTCTGTCGGACCCTCGCCTGCCGTGAAGGAAAGGTTCTTTGGGAACGTGATGTATGTGCCTCCCGACGACAAAGTAGCGAATTTTCCATCTCACAACTTATCGACCACCAAGCCGATCCGCTACGTTGACGCCACAAACGGAAACTACGACCTTCTCCAGCCGAAATGGACTGAAACCAGCGATGGGAAGTTAGCTGGTATTGACTTTGCGACATTGCATAAATAAGCCGCTGCTGAACATCGGCGCTGTGTGACAGTATGTGTACGTAGCGGGCTAAGCTAGTCTGCCGGGTAGTTCAGCTACGTGAGGTCGGGAAGGTGGTGGAGTTGCGGAAGGATGGCAGGATGCACTACCGATACAAACGCGAAGAGGCTCGACCAATCCACGCCACCAGCAAGAGGCCTTTGGGACCTAGATGATGTTGCGTTGCTGCAACATCAAGGCGCGACGGACTTTTCGCTGTGGTACCGCATTTGGTATCAGCAGCAGCTAGGCACTTCAGGACGCAGGGGCCGGGTCTGTAACGGTGAATCTTCGGTGGCGGATGCCGCGCCACCGGAGATAATCTGTCGCAGCTTTCCGCACACAGCCTGCTGGCTGCGAACTGTGCGCCCGACAGATAGTCGCGGGCACACCTGTTCGGCGGAATTCCACGCTGCAAGGATGGCAGACTGCAAACGAGCTTCCACGTCTTCCACGTTGCCTTCGTCCAGCCTGACAACTTCACATCCGCCGTCAAACTGGTTGGCGAGTCCATAACGCTTTGCCGGGAAGTATTTCGACTTGAGCCACGCCACCACTGGGATCCCTGGGGCAGAGCAAACACGCCGCCCGCTTCTTCGATCATCCCTTCAACCAGCGTGAGGTGGTGGGTTAGTCTGGGCCTGAACGAACCTTGCGAGCTACCGGGCCGACTTCGTCAATCGGTGCTGCGGCATCGTAGGTGCGAATATTTTCTGCAAGTTCGAAATACCCACGAAAAGGAGTGCCGTCATCGCCAATGCGAATGCGCATGCAATGAGGGACATCATCAATGGCCGATCACGGTAAAGATCTTCCGGGTTTTGGGCCAGGCTGTTCTCCTCAAATGCAAGATGGCAATAGATTGCCATTACCAGTGCGACCACGGGGAACGAGGCTAGCATAATGCCAGGAACATGCCGCCTCATCACCGATCAATGCCGAACATAAATGTTTAGCGAAAGACCCTCTCGTCTCGCAGTCCGGAAACCGGCTTCTGTAGACCCTTGTGCCGACGCCGTTTCGTTGCGGCACGTCCTCGCCCCCCCAAATTCTTCCAACGTACTCTTGATTTTCGTTCGGTTGCGAACCGATAACCCATGTAAGGGGCCCACGGGATTCAAAGATGTTGTGGAAATTGCGACATCAAGTTGCGACCTTTCCCGGGGGACATGTCGCTTGATGTCAGAATACTCTTGCACTAGTACTTAATCGCGTAAGTTTACGATAGTATTGCGCAACTGCGAACCTTTGACTTCGCGTTTACGCCAGACGAACGGCTTGGCCCTGGGTCCGTAGGCTGCCACGAAGTCTTCAATCGCTTGGCGCAATTGCTCGATGTCGCGAAAAGACGCTCCCCGCAGGGCTTTGCGGCTCAGAATACCAAACCAGACTTCAACTTGATTCAACCAACTGGCCGAGGTTGGCGTGAAGTGAAAGAACACGTTGGGATGAGCCGCCAGCCAGGCATCGTTTTTCTTGTGGATGCAGTAATTGTCCAAGATCGCATGGATTTCTTTTCCCGCCGGGAGATCGGCGACCACGCGATCCATGAATTCGAGAAACTCAATTCGCCGCTTCTTGCCGGTCGTCTGCGTATGAACGGCACCAGTGGCGACTTCCAGGGCGGCAAACAGATTTAAGGTGCCGTGGCGCTTATAGGTGCTCTTGAAACCGCGGACGATTTTCCCACTGTCCGTTTCCACGAATCCCGTCTTCCGCTCCAACGCCTGAATACTCGGCTTTTCATCCACGGAAAGAACCAACGCATTCTGTGGGGGATTCAAGTACAGACCCACGACATCGGCGGCCTTGGCCGTGAACTCCGGGTCCGTGCTGACGCACCAACGGCGCTGGCGTGCCAAACATACGCCTTCTTTCCGCAACACGCGCCAGACCGCATGCACCGATGTTTTCAAATGCTTCGCCAGTGCCGGCCCATCCCATACTGCTTGTCCCTGCGGCGGGGGTTCTTCCAGCATGGCCAGCACTTGCTTGCGAAACTCCCCTGTATATCGCGGCGGTTTGCCCGATCGCCGACGGTCCCGCAATCCCGCTATTCCCTCCGCCGCAAAGCGCCGACGCCAATCGATCACCGTGTTCGGCCGCACCTTCCAACTCCGGGCCACCGTGCTGACCGGCTTCCCTTCCAGACACCCCAAAACGATTCTCGCTCGTTCCACCAATCGCGCTTCCATCGTGCGGCTGTGCGCCCAATCTTCTAAAACCTGACGATCCGCTTGCGAACATTCCGGTATCGGCGCTGTTTTTGGCAAAGGCACCCCCTTTGCCAATCACATTACGTAATATCCATCACTAATGCAAGTAAGCACTAGTGCCACAAACAGTCTGCCAAACAACACTTAAGTGCAGCCAGTTTGCTCCTTCAGGACGCAGAGGCCTGGGTCTGCGTAGCCGAGTTTTCTGCGTTGCGCGCCAACCTACCCGAGAGGCTCTGTCGCAGCTTTTCGTATGCCGCTTCACTGGCGGCGAGCTGGGCGGCAGCCGCTTCCAGTAATTGGGGTCGCACTCGCTCGGCCGAGTTCCATGCCCCGAGGATTGCCGACTTCAGGCGCATCTCCACGTTGCCTTCGTCCAGCGCAACAACTTCGCAGCCGACGCCAAACTGGTTGGCTAATCCATAAAGCTTCGCCGCGAAGTATTTCGACTTCAGCCAAGCCACCACCGGGATTCCCTGGGCCAGAGCAAACACGCCGCCGTGATAGCTCGTAGTGATCACAACGCGGCAGCGTCCCATTTCTTCGATCATGCCCTCGACCAGCCTCAGGTCGTGTGTCGGCGCGGCGACCGACTCATAACCATCGAAAAGATAACGGCACACTCCGGAATCGTCTTCGTCGGGATGACGCGATATGGGAACCTCGGCCAGAGGAGCTCCAACTTCTCGCGCGGCATCCTGCAGCGGTTTGCGCACGATGTCGAGCATTTCGGTGGAAATCTCCGAGTACCAGGAAACGCGAAGGTTCACGCCGATCGCATTTCCAAACTGCGAACGCCGGTGGGAATAGACGGTCTCGATGGCGTCATCTCCGGTGACGGTGACATGGTCGCGCGGCACGCCCAGCGCATCCAGAAGCGGAGGGCCGATAATGGTTTCGCGAATGCAAATCTGGTTCACGCGGGGAAGCACTTCGGCGGCGCGCGCGCGTAGGCAGCCGTCGTCGATGGGACCGACCCCCTGGCCGAGAATCGCAGTCGGAATGGCATGCTGCATCGCCATTTCCATGGTGTTGAGGACGAGAATGGAGTTCGCACCAAAGCTAGTGGTAATCTGCCCGGCACCGCTGGCCACTACCAGGTCACAACTGCGGACCAGATCGAGGAACTTCCGGACCTCAGCGGCCGTATCTTCGCCACTGCGGCTGGCCACCAGTTTTTCGACCAACTTGGGCCAGCGATGACGCCAGGTGACGTCGAACTCTGACGGCGCTCGGATTTTGAAGCGACTGCCCAGGCGAGTCAGGTACGCGGCCGTCGTGTAGTACGCCTGCCGCCCCCTAGGACGCACGGGCACGGCGGTTGGACAATAGAGGTTTAGCAACTCGGGCGTTTCGTTGAAGACGTAAATTTCGGCCTCGGGCCAGAAGGCGCGAAATCTTCGCATCGTAACTTGCAGCATGGCGACATCGCCTAGATTGAGACAATGCACCGAGCTTGGATCAATAAGAATTCGCATCAAAGGCGCCGGCTCCGCTGGCCTGAAAGTACGGCAAGGACGCCGCCATCTTCACTCGTACACTAACAGCGTACTACCAGTTGATGTATAGGAAAAACAAAAATCCATTTCGGAAAAGAACCGTAAGGCACCGGTTTCTCCAATGTGAGCAGCGGATGGAACGGCAGCAATCCAGTCGGTTCGTAACTAACGCCGTCAGTTCGGTGGAACTCTATATCCAAGTCGACCCACCAGCAAAGGCGAACGAGGCGAACCGGCTGCCAGCGCCAAAGGCTAGATTCACTATGTTGATGCGTCTGTATGGCCGAAACAAAGTCCATCGCCACTCATTGACGGAACTTGGAGACCGCCTCAAATCAGCGAGGCGAAGTCAGTTTTCGCCGTGTGCGGCGAGTCAATCAGGTGTTTACCTGGCGATAAATCCGTAGTGCCGTATCGACAGTGGTTCGCAGGCAGGCTCTGGGCGGGAGCGATGGAGGTGGGCGGAACATTGTCGATAGGGCAATTTGCAGTGAGCCGCTAGCGCGTCTCTATGGGGATTGAATGCGGTTCGAGGGGTGGCGGGATGTAGCGTGGGCAGCTTTGGCAAGCATGGATGTGACAGAGACACCGCCAGGAGGATGGAGATTGCAGCGTGGTTGGATAGAGGACTGGCGTGCACGGGGTTGGCGCGGGCGATTTTGAGCGCAAGGGTGCTGCGACCAGCGATGGACTGGTTAGCCTGGGCCTGCGAGTTGTTTGCTGCGTAGCCATAAATGCAGTTCAGGAAGAGTCCAGCGGGCCAGTGGAAGCCAGTGTTGTGTAAGTGCCAAGTCATAGGTTGAAAGTCGGGCGATGCTATGCAGGGTGCCGCGCTGGCACTTGGGGCAGCAGCGATGGAGAGCTTGTTGCTGCAGTTGAGTAAGGATCGTTGTGGTTGCTGCAGCATCTGCGTTGAGGTGCAGTCGGCAAAGAGCGAGTGCTCTTCGGCAAGGTGCAAAACCAGCCGCAACGTGTGCAGATCGCCATTCACAGTCACGACAGAGTTCTCGGCTACTTCCTGCCCATAACGGGCGTAGCGGCTCACCAGATCGCCAGTCATCGCGTCAAGCGCGACACGGTCTGTGGGCTGACCGGTTCGCCGGTCAGGATGGCCACCAACCGCCCTACCTGCCGGGTCGAGATCCCCCGCAAAAATGCCTCCCGGATCAGCAGCGATACCTCCTCGGCCCGGCGCTGAAACTTCTGCAGCACCTCGGGCAGAAAACCTCGCTTGCGAGTGCGGGCGATGCGCAAGCGCAAGGTCCCGAAGCGGGTCACGAAATCCCGCTCGTAATAGCCATTGCGGTAATCCTTGCGGGGCTTCTGCCGACTGTGCCGCGGGCTCACCATGTAGAGATCGCGTTGCCGCTCCGACAGCCGCTCGAACAGCCGCCGCATGCTCTGCTGCACCTGCCCCTGCAGGTCGCCCCAAAAACTCTCCTTCAGCTCACCGACGAAATGTTGGAACTGCTCGGTGATCGGTGTAACCTTCGCCATGGGTGTAAGTCTCCTTTCGAGAACGGCTTTCGCTTGTCAGGCCAAAGCCAACTTACACCCTCTCGCCTTTTACACAATCGCAGTTACGTCATCTTCAGGGTCATGAGCTTCTTCGGGAAAGCGTTCGTCTGGGCCAGCGCAGAAAATCGAGAACTAACGGGCGGCATCGGCGAGTTCCGACTCGAGCTTCGCCGTGAAGACGGTAGCGCCCGCCCTATTTAAATGGAAGCCGTCGCGAAAGAATGACGCATTCATGCCGCCTGGTTCAACCGGTACAAGTACCCGTACACCAGCGGCTTCACCCGCACCTTCTAAAACGTCGCTCCAATCTTTGGCAAGGGTAGGAGGAACGACGATAGTCAAACGGATTCCGTATTCGTCGCAAATTTCCTTCATCTCGAAAAGCCGCGGAGTCGCTTTGGCGCGGACGACCTCCGGATCGGCAGCTTTGTCGCGGACCCAGGCGAGCCTCATTGCCAAGTCCCGCATGTCAGGCATGACCAGGCCCAACACAAACTTTCGTGTTTCCGCCCGGTCGGCAAACCATTCACTCCAGTGAGCAAAGAGAAGGCCGCTTGTCGTTGTGGCATCCATATGCTGGCGGCTGCCGAGACGCACGATGTCGAGGGCATCCATATATCTGGCCATAAATTCTCCGCGCGTGTCGTTTCCGATAAATTGATTCACCGAAATGCACAGCACAAGATCATGTGGCCGGGCACCATGATGGAAGAGCCTTCGCAGGACGTAGTACTCGTCGAGATAATCGGTCTGCTCAAAAATCAACCGATGTACGTCGAACTGGGCCGACAGGTCCTGTCTCAGGCCAGCATAGTCGACTCCTTCGAGTAGTAACGAATTGCCAAAAAGCAACATAGTCGGCTTCCCGGTCGCAGAGTAACGTGGCATTTCCTTTGTGTCACGCCATTCCAGCTGCATGCGGCGCATGATTTTGCTGACGCGATGCACAGCCAGAAACGTGCCCGCCTCCGATGCGAGCCAAATCACCACGACGCCAGCAAGGACGATGAGAATGCTGCGATGGGCCTTACCGCCATGCCTAGCTTCAAATGACGTATTACTTGCCCGCTCAGAACTGGAAGTAGATAAAAGCATGCGTCTCGTTAGCTCCGAAGAGGATGATGGCTAGAACACATGTCAGGGCAACAGCAACGCGCTGGAAGTGAGGACGACTTTGAAACAAATACTCGTCGCCCGTCGCTTCGAGAAACAGGTCCAGCACGAATAGTGGAACAGAAAACGTTACCAGGAATTCCGCCGCAGCTAAATACGCGGGCTGCCATTTCCAGCGGGCGAGGCCCTGGAGGAAAGACCAGGCAGCACCCAATGATTCACCGCGGAAGAATATCCAGGACAAACAGACGAGGTGGAAGACGAAGATGCGCCGGATCCATCGAACCAAAAATCTGTTACTTGCCCAGTCTTTGGCAACGCCCAGTATCCGCTCTACTGCGAGACCAGCGCCGTGAATGCCGCCCCAGATGACGAACGTCCAGTTGGCGCCATGCCACAGCCCACCTAACAGCATCGTCGTAAGCAGGTTCGACATGGTCCGGCTTTCACCTTTGCGGTTACCGCCCAGTGATATGTACAGGTAGTCGCGCAACCACGAGCTGAGGCTGATGTGCCAGCGGCGCCAGAACTCCTGTAGGCTCTGGGAGAGATACGGCTGGCGAAAATTCACCATGAAGTGGAAGCCCAGAATCTGCGCCGCTCCGCGAGCAATGTCGCTATACCCGCTGAAGTCGCCGTAAATCTGCCATGCGAAAGCGTATGTGCCCAATAAAACGATCGGAATGTCAGGAGGGCCAAGCTTTCCGCCGAAAGCAGCGTTTGCGATCAAGGCGCAGTTGTCGGCAATGACGCACTTTCGAAACAGTCCCTCTGCAATCAGGATCATGCCATCGAGTGCGCGTTCAGCATCCCACGTGCGTAGACGCTGAACTTGGGGCAGAAGATGGCTAGGCCGCTGAATCGGGCCCGCAATCAGGTGTGGAAACAGGCTAATGAACAGCGAATATTGCACAAAACTGTCGGCAGGCTCGATCTTGCGATGATAAACGTCGACGATGTACGCGACTTCCTGGAACGTGTAAAAGGAAATTCCTGGCGGCAGGATGACCCTCAACACTGAGATTGGCAACTGAGTGCCGGTCAGTGCGTGAACCGCGCCTGCAAACGATCCGATGAAAAAATTGAAATACTTGAAGACTCCAAGGATGCTGAAATTGATGATCAGAGAAAGAATGAGGAGCTGTTTGCGGCGGGAAGAACCAGTGGCGCGAGCGATGGCGTGCGCAATGAAGTAGTCGATCGTTGTCGACCCGATCATCAGCAACAGAAAGCGCCAGTCCCACCAGCCATAAAAAAAGTAGCTCGCCACTAGCAGGAAGACATTCTGCCGCCGAAAAGCGAGTCGCCAATACACGACAACAACCAACACCAGGAAGGCGAAGAACACCGGCGAGTCGAAGAGCATGGCCTCACTTATCAAAACATCATCGGGTGCACGGATTTTAAACCAACCGCCCCCAGGAATTTCCATTTTGTGTCCCGGTTCTAGGCTATGTTACGTCGATTGCTCTCCACTCGTACCCCCTTTGCACATTTGCTTAACCCCCAGTGGCTCCGGCGGCCCAGGAAAGGAAAGCTTCGCCCTTCCAGCCGTGGGAAAAACACCAGAAGCCGTTCCCAATTCGTTTTATCACCGGCGGGCAGCGCAGACGCACACAACAACAGCCCGAACAAAGCCAGCGATTGTTTCGCAGTAGGTGCCTGCAGTTATGGCAAGTGTACGCTGTCGAATGTGTTTGAGAGTTTCAGGCAAATCGGCATATTCTGAGGGCATGGATCATCCTGAGATCACGATGGAAAAACCTTCACTGAAGCGGCGTACCCTTCCTGAAGCTGCCAAGCCTTATCGCTGGCAGAAAGGCGGTCCAAGCCCGAATCCCGGCGGCAGACCCAAGACGGCGCATATCTCGGCGGCGTTGCGGGCTGTGCTGGAGAGCGGCGAAGCAGAGCAGTTAGCCTCCGAGTTGGTTGCGCTGGCGAGAAGGCGCAAGAAAGGCACTGCCGTGCAAATCGCTGCCCCGCGCGAGATTGCAGACCGAACCGAAGGAAAGGCGCACCAAACGATGGAGGTGGATGCGAACTTCGGCGCGGGACTCGCGGAACGGCTCGCAAAAGCCCGCAACCGAGTTGAGAGCCACCGACAGCATGAAGTTTGCCCGTAGACTTGGCTGTGCTCAGTTGTGAAGTATGTGGTGCTCGATGGACTCTGGCGGCGTGACTCCAAGCCCCGGAGTGTTTGGGTCGCCGCACAACGGTTAGTTTGGCGGCTTAGAGACACATAGAAAAATCTTGATCTCAGGAGGCACTTCAATAGTGCGTGCCTTTTTCATGCTGGTAGCCCTGATTGTTCTTGTGGTAGGCGGCTGCAATAAATCGACTCGCCTTCGAGTTGTGCTTATTTCTGACCGTCCTCGGCCTGTAGGAGAAGCGAGGTCGTGCAGTCTTGACGGAGAGTGGAATGAAATGCACTGCTTCCCGCCAGAAAATTTACCTACCAAGAAATACAAGTACATGGTGAATGCCTACTTCGACAAACTCGTAACCTATGTCTGATTGTTGCAGTTCACATTGCGGCGGCGGATCCGCCGGGGGCGACGATCACTTTCTTCACCAGATCTCAATCCTCGACGGGGATGCTGGAGCAGGGGACTCAGACGCCGTCCCCTGCTCCAGACCTCATCCCCCGCTGAAGAAATCACCGAGACGGCCCCATGAATGACCGATGTGCCAAAGCCGATTGTCTCAAGGGAAGGGTTCAACGAACGACCAACAGCCAGTGTGCCAATCGAGAACTGTCTCAACGAAGGGGTTCACCTCAACGGCCTGTGCCCCAAATTGTGCCCCGTCTGTGCCGCTACTGTGCCCCACCACGTGTAATAACGTGTTCGGGGCCTTTTAGGGTACTCGCCGCAAGCATAGGAAATATCAGGAGATAACAGGAGAGAGTTGGTAGCGCTACCGGGAATCGAACCCGGGTTTGAAGATTGAGAATCTTCCGTCCTAACCCCTAGACGATAGCGCCACGCTGGGGGCAACTTTCTGATTATAACAAACTTGGCGATGTTGACCGAAGCCGCTGCCAGAGCGGCTTTGCAAGGGGTTGACAAGCCGCCTGCCAGGGCGCAAAATCCTATCTGCATAGGCGAATAAAAAGCGAAAGTAATTCTTCCCCCTTCCGCGCGCCGTTTATCATCTGAGGTCTTTCATGCCGTCCCCTGCCGTGCTTCGTGCCCGCATCGAATCTTCACTTGGCGAGCCCCTCTCCTCCACATTGCTGTTACGGGAAAAAACGGCGCCGCTGATGGTGTCCACCGGCGTGGCTGCGCTCGACACGCTTACAGGAGGACTACCGCGTGGAGCGCTCAGCGAAATCACCGGGCCAACTTCCTCCGGACGCACCAGCGTGATGCTGGCCGCACTTGGCAGCGCCACGCGCCGTGAGGAAGCCTGCGCATTGGTGGATGCCAGCGACAATTTCGATCCGGCCTCGGCAGTAGCGGCCGGTGTGGACCTCGACCGCATACTGTGGGTGCGTTGCAACCAATGCAATCGCTCCTCCCTGTTCAAAAATCAGCGCCGTAGCGCGCTAGGACGCCTGGAGCAAGTGCTGAAGGTGACGGACCTGCTGTTGCAGGGTGGCGGCTTCGGCATGGTAGTGCTCGACCTGGGTGATATGCCTACGGAAAGCGTGCGCCGTGTACCGCTCACGTCGTGGTTTCGCTTTCGCCGCGCCGTAGAACCGACTGCAACTGTTTTGCTTGTCGTGGAGCACGAGCCGTGCGCAAGAACCTGTGCCTCGCTGGTGGTTCGCTTACAGAGGACAGCAGTCTGCGCGCGCGATGCAGCTTCGCCGAACGAAACGGAATTTCATGGATGGAAGGTTTATAGCCGCGCGGAGCCGGCGATCCCTCCCAACAACACAGTGAGTCATGCCGCCCTGTTGCGCGGCATGCAAGTGCGCGCCGAAGTACTGCGCTCGTGGACGCAACGTAAGCCCGTGCACTCGGTAGAGGCCCAGTTCGAATTGCGCGCCACGTGGTGATTTTTCCCTTCGAGGATATGCATGTTCGCCTGCATCTATGTTCCCGATTTCCCCGTGGCTGCCATCGTTCGCGCTGAGCCGTCGTTGCACGACCGTGCCGTGGCCGTACTCGAAGGTAAGACTCCGCACATGCGGGTGGTAGCGCTAAACGATACGGCGCGTCGGCTTGGAATCGAAATTGGGATGACGAAGCTACAGGCCGCGATTTTCGCAGTACCGCAAGAAGCCGGCACGGTTCCCGCTCGGTCGCGCCCAAGAAATCAATCTCCCGAGATCGAATTAGGTTTACGGCGCGGCAAGACGCCACTCAAGCTGACAGCGGCGGTACTGCGGCAACGTTCAGCGGAGCAGGAGCAGTCATCACACGCCGCACTGCTCGATGTCGCGCATGCCTTTACACCGCGCGTGGAAGACACGCATCCCGACCGCCTGCTGCTCGATCTCGATGGACTGGAGCGGCTGTATGGCCACGCCGCAACCATGGCGCGCGAACTCGCCTTGCGCGTCGGCAGCGTGGGGCTGGAGTGCAACATCGGAGTGGCCGCCAATCCCGATGCCGCCATGCACGCCGCCTGCGGATTCAGTGGCGTAACCGTGCTCCCCGCAGGTGAGGAGGGACGGCGACTCGGAGTCCTGCCGCTGCACGTCGTACTGGATTCGTTTGATATCGCAAGCGGCTGTGGAACTAAACCTTCGGCTGCCGCGCGCGAACGCGAGAAACTGCGCGAACAGATGCTGGATACGCTGGAACGTTGGGGCGTGCGCGATTTCCGCACCCTGGCGCTGCTGCCCGAGCATGCCCTGGCTGCGCGACTGGGAGAAGCGGGCGCGCGGCTGCAGCAACTCGCACGAGGGGCTGCGATGCGGACGCTGGCACTGTGCGATCCTCCGGTGCACTTCGAGGAAGGCATGGAGCTGGAGTCAGCAGTAGAGACGCTTGAACCCTTGTCGTTCCTGTTGAATCGCCTGCTTGAGCAGTTATGTGCGCGGCTGGAAGCGCGCGCATTGGCAGTGCAGGAGTTGAAACTGACGCTGCAACTGGAGCGGCGCGTCGTTGACGAGCAGAGCACCACGCGCGAGGAACTGGAGACCACGCACAATTCCGTTACCGGTGAAAACAATCTCTACTCGCGTACTCTCCGGCTGCCGGTGGCGATGCGCGATCCCAAAGTTTTTCTCAAGCTGCTGCAGTTGGATTTGGCAACCTATCCGCCGGGAGCACCGGTCTACAAACTGTGGATTGCAGCCGAGCCGGCACAGCCGCGTTCCGCACAAGGAAGCTTGTTTCTGCCCATCACTCCCGAGGCCGAAAAGCTGGAGATCACACTGGCGCGCATCAACGGGATTGTCGGCGAACGACGAGCTGGCATCGCAAAGGTATTGGACACGCACCGTCCCGATACCTTTCGCATGGAACGGTTTGTCGCCCAGCCGGAGGTGGGGAGTGCGCCCGCTTGTCTGACAACGTCAGATACTGCCAAAGCTCCACTCTTTGCCTTACGCATTCTGCGTCCGGCACGGCATGTTCACGTTCAATTGGTGGAGGGGCGTCCTACCAGGCTGGCGATGTTGGCGCGAAATGAAGAGCGCAACGATTTGCAGGGGGCGATTTTGTGGGCGGCAGGCCCGTGGCGATCGTCGGGGGACTGGTGGGCCGAGCAGTCGATGAGCGACGATTCCACGGAAGATGCGCAGACCTGGGACCGAGAAGAGTGGGACGTGGCGTTGGCCCAAGGCGCCGGGAACGATGTCGCGCTTTATCGCATTTATCGCGACATCGGCACTGGCCAGTGGTTTGCTGATGCGAGTTATGACTGAAGCTTATGTACATCGAGTTGCACACCCGCTCGGCATTCAGCTTTCTCGAAGGGGCCTCGGTTCCCGAGGAACTGGCGGAGGCGTGCCACTCGCACCAGATGCCCGCATTGGCCCTGCTCGACCGCGATGGCGTTTACGGTGCAGCCCGCTTCCATCTCGCCATGAAGAAGCTTGGGCTGCAGGCGCATATCGGAGCGGAAATCACTTCCCTGCTGCCACATTTAGTTTTATCTGACAATGTGGCACTTCCGCGTGTTTCCTTGCTGTGCGCTTCGCGCGAGGGATATCAGAATCTCTGTCGACTGATCACCCGCACGAAGCTGCGCGCGCCCAAATATCCGGCGACTCTGCCTCGCCAGGTAAAGCGCGCCGCGACGGAGGAATTGTTGCTTCATTCGCAGGCAGTTGCTTCTACTGCCGACCTCGCGGAGTTTTCCTCCGGGCTGATTTGTATGACTGGCGGAGACGAGGGTCCGCTGGCGCATGCTTTGTCGCATAGTGGTATGCCAGAAGCTCGGCGTTCGCTTGAACAGCTCATGGAAATTTACGGTTGCGACAGTGTGTACATCGAACTGCAGCGCCACTACAACCGAGCACAAGAGTGCCGCAATCAGGCAGCGGTTGAATTGGCGCGCAGTCTGAAGCTGCCATTGCTCGCCACCCAGGGCGCGCAACACGCCAAACCGGAAGAGCGGCAGATTCTCGACGTATTTACCTGCATCCGCCATCATCGCCATCTTGATAATGCTGGGCGCCTGCTTTCGTGCAACAGCGAGCACCATATCAAATCGCCGCAGGAGATGCTCCGGCTGTTCGCCGATCTTCCAGAAGCTACGGCCAACACTTTGGAGCTTTCTTCGCGCCTCGAATTCACGCTCAGCGATCTCGGTTACAAGTTCCCTGCATATCCGGTGTCCGCAGGGGAAACTATGAGCTCGTTCCTGCGGGAGCGCACCTTCGAAGGCGCACGTGAGCGTTACCAGCGTCCCGGGCAGAGCGAGTTGTGGCAGCGGGCGCGACGACAGATCGAGCGCGAACTCACGCTGATCGAGCGGCTCGAACTTGAAGGCTACTTCCTCATTGTCTGGGACATCGTGCGCTTCTGTCGCGAGCAGGGCATTCTGGTGCAGGGGCGCGGTTCTGCGGCCAACAGCGCCGTCTGCTATTCGCTGGGCATCACGGCCGTCGATCCCATCGGCATGGAACTGCTGTTCGAGCGCTTTCTGTCGGAAGAGCGCGGCGAGTGGCCCGACATCGATCTCGATCTTCCCAGCGGCGACCAGCGCGAGCGCGTCATTCAATACGTCTATGAGCGCTATGGGAAGCTGGGTGCGGCCATGACGGCCAACGTCATCACCTATCGCGGACGTTCCGCGGCTCGCGAGGTGGGCAAGGTGCTGGGCTTCGAGGAAGAGACCCTCGACCGGCTCGCCGGGCTGGTGAGTTCGTGGGAGTACAAGGATCCCGGAGATACGCTGGAGCGGCAGTTCCGCGATGCCGGGTTCGACTTGCAGCATCCGCGCATCCGCAAGTTCTTCGAGCTCTGTGTGGCGGTGCAAGATCTCCCGCGCCATCTCGGGCAACATTCGGGCGGCATGGTGATTTGCCAGGGACAACTGGATTCCGTCGTGCCGCTCGAGCCGGCCACCATGCCCGGCCGCGTGGTGGTGCAATGGGACAAGGAAGACTGCGCCGACATGGGCATCATCAAGGTCGATCTGCTGGGGCTGGGCATGATGGCCACGCTGAAAGACTCGATCACGCTCATTCACGATCACTATAAAGAGGATGTGGACCTCGCCATGTTGCCTCCCGATGATCCGGTCGTCTATCGCACACTGCAGAAGGCCGACACGGTGGGCATGTTCCAGATCGAAAGCCGGGCGCAGATGTCATGCCTGCCGCGGCTGTATCCCACGCGCTTCTACGACATTGTGGTACAGGTCGCGATTATCCGTCCGGGGCCCATCGTGGGGAAGATGGTCAACCCGTTTCTCATGCGGAGGCAGGGGCGTGAGCCGGTGGTGTATCCGCACCCTGCGCTTGAGCCGGTGCTGGAGCGCACGCTCGGCGTGCCGCTGTTTCAGGAGCAACTCCTGCGCATGGCCATGATTGCTGCCGGATTCACCGGCGGGCAGGCGGAAGAGCTGCGACGCGCGATGGGATTTAAACGCAGCGAGAAGCGCATGCGCGACATCGAAGTGCACCTCCGCGAAGGGATGGAGCGCAACGGAATCTCGCAGCAAGCGCAGGAGGAGATTATTCTCTCCATCACTTCGTTCGCGCTCTATGGATTCCCTGAGTCGCATGCGGCCAGCTTCGCGCTCATCGCTTACGCCAGCGCCTATCTCAAGTGCCATTACCTCGCGGCCTTCACTGCCGCACTACTCAACAATCAGCCGATGGGGTTTTATTCGCCAGCGACCATCGTGAAAGATGCACAGCGGCACGGGTTGAGGGTAAAGCCGGTAGACATCAATCGCTCGGAGTGGCTGTGCACGCTGGAGGAAAACGCTAGTCTTACATTGTGGGATAGCACAAACCAAAAGCATATCCCTCGGGGGCTAAAGCCCCCTCGTGATGACAATAAGGAAGGGCTTGCCGACACGGCTAAAGCCGTGCCCTTTCAAAACGAAATCGTCCCCATACAACATCCTGAAGCCGTGCCCTTTCAAAGCCGTGAAGGCGTGCTCCACCCAATCCTGCGCATGGGGTTTCGTTATGCGCGGGGGATGAGCGAAGAGGCCGGGCGGGCGATTGTGCGGGCGCGCGGCGAGCGGCCTTTCGAGTCCATCGCCGACCTCGCGCATCGCTTACCGGAATTGCGTCGCGACAACCTGGTGCAACTGGCCTCGATCGGGGCGCTGAACTCCATCGGTTGCGCGACCGCGAAAGAAGCACAGACCCAGCTTGATCTTCCACGCAACCAGCAGCGCCTGCACCGCCGCGATGCCCTGTGGCAGGTGGAACGGGCTGTGCGCTTTGCCGGTCCCCTGCTGGATGGCATCCCGGAGACCGATACGGCCTCTCCGCTGGCTGCGATGACGCCGGAGGAGCGACTGGTCGCCGACTTCCATGGCACCGGACTCACAGTGGGGCCGCATCCGATGGCGTATCGGCGGGAGCATCTGAAGCGGGCGGGGGTGCTTTCGGCATACGAGCTGACGCAGGTGCAAAATGGCCGGCGGGTACGGACTGCCGGATGCGTGATTGCCCGCCAGCGTCCGGGAACCGCCAAGGGGTTTGTTTTCCTCAGCCTAGAGGACGAAACCGGCATCGGCAACGCGATCCTCACGCCCGACATCATGGAGCGGGAGAGGGTGACCATCACGTCCGAGAAATTCCTGCTACTGGAGGGGGTCTTACAGAACCAGGATGGGGTGGTCTCCGTGCGGGTGGAGCGGGTAGCTCCGTTGTGGGAGGCCTACTCGAAGGAGGAGGTGGACATTACGGATGCAGAGGTGAGGTCGCACGATTTTCATTGAAAATGCGAGTTCGCGATTGTTTAGAATCAATGGCTTAGGGGAAAATTGTTCGCAACACGTTGATTCTATAGATAGTTATAGCTATCTATAACTGCCCGTGGGACTTAGCTGCGAAAAATGGCCGTTTTGGCTCGAAAAATTGTAATACAAGTAATACTTTCAATATTTTTCATACAGGCAATTTATCATACTTTTCATACTTTCAATACAAGTCATACTCTTCTGCGGCGCCACACGACGATGTCAAAGAACAAATTCTCTCGCGCAATGGGCGCGGGAGGAGGCAGAGACACGAAACCTCTGGCCCTCCCAGACCCGTTGTACGGGGGCGAGCGGTTGGAGCGCAAGAAAAATCGGGAGACCGGGAAAACTAAAGTAACCACCTGCCCAGGTTAGCGCCCAAAAGAGGGGCGCGAACCTAGGGCACCGCGCCATCTTTTAGAGGAAGATATCCAGTAGCTAGGGGAGCACGATATGGAAATTCCGTATTACCACGTTGATGTATTCACGGATGAGCTGTTTGCAGGCAACCCGGCGGGGGTCTGCATCCTTCCGGCTTTTCTTGCGGACAGCACGATGCAGAAAATTGCGGCGGAGAACCGGCACAGCGAGACCGCCTTTGTTGTTCCTCGCGCCGATGGCGACTTCGACTTGCGCTGGTTTACGCCTACCATCGAGGACGACCTATGCGGGCACGCGACCTTGGCATCTGCCTTTGTGCTGGCGCTGCGGAAACACGACGTGTGGCCGGTTCGGTTCCACACGCGAGCTGGCGTGTTGAGCGTCGCCCAGGGCCAAGACAGCTTTGAAATGGACTTTCCCGCCAGGCCGCCGCAACCGTGTGACGCGCCAGTCGAACTTTTGCCGGCACTGGGTCTGACGGCGGCTCTGGTGATGAAATCGCGCGACTACCTTGTGGTGGTAGAGCACGCTGAGCAAGTGCGAGCGCTCTCGCCCGATATTGCCGCCCTTGCCAAACTGGAGATGGTGAATAGCGGAACAATTGTTACCGCTCCCGGCGAGAGTGACGTGGATTACGTGTGCCGGCTTTTTGCGCCCGCGGAAGGTATCAACGAGGACCCAGCAACCGGTTCGATCCACTGCACACTGGCTCCGTATTGGGCGGGACGGCTGGGTAAGAATACGTTTCGTGCGCAGCAACTCAGTGCGCGCGGTGGATACCTTGCAATGCACACTCGACGGCGATCGCGTGAAGATCATCGGCAAGGCGCGGTTGTATCTTCAGGGCGTGATCGAGATTGGAAGTGGTTGATAGGCAGGTTCGCACAAGGGCGGGCGCGCCCCCCGCCGCGGCGGACCCAGGGCAACTCTGGAGCACGCGGCACGGATTACTTACGGTATGGGGACTTCACGCCAGCAAATCCGCTACCGACCAAGGTCTGGCAATAAGCTAGACTCTAGGAGTTGCCAACGGGCCGCTTCACCTAGGCGGATTGGCCGTCATACGGCAAGATGAAAAGGAGGCATTCGTAAAAATCGGCCGAGGTATCGGGAGTAATTTTACATACGCTTGCTTCTGGTCGACTTCTGAATGTTCCTACTATAATCGGTCGGATCTGCGCGGATTGAGACGCCATAAGGTTCGTCCCACGAGGACTCTTCGTAGGCCATCCCGAACACCACGGTGTTTCAGCGGTGTGCAGAATGAGCGTCATACATTCGCAGATTTGATAGCTGCGTCGGCCCGACTCACTCTTGGGGGTTTTGAGAAATGCGATGCGTCCGGGCGGGTTTCTTAGTTGCAGCAATTTCAGTCGCACTCGTTGCTTCGCCCACGATAGCCAAGCAGGCGGAAGACCAGCGCCCGTCCGGACTTGCTCAGGCCGAGTGGGCAGCTACCGGTGGCCACGGCTGGGACCGAATAGCCGCCGTAATCCTAGAAGGAACCATGACAGAGGGTGGCGTGCCCGGTAGATTTGCGAAGACTATCGACCTGCGCACGGGGAACAGCCGCATGCTCCACGAGACTGGCCCTATGCGGGCAGTGACAGGCTATGACGGAGTGACCTGGAATGCTGCCAACGGTATCGTCAATTCGGTCGACCTGCCTCCTCTGGTGCAAGATGCTCGATCGCAGGCGTTCGTTGAACGTGCGGGATGGCGAAGCGAGACTGGCTTCACCATTAGCAAGGCTGAACCAAGCAATCACGCCGGAGTTGTGCATTACGTTCCAGTTGGAGGTAGTGAGGTCGAAGTAACATTCGACTTGACGGACCATCTGGTTAGGCAAGTCGTGGTCCAGACCGAAGACGGGCCGCTCACGATCACCTACAGCGACTGGCGTCGCGTTGGGAAGGTAAGCTTTCCATTCCGCAGAGTTGAAACTTCTAACACCGGCGAAACCACCACGTTCGAAGTCAAGCGTGTGCGCCTGCTCAGCAAACTCCCGCCGGATAGTTTGGCGCGGCCTGCGAGATCACCCCATGGCCGGCTCGTCTCTGTCGAGGGAGCACGTATTCCTTTTCGCTATGCGGGATGGCACATCCTCGTCTCCGCACGGGTTAACGACGTGCCTGCGGACGTCGTGTTTGACACGGGCGCGGCCAACTATTTCTCTCCCGCATGGTCCGAGCAGTTTGGCCTGAAGGTCTCGGGCGGACTGAATCTCAGCGGCGTCGGCGAATCAAGCACGACAGGCGGATATGCGGTGGCGAAGAAGATATCTCTAGGATCCGCGGAGTTATCAGACGAGGTAGTCCTCGTGGGTCCCCTACCGTGGGACGCTCGGCCCGGACAACCGGAGCCCGCTGGTTCCGTGGGTTTCGAATTCCTCGCGGGGTTCCGCACCACGATTGATTATCCGGCTCAGACGATCAGCTTCGCCGAATTCGGGCAGCCCGCCCCGAACGACGCAGGCACCACTGTGCCTTTCTACAGTGACGGGCATTCCATCTACATCGAGGCCGAGGTCGACGGCCATCACGGGCTGTTCCGGCTGGATACAGGAGATGGTGGAACGGTGACGCTCTTTGCCGCATTCGCGAAACGAAACGACCTGTATCAGGGGATAGGAGAGAATGTCATATCCGGCGCAGGGGTCGGCGGAAAGGTGAGAGCTCGCAAAGTGACTCTGTCGAGTTTCAAGCTGGCGGGAACAGATTTTCGTGAGCTGCCCGCCAACCTAAGCCAGAACAAAGCCGGCAGCTTCGCATCCCGTACTTTAGCTGGCAGCCTCGGCGGAGGCGTCCTACGTTGTTACCGCATCACCTTTGACTACCCGGCGCGTTTTCTGACGTTCCAAGCTGCCCCTGAGCACCTCCGCGATTGCGTTAAGGTACATTGAAAACTCAGGAGTCGGCGACACGAGGGCAACGCTAAATCATCTCGCGATATAGCCGGTCTTCTCCTCCTGGGCTGCTGGTAATCGAGCGGTTCGGAATGAGAAACGCAGGATGTTTGCGGAGTAGCGCGAGGCCGTCTGGTCGAGCGGAGAATCACTTGGCCGTGTATTCGGCAATCCGTAGAAGTGGACTGTCGGGGGTTGCTCGCACATCGCTGGCGAGAACAGGCCATATCATAGCCCAACACAAAACGGGGGCGCTGAACACCTGGCTTGGTAGGAATGTACAACGTGGGCTGTGGTGAGTGCAGTGATCCCAAGTTAGCGTCCACAAGGAGGACGCGAACCTGGGGCACGGGACGCTCAGTAAAGAAGCCTTTGCAGTGGGGGAAAAGCAGGTCCCTCGACTCCGCGCCCTACGGGAGCTGCGCTCGGGATGACAAAACAAAACCAATGTCAGCGAGGGGTGACGAACCAGTCATGAACTTCACTTCTTGTCCCCGCCTGGGGTTGGCGGACCGGGTCTTTCTGCTGGATAGTCGTAGACACCGCGACCGGATTTGCGGCCGAGGCGGCCGGCTTTGACGTACTGGACCATGAGGGGCGCGGGGCGGAATTTTTCGCCGAGCGTTTTGTGCAGGTATTCGAGGATGTGAAGGCGGGTATCGAGACCTACGAGATCCACCATTTCAAACGGGCCCATCGGATGGTTGAGGCCCAGCTTGATGGCCTTGTCGATGTCCTGAGGTGAGGCGACGCCCTCCTGCAACATGTAGAACGCTTCGTTGCCGATGAGAGCGTTGATGCGGCTGGTGATGAAGCCGGGCGCCTCTTTGATCACCACCACTTCTTTCTTCATGCGGATGCCGACTTCGACGGCGGCGGCGAGGGTTTCGTCGTCGGTCTCAAGGGCGCGCACGATCTCGAGCAACTTCATTTTGTGCACGGGATTGAAGAAGTGCATGCCGACGCACTTGGCGGCGCGATAGGTGACGGAAGAAATTTCGGTAATGCTGAGCGAAGAAGTGTTCGACGCGATCATGGTCGTGGGCCGGCACACCTTGTCGAGCAGAGTGAAGATCTCAAGCTTCGACTCCATCTCTTCAGGCACGGCTTCGATGACGAGATCAGCCTCGCGAGCGGCCTGCTCGACCGAGGAGGCGTACTCCAGGCGGCCGAATGCCAGATCGGCGTCGGCCGGTGTCACCTTGCCGAGCTCGACAGCCTTGTCGAGATTCGTGCGGATCTCTGTCTCCGCCTTGCGCAGCGTCGTGGGCAGAATGTCTTCGAGAATGGTGCGGTATCCACCGAGCGCGGCGGCGTGAGCGATGCCGCGGCCCATGATTCCGGCGCCGATCACGGCGATGGTGCGAACTTCGGCCATGCGGCTAGGCTCCCTGCTCCAATTGACCGAGGATGGAAACGAAATTGGGGTCGGACTGACGCATGTACTCGGCCAGGCGCTTCTTTTCCTCGTCGGAGAGAAGATGGATGCTGACGCTGACACGACGGAGAGTCGCTGCGATGTCGTCGACGAAATTCATCATGCGGATGAATTCACCACTGGCTGGCATAGGATTCCTTTCAAATGCAGAAAACAATGAAGATGGGTCAACCTGTTATTCTCGCCGCCGCTCAGGATTAAGTAAAGGAGGCGCGCGGCGACGGGCCCTTCCTTTTCCAAAAGAAAGGAAAGGACGGGCACACGGATTTTTGGTGATGCGAACGAACAGCAGATCCCTCGGTCGCCGCGGCGACCTCGTGATGACAATGATTAGGGATCGCGTATGGCGCGACTACACGGCAAAGGCGTTGGGATCGGCGGCGTCGCGAGATTCGCCGGGACGTCGAGGAATCGCCTCGCGGTCGGTGACCTCGGTGAGCAGCGCGAGTTTCGCTGCCAGTTCCTGGGTCAAGACTCCGCGCTTCAGCCGCCAAGACCAATTACCGGCAGGCTGGCTGGGAATGTTCATGCGGCAGTCGCTGTCGAGACCAAGAACGTCTTGCACGGGGATAACCGCCAAGGTCGCCACCGAACCGAACGCGGCGCGAACGAATGCCCAATTGATTCCGTCGTCGACGCGGCCGAAATACTGGACCGCGCCCGTGCGCTCGGCGTCGGTGGAGCTGTTGTTCCACCAGCCCACGGTCGTGTCGTTGTCATGGGTGCCGGTGTAGACGACCGAATCCGGGGTGAAACGGTGCGGGAGATAGATGTGGGCGCCCTTGTCGCCGAAGCCGAACTGCATAACCTTCATGCCGGGAATGTCGAGTTTCTTGCGCAGGGCGTGCACTTCGGGGGTAATGTAACCGAGGTCTTCGGCAATGAATGGCAATTTGCCGAGTTCATTCTTGAGAGCGCGGAACAACTCGAGGTTCGGGCCGGGAGTCCAGTGTCCGTTGACGGCGGTGGGGTCCTCCGCGGGAATTTCCCAGCAGGCTTCAAAGCCGCGGAAGTGGTCGAGCCGGATGATGTCGCAAGTGGCGACGGCCCACTTCATACGCTGGATCCACCAGTCGTAGCCGCGCGATTTCAGTGCTTCCCAGTCGTACAGAGGATTGCCCCACCGCTGTCCAGTCTCGCTGAAGGCATCGGGCGGAACTCCGGCGACGACCCCGGGAGAAAGGTCAGGGTTCAGACGGAAGATGTCAGGGTGGGTCCATACATCAGCGCTGTCATAGTTGACGAAGATGGCGACATCTCCGATGATGCGCACGTTGCGCGTGGCACAATGATCGCGCAAGGAGCGCCATTGTTCGAAGAACGCGAACTGAAGCACGCTCTCGACTGCGATGAGCTCCCGCAGCTCGACCCGTAACTGCGCCAGGGCTTCGGGCTTGCGCTGGGCGATTTCGAGGGGCCACACGCTCCAGGGCTTTTCGCCAAAGTGCTCACGGAGCACGGCAAAGAAAGCGTAGTCGTCGAGCCACCAGTCGTTGTCGGCGCAGAATGCGTCGAAGCGATGACGAGGCTCTCCAGCGGCGGAGCGCAGAAAATTGCGTGCGGCTTCGCGCAACAACGGCAGCTTGCGAGCGCGCACGTTCTTGAAATCGACAGCGGACTCCAAGTCTTCGCTGGAAGGGATTTGAGCCGGATTGAGGTAGCCACGCTCGGCGAGGCGCTCCAGGCTGATCATCAGCACATTGCCGGCGAACGCCGATGTACACGAATACGGCGAATTTCCCCAACCCGCTGGCCCGAGAGGAAGCACCTGCCACAGCGTCTGCTTGGCCGCCGCCAGCCAGTCGACGAATTCATACGCAGACGGGCCCAGGTCTCCGATGCCCCCGACCGAGGGCAGAGACGTGGGATGCATCAGGATTCCGGCTGAACGTTGCGCAAACATGGTCACTGAAACGACACAATCTCGGTAGACACAGCAAACGATGAAACGGGAAAGCACTATTACTCGCCGCCCGCAGAAAACAATGGCCAGCGATTCGCACCGCTGGCCGCACTATCAGTAGTTCAGCGGCTCTAGGATCCTTCGGCCATGCGACTCATGCGTTCCATCTCGGCCTTGTTGATCTTGATCTTGCCGTCTTTCTCCAACTTGTCACGAAGGTTCTGCACATAGAGACCTTCGAGCGTCTGTCGCTTCTGGTCGAGCAACGCTTCCTTCGCGCGGTCCCAGGTCGCCTTGGCTTCTTCCGGCGATGGCTGCTGCTTGTCGATCACAGCTAGCACGATGCCGCTGGTGGCTCCGCCCTGCAACGGACCACTAATCTGGCCGACCTCCATGCCGAAGGCAACGCTGGCGGGGCCGTTCATGGCACCCACGTCGGGAACCTGCGCGGTTGCGTTCACCAAATCACTCGTGCGCAACGTTGCACCCAATTCCTTTGCCGCCTTCTTCAAGTCATGTTCGGCGTGAGCACGGTCGGCGAGTTCCTGCGTTTTCTGCGCCAACATCGTCTGCGCTCGCTGCGTCTTGAATTGGTCTTCGAGTTTCGCCTTGATCTGCTCAAACGTGGGCGTTTGGGAGGGCTGGATATCCGTCACCTGGTAAATAGTGTAGCCCTGCGAGTCCTGCGTGAGAGCGGGGGCATCGCCCTTCTTGGCCGCAAAGAGTGCGTTCGACAACTCCTGCGATGTGCCCACGCCGGGTAGCGGATCATTCTGGGCGACCAGGTCGGTAGAAATCACGGTCAGACCCTTGTCGGCTGCCGCTTTCTCCAGCCCCGCGGAACGAGCTTCGGCTTCGACCGAATTTGCCAGGCTCTGCGCCGCAGCAGCGCCCTTTTGCTGCCTGATGGCCGGTTCAATCTGCGCCTTGACTTCGTCGAGCGGTTTCACGCGCGCAGCCTGCTTGTCTTCCACGCGAATGATGTGAAATCCAAAAGTAGTACGGACAAGGCCGGTCGTCTGTCCCTTGGGAGTACTGAAAGCCGCCTGGTCGAACTCGGGGACGGTCTGGCCCTTGATCATGGGGGGATAGAGGCCGCCATTCTGCGCACTACCCGGATCGTCCGAATACTTTTTCGCCAATTCGGCGAAGTCGGCGCCCGCTTTCAACTGCTTCTCTATATCCTCGGCCTTCGCCTTGGCTGCTTCGACAGCCTTGGGATCGACCTTGCCATCGGCATCCGGCGGCGGAGTCTTAATCAAGATGTGGCGTACGGTGACGGTCTCGGGAATGCGGAACTCGTCCTGATGCTGGTTGTAGTAAGTCTGCAGGTCGGCCTGGGTCACGGGCACCTTGGCTGCGACCTTGGCCGTGTCCACCACGATATAGCGTGCCTTGCGCTTTTCCGGAATGGAGTTCACATACTGCTGCTTAGTCTGGTCGTAGAACGCTTTGAGTTCGACGTCGGTGACCTTCACCTGCTTCTTGATGTCGTCGAGCGTGAGGACTGCGTAGTCAAACTTGACCTTAGTGCCATCTTTTTGGACCTGCTCCTGGATTTCCTTGTTGCTGACCGTGGCGGCCGCGCTCACTGCCGCCAGCAGCTTTTGCTGGGCGATCTGGTTCTTCAGTTCTTTTTCGAACTGCGCGACGCCCAGGCCCCACTGGCTTTGCACGAAATTCTCGTACTGCGTCTGGCCGATGAACTTGCCTTCCGGGAAGAACACCTGACCGAACTGTCCCTGGTGGAGATAGTCGGCTAGCTCGCTGTCGCTGACACCCAAGCCCATGCGTTCGGCTTCGTAGGAGATGGCCCCCTGAGTGATCATGCCGTCAGCGGCACGCTGCATCAAGAATGGCATCAGCGTGGGAGGCACGTTGCCACGGAACTGTTGCTTTCCGATCATGCGGGCGCGCTGGCTGACTTGTTGCAGGGTAATGTCTTCGGTTCCGACCTTGGCGACCACGCCGGCGGTGTCGAAACTGGAACCGAAATAGTCGCCGAACATGCCGCCCGGGACGAGCGTGATCACCATCATCACGCAAACGATGAGTAACAAGTCCGCCCAGAATAATCTTCTTCGTCGGGCCAGGGGTTTGCAGAAATCGAATCATGCGGTAATGGAACTCCAGAATTGAGTGATGGAATCTTCTATTATAACCGACACTTGGCCCGGATGCCGTCGGCGGGAGGTGGGGGCACGATAGGTGAATTTAGCGTAATTCTCACGCGCCGCCTGGTGTCGCTGGGTCGCCACTCGGGTGCGATTATTCCCCGAACAAGGCGACGCACTTCCCTTTCGCCGCATCTACTGTGTTGTAATTACGGAACATACGTATGTCGAAACTTTCCCCAGGCGTACGCGGACGAACCATCGCCGCCAAGCGCCGTATCCGCGAACTGGCAATGATCGCCAAGGGCGTGGTCTCAACTGACCATCCGGTGATGGCGCATATCATTCCGATTCGGCGTTGCAATTTGGCCTGCAAGTATTGCAACGAGTACGACGACTTCTCCAAGCCGGTTCCTCTGGACGTGATGAAATCGCGAGTGGACCACCTTGCGCGGCTGGGTACGAATATCGTCACCCTGAGCGGCGGAGAGCCGCTGCTGCATCCCGAGCTCGATGAGATCATCGCCCACATGCGGACGTATCCGATCATTGTGGGCATGATCACCAACGGCTACCTGCTGACGGCGGATCGCATTCAGCGACTGAATCGCGCAGGACTCGACCACCTGCAAATCAGCATCGACAACGTCATGCCAGACGATGTATCGAAGAAATCGCTGAAAGTTCTCGACAAGAAGCTGCAGCTGCTGGCGGAACACGCCGACTTCCACGTGAACATCAACTCGGTGGTGGGAGGAGGCACGCGCAACCCGCACGATGCGCTGGTCATCGGACGGCGCGCGGTGCAGTTGGGCTTCACCTCGACCATCGGCATTATTCACGACGGCGAGGGCCAGCTACAGCCGCTGAGCGATGAGGAACGCGATGTCTTCCTGAAGATGAAGAAGCTGGAGAAGAAGAACTATTCCCGCTTCAACCAATTTCAAGACAACATCGCCCATGGCAAGCCGAACAATTGGCGGTGCCGCGCGGGTGCGCGCTATTTGTATATCTGCGAGGACGGACTGGTGCACTACTGCTCGCAGCAGCGCGGGTACCCGGGAGTTCCTCTGGAGCGCTACTCCGTGCAAGATATTCGCCGCGAGTTCCTAACGGAGAAAAGTTGCGCGCCGCACTGCACGGTGTCGTGCGTACACCAGGTTTCGTATATGGACTTCTGGCGCGCGCCGCAGACGCTGCAAGCGCCGCCGTCGCCAGTGGATCAGGGACAACTCGTGCAGATCGAGTAACGCGTTCTCCGATGCGCGAAATTCTCGCGTCCTTACGAGCCGCGTGCGCGTTTCATCGCCAAGATTTTCGATGCTATAATTGATTGGCCTTCCGATTGTTCCCACACAAGCGGGCGCGTAGCTCAACTGGCAGAGCAACTGACTCTTAATCAGTAGGTTGAAGGTTCGATTCCTTCCGCGCTCACCAACTAACCCTCTTGGTTGGCGGCATTAGCAGCAGTTCTTCCGACCACTTCCGGGACGCCACCGCTTCGCCACTTTCCCCGCGCCCCCCGCCGTGCTGTAATTTCCTTTTCCGTTTCGACTGGACTTTTCCGCCCATGCCCAAGCTCGACTGGCTCACCCGCTCCGCAGGCGAACGCATCGCCGCCGCCGTCCCCTACCGTCTGCTCGAAGAGGTTCCGCAACACTCCTACGGCGACCAGCACACCGAGAACATGCTCATTCAGGGCGACAACCTCGAAGCCCTCAAGGCCCTGCTGCCGTTTTACGCCGGACGGGTCTAGTGCATCTTCATCGACCCGCCCTACAACGCAGAAACCGCGCTCCCTCTTGATTTGTCATCCCTCGGTCACTTGGCGACCGGGGAATCTGCTTTTCCTGGCCACTAGGCACTAGCCACCAGCCACTGGCGACGTGTGGCGAGGTGGAAAAGACCGCCATGGTGCTGCGAGCCACCGCGGGACAAATGCCCGAAGACGAGTGGGAAGCGTCGGTGGTGGGGAACGTGGGGAAAAAGGGGTAGGCGGGAAGTGGGTCGATGACGCTGCAGCACTGGCGGAAGAAGTCATATTTGGCTTAAGATGCCACCCCAGTGGCTAAATTGCCCAAACTAGTACTTAATTGCGTAAGTTTACGATAGTATTGCGCAACTGCGAACCTTTGACTTCGCGTTTACGCCAGACGAACGGCTTGGCCCTGGGTCCGTAGGCTGCCACGAAGTCTTCAATCGCTTGGCGCAATTGCTCGATGTCGCGAAAAGACGCTCCCCGCAGGGCTTTGCGGCTCAGAATACCAAACCAGACTTCAACTTGATTCAACCAACTGGCCGAGGTTGGCGTGAAGTGAAAGAACACGTTGGGATGAGCCGCCAGCCAGGCATCGTTTTTCTTGTGGATGCAGTAATTGTCCAAGATCGCATGGATTTCTTTTCCCGCCGGGAGATCGGCGACCACGCGATCCATGAATTCGAGAAACTCAATTCGCCGCTTCTTGCCGGTCGTCTGCGTATGAACGGCACCAGTGGCGACTTCCAGGGCGGCAAACAGATTTAAGGTGCCGTGGCGCTTATAGGTGCTCTTGAAACCGCGGACGATTTTCCCACTGTCCGTTTCCACGAATCCCGTCTTCCGCTCCAACGCCTGAATACTCGGCTTTTCATCCACGGAAAGAACCAACGCATTCTGTGGGGGATTCAAGTACAGACCCACGACATCGGCGGCCTTGGCCGTGAACTCCGGGTCCGTGCTGACGCACCAACGGCGCTGGCGTGCCAAACATACGCCTTCTTTCCGCAACACGCGCCAGACCGCATGCACCGATGTTTTCAAATGCTTCGCCAGTGCCGGCCCATCCCATACTGCTTGTCCCTGCGGCGGGGGTTCTTCCAGCATGGCCAGCACTTGCTTGCGAAACTCCCCTGTATATCGCGGCGGTTTGCCCGATCGCCGACGGTCCCGCAATCCCGCTATTCCCTCCGCCGCAAAGCGCCGACGCCAATCGATCACCGTGTTCGGCCGCACCTTCCAACTCCGGGCCACCGTGCTGACCGGCTTCCCTTCCAGACATCCCAAAACGATTCTCGCTCGTTCCACCAATCGCGCTTCCATCGTGCGGCTGTGCGCCCAATCTTCTAAAACCTGACGATCCGCTTGCGAACATTCCGGTATCGGCGCTGTTTTTGGCAAAGGCACCCCCTTTGCCAATCACATTACGTAATATCCATCACTAATGCAAGTAAGCACTAGTACTTTGATCTCACTGCCAACCCACAGTTCTGGTGCTACAATCCTGCTCTCACTGACCGCAACATGAGCGAAAACGCCTATTATCTTGGAGCAGGGCCGATCTCTCTCGACAAGGAGGAGGAGAAGGTCCGACTTGTCCAGCGCCTGCGCCAATACCTCGAGTTGCGCAACCTGAGCTTATTGATCGGCAACGGTTGTAGCCTTCCGCTCGGCTCGCCTACGATCGACAACCTTGCGAAGCTACTGCCTGAGTTGGACGCAAAACCGTATTGTCTTACCGACCCAAACCGTCAAAAGGTTGCGAAGCAGCTCTTAGACCGTCTCTTGGCGAAGAACGAAGCTCTCGGGTTTGAGCCAGCGCTCGCACTATTGGCGAACATAGAAGCCAACGAGCAGACCCTGAAGAGTGCTGTTATGTACGAGGATGGTCCGGTATCGGCAGCAGATGCGCAATGCCTCGAACAGCTTCTCAAGAAATGGTTATTTCTGAGATGTAAGGCCATTAGTGGAGTGAGTGACTCAAGGCTCTTATTTCACGAAGAGGTCCTCAGGAGGGTCCTCCTGAGAAGCACGAATTTGCCTCGTGCCAAAGTCTTTACCGTCAATTACGACCTCCTGTTGGAGCGCGCTCTCGACAACTTAGGAGTGCTCTATTTCGATGGTTTCCTGGGGACCATCAACCGCACGCTTCGAACGGAATCCTATCACTATGACCTTTACTATCCCGGCGAAACAACCGAAGGCCGGGTGAGCCGCGTTGATCGCGTACTGCACTTGTATAAACTCCACGGCAGCATCAATTGGCGTCGACGTTCCGCGGATGTGCCTGATGTGTTCATAAGCCACACCACCCCAGATGAGAACGACTTTGGAGACGTGATGATTTACCCGTCACCTCTGAAGGTCACGGAAATGAACGGGTATCCATACTCTGAGATGTTCCGCCACTTCAGTGCTCACATCCATCAGCCGCAGAGTGTTCTGTTAACGATGGGCTATCGCTTCCAAGACACCCACGTTAACCGGCTGATCTACCAAGCCCTGAGCATTCCGAGCTTTGTACTGATAATTGTGACGCCTGAACTCGTTGCTCCGAATGCTGGCGAACCTTTGGGCCCTCAACACGAAATTTGGCGGCTCAACAACATCGGTAGCAAGCGCATCCTGGTAGTCACCGGGGGGCAGAAAGACGGCAGCGGCAGCTACACCCAAGGGGCCGGAACTTTGCAGGAATTTAGTACGAAATGGCTGCCCGACATTACCGAGCTTAGTGTTGAGGCAAACGCTCGCGGCGAAGTGCGAAAAGCGTTCCCACCAAGTGATCCACCTGAGTGAGCCATGCGGACCGAGAGGACAATAGGCCGGACCGTAAAGGTCAAGACGTATCAAGCCCTTGTCGAGCTTTCGCCAGAAACCAGCAGCTACGTCAAAAGCAGCGCGGGTGGCCTGTACGCTATTGCTGTGATCAATAGCTTTGTCATCATTCCTGTGGGGAGTGAACGCGTTGTGGCGATCGTTACCAGCCTAGACATGGCTGAAGAGGCTGAGGCTTCAATGCAGCATCGTCAAATGCTGGTTATCGCAAAACCCAGACGCACCATGTGGGTGAGCATGATAGGGACTCTGACGCAGTTCGATCGCGGCAAGAAATTCGAGTACGGCGTGAAGTGTTACCCGGAATTAGACAACCCAGTCTGGTTTGCTAGCGAGGAAGACTTAGACATCATTTTTGACAAGGCGAGGAAGGACGATCCACACCATGTCAGTATTGGCAAATCGCCGATCTTCACTGATTACGACGTCAGCATCGATATTGACCAGTTCTTCGGCAAACACGCCGCCATTTTGGGGAATACAGGTTCAGGCAAGAGTTGCACAGTTACGGCGGTGATACGGGCTGTCCTTGATCGGGGCATGCCAAACGCACACTTCATCATTTTTGATACCAATAACGAGTATGAACGTGCCTTTACGGCAACAGACGGCACGCCGCTTTACAACAGACTCATCCTGCGAAACGAAGGCGATCAACCTACCGGACTGTGGGTGCCACATTGGTTTATGAACAGCGTGGACTACAACGCGTTCTTCCGCCCAGGTGAAGGCGCCCAGGCTCCGCTCCTGTTCACTGCGATCAGCACTGCACGCGCAGAGGGGCAGCTGAAGGCATCTCAAATTCATACGTTTAGCGCGATAGAAGACACAATCAATCAAATCGATGGCTCCTTGAAAGATCCCCCAAAGGGCAAGGCTGGTTACTATGCTCGGAAGCACATGCGTGAACGGGTCGAGCCTCTTCAAAAGCTACTGGCAGCGAAGCGCGCGGCATTTGAAGAAGCAGGCTTCGCTGAGAGTTGGGCCGCTTATGAGAAGAGCTGCGGTGAGATGCTTGCCAAACTGCTAGGCGAAGGCGAGATCGACGCCCTAGCTGACAATGCAATTCGAGACCAACTTCAGCTAATGCAGACTCAGCTAATAAATGATCGCACCTCGATGAGAGGAGACAGCAGCGTACCAGTTGGTGTAGATTCACCAGTTCATTTTGATTTCGACGAATTTGTAACGGCAGTGTTCACGGACGTACTCAGTCGCGAGGCGGAGCGGAATCCAAACCTTCGCAACTACGTTGGCACACTGCAATTGCGGCTTGAGCAGGCTCGCCAAGACCCACGCTACGCGTTTCTCTTTCAGGTCCCACCGTTCAATCAAGCACTTGCGTCTTTTTTGCGACTCCTCTTTGGCCTTGAGCCCAGGCGCCATTTCTCGGACTCGCCGCCCCCCTGGAAGGACACCTTCGAGAAGATGAATCCAGACGGGGTCTCCTCCCACCAAATTACAATTCTCGACCTCAGCCAGTTGGCGTCTGAGGTTCTTGAGAATGTGACAGCTCTTCTAGGCAGACTTGTATTGGAGTTCATGCAGCGGAATCCCGACCGTGGAAAGTTTCCGGTTGTACTTATATTGGAGGAGGCGCATCACTATATACCTGCCAACGCTCGTCTAGAACGCCAGCAACGCGCCCGCGACGTGTTCGAAAAGATTGCCAAGGAAGGTCGTAAGTTTGGCCTCAGCCTTGTCGTTGCTTCCCAGCGGCCCAGTGAACTTTCCCGAACTGTTTTGGCGCAGTGTAACAGCTTCATCGTTCATCGAATTCAAAACCCTGACGACCAGGAAACTTTAAAAGTGTGATCAGCGGCATCAATAAGGAGCTGCTCGATCAACTGCCCGCACTTGCGCAGCAGCAGGCAATTGTCCTGGGTGACTGCGTCGCGTTGCCCTTGCAGGTTCGTGTTAATACTGTCGCTCCGCGCCCGCGCAGCGACGACCCTCCATTCACCCGGGAGTGGGCGGCTGCAAAACCGACACTGCCCGATATCGAAGCAATCGCGGCTCGGTGGGAAGGGAGCCTGCCAGCTGAAAATGTTCCTGAGGTTGAGTTCGTTGCTGAGAAAATAGAAGAACCGGTGCGCGCTACTCGGCGCGTCCTCAGTCAGGATGACAAGTCAAAAAAGTAGGCTGGTGGTCCGGGCAAGCCGTGTGCACCGAGAGTATTTTAAGGGTGTCCCGGACAACCCAGAGCGGGGTCGAAGCAGCCTGACCTGGGCGGAGTCGAAGGGTCGCGCCCCTCTTTTCCGCGCTAACTTGGGTTACGCTTTCCCCATCCGGGAAGTTTTTTCGCCCTGCATTTTCCCTTGCATCCCAAACACGACCGCGCCTACCCTCCCACCGTCGTGAGTTGCCTCTGGCAGGCGTCTGGCGACCGGTGACGGGCGACTCTCTTATCACGCTGCTGCGTGACGCACGTCCTATCGCCGCCCTCTCCCCCGTCTTACACTCCCTAATCAGATGAGGTGAAGGGAGATTCTTGTCCCCGGCGCCTCCCCATCCGAGTCAACCTCGGGCTGGGCATAAGTTCTTTGTTAAGAGGAATTTACCCGTAACCCTTACGGGCAGAGGATTTTGCGAGCCCTGTCCACCGTAAGTCCCTTAAGAAAGAAGATTTTATGGAGATAGGGGGGAGGGGGTATCCCAGCCTGTTATCGGACATAGTTCCGTTTTGGAACGTCCGGAACCGACGGTCCCGCGCCCAGAGTGCGAACCAGGTTAGGCTATTCCGCTCCTACGGCTCAGGGACCACATAAACTCCGTGCGACGAACACTGAGAATCTCGCGAAATTCCGCAGGCTTGATCAATCCGACCGAATAAACAATGACCACGGCGGCCAGCGTAGCTTGCGGCATTAAGCCAATGAGCGGCGCCAAGAACATCATAGTTACTAGCGTCATGGCTGCGGTTACGACTTCCGACAACTGTATGCGTGCGCCTGCTAGACGATTCACACCTGTCTGGGTTGTGCCGCCACCACCAGGCATTGCACCGAGTAGCGCGCCCCCGACTGCTGTGTTGCAGTCAGTTGCTCGCCGCTTAGACCGCCCACGATGACCAAGACGGCGAACAGGGAGAGTGACGTTCGCTTCATAGAGTCCCTTCAGAGACGCACCTCTGACCGAGTTTCCAGAGAGCCTCTGCCCCAGCCTTTGTGGTCGCTGGCAGCAAGGCTGCAACCACATGCGAAGCCGGTTACGGAGCGGCTGCCGCAACACTCTGCGGCCACTGGTCATCGGTCGGTTGCCATGTCTTGTCCGGGTTGTACAACTCCATTTCCTTGACGATCTTTAGCGACTCCGGGCCGAGGTCTTTCTGGTAGACGACTCCGTCGTAGTTGACGATGAAGGTCTTGACGCCGGTCACGCGGTACTCGGCGGGAACGGCGACCAAGGCGAAGCCGCCAATCATGATGCCCTCGATAACGTAATTGATGGTGCCATTGGGGGCGGCCGGGCCCTGGCCCTTCAAGATCTTGAAATAGTAACCATGAAATCCGCTCTTACCAGAGGTGTAGCCTTCCTCCAGCGCTTTGGCTACCGCGTCGCCAATCGGACCGTCTGGAGTGCCGTCGGCATTCTTCCAATACAAGCCATCCTGCTTGCCGGGAGCGCTGAAGATCTTTTGCGCATACTGGTTCACGCCTGAGTCGTCGTGAATTTCCGACGCGTATTCCTTCTGCGCTGAGACGTAGCCGCGACAGACAGTGATGGCGTTGAGTTCATTTTCGCCGATGCGGCGGAACAGGATTTCCTGGCGCCCTTCCTTGGCGTTGAAGTACCATTTGCCTTTCTTCTTCACGAGGGGAATAGGCAGCGGCCATTCTTCGTCGCCGACCATCACAGTTGCCCGGTTCGGATTGGACTTCGAGATTGCGACCGAGTTCTTGGCAGCGGCCTCTTTGGCAAAAGCCTGGGCGTTGTTCTTGTCCTGTACGGGATCGTCAGACGCAACCACATCGTGGCCGTCGGGGCCAAGAATGGCTAGCAGCTCCGGCACGTCGAAGTCTCCGGCAGCCTTGATCAGCGCATCGGTCGCAAGCTGGGGAGTATCGAAGGCCTTCGGCACGGTCGCAGACGCTGGTTTCGCCGATTGGGACTGCGGCGCCGCAAGTGTCGGCAGTGCACAACAGACGGCGACCAAAATGAGGGCGAAGCTAACCGCGAGTAGTTCGGAGACACATAGTTTCGTTTTCATAGAATCCTCACTCGTCATGATCCGCATAACTACCGCCTCCTTCCGCCGCCACCGCCACGGGAGCCGCGGACCCCCATACTGGAGGAGCCTCGTGAACTGCTCGCCCGGGCCGAACTGCCGCTCATACCAGAGGACGCTCCCCCAAACGCGCTTCGATTGGTAGAGCTCGGGGTGTTACGAACTTGCTGATTACCGACGCGATCGGGTCCGGTACCTCGGTTTGAGTTCATGTTGCCAGCGCTTGCACCACGGTTGCCGGCATCGCGCGTGCCTGCGCTGGGGCCGGTTCCACGGTTCGACGCGTCGCGAGTACCGGCGCTAGGTTGCTGGCGCGCCTGGTTCTGCCGGGCATTCGCCTGACGATTCTGCATGGAGTCGCCACGCGTGGTGCCGCCGTACTTATTGGCGGTATTTCTGTCGCCATAAGGCGCTCCGCCGCGGTGCTGCGGGTTGTGTTGCCAATTGCTGTTACCCCGATTGCCGTTGTTCACGCGGTTACCGTTGTTGATGTTGTTGCGGTTGCCGCCATTGATGCGATCACTGTTGTTCACGAAGTTGTTATTGTGATTGATGTAGACGTTGTTATTGCCGCCCCAGTTGGAGCCACAGCACCATCCGCCGCCCCATGCCGCTCCCATTGCGATTCCGACACCGAACGAGATCGCCATGCCGGCGGCATAGTAACCGGGCGGCGGATAATAGATGGGAGGATACGGATAGATCGGTGCCCCATAGACGACCGTCGGGTTATAGCTGGGCACATAGACGACCTGAGGATTGGCCTGTTCGATCACGATGACCTGCGTGCTTTCGACGGTCTTGGTTTCCACTTTCTGCTGCTCGGAAGATTTCAGGTTTCCGTTAGCCTGGGCTTTCTTGCGCATGCGTTGCACGGCGTCCATCACTTCACTCTGTTGCGCGAGGAAGGCGTTGCCGAGATCGGTGGTCCACTTAATGTTGTCGGCAAGTTGCTTGACGACGTCAGGCAGGGCAGCTAAGCCCTGGATACTGGGGTCCCAATCCTGCTTCTCCACCGCGGCGACGAGTGCCTTGTCTTTCAGGTCTTTGTGCTGCGCCAGCCACTGCTGCAGCTGCACTACCTCCAGCGGATAGGTGGAGGCGATCAACGTCTGGCTGAGCAGTGGATCGGGGTACAGCGCGATGGGTGCAACCAGGGAATCAAGCTGGTCGGGTGGGAGCTTTGCCGCAGCCTGCTCGGCTGGGGGCGCAGGCTGCTGTGTCTGGGCTGCCACAGCGTTTCCGGAAAGCAGCGCCCCAACACAAAGGATCGCCGTGAGCTCTCGAGCTCCGCGGATCATCAAGATTTTAAAGTTATGGTTACGATTCATAGTCGCCGTCTCCGTGTGCTTACCATTGCTGCTCCCTGCTCAATTGCCGCCCGATTGAGAATATACCTCACTGTAGACCCGAATGTGCCACATCCGCCGACGTCGGCGTTCGGTGTCGTTGCACTGCGACACAAAACTGACCACAACTCAGGAAATCCCTAGCTGTTCGCGTGGCGGGGAGAGGATACGAAGCGGCGCCCCGCCAGCGCCACTTTAATGGCAGGAATCAAGTCTGTCTTCATATTTGATTTCAGTACAAATCCAAGTGCCCCCTCCGCCAGACAAGCCTCCACAAGCTCAGGGCCCTCATGGATCGTCAGGAAGACTATCGTGGCCCCGGATCCCATTTCCCGCAGTTGACGGGCCGCTCGAAGTCCGTCTAATCCCGGCATCGATATGTCCGCCACAATGATGTCAGGCTTCAGCCGCATCGCCTCCAAGACCATTTCGAGACCGTTGCGAGCCACTCCTACCACTTCGAATGCTGTTCGCAATAGCACGGTCACCCGCTCCAGTACGAGAGGATGATCGTCGGCCAGCAAGATGCGCTGACGATTCCCAGTTTTTTCAGGCGTCCCGATTTCTGACATATGCCTGCCTGACGGCGAAAGATTGTCGCCGAGACACGTTCAACCAACGCCCCGATCGTAAGTTTGGGATTGAGGCATGACAACTAGGGAAATCCCTAGTCGTGGAAGCAGGACACCGCATCAACGGAAATCAGGAGAGTGGGTTCTGCTTTTGAGGAATGGGATCGAGGGCGACCAGCCCCTCTTTGATGGCGAAAAGTACCAGGTCGGCATTGCTCTTCAGGTTGAAGGTTTCCATGATGTGGTACTTGTGAAACTGAATGGTCTTCTCGCTTAGATCCAGCCGTCCAGCGATCTCCTTGAGTGGACGTCCTTCCGCGCACATCTGCACAATTTCACGTTGTCTTGCCGTTAAGTGCGTCGAGTAATGGCGTGCCCGGGACTTTTGCTTAACCCAGTCTTCTGACCTGAGTTTGGGCGTAACGTACGACTTGCCATGCAGCACCCGGTCGATAGCCTTCAACAGCTCAGAGCCTGCGGAATGCTTGAGAACGAACCCGACCGACCCCAACTCAAGCGCGGCAGCAGCCAGATCGGGATCGTCCTGCATAGTCAGGAATACGAGCTTTACTTTTGGATGTTGCTGGCGTACCCGCCTGGCAGCATCCAATCCGTTTAAGAGTGGCATTCCGATGTCTACGAGGATTAAGTCCGGCTTGAGCCTCCGAGCTTCAGTGATGAGTGCTCGGCCGTCGGCAACAGTTCCCACAACCGTATAGTGCTTCTCCAACAGAAGCCGAAGGCCTTCCGCAAAGACGACATGATCGTCGGCAATCAGGATTTGCGTCCGGGTTTCCATCTTGTCAGCCTCAGTCCGTCAGTGCTACTGCCGTTAGCAGCAGACTGCCCGCTTTTCAGGCAACATCTAGTTCCGAAGTGGTGGCAGTTCCGTGGGCTTGCTCTGTAATTGATTCAGTTCGGCCCGCATCAGAGTCCAGCTTGATCGGTGTCCAAACCTCGATCGTCGTTCCCTTTCCCTTATTCGAATGAATCTCGTATCGGCCACCCACCAGACGAACCCGCCTACGCATGCTCCAGAGACCGAGGCCCTGCGAGCGCGAGGCGTCTTCAACATCGAACCCCACCCCATCATCGGAGATGGATAAATGAAGGGCGTCATCGACTTTCTCGATTCTCACCTGCGCATGAGCTGCTCCACTGTGTTTTCGCACATTCCTGAGTGCTTCCTGGACGATGCGAAACAGACAAAGCGCAATCTCAGGGGACACGGTCCGCGGCAGGTCCTGCTGGGAAAATGCAACTTGCAGGCCTTTCTGAGCGCTGAATTCCTTGCAGAACGATGCCACTCCCGCAGCGAGGCCAAGCCTCTCGAGTGTCGAGGAATGCAGACGGTGCGACAGGGAATGCAGATCGGCGCCAAGTTCGCTGGCCGTGTCCATGAGTTCTCGCATTTGCCGATTGGTTTCCGGCAGAGACTCCGGAATGCCGTCCGCTGCAGTTTCCAGTCCGAGCGACAGCACGGCCAGCCTCTGGCTGAAGTCATCGTGAATCTCGCCGGCGAGCCGGCTACGCTCTTCATCCTGGGCATTGATCAGCAGGCCGCTGAGGTGCATCTGCTCGTTTCTTGCGGCTTGGAGTTGCTTCCGCTCGAACAGGAGAAAGATGGTCAGCAGGCTCAGACTTCCAAGCACCAGCAATCCTATTTGCAAGGTCCGCTTGTATTGTTCCCTCAGAGTCGGCTGGCGAAACAGAACGGTGCTTCCGGCAGGGAGCCTGTTTTGATCCAGTTTCCATCGCTGCAACTGGCGCCAGTCGAACAGGTAAAGACTAGGACCATGCACGATGGGAATGTCCTGCGGCGGCTTTCCCGCTAAGATCTCCAGGGCATCGCGGCCCATGATCTTGCCCTGCTCTTCGAAGCTGACCACAAATCCCCCGACAATGCCGTGACCTAGCTGCGTGTCGGCTATGCCAAAGACCGGAGCATTCGCGGCGCCAGTGATCATGGGAAGAGCCTCGGCGATGTTGAGAAACTCCCGCCCCTGCGCGTCCTTGAAGAAGGAGAGATAAAGAACCATGGAGTGGTCAGGAAGATGCCTCAACCTTTCCAGCAGTTTGCTCATCGGCAGGTCAGTCAGGTAGGTGACGTCGAGCTTGTTCTCATAAGAAATGAGGTCCGTCTTTACCAGCGCGGTAAGGCGTCGGTCATAATCGGATTGCCCCCCGACCACGAAGAGGTGGCGGGTTTCCGGTAGCAGACCCAGCGCAGCCTCCACCGTTTTCGCGGGCTCCAATTGAAACCACGAGCCGGTCGATCGGGAATCGGGTCTCATCTGGTCGATCTGACCTGGAGCGGTGCAACAGAAGACCACCGGGACATTGGGGAATATCGTCTTCGGCTCTGCCAGGATCTGCATCGCGTGCGGCCCCAGCAGCAAAATCAGATCCAGTTTGCGGTGGCGATACTGCTGGACGACGGAATCAAGTTGTTCCTGCCAGTCGTCGGGGTGATAAATGGCATCCAGGTTCTCCCAGTAGAACTCGACCTGCAAACGCGGGTCTGAGTGCAGCGCCGAAAGGATCAGATTCGTCACAATCACCGGACCAGGATGAGACTGTCCGACAACGCTGATCATGAGAACGTTCTTGCGGACTGGGCCTTGCGCCACGGCGATTGACGCAACCAGGAAGACAACCAAGCACAGGGAGGGGAGACCGGACCGGCTGCTACGGCCCGTTGACGTACAACTCGCGCGAGCGATACCGACTGCCATGATGGCGGACGCCCTCTTCTTTGTTTGCATCAGTGACGCGATGTGGGCAGTTTACCGCTGCACAGCAATGAACCGTGAGGGTAAGTATGCCAATCATAAGCCTTTAGCTATGGCGCATTCAAGCTTTCTCTGCACTGGAGTCTGAGCTGACATATTGCTGCCGTCGGAGGCATTTAGCAGCCGATCCTGGCGGCTATTTTTCGGCGCAAGATCAAGCTGTGATTCTGTTAATTTTCAGTGACGGGGACGTCGACGATCTTCATTGAAGTGCAACTGGGACCCGGGGGTTCGCTGGGCGACTTGATTGCTGCTGTTACGCCGATAAATTTTCACGGTGCTCTGGGATCCACACCGCAGTTCGATGGCACGTTCCTGGCCACGACCGCGACGGGCGACTTTTCGTCCTACTTTCCAATGGCCATTCCAGGAGAATTCGATGTGACGGTGAAGTTGCCGTCCGGCACGTCGCTGGGCGCGATTCCGGTCGGGGGCTGGCTTGCGGGCTACATATCTAGCGGTGAAATGATTCCATCGGTTCCAGAGCCGTCAACTTTGTTTCTCGTGGGTTCCAGCGTTGTCGGCGTGGCAGGAATTCTTCGTCGCAGGATCAAACTGTGATTCTGTTAATTTTCAGTGACTAGGAATACTCCTAGTTGCGGTCATCGCTTGGAAGGCCGACACTTCTTGTGATCGTTTCGTTTAGACGTCTCTCCTTCCACAACAAGTTAAATCTACCTTTTCAACAATTCAGAAAGGAGCACGCACATGGTTAAACGTTCACTTTTGCTGTCACTTGTCGTTCTCACGTTCTTCGCCGTAGCAGCTCAGGCGGGCATCGCCACAGCTCAGGCTCAGCCGGGGATGAACTTCCTTTGCACGGAAGATCCCGTCCTCGGATGTAACATCCAGCTTCCTGTCGGCGGCACCACCACCGCCTGGATTGCCAGCGATGGCGACTCCTCCGGCTCCTTTGATCCCTGGAATCAGGGAAGGTCCGGGTCTGATTGGATGGGCTTGAATCCAGGATGGGTGCAGGACTTCAGCAAAAATTCGTTCTGGAATTACTGCGCTGGCTGTGGCAACCCACTACCGTTTCCTGGCGCGGATGTCTACTATATAGATGAGGCCGGAGAAGATGCCGGGTTTGCTCTCGGGAACTGGTATTTTCCCGGTAATGTCTGGAACTTTAACGGGATTATCCAGTGGGGAATCTACGAACCGGACGGCACCTTGAGCGACATAGTCGGGATAGGCAATTTCGGACCGGGCGGCGCGGCGGGGATGTATTTTACCTCCGTTCCCGAGCCGTCGACCCTGTTGCTTTTGGGCTCTGGTTTGCTTGGCGCGGTGGGGGTTGCTCGCCGTCGCTTTCTGAAGTAGTTCGCGATTCACTAAGGATGTCGATCGGCAGGCGGATGATTTAGGCAAGAAAGATCTAACCTGGGGGGCCCCGTCCAAGCGGATGTCGCTTGGGCGGGGTTTTTGGCCAGTGGCCAGCCCTTCCTCGTCGGAAACTAGGAGTTTTCCTAGTATGCAGGACCGGTTCGCTCGTAGACAATCGGCGCGAGCATGCAATTCCCCAAGGCCGCCTCACCCGCAAGTTCGCGACGGGAGGCCTTTCCGATTCCTATGGAAACGCCAACTACGACTGGTGCACAGCAACCCGCCACTCGCTCCCTCCAGACACTCATGCCATTCAGAGTGATGCAAACGACCGCCATTCCTGACTTCACCTTGCGGGTCATCGGAGGAGTTTTGGTTGTCATCGGTGTCGTATCGCTTTGGCGGGGCGAACGATCCATACTCAGCCTGGGGAGCCTGGTTGGCATCCTGATGTTGATTGCGCCCAGCATCTTAGAGACGATTCGAGGTAGTTCTGCAGCCAAATAATCCCATTTCGCAGCGGAGATGTGTTGCAGATTGAAAAGCACAGGCTGTTGACCCAGACGACCCGGCATCAGGTAGCAGAGAGTAGACACTTCAACAAGGAGGACGTATAAAGCCGTGACAATCACAACAGGTAAAGGTACCGCGATTCTGAAGTTCATCTTCCTCACGCTCACGCTGGCTTGCTCACTGGCGATTGTGGCGCGCGCAGCCGACGCTGACAAAGCAAAAGAGCAACAGGAGGTCCGGAAAATGGCCCAGGACACGCTGCAGCGTCTTTATAAGGCCGAGCCGAAGGCCAAAGGCGCAGTCCAGGGAGCGGCCGGGTATGCAGTGTTCAGCAATACGGGCTTAAAGATCCTCATGCTTGGATCCGGCAAGGGCGAAGGCCTCGCCGTGAACAACAAGAGCAAGGCGGAGACGTTCATGAAGGTGGTGGAGCTCCAGGCCGGCCTCGGATTTGGGGTGAAGAAATTTAGTGTGATCTTCGTCTTCGACAACGACACGGCGTTCAACAGCTTTGTTAATTCCGGCTGGGAATTCGGCGGACAAACCACAGCCGCTGCCACAACCGGGGAGAAGGGTGGAGCGCTGGCCGGAGCGGCTTCGGTCTCGCCCGGTGTCTACATGTATCAACTGACGGACAAGGGAGTGGCCCTCGAGATCACCGCCAAGGGCACCAAGTACTACAAAGACGACGACCTGAATTGAAAACTAAGCTGCGCTGACTGGAGCTTAACGCGCTGGAAAGGTCATTCAGCGAGGTAGGTTGCCGTGGTGTGTCGATTTGGAGAATTGCCGGAGGAATCAATGAAGAAGTTAGCGATAGCCCTTGTTATAGGAATGTCACTGCTGCTGATCCAGAGTGTGGCGTTCGCCCAGAAATCCGAAACTCCGGCATCGGCGCCGACAGTTAGTGAGCAAGACATAGAGCTGTTGCGATCCGACATACGGTCCACGAAGAAGCAAATCATCGCGGCAAATATGAAGCTGACCGATGTCCAGGCCGAAAAGTTTTGGCCGGTCTACGATGCGTACGCTCAGGAGACCACGAAGCTAGGGGACGCCCGTTACGCTCTGATCAAGGAATATGCGAACCATTACGAGGACATGACGGACGCTCAAGCCGAGAGCCTCGTCAACAAAATGGCAACGTTGGACGAGCAAACTGCGACCGTGCGCCAGCAGTGGATTCCGAAATTCGCAAAGGTACTTTCTGGAAAACAGACTGCGTTGTTTTTCCAATTGGACCGGCGCATCAATCTGCTGCTGGATCTGCAGTTTGCTGCAAATATTCCGCTTGTCAAATAGCGTACAGCAGCCGGCGAAGGCATAGAGCGATCGCGCAAAGAGAAAGTAACTAAGATGGCAGCGCTTCCGGAGAGTCCTCCCGCCTCGAGCGCTGCCGGGCGCCGCGCCGCGTCGTGAGACACCGACACGAAGAGCGCATCGGAGGCACTCACAAAGGGACGCGTGCAACCACTAGGGAAACTCCTAGTAGCCGTTGAACGAGCCACGGGTTTAGCGTTTACCTCATCAGCGAAGACCATGGGTGCCGAGCGATGGCGGAAAGCCACCTGCCGGGGATCCCGGGCGAAGGCCTGACACTGGCAGGGAAAGGTGTCTGGAGTCGAGCGCGGCGCGATTGTTGTCCGCTGGGGAGGGCTAGTTTATGAAGCATTCGATCAAGGCGCAGAGACTCGCGTGCTTGGCAATTTTTCTGTTGCTTGTAATTGTATCGCCGGCAGCATATGGACAGGCTCCGCCGACAGCGAGCCCTGAACAAATCCAGGCTTTGCAAAAGAAACTGGACGCCCTTCAGAGCCAAATGGTCGAAGTGCAGGGCGAAATACAAAGGCTGTCAGGAAGCAGCGGACCGCCAGCGCACACGGAACAGGCAGATATCGATGCTCAGATTCAGGCCGAGCAGAAGGGGGTAGTCTCGCAAGTCGAGACGGAACTAACCCCGAAGACAATAGAACTCGGCAAGGCCACAGTGACCTACAGAGTCTTTTCGCAAGACCCATTCGCGGCGCCGCGTATTAACAACGAGCCTCTCGATCCCAGGTTCCCGGGATATTTTCGCCTTCCCGGTACAAATACGCTTATGCGCATCGGCGGATACGCCAAGACAGACTTCATCTACGACTTGAAGCCCGCGGGAAATATTGACAGCTTCATCCCAGCAACAATCCCTATCCCGGCGCCCACGAGCATTAACAACTCGACCATATCCGTGCGGGCGACCCGTTTCAACCTGGACTTCCTCGTTCCCACGAGATCGGGCGACAGCTACAGGTTCTTCTTTGAAATGGACTTCTTCGGTACCAACTCAACCACGCCCAAGTTGCGCCATGCCTACGGCCAGGCGAAAAACTTCCTGGTCGGCCAAACTTTCTCGAATTTCATGGATCCTGACGCCGGGGCGGATACCCTGGATTACCAGGGAGTCAATGCCTTGGTTTCGATCCGCAACCCACAGTTCCGCTACAGCTGCTTGTGGCAGAGAAGACCACCTTCAGCATCTCAGCGGAGAAGCCAACTTCGGACGTACTTTTTACGACCCCGGAGTTTAACGCAGAGCCGAACAGCCCTGCTCCTGACGGGACTCTGAGGTTGCGGCGGGAATTTGAACAAGGACATGTACAACTGTCTGCTCTGCTGCGAAGCGTCGCGGCATTTCTACCGGACGGCAGGCATGAGTCGGTGTTCGGCTGGGGCTTCAACTTCGCTGGCGCCCAGCGTCTTTGGGGGAAAGATACCGTGGTGTACCAGGCGGCCTACGGCAACGGAATCGAGCGCTACATCAATGACACGTCCGGGCTTGGCATCGATGCCGCCGTCAGCAGCCTGCAGAACCCTCACATTCAAGCATTGCCGGTGGTGGCGACGTACGGATCATTGCAGCACTTCTGGTCGGAGCGGATGCGCTCCAGCGCCTTCTACAGCTTCGTGCAGGTGCAGAACACGGAAGCCCAGCTGGGTGGCACATACCACCAGGGCAATTACACGGGAGGCAACCTTATCTGGAATCCCTTCGGGTCGCTCTCCGTAGGCGGTGAATTCCTGTACGGCTGGAGAGACAACAAAGACGGATCAACCGGCAACGCACCCAGGTTCCAGATCACCGCGAAGTACAACTTCGTGCGAAACGAATACGCGGGGGAGGGACATTAGAACGCCAGATTGGCGACAACATCGAGGCAAGAGCGTTTCTCATTCAGTAACTGAAAGCAACAAGGAGCTTTATTTATGCGGAAAGAACATGATCTCTTAGGCGAGAAACTAATTCCTGACGACGCTTATTACGGCGTGCAGTCGGCGCGGGCAATGGAGAATTTCCATATTTCAGGGGTTCCGTTATCGCAGTACCCCGATCTAATTTACGCACTTGCCATGGTAAAGCTCGCTGCCGCGCGGGCCAATTACGACTGCAAGCAGTTCAGTAAGGAGATCCTGACCGGAATTGAAAAGGCCTGCCAGGAACTCATGGATGGCAAGCTGCACGACCAGTTCGCAGTGGATATGATCCAGGGCGGCGCCGGCACATCGACCAACATGGCGGCCAACGAAGTCATCGCCAACCGCGCGCTCGAGCTGATGGGCCACAAGAAGGGGGAGTATGAATTCTGTGACCCGCACAATCACGTCAACTGCGCGCAGTCCACAAACGATGCTTACCCCACCGCACTGCACGTTGCCATCTTCCTGCTGAACGAGAAGCTGGTGGCCGAACTGCGCAAGCTGGTCGCGGCTTTTCGTAAGAAGGGCGACGAGTTTGCCGACGTCGTCAAGATGGGACGCACCCAGTTGCAGGATGCCGTTCCCATGACACTGGGGCAGGAGTTCAACGCGTTCGGCGAGAGCCTGGAGAACGAAGTCACTGCCTTGGAACGCATAGAGAACATTCTCTACGAAATAAACATGGGCGGAACCGCGATCGGAACCGGTCTCAACGCGCCCGCGGGATATGCCGAGCGTTGTACGGCGCACCTGGCCCAGGTCACCGGCAAGCCCATCGTGCTGGCACCGGACCTCGTCGAAGCCACGCAGGACACGCAGCCGTTCGTGCTGTACTCCTCCGTGCTTAAGAGCCTGGCGATTAAGCTCTCGAAGATCTGCAATGACCTCAGGCTGCTCGCTTCGGGTCCGCGGGCCGGGCTGGCGGAGATCAACTTGCCCCCAATGCAGCCGGGCTCGAGCATCATGCCGGGAAAGGTCAATCCGGTTATCCCAGAGGTGGTGAACCAAGTCTGTTTCAAAGCCATCGGGAACGACTTGGCAGTAACGCTTGCGGCAGAAGCGGGACAACTGCAGCTCAACGTGATGGAACCGATCATCGCCTACTGCATCCTCGAGTCGCAGACGATGTTCATGAACGCCGCCAGCACGCTGCGGATCCACTGCGTCGACGGCATCACGGCGAACGTGGACACCTGCCGCAGGTACGTGGAGCACAGCATCGGCGTCGTAACTGCCCTCAATCCTCTGCTGGGATACGAAACGGCTACTCAGCTCGCTGCGGAGGCGATGAAGACGGGCAAGGGCATCGTTGAACTTGTACGAGAGAAGAAGCTGCTGACAGAAGAACAGATTCAGACGGTCTTGGATCCGAAGGCCATGGTTGGAGCGGTTAGCCGTTAGAAAGCGGTGGCGTGATGATCTGGCTGGAACTCCTAGTCGTTTTGGCGTGCATCTTCGTGGGCGCCCGTCTGAGTGGCATTGGTCTTGGCACAGTCGCCGGCCTCGGACTGGTCGTCCTCGTGTTCATTTTTGGGCTGCCACCGGGCATGCCTCCTCGCACCGTGCTGGGCATGATCTTGTGCGTAGTGACAGCCGCGGCCACCATGCAGGCCGCTGGCGGCCTTGATTACCTGGTGGTGATCGCTGACCGAGCACTGCGAATATGGCCCGCCGGCATCACCATCGTGGCTCCGATTGTGGCGTATCTGTTCACGCTGGCGGCGGGTACGGGCCACATTGTTTACGCGCTGCTACCGGTCATCGCCGAGGTCTCGCGCAGTGCGGGCGTTCGGCCCGAACGTCCGCTTTCCATATCAGTTATCGCCTCACAGCAAGCCATTACGGCCTCTCCCATATCGGCAGCAACCGTCGCGCTACTAGGACTGCTGGGCCCATCGGGGGTGCAGCTGTACCAGATTCTGCTGATCTGCATCCCTTCCACGTTGTTGGGAAGTTTGCTGGGTGCGTTCGCCGTCATGTGGAAGGGCCCGGAACTGAAAGATGATCCGGACTATCAGGAACGTCTGGCGAAAGGGCTGATTGCCCCGCCCGCTTCGACTGCGGCATTGGAAGGCGCGAGCCTGATGCGGGCACGCGGTTCCGTCATTGTATTCATGCTTGCAGCGGTGTTGGTTGTAGTCCTTGGTCTGTTCCCGTCGTTACGGCCGGACTACACCGTCGTGTCGCGTGGCCAGGAAAGCATCGAGATACTCGATATGGCGCCGGCCATCATGATGCTGATGCTCGCGGCAGCCGGCATCAACATGTTGTTCTTCAAGGCTTCCGCCGACTGCCACCGTGAAGGGCAGCATCATGAACGCAGGGATGGTCGCTCTCATTTCCATCGCCGGACTTGGTTGGCTGGGATCGTCATTCTTTGAGGGCAATCGCCAATTCATCATCGCAGGCATTTCGGGAGTGGTGCAGCAGCATCCATGGGTATTCGCCATCGGGTTGTTTGCCCTGTCGATCCTGCTTTCCAGCCAGGCCGCAACCGTAGTCACACTCATGCCGGTTGGAGTCGCACTCGGCTTGGGGGCTCCCGCCTTGATCGCGATGTTTCCAGCAGTTAACGGATATTTCTTTCTGCCGACCTATGCCACCCTGCTAGCGGCGATTTCATTTGACCAAACCGGTACGACAAAGATCGGCAAGTACGTGCTGAACCACAGCTTCATGCTTCCAGGAATGGTGGCTACTGTCTCCTCGGTACTCATTGGGTTTGTGCTGGCGAAGTTGGTTCTCTGAGCGATCGATCTTCAGGGCTTCCCAAAGGACTCGCGATGGATCTGACGTACATTCGAGTGCACGGCAAGCGCCGGTTCGTGTTCCCGCAGTCGATCAGCGGAAGCAGACCCGTTTCGCCTACGCGATGCTTTTCGGCGCTACAGCTTTCGTTGTTCCTCGCAATCGCACTTGCGGGGTTGCTGGTGATGACCGCATGCAACCGCTCCCGGCAAACCTCGGAATCACTTCCAACTGATAGCGAGTGGCACGATTTCCAGGGAACCTGGACGGCCACCGGCAGCCGCACCAGCATTGCTTTGGGCGATGGCCGGCGAGCGTCCACTTCGAAATTTGAAGGCTCACTGCTGCTCGCAGGACCTTCACGACCCGCTGTCGGGTTTCGCGCGGAGGCCCTCGTTCTCTATGACACTGCCACAGGCCTGATTGGCCGCGCGGTCTGGACAGACGATCGCGGTGACCAGGTTTTCAGCGAGCTCACAGGCAACGGCACCTCAACCGGCAACAAGCTGGTGGGAACATTTGTCGGGGGCACCGGGCGCTACGCCGGAGCAACCGGCAGTTACGAATTCTCGTGGCGCTTTGTGCTGGAGGCTGAAGACGGACAGGTACAAGGACAATCGATGGAGTTGAATGGGGCGATCCACGTGGGCTCGGCGCAAGCCGCGCTCGGTGCTGGAGACCGACAATGACGATCAGTGTCGGCCTACTGATCAAGCGCGCGGTGCCCTTTGCGCTGGCACTCGGAATTTGGTTCGCGCCTGTACCGGCTGGGCTAACCGCTCCAGCCTGGCAACTTTTCGCCGTATTCGTGGCCGCGATTGTGGCGGTATTGGTGGGCGCCTTTCCACTGCTGACGTCCACCATGCTCGCCGTGGCCGCCGTGGTAATGACCGGAACGATCACGCCCGCCCAGGCGTTCGGAGGTTTTGCCAACGCCAGCGTGTTGTTGGTGGTGATTGCGTTCCTCGTCGCCCAGGCGGTTGTGAAGTCCGGACTGGGCCGCCGCATCAGCCTGTTCATGGTGAGCCGCTTCGGCCGTTCATCGATGGGACTCGCTTACAGCATCGTGCTCACCGATGCGGTCATCGCGCCAGCGTTTCCGAGCAACACCGCGCGGGGTGGCGTCCTGTTTCCGATTGTGCTGTCTGTGGCGGAGGGGTCGGGATCGAGACCAGACGACCCTGAGGGTCGACGCCTCGGCGGCTATCTGATGTTCTGCACCATGGCGAGCCTGGCTGTGTCATCGGCACTCTGGATGACGGCTACCTCAGCGAATCCGATTGGGATACAAGTGGTCCGAGAATATGGGGTCCAGATTGGCTTCGGAAAATGGCTGATTGCCTCATCTGTGCCGGCACTCGCCGCCATTCTGGCTTTGCCGTGGGTGATCGCCCGCCTGTTCCCGCCCGGCGTAGGCGAGACGCCGGAAGCTCCGGTCGCCGCGCGCAAAGCCATTGCAGCGTTGGGACCGTTTTCGCGTGACGAGCGAATCACCGCCGTTGCATTCACGCTGATGGTGTCGGGCTGGATCTTCGCCGACAAGTTGGGCCTGAATGTGACCAGCATCGCGTTCTTAGGTCTTGGTCTTTTGCTAATGGCCGGCGTTCTCACTCTGGACGACATTGCGCACCAGGGCGACACGCTGACTACATTTTTGTGGCTTGCCGTTCTCTTCGCTTTGAGCGGGCAACTCAACGAACTCGGGTTCATGGGTTATGCGGGCCAGATCCTGGCGAAGCACATGGGAGGCCTCTCCTGGCCGGTGACCTATGTTGGACTGATCGTGATCTATGTCGCGATCCACTACATGTTCGTGAGTCAGTCTTCCCAGGTCCTTGCTCTCTTAGGTGTTTTTCTGGACGTTGGCATCCGCGGTGGCGTTCCTGCGCCGCTGATGGCATTCGGGCTGCTCTTCGCGAGCAGCTACTTTTCTGTGATTACCCCGCAGGGCGGAAGTCAGAACGTAATTTTCGTGGGCAGCGGCTATCTCACGCAACGCGAACTCTACAGGCTCGGGTTGCTTGACGACCCTTTTCTTCATGGCCGTGTTCCTGGTAATCGGAACGGGGTGGATTCTTATGGTGACGAAGTGACTCGCTTTGAGTTAAAACGTTCTCTGACGCCGAAAGGACTACGGCCGCCGTGACTCCGTGTGAAGGAATCTGCTGTGCAATTGAGAGCGAACCGCATCATTCACTGAAAGGAGAAATAGCAATGAGCGTAGTAGGTAGGAAACGCGCGTGGTTGGTTGTTGCAACCACCACGGCTTGCTTAGCCTTAACCCTGAGCCTGACGGCACAGGTGGAGACGTCAACTACGACGACTACGGGACAAGGTACCGTCGTAACAAAAGTCGAACGGGGTGAAGTTGTAACCGTTTCGGGCAACGACCTAGTAGTCAAGATGGCGGATGGCACTCTCCGCAATTTTGAGAATGTGCCGGCGAGCGCCAAAGTGACGGTAGGCGGCAAGCAACTCGGTATTCACGACCTGAAGCCGGGCATGAAACTCCAGCGAACTATCACCACTACAACAACTCCCATGGTCATCACGACCGTAGAGACTGTCAAAGGGAAGGTTTGGGCAATCACGCCGCCGCTGAGCATCATCTTGACCCTTGAGGACGGTAAGAACCAGCAGTTCAAGATTCCTGAGGATCAAAAGTTTGAAGTGGATGGACAGATGCTCGATGCCTTCGCTGTCCGCAAAGGCATGCTCATCACCGCCACGAAGATCACGGAGCAGCCCGCGGTTGAAGTCACGAAAACGAAGTCGCTAACCGGCGCGGCTGCGCAGGGCGTTGCGCCGGCGTCTGCGGGATCACCCCAACCGACTCCGCCGCCTGCGAATGTACCTGTCCTGGTCGCGGTAGGAAGCGAGGAGGCGGTGCCGGCGCCCGCGGCAGAACCAGCTACAACACCAGCGACGGCGCCAGAGACCGCGAGCGGCTTGCCGACATGGCTGATCTGGGTTCTGGTTCTTCTAGTGTTAGCTGTCATCGTTTGGTGGTATATGAACCGAAAGAACCGCTCGGGTTCATGATCGTCGAACACACTTTGCGGGAGTTGTCCTTTCCATAGCGGACAACTCCTAGGGGTGAGGTGACCGCGAATGATGCTTCAGACGAACCAGCGCTTGCTAAAACGTGTGTTGATGGACAGTCCGACAAGAGCGATTCACAGCTTCACTCTCCGTGTCATCGGCGGTGTCCTCGTTGTTGTTGGTATCGTATCGCTGTGGCGTGGCGAAACACCTGTTCTCGGTGTCGCCATCGTAGCCGGTCTGCTCATGCTGATCGTGCCAAACATCTTGAACAGATCGTAGGTCTTCGCTTGTCATGCGCAGATGACCGGAACGGGAAGGTGTGAAGGACTGTGAGGTAAAACTATCCCGGGCATTTTGACAGCCGGCATTACGGCGATTGCCCGAGCGACATGGGTCAATCTCCGGGCTAGGGATTCTCCTAGTTGATCAACGAGACAGGCAGTTCGGATAATTGACGCCTCAGTCCGAAGATGATGCAGTATGCATCGTGTCCCGTGATACATTGTGACGAAAATTAGCGGTCGGTTGGAGGAGATATGTCGATCACAAAGCGTGCAGCTGCTGAGTTCTTTGGAACGTTTTGGTTGGTCTTTGGCGGGTGCGGGAGCGCCGTGTTGGCAGCGGCATTTCCAAACCTGGGAATCGGTTTCTTGGGTGTGGCGTTTGCATTCGGCCTGACCTTGCTGACCATGGCCTTCACCATCGGCCCTATCTCCGGATGCCATATCAATCCAGCGGTATCGTTCGGACTATGGGCAGGCAAAAGGTTCCCTGCATCCGACCTGCTGCCGTATATCGTCGCCCAAGTGGCGGGCGGAATCGTGGCGTCGGGTGTTCTCTATGTAATCGCGAGCGGGAAGGAGGGTTTCACGCTGGCTGCCGGATTTGCCTCCAACGGGTATGGAGAACACTCGCCTGGTGGCTATTCACTTCTCGCCTGCCTGCTGACCGAAGTGATTCTCACGATGTTCTTCCTTTTGATCATTCTCGGTTCGACCGATGAACGAGCACCGAAAGGCTTTGCCCCCATCGCAATTGGGCTGAGCCTTACCCTGATTCACCTCATTTCAATTCCGGTGACGAACACCTCGGTGAACCCCGCCCGCAGCACAGGGCCGGCTCTGTTTGTGAGGGGCTGGGCGCTGGAACAGTTGTGGCTGTTCTGGTTGGCGCCGATTGTGGGCGCCATCTTGGCCGGGGTCATCTACCGCGGGCTGTTCGCCGAGGGCCCGCAAGAAACAGTTCGTGCCGCCGAGCGCGCGCGCTGACCGAAAAAAGAGGCCCCATTGGGTGAGGCGCGCTAACTCTAGAACAGCATTACCAACTGTCTGTGTACCGCGTGCGGGTATGGCTTTGAAGTTGGCGTTCGATAACCTGTGACGCCGACCCGGCACTTTTCTCTTGTGGTACTTGAATAACTCCGGCGTCTTCGGTAATTTCGGGCTTGCAAAGCAATGAGCGCTGCTTCCTCTGGCGAAAATGTGATTGTCTCAACAACTCCGAGAGGGAAGGCCATGTTCACGCAGCCTCGGTTGCCTAACGAACCTCGATGGCGACGGATGATGGAGCTTGAGTCGCGTGAGGAGGCGATTGAAAGCTGGCTGTCGAGTCCCGACACTCCCTCACAACTTGTTGAAGTCTTGCAAGAGATGTTGGCAACAACGAAGTGCCAGTTACAGGCGGTCAGGGCTGGCAAACCGATGAGAGAGGGCTCACGATGAAACAAATGGCCCGACTGATTGTTCTTATCACCTGCTCACTTATCTCAGTTGAATTGGTTATTGCTCAAACGCAATCGAGTCAGAAGGCGGCGATTTCCCAAAAGCCAAAAGGCGAAACCTTTGAGCTTGGCAAATCCTATGCCGCGTTGCGCCCTGAGCAAAAACGGCTAATAGACGACTTCATTCGTCACTACAACGCCACCACTGGGAGTAACCTCGTCGCTGAACAGGCCTACGACAACGCTCGACTGTCCACCCGTACCACGTTCGACGCTGTGACCCATGCGCTGCTGAACGCGAAGATGACCGACGCGCAAGGTAAGAGCCTGGGTCACGCGATTGACCTGGTGGACGCCGTTGACCAGGTGATGGGAGAGGAATCGGGTGTGGGTGGCGACCTGCAGTTCCGCCTGTATGTGTACCTGAAGCCCGACGCATTGAACATCCTGAGCCGCAGCCAGGAGTTCTTTCACGATAAGGACAACAGCGTGTATCACAAGGGATTTCCCATTTGTTACAGGCTAAAGAAGGGACCTCCCTCGATTCAGTTTTCCATTTCGCGCGACCATAAATTGTCCGACATTGATGTCGACTACCGCTCTTCCGGCTTCCCCAAAGCGCTCGTGAATGGACACTTGAGCGCTTCCAACTCGGACGTTCGTGCGGGCAACAACCTGGACCGCCATGACCGCCGCTGGTCGGGCCTCAATGGCTGGTGGCGCGATGTCTTTGGACAACTCGGAAGTGGCGGAAAGCCGCCAAAGGAGAACGCCACTGAGCGCCTTGGGAACATTCCCTTGAATCCCGGCGTGAAAGCCGATCAGGGCATCGATAAGAGCGCACACGATTTCCTGCAAAGCTGGGTCGTGGGGAAAGAACCAAATAAGTCGGTCGCCTATTTCTCGCGCCTCAGCTATCCGTGTTTGGAGTTGGTGGCGCAGAAGAGCGGTCAACCAGTACCGGCAGGCATGGTTCGGCTGCGCACGATGACTGCTATGCAGAAATTTGCCGACAGCATTGGCGCTGTAGATTCCGTTGCAGACGTGTTCGAGCCTGCCGATAAACGGTCACAAGCATTGAAGCCGGCAAAAAACGCGTATGCATCTGAATTCCTGCTAGTGAACGTGCCGGCAGACATGGGACCGGACGAGGAATGCATTGCCGCGCCAAAGGACGCCGCCAAAGAGAAATACTTCGCCACTGCCTTTCGCGGAAAACAGGGAGACAGCCGGAAGAAGGTTATGTCCCTGCTTTGGGCTCAGGAGGGAGGCTACTGGAAGATCGTTGCGATCCGCATCGAAGACAGCAGTGATGCGGGGATCACTCCAAAGAACGCTGCGGCTCTGGCCGTACCCGCAGTGGACGAACCGCGGAGCATCACCGGTGATCCCGCCGCCGTAAAAGACATCACTGAGTTCTACCAGACTTGGATCGTGAAACGGGATGTTGCCCAAGCTTCCGCCTCTGCGTCACCGCGCTCGTACGCGTGTCTCGCGGCGCCCTCCGCAGACCAGAAGAAATTGACGCCTATCGCCAGGATCCAGTCTGGGTTGGAACAGCCGCTCGCGAGAATCCCATCCGGCACCGTTCTCTCTGCCATGATGTCGAGTCTGCAGCCCAGCAATGATCTTCTGCGCCCGGTTCAGCAGGAAAACTCGAATGCTTTCGCGATTATGGCCGTGCCAGACCAGAAGGCCAATAGCTTTCTGTGCCAACAGCGTCAGATGCCCGAAGTTTCTCAGGACTTGAAGCCCGCTGATGCAAAATACGGAGCATATTATTTGAGCGCCAGCCGACTCAACTATGGGGAGGAACAGTCACCCGCTCTTCTGCTGTTATGGACCAAGGAGAACGCGAGTTGGAGGGTTGTTGCTTGGGCTGTGGAACTTCCGTAACTCCCTCGAAAGCTCGAAAGGACAAGAGCAAGCCATGCAAATCAGCAAACGTACTCTAAAGACCGCTGGAATCGTTGTCGCGGCAGTGGTGGTAATCCTCATCGCACTTCCGCTTTTCATCAATGTCAACAGCTTCCGTCCGAAAATCGAGTCGGAGTTAACGAATGCTTTGGGACGGCCCGTAACCTTGGGAGATCTGAGCCTTTCGCTCTTCAGTGGCAAAGTCGGCGTGGAGAATGTCAGCATCGCCGACGATCCAGCCTTTAGTAAGTCGCCGTTCATTACGGCGAAGTCGTTGGAGGTTGGCGTCGAGCTGATGCCGCTCATCTTCTCCAAGCAACTCAACGTGACAGCGATCGTGCTGGATGAGCCTCAGATCACGTTGCTCAAAGGCTCCAACGGAACTTGGAACTTTTCCACCCTCGGCGGGGCCAGTAAGAACAACTCCGCTGAACCAGCAAAGTCCGGCGCGTCTCAGAACCTCTCGATCGCCAAGCTGGAGATCAAAGATGGGAAGCTGGCAGTCGGCAAAGCCAACTCCACTGCGAAGCCACAGGTCTACGACAAGTTGAACGCTGGAAGTTAAGGACTTCTCGTTCACCTCTCAGTTCCCGTTCGAACTGACCGTCAACCTGCCGGGCGGCGGCAGTGCGAACCTCACCGGCAAAGCAGGACCGATCAATCCTCAGGACTCGGCGAAGACTCCTTTTGACGCCTCAATGAAGGTGAAGAACTTGGACCTCGCGGCCTCGGGCTTCGTCGATCCGGCGAGTGGCATTGGTGGCTCCGTCGATCTTGAGGGAACGTTGAACTCAACTGGCAGTCAGGCCAAGGCGGTGGGCGCAGTCACCTGCGAAAGGTTTAAGCTTTCACCGAAAGGGTCACCAGCTCCGAAAGCAGTGAGCATCAAATTCGCGCTCGACAAGGATCTCGACCGAGAAGCCGGCACCATCACTCAAGGCGACATCTCAATCGGCAAGTCCGTCGCCCAGCTCACGGGCGGATTTCAGACCCAGGGTGACTCGGTTGTGCTGAACCTGAAACTCAACGCCCCTGACATGTCGGTCGACGAACTGGAATCGATGCTCCCATCCCTTGGCGTCGTGCTTCCTTCAGGATCGAAGTTGAATGGCGGAACACTGTCTGCCGACGTGGCAATCAGCGGTCCGCTCGATCAAACTGGTGATCGCCGGCCCCGTGCGGATGTCTAACACGAAACTGGCGGGTTTCGATATGGGTGCGAAATTAGGAGCTTTGTCAGCCTTCAGTGGAAAGGCTCCCTCGAATCCCGACACGACCATTCAGAATGCCAGCTTGAATGCTCGCATCGCTCCTGAGATGACGAGGGCCGACGCGATCAACGTGACGATACCATCCCTCGGCGTCGTAACCGGCGCAGGCACGATCAGCCCGAACGGGGCGCTCGATTTCCAGATGGTTGCCGACCTGCAGACCGGCAGGTCTGAAGCACGGACGGAGAGAACGGGCCGGGGCGGCGATAGGGGAGGCGTGCCTTTCAAGATTCAAGGGACGACATCCAACCCAAGCTTTGTTCCCGAAGTCGGGGGTATGGCTGCTAGCGCTGCAAAGGGGGCGATACAGCAATCTGTCTCTGGCAAGACCGGCGGCACTGGGGCAGCGGGGATTTTACCGAGGAAGAAGCCGAAATAGCGCTGTGCACATCCCTCTTCTCGGCTTCAGCCTGTGGCTGGGCGTAGAAGGCCCATAGCTTTCTGTACACCGCTGAACGTGAGGTAAATGACTTGCTGTTTTCAGGTCTGACGATCACATTTCTCAAGGAGTTCGGCTTCGGCCTGTGGCTGAGCCTCCCTTTGCTCCTAAGCTTGGCGGCGGCCATCGCCGTATTGGGAATGGTCGCCGGCAAGAAGGAAGGATGGTCGCGGTTCGACAGCGTCTATTGGTCCTTCGTCACCGCAACCACCGTAGGCTACGGCGATTTCAGGCCGGTACAAAGGGTATCAAGGGTGATCGCTATCATGATCGCCCTGTTAGGACTAACCATGACAGGCATTCTGATTGCGTTGGCAGTCCACGCCGCCACCTTCGCTCTGGCCGCGCATGATGCCGCAGTGAATGCCAGGTAATTCCCAAGCGCCTACTGCAGGCGAACCGCTTCCTTCGTCAGTGCGCGCGCAACACTCGCTTCTTCGGGAGGACTCAGACAATGACGACCGAAAGATCTGCAACGGAAAATGCCTACATCGCCCGTGCGGTGGAAGCGTCCATTAACATCGGCCTGGTTGCCTTGCTCGCGGCCGTATGTCTCCTGATATTGGCCCCCTTCGTTCCTATCGTTGCTTGGGGCATTATCATCGCTGTGGCTTCTTATCCTGTCTTTCTAAAGCTGCAGCACATTCTGACGGGACGTGGAGGTTGGGCAGCCGCGATCTGGACCATTCTTCTGCTGGCCGTATTGATCATCCCGGTTGTTCTGCTGGCCAACAGCATGGTGGGAGGCGTCCAAGGTTTAATGGGCCACCTGGACGCGGGAACGTTCACCGTTCCGCCTCCTCCGCCTACCGTCGAAAGTTGGCCTCTGATTGGTGCTCCTTTGAACCGAATCTGGAGCGTGGCCTCGAACAACTTCACGGAGGCTGTGAAACTCTTCACGCCTCAGATCAAGACTTTCTTGCCAAAGCTACTTTCTGCATCTGCCGGCATCGGCGTTACCGTGCTGCAATTCTTCTTTTCGATTCTCATTGCGGGAGCACTGCTGGCGAAGGCCCAAAGCGCCGCAGAAGTGACGCGCGCGTTTGCCAACCGACTTTTTGGCGAGCGAGGCGCTGAGTTCCAGAACCTGGTTGGTTCCACCATCCGCAGCGTGACCTCTGGCATTCTCGGGGTAGCGCTCATTCAAACCGTGCTGGCTGCAATTGGTTTTCTCGTCGTGGGACTGCCGGGAGCGGGCTTGTGGGCCGTGATCTTTCTTATTGCCGCTGTCCTACAGATCGGGATCCTCGTACTCATCCCCGCAGTCGCCATCGTCTTCGCTACTGCCTCAACCACCACGGCCGTTGTCTTCCTGATTTGGTGCGCGTTCGTCGGTTTGTTGGACAACGTACTGAAGCCCATCCTGCTGGGCCGTGGGGCCTCGGTTCCGACCGCCGTGGTTTTCCTCGGCGCCATCGGAGGATTCGTCGCGATGGGCATCATCGGCCTGTTCGTCGGCGCCATCGTTCTGTCGGTGGGTTACAAGCTGTTTCTAGCTTGGATCGAGGGCAGTGCCGCCCAGACGCCGGCGTAATTCGCTGGGCTTCGAGGCTGGTAGATTCAGCCGAACAGGAGTTATGACCGCTGTCGCGGTTTATGTCAACACGTAGACCGCATGCTAGAAATCGTGAGAAGCATTGCAGCGGTAGTTGCAACACGCATAGAGTTCATTGCGGTCGTGGTGATTCTAATCCTGATTGATGTGCCGGTCTCTTGTCTCAGTGGGCCACACCCACCCATCCCCCGGCTTCCTTGATGCCTCCCAGCGATTCCGCAGCACCACCCAAACGTGGGGACGGAGTGGTAGAACTCGCCGGGCCGCTTTGGTCTTCCCTGTCGCCACCAGCAGCACTCCGTCTCGGCCATCCTCCCAATCGATGTTTTCCCATTTGGGGCTGTGGCATTCGTCCGGACGCATCCCGGTATCGAACAGCACCATAGAAGCATCGTGCAGCGACGGCAAAGCAACGGCGAGGTGCAGCGCCTCTTCTATGGGGGTGATAATCCGTTCGCGCCGATACTCCTCGCTGAGAAACTTGACCTTGGGGGAGGCTTCGAGTGCACCCCACTCCGCCGCAGTGATCTAGTTTTACTCCGCCCTTGGCAGCTCTCCCGTTTCCACCCCAGCCTCCGACTCCTTCAGGATGGCAATGATCTGATCGTCTTTAAATCGACTGTTTCCCACCACTCCTCCTCGGGCCTTGGTGTGCCATCCTAAATGCGAGAAGTCACATTTCCAATGGGCTATCTTCTGGGGAGCAGGTCACTGTCAAGCGCGAGATTCAGTTCGAGCACATTAACCCGCGGCTCTCCGAGGAAGCCGAACTGGCGGCCTTCCGTGTGCGCCGCGACCAATTCCTGCACTCGTTGCTGGGAGATTCCACGGGCACGTGCGACGCGAGGAACCTGGAATTCTGCCCCCGCGATCGAAATGTGCGGATCGAGTCCAGAGGCCGACGTGGTGACCAGATCGACGGGAACCGGTACGCCCGGGTTCTCAGCCTGCAGGGCTTTCGCGTCGGTGTCAACGCGCGCGATCAGCGTTTGATTGGTGGGGCCCAGATTGGTTCCTCCGGAACTGGCGGCGTCGTAACCTGTTCCAGCGGCCGAGGGACGGGAGTGGAAGTAGGTCGGTCCCGAGAACGGCTGGCCGATGATGGTGGAGCCTACCAGCTTGCCATTCCTGCTGATGAGCTGGCCGTTGGCCTTGTGCGGAAACACAACTTGCGCGATGCCAGTTACGATCAACGGGTAGATGATTCCCAACAGGACGGTGGTGACAATTGTCATCATGACAGCGATGATCAGGTTCTTCTTCATGGGAATCTCCTAGGCCAGTCCGGTGCGTGTGATGAGCACGTCGATGAGCTTGATACCGATAAATGGGATGACAATGCCGCCGAAGCCGTAGATCCAGAGGTTGCGGCGCAACAAGGATGCCGCACCCATAGGGCGATATTTCACGCCGCGCAGGGCGAGCGGAATCAGGGCGATGATGATTACAGCGTTGAAGATAACGGCGGAGAGCACCGCAGATTGCGGCGTCTTGAGATGCATGATATTCAGCGCATTCAGCACCGGGAACGTCCCAGCAAACATCGCGGGAATGATGGCGAAGTATTTCGCGACGTCATTGGCGATGGAAAATGTAGTCAGGGAGCCGCGGGTCATGAGGAGCTGCTTGCCGATCTCAACCACCTCGATGAGTTTGGTGGGATTGGAATCGAGGTCGACCATGTTGCCAGCCTCTTTGGCGGCCTGGGTGCCGGTGTTCATGGCGACGCCGACATCGGCCTGAGCTAGCGCGGGAGCGTCGTTGGTACCGTCGCCGGTCATGGCAACGAGTTTGCCTTCGGCCTGCTCACGCTTGATCAGGTCCATCTTGTCTTTTGGTGTAGCCTGCGCGAGAAAGTCGTCAACACCAGCTTCGCGAGCGATCGCAGCCGCCGTGAGCGGGTTGTCGCCGGTGATCATTACGGTACGAATGCCCATGGAGCGAAGTTGATCGAAGCGTTCGCGCATGCCGCCCTTCACCACGTCTTTCAGCTCGATGACACCCAGAGCGCCGCGAGACCGCTCGGCAACCACGAGCGGTGTACCGCCTGCGCGCGAGATTTCCGCGACGCTTTCTTGCACTTGGCGGGGAAACTGAATGTTGCCCTTGGCGAGATACGCCTCGATGGCGTCGGCTGATCCTTTGCGAATCTGGAAGCCATTCATATCAACGCCAGACATGCGCGTCTGGGCAGTGAACGGAACGAACTGAGCTTCGTGAGAACCGAGCTCGCGGCCGCGAAGCCCGTACTTCTCTTTTGCAAGCACCACGATGGAGCGGCCTTCGGGGGTTTCATCCGCAAGCGACGATAATTGAGCGGCATCTGCCAATTCTGCTTCGGTCACGTTGGGCGCTGGAATAAAGCGCGACGCCTGCCGGTTGCCGAAGGTGATGGTGCCGGTCTTATCGAGGAGCAAAGTGTTGACATCGCCAGCGGCTTCGACCGCTCGGCCCGACATCGCCAGCACATTGTGCTGGATCAGGCGGTCCATGCCGGCGATGCCGATGGCAGAGAGCAGTCCACCAATCGTCGTCGGAATCAGGCAGACCAGCAACGAGACGAGAACGAATACCGTCTGCGGCGAGCCCGAGTACATGGCGAACGGCTGCAACGTAACGACCGCCAGCAGGAAGATGATCGTCAGGCCAGCGAGAAGAATGTTAAGCGCGATCTCATTGGGAGTCTTCTGGCGCTCGGCGCCTTCCACCAGCGCAATCATGCGATCGAGGAAGGTCTCGCCCGGGTTGGACGTGATCTCGATTTTGATGTGATCGGAGAGCACGCGCGTGCCGCCGGTCACGGCGGAGCGGTCTCCCCCTGATTCGCGGATGACCGGCGCAGATTCTCCTGTGATGGCCGATTCGTCCACCGAGGCTACACCTTCGATGATGGTGCCATCGGAGGGGATGAATTCTCCGGCAGAAACCAGCACGAGATCCCCCGCGCGCAGCTTGGCGCTGCTGACCTGCTCAATCCTGCCGTCCTTTAACAGGCGGTTGGCCATCGTCTCGGAGCGCGCCTTGCGGAGGGTTTCGGCCTGCGCCTTGCCACGTCCTTCCGCCATCGCTTCAGCGAAGTTGGCGAAAAGCACCGTGAACCATAGCCAGAGCGTGATTTGAAGGTTGAACTTGAAGTCGGCCCCGCCACGAAACAACATCACCGTGGTAATCACGCTGCCGATCTCGACGACGAACATGACGGGGTTGCCCATCATTTTGCGCGGATTCAGCTTGAGCACGGAGTCGAGAAGCGCACCCCGCACGATCTTCCATTCCCAGATTGCTTTTTTGCCTGCCATGCCTGAACCTCAGAAAGTCTTTCCAGCACCCATCAGCAGGTGCTCAAGGATCGGTCCCAGGCTCAAGGCCGGGAAAAATGTGAGTGCGCCGACGATGATGATGACGCCCATCAACAGAACGGTGAACAACGGAGAAGTCACCGGGAACGTGCCCAGCGAAGGCGGCACATATTTCTTCTGCGCGAGGTTTCCAGCGATGGCCAGCATGGGGATGATCATGAAGAAGCGTCCCAAGAGCATGGTGGTTGCGCCGGTCAGGTTGTACCAAGTTGTGTTGCCGTTGAGTCCGCCGAAGGCGGAGCCGTTGTTGGCGGCCTGCGAGGTGAACGAGTAAAGAATTTCACTGAGACCGTGCGGGCCGGCATTCGCAATACTGGACACTCCGAAGCTAGCGATGGAAGAAATGGCGGCGTAGGCGAGAATTACCAGCGGGAAAATGAGCGCCACCAACATCGCCATTTTTACGTCGTAGGCTTCGATCTTCTTGCCGAGATACTCCGGCGTTCGGCCTACCATCAGTCCGGCGATAAAGACGGTGAGGACGATGTAGATCAGCATGCCGTACATGCCGGCACCGACTCCGCCGAAGATGACCTCGCTCAACATCATGTTCACCAGCGGAACCATGCCGCCAAGCGGAGTGAAGGAATCATGCCATCCGTTGATGGCACCACAGCTCGCATCAGTCGTAGCGGTCGCCCACAATGCGGTATTGGCAATGCCGAAGCGGGCTTCCTTGCCTTCCATGTTGCCGCCGGGCTGCATGGCCGAGGCATGCTGGTCGACGCCTGCCAGCAGCGGATTGCCGCGAGCTTCTGCCCAATAGGCAACCGTGACTCCGCACAAGAAAAGAATGGCCATCGCGGCCCATACCGCCCAGCCGTGACGCTGCGAGCCGGTCATGCGACCCAGCGTGTAGGTGAGCCCGGCGCTGATGGCGAAGATGCCGAACATCTCGATGAAGTTGGAGAACGGCGTCGGGTTCTCGAACGGGTGGGCAGCTGTTGGCGTTAAAAAAGCCGCCACCGTTGGTTCCGAATTGTTTGATGATTTCCTGTGAGGCGACCGGACCCTGAGCGATGGTCTGCTCGGTGACGGTGTCCATTACCGGTTTACCGCTGGCATCGACGGCCGGTTTGCCGTCGTCTCCCAAATGCGGAACCTGGTGCGGTTCCAGCAGGGTCACTTTGTCGTAGGGCCGCAGGTTCTGCACCACGCCTTGGGAGACCAGTAGCAACGCGCCAACCACGCAGATCGGCAGCAACACCCACAACGTGGCACGAGTCATGTCAACCCAGAAGTTTCCGATGGTGTCCTTCTGGCGGCGAGCGATGCCGCGAATAAACGCAATGGCCAGCGCGATGCCCACCGCCGCCGAAGTGAAGTTGTGGTAGGCGAGTCCGGCCATCTGGGTGAAGTAGCTCATCACTACTTCGCCGGCATAGTTCTGCCAGTTGGTGTTGGTGGTAAACGATGCTGCGGTATTGAACGCCAGATCGGGAGGAATCGCCACCAGCTTCTGCGGATTGAACGGCAGGAAGCACTGCACGCGCTGAATCAGGTAGAGCAGAAGCATGGGAACGACGCTGAACAGCAGCATGGCAGCGGCATACTCTGTCCAGCGCATTTCGTGATTTTCGTCGACGAACGTCAGCCGGTAGAGCAAACGCTCGATGGGACGAAGAACGGGATCGAGGAAGGTGCGCTCGCGATTGAACACTCGCGCCATAAAGACGCCGAGCGGCTTCGTTACCAGCAGGATCGCCAGCAGGAAGAACGCAATTTGCAACCAGCCATTGAGGGTCATATCAAAATTTTTCCGGGCGAAGCAGGGCGTAGAACAAATACCCCATGGTTAGTACGGTGACGGTGAGCATGATGATGGCCTGAGTGTGCATGTGAATACTCCTTACTTCACCCGATCGCAAAATCGCACGTATGCGATGGAGAGGAGAAAGAAACCTACGGTCGCTAAAAGCAGTGCAATGTCATGCATGGAATGACTCCCGGCGGCTTGGCCGCGCGTCCCCTGACGGACGGACTTGATGGAGCCCGGCAGAGGAGGCTGGGCGCCTGGCTTGATTTGGGTAGCGAGTGGAACCGGATGCGATTGGATCTGGGGCAAAGAATGTCGGTGAAGTTACCTTCGACACGTTCGGATTGCGCCGATTGGACGGTACTCCGATCGTTGAACTTAGGACGTGAATCGTCCTGGTGTTAAATGCGCTCCTGGACCGGACACCCACCATGGTCCGGCGATGCCGGCGCGAGTCGCGGTGAAGCGCCACCAGTAAGACGAGGTAAAACCCGACCGAAAGTGAGCTGAGAATCAAGAAGGGGTACATATCCGCTCCTGGCAACTTGCCTACTGACATTTGAGTTGGCGGGAGCTAATGCGCGGCTAAGGCGAAGATAAAGAGTTCGTAAAGATCAGTTGCCGGGTTCGAAGCGGTAGCCCACCCAGCGCTCGGTCAGCATGTAGCGCGGCTCGGCCGGATCGGCTTCGAGCTTTCTTGCGCAGTTGGCCAATGAATACACGCAAGATATTCGGGCTGCTCGGTGCTGTTGGCTCCCCAAACCGCGGCCAACAGAGTGCGGTGCGGAACCACTCGGTATGGGATGTTGCGACAAATACAGCAGCAGGTCGAATTCCTTTGGAGTGAGCTTGAGTTCGCGTCCTGAGACTAAGACGGTGCGGGTGGCGAGATCGATGCGGAAGTCGCCGACTTCGACCACATCGGCGACGGCCTGTGATTTCGGCGTCGCGGCGCAGGTTGGCACGCACTCGCGCCAGAAGTTCGTTCATGCTGAAGGGCTTGGTGATGTAGTCGTCGGCACCGGCATCGAGCGCTTCGATCTTCTGCCGTTCCTGATCGCGCACCGATAATACGAGAATTGGGACCTGCGACACCGCGCGCACTCTCCGACAGAGTTCGACTCCGTTCAAGCGAGGCATGCTGAGGTCGGTGATGATGAGATGCGGCGACCAGTCTTTCATGATTTCCAGCGCCATCTCGCCATCATTGGCCACGCGGATGTCGTAGCCTTGCGCCACGAGCGTGGTGCGCAACACACGAGTGATTTGTGGCTCGTCATCCACAACAAGGATGTGGGCGTGCTCGGCCATCATCGCTGCTCCTGGGTCACGATGTGGACATCGACGGTGGGAGCGTTCTCCAGGAAGCGCAGGATGGCTTGCATGTAGAGGTAGCGCTGCAAGCCGGTGCGGGCGGAGCGTCCAAAGACGACTTGCGTAATGTGATGCTCGCGCACGAATCCCGCGGCAGCCTCGGCCACGGTCTTGCCCTTGATCTTGGCGACGCGCGCACCAAGATTTTCGGCGAAACGAATGTTCTCCGAGAGGGACTTGCTGTCATTCGGGCCGAACTGCCGGCCCGTGTCGATGTAGCAGACGAAAAGTTCGCCCTGCATGCCCTGGGCCATGCGCGAACCCCGCGCGATCAGGTACTGGGCTGCCGGGTTGGAACTGATGCACACCAGTATGCGCTCGCGGACTGCGGAGGGCTCAGTGATGTCCTCTTTTTCGAGAAATGCATCGAGGCTGCGATCGACAACCTGCGTCACCTGCCGGAGCGCCAGTTCGCGAAGGGCGATCAGGTTGCCGGGTCGAAAGAAATGCGCCAAGGCGCGGCCGGCCCGCTCCACCGGATAGACATCGCCGCGCATCATGCGCTTTTGCAGGGCCTGTGGCGTGACATCAGCGAGCACGATTTCATCCACGCGCTGCATCACCCAGTCGGGAACCGTCTCGCGAACCTGCACACCGGTGATCTGCAGGATGGTCGGGCCCAGGCTTTCCACGTGCTGCACATTCATGGTGGAGAGCACGTCGATGTTGTTCTCGAGCAACTCCATCACATCTTCGTAGCGTTTGAGGTGCTTGCTGCCGTCGATGTTGGTGTGGGCCAGTTCGTCCACCACCGCAACTGCCGGCTTGCGGGCAATCACAGCATCAACATCCATCTCCTCGAAGTTGGTGCCCTTGTATTCTAGTTTGCGGCGGGGAATGGCTTCGAGTTTGGACGCGAGTTCGGCGGTGGCTTTGCGCCCGTGGGTTTCGACCACCGCGGCCACGACCTCTTCGCCTCGGCTGGCACGGCGAATCGCCTCGCTCAGCATCGAGTAGGTTTTGCCGACGCCGGGGGCATAGCCGAGAAACAGCTTGAGAATTCCCTGCGACTTCGCCGGCTCAACCTCATCCAGCCACTGCTCAGGCGTTTTCTGCATTGCCAGTATTTTGATTGCTGCTCGGAGAATTGTCACGCCCGGCGTAAAATGCTCGCGTGTCTGCCACCCTTCGCACCGCGGTGTTTCGCTACGTTGGAATGCTAGCCGGTTTGGCCGCATTGGTTGCGGCTGGCCGCTATTTGGACCTGAATCCAACGGCGATCGCGCTGATATTCCTGATTGCTGTGTTGCTGGTTTCGGCTTATTGGGGCCTGCGCTATGCCGTGGCACTTTCTCTCGTGGCCACTGCTGCATTCAATTTTTTCTTTTTCCCTCCCCTTTACACCTTCACCATCAGCGAGGCGCAGAACTGGTTTGCACTGGTGGCCTTCCTGGTAACGGCACTGGTGGCCGGTAACTTGTCAGAACGCGCCCGCAGCGAGGCAGAGTCTGCCAAGCAGAGAAGGCACGAAGTCGAGAGGCTCTACGCGCTCAGCCAGCAGATGCTCACTACGGAGGACCTGGCGTCTCTGCTAAACATGCTGCCAGGCACCATCGCGGGGACCTTTGGTGTCTCCGGCTGTGCCTTGATGGTGAATGACCGGGCGTCTGTCTATCGGTCGGGCCCTGAGGTTTCTTTCGAACCGGAAGCCTTGCGAAGCGTGGCCGTGCGAGGCGACCTCATCCGCCAGGACGGTACAGACAGTTATGTGCCGCTGCGGGTGGGCGTCAAGACGGTCGGGGCCCTTGCCATTGCTGGCGGAAGCCTGTCGCGAGAGTCGCTGGAAGCCATCGGCAGCCTCACCGGCCTTTCGATTGAGCGGGCTCGCGCCCTGGAACAGCTGACCCTTCATCGCGCCTCTCAGGAAAGCGAGAAGCTACGTTCGGCTCTGTTGGACTCGGTGGCCCACGAGTTCCGCACGCCGCTCACCGGCATCAAGGCAAGCGTCACCAGCCTGCTCTCGACGCCGCAAATGGACGATTCGGCGCGGACCGAGTTGCTAACCGTGATCGACGAGGAAACTGATCGCTTAAATCGCCTGGTCGGCGAAGCGGCAGAGATGGCGCGGCTCGACTCCGGAATGTTCAAGCTGAATCGTCAGCCACATGCGATCCGCGACGCGCTTGACCCTGCCTTGGAGGGGACGCGTCACTTGTTGCAAAACCACCATGTCGAGTTAAACATTGCGGAATCGCTTCCGCCGGTGAACATGGATACCGACCTCATCCGCGAGGTCATCACTCACCTGCTGGAGAACGCAGCCAAATACTCGGCCGAGGGAACTTCGGTGCGGGTCACAGCGGAGATACGCGGTGGCCGCCTCGCAATCAGCGTGGCGGACCAGGGGCCAGGCATCGACAGCTTCGAGCAACCGCTGATCTTCGAGAAGTTCTACCGTGGACGCAACCAGCAGTTTGCCGCGCACGGTACAGGCATGGGATTGGCGATTGCGAAAGTCATCGTCGAGGCGCACGGTGGAACCATCGGAGTGGTGAGCCAGGTGGGGAAAGGTTCAGTATTCACCTTCGAACTTCCCTATCAGCCTGCCAATCAACTCTCCATCTCCATGAGAAACGAACGGTCATAGTGGCTACTACCGCTTATCATCGATCATCGATTCGGTAGACGTCCGAGGGGAGGTGCTTCTCATTGGCGAATCTGGCAGGAATTTCCTGCGGAAACCGTTCTCATCGCGATGCGGTAGTGCCGCGGTTGCGACGGCGCAACCCTAGCCTCGATTCATGATCATCTATGGGGCATACCTAACGGGACCGAACTGCCCAGCCGAGCATCAAGAGACCGCTGGCTGCAATCCAGCTTCCAGCGACACGGACGGCGATTCGAGTCCACTGCGCACGTAGTTGAACCACGAATGCCGCAGCGAGGGCAACCAGGACGAACACGGCGAACCCCAGTCCGAAAAGCGCGACAGCGGCGGTCGAGAACTGGCCCATGCCCGTTCCATTCAAGTACCCGTGATAGAGGCCCAGAAGAGACGCCAGGGCAGTGGTCACACGCATCGTGACCTTTGCGTCGGCGGCCAGCAAACCTCCGAGCAGAAGAAACCAAGCGGCCGCGACCAATGGATGGGGTGCCGCGGTCGTCGCGCTGAGTCCGACGAGACCACCGATTAGCCAGGCAACGGGAAGCGTGAACAACGCCCGCCGCCCGTAGTTCGCACCACGCAGACCGGCTAATAGCGCCAAGGCGAGCACGGGAATAATGTCGTCGGGGCTCATTAGGAAGTGAATCAGTCCGTCGTAGAACGGCCCCATGCCGGTAGAGTTGAGGTGGGCCTCGGCGGGCAGCGCTCCCATTACAAACGCGAAGACCACAAACGTGTAAAGGGGCAGCCGAGATTGGCGCGCAATGTTCATGCGATTGCCTTCCACATGAAAAATGCGCCCCCTGCGACTACCAATCCTCCAGCGACACGGAGCGCTTTCTGGCCCCACGGCCATCGGTGAACGGTGCCGATGCCGATGCCGATTGCGTGGAGACACCCGGTCGCTATAACAAACCCGATGCTGTAGAGCATCGCGCTTTGGCCGGGCGGCAGTTCAGTCCCGTGGGCGTATCCGTGAAAGATGGCAAAGAAGCCGACCAGCGCGGCAGCAAAGCCGAGGGGCGGGCGGACCTCAAACAGGATTACAGCCCCCAGCAAGATTGCCGACAGCGCGATTCCGTATTCCGTCCCCGGGAGTGGCACACCCATTAGGCCCAGCATTCCTCCCACAGCCATCACCATGGGGAATGCGACGGGTAGGACCCAGATCGCGGGCGAGCCTAATTGCGCGCCCCAAAGACCGACCGCAACCATGGCCAGCACGTGATCGAGTCCCGAAATGGGATGGTGAAAGCCCGTCAGGAATCCGACGGCTTCACCCTTCTGCGGGTGGGCAAGGGCCGTCTGGGCGCAAAGGAACACAAAGATAGCCAATGCCATTTTGCGGTTCCATGAAGAGTTTCGCGCGCATGTTCATCGCATAGCTCCAAACATGATAGCCAGGCGCTGCACCGTCCAGAAGGCGCCAAGCGAGCCGACGGTGTAGCCCGGAAGCGCCTCGGCCCAGCGAGGCCAGCGCACTTCGAGGATGCGGAAGGAGCGCTCCAGCAGGAGTATGAGGGCCACGAACGACAGCTGTCCGATCTCGACCCCCACATTGAAGGAGAGCAGTGCGGTGGGGAGTTCAGCCTTCGGGAGACCCGCGCTGGTGAGGGCGCTGGCGAATCCGAATCCATGGAGCAGTCCGAATGCAAAGGCCACGACCCAGGGGTGTCGAATGGTGAAGCTGGTTTCGCCCCGCCAGGAACGCACGATCTCAGGGCCGAGAAAGAGGATGCTGAGAGCAATGGCCGCATTCAGAGGAAGCATGGGAGCTTCAGCGTAGCCGAGTGTGGCAATCGCCAGCGTGATGCTGTGGGCGACCGTGAAGGCCGTGATGGTCTTCAACAGCATCCACCGGTCTTTGACGATCAGCAACAGGCCGAGCACGAAGAGCATGTGGTCGGCACCGAAGAGAATGTGGCGAATGCCCTGCACGATGAAGCTGCCCATGACCTGCAAACGAGTCTGTGCGGCAGTGATTTCAACCCAGGGCTGCGAGGGGTGAACGATTGTGGTCCAGCTTCGTCCGTCGAGCATTTCGACCCGGACGAGCACGTCGGTGATAGTGGCTTGCAGGCCGGGGAACTCGATGCGCTCACCCGCGAGTCCGTTCGGACCGGCTGCGATCACGTAGCGGGTGATTTCGGAATCAGTCAGTTCCTGAGTGTTGGGTTCCGTCAGGTTGCGAACATCGTCGGGGAGCCGGAGGGCTATGGGAAGCCTCATGCCGGCGAGGGTGGGGGTCCGCCAGAGGAGGCTGAATTGGCCGGGGGCGGTTTCCTTGACTTCCAGATAAGCGGGGCGGGATTCGTGGGCCCAAAGGGAGGGGACCATGAGCAGCAAGAGCACCCAGAGAGTGAACCGAGATGTGAATTTAGCGAAAAATTCGTGAATCACGACTTTTTATTTTCAATAGCTTAGAAGGAAATTGTTTGTAAGTTATCATTCTAAATGACTTATAGCTATCCATGTCAGCCGTAAGGACTTACGGGTGGCATTTTCGGCTAAAAGCTACAACGGTCCCTCGCCGGAGGGTGCCGGCACCTGCTTCTTCGGTGGCGGAGCCGGAGCCTGCGCGGCCCCATTTTCCGGCGGAGCGGGCAGCAGCACGGTGTACTTGGCGCGCATCTCCTTGTAGGCCTTGGCCCACGCTTGTTGCTTTTGCTCGGCCAGCCATGCGGTCTTTACATCCGGCTCCATCTCCTCGAAGGCCGGGATGCGTCCGGGTATGACGGTATCGATAAACACCAAATGCCAGCCGTAGCCCGACTCCACCGGCCCCTGCCACGAGCCGGGCTTGAGCTTTTCAAGGGCGACGGCGAATTGCGGACCGAATTCCTTAGCAATGGCCTCTGGCGTGCGGTCGCCGTAGTAGTCCTGGAACATGAACGAATCGCCGACGCGGCGGCGAGCTTGGAGTCCTCAGGCTGGCCGGCGATCTTAGCCAGCGCCTTGGCAGCGTCCTGCTGCGCGTTCTTGCCGCGCTTGTCGGGAGAAAAGTAAAGGTGGCGGAAGCTGTAGCGGCTGGGCAGGGCGAACTTGCTGCTGTTCTTGTCGAACCAGGCTTTGAGCTCGGCGGTGGAAGGCTCGTGGGCGGAGGCCACGTCTTCGGCGAGGAACTGCACTTTCTGCGCCATGCGGCGCTTTACGATCTCATCGTCTTTGTCCAACCCCATTGCCAAGCCTTCGCGATAAAGCACTTCTTCGCGAACCTTGTCTTCCACCATGGCCTGAAACTCGGCGGGAGTCGGCTGGCGATGCCACTGCGACTGGAAGTACATGTCCATGGTGCGCAGGTCGTCGAGGCTGAGCGCAATCTGCTTGGAAGACTCGACCCCGCCGCGGCCACGCTGTGTGTAGGCGTACGCGCCGAACAGCACAACACCGAGCAGTAGAAAATGCAGCAGCGGCTCGCGCAGCCAGCGTTTTAGTGGAGGGAAGAAGGAACGACTGGGCCTGGATTGCGGGACGGAATCCTGCTCCCCCGGGACGATACCTACAGAAACATCACTCATTCCAACAACCACTCCTATGGTTTCGCCGGCGTGTACCAGACGGGCGACGTCCAGGCACGCTGCTGGACAGTGGCCGGAACGTTCGGGTTTGGCGGCAAGTTCAGCTTGGCGGCCCAATAGGTCGACCAGCGCGGCGTGGGAATCTCGAGCACGCGAGCGTAGTAGGTGGCGTGCGCCGCGGGATCGAACGACGGGTCGGTCCACTCGCCAATCAACTCGGTCGCGCCGATTGAGTTGGTGTAGGTGGCGGTCTTCACGTCAACCGTATTGCCGACGGCTGGGACCTTACCGGTTTTCGGATCGGGCTTGCGGTCGCCGCTCCACACCACGTCGTAAATGGTCTCTTTGCTCTTGCCGTTCTTGGTCGAAATCTTGATTATCTGGACGCGATCGAGATTGCCGCTGTCAGGGTCTTTGACGGCGTGAACGACAACGTGGGAGCGGTTGCACCCGCCTGTCGGGGTTAGGTCGCCACCCTGGGCACGCCGCCATCGTAGGCGGCCTTCACCCAGTCGGCCTGTTTGGTCATGTCCTTGGGATAATTCCATCCGGCGAACATGCGAACCTTGATGCGGACGCCGGATGTGCCGAAGGTCTCCTTGCGCTTGAAAGCGGCGAAGATCGATTCGCGGGTGTTCTCCTCGGCCCAGACGCCGGTGAGTCCGCCGGAACTGAGAGCGGTGGGAGGCTCGCCGACAACGGACTTGGTGGCGCCGTGATGACGGCTTGCGGATTGTTGTCCTGGTTGCCGTGAGAGCCCGGATAATTGTTGGGCTCGGTGGAATCGATGCCGGAGTGGAAGTCGGTGCCGGCCTCGATGCCGTATTTGAAGGGATTTACGCCGATCCTCTCCTGCAGTTCCTGGCCGACGCCGTAGGCCTGGCGGATGTAGCTGCCCGTTGCGGACTTGGCATTCGCCCGAACCATCCAGCTTGTACTTCCACATCTCGAAATCGGCGAACTCATCGGTGGGTGAAAGCGCGGGGCTGGTGTCGGACTGGCCCTTAGCCTGAATGATCTCGGCGAGCGGCTCGTTCGCCATGCGGCGCTCGGCGTAATCGCGGGTGAGGGGTTTGCCCGACATGTCCCTGGTGCTGAACATCAGGCCGTTGCTGACATTGCCGTTGTGGGGAACGGCGATCACGTCGAGGCCCAGTTTGCGCTGGGCTTCGAGATAGCGCCACAGGTCCTCTGGATCCACCGACTCGAATGCAGAGTAAGGAATGTCGGGCCCCTTGTCTTCGAAGATGACGCAGCGATGCAGGTTCTGCGCCTGCGGCATAGAGGTCCACTCAAAGCCGACGAACGTGGTGAACTTGCCGGGCTTGTAGTACTTGTCGGCCGTGGCGGAATAGGTTCTGCCATGCCGAGCGCAAAAGTTTCGGATCGATTGAACTCCGCAATCGGCTTGTTGGCCATGGTGGAACCGAGCAATTTCTGGAATGCCACGCCACTGACCTTGGGGTCGGTGCTGGTCATCATAGTGAACCACTCGGACTTGGCGAAGGGGCCGTTGGGGTTAATGGATTCGCGGACGGTGCCGAGATATTCGGCGTGGTCAGTAACGGCAAGGAAGTCGAGGGGAGCGAGGCGCTTCCACGGCTTGCCCATGTATTCAACGGTCTCGCCCATGGCGTACTTGTAGGAGTCCTCGGGCGTGGTGCGGGTGCCGAAGGCGAAAGCGTCCATGGAGTAGCTGGTGTGAAGGTGGAGGTCGCCGAAGTAGGCGTTCTTGAGAGGATTGGGCGCGGGACGAGTGTCGGCGGACGGTGCTGCGGAAGGCGAGCTGTTCGCCGGCCCAGCTGATTGTTCGGAGCCGCCTGGTTTTTTGTCACAGCCAATCTGAAGCAAAAGAAAAGCGGCTAGGCACAGCCCCGCAGTCAACGTCTTTTTCATCCGCAGCACCTGAGTGAGTACCGGTATCCTATCAGACCCCGCGTGGTATCAGTATTCCGCGTAAGTTGTACCAAACACACATAGACGAAAGTGCGACTATGTGGCCGGACTCTTTCGTTGTTTCAACCACGCACTTCCCAGAAGAACGATAAAGATCGCGTGGACGACAACTCCGGGCCACAACAGCAGCCCGACCGATTCACCGCGAAGGCCGATACGGATGAGGTACAGCATGGCAAGCGTGCTGTAGGTCAGCATTCCATAGAGCTGTTGAACACCGGGGTTGGCGGGCCAGCAGGCCACGCCCAGCCCGATCAAGGCGATGCCCGCGAGGCGGCTCATGATGAAGCCGGCACCGCCGATTTCTGCACGAAACAACAGGCGTACCACGAACGACGGCACCACGAGCAGAAGCAAGCCGGTGCCCGCTTCTGCTGCTGCCGCTAATGCGAGGACGATCTTCTTCAGGTTCATGCCGAGCGGCTCTTCACTTCTGGCGGTGCTACATCTCCTGCTTGACCTTGGCTTCCGCCTTCTGCATCGCCTTGCTGCCCATCTCCTCGATCATTTCCCGCCGCTTCTCTTCGCGCATGGTCTGGAACTTCTTCTGTTGTGCCGGATCGAGGATTGGCATGATTTTGGCATCGATAGCGCTGCCGATTTGCTTCAACTGCTCTACCTTCTCCAAGGGCTTGAGCGACGTGTTCTTTTTCAGCGCTCCAAGTTGCTTGGCCTCGTCGGCCAGGAACGGGAGTATCTGCTGTTTCTGCTGTTCGTTCAGGCCCAGTTCGATCGAAAAGGTGTTGAGCGTGGCGGTCAGCGGATTGAGCACGAACTGCGGGCTCGGAATGATCTCGTAGTTGGCATAGCCGAATTCGTTGCTGCGCGCGCCGTAATAGGTGTCGCCCAGTTTGTAGATCGTGACCGCAAAGGGATCCTGGGAAATTGTCGTCACCACTTTGCCGCCTTCAATCTTGTACGGCGTGGTAGTTCCCTGGTAACCGTCGCGCACCGGATTGCCAACCCAGCTGGGAGTTGAGACGTTCTTGCCGATATGCCACACGTTACTCTGGCCTTCGGCAGTGTAGGCGACGCTGAACTGATCGCCGGTCGCATTATTGCGCACCCAGAAAGCCTTGCCCACGATGAGCGCTTTCAGTTGCGCATCGCCCAACTGGGTTGCGCCCTTGGCCTTGAGGTCGGTCACCGTCATGCCGGGCGTCGCGTTCTTGCGGGCCTCCGCACTCGGGGTATACCAGATCGGCGAAGACCAGGCGCGCTCCTGTCCGGTGAGCGGAACAACGTCTGGCGGAGTCAGGCCTGCCTTGACTGCTTGGATGAGGGTCCAACGCGGCGTGGGAATTTCCAGCACGCGAGCGTAGTAAAACGCATGCAGACTGGCATCGAACTCGGGATCAGTCCACACTGTCTTCAATTCCACTGAGCCAACGTCGTTGGTGTAGGTGGCTTTCTCCAGGTCCACCGTGCTCTTGATGGCGGGAACCCGGCCCGACCACTTGTCAGGCTTGCGGTCGCCTGCCCAGGCGACGTCGAAAATCTTTTCGAAGCTCTGGCCGTCTTTGGTCCAGCCCTTGATGATCTGGATGCGGTCGAGATTGGCGGAGGTCGGGTCCTTCACCGCCCAAACAACAAATGTCGGAGCCGTGCCCTTCAAGGGAGGCAGATCGGCGCCCATAGGAACGCCATTGGCGTAAGACTGATGCACCCAGTCACTGGCTTTCAAGATGTCGTTGTTGTAGCCCCAGCCGCCGAAGAAGCGCACCTTGATGTGGACGCCGCTGGTGCCGAAGGTTTCCTTGCGGTACATGGCGTCCCACAGGGAAGCGCGCGTGTTTTCCTCGGCCCACACTCCGGTCAGTCCACCGGGATTCTCCAAGCGAACGTCAATCGTGCCAAAGGCCATGACGCCGGCCATGCGCCGGTCGAGGGTTCCGTCAATCTGAGCGTGACCGCCGTAGAAATTGTCCTGGCGGTAAGGGCTGCCGGTGTTATGGGAGTCAGAACCGCCAGCCATGCCGAACTTGTAAGGGTTGTACCCGCGCACGTCCTGCATGGTGATGCCGTCTTTGAGTGCCTGGCGGGCAAAGCTTCCCTGAATGTGATCGACGCGGCCAACGGTCGGTGGCGCACCGAGCAGGCCGGTGAAGAGTTCGTAGTTGGCGAACTCGTCGTTGGGCGACAGCAAGGGATGGGTTTCGGACTGTCCTTTGATCTGCTTGATTTCGACCAGGCGCTCGTTGCGGTCGCGATCCGCTGCCCAAGCTGCGTCGATGGGACGGCCAAAGCTGTCGACGTCGGTGGGATACATCCAGCCGTCGCTCAAGTTGGCGTTATGCGAAATCGCCAGCAACTCGTTGCCTGCAGCCCGCTGCGAGTCCATCCACTTCCACAGGTCTTCGGGGTGCCAGGAGTCCAGAGCGCTGTAGGGCATCGCCGGCACTTTCTCACAATCGCGGAAGAAGATATTGCGGTGCAAATTTCGGTTGTCAGGGGCGGAGGTGTATTCGTACGAGCAGAACGCCGTGAACTTGCCGGGATGGTTGTTTTCGTCGGCGATCTTAACGTTCTCCCGCCAGATCGAGCCCGCCACCTCTGGGCTCATCAGAGCTTTCACCGGAGCTCCGGCCAACAGGTTCACGAGGTAGGTGAATACTTTCTGAACATCCGCATTGTTATTGGGGTCCGTCAGAATAAGAGGCTGGGCTGCGGGGAGCTTACTCAGCGCCGATCCGGGGGTGTTGGCTTCTTTCGTTACCCCTACGTATTCCGAGTGATCGGTCACACCCATGAAGTCCATCGGTGTGTCGATCTTGATGTCGTAGCCGAGCGGGTGCTTGATGGTCTGGCCTTGCGCATACTTAAGGGCGTCATCGGGGCCAGTGAGGCGGTTGCCCATGAGCCAGGCATCCACCGACCAACTGGTGTGGATGTGCTCCTCGCCGAAATAGGCGTTGCGGTCGGGATTTTTCTCGACGCGCTGCTCGGCTGGAGCAGCTTGGCCAGCTTGCTGTGCCTGCTCCGGTGCTTTGGATTTCTCGCATGAAACCAGGACACCGATGCTGATAATGACCAATACCAAAGCCGCCGTTGCCGCAAATCTCGCTTTCATGAACTCCTCCGCCTTTCTAAATGGCACGACCACGACACCGCCCGGGTGAAGCACACGCAGGCGTTGTGCCCGTTGCAGAAAAAAGCGCCAGTCGGATTCCTTGTCTTATGGCAGTCTTATGGCACTGGCCGTTTGTTGGAACAACGACAGTCTATCCATGCTTTGAGGGGACGGCAACTGGCAAAAAATGCCGGGTGAGATGGAGGGTCTTCAGCACCCTGGCTGGTTCCTTAAGAAAGCGGCGCAAAAGGGCAAACTGGCACTTTCTGCCAATCCACTTTCCATCAGACACAGCGGTAACGACAATTGGATTCTTGCTGGCATGATTGCCATGGCTGAGCATGGAAGCCTCAGTGCATCTTGAGAGCCGCGGCGAGGCTCCTTCGTATCACCGGATGATCGACCACCGCGAATCCAGCCCTGCCTGCCGCCTGCAATTCCGACTCGAACGAGGACTCCCTTACGTGGCCTCTCGGTTCAGCGAGAAGCAGAAGTGCTCCTGGACTGCTTGCTCCCGCTACCTCCGCAAAGAACTGTCCGTGGTCCGGAAACTCATGCACGACGTAGAACGCCGCCGTGAAATCCACGGCGCCTCGCAAATCGCCGAGGCCCATCGAATGCGTTCCTGCCACGCGAGCATCCACACGGTCCTCAAGCCCTGCTTTGGCGAGGCGCCGCCTCAGGTTGTCGATCATCTTCGGCTGAACATCGACGGCGATCACGCGGCCCGAGGGGCCGACCATTCTCGCAAGTTCCAGTGTAAAGAAGCCCATGCCGGGGCCCGGCTCGAGCACCGTCATGCCCTCGCGCACATAGGGAGCAAGTATCGTGCGCGGATTTTGCCCGAGCTTGCGAAACGGATTAAGTAGCCAGTATCCCAGCCACCACGGACACACGCGGTGTTTCATCGTCCACCATGCAGTACGGATGCGCCGACTGGCGCCAGGACAAGACGCGGGCTACGCCGACTTCATCCCAGCCTTCTTCAGGATCGTCATCATCGGGCACCAGTTGGTGAACGCCGACTGGAACAGGTTGAGGCCGACAAAAGCGGTGAAGAAGTACCAGTAAGGATGGACATAGTACCCAAGGGCCAGCGAGAGCAGCACGAACACTCCCGCAATCATGCGCACTGCGCGTTCTACTGTCATGGATGCACCTCCGAAAGTTCCGGCGCGCACTCCAGTGTCGGCGCCGGGGGTTGTTTGCGTTTCTCTACCATGTAATACAACACGGGCACGGTCATGCGCGAAAGTAGCGTCGAAGCCACCTCGCCCGCCATCAAGGATAGCGCCAGTCCCTGGAAGATCGGGTCGAACAAGATCACACTGGCGCCCACTACGACTGCCGCCGCGGTCAATAGCATCGGGCGGAAGCGCACGGCTCCGGCATCCACCACCGCCTGCTCCAGCGGCTCCCCATGAGCGCGCCGCAGCTCGATGAAATCCACGAGGATGATCGAATTGCGCACGATGATGCCTGCGCCAGCGATGAATCCGATCATGGACGTCGCCGTGAAAAACGCGCCCATCAGCATGTGTGCCGGCAGGATGCCCACAAGCGTCAGCGGGATCGGCGCCATGATCACCAGCGGCGTCATGAATGAGCGGAACCATCCGACCACGAGCACGTAAATCAACACCAGCACTGCCGCGAATGCCAGTCCCAGGTCGCGGAAGACCTCGATGGTGATGTGCCACTCCCCATCCCACTTCATCGTCAGCCGGTCGGTCTCGGTGGGCATCTCCGCGTTATAGCGCTTGATGGCGTAACCCTGCGGCGTCTTCAGCTTGTCGATGGCTTCGTTCATCTTCATGATGGCGTAAACCGGGCTCTCGACCTCGCCGGCCACGTCGCCGAGCACGTACACCACCGGACGCATGTTCTTGCCGTAGCGGCTTACGTCAATTGTTTCTTTCTTGACGTCGGTCACTTCGGCGATGGACACCTGCCCGCCACTGGCCGTCGGCAAGCGCATCGAGGTCAGCGACTCAATCGCCGAGCGTCCGGGCCGGTCCAGTTGCACGCGAATCGGCACGTCCTCGCGCGACTTAGGATCGTGCAGACAGACCCGCGGTGGCGCCGTCCAGTCCCATCTGCACAGTCTGGGTCACCGCCGCCGCCGACACGCCGTTCAACGCGGCCTTGTCCAGATCGACCACCACGTTGTACTTGGTTTGCGGGTCTTCCACGTACCAATCCACGTCCACCACGCCGGGCGTCGTTTCGAAGACTTTCTTAATCTGCTTCGCCAATTCCATCTGCTGCTGATAATCGGGCCCGTACACCTCGGCCACCAGCGTCTCCAGCACCGGAGGCCCCGGAGGGACCTCCGCGACCTTCAGCCGCGCACCATATTTGTTGCCGATCGCAACCAGCCCGGGACGCAACCGCTTGGCGATGTCATGGCTCTGCGTGCTACGCTCGTGGCGGTTCTTCAGGTTGACCTGAATGTCGGCCTGATTGGCCCCGCGCCGCAGGAAGTAGTGCCGCACCAGGCCGTTGAAGTTGTACGGCCCCGACGTACCCGAGTAAATTTGGTAATTCACAACTTCGGGCTGCTTGCCCAGGTATTGCCCCAACTCCTGCGCCACCCGTGTGGTCTGCTCCAGCGGAGTGCCATTGGGCATGTCGATGATGACCTGGAATTCGCTCTTGTTGTCGAAGGGCAGCATCTTCACCTTCACCAGCTTGAAAGCCACCAGCGAACATGCCAGCAAAAGCAGGACCACCACCCCGCCCAGGAACATCCAGCGCCGCGATGCGCTGTCGAGCAGAGGATTCATGATTCGACGGTAGAGCTTCGTGGTCCAGCCTTCTTTTTCGTGCTCTTCGCCCGCGCGATCCGCGTAGTGGTGCAGCAACCGCATCGCCGACCATGGCGACACGACGAAAGCTACCACCAGCGAAAACAGCATCGCCGCCGAGGCGCCCACCGGAATCGGCCGCATGTACGGCCCCATCAGTCCGCGGACGAACGCCATCGGCAAGATCGCCGCGATTACCGTGAATGTGGCGAGGATCGTCGGGTTGCCGACTTCGTCTACCGCTTCGATGGCGATGGCGCTCAGGTTACGACCGCAGTTCGACGGCATGCGGAAATGCCGCACGATGTTTTCGACCACGACAATGGCGTCATCCACCAATATGCCGATGGAAAAAATCAGCGCAAATAGCGTGACCCGGTTCAGCGTGTAACCAAACAAATAAAAGATGAACAAGGTCAGGGCCAAGGTGACCGGAATCGCGATCAGCACCACACCGGACTCGCGCCATCCCAGCGCCAGCGCGATCAGCAGTGTCACCGACAACGTCGCGATCATCAAGTGCTTCAGCAACTCGTCGGACTTGTCTTTGGCGGTCTCGCCATAGTTGCGGGTGATCGAAACATTCAGGTCCTCGGGGAGCAGGTATCCGCGCAGGGACTCAATTTTCTTCTCGGCTGCGATTGTGATGTCGGTCGCGTTTGTACCTTTGCGCTTGGCCAGCGTGAGCGTCACCGCCGGATAGTCTGCGCTGATGCCAGCTTTCGCCGCCGCGCCGTTCGCATAGAGAACGTAATCGTCCGGCTCTGACGGTCCGTCGGTGATCGACGAGGCTACGTTGCGCAGATACACCGGATGCCCGTCGTGCACCCCAACGACAATTTGCTGCAGGTCGGCGGCGGTGCCCAGGAAACGGCCCGCTTCCACCGCGAACTCCTGGTTGCCCTGCGAAAAGCTGCCGGAGTCGCTACGGGCATTCGCCTGCTGCAACTGCGCGACCACCGCGCCCGGTGTCATGCCATACGCCGCCAGCTTCCCGGTGTCCAGCGTCACCCGCACTTGTCGTGGTAGGCCACCAATGATCTTCGTCTCCGCAACGTCATCAATTTGCTTGAGCTGATTGTTCAGCTCGCCCGCGATCTGCCGCAGTTGGTAGCTGTCGTAATTCTTGCCCCATAAAGTCACGGCAAAAATCGGCACATCGTCGATCGAGCGAACTTTAATGAGCGGCGGTGAAACACCGGCAGGGACCCGGTCGGCGTTCGAGTACAGCTTGTTATAGGTCTTGATAATCGCGTCTTCTTCTTTGGTGCCAACGTAGAAGCGCACCACCAGCATCGAAACACCGGGACGCGAAATCGAGTACACGTATTCCACGCCGGGCACTTCACGAAGCAGTCGCTCCATCGGGACGCTTGCGCGCTGCTCGACTTCCGCCGCCGAGGCACCCGGCATCTGCACGAAGACGTCGAGCATGGGCACGACGATCTGCGGCTCTTCTTCGCGAGGCGTCCGCAGGATGGCGAACGCTCCCAGCAGCAGCGAAAACACGATGAACAGCGGCGTCAGCTTCGAGTTGATGAACTGCCCGGCCAGTGCGCCGGCGATCCGCATTGGGGTTTTTGGCTCGCTCATCACTGGGCCTCAACCTGTTTGCCGCTTAACTCGCGGTCGCCCGGCTGGGTCACGATGCGGTCGCCGCTTTGCAGTCCGGAGAGGACTTCCACCTGGTCAGCGGAAGCCGCTCCCAGCGTGACATACCGCAGGCTCGCCAGTTGGTCGCTTCCCACGACATAGACCGCCTGCATCTGTCCGCGGCTCAGCACCGCCGACCTGGGAATCGCGATGGCCTCGCGCTCTCCGCGCGAGAAGCGCACCCGTCCGAACAATCCAGTGCGCATCTGCGGATTTGCCGGCAAATCGATTTTTACCGTGAAGGTCCGGCTGCCCGGATCAGCCGCCGGAACAATCTGCGTTACCTTGCCGGAGATGGGTTGCTCGCCCAGAGAGTCGATCACCACGGGGACAGTCTCGCCCAGCTTCACCGCACCAATCTTGCTCTCGTCCACCTGAGCTTCCAGGCGGAAGCGGCTGGGGTCTTCCACTATCACCAGCGGAACTCCCGGCGCAGCCATCGCTCCCGGTTCCGCCAGTTTCGCAATTACGATACCGTCGAACGGCGCGCGAACTTTGGTGAAGCTCATCGCCGTACCCGCCTGCGACACTCCCGCCTCGGCCTGCGTACGGCCGGCGTGGGCCGCATCGCGTCGCGCCTGCGCGGCTGCCAGTCTCGTCTTCACCTCGTCATACTCTTGTGGGCTCACCGATTTCTTGTCGTAGAGCATCTGGTAGCGCTTCATCGTCGACTCGGCCAGCGCGTAGTCGGCATCCGCTGCAGCGATCGACTCCTGCGACGCCAGCAATCCTGCCTTGGCGCCGGTGTAGGCCGCCTGCTGCTGTGCCTCGTCGATGGAAACCAGCACCTCGCCACGTCGCACGCGATCGCCTTCGTGGACGTTGACGCGCGTGATGGTGCCCATCACCTGGCTGGCAAGTTGCGCCGAGAGCGCCGCGCGCACCGTTCCTGTGGCCTCAACTGCGTCCGGCACAGTCGTCTTCTGGACTTGCATCAGGGCGACGCCGTGAATCTTCTCGGCTGGTGCCTGCGCAGGTGGCTTCGATTCGCTACAACCGACCATTGTCATCACCGCAATCGCGGCCGCCGGCAAAATCAAGGTGAACTTAGTAAGAGAATTGCTGGTCGTCATTGCGTCACCGCCGGGGAATCAAGGGTCAACGTGCCGGTCGCCAGTTCCATTCCGGCGTAACTGCTATTCATGCGGTACACCGCCTGCCAGTAATCAGCCTTGGCGCGATGGGACGCTTCTTCGACTCGCAACATGTCGGTCACCGTGCTGAGCCCGCCTTCGTATCGGTTTTGATTGATGCGCAAACTCTCGTCGGCCTGCGCGATTGTGCCGCGCGCCACCTTGACCTGCTGCTGCGCGGCGTCGAACTGGTAGTACGCGCTTCGAACTTCGAGCCGCACTGCATCCTGAAATCCTGCATACCCTGCCGCTGCCCGCTCCTGCATAGCTTTCTCGCGCGCCAGCGCCGCGCGCTTGCCGCCACCCGCGAAAAGATCAAACTGCACTTCGGCGCCGGCTACCCAGTTGTTCGCGCCGGTCCATCCTACGCTGTGGGAGTCCTCTTCCCACGACCCAAACGCATTTACTCGCGGACCGAAAGCAGCCTTGGCTATCGCTACACTCTTGTCCTGGGCGCTTCGCTCCCACTCTGAGCGCTTCAGGTCGGGACGCTTCTCCAGAGCTGTCTTCTCCAAGAGATTGAGGTCCGCCGCGGGCAGCGCCCGATCCTCGAGCGCCTCCATGGGCTGATATTGCGCGTCAGCGGCTGCGCCCATTGCCAGCGCCAGCCGGGTCCGAGCCAGCGCCAACTGGTTGCGCCGCTCAATCAACTCCTGCTGCCGCGCCGACCGCTGTACTTGAGCGCTCAGCAAGTCCGAATCCACCGCCAGGCCGCTCTCGACTCGCGCTTTGCTTTGCTGCTCAATGGCCTCCACGGTCTTCACGGCATCTTCGGCGACCTGGACCTGCTTTTGCGCGAAAAGAACGCCGTAATACGCCTGAACTGTCTGGTAAACAAGTTCCTGGTCGGTGCGGTTGAGTTGCTCGTTCGCCGCGAAATTCATGAGCTTGGCGCGATCCAGTGCCTTCCAGCTCTGGGTGCTATCGAAGAGGTTCCACTGTCCGGAAAAGCGACTGGCGTAGTTGCCAATGGGCGTTGGCCGGTTCAGTGAATTCAACGCAAAGTCCGCCGCTGTGAACTCCTGCTGCCGCAGCTTGGTACCGAAGACGAACACTGGATCATTGCCAGCTGTGAAGTTCTCGGCAAACATGATGTGCGGCAGCATCGGGGCCCGCGCCTCGCGCACGCCCGCCGACGAAGCCTTCGTATCGGCCAGCGCCGCCTTGTGCATGGGGTTGTTGGCCAGCGTCATCTTCGCCGCTTCCGGCAGGCTCAGTGGCACCGGTTCTTCCGCCACTGCACTCATTGCCAGCACAAGGAACGCCGCCACAATCCAGATTTGTTTTCGTCGTCCGGCCATCTCGTGTTGATCCTCAGGCGCCAATTGTAGCCGCCTGCATGGCCGGAACAATCTGGTAAGTCGTTTCGATCTCGGCGCTGAGCTGCAACATGGCGCTAACCGAACAGTACTTCGACTCGGACAAATGGATCGCGTCCAGCAGCGCGTTCTCGGCGATATCCACGCCGGTCACGATGTGGTGCACGCGAATTTTGGTAAATACATTCGGCGGATCCTGGCGCTGGTCGGCTTCGACTTTCACTTCGTAGCCGGTCACCTCCTGGCGCTTCTTGCGGAGGATGCCGATTACGTCGAACGCCGTGCATCCGGCGAGACCGATGGCGATAAGTTCGATGGGTTTGGGGCCGGTATTGCCCCCCGCGTCGTCGACTAGAAAGTGGTGCCCGCGGCCGTTGCTGGCAAGGAATTGCTTATGAGTGCTTTGCGGTTCCGTAAGAGTAACGCTGCCTGAAATCATGTTCTTCTCCGCTCCTCGCGAGGCGGCACTTCCCTCCTCGCCACAGCCCGTTGCAGGGCCACACAGTTAAATGCAGGCACGCAGGTAGGTGTTACAAGAAAGTAGGAGCTGATTGCAGAATTTCTTCCCGATTTGGGATGCGACTCCAATTATCGCCAAATCAGCAAGTTACACGGGAGACGAGCTGCCTCATCGGACGCGAAATTCTCATTGGCGTCCTCCCGACAGAGCCTCGGCAAGCCCTACTCCGAGCGCAGTGCCGTCCATGGATCCACGCTGGAGGCCGTGCGTGCCGGCAGGAGGCTGGCGAGGACGGCGACGAGTAACACAATGCAAGCGGCCACCGAGTAGCTCAAAGCGTCGAAGGGTTGTACCCCGTAGAGCGCCGAACTGAGCAACCGTGACACGACCAGCGCGAGCGGAATGCCGACACAGAGGCCCACTACCGTCAAAGCAAGGCTATCTCGCAAGACGCTCCATACCACTTGCGAACGCCTGGCGCCCAGGGCCATACGTACGCCAATTTCGACCGTGCGATTGTTCACGCGGTAAGCGAGCGTTCCATAGAGACCGGTGGCAACCAGGAGCACAGCCAACAAACCGAAAAAAACTGCCAACCGGGCAAACAACGATTGCTGGGAGATGGTTGTTTCGAACTGCTCGCGCTGGGTCATGGGCTGCAACAGAGGCAGGTTGGAGTCCATCTGTTGCACTACCTTTTGCGCGGACGGCAGAATCGCCAACGGATCGCCGTGCACACGCATCTCGACATGCATTTCAGCCACGTCTCCATTTTGTGTGTATGCCGACCACGACATCGGTATCGGCTCTTCGTCGATGCTGCGGTATTTGTGGTTTTTTACCACTCCGACGATGACCATATCTGTCTTGCCGTCGTCGCCCATGACGTGGTGCCCGAGCGGACTCTGGTTGGCGAGAAATCGTTCGGCAAACAGCTCGTTGACTACTGCTACGTGGGGCGAGTTCATGGTGTCGCTGTCGCTGAAATCACGCCCGGCCAGTACTGGGACGCCGATAGTGTGAAAGAAACTTGGACCGACAACATTGCTGCGGGTCAGGCTCGATCCCCCGCCTGCGACCACCGGCGGTTTACCGTCGACGATTGCATGACGATTATTCGACCACCACGAGCCAAGCCGGCTTTCCATGATTGTGACGGAGTCAACTCCGGGCAATACCCGAAGGCGGCGGATCAGTTCCTCGTAGAACGCGACGCCCTCGGCATAGGAATGCAGGTTCTGGGGATTCACTCCGAACACAACCAAGCCATTCGTGCGCATACCGAGAGGAATGTTTTCCAGGTTCCGGAACGTACGAACCAGCAGCGCTCCGCCTACCAGCAGCACCAGGCACAAGGCCATCTGCAGTGCGACGATGATCTTGCCGCCCCGCGACTTGCCGACGTCTGTGTTCGACGTGGCCGAAGATGCCTTCAACGCGAGCCCCGGTTCAACGGCGAGTGCCGACCGCAACGGTGCAAGACCGAACAGCAGGGCCGCCAGCAGCAAGATACTCAGCGTGAAAAAGAGAACGATACGATCAGGCGCGAGACTGGTCTCAATCTGCGCCCAAGCGCCCAACGCTTTCGTCGACCAGACAGCAAATAGCCAAGCGAGGATGCCTCCCAGCACGACCAACAGCAGACTCTCCGTCAACAGTTGGCGAAACAACTTGCCGCGCCCGGCGCCCAGCGCCAGTCGGAGTGAGAATTCGCGTCGCCGGTTCGCATTCCGCGCAATCAACAGCATGACGACGTTGCTGAAAGCGATCAGCAGAACGAGCCCCACCATGGCCATGAGCATTCTCAGCGGCTTACCGTACTGTTCGTCATAGCCGGGAAAACTCTTCGCCTCGCTGAAGCCCAATGTCGGCCGCTGCTCTCCAGGCTCCGGATCGCCGAGGCCGATATATGCGGCATTTTGAAACGTGGGCTGCAATTGCGAAAGCGCCTGCGCATTCGTCACACCCGGAGCCAGGCGCCCGAGCATGCGCAGACACCACCAGATCGGCATTGACATGTAAGTCTTCCCGTCCCAAGGAGGATTGCCCCAGGCATTTAGCTCCGGACGATCCTGCAGAGGAATCCAAAAGTCAGTGGACACGCCGGCCTCCACTCCTTCAAAGCCTTCGGCCGCGACGCCGATGATGGTGAAGCTAATGCCTTTGACAAAAACCGTCTTGCCCACTGCGTCGGGATTGCGCGCGAACCTGCGGGTCCAGAAGTTGTAGCTAATAACCGCAACGGGCGCATGGTTTGATTCGTCTTCAGCGGTAAAGCCGCGCCCCCGAACCAATCTCACGCCAAGGCCGGAGAAGAAATTGCCGCTCACCATGTCGCCATTCGCTTCTTCGGGTTGCGCGCCGAATCGAACAGCGACTTTGCCGGTAGCCAACGGTACATACGCCATGACGTCGGTCAGCGCACCGTTCTGCTGGCGCAGCGCGTCATAAACGGGGTATGAGAACGTCTCGTGACTGTCGACGGTGCCAGTTCTATGCGGTGGATTGGAGGTGTTGAGATAGACCACCCGCTGCGGATCTGCAACCGGCAGCGAACGCAGCAGGACGGCATTCATCACGCTGAAAACTGCGGTGTTAGCTCCAATGCCGAGAGCCAGCGTGAGTACGCAAACGATGGTGAACACCGGAGTCTTGGCAAGCTGGCGTGAGCCGTAACGCAGGTCCATCCAGATTGAGCTCGCTGTCGATTCCCATCCGGCTGACCATACATTTTGCTTGACGGAGTCTATGCTTCCCATCTCAACCCTGGCGGTGCGCAGGGCTTGCTCCGGCGTCATGCCGCGGCTCCTGTTGTCGGCAGCGGCGGCATCCACGTAGCCTTGTAGCTCCTCGTCCAGATCCTGATTGCGCCTCGCCTTGTGAAAGAGGGCCTTGATCCCCATGCGCAAATTTCGCAACATCACCTCTCCCTATTCCCTATCGCTAGGCTTCCAGAATTCGGCTGATGGCCGCAACCTGGCGTCCCCACAGCCGAGTTTCTTCCTTGAGCGCTTTCCGGCCGCCGTCGGTCAAAACGTAATATTTGGCGCGGCGATTGTTCTCGGTAGCCCGCCACTCGGCTTGAATCCGGCCAGCACGCTCCATGCGGCTCAGGGCCGGCAGCAGCGAGCCGGCATTGACGCGAAAGACGCCTTTGCTGATCTGTTCGATCCGAAGGGCAATCCCGTACCCGTGCATCGGCTCCAAGGCAAGTGTCTTGAGGATGAGCATCTCCAGGGTTCCCTGCACAAGATCGCTGTTTCTGTCGGGCATGTGCCGTCTTCCTCTAGACAATCTAGAGTTAGATTAAGTCTGCTCATCTAGATTGTCAAGGGGAGAACAGGAACGTCCGTCATTTGCCGGGGTCGGCTGTGCCGTAGGCTTGGAATGAGCCGGAAAGGGACTCGTTGCTTTCTAACGGCAACGCCTCAATTGCCGCATCGTATTTTGCGACGAGGTCTTTGCGAAGTTCCTCTGCGCGGGAGGTGTCGCAGACGGGTTCGTAGGTCCGGCACTGTTCCACCGCCAATTTCAGGCTGTCGAGAAACGCGACGCAGGGCTTGCAATCGCTGAGGTGCTTCTCCATCTCACGGGTGCGAGCGTCTTCCGCCAGTCCGTCGATGTAATCGGAGAGTGAAGCGAACATCTGGCGGCAGTGGCGAGGACGCATGGGTGGTTCGTCCTCGCCCGCCGCGGCGTAGATATCCGCAACCCTGAAGGGTTTAGCGTGATCCATCCGCGACAGTTGCCGCCGCAGCATCAGTCGAGCGCGGTGTAGACGCACGCGGACCGTGCCGTCACGCAAGCCGGTGACGCGCGCCACTTCGGATGTGGTCAGTCCTTCCATATCGTGCAGCACAAGAACCATGCGGTACAGAGGCGGCACCTTCAAGACGGCCTCGCGCATCCGCCGGTCGCTTTCGCTGCGTAGCAGGTTGATCTCTGGATTGGGGTCCTTGCTTTCGATCAAATCCCGCAGTTCGTACTGGCTGGGCATCAGTTCGTCGAGCGATACGTGCCTGCTGCGCGAGTTCTTTTCACCCCGCCGGTTCATCAGGCAACGGTTGCGGGCGACTTTGTACAGCCAAACCGAGAGCGCCTGGGGGTTCTCGAACTTGCGCAGGTAGGGAAGCAGCTTGACCAGCACCTCCTGCATGGTGTCTTCGGCATCTTCGGGATGGCCGCACACCTTCATGCTGAAGGAGTACACGGTGTTTTGCAGCAAGGCCAGCGCCTGCTCGACCGCCTCAGGGCGGTCCTGGCGAATTAAGTCCAGCGCTTGCTCCAATTTGGGGGACATGTCTATAGGTTAGCCGATATCGATGTAGCTTCCAATCTCTACGAGCAACGACTGCTGGCATTGCTGCACCGGCTGCGCAAGAAACTCGACCGCGAATTTCGGGTTTAGACGTATAATGCCAGTGAATATGCCACCGCTGACCATGCCTGGCCGAACTTTGAAGCCTTGGATCTGGCGCGTCATGCTGTTGCTGGCGTGTGTCCTGGTGTTTAGCTTCGCGCTACATGCCAAGCTGGGGGTATATGCAAGTGGATCGCGTCTCGATCCATCGATCGCTTCGAAACTGTGGGCGAATGATGCCAGATGGCAATCAGGTCCCGTAGTTCGAAGTGGCGCGGTGATATACCTGGCTGTATTCCTTTCCTCACTCCTCTTTACCCATCAGGTTCGTCGCTATGTTACCGCCCCGGCAGCGATCGTCTGCGAGCAATGCAGGCGCCAGTACCTGCATCGCTTCCTGCGGCCGCCTCCGACGCGGTAGCGAACCGGACCCCTTCAGTTCTGTAGATTTCATCCTCAACCCTAGTGTCGGGCCGAATGACCAAGCGGCCTGACCGTTTGAGCGCATCGCGTGTACGCGGTGCTTTGCTTGCCACGAGGGAATGCATGACTTTGAACCGAAAACACAAGCTGATTGTGCTCAGCCTCGCCATAGCGTGTCTGCTGGGTGCTGTCGTAATAGCGAGCCGGGTGCGGGCGGGTGGACCTCCTCATACCCACAACGGTCGCGACGTGATTCCTGCGGCGGTCGCCATCGTGAAACGCGCCGACATCGGCAACGCCTTCACGGTCGCGGGAGAGTTCGACCCTTACCAGGAAATCGAGATGCACGCCAAAGTCTCGGGTTACGTCCGCAAGATCAACGTGGACATTGGGGACCGGGTGAAGACCGGCCAAGTGCTGGCGGTGCTGGAAGTGCCGGAACTGATGGCGCAGTTGCAGGGTGCCGGAGCCGGCGTGCGTCACAGCCAGCAGGAAGTACAACGCATGCAGAACGAGGTGACGCGAGATGAGGCCCAGTATGCAGCGCTGCACGCCAACGCGCAACGTCTGGAAGAGGCAAACCGCGCGCGTCCCGGGCTGATCGCGCAGCAGGAACTCGATGACGCGCAGGCCAAAGATCGTGCCGCTGCGGCGCAGGTCGAGTCGGCGAAATCTGCGCTGTCTGCGGCGCATCAGCAGCTGGAAATATCGCAGGCCAACAACACGCAGGTGTCGGCGATGTCGGACTACACCCGCATCGTCGCGCCGTTCGATGGCGTGGTGACCTGGCGGTATGCCGATACGGGCGCACTGGTGCAGTCTGGGACGTCCAACAGCAACTCGGCCCCGGTGGTCAAGCTGGCTCAGATAAATGTGCTGCGGTTGCGGATTCCGGTGCCGGAGTCGCTGGCGGCGACGGTCCGCATCGGCCAGCCCGCCGACGTAACGGTGCAGGCCACGGGCGAACACTTCACCGGGAAGGTGGCGCGGTTCACCGATGCGCTCGAACGCACTACCCGCACGATGCAGGTGGAGATCGACGTTCCCAACGACACGTACAAACTGCAACCGGGAATGTATGCCAACGTAGCCCTACAGACCCAGAACCATCCAGATGCTCTTACCGTGCCGATCCAGGCGGTCCAACAGCAAAATGGCAAGTCCAGCGTACTTGTGGTGGATCAGCACAACCGAGTGCAGCCGCGGGAGATCCAGACCGGATTGGAGGCTCCGGATCGTATCGAAGTCCTGGCGGGATTGCAGGAAGGTGATCGCGTCATCATGGGCAACTTCGGCTCGTATCAAGCCGGACAAGCGGTTGAACCGCAAGTCAGCAAATTTGCGTTGAACGCAGGCGAAACGGGAGGCACGCAGTAAATGTCATCCTTCGCGCTGCGCTATCCGTACTTCATCATCATGATGTGCCTGGTGATCGCCGTGGTCGGCATAGTGACGGTGGCACGAATGCCGGTCGACCTGTTCCCCAGCATCAACATCCCAGTAGTCGTAGTGGCGACGTTTTACAACGGAATGCCGCCGGAGCAGATCGAGACGGACATTACAGGCCGCTTCGAGCGATTCTTCACCCTGGGCAGCGGCATCGACCATATCGAATCGCGCTCCCTGCCGGGCGTCAGCCTGATCAAGATTTATTTCCAGCCGGGCATGGATCCGGACGCGGCGGTGAGCGAAATATCGAACCTCGCCATGGCCGACTTGCGCAAATTACCACCAGGCACGCTGCCGCCGGTGGTGTTGAAGTTTGACGCGTCGAGTCTGCCGGTGTGCCTGATCACGCTAAAGGGCCAGGGACTGACTGAAACCCAGTTGCGCGACGTGGGGCAGTACAACGTGCGCAATCAAGTTGCGAATGTGCCGGGCGCATCGGTGCCGCAGCCGTTCGGCGGCAAGTATCGCCAGATCCAGGTTTACGTCGATCCCGTGAAGTTGCAGGCCAACCAGCTGAGCGTGATGGACGTGGTGCGCGTGGTGAATGAATCGAACATGATTCTGCCGGCGGGCGACGTGCGCATCGGCCCCAGGGACTACAACCTCTACACCAACAGCCAGCTTCCCGGCACGGACGATATCAATCGCCTGCCGCTGAAGACGGTGGGGAACGCCTCGGTGCTGGTCGGCGATGTCGGCCGCGCCATGGACGCGCAGCAAATTCAGACCAGCATGGTGCGCGTGGACGGACAGAAGTCGGTGTACCTGCCCGTACTGAAGCAGGGCGGCGATAGCAACACCATCGCCATCGTGGACGGCATCAAGAGTGCGGTGGCGAACCTGGTTGACGTGCCGAAGTCGCTGGTCGCGAAGGTGGTCTTCGACCAATCTCTCTACGTCAAGACGGCGATCCGAAACCTCGGCAATGAGGGCTTCATTGGCCTGGTGCTCACTGCGGTGATGATTCTGATTTTCCTTGGCAGCGTGCGGGCGACGATCGCGGTCTTGTTGTCGATTCCGCTCTCTGCGCTCGCCGCACTGCTGGCGATCAACCTGGGCGGCGGCACGATCAATACCATGGTGCTCGGCGGCCTGGCACTGGTCTTCTCGCGTCTCATCGATAACTCCGTCGTGGTGCTGGAAAACATCTTTCGTCATCTGGAGGAAGGCGAATCGCCGGAAGAGGCGGCGGAAAAGGGCGGGCGCGAGATGGGCTTGCCGGTGCTGGCGGCGACGTTTACCACGGCCATCGTTTTCTTTCCGGTGGTGTTTCTCTATGGCGTCAGCCGATTTCTGTTTACCGCGCTGGCGGCTGCGGTGGTGTTTGCACTCTTCGCGTCGTACATGGTCGCCATGACCGTGGTACCGCTGTTCTGCGCCCGCTTCCTCAAGGGACACGGCGCGGTAGCACATCACGGAAACAAGTCGGCGTTCGCGCGGCTGGTGAATGGCTTCAATCACAAGTACGACCAGATGCTGATGCACTACGACATGGCCGTCGGAAAGACGCTGTTGCGTCCGGCGGCGACGGTACTGGGGATCCTCGGCATCTTCGTCCTCAGCCTGTCGCTGTATCCGCTGGTCGGTGTGGCGTTTTTCCCGCGCACCGATCCCGGGCAGTTCATGATCAACCTGAAGGCCCCTGCCGGCACCCGACTGGAGCTCACTGACCGATATGTGAGCAGGGTCGAAAAAGACATTCGCGAGGTCGTGCCGCCCAAAGATCTGGGCATGGTGGTCGCTAACATCGGAGTCACTCCGGGGTTCTCCTCGATGTACACCAGCAACTCCGGCCAGCACACGGCAACGGTGCAAGTGAGCTTGCAGGAGGGCCACCGCGTGGGCAGCTATGAGTACATGAACCGCGTGCGGCGACGGCTTGCCGAAGACCTTCCTGAACTGAACACCTACTTCCAAACCGGCGGATTAGTGGATGCGGTTGTGAACCTGGGTTTGCCTGCGCCCATCGACATTCAGGTGAGTGGCAGCCATCAAAAAGAAGCCTACAAAATTGCACAGGACTTGCGGCGGCAAATCCAGGGACTCAAAGGCGTGAGCGATGTGCTGATCCCGCAGGACCTCGACTACCCGGCGTTGCGTCTCGATATCGACCGGGAAATGACTTCGCGGCTAGGGCTTTCCTCCAAAGAAGTCGTCAACAACGTGATCACTGCCCTGACGTCGAACCAGATGATCGCTCCGAGTTACTGGGTCGATCCCAAGAGTGGCAACGATTACATGCTGACGGTGCAGTATCCGGACTCGCAAATCCAGTCGCTCTCCGACCTGGACAGTATTCCGCTGCGATCGCCCAATGGAACCGAAACTACACAACTGGGTGCAGTCACCAACATCAAGCAGATCGATTCGCCCACCGAGGTTGACCACTACCAATTGCAACGTGAGATCGACCTGTACGTGTCGCCCTCTACCGAAGACCTGGGATCGGTGGCGTCACAGGTGGACAAAATCATCGCGCAGACCAAGCTTCCCGAGGGCGTGCGCATTCACGTACGCGGATCGGTGGAAGGCATGCGGCAGTCGTTCAAGAGCTTCGGCCTCGGACTGCTGCTCTCCATCGTGCTGGTGTACCTGATCCTGATGGCACAGTTTTCCTCGTTCGTCGATCCACTCATCATTCTGCTGGCCATACCTCCGGGCATTACCGGAGTGCTGGTATTTTTGCTGCTCACCGGCACGACACTGAACGTGATGTCGCTGATGGGCGTGATCATGATGACCGGCATCGTGGTGTCGAACAGCATCCTGATCGTGGACGTCACGCGCGTTTTCCGGCGGCAGGGCATGCCGATTCGCGAAGCAGTGGCTTTAGCATGCCGCGTGCGATTGCGTCCGGTGCTGATGACTTCGCTGGCCACGATTCTCGGCATGATTCCGATGGCGCTGGCGCTAGAGGCGGGCAGCGAACAGTACGCGCCGCTGGCGCGGTCGATCATCGGCGGGCTGACTGTGTCAGTGATAGTAACTGTGTTCCTGGTTCCCGCAGCCTATTTGCTGCTTCACGGAAAAGAAGAAAAGCAACCGGAGGTGCAAGCGTGAAGAGCACGGCGCTCCGGTTGTTTCTGGTCGTAGTGCTAGCGACGGCAGCGCTGCCCGCACAAAACGCCGCGCCACCGGCGGGTACCGTTCCTTCGGCGCCGTCTGTGCAGCTCACGATCCAGGATGCCGAGGCGTTGGCGCTCAAGAACAATCCTCGGATCTCTGTGGCGCGATTTGTTGGCTTTGGCGTCGCAGCAAGTAACCCGCGAGGCGAAGTCGAGCTACCTTCCAGCGGCGTACGGAAGCATCACAGCCGTCGATGCGCGCGACGGCAGCCGTATCGCGGCTGGGGGGATCAACAATCCGGTACTCTACGAACGCTTCGCTGGTGGCGTGGCGCTGTCGCAGCTGATTACCGACTTCGGTCGCACCAATAATCTGGCGGCGACTGCTGTGCTGCGCGCCAAGGCCAGCGATATGAATGCCGCCGCCACTGCGGCGCAGATCAAGCTGGCGGTTGACCAGTCTTTTTACAACGCGCTGCAGGCCAAAGCTGAGTTGCGGGTCGCGGAACAAACGGTGAGCGCACGGCAGGTCGTGAGCGACCAGGTAACGACGCTGTTCAACAACAAACTGAAGTCGCAGCTCGACGTGAGCTTCGCCAATGCAAACCTGTCACAGGCGCAACTGCTGCTGCTGGACGCACAGAACAACTATCAGGCGGGGTTGTCGGTATTGTCGGAGATACTGGGCTTTACCGGCCAGCAGTCGTACGAACTGGTGGACACGGAAACCGCACTGAGTGCTCCGGCTGACGCGGTAGCCCCGCTGGTCGATCAGGCTTTCAGCAACCGTCCCGAGATCGCGGCGCAAAGCTACGAATATCAGGCGTCGCAACGGTTCCAAAAAGCGGAGCGTGACTTGCTTCTGCCCGACGTTCGCGTGCTCGGCGTTGTCGGCGGAGTTCCAACCGGCGCACCGCAAGTAGCCAACTGGTGGGGAGCGGTCGGCGTGAACGTGAACATTCCCATCTTCAACGGATTCCTCTATCCGGCGAGGGCAAAAGAGGCCGCACTCCGCTCCCAGGCGGAACAAGAGCAGCTGCGCGATCTCAAGGATCGCATCGCCAACGACGTGCGGACGAGTTGGCTGAACACCCAAACCGCGTATCGCCGGATCGCGGTCACGCAGCAGTTTGTCGACCAAACCAGCATGGCCGTTGATCTGTCGCAGACCCGTTACCAATTGGGACTCGCATCGATCGTGGAGCTGAGCCAGGCACAGCTGCAGCAGACCGAAGCGCAAATCCAATTTGCCGGAGCCAGGTACCAGTACCGGATTGCGGAAGCAGTACTGCGCTTCCAGGTCGCCGCACCGTAATCGGGTAGAAATGTTCACGTGTGTCGCACAATCTCGGCGAAGGACGAAAATCACCGAAACGTTTTCAGAAGTAATGGGTCTAAGCAGACAGTAGGGAGAGGGTTGTGCTTCACGCCAATCTGCATCGCCGCGCTCTGAGAACACGGGATTACGGAGCTTGGCTGTTGTGTGGGCTCCTGCTGATACTCTGCGCTAATGCACGGCTGGCGCGCTACGACATTCACCATCGCGCCCTGAAACTCCCGACAAACCAGTCCTATGTTGACGGCACTGAGATTCAGCGAAAACTGCCGACGAAGACGTCTCCTTTGTCTTGGCAAACACTGGCGGTTGCTGCCTTCACAGTAACCACCTTGCAAGCAATCGGGATCACGTCCCTGGTTTGGAGCGAAATTCCGTCCAGGCAGCCTGATCCCTTGTGTTGCTCGCGCCCTCCTCCTGTCCGGTAGTCTCCGCGGCGCTTCGCCCGTCCAGTTCGACTAACATGAGTGGCGCGCCTGCGCGCCAGGTCCGGCAATCCTACCCGATCGGGTCCGCAGGCTCCCCACTCGCCAGCGTTGCTCCACTGAGAGCGTCGCCAATTGCACAGCTGGCGCAACTCTGGGCCTTTACTCGCTTTGATTTTCGTCTAAAAGTCAACCAACCTTAGCTAATTACCTATTTGAGGAGGATCTATGTCACGAGCGTTAGCAATCGAGCCGACAAACCAACCCAAACAGCAGCGAACGATGAACAACAAGACCGACAACATTCTGGACCAAATCAGATTGCGCGCTTACGAGTTGTACGAAGCGCGCGGATACGTTGACGGATACGACGAAGAGGACTGGCTCCAGGCGGAACATGAGATTCGGAACCACGGCACCGCCAATAGGGCCGCGTAATCGATCCCAACCGCCCCCGTCCAGCCGCACATGGTTGGACGGGGGCGATACTTGGCAGCGACGCGGCAGGGTTGACGACCGAGCAAACCGCACGGGTGACCAAATTACCGTGATTCTGTGATACCTCTCACAGCACTGCCGGGCAATTCATGAAATCGTAATAGCGTCCGTCTTTGCGCATTCTGGGAAGTAAGCCACGTGGCGCGGGCGGTTACTCCCGGGCGAGCTTCAATCCTGGACGGGATTTTGTTCTGCGAGCGCCCAGACCTTCGCCTGCCGAGAGAGAGGCAAACTATGTCACCGTCGGACCGGACGCATCCGCTGTCGTGGGGAGACACGTTCTTCCTGTACCTGGAACGCGAAGGCCAGCCCATTAACATCGCCTCAGCCTGCGAGTTTGAGGGCAAGATTTCCAAGCGCGCCTGCGCCAAGTTCGTTGAGTCGAAGCTCGAACTCATCCCCCGCTACAAGCAGCGCGCAGTATTTCCACCGCTCCATCTCGGACTGCCTTCGTGGGAACTCGATCCGGAGTTTGACATCTACAATCACGTCCACGAAGTGGCGCTAAAGCAAGGCACGGACCGCGACTTCAAGACGGAGACCGCAAAAGTAATCAGCTCGACGCTCGATCGCAATCATCCTTTGTGGGACATCACGCTGGTGCAAGGTCTGAAGGGAAACCGGACCGGCATGATCATCCGCATTCATCACTGCATGGCAGACGGAGTTTCGGGCGTCGGCATCATGCACGTACTGCTTGATGCCAGTCCGACACCAGGCAAACCGGTGCCCAAACAGCCGCGTCCGGAGCGTCCTCGCCCGACTGATTCCGTCGCCATGCTCTTAGATCAAGCGCTGAAGTCGTATCAGACATTCATGCAGGGAGCGCTCACGGCTCAGAGCGAAGTGTTGACGATTGCCCGGGAGTTACTCGCCGGAGCTACCCAGGGACACACCGAAGAGTTACTCCATCTCGTACCGGAGCTGGGGTCACCTTCCGACCGGTTGCCCTTCAACAAGATTTGCCGTGGACCGCAGCAGATCGCATGGGGAGAACTTCCGATGGCCGACATCAAGGCTATTCGTGGAAGCTGCGGCGGCACCGTAAATGATGTGGTGTTGACAGTGATTACCTCAACCGTTCGGCGATATGCAAAGCAACACGGTGTGAACCTGCGCGGTCGGCAGTTGCGGATGATCGTCCCGGTGAACCTCCGCGGCGACGGCGATGTGGCCGAGTTGGGGAACCGTATCACCTTTCTACCAATCAACGTGCCGCTGTTCATCAGCGACCCTCGTGCGCTGCTGGCCCGCATCAGTGAACGCATCTCCTTCCTGAGGAGCATCGGCGTGCCGGAAATGGTCGGAATGTTCGGGATGCTTGTGTCGAAAGTGCCGCTTGCCGTTCAAGCTACGCTGGTGCCAATGCTGACCCAGTTGCCCCTGAGCCTGGCCAACATGATTTGCACCAACGTTCCTGGCCCGCAGATGCCACTTTACCTGCTGGGACACAAGCTGTTGCGCTGCTATCCGTACGTCCCGATCGGCGGAGAGATGGGCGTAAATGTCGCGATCCTGAGCTACAACGGCGTTGCTTATGTCGGATTCGGGGGTGATGTTACTGCCGTTCCAGACATCGAGTGTTTTGAAGAATTACTACGCGAGAGCTTTGCGGAGATGTGCAAGTCGGCTGCAAGTATGGCAGTTTCAAACGAAGCCCAGGAAACACCCGTCCGCAGGACGGCAAGGCCAAGGCCAATCCCCGAAACAGTAATGAAAGCAAAGGGAGCCAAGCCAAGGATGAGAAAGATTCCGCTCGCCGCGCCACCACCTGCGCGGAAGAAGACCCCGCGAAAGCCGGTTCCCTTCACACCCAAGGCTGCGCCGGAACCTGCAGCCGCGAAGCCGCCGCAAGAGGTCCTGGCGCAAACTGGAGACTGAGCTAGGCTCCGCTCAACGCCTGCCTCGTCGCTTTCAGAGTGTTGATCAGCGATTCGCGTGGCAGGTTTTTGATGATGGGCTCCACGATGAATCCCAGCCCGAAAGGGATATCGCGACTCATTGACATGGCACGGCACTCCACGATTACGCCTTCGCCCTCGGCCATGAACTTCCAGTAGGAATACAGTCGCCACAAGAATCCGTAACCTGTGTCAGGCGGATGGATTCTCTCTTTGGGAGTGCCGGCGTCGTCTACCTCGCAGGACCGAGTGGTATAGGAGCGGAGGAACCACCGACCATCGCCCACCCGCTGATAGTGCACGTCATGCTCGGTGTCCATCACCACGGTAATAATCTTCTTCTTCAGCAGGCGGAGAAAGATGGTGAAGTCATTGCCGCGGTGGCGGAGGAGCCGCGAATCCATCACCTCGGGTTTGTAAACGTTCTTGTGATTGTCGTAGTCCTGGACGAGCGCGAGGGTCCTTTCCAGAGTTGTACCGGGAATCAAAACGGCGCCGATCCAATCGTGAATCAGGCCTCCGGCAATGTGCACCGGCAAATCGCCGGCCCAAAGTTGGGAGGGGATCTCGCCTTTGCGCACGCGCTGCGCGCGGTCGGAGTTTTCGTCCGACCACAGAAACGGAGCGCGTCCGTCGAGGGTCGGTTGCATTGCCGCCTCGGCGTCGCGAACATACGCCTGAAAAGCGTCAAGCGTTTCCGGCTTCAACTGCACAACACTTACCGTTTGTGCCATGGTGGCGGGCCTTTTCGCATCGTGAACTGACGGCATGGTGATGTCAAGGCAAGCCAACGCCCAGACGTGATTCCCAAAATGGTAGTGCCCCGATTTCGCTCGGCAGACTCGCAACTGGTTGACACGATGGCGCTTTGGTATCGGTCAGATTAAACTGCCACATGTCCATTGCCAATCATCTCTGCTGCACCGCACCAAAGTTGAGATATCACTTGACACAGATGCCGCTAAATACTACAGTCTACTTGGATGCTGCAATGCAGCAATCTAGGAGGCAATCATGAAGCAGGAAGTTAAGACCGCGCCGATGGCACGGGAATCGTCATTCGTTAACCTGCTCTCCGGCTGGGTGCAGCAGGGAGTCGAGAATTTCTTCGCAACGCAGCGCATCCTGGTAGACCTGGCGATGCGCCAGAACGGAACGGTGATCGACGTTATGCGTGAAAAACTGACCGCCCCTGACTTCCAGCCAGTGGCCGTAGCCAAGGAGTTTGCTGGCGAAGGCCTGGCAAACTTCATCGAGGGCCAGAAGCTGCTGCTCGGACTCGCACAGCGTGAGAGCGAGATACTGGCGACCGGAGTGAAGGAACGGATCGGCGGCTATGCGGTTACGGATGCCCTGATCAATACGATCCATCGCAGCATGGACGCTTTTGTCGAAATGCAGTTGGAATACCTGAAGAACGCTGGCAAGCAGGTTCACGAGCGCCTGGCCGCCGTGAAGGCCGGCGAAGAGTACGAGGGCGACACGCTGGTCGAGCTGGCCCGTGGCGGACTAGAGAATTTCGTGCAGGCGCAGAAGAAGTTCCTGCATGTGGTCGCCGAAGAGACCTCGCGGATGACAGGCGGCCGGGAAGTAACGGTCAGCAAAGCCAAGAAGACCGAGATGACTAAGCTGGCGCAGGAAGCGACGGACACCTTCGTGGAGGCCCAGAAGAAACTGATGGACGTGGCGGCACGCCAGGTCCATGTCAGCCTGAAGGCAGCGGGAACCGCGGCCAAGATGTTGCCGACAGTCCCCTACCGCGAAATCCCGGACCTGACCCGTGAAGGCTTCCGCAGCTTCGTTGAGGCGGAAAAGGCAGTAATTGAGTCAGTGACTCGTCGTCCGGAGCCGAAGAAAGCGAAGAAGCCCACGGCGCGCAAGCGTCCACGGGCGGGGAAACCGCGCGTGATTCCGGTCAACGCCTGAGGCATGGACCAAAACGTGTGGGTGCACCGCGATCTGGGGTCCGGTGATTAACCCAAGCAGGCAGGCGTTCCGCTGCAACCACAGCGGAACGTCCTGCTTATCTTTAACTCTGTTTGTTCGTTGCAAGTCAGAATAAGAGTGAGAGCTGCGTCACGGCAAAGCGATTCGTCCCGGCGCTACAATCTGAAACGGATAGAGCCTATGCCGGAAACCAAATCCATGGAAAATGCACTCGGCCTGGTAATGACGGGCGGCGGCGCCCGCGGAGCATATCAAGCCGGCGTCCTGAAACGCATCGGCGAGATCCGCCGCATCCAGGAAGAGGGCAACCCGTTTCCGATCATCGGAGGTTCTTCTGCCGGATCGGTGAATGGTGGCGCACTCGCGGCGGGGTGCGACGAGTTCTCGATCGCAACCAAGATTCTCGCCAAGCTTTGGGCTGAACTTCGGCCGTCCGACATTTTCCGCTGTGATGCGCTGTCGCAGGCGCGCAATTCCATTACGTGGATCCTGGATCTGTCGTTCGGCGCGGTGTTGGGAGGGGGCAACGCCAAGTCTCTGCTCGACGCGACCCCACTGCGGCAGTTCCTGGCCGCGCACCTCGACACCAGCCGAATCCAAGACAACATTCGCCGCGGGCATCTTTATGCGCTGGCGATTTCGGCGACCAATTACAACTCGGGTAAGAGCTACCTCTTCATCCAGGGCGCGAAGGGTCACCCGATGTGGAACCGCAGCCGGCGGGTGACACTGGCGACCAAAATCACCACTGACCACATCTGCGCCTCGGCAGCGATTCCGCTGGTGTTTCAGCCGGTGCGACTAAAGACAGCAAAGGGCACGGCGTATTTCGGCGACGGCTGCGTACGCCTGCAACAGCCGCTCAGCCCGGTGATTCGGCTCGGTGCAGAGAGGGTGTTTGGCATCGGCGTCCGGGGCGAAAGCCTTGAGCATCAGGAAGAAGCCGCATCCGACTCCGAGCCATCGCTCGCGCAAGTAATGGGCGTACTGTTCAATGTAATGTTCCTCGATCACCTGGCCACCGACGTCGAGCACCTCGACCGCCTGAACAAACTCATGCGCGATGGGCGGATTAGCCTGTCAGAAGCAGAGGATTGCGAGCGGATGCGGCCGCTGGAGACGCTTCTGGTTACGCCATCTGTTGACCTCTCGGAATTGGCGCGGCGGCACCAAAAAGACATGCCGTACCTCATCCAATATTTTGTGAATGGGCTGGGAAGAGATGCGGTTTCCTGCGCGGATTTGATGAGTTACCTGTTATTTACTCCTAAATACACGAGGGCACTCATCGACATCGGCTACAACGACGCCAACAACCGGATTGACGAGATAGAAGACTTTATCTTCTCGCCGACCGACGGCACCTCAGGGCTGATACCCGAAATACCTGCCAGGAAGCCCGCCAATCATCACCGGTAGGGGTGAGGCTACTGGTGCAAGATTCCTCCCCCCAGCTCCATGAATAGCCAGGCAGCAAACTACTCGTAGCGAAGCGATTCGATGGGGTCGAGCTTGGCGGCGAGTTTGGCCGGCAGCGTTCCAAACAGGATTCCGACGGAGCAGGAGACCACGATGGCGATCACCGCGGCAAGAAACGGTACGGGTAAATAGATATCCGTGAACAGCCGGAGCGAGAGCGGTATGGAGATACCCAGGAGCGTCCCGATAATTCCGCCGACAAGCGAAATCAGAACAGCTTCCGTCAGAAACTGTAATTCGATTTCGATACGGGTCGCACCCACAGCTTTGCGGATGCCGATTTCATGGATGCGCGCACTCACCGTCGCCAGCATGATGTTCATGATGCCTACACCTCCCACGATCAACGTGATCACCGCGAACAAAAGGAGGATCAGCGTGAAGGCGTTGGCGGTGTTCTCCGCGACCTGAAGCACATCCGTCAGGTTGTCGACGTTGTATTGAGACTCGGGGCGGTGGCGTGACTTGATGACCCGCAGAATGTCGGCTGTTCCACGCGGCACACTCTCGGAGTTGAACATGGTGAAGTAAATCTGGTTGACGGCCTTGGTCCCGGTCAGGCGGCGGCCCACCGTATACGGAATCAGGATGGTGTCGTCCTGAATTTCGGAGCGGCCGAAAGTTTCCATGCTTTCCCGGAAGGCGCCGATGATGACGAAGGGCACTCCCGTGATCGTGATGGTGTGGCCGAGGGCCAGGTCGGCCCCACCGTAATAACGCTCGGCGTACTTCTGCGTAATCAGGCAGACTTTGTCGAACATGTCGGAATCGGTGTCGTCAAAAAATCTTCCGGCGACCACCACCATCCGGCGAATCTGCTGGTAATTGGGGTTGACGGCAAGCACGAGGGCGTCGGTCTCTTTCGCCCGACCCGTGCTGATTCGCTCATTGATGCTGAGCACCGGCGTGGCCGCCTTCACTTCCGGCACCTGTTGCTGCACGGCGATCATGTCTTCGAAAGTGATGTAATCCTTCACCGTAGCGGTGGAGCCAGCGTTGACCAACCCCCGATACTCGGCCCAAACCAGGTTGGTGCCGATGTTTTCGATTTGCGCCAGCACATACTGCTTGCCGGTGAGGGCGACCGTGACGACCAGGATCAGAGAACTGGTTCCGATCACCATGCCCAAGGCGGTCATGGTGGCACGCACTCGATCGGCGCGGAAGGCGGCAAACGCCTGGGAAATGAATTCCCCGAAGGCAATCGTCCGGCCGATTCCCGCGATCGTCTGGGGCATGGGCTTGGCCCCGAGGTGCGACATGATGGTTTATCCCTTTCCCAAAAACACCAGGGTGACGCCGACGCAAACCAGCGCAATTCCCGTCCAGCGGCGGAAGCTAATGCGCTCGCCGAGGAAGAAGCGGCCGCCCAGCGCCCCGGCTACATAGCTTAACGCCGTAACGGGCACCACGAAGCTGACTTTTTCCATCGAGAGTATCGCCAGCAGCGAAAAGAATGCCATCGTCATCATCCCGACTCCGAGCCACATCCATTTGACCGACAAGGCACGGCCGATGACGCGCACGATCGCAGCAGGTCGGAAATCGTGGACTTCTCCCACCTGCTTCATGGCGCGCGAGACACAGAGCTCGCCACCGGTTCCGGCGACTACGATCATAAAAAAATATAGGAATTTGAACATGGCTAGTGGTGTTCCGTGGTCCGCGGATGGGTCCGGCCTACGATAAAGACTCCCAAGCAGATGATGGCGATACCAGTCCACCGCAGCGGCGATATTTGTTCTCCGAGGAGGAACACGGAAAAGAAGGCAACCATGCCATACGCCATCGAAGACGCCGGCTGAACGAAGCTGTAGTCGGCCCACGACAGCACCAGGATGTTGGCGACGAAGAACGTGAGCAACGAACCGACACCCAGCCAGATCGACGGCGTCCTGAAGATGGCACCGACAACATGGGCGACGTCCGATGCGGAGGCAATTGAGGTAGCGCCTACACTCTGCATACCCTTGCCGAGCATCACATTACCGAGCGGGCCCGCAATAATCATGATCAGGATCATGGCGAAGGTCTTGAATTGAAGCCGGTGGTGAGAATCCATCAGGCGCCGGCGGCCGCAGGGAGCGGGAATCGAAGTGAAACCATGTCTTTATGCTATATCAGCCGGGCACCCGCGCAGGACAACCGCGTCTCCTGCTTGTTATGCTGGTTAGAGAGCGATATCGGCTGCAGCACGAACTTGCGGAAATCCGATGCTTCGCTCATTCCCCGATGCCGTTTCTCGATCAGTCCATCCCCGACAATTCATCCGCAGGCTTCCTCGATCGCACCATTTTGCGCCCCGACGCCAGCAACTGGGGCGTGTACCTGGCGGTGATCCTGATTGCCGCAATGACTTACCTGGCCTGCGCGGCTTCGCCCCCGTCGCTGCAGGATGACGTGGACGCGGTGCAGGCGCAAATCGCGCGCAACATGATCACCTCAGGAGACTGGGTAACGGCGCGTCTGGACGGGGTCATTTACCTGGAGAAACCGCCACTCATCTACTGGCTGATGGCGGTGAGTTTTAAGATGTTCGGCGTCCATGACTGGGCAGCGCGGATTCCGGTCGCGTTATCGGCCATCGCGCTCTGTTGGCTGACCGCTGCGTTCGGCATCTGGGCTTTCGGCAAACGCGCCGGATTTTATGCCGGGCTCTGCATGGCGACGTGTGTCGGGCTGTGGCTGTTCACCCGCATCTTGATTCCCGACGTCATGCTCACCGCGACCATCGCGCTGACGATGTGGGCGCTGCTGCGCACTCTGGACGAGGACGAACGGCATCCCAGAGCGTGGGCGTATTTGCTGGCAGCGAGCCTGGGAACAGGCCTGCTGCTGAAGAGCCTGATTGGCGTGGTGTTTCCCGTCGCCGCGGGGTTGATTTACCTGGCGGTCACGCGGCAGTTGTTTACAGCGCGAACGTGGAAGCGCCTGCGCCCATTCGCGGGCACCGTGATCATCCTGCTCATCGCGCTCCCGTGGCACGTGCTGGCGACACTGCGGAATCCCCCTTACTTTGACTTCACGATGCGCAGCGTTCCCGGAGCGTATCACGGCTTTCTCTGGTTCTTCTTTATCAACGAACAGTTGTTGCGGTTTCTGAATCTGCGCTATCCGCGCGACTACAACACCGTACCGCGACTGTACTTCTGGCTGTTTCATCTGGCCTGGCTGTTTCCGTGGAGTGTGTACTTTCCTGCCGCCTTCAAATTGACGTACAAGCCCGTGGATCGGGCCGGCAAAACGCGACTGCTCGCGCTGTGCTGGGTCGGGTTCATCCTGGTGTTCTTCACCTTTTCGACGACCCAGGAGTACTACTCGATGCCATGCTATCCGGCGATGGCATTGCTGCTGGGTTCGGCGATGGCAGACAACGGCCGCTGGATCAGGCGGGGAAACCGCGCTCTCGCGGTACTCTGCGGTATCGCAGCGCTGGCGGTGATGGCAATTCTGGTGGCGGTACGGCACGTACCTGACCCAGGCGACATTTCACGGGCCCTTAGCCAGCACCCCGGGGCGTACACCCTGTCGCTTGGCCGCATGGAAGACCTTACCGTGCAGTCGTTTGCGTATCTCCGGATACCACTTGGATTAGCCGGGCTGGCATTTCTTATTGGCGCCATCGGAGCTACCTTCAGTAAAAGCCAGCGCGCCTTTCTCGCAGCCGCACTGATGATGGTCGTGTTCTTCCAGGCCGCACGCCTGGCACTGGTGAAGTTCGAACCGCTTCTGTCGTCACGGCCGCTGGTAGAAGTGCTCGAGCGCTCGCCAGCCGGAGACTTGATCATTGACCACCACTACTACCGGTTTTCGTCGGTGTTTTTCTACACCAACCGGTCAGCCTGGCTTCTCAACGGGCGCGTGGATAACCTCATATACGGCTCTTATGCTCCTGGCGCACCAAACGTCTTCCTGAGCGATGGGCAATTCCCGGAACTTTGGTTCGCGCCGGGGCGGAAATACATTTTTGTGCGTGACGATGGCGTTGCCCACCTCGATCAATTGGTAGGAAGTGAGCATCTCCACACTGTTGCTGAAGGCGGCGGCAAGATCATGCTGACCAATCAGCCATTGCCTTGAGCGGTTCGTCGACGAGCCGAGAGACCCAAGATAAGCCTCTTGTAATGAATTATTTAGAGCTCTCTAAACTAGGCGAATGCCGCGCCCGGTCGAAACGCCGCAAGGAAAAGAACCAAGAACGAAAATCCGGACAAACGGGTAAGATAAGATGGTAGTTGTGTTGCCACACGCACGTAGGTTGACAGGTTCCATCCTATGATTCTTTCCATCCACGTTCCCAAAGCAGCCGGAAACTCGTTTCGCGTACTTCTGGAGGCCGGTTTTGGGGCCCGGATGATGAAGGACTACGGCGATTGGGCGGGATGCAGGGTGCCGGAAGCGCTGGAGCGCTCGCACCGTCGCAGCCTCGAAATGCGCAGCCGCCGGGACGAACTGCTGGAAAAGTATGACGTAATTCATGGCCATTTCGCCGCGGATAAGTATCTCGGGCTATTTCCCATCGAGAATTTTGTCGCGTTTTTCCGCGACCCCTATCAGCAGGCCTTATCGCATTACTATTTCCTGCTGCGGAACCCTGAGAGGGACCATCCTGAGGAGAGGCTCTTCCACGAAGCCAAGATGAGCCTGCACGATTACCTGGCATGGGAGGCGTTTCAGGACCAACAAACGCAATACCTCGGCTCGCTGTCGGTCGACGACCTTGCGATGGTGGGACTTTCGGAAGAGTACTACAGAAGCGTGGACATATTTAATTCAATGTTCGGCTGCAATCTTCGGGGCGACAGTTTCATGAATGTGAATCCCGACACCCAGGGCGGCGTTTACAAAATCAGCCATGACGTTCGCCTAGCGGTCGAACGGTACCGTGCCGCCGACATCGAGACATACCGGCTGGCGAGAGAGACTTTCCAGCGACAATCTTCGAAAGTACTGCAGTACAAACGTCGCCGTTCCGAAACGCTGGCGGCCTTGAAAACTCCCAGCCACAGCCCGATTTCCTGACCCAAGCCAAGTGATTTCCGGCCGCGGAATTGGCTGAGAACAGCAGCGCCCCGCCAGAGTCAGCCCCGAGTACGACCAAAAACCCGGGTCGCTCGATTAGACGGCCGCGTGCCGAATCTGCTCGCTGGCTGCAAGGACGAGCTGTCCATTGCGGATTTGGTAGTTTTCGCCGCGCCAGCGAATGCTGTTGTGCACAAAGCTCTCCACCCAGATGGCGAATGCTATGGCGTCCCACACCGGCAGCAGCGGCATGAGCTTCCACAAGGACGACTGCTTGAGGCCCCAGATACCGATCGTCCAGGCCATCGCGACCCGAAGCACAAGGTACGAGCCGAGATAGCCCAAGGCCACAGGCAGTGAGGGATGCAGCGCAATCGCGGCCAGGGACCACGGCAGGCCCAAGGTAAAAATCAGACCCATGTGTCCCCAAGGGCGCATGTGCCGCATCACCACCATCCAACGCAGACGCTTGACGAAGAGTTCTCGCATAGAGCGGTAGTCGGGCACGGTCATAACGGCATACGGCAGGAGCTCCACCTCATAGCCGAGTTCGGCAATGAGGCGACCAACGAGAAGGTCATCGGCCGGTCGGTTCACCAAGGCAGCGTATCCGCCAAACTGCGAGAGAATGCTGCGGGTGGTCACGATGGTCTCGCCCAAAGCGAACTTGACCCCATCGAGCTGGCGCGCGACCAGAATTCCGGCGTAAAGATCCGAAATCATTCCGACAGTCTGAATTTCGTCGACTAGGCTCTTGTCCTCGGCCGACACGTAAAGGGTGGTCACAGCGCCCACCTTGGGCCGCGCGAGGGGGGCGATCACGGAGCGCATGTAGTCTGGCGTGACCCGGACGTCGCTGTCGTTGATTACCAGGTACTCGTACCGGGCTTCGTGCACCAGTTGGTCGAGCTTGGCGACTTTGTCGTTTGGGGCGCCCTGGCTGGTGCGAAACAGCACCCGGATCGAGCACCTCGGAAAGTCCCGCTGCAGCTGTTCGATGACCGCCAGGGAGGGGTCATTTCTATCGCCGAGACAGAAAACAACCTCGTACTCGGGATAGTCCTGGTTACAGAAGCTGGCGAAATTCTCGTACGCTTCCGGATCCAGTCCCCGAACCGGTTTGAGGATGCTGGCAGGAGGAGTGAAGCTAGAGTTCGCGGCCGTCCCGACCGATGGCCGGCCAAAGAACCGCCATGAACTGAAAAGGACCAAAAAATAATAAATGAAAGGAAAGACTGCTACTCCGAGCAGGACATACGTTACGGCGGTCAATACCATTCACTCACTCTCTCGGAAGCCTTTGTGTGACACGGCCGCGACGGGAACAGTAAAAATTATATAACAGCACTAATAGGCCATTGCCCTACCCGACAAATGGCCGAAGGTCAACAACCGGGTGCCGGACTAGGCACTCAGGTCGCAGTTGTTCATGGCCTACGCTCCGTCGATCGGTGACTTCCGTGAACGAACAGCAAAATGCTGAGCCTCGTGGGTCGCGGGCGGAAGACGACGTTCCCCGCGATAGGCTGCTGAGTTTTGTAACTAATGCCCGGTTCGAAACGTCCTATCGCTTAAGGGCCATGCCAAAATTCAGTCCTCTCTCCGTCATTGTGTCAACCATGCTGTCTGCGATTTTGGTTGTGGGCGCAGCTCAGCCGGGCATGGCGCAGCAATCCGTCGTGGTAGAGCTGTTCACCTCGGAAGGCTGCTCCAGTTGTCCCCCGGCCGACGCCCTGTTGAGTCAGCTAAGCAAACAGCGAGACACCACCAGCATTGAGCTGATTCTTCTGGGAGAGCACGTCGAGTACTGGAACGGACTGGGATGGAACGACCGTTTTTCGGCTCCAAGCTTCACGCAAAGGCAATACAACTACGCGAGGCGCTTTCACCTCGCATCGGCTTATACGCCGCAAATGGTCGTCGACGGGCATTTGCAAGCCGTTGGTGGCAATGCTCCGGCGTTGAAGCGGATGATTGCTGAGGCTGCAAACGCTCCGAAGACCGCAACGGTCGCCCTCAACTTTGTTGCGCCCGGCAGACTCCAGGTTTTGGTGACGGACTCCAACAACTCCAAGCAGCGGGTGCTTCTGGCCGTCACCGAGGACAACCTGACCACAAAGGTTAACGGCGGCGAGAACGGCGGACGGGTTCTGGTCCACAATGCGGTAGTTCGGGAGCTTCGCTCGCTGGGCACGGTGTCGAACGGCCGGTTCGACAAGACTGTCAGCGTGCCTAACAATTCTGGCTGGAAGCAGGACGATCTGCGAGCGATCATACTGGTTCAGGATGCCCGTGACGATGTTGTCCACGGTGCGGCAAGCCTCCCCTTCACCTTTCACAAACCAACTGGCGCTGGACGCTGAAGGCCGGCATCTCGCCTGACTCCGGCGAGCACCGGCACCGTGCGATCGCACCGGAATCGGCACAATTTCCCGCCACTCAAGTGTTAGCCTGGAAGGGTTGGATCAGTCGTCAACACTTCGAGGTCGGTAGCATTGCTGCGCTTTCTGAAGCTAACGCTCGTCTTTGTCCTGGTTACCGTTTGCCTGGCGGATAATCTCATCTATATGCGGGTGGACCGCTCTGTCATCGAGAAACGGCTCCAGCCGGTACCTGCCAGTGACAAAGAGCGAGTGGAGACCATCCGCGCCCAGTTCCGCGCCGCCGGATGCGCACCCGAGATGATCCAGGAACAGGCGGTCCCCAACGAAGAGCTGCCAAACCTTATCTGCATGGTACCCGGGCCTGACCCCGGCGCGATCGTGGTCGGAACGCGCTTGGAATCGAAAGCCAACGGAGACGAGGCAACGGTGGACTGGGGTGGTCCGGTGCTACTGCCCTTGCTGGCAGAGTCCATGATCTCCGCGCCCCATCATCAGACATTTGTTTTCGTGGCGTTCGCCGGGCACGATCACGGACTCGCCGGCGCCAAATACTTTCTGAGCCAGTTAAACGATGTGCAGCGCGCCCAGATTCAAGCGATGATCCAGGTCGACAAGGTGGGTCGCGCTCCGGCGCAGTATGGCTTTCCCAAACCGGACACGTCCCGCATGGCCACTGTCGGGAAACGGCCGGTCGCGATGGAACCCGGGCATTCGCCAACGACCCTGAGCAAAGTATTGCCGTTGGCCGCCAACAGTTTGAAACTGGCCCAAGTGCCGACATTAAACAACGACATTTCAGCGACGGAAGCGCGAGTGTTCGAGGAAGCCAATATACCGTCCATCGTGATCCACTCGCCCGCGTACACGGTAATTAATCCGCCCGGCACCGCAGAGTCTGTCCACATGGCGCGAACCGCGCTGGACCCGAAGCAATACACCGACGCATACAACTTGATGTGCGTTTACCTGCTCTACCTGGACAAGGTTTACTACCTTGCTCATGGCAAGGCGGCGGCGCAGACCGCGCAGGCAAGTGCAGCGGCTGGCGGCAACTCCAGTAGTCCGCAGGTTGGAACAAACGCTGTGACCGCGACCAATGCCGTGCCACAAGGGAGCGCTGAATCATCCTCGGAATCAACGCCTCCGTCGGCGGCTGCACAAGCGCCATCTTCTGCGCAAAGTGCTGGTACAAACCCGATATTTCGCGCCACGGCCCGCCTGGTACAGGTGGACGTTGTTGTTACGGATAAACAAGGAAGGCCTGTTCCTGGGCTGACGGAACCTGACTTCACCGTTTTGTAGGATGGCAAGCCACAAAAGGTAAGGGTGTTCGAACCGCATAGTGGAAACGCGGTTGCCGGGAAGTCGAGTCTGGCTCCCGCAACTCCACAGTTGCCACCCAACACTTACTCGAACCACCCGGAAGCGGCAACTTCCGACAGCTGGACGATCGTGCTGTTTGACGTTTTGAACACGCCCACCATGGACCAGGAGTACGCCCGCAAGCAGTTGCTGCAATTGCTGGGCACGGTGCCCAAGGGACGCCCGGTCGCGTTATACGTCTTGACGAACCGCCTGACAATGATCCAAGGGTTCACCGACGAGCCGGAAAAACTGCTACAGGCAGCGGAGAACCTACGGCCCTCGCGCTCCCACGTGCTGACCACAGAAGCCCAGCGCCAACAGGAGGTGGGCCAGGTCACAGCGGCTACCGCCCAATCGATGGGGAACGCGCCAGCCGGCGCAACGGTTGACAATCCTCTGATCAACCAGATCAATTCCGACCGCCTGCAACAGACGCGGGACTTGGAGAGCTTCCAGGTCTCGGACCGCGCGAACTTCACTCTCGCCGCGTTTGAGGCATTGTCTCGCGCCGTGTCCGGCTATCCGGGACGCAAGAATTTGATCTGGTTGTCGGCCAGCTTCCCGATTCAGATCATGGCTGATCCCAAGCAGGAGACGCAGCCCTGGCGCAATTCCAGCAACTTCCGCAACGCTCTCGCAGAGGCCGGCGTACTTCTGGCGAAGTCGCGCATTGCGGTTTATCCCACTAGACGTGCGCGGCCTGCAGGGCCGTGGCGTGGACATCTCAACGAGTGCGAGTGAGTCCGGGAACTGGACTGGCGCCTCCAACGCCCGCAACTACGGCGACCTGATTGGACAACAGACCGCGGGCTACGCCGAAGAGCGCACTACCATGCAGCAGATCGCCGAGCAGGCCGGCGGCGAGGCATTCCTGGGAACCAACGATCTGAAACTTGCCATGCAGCGCAGCATGGACGACGGATCCACCTATTACACGCTGGCCTATGCGCCGGACAAGATCGATCCGGAGACTGCCTTTCATAAGATAGATGTGAAGACAAACCAGCCCGGCGTCAAGCTGGCGTACCGGCGCGGCTACTACTCCACCGGTCAGAAAGCACCCGCGCCCGCGGTTGGAGCTGCTGCCCTGCGCGGCGCGCTGCAACCCGGAATGCCGCCGTCAACGATGGTGTTCTTCACAGCGATGGTGCTGCCTCCGGACGCGACGCATAAGGATGTACGCATCCAGTACGTTGTGAACCCTAATACCATCACGTTTGAAGACGTGCCCGATCAGAAGAAGCGAATTGTGCTGGACTGCATCGCCATCGCCTATGACAAGGAAGGCCACGAAGTCGGGCACGCCTCTGACACTCTGGACGGCGCGATCCAGGCGGCGGCCTACGAAACCGTGATGGCACGCGGGGTTCCTGCCAGGCAGGAGATGACGCTGCCGCCGGGCGTGTACAACCTGCGGCTGGGCATCATGGACCGGGCATCGCAACAGATTGGCACTCTCGATGTGCCACTAGTTGTGCCGGGGACAGAAGCCGCAAAGAAGTAGCTATTTCTCGGTGGCTGCGAGGCTCTGGTAATACTCCTGCAAAACGAAGAATGCCTTTTTCTTCTGGCCTTCGTTGGAGATCAGACCCTTGCGATTGTAGTAGTCCTGAATGCCGGGGAGTGTGCGTCGCGGAGAGCGGAAGTCCATCAGAATCCACGGGCTCAGCCCACGCAAGAATGGAATCTGCTTGAGCATCGCCACCTGCTGGCGATAGATGGCCTCCTGATACTCCTCGGTCCACCGCTCGGTGGGTGCTCCGTGCAAGCCCGCTTTGGCGCCACCGCCCAGTTCGCTCATGATCAGCGGCTTGTTGTATTTCGATTGCCAGCGCGTGCGCGCCGCCAGGTCGGGCGTGCCTTCATACCACCCAATGTATTCATTGCACCCCATCACGTCGAGGTATTCGGCGATTGGGTCGTCCAAAACTTTCGTGCGAATTCCATCCGCCGAGTCCGGTAGCGTGGTAACCAGCAACGCCGCCGTCACAGGCCGGGTAGGGTCTTGCGAGTGTGCGGTGTTGATCAGGCTCTTGAGGAATTTGAGTCGTGCGGGAGTGTTCGGGGTTTCGTTTGCCACTGACCACAACACGACGGATGCTTTGTTGAGATCGCGGCGAATCATCTCCTCCAGTTGATTCGTGGCGTTCGCGAGTGTGACGGGGTTGTCCCAGTCGATCATCCAGTAGACCGGCACCTCGGACCAGACCATGATGCCCATGCGGTCGGCGAGGCGAGTCATGCGCTCATCATGCGGGTAGTGCGCCAGACGCACGAAGTTAACGCCCAACTCTTTCGCCCAACCGAGAAGCGTCTCGGCGTCGGCCTCACTCCAGGCTCGGCCTGAGCGATAAGGCGCCTCGGCGTGGATCGACACTCCACGAAGAAAGACGGATTCCCCATTCAGCAGGATGTTCTCGCCCTGCACTTCGATGGTGCGGAAGCCAATGCTGTCTTTCAGGTGGTCGCTCTCTGCAATGATCTCCACGTCGTACAGCTTGGGGCTCTGGGGCGACCAACACTGCAATTTCTGCGCAGCGAGCGAGAACGAAACCCGTCCCTCCGCATCGGTCGCGCCGTTCTGCGAGAGACCCAGTTCCGGGACCTTCACTGTGACCGGCGTTCCGATGCGTGTACCTACGACGTGCGCCGAAAACGCAAGTGTCGAGCCGGGTCCGCGCTGCAACTGAAGCGAGTAGTCATCAACGAAGACGTCCGGTGTTTCGATCAGGGATACATCGCGTGTAAGGCCGCCGTAGTTCCACCAATCGGTGTTGAGCGTGGGTACGCCGTCGCGGGTCCGCTGGTCGTTGACGTGGATGACGACGAAATTGTTTCCCGCATGCACAAGGCCGGTCACTTCGCAATCAAACGCAGTGAATCCGCCCTCGTGATCGCAGGCTTTCTTGCCATTCACCCAAGCCGTCGAAACGTAGTTCGCAGCGCCGATGTGGAGGAAGGTGCGGGTATGGGGCTTGGGCTGGTATTGAAAATCCTTCTCGTACCAGATTGTGCCTTCGTAGAAAAACAGCGAGTCGCGCTGCGAGTTCCAATCGCCGGGGACTTTCAAGATCTCAGACTTGGAGAAGTCGTATTCCACCAGCTTCTGGCTTGATTCGGGCTTCTCGTTGAGAAAGTAGCCGTCTGGCCTGACCTTCATGCGGAAATCGACATAGCCGTTATCGTAGGGATCGACGATCACATGCCAGTCGCCGTTAAGGCTGATTGAGGTGCGGTGATCGGAATCGACCAGAACGGTAGGCTTACCGACTTCTGCCGGAGCCAGTCGTGGGAGAAGAAGAAAAGACAATGCAAACAGGAGGCCGAAGAACCTTCGGAGCATGACAAGCACCTTCCCTCTGACGAAAGAGTGCCCGCGCCGTGGAGATGAGCCAGCGACGCGGGCAAGTGTTCGCTATCCGTTAGCCATCAGCTTGTTGAGGTAGTCGTAGCTGATGCGCAGGCTTTCGAAGGCCGGGGTACTACCGTTGTCGCGCTCCACAAAGAAGTGCTTCACGCCAGTCTGTTGTGCGGTTTCGATCACGGCTTTCCAGTTGATGGTGCCGCTGCCGACTTCCGTGATGTGCTCGGCGTCGGGGCCCAGCATCTGACTCGTCGGGAATCCAGCACTGCGATCTTTCAGATGCAGTAGCTGAATGCGGCTGCCGTACTTCTTCAGCATCGCCACCGGGTCCTGGCCAGCCTGCGTAATCCAGTAGCAATCCATCTCCAGGCAAACCAGCTTTGGATCGGCGTTCTTGGTAAGGATGTCGAAACCGGTGGTGTTGCCGAACTTCTGGAACTCGTAATTGTGGTTGTGGAAGCCAAACTGCATTCCCAACGCCTTCACCTGCTCGCCCCACTTGTTGAACTGGTCCGCGGCCTTCTTGAAACCGTCGGCAGAGGTCCACATGTTTTTGGGAAGCATGGGGCACACGACGTATTGCACACCCAGTTCCTTGGCGTACTCGAGTTTCGATTCGAGACCTTCGTAGTCGAAGTGTCCGCTGGGAACTGCCAGCCCGTTGTCGACGATCATGCTGCGCAGTTTCTTCGCAGGATGGGTATAGACGTTCCAATAGGTCTCGACCTCTTTGTAGCCGATCATGCTGAGATGTGCCAGGACGGCGTTCAGGTCCTTCTCGGCCTGCTCGCGCACGGTGTAGAGCTGCACACCGACCGGGAAGGGTTTGATTGCGGCGAAGGCCAGGTCTCCAAGTGCCAGTGCTCCTACTCCGGCGGCGGATAGTTGCAGGAAGTCGCGTCTTGTAATCATGGTTCCCCTCTCAATGAACTAGATTTTCGCGTGCTTTAATGCGGATGCGGACCGGCGTACGGCGAACAACATGGTGCCTGCACCGGCGTAAACTCCATAAGCTCCACCCGCGTCCCGTCCGGGTCATACAGATTCAACTGCCACTTACCGTCCTTTCCAATCTGCTCTTTCTCGTCCTCGCTGGGCTTCCAACCGCGCGAGCGCAGCAGTTGCGCCGCGTCGGTCATGGATGGCACTCCCAGTGCAATGTGATTGAGTATGCCGAGCGTACGCGGCGAGAGCTGCTGGCCGTCGCGCACCATCATGTATTCCAGCCATTGCGTGCCGTCAGGCACTTGCATGTCGATCCAGTCGGTCTCGTCATCCTTCATGCCGCCGTGCCAATACACGTGGAATCCCAACAGGTCTTTGTAGAACTTGTCCTCGGCCGCGCGGTCGTGCACCACGAAGCCAGCGTGAATCATGACCTTCGAAACCGGAGTCTCCGCACGGCGGCCGGTCAGTTCAGGACGCTCCTGCACGAACTCGATCGGATTGCCCTCAGGGTCTTTCATGGCGAACCAAATGGTGCCGTTGCTCTCAACGTGGGCTTTGGGGGGGACATCGACCCCGTGGTCAGCCAGATACTTTCGCACGCCCTCGGCATCAGGTGTAGCGAATGCCACGTGCGCGATCAGGTCCTGGCCATGTGCCGCAGGAAGCTGCTCCAGCTCGACCCGCTGAACCCCGACTTGATAGTCGTTGGACCCAGGCGGCAAAATGGCCAGCCCTAAGAGGCCGCCATAGAACTTCTTCGCCGCTTCAGGATTGCTGCTGTAGAACGAGACGTGTGAAATGCCTGTGATCGGTGGCCGTGCGGGAGCGGCTTGGCCATGACCGAGACTCACCGAAACTAGTAGGAAAAGAAAAATGCGATGTCGCATAGACGTGACCAAAGCGCGTCACCCTTTGGTGCCACGAATTATAATTCACGGCTTGGTAACAGTTTCGAGATTTCCCGGCCATCGAATCGATTTTTTTCTGCGCGGCAGGCTAGTTTGCAGCGGGGAGAAGCGGGGCAAAAAAGTTGGAGCAAATTGCCGGTCCCCATGGGGTGGGACCACTTCGATCGGCAACCTGCTCCAAATAGGTGCGAGGCACTTCAACCTCGCAATCTCAGGCTAAGCGCCCGAGCGCAGGGGCACAATAACCGAAAACCACTAATTCAACGAGATTTATCTTGCGGCTGCCCCGGCGGGAAATCACGGTTCGGGCCAACACTACGGTATATTGACCAGCCCATTCCGAATTGCATACACCACAAGTTCCGCGGTCTTGTGGATACCAAGCGCGTCCATGATGTTCGCCCGATGCACCGCCACGGTATTTGCGCTCAAGCTGAGCTGAGTGGCGATTTCCTTGTTCGACAGCCCGCCAACGATCAGTTGCAGAACCTCAAGCTCGCGAACCGTCAGACCGGTCTCGCGCTCGCCTTTCAGGTTCGTGCGCCGCGCAATTTGCGGGTCCAGAACTTCTTCCCCGGCAGCCACTCGACGGATAGCGTCAACCAGCTCCAGGTCAAGTGCATTTTTCAGCATGTAGCCGCGCGCCCCCGCTTCCAGCGACTGCCTTACCCATGTGTCTTCCGAGTGCATGCTCAGCATCAGCACAAGGGCCTTTGGGTTATGCTCCAGGATCTTGCGCGTTGCTACCAGCCCGTTGCTCCCGGGCAAGGCACAATCCATGACGATCACATCAGGTTTCAAGTGGCCGGCGAGGCGCACGGCTTCATCGCCGTCACTGGCCTCGCCTTTAACTACGATGTCCTGCTCGTCTTCGAGAATGCGCCGAAAGCCGCGGCGCACCAGTGCGTGATCATCGACCAGAAGGACCGAAATTTTGTCTGTCATGTGCTCCTAAGCGCCGACTTCGGCGACTTCCTTGGGTACTGTCAACCGCACCAGCGTTCCTCCGCCTTGCGGGTGTAGGAACTGCAGGGTACCGCCTACCAGCTCTGCGCGCTCGCGCATCGCCACCAACCCGATGCCGCGCCTGCCATTGGGCTGAAGTCCACTACCGTGGTCTTCCACATCAAGCTCCAGTGCGTGATCAAGAAACCGCAGCCGTACCCAGATTTCCTTCGAGCCCGAATGTCGCGTGGCGTTATTCAGCGCCTCTTGCAGGATGCGATAAACATGAATGCCAGCGCGGCTTTCCACCGGAAATGATGTGCCGGCCTTGTTGTAGTGTATGACGATACCATTCTGTCGTTCCACCATCGGAAGATACCAATCCACAGTGCTTTCCAGACCGGCTTCTTCCAGTGTCACCGGATGCAGTGCCTGTGACAAGCTGCGCACTTTGTCGAGCGCGGTTTGAGCAATCTCAGAAACTTCCACCAGATCGGCGCGCAACGGCGAGCCCTCCGGTGCCTGCCTCCCAGAGCGCCGCAACATCGAACCCAGCGCCGTGAGAATCTGCCCGAACTCGTCGTGCAACTCGCGCGAAATATGCAGCAGCGTTGACTCCTGGGTTGCGATCAGCTTCTGCGCCAGTTCGCTGCGTTGTTCCGACAAATCAGACAGCCGCTGAAACAGCAGCCGGTTTGAGCGAATGAGATACAAACTGGTCAGCACAATCGGCACCAGCGTGGCCAAGAGAAACATCAAAACCTGTCGCTGGACGCGGAAGTAGATCTCCTGGATGCGCTCTCCCGCCTGCTGCTCGGCCTCGTTGTTCGCTACCAGTTGGCGCGCCACGGCGATGCTCAAAGCAGCCTCGTGCGCCTGCAGGGAGATTCGAATCTCGCGGCGGGCCTCATCTTCGTTGCCAGACGACGCAAGGGCAAACATATGGTCGGCCGCTCCCCAGAATTGCGCCAGCGATTCCTCCATATAGTGTCGCTGCTCGGCCGTGCGGTAGGCCATGGAAAGCTCGGTCTCCTTCCGCATGGCGTCGCTCAGGTCCTGTCGGATGCGCTGGAATTGCGGCGAAAATGCGCTTAGCGGATACGGCTCGTTGGCGTCAAGCATGTCGCGCATGGCGATGCCCAGCGAATTCAGGTCGTTCTGAATACGCAACAGTTGCAGTGAATCTTTCCGGTTCCGGTCAATGATGTTGCTTTGCAGCTCGCGCAGTCCCTTGATCTGGTAGGTGATGTAGCCGGTGTAGGCTACTACGGCCGCCAACGTAATCACCAGGCCAAACAAAAGCCCAGGCGTCGGAGTACGCGCCGATTTCAACGGGTTCGCCACGATTTGAGGATACAATGTGCCGCTTGCCGCAGCCAGCAAACTCGTCAGTGCAAGCGCAGTCCCAGGGCCCGCAGTACGCCGTCGTCTTCAGTGGTCGTACCATTCGTCTTGGTCACGACGCCGAAACCGCCCTGGTAGTCCCACATGGCCCAGCCGATGTGGTTCTGCTCCAGTGCCGTCCGTACGGCAATAAGCCAGCGCATGCGATCGTCGGGATTCGAGTAGTTCCGGTACACGCCGAATTCATTGCAGGTAAGCGGCACATGGCGCGCCCTGCCCCATTCCGCCAGAAAGCCGATTTCGCTCGAGATGCGGTCGGAATCCCAGTGATCCAGTCCGTACTGTGTCAGCTTCCAGCGCGCCCAATCGTCTGACTGCTTCGCCACTGCAGCTGCGACCAAGTCGGATGTACCCGGGAACGGCACTTGCCTCAATGAGACCCAGTAGGCCTCTCCCCACGAAGCGCCTTGATGAGTGAAGATGTGCGGCGAGTAGAAGTGGAAATTCACGATGTAGTTGTTGTCAGCTACTTCGGGCATGCGCACCAGGTCGTCGGGGTTGGAATACTCGCCGCACGTAACGATGATCGTGTGTTCGGGCGCGGCATGGCGGATGACCTGCACCAGGCTCTGCTGAATCCCAGCCCAACGATAGACGCCGACCTCCGGCTCGTTGAGAATTTCGAAGAACACCATCTCTGGATTCTGGGTTGCATAATGACCGGCCACTCTTCCCCAGAGCGCGCCAAACCTCTCGACGGCCGAATCGCTGCTCGCTAGTTGCTTCTTGTAATCACCGTTGGCGTGAATATCAATGATTACCGCAAGATCCAGCGACAGCGCCTTGGCCACGACCTCATCAAGAATCTGCACCCGCTCGCACTGGTTCCACGAGCCATCGCACTGAAAGATGGCAGGATCGATGCTGAGGCGCACATGGTCGAAGCCGATCGCATGCATCCGCGCAATGTCATCCAGCGTGGTGAACGTGCGCAGCCGTTGCGGACTGTAGTCACGCGACTGCGCCAGCCACTCGCTCGCATTGATGCCGTGGCGCAGGTGCTCGGCACGTTTCCATGCGGGCGATTCTGTTTGTGCAAGAACTGGCATGCCTACGAGCAGTAAGAACGGGATTGCGAGCAACAGTCTGCGAATCATGGTTACCTCGCATACAGAGACGTGGAAGTACTGAGGTTCAACTGGAATGGTATCAAGTCGTCAGTCCTGACTTCACAAGCTCCAGTACACTGGACTGCAAACTCTGAGGAAGCGGTGCTGAAGAACCATGATCGATGTAGGCTTGGTTGGATTCGGATTTGCAGGACGCACTTTTCACGCGCCAGTGATTTCTGCGGTGGAAGGATTGCGCCTGGCTGCGATCGTGCAACGCGCGGGTGATGAGGCCGCGCAGGCTTACCCTGAGGCTGCGATTGTCCGAAGCCTTGACGAGTTGCTGGCGCTCAGCTCAATCCGGCTGGTCGTTATCGCCACTCCGAATCCATCGCACTTCGGGCTGGCCAAACAGTGCCTGCTGGCAGGTCGCGACGTTGTTATAGACAAGCCCTTTGCTACGACGCACGCTGAAGCCGCCGAACTGGGGGCGATCGCCGAAGACCACAAGCGGACGCTCTCCGTCTATCAAAACCGTCGCTGGGACGGCGACTTCCTCACCCTGCAGCGACTAGTCCGCCAAGGCCAGTTTGGGCGCGTGGTGCTTTTCGAGTCTCACTTCGACCGCTTTCGCCCGCATTTGAAGCAGGGTGCATGGCGCGAGCGCCCAGAGCCCGGCAGCGGTGTGCTCTTCGATTTGGGCCCGCACCTCATTGACCAGGCGCTGGTGCTCTTCGGCGAACCTGCGGCCCTGGGAGCCGACGTTCGCATCGAGCGTGAAGGCGCCTTCGTGGATGACGCCTTCGATGTCGTACTCCACTATCCCTACTCCCGTGCCCTGTTGCGCGCCGGCATGATGGTCAGCACCCACACCCCACGGTTTGTCCTCCACGGCACTCAGGGCGGCTATCTGAAGTATGGTCTAGACCCTCAGGAAGACGCCCTGAAGCGCGGAGAACGGCCTGAAGGAGAATTCTGGGGCCACGAGACCCCTGAACACTGGGGGACGCTCCTGAGGGCACAGGGGGGCGATTTGGTGGCCGACAAATGCCCGACCGAACCCGGCGACTACCGCAAGTACTACGAAAACGTCCGCGACGCGATTTTAGGCCTCGCTGAACTCGCCGTGACTCCCAAACAGGCGTTGCGGGTAATGCGGGCGCTGGAATTAGCGGCCGAGAGCAGCCGCACCGGCCGCGTTCTTCCGTGGCGGCAATAACATCCGCTACTGCTTCGGCTGCGGGTTGCCCTTGTCGCGAGCTTGCTCTTTGATTTGCTTGTAGACAGCGAGTTCTCGGTCGGCGTCGGCGGTGCGTCCGACCTTGCGATAGGCCGCCTGCAACTGGTAGTGGACGTAGTCGTGGCTGGGATCGTACTTGACCGCCGCCTCGAGGTGTTCGATCGCCTGCTGATACTCACCGGCATCGAGCAGGGTCTTGCCCAGTTGGTATTGCGCCTGGGCATTGTCGGGATGCTCCGCGGTAATGGTCCGCAGCAGGGCCAGGGCCTCATCTTTGCGTGAGGTCTGCAGCAGCGCATACGCGAAGTGATATTGCACATTCGGATCGTCCGGCGTAATCTTCATCTCCTGCTCAAACTGCGCAATCGCCTCGTCCGGCCGTCCCAGCTTGATTAGCATGTCGCCCGCGTAATAATGCGCCCGCGGCAGCGTCGGGTCTTGCTGGATGACCTTCTGGTACACCTTCAGAGCATCGTCGTAGTCACCGGTTTGGCTGCGTCATTAGAATTTGGCGAAAGCCATCCAGCGCACATTGGTACTGGCCGGCCCACAGACAGCTTTGGGCCAGGATCTGCCGCAACTCGACATTGGCGGGATCTACTTGCACCGCCGCCTTCAGAGATTCGATTGCCTGTGCATATTGCTTGTCACCGTAGTAACTCAGTCCAAGAAGCGTATGTGCCTGGAAGTTGCCGGCGTCCCTCGCCGCTACGGCCTTCAACGGCGCAATTGCGGCGTGAAAATGACCTTGCTTGAACTCGGCCAGTCCCAGGTTCATTTCAATGCCGGGCAGCCTCGGATCCAGCGAAAGCGCTTTCTTGTAGGCCGCGACGGCCTCGGGATATTTCTGCTGTTTCGCCAGCACCACACCAAGACTTGCGTATGCACCTGCGTCCCGCGGATGTGCGGCGATAAATGAGCGCCAGGCTTGTGCAGCCTGTGGCAACTCGCCTTTCTGCTCAAGCGCAACGGCGGCGGCCGGCGTGTTCGATTGTGCCCAGGAAGTCGCAAGCAGCGCGAGAATGATAACGGTGAGCTTTGACAACCAGTGGGTAGACATGCCGCAAGCACTACGCTGAATCTTATGCTAGCAAAGGCTGAGCGCAACAACAAAAACCCCGTTTGCATACTGGTGGGAGATGCAAACGGGGCCCTAGACCGCATTAACGGGGCGGCTAGAAGACTAGCTTCGCTCCAAGTTGGATGGTTCTCGGATCGTAAGCTGCGGTGATTACGCCGAAGTTAGATCCGCCCAGCTGCGTACCGATTCCACCGGTCTGAACCGAACCTTTGAATTGGGTGTGGTTCCAGATGTTGAAAAAGTCGGCGCGGAACTGGAATTGGCTCCCGCGCTTTTCGCTGAACACGAAAGCTTTGAACAGCGACACATTCCAATTGTCACGACCGGGGCCACGTATGGCGTTGTTGCCCAGATTGCCCCAAGTGCCTGCCGCGGGAGCCGCGAAGGAACTGGTGCTGAACCACTGGCTGACCGTGTGCGGGTAGGTAATCGCTCCGATTACATCAGGTCGGTTGGTACAGTTAGGAACAACGTTGCAAACGCTTGCAACTCCATTGGTGGTACCGCTGGTTGTGACGTTCATCGGCGCTCCCGACGTGGCCTGAATGATGCCCGAAATCTGCCAGCCGCCGGCAATCGTCTTCAATGCGCGATTGTCGGAGTTCCGGAACACCGGGATGCTGTACACAAAATTGACAAAGAAGATGTTGGTGCGGTCGAAGAGCGAAGGCCCCAGATCGTACCTCCATCCGACGTAGGAATTCGACACGTTGGCCAGGTCGTTGCCGCTGCCGGTGCCCTGGACCGAATCAATGGCCTTCGACCAGGTATAGCCGGCGTTCAACTGCAGGTCGTTGCTCACCTGTCCGCTAAAGCTCGTCTGAAGCGAATTGTAGCTGCCGCTCGCCTGGTTCATACCCATTCTTAGTGAGTGGTATCCCTGATAGGGAACAGCCACGTTGTACAGGGTCGAACTGTTGCTAGCGGTCAGAGCAGGCAGCAAATTGTAAGCCGGAAGATCGATCTCCTGATAATCATTCTGATGCCGGTTCAGGCTGCCGACATACGTGAGGTTGAATACCGTTCTGTTCGTAACCGACCGCTGGATACCGAAGCTGTACTGGTACACGTACGGCGGCTTGTAGTTGTTGGAGGCCAGACCGGTGATGTTTCCGACCAGAATCGGCAGGGGCGGCACCACCAGGGTAGCTCCCGTTGGGAGGTTCGTCTTGGGATTTGACAGTGACACATTGTTTTGAGTGACACCAGCGCTGAACGGCTGGTTCGGACCGGCATTGTACATGTCGTTGCCCTGAACGCGTTCATACATTATTCCGAATCCGCCGCGCAGCACGGTTTTTCCATCGCCGAAAATGTCATAAGCGAAGCCAAGACGCGGACCGAAAATGGCCCAGTGATTGTCGACCAGACCCTGGGGGATTCCGTTCTGGCCGGCGATGCCGAGACCGTTCGTATAGAACTGATACCCCGCCAGGGCTGGGAGCGGACTGGTACCGAGCCCCGCACTCGCCGGGCTGATGGTAACCCCGGGGGTGATCCAGGTAGGCGCGCTGCCAGCGGCGTACAGGTTCGGATAGAAGTTCGACACTTGCCCTTGTGGGTTAACGGTGTGCGGAATTCCATCCCACCGTAGCCCGAGGTTCAGCGTCAGCCTACGGGTGGTGCGCCAAGTGTCCTGGATGTAGAGAGCATACGAATTGGCGTTCCAGTTTTGGCTGTCTTGCAGGGCGTTTTCGTTGTAGCTGTTGGAAAGACCGAGCAGGTAGTCTGCAAAGTCGTTGCCCGTGTAGGAACCGTTGAAGGTGAACGCTCCTTGGGTGGGAGCGAACAGGTCCTGATACTTCCGATACGTCTGCCAACTGCCACCCATCCTCAACTGGTGGGCGCCTTTGCTCCATGAAACCGCGTCTTGGACTTGATACGCGTTGTAACCGTTGTTCCAGGGAACCCAGTTCGAGGTGTAGTTCGTGCCCGTACCGCCGCTGAGTTGGATCGAGGGTATGCGATTCAGGTCGTTCGGGCCGGTGTAGATTCGGTTGAAGGTGAATCCCGACGGCGCCTGATAAATCCCCACCGGTGTGATGTTGATGCGGTTGCCGCTGTAATTGAAAGTGAGTTCGTTCAGCAGCGTGGGGCTGATTGTTTTTGTCCACGTGACAACCGCGCTGTACGACGGGTTGCCGAAGGTGTTACCCACCGTGGGAACGTTGTCACCGCTCCACATCGTGGTTCCGAATCCCTGCGCGATCTGTTCCGCGACATAGTGCCCAAAGATCATGTTCTTGCTGTTGAATTGGTGGTCGATACGTACGATCTCCTCTCGCACGTCGGTCGGTGTGCTGGGAGATCCCTGGAACTGCTTGCCATTGGTTGGCGCAGGGAAAATGCCGGCACCGAGAAGCGACTGTGCGTTTGCATTCAACATACATGACGGTATGACGTTACCGGGGAACGGCTGTCCCTGTACGATTCCCGCCGGAGCGGTCCCGCCGCAGCCGGCGAACAGGACCGACGGCGTGACATGGGCCACATCTGGGACGTTGATGGCTGTGGCGCCAAAATTCCCGCCATAGGTGCTGGGCAGCGGCACCTGCTGATTATAGTTGCCGCCCTGGCGCAGCTTGCGCCATTCCATGTTGTAGAAGAAGAATGTTGGATGCGACTTGCCCCACGGCACCTGCCCTCCCACATTAAAGCCAAACGTGTTGAAATTCAGCTTGGCCACCGGGTTGGGAGCAGGGTTGAAGTAGTTACGAGCATCAAACGCATCGTTACGGTTGTACTCCCAAGCAGACGCATGAAAGGTCGTGGTTCCCGACTTGATCACGGTGCTCAAGGTAGCTGCGGAGGACAGGCCGTAGTCGGCACTGTAATTGGAAGTTAACGCGCGAAATTCGGAGATCGATTCGAGCGAAGGCATTACGGCGAACGTTCCAGAACCGCCGCGATCCAAGGCCTCACCGCCATCGAGCAAGTAAATGTTGTGCCCCATTCGCTGGCCGTTGAAGCTGACGTTGGCGTTTCCGCCGACCGGCGTTGGAGTCTGGAAGTCGTCCTGGAGGCTGGACGCACCCGTAGTTTGATTGATAAGCGTATAGATGCTGCGACCGTTTGTGGCGAGTCCCTCGACTTGTTTTCCGGTGATGACCTGGCTAACTTCGCCGGAATCGGTTTGGACGCCAACGGCGGTCCCTTCTACGGTGACTTGTTCCGAAGTCGTACCGACTTGCAGTCTGAAGTCGTAGCGGTCCCGGGCGCCCACGTCAAGTACGATGTTATTCTGCTCAACACGTTTAAACCCGGCGACCTCGACCAACATGTTGTAATGGCCGACGGGAAGATTAGACGCGATGTAACTACCGTCATTGTTGGTCACGTATTGACGAACGGTAGCAGTCTCGACGCTTGTAACCGTGATCTTGGCATTAGGAACGAGGGCGCCGGAGGGATCAAATACCGTGCCGACAATCGTTCCTTGCTGAGCAAATGCCTGGGGAACGGCGAATCCCAGGAGAAGCAGCAACAACGAAAGCTGAAGCGCCCAGCGACATTGTCCTGCGAAAAGGCTGCCCGCAGCGGACGCGTAAGATTTTTTACTCGGAGTTCTACCAAATCGATTCATATGCCCCCCACCAGAAACAGATTGTGCTACGAAATACAAGCGTACGGCGCCAGACTGTGCCGCACACGTTACAGCAAACGCGTGATGCAAAAAACTCGGTCAAATCTTACTCTGCAATATCGGTTCTCTAGACAACAAGAGAACCGATTTTCTTTACAACCCCGCGACTAGTAAATTTATGTTATTGACCCATACCGCTGTCAACAGGAAAAACAACATTTTTTAACAAAATTGCCCTACCGCACCGATTTTGCGACGATTATTCCCATTTTGGGACAGATTCACCGATTCCACTACCAAAGTGCTCCGAAACGGCGAATAGCTGTTGCGCAGACCCCAGTCTCGTGGTTACATTCAAGGTGCTCCCCCAGGCAGCATGACCGACGGCCCCAAATCGACGAGCCAAACCGGAACGACCCTCAAGGATCTTGCCAAACACCTGGGATTGACTAAGGGAACCGTTTCGGCGGTACTGAACAACTCCCCCTACGCCCGAGCCATTCCCCAGCATACGAAGGACCGCATTTTTGCCGCCGCGCAGGAGCTCAACTACCACCCGAATTTCTTTGCCCGCACGCTGCGCAAGAAGCGAACCTACACGGTAGGAGTGCTCTGCGCCGAGATCGGCGATGCCTACGGAAGCGTCGTAATCAGCGGCATTGAAGAGGTCCTGACCGACAGGAAGTATTTCTTTGTCACGGTAGTGCACCACCACAATGAGCACATGTTGCTGCAGTACTCCGACATCCTGAAAAACCGCGGCTCGGAAGGCTTCATCACCATTGACACGACTTTGACAGCGGTCCCTTCGCTGCCAACGATCGCCGTTTCCGGCCATCGCCACTTGGAGGGAGTGACCAACATTACATTGGACCACGCGGCGGCGGCCGACATGGTTCTCGGGCACCTGCTCGAGTTGGGGCACCACGAGATTGCCGTGATAAAGGGACAGCCGCTGAGTATCGACACCCAGTCCCGATGGGAGGGACTGGCGGACGCTGCCGAAAGGCTTAGGGTGGAACTGCGGACGGAGTTGACTATTCAGATGCCGGCAGACGATCCGTCTCCGCAAACCGGATACGAAACCGCCAAGGAACTGTTGGCGAGAAAGATTCCCTTCACGGCCTTGATCGTCTACAACGACATTTCGGCGGTGGGCGCGATTCGCGCCATCAAGGAGAGAGGCCTCCGCGTACCCGAGGACATTTCCGTGGTTGGATTCGATGACATTCGCGAAGCGGCCTACCACGTTCCGAGCCTCACCACGGTTCGCCAGCCGATGCGGAAGATTGGCTCGATGGCCGCCGAGGCGCTCGTCGACCGCCTTGAAGGTCGCGACGGACACACGGCCGGCATTCTGGTTAAGCCGGAACTAGTTGTGCGCGAATCTACCGGACCCGTCGCGAACTCTTCTGTCGGCTAGTTGCAACATCGTTGATCCGCACTCCTCCCGCCCGATGAATGTTCCTCATCATACGCATATTCGACCAAAAGCAAACGATTTCAAACTTCCCGTTATGAACATATTGCTATTTATGTCATTGACTACGGGTTATTTTGATCGTCTGCGACGGTCACAGTTGATGCGGGACCGATTCACCCTGGGGTGACTGCGGCCGTTGCGGGCGCAGCTTCTGGTGCAACCGAAGTTGTTCTTCGGCTTCCGTCTTCATGTTCAGCTTGTTTTAGACGCGTGCCAGTTCGTAGTGGTTCTGCGGTTCATCGGGAGCCTGGTCGACGGCTCTCTCCAAGGCGGAGCGCGCGTTGGGGAGGTCATTCTGTTGCAGATAGAGCTGCCCGAGCTGGCCGAAAGCCCTGGGGTTCTTCGGCTGGGTGGCCACTGACTTCTCCATCTCGGCGATTGCTCCCGAATAGTCACCTTGCTGCTTGGCGATCAACCCGAGAAAATAATGCGCGTTCCCGTCGTCTGGTCCACCGCCGACCGCAGCACTCAGATACTTCTTCGAAGAAACAAGGTCTCCAGCGTTATACTGCACCACTCCCATAGCGAGTTGGGCACCTTTGTTATTCGGAGACTGGGCAAGGACCTTTTCGAGTAAAGGCCTGGCTTCGCCCCAGTGGTTCCCTTCGACCAGCACGATCGCAAACGCGAGTGCGCTGGCGGTTTCCTCAGGACGCAGCGTGTACCATCGCTGGGCTACGGCGTGGGCGGTCTGCAAGTCATTCTTGCGCATCTCGACGAAGACCACGCTTTGCAGAACGTCGCTGCGCGGCGCCCCGGCGGCCAGCGCTGCATCCAGAAACTCGGCAGCCTTGTCCCACTGAGCCCACTGGATGGCCAACGAGGCGGCTGCAACCAAGGTGTCCTGGGACTTTGGATCAAGGCGAATGGCCTGGTCCATGCTTTGCCGGGCTTCCTGCCGGTTGCCCGAAGCCGCCTGCGCTCTCGCCGTGGCGGAGAGGAACGACGGTGTCAGCTTTTGGTGATCGCGCATCAGTTGCAGCATGTCTGTCGCAACTTTTGTCATGCCGCGGTCGAGAAAACTGTTGGCGAGCGCCGGCACCAGCTCCGGATCCGAGGAAGCATGTCGCAGAACGTCAGCAATTACGACATCAGCGCTTTGAGAATCTCCGAGCGCGACATAGTCTGCGGCTATGACGGGCAACAGGCGGACTGGCAGATTCATCTGCGGAATCGTCTTCACGATAGAAAGCGACTTCGAATAATCACCGTTCTTCTGATATGCGAGGGCTAGATCAGCTGCGATGTTGAAGTTCCTCGGGGCGAGCTTGCGACACCTTTCATATTGCGCCACGGCCTCAAGCCAGCGCGTCTCGTCGCGCAGCAGGTCCGCCAGGTTCTCGCATGAGTCCGGTGATAGGGGACTAGAGGCGGTCGCGCGTCGAAACATCGCCTCTGCGTCCACCCAATTCCCCTGTCGGCGGCGCACAGTCCCCAACAACACCAGGGCCTTTGTGCTGGATGGCTGCTTTTGCAGAATTGCCTGCAACTGCCTGTCGGCATCGTCAAGTTTCGATTGTCGGATCAGCGTCTGTTTTGCGGCCAGGTCGGAGTTCTGCGCGACCCCGGGGATGACGAGACAAATGAAAACCACGGACGCAAGTGTGATCGGCCGAAGGAGGTGCAGAATGCGTAGGCGGCGCAACCGCAATACCGGCAGTTGTTGTCGCGACGGTTCACGCGGGAACATGAATGGATAGGCCTTGAAGTAGAACACTGTCAGGTTAGGGGCCGCGCAGAATCAGTGTCAATGCGATCCCGGGCGGCAATCGTGTGTAGGCTAGAATGAAATTCGCACCTCGGTCGTCGATGTCAATCCTATGCGTCTGTTCTCCGCCGCGCTTTTGGCTGTTGCCTTTTCTTCTGCCTTCGGCCAGAGTGCGCGCATCCATTTTTATAACGCCAATAAAGAAGCAGGCCTGCCCGTTCCGGTTAGCAGGGCTCCGGCGGAGATGAAGTACATCGTGCAGCAGATGGCGGGGGTGTTGCCGTCTTCGACTGTGACAACGACGGCAAGCTCGACATCGCCGTGGTCACGCCGTCCACCATCGACCGCTACAAGGCAGGCGGCGACTTCATGGTCACGCTTTATCACCAGGACGCTGGATTCAAGTTTACCGATATCACCCAATCTTCCGGCCTCAATCGCAAGGGTTGGGGGATGGGGCTGGCGGTGGCTGATTACGACAACGACGGATTGCCAGACCTGTATGTGTCCGGCTACGGCGGAAATGCCCTGTATCACAACCTCGGCAACTGCAAGTTCGAAGACGTGACCGAGGGCGCGGGCGTGGGAGCAAGCGGCTTCAGCACCGGAGCAGCGTGGGGCGATTACGACCGCGACGGACACGTTGACCTGTTTGTCTCGCGCTACATTCACACCGACGCCAAGAACCTGCCGCCGATTCATACAGACTACAAAGGGCTGGTAGTCGAGGCTCCTTGGGGCATGTCGGGCGAAACCGATTTTCTGTTTCACAACCTGGGCAACGGCAAGTTTGAAGAAGTATCGAAGAAGGCCGGCGTGAACGATCCCGAGGGGCGCCTCGGTCTGGGCGTGGTTTGGGGCGATTTCGACAACGACGGCTGGCCCGACCTTTTTGTGGGAAACGACACCGAGCCGAGTTTCCTGTACCGCAATAAGCACGACGGCACTTTCGAGGATTTGGCCCTGCTCTCCGGTGCTGCGGTAAGTGCCGAGGGCAAGGCTATGGGATCGATGGGCGTGGATGCCGGCGACTTCGACCGCGACGGCAAGCTCGACATCACGGTCGCAACTTTCGCCTATCAGCCCGACAATCTCTTTCACAATCAGGGCGACGAGTTTAACGACATCACCTGGGCGGCCAAACTGGGACAGGCGACCTTTCGCTGGGTGAAGTGGGGCACGGGCTTTGCCGACTTCGACCACGACGGCTGGCAGGACATCATGGTAGCCGCCGGGCACATCTACACCGCCATCGACACGCTGCCGGGCGAACCGCAGTTCCGCGAACCGATGATGGTGTTCCGCAACACCGGCAAGCTCGCATTCGACAATGTCAGTGACACGTCTGGCGTCAATGACGAACCGATGCAGGCGAGGCGGGGCATCGCCTACGGCGACCTTAATAATGACGGAAATATCGATGCCGTCGTTTTCAACGTCGGCGAGCCGCCGTCCATCTTGCTGAACGACTCGAAGAACGCCAACCATCGCGTGATGTTCAAGCTGGTGGGAACGAAGAGCAACAAAGCGGCGATTGGCGCAAGAGTGACCATTACGGCTGACGGCGTCTCACAAATACGCGAAGTGAAAGGCGGCAACAGCTACGCCTCACAGGGCGACCTGCGACTGCACTTCGGGCTAGGACCGAACACTGCCAAGATCACCAAGGTTGAAATCCGTTGGCCCAACGGGAACACGGAAGAATTGAACGACGTGGCCGCCGATGCAATATATACGGTCGCCGAAGGCGGAGGAATTAAGGAAAAGACGGCGCTGCCTGCAGTGACCGCATTCGCAGGCACAGCAAAGAAGTAGGGGGCCGCTACTTCTTTTTCGGCACGATCTTGTCGCGGTCCACGATGCCGCTGCCTTCGAGCACCGAATAAAACTGGTCGGCCTTGAGATCCTTAATCGTCTCGACCTTGCCCGAAGGCCACGTGATTTCCAGCGAGTCGATCTTCGTCGCGTCGTTCAAGCCGAAGTGCACGCGGAAGTCGTGGTTGGAAAGATAGCTGCCACCGCTGAAGATCTGGGAAGTTTGCGTCATGCCGCCGGCGATCAGCTTCAACTTCGCCCCGATTGCCAGCCGATTGCTCTTGGTTCCCGCCAGTTCAAAGCTAACCCAGTGCTTTCCCGGCAGTCCCTGGTTGTGCAGGAGCATGGGCTCGCCGTCGAGGTCGGCGATTATCAAGTCCACGTTGCCGTCGTTGTCAAAGTCGGCGATTGCGAGTCCGCGACTCACCCGCGGAATCTGCAGGGCTGCTCCAGCCTGCGCCGCAGCGTCACAAAAGTTTCCATTGCGCTCGTTCATGAAGAGGTTCTTGGGCTGGCGGTAGCGGGCGCCCGATGGTAATTGATCCACCTGGGGATAGACCTGGCCGTTGACCGAAACCAGGTCAAGCCAGCCGTCGTTATCGAGATCGATGAAAGCGACACCCCACTTCACCCAGGGTAACGCTGCCACCGCCACTCCTGAGTCGTAGGAAACGTCACGAAAATCGTAGCCACCCTGGTTGAGGTAGAGGATGTTGTATTCGTCGGCGAAATTCGTCACGTAGAGCGAAGGCAGGCCGGTGTGTTTGTAGTCGCCGAGTGCGATGCCCATCGAGCCCTGCTCGGAGCCATCGGCGCTCACCGCCGTGCCTGACTCCAGTCCGATGTCGGTGAACTTGCCGTTACCTTCGTTGCGGTAGAGATACTTCGGTGTGGAGTCATCGGCAACATAGATGTCAGGGCGGCCCTTGTTGTCGAAGTCAGCCCACAGCACACCCAGCCCGTAGTAGCCGCGCGCATCGTCTACGCCTGCAGCTTTGGAAACCTCGGTAAAGGTGCCATCGCCGTTGTTGTGGTAGAGCGAGTCCCCGGCGCCGCGCAGTCCGCGGGGTCCGCACTGAACGTCGATGCCGCGGTACTTGCAGGTCGGGCTGCTACCGAACTGCGGCAGGTCGGTCAACTGAAAATCTACATAGCGGGTGATCATCAAATCGACGAAGCCGTCGTTGTCATAGTCGCCAAACGACGCGCCGGTGGACCAGCGGGGGTCGTCGATTCCCGACTGCTTGGTGACGTCGGTGAAAGTGCCGTCGCCGTTGTTGCGATACAGAATCTCGCGGCCGAGGCAGGTAATGACCATGTCAGGCCAGCCGTCGTTGTTGTAATCGCCCACGGCTCCGCCCATGGCGAAGCAGGGCGTGGCCACTCCTGCTTTGTCGGTGACATCGGTAAAGGTGCCGTCGTGATTGTTGTGGTAGAGCGCGCCGCGGGCCGGCTGCTTCTTGAGCGCCATGGCAACGGTTGGGGCGTTGGTGAAATAGATGTCAGGCCAGCCGTCACGGTCGTAGTCAAGCACGAGCACACCGCCGCCCATCGACTCGACGATGTACTTCTTATCGGGATCGGCGACGTGGGTGAACTTGATGCCGGCCTTACCGGCGACGTCCACCAGTTGCGGGATGGCCCGGTCTTTGCATACAACGTTCTTAGCGCCCGGCGGAGGCGGCGGTGCATAGGCGTGAGCTTGCGCGAAGGCGTTGTAAGTCGTGAGCAGAGTCAGCAAGAGAGCAAGGCCCGTGCGCAGACGTATGAAAATACTCATGAGTCGATAATGCAAGTTTTTATTATCGCAGCTTACTCGCGATTGCAGATTGGAGGCGGAACGTAGCCAAACGCGCGATCGATGGCCGACGCGACCTGTAGCACTACTTCGTCCTCAAACGGGCGGCCGACGATTTGCACGCCGATGGGCAGTCCCTCGGATGACCGGCCGACGGGCACGACCGCCGCGGGCGCCGCCAGCAAATTGAACCATTGGGTATAGCGCATGGCGTCGAGATAATCGACTTGCTGTCCGTCGATGGTCCAGCTTCGCTCATCGTGACGGAACGCCGGCACCGAAGCAACGGGGCATAATAGGAGGGGAAACTCCCGCATCTGCTCCAGCAGCTTGTGGCGGATGATGTCGGCCTCAGCCCAGGCCGTGAGCAACTCATTCGCCGTCAGTGGCCCCGCGAAATGCGCCCGCGCCAGGAAGTCGCGAAACACCGGGCTCAGCTTGTCTTCTTGGCCGCGCACCAACGCCTCTTCGAACATGGCGCCGCAGCGCATGAAGAAGAGCTCCCACAACTTGCGGGCCTGCTCGAGAGCCTGAGGACGGAACGGACGCACGTCGAATCCAGCGTTGCGCAGCGCCCCTGCAGCGTCGTGAATCGCTTGCCGCGTCTCCGGCGTAACCGGCGTGATGTCGTCGTCTTCGAAGTAGCCGATGGGGATACGCCTGACGTCGTCGAGGCTTGGCGTGCGCAGCGCGACTGGAGGACTCGCGGGATCGACAGGGTCCTGCCCCGAGAGGGAGTTAAACAGCCGCGTGACGTCGTCGATGGTACGCGCCATGGGGCCAATGGCACCGAGAAACGAGAAAGGTCCGATGCACGGCGGCAGATGCCCATCGCCGGGAATGCGCCCCGGGGTCGGCTTCAACGAACAGATTCCGGTGAAGTGCGCCGGCACGCGCACCGAGCCGCCGCTGTCACTGCCGAGCCCTCCGCCTGACATGCCTGCCGCAATCGCCGCTGACTCGCCGCCGCTGGAGCCGCCCGGCGTGTAATCGAGGTTCCAGGGATTGTTGGTGCGGCCGTGCAGCAGGTTGTCGGTAACGTAAGCCATCAAGTACTCAGGGCAATTGGTGGTGCCGAGGATGACAGCGCCAGCCTGTCGTAGCCGCGCCACCACCGTCGCATCTTTGGCTGGGATGCTCCCCTTATTTACCAAGCTGCCGATCTCGCAGCGATAACCAGCCGTCGAGATCGATGACTTCACCGTTACCGGAAGACCGGCAAGCGGTCCCGGCGCGCCGGAGGCGCTGTCAATCACCCGCGCCTGCTCACGCACACGCTCTGCGTCGAAATCGACGAGTGCGTTGATCTGCGGGTTCAGCCGTTCGATCTGCCGAATGTACGCGTCGGCCAACTCGAGCGCGGAAATCTTTCGCGCTTGCAGTAGCGCCAGCAGTTCGCAGGCTGACTGCTGCGTGACAGGCTTCATCGCTTCGTCTTGTGGGGCGGCGCAGTTGGTGCAGCCGGAGCGGGTGCTGCTCCAAACGGACGCTGCTGCACGATGCCTGCACCTTCCTTCACCGTAATGGTCTGTCCCCCTGCAACTTTCGTCAGCTTGTCCACCTGTCCGCTGGGCCAGCGCAATTCGATTTCGTCGGCCTGCGCAGCTTTCCCCATCCCGAACGTAAGCACCAGTTCGCTGGAGGACAGATATCCTGATCCGCTGCGCAACAACTGCGTCTGGCGGTCGCCATTGGCTTTCACAATGGCCATGGTCCCGATGCCGTCGCGATTCGATCGCGTGCCGACCAGTTTGATACGAAGGCTCATATTGCTGTTTCCGCCGTCATTTCGAAACAAGACGGCAGGCCCGGCGTTGGTCGTCATCAACAGGTCGAGGTCGCCGTCGTTGTCGATGTCAGCGTAGGCGGCGCCCCGCCCGACACGTGGCGTACCGAGGTCCGGCCCAACCGCCTGCGTCGCGTCGGCAAACTTTCCCTTGCCCTGATTGTGGAACAGGTGCGGCGACTCGGCGTACTTGACCCGCTTCTGAATGCGCTCAATTTCGTTCTCGATATGACCGTTAGCGACGAAGATGTCGAGCCAGCCGTCGTTGTCATAGTCGAGAAAGAGCGTCGCAAATCCCAGGGTCAGCAGGCTGCGGCGCCCAATCTCGGAACGCGGAGCCTCATCCACGAACAGGCCGTTGCCCTCGTTGTGGTAGAGCGCCAGCATCTGGTTGGCGAAGTTGCCAATGACGATGCTCTGACGTCCGGTGTGGTCGTAATCGGCGGCATCCACGCCCATACCGGCGCGCGCCACGCCATCTTCGCTGAAGGCCAATCCGGCCGACACTGCCGACTCGGTGAACCCGCCCTTGGTGTTGTTGACGTACAGCTTGTTCGGCTGCGTGTCATTGGCAATGATGAGGTCGGGCCAGCCGTCGCCGTTCACGTCAAGCACGGTGACGCCCAGCGACTTGGACGAGTTGTCAAACAGGCCTGCCTTGGCGGTTGCGTCTTCAAACTTTCCGTTGCCGAGGTTGTGCCACAAGCGTACTGAGGCGCCCTTGTAAGACTCCGGTGTGCAATACGATTTGTGGGTGCCATCGAGAGTGCAGTAGATGTCGCCTTGCTGGCTCCATTGCACGTAATTGACGACGATGAGGTCGAGTTTGCCGTCGCGATCGTAGTCAAGCCACGCCGCGCTGGTGCTGAACTCGTTGGGCCCCATCATGCCAGCGGCCTTGGTAACGTCGCTGAACGTGCCGTTGCCGTTGTTGTGGAACAAGTGGCTTTGACCCAGTGCCGACACGTAAATGTCGTCGTAGCCGTCGTTGTCGTAGTCGGCAACGGCAGCGCCCATGCCGTACAGCGATACCGCCAGCCCTGCTTTCGCAGTTACATCCGTGAACGTGCCATTGCGGTTGTTATGGTAGAGCTTCAGTGTGGAGGACTTGCCGGACCCCGTCCAATCTTTGCCGTTTACCAGCAGGATGTCGGGATAGCCGTCGTTGTCGTAATCGATAAACGCGCAGCCCACGCCCATGGTCTCCGGCAGCCACTTCTTCCCCACCGCGCCGTTGGTGTGCACGAAGTTGATCCCGGCTTGTTTGGTGATATCGCGGAAGGTAACCTGCGCCGTCGAGACGGAGACCAGCGTGGCACACAGCATGATGAGAAACGATGATTTTCGTATGACGTTCATGGCTCGGTTACTTGCCTCCCGCAGTCACGGCACGTCTCCCGGCCACAGCCGCCGGAGCCTTCGCCCCATCCTGTACAGGCGTCAGTGGCGCGGAAACATGCTCATGAATCAGTTGGCGTTCGTTGTTGTCCTCTGGATGCAGCCGACGGTACGGTCCGGTAATCACTTGCGAAGACTCATCGGCTTTGAAGCGCAGGTAGAGCTTTTCGTACTCCGCGGCCTTCGCCGAGTCGCCCATCCCTTTGTAGCAAAGCATCAGATTGTAGTTTGCCTGAAGGTCTTCCGGATCGACGGCAATCGCCTGCTGAATCTGCGCGATCGCTTCGGAATACTTACGCGATAGAAACAGCACGCGCCCGAGGTCATTCCGCGCAACTCGGTCGCGGGGATACTGCTGGAGCACCAGCTGCAACTGCCGGGCTGCGCCGTCGTAATCGCCGTCGGAGCGCAGTACGCGAGCGTAAAAGTAATGCGCCCGCGCAAGGTTTGGACTCAGAGCCAGCGCCTTCTGCAGCACGGTCCGCGCCCGCTCCATGTCGCCCTCTTGCACCGCGACGCGGCCAAGGTTCACCCAGCCATCGGGGTTGTTGGGGTCGGCCTCGGTGACCTTCTCCCACGCTGCTGCCGCTCCCTTGAAGTCGCCCTGCAGGAACAGGCCGATGCCGTAGTCGTTCCAGCGCTGCCAGTCGGCCTTCTCGATGATGGTCTTTGGTGCCTCGGCAGCCGCGCCCTTGGGTAGCACTTTCAGTTCAACTGTGTCTTCGGCCATTACAACGATAGGAAGGTCAGGTATTTCCTTCAGCTTGCCCGACACCTCACTGAGGTCGCCATCGAAGGTGAATTGCCGGTCGTCATAGCTCTTGTCCGTTTGGGGCGCTGTTGGCGGTTGTTGCGAAACTCCCGCATAAGCGAAGTGCGTGTTCCACCAGGAGAACTTGCGATAACACAACTTGGCGGTGAGCGTGATCTTGCTGCCCGCGTTCTGCGGCACGTTCAGCCGGTAGTGAATGGTATCCGCCGCTCCCGGCGGAATCAGTCGCACGTACACGACCGCGCGCGTCGCCCATGCATTTCGTTTGTTGATGGGATTACCGTGCTCGTCGATCTGCAGCGAACGATAGAAGTGCGCGCCGGGATCGACCGGGCCTTTGCCATCGTCTCCCACTTTGCCACTCCAGAAGAGTACTTGCCCCTTGTCGTCCACGGCCTTCAGCTCGACCCACGTCTCAGGAGCATCCACCGTGCCGCCGGGGAAGAAGTGGCCGACCTTGCGCGTGCGCACCACCACGTCAATGCGTGCGCTCTCGCCGCGACGCACCGTTCCCTGCACTTCGTCGAGCGGCGCCGTCACCGGAGCAACCACCCCGGCGGATTCGCCGGTTGTCTTCATTTCGGCTTCTTCACCGACGGCAAAAGTAGTCTGCAAATCAGATTGCGGACCGCCTTTTGAGCTGGTGACGGGTCCTGCGTTCGACAGAGCAAAGATGTCGATGCTGACCACGCCGCTCTTCAGAAAGCCTTCCGTCAGCCCCAACTGGTGAGCATCCTCATTGGCGGTTGGCAGGGCTGTGTTGGCCGCCGGGAACGAGTGCGAGTGGATCATACCCGCGACGTTGCCCATGTCGTTCGACCGCGTCTCGGGCATGTGGCAGTCCTGGCAACCCTGCGGCTTCGGCGGATAGTAGAAGGAGCGCGCGCCCAGGCCGGAGACCCCGCTGGCCTGCCAGTTGTCGTACTCGTTGAAGCCGCGCAGCCAGCGGTAGTTGTTCACCGGCACGTCGAGGTGCACCTTGTGACACGTCGAGCAGAATTCCGGCGTCTGCGTGCGCATGAAGGGCTTCAGGAATACGCGCCGGTGCGGCTCTGGATTCAGCTTGACGCTGAAGTCGTGCAAAAACCGGATGACCGGATTCTTGCTGGCGGCCAACTCGTGAAGTTCCGGATAGTCGAGCCTGAAATCGGCCTGCCCCATGGTGCTCTTCACCTGGGTAATGGAGTGGCACATCATGCAGCCTAGGCCGGCCTGAGCCGGGGGAGTGTTCACGATCTCCTTGATGGGCGTATCCATCATGCCGCTGTAAAGCACAGCCGGGTCGTGGCAGCCGCCGCACCACTTTGAGGGCTTCACCCCGTTGACGTCCTGCATGTACTCCACGCTCTTGCGGTACCACTGATTGTTGAACGACGAGAAGTGATGCGCCGAGCTGTTCCATTCCTTGAAGATGTCCTGGTGGCAGCGTTGGCAGGCGTCGGACTCCATGAAGTATTTCGACGGAATCTTAATGTTGCCTGCAACCTGGGCCGAACTGGGAAAGAAGGGACCGGTCGCGCCGTCGCCTTCGTTGTTCATGGACAGCGGCGCCACTGACGGGTTGTGGATTACGAAGCGCTTGCTCCACGAATCGCGGGAATAGTGCGCAGCCAGCGAAACAGCAACGGCAACAACTACGGTTGCAAATACGGTGACCCATGGACGGCGTTTGCCGGAGTCGCGCTGTGCCAACCACCACGCAAACAGCGAAATCACGCCGACGGCCGACACGGCCATGTGGACATACAGCAGGTTCCAGTGCACCCGCGTAGTGCCGGTCTTGATCAGCACTAGTCCGATCACGGCACCGACAGCCAGAATCACTGCCCCGGCTTTCACTGCGAGGGGCTGGCGCATCAACGTCGGGAGCAGGAACAGACCGCCGATGCAGAACAGCACTCCGAGTCCCACGTGGAACAGAACGGCTGCGGCGTAAAACAAGTTCGCCGCCGGCCAGGCGTACAGGTAAATGGCTGAAATCGTCAGCGCAGCAATCGAGAACGTTGCTAACTTCCTCATTGTTGTCCGGTCGAGCCTCCTGTGTGCTCGTCATCGTGTGTCGGGTGAGAGTTCTTATGTGGAGTCAACGGCCCCGGATCGATCGTCCGCGTGCCGTACGCGAAGCGATAGCCCCGCGCTTTGCTGGCGCCCGACTCGAAACGGTCATTCCAGTCGAAGCGGTAGCCGTTCGCCGTTGCATCGTCGGGATAGTGCTGCGTCGCGGGGTACGGATATGTGCTCATTCCGTGGAACGGCATCTCGGCGACGGTGAACGGAATCGCCTCGTAGAAGTCCATGTCTTTGACGAAGCCGTTGGCGTAGAAGAAGTAATCGCGCTTCCATCCCTGCGGCACCGCCGGCAACGCCGCCGTATCGAACTCGGCGTCGATGTCTTCGCCTGTGCCGAAGATGGCGAACTTGTTGTCGATCGAGGTCAGCAGCGGCGTCACATCGCCGTACTGCGTGTAGCTGCCGCGGAACCGCGAGAACGGACCCGTCGTGCTGACCTCTTCATAGTGGTAGGTGAGGTCGCCGGGAGTCGCGCCGTCCACCTGCCGCGGATAGCCACGGAAGCCCAACGTCGCTAGTGAAAGCGGCAGCTCGGTCGTGCGAACTTCTTTTTCGCGGGCAGGTCCGTTGTCCACCAGCACCTGGTCCCAGTAGATCTGCAGATTCGAGGTGATGCGGATCTTCCGCGCTCTGGCCGGCAGCTTGCCGGTTAAGTCAACGGTGATGGTGCGCGGGAGTCCCGCCGGGAACCCCATCTCGTCGACCACTCGCTGCCACGATCCGTCGGGCAATTGGGCCTCGACGTAAGGCGATATCGGCTTCAGCCCCGCCTGCCAAGCGGCATACATCGAGGTCGCGCTGAAGTACTCGATGAACCCGCTCAGGAACAGCCGCAACGGCTGCTTCGGCGTCCAAGTGCCGAGATCGAGCGTCAGCGAATGCGTATTTGCAAATCCCGCATAAGGCAAGTTGGTGAAATCGCGAACATATTGGTGGTCGCGCGCGCTGAGCGTTTGCAGTACGTCGTTGCCCTGGTTGTCCCACGCGCCGACCGGACGATGCGGCTGCGAGGTCGCCACAGTCTTGCCACTGGCGAACGGCGGGTCGTCGAGGAAGCGCTCGTCTGGATAAACATCCACATCCGCGGGATGGTCCACCGCCACCATGCGCAGTTGATCGATGTAGTTCACTTCCTCCATCGGCTCGCCGAAGCGCAAGCTCAGGTAGCCGTCTTTGGCGCGAATTTTCGACCCGTCGATCTTGACCCACTCGTCAGGATCCGGCGTGTTCTTCGACACCGGTGAAATCCAGTGCCCAACCACACCTGCGCCGATCACGTCGGTGATGAATTCGTATTTCTCGCCGTTCCACGCAAAAAGCGTTGGACACGAACTCCCGCGCCGGTCAAGCTCCATGAACGACGCCGGTTTGTTCACTGCGACGTCGATCTCGTCTTGCAGTACCCCCGTTGGCCACAGCATCCGCACAATGTCGGCGTTGGTGTTCTTGCCCAGTCCGGCAAGGACTTCCGGAGGCCCCTGGCTCAAGAAGCCCGCGCCGCCGGCAACCTCGAACTTCTGCCACGTGCCGTTGGCGAAGATTTCGACCTTCGTTCCGATGCCGGTTTTGTTGTCGGCCAGGCCCTTGAAGTCAATTTTCAGCGCGTGGTTCTTGTTGCCGCCCTGGTTGTAAAGCAGCACCGGATCGCCGCTCGCTTGCGTCACCAATAGGTCCGCGGCGAGGTCGCTGTCGAGGTCGGCGGCAATCAACGCCCGCGGATCGTGGAGCTTCAGTTTGTCGAGTCCTAGCGACGCGCTGACGTCTTCGAAGCCCTGCGCACCCTTGTTGCGAAACACTCGAACTTCCGTTCCCTTCGCCGTCTCGACCACCGCCGCCAGGTCAATCCAGCCATCGTTGTCGAAGTCGATGGCGGTGATGCCCCAGCCCTCTTTTGCATCGGCGGTTGGCAGCGGCACGCGTTCGAAATGTGTGCCATCAACGTTGCGCCAGAGACTGATACCCGGTGCCCCCTGATGTGTAAGCGCGACGTCCATCCAGCCATCTTTGTTGTAGTCGAGAACGTATACGCCCGTCGCCGGAGCCAATCCCACCGTGTCATACAACGGCATCGCCTTGAACGGCCCTTCACGCTGGTTGAGATAAACCGTCGGCGCGCCATTGGCCCCTGTGACCACCAGATCCACTGCGCGGTCGTTGTTAATGTCAGAAAGAACCACGCTGGTCGTCGCGCCTTCGCCGGCGAATCCAGCTTCCTTCGTCCAGTTCGTGAACGTGCTGTTGCCGTTGTTGCGCCAGACCACGTTGTCGGTGGAATCCTTAACCCCGCTCAGGCGCTTACCGGCAACGAACAGGTCGAGGTCGCTGTCGTGGTCGTAATCTACGAAGGTCATGCCTGCGGGCTGATTCAACGCCGTGATCCCTACCTTCTCGGTCACATCGGTGAACTTCCCGCCGCCGTCGTTGTGAAACAGCACGACCCGATCACTCAGCGCAACCGCAAGGTCGTTCTTGCCGTCGTTGTCGTAATCGCCCACCGCACAAGACACGCCCCTGCCCTTCAGCGCCAAGCCGAACTGTGCAGCAGCCTCGTCCTTGAATTTACCTTCACCCATCGCCCGGAAAATCTTGATGGCAGAGTTGCCGTCCGCCATCGAGACAACGTCATACTTTCCATCGCCGTCGACATCGATCATGCACACGCCCGCGGCGCCGCTTTTACCCGCTCCCAGCGCCTGCGGCACAAACGTCACCGGGATCATTGCCCCCACCGCAGGATCGGTCGTGATCACGTCCTGTGCGACCGAGTACTTTCCCTGCTCGCCGTAGGTCAGCGTGATGGCCGACGAAATCTTGTTGTGCGTGAGGTACTCGAAGCGTTTCAGGTGTATGCGCGCTTCTTCCGTCTGACCCGAGCGCTGCAGTGCGCGACCCAGGCCGAATTCGGCTGAAGCATGCAGCGGGTTGAGCTTGAGCGCCTGTTGAAACGCATCGATGGCCTTCGCGTACTGTTGCTGCTGGCTGTAAAACGTGCCCAAAAAGTAATACGCATCCGGATCGGAGGGATCGATCTTCAGCACCTTCTGGAAGTCATTGATCGCTTCTGCCGTGTTGCCCGAACCGCGATGCACCAGCCCCAGGTTGTACCAGACGCGTGGATTGCCCGGGTCCTTGGCGGCAGCCTGTTGCAAGGCTGCCTCCGCCTCGGGTAGCCGCTGTTGATTGAGCAGGGCGATGCCTTTATTCAAGGACGCGGTGGCCAGCGTCGGATCCAGCTTGTAGGCCTCGTCGAACTTGGCGGTGGCCTTCTCCATAAGTTGCTGGTTCATGAAGGCGACTCCCAGGTTGTTGAGCTTGGCCGCCTCGGCCCGAACCTGCGGGGTGTCAGCCCAACCGTACGGCGCGAGCAGACACAAGGCTATGCTGCCGGTTACAAGCCGGCGCAGAGGTGCATTCATTCAGGCTGTCTCCTCAAGGGACAACGGCGAGAGTACCCTTGATTATAAGGTTCTCCACCTCTGCCAAGCTGCGTTGCAGCCACCAGTTCATCTTTCTTGCACCCCCACCTTTTCGCGCCAGTCAAACGAATGCATTTCTTTGCGGCCCCGCACGGAGAGTCCGCCAAGGCAGCGCACAAGAATGCTGCCAATCCATCCAGACAAACTCCGTGTTTTGGCTTGTGTCGCGACGGCCATCCAGAGCGTCTACAGCCTCCGGACCTGTGCGATGGCCCTCACCGCGACGGCACCCCAGCCGTCTGTTCCGTCCGCGGCCCTCATCCACTCGGAACGCTGGCCTTCATTACAGCGATTTCGAAAGCAGCCAACAATAATCCAAAAACACTACCCGCAGCCCGATCGACGGCAACACCCGCGGCAACTTTTGCTGGAACCTCTCGCCCTTCACGAGCGTCTGTTCAAGAGTGAATTTGCCGTAAGATGCCACCCAGCGCTGTCCGTGTGCGTTTGGGTGAGGAGCGGCATGATGTGGTATTCAGATCGTTTGCGCGCAACTCTCTGGCGTTGCCGCGTATTCGTGTGGGCAGCCGCCTGGCTCGTACCTCGCCACGAGCGCGAAGCCTGGCGTTCTGGTCAGCAACGCCGGTTCTGGCACTGGTGTCACTTCCTGTCCGAGTCGGGCCAGTTCACCGCGCAAAACCGCCTTCTCGTCGCCCGTGCCTGCTGGCGCCTGTTTCCCGAGGCGTTCTGGTTGCGCTATGACCGCGACCGCTTGCGCGGCGGTGTTCGCGGAGTGGCTCGGTCTCCCGCCTTTCTGCTTGTGGCGCTCTCCATTGCCGTCGCCCTCATATCGCTGGGCAGCGGCATCATCCCGGCGACGCGCCTGGCGTTTTCTGAGCCAATTGCTCATGCCGATCGCGTTGTAGTGATCATCCTCGACGGCAGCGGTATCAACGGCAAGTACAGCCGCACACGCTCCGATACGCTGCTCGATCTGTCCTCAATTTGGGCTAAATCAAGCCTGGCCGAGGGACTCACGCCGTTTTCCTGGGGACCTTCCGCCCTCCTGCTGCCGAGGCGGGACTTGCCCATCGCTACGGCCCGTGTGGGCACTGCGTTCTTCGCCACGGTTGGCGCGAAGGCAGCGCTCGGCCGGGTCTTTTTGCCCGACGACGTCCAGGAATGTCCCGCGTGCGTGCTGTTGAGCTATTCGCTCTGGCAGCATGAACTCAACGCCGATCCCAACATCCTTGGCAGGCAGGTTGTCCTGAACGGTACGCCGCACCGCGTAATTGGCGTGCTACCCGCGACCTTTCGCATGATTTCGCCCGGTATCGTGGTCTGGGAACTCATCGACCCCGCCATGTTGTTTACGAACTTTCAACGCCGCGTTGGTGCGGTCGCACGCCTGCATGGCGGCGCAACTCCCGAGCACTTGCAAAGCGATCTCAGCGACCTCACGGAAAGCGCCGGATACGTTCATCCTTCCTCGCAACTGCAGGTCGTCACCGTGGCGGCACAAGTGCGGCGAAATCTAATGAGCTTTCTTTGGTTATTAGTGCTGGCGGTCAGCTGTGCCGTGCTCGTGGTGGTGCTGCGACTCTCCGCGAACGGCTTCGGCAACCTGCCTGAGCGCTCCGGGGCACGCGCCCTCTGGCTGGGCTTCTTCGCCCTGAAATCAGTTCTTGTATTGAGTCTCGTCGCCTTGGTTTCGTGGTGCGTGGTTCACTCGATTGCGGATTGGATTGCCGGTTCGGCCTATCCGCTGTCGGACGAATACTCGACCTGGCTCTTCCTGCCGCTGGCCATCGTGGCGCTGTCGTGGTCGGTCCGCGACCAGCAGCGACGCTGCCGGACATGTCTTCGCGGGCTCGAATTGCCGGTCGACATCGGGCGCACTGGCTCCATTCTTCTGAACTGGGCCGGAACAGAGATGGTGTGCCCGCAAGGTCACGGCATTCTCTACCTGCCTGAGTCGCCGGCAAACTCACTGGACCAGGGCCGATGGTGCACGCTCGACGACTCTTGGCAAGGCCTGTTTGCTGCCGATCAGGACTGACGGTCTCGCCCACTCGCACAATGACAATTCGTCTAAGTGCTGCCGGCCGCCGACGCCGCATGCTCCGCGATGGTGGTATCAGCATCCGCCTGCCGCTTGGCGAACAATGCCCGCCGGACGGCTCGTGCCAGATCAGCGACCGTGTATGGCTTCTCGAGGAAAATCGTTCCATCTTGCCGCAGTTCGCGGCGGGCCGCCACGTCATCGGTGTAGCCGGAGGTGTACATTACCCGGACCGCCGGATATCGTCGCGAAATTTGTGCCGCAATCTCCCGCCCGCTCATCCCCGGCATGACAAGGTCGGTCATCATCAACTCGATTTTGCCCCCGCGACTTTCGCACATCTCCAAAGCTGCCTTCCCGCTCTCAGCCTCCAGAACTGTGTATCCCAGATGCTGCAGACAATCGCGCAAGTTCACGCGAATAGCGTCATCGTCCTCAACAATCAGGATTGTCTCCCCATCCGGCTGGTCCGCTACCGTGATGTTTTGAGGCTCCGTACCCACGGTCGCGCTCGTCACCGGGAAGTACAGCTTGAACGTGGTTCCCAAACCCGGCTCGCTGTACACCCAAATGTAGCCCCCGCTTTGCTTCACGATTCCGTAAACAATCGCGAGACCCAAGCCGGTGCCTTTCCCCATATCCTTCGTTGTAAAGAAGGGCTCGAAAATACGGGGCAGATCGTCTTTGGCGATTCCGTTCCCGGAATCGCTTACCGACAAAACCACGTAGTTCCCGGGTTGCGCCGGAGGATGAGTTCGGGCATACGCCTCATCAAGCTCGACGTCTGCAGTTTCGATTTCGAGCGTTCCTCCATTCGGCATGGCGTCGCGGGCATTCACCGCGAGATTGAACACAATCTGGCTGAGTTGGTCGGGGTCGAGCCGCGTATTGGACAAGTGTTCGGCCAGACGCGTAACCAGTTGCACGTCTTCTCCAATCATGCGTCGTAACATGTGCAGCGTGTCACTGACGATGGCATTGATGTTGACTACCCGCGCCTGCATCACCTGTCGGCGGCTGAAGGCCAGCATTTGCTTCGTAAGCGATGCTGCTCTATCAGCGGCATGCGATACCTGCAATAGCGAGCGCGTCAGCGGATTCTCCGGCGTTACCTGGCTCAGCATCATCTCAGTGGAGAGCTTGATGACCACAAGAATGTTGTTGAAGTCGTGGGCCACTCCGCCCGCAAGCCGTCCTACGGCCTCGAGTTTCTGCACCGCGCGGATCTGCTGCTCCAGCACGCTCTGCTCGGTCAAGTCCCTGAAGTAGGATTCGACATCGTCCAACTCGCCCCGCTGGTTCGATGTCAGGTAAGCCGTCACCCGCACTCGCGCCAAGCTACCGTCTTTTCGCCGCAGCGAGGTTTCCTGCGCATTGAGAGCGGTGGTCCCGCTGCAGGAGATCCCGTAGCTCGATGCGATTGGGAGCTGGAGAGAGGAGTTGTTCCGAGATCGACATGCCAAGCAACTCCTCTTCGGAGTAGCCCAGCATCTGGCAAAAGGCGGGATTTACGGACGTGAATCGATCGCCTGACAGTGACGAACGACAGATTCCGAAAGGAGCACGTTCCACCAACGACGACCGAGAGACACTGGTGTCGTTAGAGTCGGCATTTCCATAATTGTCCGGGTCGGTTTGGCGCATAGAACCTTCCCACACATTTCTCGAGGGTCATGAATTCAAACAGCTTTAAGCCAACGCTAACACTATTCACGCTAGTGTCACGGTGATGAACTGCACTCTTCGGTGTGATGTATGACTGGAATTCGGCGGATTTGAACTGACGGAACCGGTCGACCACCCGCTCCTGGAACACATCGAACCGCCGGGAAGCTCCCGAAAAGCCTCTTCACTATCTATAGGCAACCGGCGCGGATGGCGCCGGACGGTCCCGCCGCACGAGCCAGACAATCAGCCAGATGATCAGGATGATCGGCAACAAAGGAAGCACGACCCCGCCCAGGAAAAGACCGATGAAGATTAGCGGCCCAGCCTCGCTCACGGTTTGACCCTTCACTACGGCATTCGGATGCCGCGCGATTCCGCCTCCCAGCCCAACCGTGTCACCCATAACCTGGGCGTCTTCACCCAGTTTGATGCCGCCGCCAACCGCGACAGCATCGCCTTTCACGGTCCCGTCAACCAGGATGCTCCCCAAGATCGCAACCGTGTCTCCGGATGTGCCTGACATGCGAATCGAGCAGCCGATGCACACAATGTCGCCCACTGTTTCGTCAGCGTCAACCGTGATGCTCTGAAAGAAATGGACCCGGTCCTCGCCGTTGCCCTTCGCCATCAGCAATGTCGGAACCATCGCAAACAGCACCAAGGCGGACAGAAGAAACAAGCGCTTGCTACGATTCATGTCAGGGTCTCCTGGAGGCAATACTATCCTTGATGCTAGATACGACCGATTCACCAGATTGGTTCCATCGTCGCTGTGTACTACCAATTTCAGTAGTAGCGCTTTCGTGCCAAGCAGAATCGCTGCCGCCCCTCCAAGCATCCACTTAGGTAGCTATGGCTTGCACAAAAATGCCCGTCTTCGTGGCTGTAACGAAATCCGTTCTCGCGAATCAATACGAATAACAGGTAGATCGCCAACTCAGGTGATCGGCAGGAGCGCTGGAATTCATGCTGTTTAAGAAGTCGTCTGACATTCGATCATCCGAAATTACCCCGAAAGAGCTGTATCTGAATCGCCGAACGTTTATCGCCGGTGCCGGTGCCATCCTTGGCGCCGCTGCGGGCGCGCGCCTACTCGGCAAAGTGCTCTCGCCCCCGGAGTCCGTGCTCGCCGGCACCAAGCTGGACTACACCAAGAGCCAGTACAGCACCTCAGAAAAGCAGACGCCCTTCAACGACGTGACGCATTACAACAACTACTACGAGTTCAGCACCGACAAATACGAGCCCGCTGAACTAGCCAAGAATTTCAACCCTCGTCCGTGGACCGTCAAGGTGGAAGGGTTGGTTAACAAGCCGAAAACTTACGACATCGACACGCTCCTGAAACTGCACCTCGAAGAGCGCATCTATCGCATGCGGTGCGTCGAAGGCTGGTCGATGGTAATCCCGTGGATCGGCTTCCCACTCAGCGCGGTTTTAAACGATGTTCAGCCCAACTCGAAAGCCAAGTTCGTCGAATTCACGTCTCTTATGGATCCCAAGCGCTTCCCCGGCCAGCAGCGCAATGTCCTCGACTGGCCCTACGTGGAAGGTTTGCGCATGGACGAAGCCATGCATCCGCTGACGATCTTGTCTGTGGGCTTGTACGGAGAAACGCTGCCCAACCAGGATGGCGCTCCGATTCGGCTGGTCGTTCCGTGGAAATACGGATTCAAAGGAATCAAAGCCATCGTCAAGATCAAGCTGGTGGAAAAGCAGCCGGTTTCGACCTGGACCAAGGCCGGTCCCAACGAGTATGGTTTCTACTCGAACGTAAATCCCAACGTCGATCATCCCCGCTGGAGCCAGGCCAAGGAGCGCCGCATCGGCGAGTTCACCAAGCGTCCAACGTTGATGTTCAATGGCTATGGCGACCAGGTCGCTTCGCTATACACCGGCATGGACCTCAAGAAGAATTTCTAGGCCAGATAGTTGAAACCGAAATATCTCAAGCCGATCGTATTTATCACCTGCCTTATGCCTCTTGGCAGGCTGGCATGGAAGGCCTACATCTCCGCCCTGGGCGCCAACCCAATCCAAGTCATCACCTGGTCCACCGGCACCTGGACGCTCGTCTTCCTGATGGTCACGTTGTGCATCACTCCCCTGCGCAAGCTCACCAGGCAGTACTGGCTCATTCAGTACCGCCGCATGCTGGGACTGTTCGCGTTTTTCTACGGGTCGCTTCATTTCCTGACCTACATCTGGCTCGACCAGTTCTTCGACTGGCACAGCGTCACAAAAGATGTGGTAAAGCGGCCTTTCATCACGGTCGGATTCACCGCATTCGTGCTGATGGTCCCGCTGGCGCTGACCTCGACCCAGTGGTCGATTCGCTGGCTGGGGAAGAAGTGGCAGACGCTCCATCGGCTGATCTACGCGACCGCTATCGCCGGAGTGATTCACTACATATGGTTGGTCAAGAAAGACATCCGCAAGCCGCTCATCTACGCCTGCATCCTCGGCGTGCTCCTGGCGTACAGAATCATCGCGTGGGCATGGCAATTGGCTCCAGTCAGGCGTCAACTGAGTCGACCGGCACGTTCCGCCGACCAAAAAGCTATTCCGGCCGATTAGCGGCGCATTCATTAAGAGAACTCCGGGTTGCGATATCATCGGGGTGTCTGGCTGGCACCCGCTAGATGGCCCATCCCATGGATGAACTCAAATTCCAGCGGCTTCTGCGCCGCACTGTTGCCATTCCCGTGGCATTGCTGGGCGTGCTCGCGATCATCCTGGCCGTTGAGATCCTCACTCTGATGCAGTCGCTGCGGTCGGTCGAGCACACCGATCAGGTGATTGCCAACGCCCGCCAAGCCATGCGGTACATGGCTGACATGGAGTCCAGCGCCCGGGGATTCGAGCTCACGGGAGACGAGAAGTTCCTGAAAATCTTTCGCAACGCAGAATCCCAACTGCCCGCCAGCATCGATGCCTTAGCCAAACTGACCAACGATAATGCCCTGCAAAAAGCGCGCGTTCATGACATTCGCGAGTTTGACGATAACTGGATTCATTGGGCGGAACACGAGATTGCCGCCCATGCCAGAAAGCGGCCGACTGAAGGAGAGTTACTGCAAGGCGACCTCCTGATGGAACAGATCCGAAGCCGGCAAACGGAGATCGTAGGCGAGGAAGAGCGACTGCTGCAGATACGCACCCGCAGAGCTACGAACTGGAGCCACGTATCCCTTTATAGCGCCATCGGATTATCGATCATGGTTGCTGGACTGCTCTTCACTCTGACCCGCCGCGAATTGCGCCAGCTTTCCAATAGTTACGAGAACCATCTCCACACGGAAGAGGAAAAGAGCCGCCAGTTAGCGGAAAGCCGCGAGCGGTTTCAGATCACGTTGAACAGTCTGGGAGACGCCGTCATCGCCACCGACGCCGAAGGAATCGTGAGATACATCAATCCTGTAGCCCAGCAGCTCACGGGCTGGACCGACCACACCCAGGCGCGAGGACGCCCTTTGGGCGAAGTAGCGCGGCTGATCGCCGAAAGGACACGAGAACCGCTCGACGACCTGGTCGAGGCCGTCCGTCGGTCTGAAAAGGTCATCGCTATGTCCAACCAGACCCTTCTCGTCAGCCAGTCAGGACAGGAATATCCGGTTGAAATGAGCGCGGCCCCAATAGTTGACGAGAATAGCCTGCTTTCCGGTGTCGTGCTGGTCTTCCGCGACGTGACCCAGCGCCGACAGACGGAACAGACCCTCCGCGCTAGCGATCGCCTGACCCAGGCTGGGCGCATGGCGGCCACGATTGCCCACGAAATCCGCAATCCGCTGGACACGGTCTCGAACCTGCTCTTCCTGCTCCGCCAGGGCACTTATCCTGACCCTGAGACTCGCCAGTATCTCGATATGGCCGGAGAGGAGCTGGCCCGCATCACCCAGATCACAGGCCAGCTCCTGACCTTCCACCGGGAGGCCCAGTCGCCGGTTCAGGTGGACATGGTCAAGGTCCTGGAAAGTGTTCTGACTTTATACTCTCCCCAAATTCAGATGACGGGCATCAGCGTCACGAAACGATTCGAGACTCACCGCTCGGTGCGCGGTTTCCCGGGCGAGCTGAGGCAGGTTTTCGCCAATCTCGTGTCCAACGCCATTCACAGCATGCCGTCAGGCGGTAGATTGCTACTCCATGTCTACGAATCGAATCTGTCTAGCGATTCACTTCGCAGGGGTGTGAGGGTCACCGTGCTCGACAACGGCGGCGGCATTCCGGCGGACGTGCGCAAAAACCTGTTTTCGCCCTTCTACACAACAAAGGGCGAGGGCGGTACCGGCCTCGGGCTGTGGGTAACGCGCGGCATCGTCGAAAAGCACGAAGGCACCATCCACTTCATCAGCACGGTGCGGGCCGGCCGCAGCGGCACTGCCTTTTCCGTGTTCCTTCCGTTTGAGCAAGTCGCAGGCAAGCTCGACACGCCCAAGCTAATCCCCGCCTGACTTCAGGCGAGCGCACCAATGCAAAAGCCGGGCGTTTGGCCCGGCTCCTGCTGGCAATTCCCAATCGCTATTGAATGTCGAAGTTTTCCTGATGCAGCAATGCATCGCTCCGCACCAGCACTGTCTTGCCGACCAACTCTTCCATTTCGGTAATGAGCTTGCCATTGTCGGCCTTCAGCGCCTTTGCCACTTCCGGATTGACTCGCAACGTAACGTCGGTCCGGTCGTGCGCCTTGATCATCTTGCGCATCTCGATGTAGATCTCGTTGCACACCGTCGGCACCGACTTCACAAAGCCCGCGCCCACGCAGTACGGACACGCTTCACCCAAGGTGCGCTCCAGCGACTGCTTGACTCGCTTGCGCGTGATGGCCACCAGCCCGAAGTCATTGAACTGTAGCGCCTTCGACGGCGCACGGTCGCTTCGCAGCGCTTCTTCCAGCGCCTGCATGACCTTTTGGCGGTTTTTGCGCTCATCCATGTCGATGAAGTCGATCACGATGATGCCGCCCAGGTCGCGCAAACGGACCTGCCGCACGATCTCCTTGACCGCCTCGATGTTCGTCTTGACGATGGTGTCTTCCAGTCGTTGCGTCTTGCCCACGTACTTGCCGGTATTAATGTCGATCGCCACCAGCGCCTCGGTCTGATTGATCACGATGTAGCCGCCGCTCTTCAGCCATACCTTCGACTTGAGCGCGTCGTTGATCTGGTCCTGAATTCCGAAGTGCTCATACAACGGAGTGGTCTTCGTGTACAACTTGATGCGCCGAACCAGCGACGGCTGGAAGCGCTGCGCGAAGCGAACCACGCGTTCATACTCTTCCTCGGTGTCCACCCAGATTTGCGAAAAGTCGGCACTGACCTGGTCTCGCAGGATGCGCTCCACCAAGTTCAGATCGTGATAAATCAGCGCGGGAGACTTGCCATTATCGGCGCGAGTCTTGATTTCGGCCCACAAGTGCTTCAGGAACCGAATGTCGGCGCGCAATTCATCTTCCTTGATATTGGCGGCCGCCGTGCGCACGATGAAGCCGCCAATTCCGTTCTCGCGCTCGCTGGTGACAATACGCTTCAGGCGCTGCCGCTCTTCCTCGGAATTGATCTTGCGCGACACGCCCGTGTGGTTCACCGTCGGCATGTACACCAGGAACCGGCCCGGCAGCGCGATGTGACTGGTGATGCGCGCTCCCTTCTTGGCTATGGGCTCCTTGGCAATCTGGATCAGGATCTCCTGTCCTTCCTTGAGTAATTCGGAAATCAGCGGCTGCGGCCGATGCGCATTCGCGCGCACATTGTTGCGGCGTCCGCGGAAATTGCGCCCCCCGCGGCGGTCGCGGTCTCCTTCGCCGCCACGTCGCACCTGGCGCTGCTGATATGCCACTGTCGGCGTGGCTGCCCGCACTTCGGCGCGGCCATTGCCTTCCTCTTCGCCGTTTTCGTCCTCGTCCACCTCTACTTCGCCTGCGGCGAAGCGCGTTTCGCCCCGCTCCTCAGCTGCAACGACCTCGTCTTCGTCCACATCCGCCACTTTGGGAATCCAGCGATCGGAATACCCGTTATCGTCGTCGAGGGTTTCTTCTTCCAATTCCAGCTCTAGATCGCCGGCGACTTCGCTCATCGCCTCCAGATTTTCGGGCATGGGATGGAACTCCATCTCGTCGTCTTCCAGCGTCTCGTGCTCGAGAGTACGGCCCGCAGGAGCCTCCGACGGCGTCGCCTCGTGACGCACCGCCTGAGCCGGCTCCGTCTCCTCGACCAACTCCTGATGCTCTGTCTCCGCGCCGGACGCAACTTCGACCGTTCCGTGCTCGGTGGCTTCAACCGGCTCGCGGCTCGTCGAGTTCTCCGTTTCGGTCTCTTCCTCGACTTGTTCCACCGCGATGGCGGGGCTGACGATTGCAGAAGGCTCGGCCACAACCTCGGTGACCGCTTCTACTGCCGGAGCCACTTCTGTCGCCTCCTCGTTCGGCACTTTCACGAATGGCTGATGGAGCGGGGAGTCGGACTGAGGCACAACCGCCGTCTCAACGACCCCCTCGAACACCTCGTACTCCTCTTGCTCCTCGACGACCGGCTCGACCTGAGGAACAAAGTCCTCGACCACTGTCGGCACCGCGCCTTCAGCCACTACCGTGCTCGCTTCTTCCGAGGTAACTTCTGCTACCGGCGCCACGGGGGGCAGGTTGCGGTACTTCGAAATCGATTCGCCCGGCAGCACGATCGGTGCGTAACGGGCAGGCGCAGACCGGATCTCTGGTGTCGGCCTGCTCTCCGGCGCAGCCTCCGAGACAACCGGTTCCACGGGAGTCTCTGCCGCTTCGCTGCGTGTTTCGGGTCGCTGAAAGCGCTCCTCGCGGCCACCGCGACGTCCGCCGCGACGGCGGCGGCCACGCCACCGGCGGGCGCCATCGCCCGTTTGTGTCTCTTCGCCCGATGCCCGCTGGTCTGCTCCACCCTCCGTTTCGCCCTCGGAGTCGCCTTCCGCGAGGTCTTCGACCGCTGCAATGAACTCGGCTTGTTCGTCCACCACCGGCGGTCCTGCTGCGAACGAATCTTCCGCTGGCTGAGCAGAGCGGCTCAGATTGCTGGTCGGCGGAGGCGCTGGAATGTCCCCAAACTCCTCGGAGTCTTCGTCGCCAGTCAGTTCCAGGAAGTCCGACACGTATAGAAACGCATCTCGCTCCAGACCGATATCGACGAACGCCGACTGCATGCCGGGGAGCACGCGGGTTACCCGGCCCTTGTAAATGGATCCTGCAAGCGTGTATTCGTTCTCGCGCTCGAAAAATACTTCTGCGACCTGATCATCTTCCACCAGCGCCACTTTGGTTTCGTGGGGGGTTGAAGATACATAAAGTTCTTTGTTCATGGATACTCCCGAGGACCGGGGCGCATGGTCAGCAGGCAGACGGGGAATGGACGAACGGTGCGATCATGCCGGAAAAACACGCGGGCGCTCGCCCGGATGCGTTCCAGCCTGATCTTTGTTACTACAGTTTTGGGATATCGTCTGCACCGTAAGTAACAAGCTCTTGGAGGTTTGTGACCACACCTTTTTGCATAAGGGGTCGTTACCCGCCAACCACTAGCCTGTCTTGCAATCCTGTCCGGCCCACTTCTCGTGCGGCCGATCCGTGCCCTCGTACGTGAGGGCAGTCGTAATCTTTTTGTCACCCTTCGAAGGCCCTGATGCCGCCCTGCGGCATGGCCTTCCCGGCGAGTGAGCCCGGCGTTTGCCGGCCCGCGTCCCAATTGGCGCGATCTTCCCAAACCGGCAAAAACTCGAAAATCAGTTCACAAACCGACGCATTCGGACGTTCATCACGATCCCCAGCGCCAGGAACATGAACAACACTGACGATCCCCCGTAACTCATTAACGGCAAGGGGATTCCCGTGACCGGCATGAATCCTACTACCATCCCTACATTGACCAGAATGTGGAACGCCAACACGGCAACCACACCCATCACGACGAATGCACCTGCCCGGTCAGGGGCCGTCTGCGCGTTCTGTATCAAACGCATCAGCACGATAAAGTATAGCAGCAAAAGGCCCATAGCGCCGATGAATCCATGCTCCTCGGCAAACGCTGCGAAGATGAAGTCTGTATGCGGCACCGGCAGAAACTGACCCTGAGTCTGGCCTCCCTGCGCCGTGCCCTTCCCCAAAATGCCCCCGGAGCCCACCGCCACCAGCGACTGTATCAACTGGTACCCCTTATGCTGAGGATCCGCTTCCGGCTCAATGAATGTGGTCAAACGGTCGCGCTGGTACGGCTTCAGAACGTGCCATCCCACAGGCGCCAGCAGGACTGCAATCAGTAGGATGATCAGCCCGTGCTTGGCCTTCATCCCGCCCAGAAACAGTCCCATGACCGCAATTGGAAGGTAGGTCAGGGCGGTCCCGAGGTCGGGTTGCGCCAACACCATGAGCATCGGAATCCCCACCAGCGCTCCCGCCTTCACAATGTCCTGCGCTTCGCAGTCGCTTTTCATGTCTGCGAAATACTTGGCCATCGCTAATATGAGGACTAGCTTCACCCATTCCGACGGTTGAAAGTGAAATAGCCCTCCAACATCAACCCAGCGCCGCGCCCCAAGATACTTTTTCCCGAACACAGCCACCGCGAGCAACGAAGCGATGGAGGCCACGTAGAACACCGGCACCCGTTCAATCAGAGCCTGGTAGCTGACCATGCTCATCATGAACATCAGCGCTACCCCGCCCAGCACCCAGTAAATCTGCTTGACGTGCACGCCCATGAATTTGGTGTTTAGCGTGGCGCTGTAAATCTCCACCACCCCTAGTGCACAAATCAGCAGCACCAGCGCCAGCAGCACCCAGTCGAAATCGCGAAACGAAACATACCGGCTCATGGGTCGGTCCTGGGAACCACCGCAGCCGCAGGAGAAACAACCGGCATGGTCGCAGGTTTCTTCGCGGGAGGCTGGCTCGGCGAAGCTGCGTCGGGCTTCGGCGTCTGCTTGAGCTCCGGCTGCACAGGCAATTCCTGCGCAGGAGTTTCAGACTCGGGATTCGCCATCTCTACGTGAGACTCTGTTGACTCCAATACCGACGCCGGAAGTGACGGTTTGCTCTGCGCCGGCCCTGCCGTCGTCGGCGGTCTCGGATCCAGCGCCACCGTGAAGTGGCCGCCCTGTAACTTGTTGTCCCCGGGCTTGGCATCGCCGTCGTGCCAGACAGCCGCAATCTCGGCCTTGTTTTCGGCCGCCGCCTTCGCCACCTGCGTCTGCTTCTTCCGCTGCTTCTCGACGTACGCCTTGATGACCTTGGTTGCGACCACCGCCGCCAGCGCGCCGTGCTCGCCACCTTCGAAGAGGCAGGCCACGACGATCTCCGGATTCCTCCGCGGCGTCACACCCACGAACCACCCATTGTCCTTGTAGAGGCTCTTTTCCGCGGCGCCCATCTTTTTCTTCAGGTCGTTCGAGACGGTCTGCGCGCTTCCGGTCTTGCCCGCGATATCCACTCCCTTGACCGCTGCCCTGCCTGCCGTTCCCATCGGCGACACCACCGCTGCCATGGCATCGGTGATGATCGCCCAGTTCTTTTCGTCAATCGGAACCGTGGTCTCGTCGTTGTAGTGAGCCACCTGCTTGAATCCGGGCGGGAACTGCTCCGGAAACGCGACGTGCGGCCGCCGCAATGAGCCGTCGGTGGTAATCGCCCCAATCGCCCGCGCTAGTTGGATGGGCGTGGTGGCGACCGCTCCCTGCCCAATGCCGACGGAAATCGTTTCGCCCGCGTACCACTTCTGCTTGAAGTTCCTGATCTTCCACTCTTCCGACGGCATTACTCCGGAAACTTCGTGCGGCAAATCAATACCCGTCTTCTGTCCCAGTCCCAACATGGTCGCGTACTTGGCGATGCGGCTGATGCCCAGCTTCTCCGCCAACGTATAGAAATACGAATCGCACGACTGGTAGATCGCCTTGCTGATGTTCACGCTGCCGTGCGAGCTGTGATTAGCTGCGATCCAGCACTTGAAAAATCGTCCGTAGAACGTCTTGCCGCCGCCGCAGTTCACCACCAGGTTCTGCGCAATGCCTTCCTGCATGCCAGCCGTCGCCATGATGATCTTGAACACTGACCCCGGCGCCAACTGCGCCTGGATCGCCTTGTTCAGCAGCGGCTTGCCCGGGTCTGTAATGAGCTGGTTCCACTCGTCGCGAGTGATCCGCACGGCAAACGCATTAGGATCGAACGCCGGCCGGCTGACCATTGCTAGAATCTCGCCGTTGCGCGGATCCATCGCCACGATCGCTCCCGGCTTGCCTTCCAGCGCCTGTTCGGCAGCGATCTGCAGGTCAAGATCGATCGTGAGTTTAAGCTGCTTGCCGGGAATCGCCGGCACATCGCTCAGCGTCCCCACTTCCTTGCCGCGGCTGTTCACGATCACCTGCCGCGAGCCGTTCTTCCCCATGAGGATGTCGTTGTAGTACTGCTCGACGCCCGACATGCCCACGATATCACCTGAGTTGTAGAGTTCCCACTGCGGTTGCGTGAGCATGTCTTCGCTCACCTGGCCCACGTAGCCAATCACGTGCGCCATGAAACCATTCTTGGGGTAAAGCCGGCGATGCACGGTGATGATGTCGAGTTCCGGCAGGTCGGCGCGGTGCGACTCGATGAAAGCCAGCTCATCCGGCGTGATGTCGTCTTTCAGGAACAGCGGCTGGTAGCCCGGCACGGCCTTCATCTTGCTCAAGCGGCCGCGCAACTCGTCCGGCGGAATATGCAACCCTTCCGCAATCTTGTCCGCGTCAGCGTCGAGGTTCCGGTTCTGGTCGCGCAGCAACAGCACCGAGAACGACGGGTAGTTGTCTACGATGATGCGGCCTTCGCGGTCAAGCAGTTTGCCGCGGGGCGCAAGAATGGGGACCTGCTTGACCCGGTTCTGTTCAGCCAGCGAAGAGTAGTAATCGCTGCGGGCGACCTGTAGCCGCCACAATCCAAAGGCCAGCAAAAGAAAGATTGCCAGCAGAACGTACTGCACTGCTGTGAGACGGAAACCCGATACTTTTTCTTCGCGACCAAACATGAGCGACTACGGGGCCGGCGCAATCTTCAATCGTGTTGCACTCGTGAAACCGACTCCGTCCCCTCGCGAGAGACACCTACGCACTGGAATTCCAATGCCCTGCCTGGGAGGAAAAGAACGCTCTTCACGCGACTGGAGGACGGCACAAGCCCTTGCCTCTATTGTATTCCGAACCCCGCCACCCATGATGCCCGTTTTGCCCCAGTTCTTCTTCCGATTCTCCGCGGCGAAGAAGCACCCGCGAGAAGCGAAGAGCGAAAGGCGGTTAGCGGCCCTACCGCTGCTTGAATCGGTCCAGCAGGTGATACACAAACACCCCGACCACCCCATTCGCCAGTCCGGCGATGGCCACATGGCTCCAACTCCACTGTAACGGCTGTCGCAGCAGGCCGTGTCCCACTCCGTAGTACACAGCATCGTGGACGATCAGAAACCCGTAAGTAATAAGGAAGCGCGTACCTGGGTTCTCAACATCGATCTTCACCCCGAGAGACGACGCCGCATAGCCGATGATCGTGTCGGTCATGCCGAACATCCCAATGGGGTGCGACGGGCCTCCCAGTGCGTCTTGCAGCAAACCGATGATTGCGCCCGTAACACAGCCGGTGACGGGATTGCGCCGCGCCACCGCGAAGAAAATCACCACCATCATCGGCAGGTCGAGCACGGACAGCCACCGGAGCTTGGCCGCAACAAATGCCTGTATGAAGATCGCGATAAGCGGCACGAAAATCAGTACGAGCCAGTTGAACTCGTAGACCGCAACTTGTTCCCGTGAGGTGTAGCTTCCGCGAAATGGCATGGCACGCGTCGTCACTGCGGCGGCGCCTCTGGCGTCTTGGGCTTCACCGCCGCAGGCGACTGGCTCCCGCCGGATGGTATCGCAGGCTTTCGCGCCGGAGTTCTCGTCGTAGTTCCCGCCGTCGGATTCGGCTTGTTCGCGGCACCAGCGCCCGGCGGGCTACCAGGCTTCACGCTTCCGGATGTGCCCGTCCCGCTTCCCTGCACCGCTGTATTCGCGCCCGCGTTTGCCGCACCCGGCTGCATAATCGCATTTCCTGCCGCATCCACGGCAGGTGTGACCGGAACCCCCGGCAACCGTTCGCCCAGAATGTCAGACGCGCGAATCGGGCCCAGATCGGATGTGTCGGGTGCCCGCTCCTGGACCTTGGTGATGACCAGTACTTCCTCCAGTCGGTCCAGTCGCGCCGAAGGAATCACGCGAATATTCAGAAACAAATCTTTACCCGGCCCGACCGAAGCCACTGTACCCACCTGCAGACCCTTCGGAAAAATGCGGTCGCCGCCGCTGGTGATGACTTGCTCACCCGGCATCACTGGCTCATCGCTCATGATGTATTGCAGTGTGGTGGTACCGTTGGCCGCGCCCTTGAGAATCCCCTGCAGCCGGGAATCTTTCAGCGCAGCTCCCACGCCGCTCAGTTGATCGTTGATCGGAAGCACCTGTGCGGAACCCGATGACACCTGCACGATCTTGCCGACGACGCCGGTCGGCGTGATGACCGCCATGTCGGTCTTGATTCCGTCATCGGATCCCTTATCGATATACAGGACTCGCGACTGGTCGCTCCCGCTGGTGCCGATCACCTGCGCAGCCACCGTGCTCTCCACGTACTGTTCCTTGAAAGCCAGCAGCGTCTGGATTCGGCGCGCCATCTTGGCGTCTTCCTCGAGGCGAGCCTGCTCCAGCTTCATCCGCTCGATTTCCGAGCGTAGTTGCGCGTTTTCCTCGCGCACGTTGCGCAGGTACACGTATCCCGTCCACTTATCGTGCATCCAGTTCTGGGTGTGCACCACTGCCTTTTCGAAAGGAGTGACCGTGGCAATCGCCCACACACGAATCAGCCGGATTTCACCCGCCTGCGAGGGCCGCCGCACCTGCACCGCCAGCGCGATAATCTGGGCGAACAGAATAGCCGCCAGCACAACCAGGTTCTTATAGCGGCCGAGAATCGTATCCATACCAATGCCGGCACCCGCGGGCCGGTAACCAGTTCATTATTGCAGCAGCCAGGCGTGCCGTCCCAAACGTTTGAGGCGAAATTCCTTGCTTATTCGCTTGGGTTGCGATTCCGTTGCCAAGCAGAGATGAAATCGACAAAGTCTTGATCGTCTTTCTCCTAAGGGCTCCTGGCTGCGGCGCGAGATTGCCTACGCGCCTCCCTCACAAACTCGGGTGAGTTTACGTCAGCCACCCAAATCTCGATAGGTCGCAGGCCCTGCTGGCGAGGCCGCATGCGACCAGCCTGAAGCTTCTTTCGGGGCGAACTTGAAGATTGACGCATTCTTAACTGACAACCGGCAACTGGATGCTGGCTACTTACTGTCAGTCGATCGAAATCTTGCGCAGCAGCTTGAAGTCGCTCAGCATCTTGCCCGTGCCCAGCACCACGCTGCATAGCGGATCGTCTGCGATTGACACCGGCAATCCGGTTTCTTCGCGTATGCGCTTGTCGAGGTTCTTCAGCATCGCGCCTCCGCCCGTCAGCACAATACCCCGATCGCTGATGTCGGCCGACAACTCCGGCGGCGTGCGCTCCAGCGCTACGCGAATGGCATTCAGGATCGTCGAAACGCATTCGCTCACCGCTTCGCGCACTTCGCCGTCGTCGATGGTGATCGTCTTGGGCACGCCCTCGATCAGGTTGCGGCCCTTGATCTCCATCGTCATCGGCTTCTCCAGCGGGTACGCCGAACCGATTTCAATCTTGATCTGCTCCGCCGTGCGCTCGCCGATCAGCAGGTTGTACTTTGCGCTTCATGAAATTCATGATGGCTTCGTCCATCTGGTTGCCCGGCCATCCGGACCGAGCGCGAATAGACGATGCCGCTAAGCGAAATCACCGCAATGTCCGTCGTGCCGCCACCGATATCCACCACCATGTTGCCGCTGGGCTCGGTGATGGGCAGGCCCGCGCCAATCGCGGCCACCATCGCCTGTTCGACCAGGTGCACTTCGCTTGCCTTCGCGCGATACGCCGAATCCATGACCGCGCGCTTTTCCACCTGCGTGATCTCCGAAGGCACGCCGATCACGATGCGCGGATGCACCAGCATCTTTCGGTTGTGCGCCTTCTGGATGAAGTAGTTCAACATCTTCTCGGTGACCTTGAAATCGGCGATCACGCCGTCTTTCATTGGCTTGATGGCGACGATGTTGCCCGGCGTGCGGCCAAGCATTTCCTTGGCCTCTTTACCCACGGCTTCGACTTCACCCGTGTTCTTGTTGATGGCGACGATGGTGGGCTCGTCCACCACGATGCCCTTGCCGCGGGCGTACACCAGCGTGTTGGCGGTTCCGAGGTCAATAGCGAGATCGCTGGAAAACATGCTGAACAGAGAGCGCATGTTTCCGAAGCGCGACGGGCGGTTATGAAATCCGTTGGATGACATTACGACTGCTTCTTTCTATTGTGAGGCCTTGGCCGACACCTCTAGAGCTCGTTCGAGGGACTCCCGCGCGCAACCCTGCCACGAATTCCCCTGTGCGCAGACTTCAGGGTCTAAGTGTTTCAGCGTCTTGCAGTTCCGGGGATGCCGCAGGCCAGTCCGCTGCTGGAACGGGACAATGGTGGTCGCACCGTATGGCTAATAGAGTAACACCGGAATCGAAGGGTGTGAAATACCCGCGCCTGCCACTTTGGCCGCAAACCTCAGCCGCGAAACGGGGTCGTGCTCTTTCTGCAATCCCTTGTCACCGCCAACCTGTTGCGTTCTTGCTAATATTTTGCTTCGCCCTACAAAACCGATTCAGGAGCCCACCACCTTGTCGACGAAACGGCTGTTCCTTGCGTGCTTCCTTATTCTCGGTGTAACCATGAGTTCGGCCGCCACCATGCAGAAGCAAGTCGTCCCCCTGAATTCCGGCTGGGAGTTCCGCCAGTTCGTCTCCGGCCCCACTGTCGAATCCGCGAACTCCTCCATCCAAGACGCCTCACAATGGCACCCCGCGATTGTTCCCGGCAGCGTTCATCTCGACCTGCTGAACAACAAGCTCATTCCCGATCCTTTCTACCGCGACAACGAAGCCAAGCTGCAATGGATCGAGAACGCCGACTGGGAATACCGCACCACAATCCAAGCCACACCCGCGCTCCGCGAGCAGAAGAACATCGACCTCGTCTTCGAAGGACTTGACGCCTACGCCAAGGTCTATCTCAACGAGAAGCTCGTCCTCACCGCCGACAACATGTTTCGCGAGTGGCGAGTAAACGTAAAGTCCGAGCTGAAGGCGGGCGCAAACTCGCTGCGGATCGTGTTTCCCTCGCCCATCAAGGCCGCGGCTGATATCGCCGCCAACGATCCTTGGCAGCCCAAGACCCGCGTCGAGCCCAAGACTTACATTCGCAAGGCCGCCTACGAGTACGGATGGGACTGGGGCCCGCGTTTCGTCACTAGCGGTGTCTGGCGTCCGGCGCGAATCGAGGCATGGGGCGACGCCCGCATCTCCAACGTCCACATCCGCCAATTGGATGTAAGCAGTAGCGTCGCGCACTTGCTCGCCGAAGTCGAAGTCACTTCGGCTTCCGCGGGTAACGCCACAGTCTCCGTGGAGTACATCCTCGGCTCCGGAAAGGGCTTTGGCGTCGCGCGCAGTGTGCAGCTCCAGCAGGGTGTCAATCGCATCGCTCTGCCCATCGACATTGCGAGTCCCTCATTGTGGTACCCCGCCGGATACGGCGCGCAGCCCATCTACAAGTTCAACACCCAACTGAAATTCGGCAAGCCGCTTCAAGACGAAGCCACCACCAAGACCGGTCTGCGCTCCATCGTCCTCCGCCGCGAGCCCGACCAATGGGGCCGCTCCTTCGAGTTCATCGTCAACGGCATCCCCGTCTTCGGCAAAGGCGCTGACGTCATTCCCTTCGACAGCTTCCCCACCCGCGTCACCACCGCAGCAATATCGCCAGGTTCTCCAGTCCGCCGTTGACGCCAACATGAACATGATTCGCCACTGGGGCGGCGGCTACTACGAGACCGACGAGTTCTACGACATCTGCGACGAACTCGGCATCATGATCTGGCAGGACTTCATGTTCGGCAACGACTGGCAGCCCGGCACCTACGACTGGAAGCTCAACGTCGCCGCTGAAGCCGCCGACCAGCTTCGCCGCCTGCGCAACCATCCCAGCATCGTCATCTGGTGCGGCAACAACGAAACCGAAGTCGCCCTCGCCTGGAAGGACCGTGACAAGCTCCCCGCCGACGTCCGCTTCCAGATGTGGCAGGATTACGTCTCCACCTTCAGCGGCATCCTCGCCTCAGCCGTCAATCGCTACGCCCCCGAAACACCTTACTGGCCCAGCTCGCCCAGCGCCGACTACGAGGAAGTCAACGACAAGTACCAGTCCGGCGACATGCATGACTGGACTGTCTGGCACGGCCGCGTCCCCTTCACCGATTACGAGCTGCACAATCCGCGCTTCATGACCGAGTACGGATTCCAGTCCTTTCCCGAAATGCGCACCGTCGAAACCTTCACCATCCCCGAAGACCGCCGCAACATCTTCACTCCCGTCATGCTTGCCCACCAGAAGAACAACGCCGGCAACTCCATCATCAAGGACTACATGCTGCGCGACTATCCCCAGCCCAAAGACTTCGCCTCGTTCCTGTACGCCAGCCAGGTCTTGCAGGCCGAAGGCATCAAGATCGGCGCCGAGCACCTCCGGCGCAATCGCCCGCGCACGATGGGCTCCCTCTACTGGCAACTCAACGACTGCTGGCCCGTCGCCTCCTGGTCCAGCCTTGACTACTACGGGCGCTGGAAGGCCCTGCACTATTACGCCCGCCGCTTCTACGCGCCGATTCTCGTCTCGCCACACCGGGAAGGCGGCAACGTCGCGGTGTACATCGTCTCCGACAAGACTTCGCCGACTGTAGCCACTCTCCGTGTGCGCTTCCTCACGTTCGAGGGCGCAGTACTCAGCGACAAGTCGCAGCCTGTCACTATCACTCCGTTGTCGAGCAAGGTGTACCTAACCATTCCCATGCTTGACATCTCCAACCTGCCCAACGCCGACCTCGGCAAAATCTTCGCCGTCACCGATCTACTGGTCGACAACAAGCTGATTTCCAGCAACGAAGTTTTCTTCGTGCCCAAGAAAGACCTGCAGCTCCCGCAGGCGAAAATCGGCAGCACACTGACGGCGGGTGCAACATCTTCCGCGGGTGCCCCATCCTATCGGCCCGCGCAGCAGGACGATAGGGTGGGATCCGCTTCCCCCACCACCTACACCCTGCACCTCTCCGCGCCCATGCTCGCCCGCAGCGTTTACGTCAGCTTCGGCAACCTTGACGCCACTCCCGCCGACAACTATTTCGACATCCTGCCCGGCCATGCTGTTGACCTTCTGATTACCAGCGCGGCCGCGCTCGACGACCTGAAGTCCAACCTCCGGGTGATCTCCTTGACCGACGCTTTCGTGCCTCACGACGCGCAGGTATCCGTCGGCTCGAATTGACATCCTTTTGGGTCCGCTAGTAGATTTCGCGTTACCTGCGCATTAACTAGCGCAAATAATGACACTAACGTGCAATTTTGTTGCACGGTAGCGCTACGTTCTGGTAATTTTATTCAAAGTCCGAGCCATGGAGTTGGCTCAGCGCCCAGTCCGTCCAGACCCTGGAATTTCATTTTCGTTTGGGAGACGCTGAATCGCATGCTCTATGGACTTAAGTCTTTACTTGGTTACGTCACCGGAACGGACATTGCGGGCCGCGACTTCGCTGTTTACCCGGATGACACTCTTCTGGTGTCTTATCCTCGCTCCGGCAACACCTGGACGCGTTTCCTGATCGCGAATCTGCTCTTCCCTAACCTGGAAGTCGATTTCACGAACATCGAGAGGCTGATTCCCGATACGACTCTGCAATCGAGCCGCACTCTGAAAAAGATCCCGCGGCCCCGCATCCTCAAGACTCACGAATATTTTGACCCGCGCTATCCCAAAACCATCTACATCGTCCGTGATCCCCGCGATGTGGCGTTGTCTTATTATGACTACAACCGCAGAAACCGGTTCATCGACGACAGCGTGACCGTCGACGATTTTGTCGATCGCTTCGTTGCCGGCGGCCTGGGCTCGGCAGGCTGGGGTACCTGGGCCGAAAACGTCGCCAGTTGGGTCTTTGCCCGCGGAACTGACCCGTCATTCCTGCTGCTTCGTTATATGGATGTGAAGGCCAATCCGGGGAAGGAACTTCAGCGGGTCGCTAACTTCCTCAACATCGATGCCGATTCCGCGCGGATACAGACAGCCGTCGAGCGCAGCTCCGCCGAGCGCATGCGCAAACTCGAGAAGCTTCAGTACGATCAGTGGTTGAAGACCCAGGGCTATGCCGCCCGCCGGGCCAAGAGAAACCGCACCCGCAAAGACATTCCTTTCGTCGGAAAGGCTATGGCTGGTCGCTGGCGCAATGCCATGCCCGAGCCGGCTGTCCACCGTATCGAAGCCGCCTGGGGCAGGATCATGACGACTCTGGGATATGAACTCGTCACCTTGCCGAAACGGGAGTCGTCGGAACTTATTCGAGCCTGACCATCCGGCCGTAGTCGAACGTTCTCTGTATCGACCGCGATTGGAAAATGAGACTTTTCTTCCCTTTCGCACGTACCCAAGGGTATGAGAGGTTTCCAATGAAGCTCGCGGCCCTGGTCCTCGTACTGCTCTTGCTCGCGATGTTGACTGCCTGCGCCCCCGGCCTCAACAATCAAGCGGGCACGGTAAACGACAAAAACTCCGTCGCCGGATTTTGGCTCGGCCTCTGGCAGGGCCTCGTCGCTCCCTTCGTGTTCGTAATCTCCCTCTTCAAGACCGGCCTCAATATCTACGAGGTCCACAACAACGGCGCCTGGTACAACTTCGGATACCTCTTCGGCCTGATGTGCTTTTTTGGCGGCGGTGGCCACAAAGCAAATCGTCGTCGCTCGCGAAGCTCGCCCCGACTCTTCTGAGGCACCTTGCCCGTAGCACCGGCGCCACGCGGCCGACACTCGCCGCCTAAATTCTCCGTTGTATTCCGCAAGCGTTTGTTTAGAATTGCGCCCGTACTGATTTTCGTCTTACAAATGCTACGACTCTTTTGAGGAGGCCTTGCGTGACTCGCCTTTCGCGCTCTTCCCTGTTTCTCGTCGCCGTCGTCATTGCGCTTCTGGTTCCCGCATCCGCCGACATCAAGATCAAGACGCGCACTACCGTCATGGGCCATTCCACCGAGAGCACCGTGTACATCAAGGGCCCTCGCGAGCGCACCGAAATGAGCTTCGGAGGCCATGGCGGTTCGGTCACCATCATGCAATGCGACCAGAAACGCATGATCAATGTCATCGGCAATCAGTGCTCGGTCATGCAGTTCGGCGGCAGCGAATCCTCCTGCCCGGCCACGCCCAACCTCCGCAACATGGGACGCGACAATGCCGAAGAAGATGCCACCCCTGCTCGCAAGGGCGGCGTCGTCACCATCACCCGCAACTCCACCGACACCGGCGAGCGCCAGGAGATGTTCGGCTACAAGGCCCGCCACATCAAGACCACCATGATGATGGAGTCCTCTCCCGACGCCTGCAATCAGTCCCACATGAAGATGGAGACCGACGGCTGGTACGCCGACCTTTCCGCCGGATTTTCTTGCGGCGAAGAGGGTTACCGGTCCTTCGCCTGCGGCGGCCCCGGAGGCGGTCACCCTCATTGCAGTGACCGCATCGTCATGAAGGGCGGCGGTGGCGCCGCATTGGGTTACCCCCTCAAGCAGACCACCACAATTACGATGGACAATCGGACCTTCACCACCACCACCGAAGTCATCGAACTCGCCAACGCCAACCTCGAAGCGCCGCTTTTCGACGCGCCTCCCGGCTGCAAAGTAACCGACATGGCAGCCATGACCGGCGCAGCCCCCGCTCCAACCGAGGCCGCTCACGCTCCCTCTGCTCCTGCCGCCGCGCCGCCGCCGCCCGCCAAGCCGGCCGCCGCACCAGTCGCCCCCAAAGAAGCCGGTGCAGTACGCGTTGGCGTTGTCAAAATCAAGGACGCCTCCGAGCAGGGTCTGCCCATCGACAACCTGCGTCTCAACCTGCTCGACGAGCTCTCTCGCAAGCAGCTTGAAGTTATCCCGCTGGAAACCGAGGGCTCTCCGCACGACGTGGAAGCCGAAGCCAGCGCCAAGCAATGCGACTACATCCTCTACACCGTTGCCAGCCAGGTGAAAGACCCCGGCACCGGTGGCCTCGCGCCGGCCTCTGTTCCCAAAGGAACGACTCTCGATGCCTCCAAGTACCAAGCGCTGACTCTCCTCACCCTCTACAAAGTCAGCAAACCGGCGCCGGAGCTGAAGGATGTGCCGATCGCCGCCGAAGGCGACCAGTTCGCCGTCAACGCCGTCATGGCCACCTTCCCCATCGAGTCCGACAAAGTCGCCCAGCAAATCGAAGCCGACAAGCATCCTCAGCCTGCAGCCAAGCCAACCAAGGCTCCAGCAAAGAAGCCGGCGGCGGCGGCCAAACCAAAATAGGCAGGCTAAGCGCCGCGAAGCAATACCTGCGTCTGTGACCAAAACGGGAATCGTCACACTCAGTCGCCAGATACTTGTGCGCTGAATCTGTTCCAGCGTTAATCTGCGGGTGCGGAGGTGTCGATGCCCGCCGCGGCCACTCAGAAGGTTCGCTTTGCCTCGTTTGAGCTCGACCGCCAGTCCGGCGAGCTCTTCAAGCTCGGCCACAAGCTGAACCTCCACGGCCAGCCCATTGAAGTTCTCTCCATCCTGCTCGAGCGTCCCAGCGAAGTCGTCACCCGCGAAGAACTATGCAAGCGCCTCTGGCCGGAAGACACCTTCGTCGACTTCGCACACAGCCTCAACACCGCCATCAAGAAACTCCGCCAGACTCTCGACGACGACCCCGACGCCCCGCGCTTCATCGAGACCCTCCCCAAGAAGGGCTACCGCTTTATCGTGGCGGCAGCGCTATGCGTCGAGCGGGAAGACCCGCCACTGAATGGTCGGCTACGTGACGAACGCACGGTGATGCGTCTGCGGTCACGGTAGAAGAGACGCGACCTGATCGGCAAGCTGTCCGCATCAGGCGCACGACCTTCCTATTAGCCGGGGGCCTGTTATTACTTGGCATGGTCTCGGTTGCATGGCTGCGGCACCCCCGCGTACTAGCGATCGCGGGTACTCATCAACTCACCAACACCGGACGGCACAAGACTCCATACATGGTGCGGGGTGTGGTCACCGACAGCACCCGCGCCTACTTTGCGGAAAAATACCCGGACAAATGGTACTTGTCCCAAGTCGCGGTGGCAGGCGGCGAAGTCTCGCGGCTAGAGACGCCACTGCTCAATCCGCACGTTCTCGACATCTCTGCGGACGGTACTGAATTGCTGGTCGAAGACTTCAGTATTCAGCGCTCGCAACTCTGGATCATTTCCGTGCCGGCCGGGCCACCGCGGCGCGTCGGCGACATCCAAACCTACGTTGCTCGTTTTCTGCCTGGACACCCAGGAAATCCTGTATTCCGATGACAAGCGCCTGATTCGATGCGATCGTGATGGTACCCACGCAGCGACGGTATTAACCGCTCCAGACTGGATCTCCCACCTAACCATTTCCCCTGATCTGAATACGTTTGCGCTTCACGTCAGGCGCGCGCCTTTGGGAGGCACGGATTGATGGCCACGAGATGCATCGCTTCCTTCCGGGCATAGCATCGCGCACGTGTTGCGGCTACTGGAGTCCTGACGGAAAGTTCTATGTCTTCTCGGTGCTGGATGAGGAGACCAACCTGATCAACTTGTGGGCGGTCCGTGAGGGCATCGCCGGTTCGCGATGGATGAGATCCGAGCCCAAACAGCTCACGTTTGGGCCCATTCCGTTCCGTATTCCAACGCTGAGCAAAAATGGTGATCGCATCTTCGCGCTTGGCGAGCAACTGAAAGGCGAGTTACAGGTGCTCGACGCCGACTCGGGACTCTTTGGTCCATTTCTGTCGGGAATCTCGGCTGGCAGCCTGGACTTCACACGCGACGGAAAGTGGGTGACCTACGTCAGTTATCCGGAAGGACGGCTGTGGCGCAGTCGTCAGGACGGCAGTGAGCGCCTGCAGTTGACGTTTTCGCCAACCGGTCAGATTGCGGAACCCACATGGTCGCCGGACGGCAAACTCATTGTCTTCATAGAATGGCTCATCCAGAATTTCGAAGGGCATTTACCTGGTGCCGGAGAGCGGTGACAGCCCCATGCTGCTGGTAGCGGGTGATTATCACAGTCCGAGCTGGTCACCCGACGGCAAATCGATCGCTTATTCGGACTACCCCCTGCCGGACGGACATCTGTACTTTTTCAATCTGGAATCGCGGAAAACAAAGGAGGTACCCGGCTCGCGAGGCTACTTCGGTTGCCGTTGGTCGTACGACGGTAACTACCTGGCGGCGTTGTCTTACGACTTCAGGAAGGTCGCGCTGTTCGACATCCAGGAACAGCCGCTGGAAGATCCTCTATGAATCACAGGACGAGAACAGCTACCCTGCGTTCTCTCACGACGGACGCTACCTGTATTTTGCCCGCGGTTTTGCCAATTCGCACGGTGAAATCATGCGCGTACGACTGGCGGATGGCCGCATGGAGAAGGTAGCTGACACGCGAGGCATTGAGACGACCTGTCCTATTTTCCGAGTACCGAGTTGGTTTTCGCTCACGCCCGACGATCGCATCATCGTCCTGCGTGATCGCGGGGTAGATGAGCTTTATGCGCTGGATTTGGAGTACCGGTAGTGTGAGGTAACTGCGAGGCGCTATGCCCGAGAAACGTCTCATAAAATCCGCTTTGGTCCGTTTCGAGCTCGACCGCCAATCCGGCGAACTCTTCAAGCTCGGCCACAAGCTGAACCTCCACGGTCAGCCCATCGAAGTTCTGTCCATCCTGCTGGAACACCCCGGCGAAGTCGTCACCCGCGAAGAACTGTGCAAGCGCTTCTGGCCCTAAGATACCTTCGTTCACTTCGAACACAGCCTCAACACCGCCATCAAGAAGCTGCGCCAGGCGCTCGACGACGACCCCGACGCCCCGCGCTATATCGAGACACTGCCGAAGAAGGGGTATCGGTTTATCGCACAGGTCGAGGCTTTCAGCGAACAAAGCCCGCTCTCGTCGAAGCGCAGCAATAGCCCACGAAAGTCGAGGCCAATATTGCTGTCCCTCAAGTTAACGGTGGAGTTGGCCGTCGCCGTACTTGCTGCTTTCGCTATCGTCGCGGGCGTCTCATACTGGTTGCTACCGCCCGCGTATACCAGTGGTCACGGCATTCATCAGCTCACGCGCACCGGTCATCTGAAAGGCGCAAAGTTCGGCAGCGCTGTGGCGACCGATGGAAACCGTCTTTACTTTCGTGACTGGAGCCGCGGGAAGCTGCGTCTTGCCCAAATGTCAACCAAAGGCGGCGACGTTTCCGTGCTCGAGATGCCCTCGATCCTCGAGCCCTGGGTGTTAGATATTTCCGCAGACGGCTCAGACCTGCTGATTCATGAGTTTTTAAAGTTCGATGGAATGGATGGGCCGTTGTGGATCGCTTCTCTACCGAATGGTCCAGTGAGGAGAGTCGGCGGGCTGATGATCAATGGCGCTTCAATTTGTGCCAGGCAGTAACCAGCTTCTTTACGACGAAGCCTCTCATCCCAAACAGTTCTTCATAGCCGACCTCGACGGCAACAACGCGCGTTCGGCGTTTTCTGCGCCGGATGACATCCATGGGTACGGTGTTTCGCCGGACGGGAAGAAGGTTCGCTTCGAGGGTACAGGCGGCCGGATTTGGGAGTGCGGTTTCGATGGCAGCGGAATGAAGCTCTTCCTTCCAGAGCATAGTCGGCCAATGTGTTGCGGCAAGTGGAGTGCCGATGGTCGTACCTACGCGTTTGTGAGCGAGGACCCGGAAGCGGAGAAATCTGTGGGCGAGAACAGAGCCGCGATGGCTTGGCCTTAGGGTCCTTCCAAACCCATTCAACTCACCAACGGACCGGTTTCGTTTTCTCTCCCGACATTCAGCCGCGACGGGAAGCAGATCTTCGCCTATGGAGAGACTCGGCGCGGGGAGTTGGCCATTTACGAGCCCGCTACCCATGAGTTCCGGCCTTATCTCAACGGTATGTCCGCGGGCTACCTCGATTTCTCGCCTGATGGGGAGTGGGTTGCGTACGTCACCTATCCGCAGAATGTTCTTTGGCGCAGCCGCGTCGATGGCACGGAGCGGCTGCAGCTTACGGCTCCGCCCATAGGGCCAATCGTCTAATCCCAAATGGTCACCTGACGGGAAATTGATTGTATTCACCGAGCTTTATCATCTCGCACGCCAGGAGAACAACAAGATCGAGTTGTTCCGGCGAATGGCGGCAGTCCGATGCTTCTGGTGGCCGGAGACTTCATACCTGCCGATCCGACCTAGTCGCCCGACGGGAAATACATCGTTTACGGCGGGGCGTCGATTGTTGTCGTAACCGGAATAAAAGGTACCGAGATCCGGATTCTGAATCTGGAGACGAAGCTAACCACTACCATCCCTGACTCTCAACACAAGTTCAGTCCAAGGTTGTCTCCCGACGGACGCTACATTGCGGCAGTTCCGACGACATGACCAAGATCTACCTTTATAGCTTCCAAGAACGCCGGTGGAGAGAAATGCTCTCGGTAGGTCCATTTGGGGTTGGATGGCCATTCTGGTCACGTCACAACCACTTTCTGTATGTGTCGACGTTTAGTCCGTGCATCGTTACCGGGTACCGTACGCGCGCGCAGAAGTTATAGCCGATTTCACTCTCATCGACCTCGCCTGCCCGGTATTCAGTCCTTACTGCTCATTGTTTAGCCTGACACCTGACGACCGCGTCCTGGTGCTGCTCTACCGCGGCACTCGAAGAAGTCTACGCGCTGGACTTGGAGTATCGCTGAGATCGCGTGCGATCCGCGCGCGCACCATCCCTGACGAGACGACATCTCGCAAACTCCGCTTCGGTCCCGTTCGAGCTCGACCGCCAGTCCGGCGAGCTCTTCAAGCTCGGCCACAAGCTGAACCTCCACGGCCAGCCCATCGAAGTCCTCTCCATCCTGCTCGAGCGTCCCAGCGAAGTCGTCACCCGCGAAGAACTCTGCAAGCGCCTCTGGCCGGAAGACACCTTCGTCGACTTCGCACACAGCCTCAACACCGCCATCAAGAGACTCCGCCAGACCCTCGACGACGACCCCGACGCCCCGCGCTACATCGAGACCCTCCCCAAGAAGGGCTACCGCTTAATCGCGCAGGTGGAACTCGCAACGAGCGATGCGGCCATCCAACCGGCAACAGATTCTCCTCTTCAGGATGGTCAAGGCGCGGTATCCGCAATGCAAAAGCACTGGAGGTTGGTGGCCGCGATTGTCCTCCTGCTGCTGATCGCTGCTGGATCGATCTACCGGATGGCCCGGCACCGGAAGCCTGTTGTAACCGGAATTCACGAACTGACTCGCACCGGCCGCGGCAAGACATCGGCCTACATGATCCATCAGGTCGCCACCGACGGCGCTCGGGTGTACTTCAGCGACGATTACACCATGACCGAGATTTCCACCAAAGGAGGGGAAGTCTCGCACCTGAAGCTGCCCGCGCTGCACGGGCCCCAACTCCTGGGCAGTGCCGCCGACGGCTCGGAACTGTTATTGGTTGACGAATGGGCCAGCGTCGACGGAGGGCCAGCATGGCTGGCTAGGCTGCCGAGCGGGCCGCAGCGCAGAATTGGCAAAGTCGATGTGGCGTTTGCCGCGTTGTTGCCGGACGGCAAGAGCTTGCTGTACACGCGCGGTTCCGAGCTCACTCGGATGTATCTGCAAACCTCCGATGCCAGCGAACCTCATGTCGCGTTCGAGACGCCAAAGCAGATAGGTTTGTTCAGCATCGCTCCGGACGGAAAGAAGGTCCGCTTCGAGATGGCCGACCAGCTATGGCAGGCATCGCTGGACGGAAGCGGAATGCATCGTCTGTCCCAGGACATAAAAGATCCGCTCTGCTGCGGTTCTTGGAGCGCAGACGGCAGGACCTACATATTCGCCAGGAAGCAACAGGGGGTCTTTAACCTCTGGGCGGTGGATGAGTCCGCCGGCCCGGCGCGATCGCGGGTTTCCACGCCCATCAGATGACGTTCGGTCCGGTTTCTTTCGCCACCCCGCCATCAGCCATGACAATCGCCAGATTTTTGCCTTGGGCAGCGTCCAACGCGGCGAGTTGTCGGTTTACGACACCGAGTCGCGCCAGTGGAAGCCGTATCTGAACGGCATTTCAGGGGCGATGTTGGACTTCTCGCGCGACGGTCAGTGGGTGGCCTATGTGTCCTACCCCGAGGGCAATCTGCGGCGTTGTCGTATCGACGGAAGCGAGAAACTGCAACTGACATTCCCACCGATGGATCCCGTGCTCAATCCCAAGTGGTCGCCTGATGGCACGCTGATCGCCTTCACCGAATGGGGAACTACCGAAAAGAAGGTCTATGCGGTTCCGGCCGGCGGCGGCGATCCCATGCTCTTGCTCTCCGGAGATTTCAATCCATCCGATCCAACGTGGTCGCCCGACAGCAAATCGATTGCCTACAGCGGCGTTTCCATCCAGGATGGAACCGGCACAGAAGTCAGGATTCTGAACCTGGAGACGAAGCAGTCGCAGACGGTTCCTGACTCTGAGCGCCTGTTCGGCGCACGCTGGTCGCCCGACGGCCGCTATCTCGTCGCGCAAAACGATGACATGTCAAAAGCGTTCCTGTATAGCTTCCAGTCAGGTCGCTGGAAGGAACTGCCCCACACTGGCGGTGCGGGCTGGCCAAGCTGGTCGCACGATAGCCGTCGTTTGTATATCTGGGCGCAGAACGTCGTCTACCTGTACGAAGTGCCGGATGGCACAGCGGAACTCGTGCTTGACCTGTCCGGGGTCAGGGGCGCGTGCCCGCTTTTCGGCGGAGCATGCTTCAGCCTCACTCCCGATCAACGCATCCTGGTTTTGCTCGACCGCGGCAGCGACGAGCTCTACGCCTTCGACCTCGACTACCGATAACAAACGCGCGCACTAAAGAAGCCCGGATGGCTCCGGGCTTTCGCAATCGCGCCGACTTCAATTCACTTCGCAACATTCATCGCCAACTCGTACGTCTGCTGCTTCGTGGTGCGGGCTACCTCGATCTCGCTGGCCGAAGTGAAGAACTCCTGCGGGTGATCGGAGTTCGGCATCCAGGCTGCCGCCACGAAATACGCATTGCCGTACTTGTGGAACACCACCTTCGCCGGGCCCGTAGTGCGGGCAGTCGAGCCGCTGGTGGTCAGCGTGACCTTTACTTCTGTGCCTCCCGCCCGCTGGATGCTGATCACCTTCTCACTCGGCGAGGTGATGAGGTATTCTCCGGCCGGCATGCGGACATCATCCACCGTAAAGGTAAAGGGAATGTTGACCGTTGCCGAAGTCTTCTGGGCGTACGCGGGAACCAAACTCATCAGGACCAGCGCCACCGCCGCCAGGGTCATATAAGCAGTGCGTTTCATATCGTGCCTCCGCGGAGCGGTTGCTCCTTGAAACGCTTCCGACTTTGCGCCCGATCCCGAAAATGCTCAATGCACGCAGCGTGAAATCCGCGTGATTCGCAGGTGACTCCCTATCCGCTTGACGCACAACGTCTTGGAAAACTCCCAATTCTACAGAATCGGTTCCGCATTTTGCCCTTCGCGGGTCCCCAGTTTCCGCGAATCACCTGAAAGTCACCCGAGGGTGGCCACTTTCTCCTGCATTAACGCATCACTTCCCCTTGTACTCCACAAACAGCTCCGGAAACTCCTGCTTCAGCGCCTTGATCTTGGGCAGGTCGCACACCTGGATGTACGGGTTGTCTTCATGATGCAGCGCGTAGTCCTGGTGATAGTCTTCGGCGCGATAAAAGCCCTTCAGCGGGGTGAGTTCCGTAACGATCGGCTTGGGAAACGCCTTGGCCGCATCGAGCTGCGCGATGTACGCCGTGGCAATTCGCTTCTGCTCGTCATCCGTATAGAAGATGGCCGAGCGGTACGACGTCCCGACATCGGGCCCCTGGCGGTTAAGCTGCGTGGGATCGTGCACCACCGAAAAGAAGATGCGCAGCAGTTGGCCGTAGGTAATCTTCGACGGATCGTAAACCACCTCCACCGACTCGGCGTGCCCGGTGGTTTCGGTCGTGACCTGGTCGTAGGTGGCGGTCTTCGCCGCGCCGCCGGAGTATCCCGCCGTAGTCTTCGTGACGCCTTTCACCCGCTCAAACACCGACTGTGTGCCCCAAAAGCATCCTCCCGCAAAGACTGCAGTTTGCTTGCCCAGCGAGGTTGCCAAGGGGGCGTCAACCTTGGCAGCAGGGATCGGTGTTGCGGGCCCCGCAGCCTGGGTTGTAGTACAAGCCACCAGCGAGATGATGATTCCGAGAGCCAAAAAGAAAGGAATTAGACGACTGAGTTTCTGCATATGTAAGAAGTACGAAACTTCTGCTCTATCGGATGCACGGCCGGGCCGAAGGATACAGGCCGGCACCTTGAGCATGGGTGGCTCACAAACGCCACCCAAATCCTACAGAAAGGTCTCCCGCTCGCCCGCGGAACTGTGACAAGCTCTCGCGAAATTCCATGAAGTCTGAACGACTTTTCTATACCACCGCTGGAGCGATTTTCCTGGTTCTGATCGTCCTCGGTTTCCGTCATTACATCTTCGAGGGCAGGCACTTTGACGGCACTCCCATCGATCCGTCGATGCTGGCGACGGTGGTGGCGCACAGCTCGGCGATCTTCGCCTGGTTCGTGCTGTTTTTCGTGCAGGCTCTGCTCATCTCCACACAAAACCGCCGCCTGCACATGAAACTCGGCCGGAGCGTGCTGGTCATCGCCTCGACCATCGCGGTGACCGGGCCGCTCGTGCTTATGCGCTCCATACGCCTCGATCCGAGGCAGGTTGTTTTCGACTGGAACGCCCGCCAGTTTCTGATGATCGGCTACGCGGAGATTGCGCTGTTCGTGGTCTTCGTTGCTACCGGCGTAATCAACCGCAAGCGGCCGCGCATTCACCGGCCCATGATGCTGATGGCCAGCCTCGCCATTCTCAGCGGAGCCACGGGGCGTATCCCGCTGGTGAATTCAATTTTCGGATTTCACACCTGGCTGGCTCTGTTCGGGCCGGTCGTCGCCCTGGGAGCGATACTCTTGCTCGTGTGCCTGGCCATGACCCGCACGGTCGACCGCGAGTTTGCCGCCGGCTATGCCGCCCTGGTCCTAGTCACGGTCGTAGCGGCAAGGCTGGCGGTGACGAACGTGTGGATCAGTTGGGCGGGAACCATCCTGAAGGTTTGACTGCATCCCATAATTGGCGGAAGTAAAGGGATATGTGGGACAACCGCGTTGACTCACGTCTATGAGTCAGATACACTCATGGTATGGCTAAACGGCTACAAGTGATCCTGCAGGATCCGGAGTACCGGGAGATCCAGCGGGCCGCCCGATCGCAGCGCATGTCGCTTGCCGAATGGGTGCGCCGAGCGCTGGTACACGCCCGCCGGCAACAGCCCGACACCAGCAGCAGCAAGAAACTGGAGGCCATCGCCCGCGCCGTGCGGCACGAATATCCCACCGCCGACATCGACCAGATGCTGGAAGAAATTGAGGCGGGCCACCGGACGGGTACGGGCGCTTGATTCTGGTTGATTCCAACCTCCCCATGTACCTCGTGGGCGCGCCGCATCCGCACAAAGTTGATGCCCAGCGCCTGCTGGAGAAACTCATTCGCGACCGCCAACGCCTGGTGACCGACGCCGAGGTGCTGCAGGAAATTCTTCATCGCTATGTTGCCATCCATCGCCGCGGCGCGATTCAGCCAGCCTTTGATGCCCTATTGGGCATCGCGGATGAGGTGCTGCCGGTCGATGGCGGGGCGGTCGAGCGGGCCAAGCAAATTGTGCTGGAATACCAAGGGCTCTCGGCTCGCGATGCGGTCCATTTGGCGGTCATGGAGCAGCACGGCATCGAGCAAATCCTCAGTTTTGACGCGGGCTTCGACGCTTTTCCCGGCATGTCGCGGCTGTGCTAGCTGCGCCTGGGTTGCGCGGCGAGAGTCAACCCAGGCTGGATGGGGGCTCGCATTCGGGTGGTTCGTGACGAAAAACCCCATCCCGCCGAATTTGCGCTTGTTGGGGTCAAAGCGGCGGAGCCGCGACGTGCTTGTCCAGCCGGGCACATTCTTTACATTGCAGACCGGGGACATGCTTTACACTTTCGTCCGTTCTGGTTGTCCTTCATTCCCTTCGTAGTAGTCGTGCGGAGGGAATGTGGGAATCTCGCTGTTTGAGATTTCCACATTTCCTCCGCAGTTTTTTCGCCGCTCGCGTTTTGCACTCGGCAGGCGCTCCATCCGCAGCTGATGGCTATCAAAGCGCGCCAGCGGAGTGCTCCCGAAGTACACCTCGTAATGACGTTCATCGACCGGCAGCAACCCTACCCGCTCGCCCGTCAGTACATCACTTAAGAACACGCTCACATGTTTCCACGAGATGTGCCCGGTGCAGTCCACCCGCCGCACCAACAGCGCGCTGTCGTACTCCGGCTCCCGCACTCGCGCCGGATACTCCCGCAGCGACGGCACGTACACCGCGGCCGGCGTCTGCATGCCCAACGCCTCGTGCGGCCGCTGCTGGTTGTACTCTTGCCGGAAGCGGTCGAAGCTGCGCTGCTGCGCCCGCCGGTTGGCCGCGGCCGGCGACGCCGTCTCCGCCTTCAGCGTGCGATGCATGCGCTCGTGCCGCCCGTTCTGCTCCGGATGTCCCGCCTCGATCCGCTCCGGCACAATCCCCAGCTTCAGGCACCACACCGCCAGCCGCGACAGCCCGGCGATCGCCCGCGAGGCGAATGGCGGCCCGTTGTCGGTGCGCATCGCCCAAGGCATTCCGCATTCGCGAAACGCCGCTTCGAAGATCGCCTGCACCCGCGCCGTGTCCGTCATCTCCACCGCCTGACAGCGGATCAGGTAACGGCTGTGCGCGTCCGTGATGGTCAGCGGATCGATACGCTCGCCATCCTGAGTCCGAAACCAGCCTTTAAAATCGGCGCACCAGACGCGGTTGGGCTCCGTCGCTGCCGCCAGCGGCTCGCTATACGGCGCCACCTTGCGCCGTTTTTTGCGATGCCGCGTCAGACCTTCCCGGTCCAGCAGCGCTCCTATCGTGCTCGCCGCCGGCCACTCCACTTGCGGACACTCCCGCTCCAGCACCCACTTCAGCTTGCGCGGTCCCCAGAGTCATGTGCTCCCGCCGCAGCTCCAGCACCGCCTCCTCAATCTCCGCCGCCGTCTGGTTGGGATGCCGCAGCGCCGCCCGACTCCGCTCTTGCAGTCCCGTCTCGCCCTGCTCCTGGAAGCGCCGCAACACCGCATACCCGGTCGGCCGCGAGATCCCGTACATACCGCACAACTCCCTCATCGTCCTCTCTCCTGACGCATACTCCGCCAGAAACTGTTTGCGTTTCTCCACCACTCCGCTCACTTTCCAAGGCATGCCTTGTTCTACACGCCTTCGTGAACGGACCCAGGTGTAAACTATGTCCCCGGTCTGATCTGTAAAGTATCTGCCCGGTTTGTACCCCTGGTGTTAGGCGTGGGCGTCAGCCCGCGCACCCCCGCAACCTCACGCCCGAGCCACGAAGATCCCCTTCGGGTTCAGCGGCGGAGCCGCGACGTGCTGTTAGGCGTGGCCGTCAGGCCGCGCATGGCGGCATCAGGTGTAACGTAGCCGCGGAGCGGCGCTCTTCGCTCCACGACCAACGCATACGTGAGAACCGTCACATCTTCTACCGTCCCTGTGACGTACGATTTCCTCACCCTCGCACGACATCCTCCTATGCCTCGAACTTACGCGAAGAACCTTGTGCACTGTGTGTACGGAACCAAGAATTGCGTCAATCTGATTCGCGATCCACAACGTGTATGGCGCATCACGCGGGAGATCGCGCGCAACATTGATATTGATGTGATCGCCATTGGTGGCGTCGAGAATCATGTTCATCTCCTGATGACTTTGCCGCCGTCGCGAGCCATGGCGAATATTGTGCGCGACCTCAAGGCCAATTCGTCGCACATCCTGCGGCAGGATAGCCGGATGTTTCGGTGGCAAGACGGATATGCGGCGATCAGCGTGAGTCCATCGGCGCTGAAGGCGGTTGTGCGATATATCGAGCACCAAGCTGAACACCACATGAAGAGGTCGTTCGGGGACGAATACATCGCGATGTTGGAGCGGGCCGGCATCGCGTATGACGCGCGGTACGTGTGGGATTAATCGGGCGACCCACATTTCCCTGCATCTGTGAAATGTGGGTTCCACGAACGCCGACTCGCATCCGGCGGCTTCAAAGCGGCGGAAGCCGCGACGTGCTTTTAGGCGTGGCCGTCAGGCCGCGCTACATAGCCCGCATTTGAACCGCTGCCGCGGAGCGGCGTTCTTGCTCTCGAAGGCGGGTCGCGCCATAACGAATGTCCTCAGGCAACCAATTACGAGGGAGCGTCCCCGGAATTCTCGGAAAAAATCAAAAGACGCCGCATCCGCGGCATTCCGTGATTTCAGCGGCGGGAAGCCGCGGCGTGATGTTAGGCGTGGCCGTCAGGCCGCGCTAGATAGCCCGCATCGAACCGCTGCCGCGGAGCGGCGCTTTTAGCTTCACGGGCGCGTACGACGCCGCATCCGCGGCTGGGGTATTCCTTGGCGAACCCATGCGCGGGCTTACGCCCACGCCTAACACCAGGGTACAAACCGGGCAGATACTTTACAGATCAGACCGGGGACATAGTTTACACCTGGGTCCGTTCACGAAGGCGTGTAGAACAAGGCATGCCTTGGAAAGTGAGCGGAGTGGTGGAGAAACGCAAACAGTTTCTGGCGGAGTATGCGTCAGGAGAGAGGACGATGAGGGAGTTGTGCGGTATGTACGGGATCTCGCGGCCGACCGGGTATGCGGTGTTGCGGCGCTTCCAGGAGCAGGGCGAGACGGGACTGCAAGAGCGGAGTCGGGCGGCGCTGCGGCATCCCAACCAGACGGCGGCGGAGATTGAGGAGGCGGTGCTGGAGCTGCGGCGGGAGCACATGACTTGGGGACCGCGCAAGCTGAAGTGGGTGCTGGAGCGGGAGTGTCCGCAAGTGGAGTGGCCGGCGGCGAGCACGATAGGAGCGCTGCTGGACCGGGAAGGTCTGACGCGGCATCGCAAAAAACGGCGCAAGGTGGCGCCGTATAGCGAGCCGCTGGCGGCAGCGACGGAGCCCAACCGCGTCTGGTGCGCCGATTTTAAAGGCTGGTTTCGGACTCAGGATGGCGAGCGTATCGATCCGCTGACCATCACGGACGCGCACAGCCGTTACCTGATCCGCTGTCAGGCGGTGGAGATGACGGACACGGCGCGGGTGCAGGCGATCTTCGAAGCGGCGTTTCGCGAATGCGGAATGCCTTGGGCGATGCGCACCGACAACGGGCCGCCATTCGCCTCGCGGGCGATCGCCGGGCTGTCGCGGCTGGCGGTGTGGTGCCTGAAGCTGGGGATTGTGCCGGAGCGGATCGAGGCGGGACATCCGGAGCAGAACGGGCGGCACGAGCGCATGCATCGCACGCTGAAGGCGGAGACGGCGTCGCCGGCCGCGGCCAACCGGCGGGCGCAGCAGCGCAGCTTCGACCGCTTCCGGCAAGAGTACAACCAGCAGCGGCCGCACGAGGCGTTGGGCATGCAGACGCCGGCCGCGGTGTACGTGCCGTCGCTGCGGGAGTATCCGGCGCGAGTGCGGGAGCCGGAGTACGACAGCGCGCTGTTGGTGCGGCGGGTGGACTGCACCGGGCACATCTCGTGGAAACATGTGAGCGTGTTCTTAAGTGATGTACTGACGGGCGAGCGGGTAGGGTTGCTGCCGGTCGATGAACGTCATTACGAGGTGTACTTCGGGAGCACTCCGCTGGCGCGCTTTGATAGCCATCAGCTGCGGATGGAGCGCCTGCCGAGTGCAAAACGCGAGCGGCGAAAAAACTGCGGAGGAAATGTGGAAATCTCAAACAGCGAGATTCCCACATTCCCTCCGCACGACTACTACGAAGGGAATGAAGGACAACCAGAACGGACGAAAGTGTAAAGCATGTCCCCGGTCTGCAATGTAAAGAATGTGCCCGGCTGGACAACCACGCCGCGGCTCCGCCTCTTTGGACGAACCGCGAAAAGGCCAGCCAGGCGGTATTCGCGCGTCATCTAAACGTGCCCGTCAGTCTGGTGAGTCAATGGGAACGGGGCGAGAAGCGTCCTAGTGGATCGGCGCTGAAGCTGCTTGCGCTGGTGAAAAAGAAGGGGCTCTCTGCCATCGCGTAAACACAAGTCGCGTTTGCTGACCGAGGCCGCCGAATGAGGCGGCCTTGTTCGTTTGGAAAAGCCCCACTTATCCCAAAAAGAAGGGATATGTGGGCCACCTGACCGCCTGGACATAGCTGGCCTATCAGTTCTACATTGCAAGTCAATGCCAATAAAAATCAGGCGCGAGTATCCTTCTTTTTACGCAGCGGCAAGCATGTGGGTGGCGACCCCCTTGATTGCGCTTTTTGCGAGTCTCTACGTTAGCGGTGCCTACAAAAAACCCGGCTCAGTTGTCTACCCGCTTGGCATGGCTACGCTCGGTATAACTTTGGCCCTCGCGGGGGTATGTTTCACGGTCCCGCAGTTTGTTGACGGATCGAAGAGTCTTCACTACGCCGGAGAGAAGTTCCTGCATTCGTCTCTGCTCTTGATTCAATCCGTCATGCTCGTTTACGTCAAGGATGCGATGAGTGGATCGGCTTGGTGGCCGCAACACCGTGGGCTGATCGTCACGGTGCAAGCGACTGTCGCGGGACTATTTGCTTTGACTTCGGGTGGGGCTGCCGTGTGCTGGTACTGGGCCTTCGACGCTGCGAATCGACAGATGTGGGTCAATTGGAAACGGAGAATCGAGAGTATCAACACGGAACAGACAGGGAGTTCCCTAGCCCCCCAACCCAAGCCGTCAGATGGTGTTCTCAAGTCGCATCAAGATCTTGCGAAAGAAATCACCCCCGACGCTACTAAAACTTGAGACACGTGCCAAGTGACTGCCGTGTGGTTAGGTGGGCCACCCGCCCATCGGAACTCGGGACGAAAAGCCCCACCTGCCAGTTCAAGATATCCTCGTGAATTAAAGCGCCGGGCGGGCCGCCCACCAGACACAGCCGCATATCACCATGCTGCTCGCCCGTAGAACTCCTCGAGGTGAGTCGACTCGCTCGACTCCCAATAACCCTCAAGGAGATTCCATGCCCAGTCGTCAACGGCGAACGATAGTTCGGTCGCGTTCGGCTTTCCTAGGTTTTCTGCAGTTTCCTGAAGGTTCAATCGAACCGCCTCACGACGATATGCTGGACTTGGGTGACTGTCGTAGCTATTTTCCAAATACCCGCCATGCACCAAGCCACGCAGCGCTGCAGGGAGAGGACCCGAAGCGCGAGCATGAAAAGCTCTATCGAAAGTCGATAGGCAAGTTAGGAAGAGAGGGCCACCGCACAGCGCCAGAGCTCGAATGTTACCTTGTTGTTTCTCGAGCATTCGACTGATAAATGCCGAGCTCAGATGCGATCCACGAACATCGCAGGCGAGCTCTTGTTTCAGTACGGCCTCATCGAGCCGATCATTAAGAGGCTGGGGAAATTCAGTGTCTCCACTTCCAGTGCCTTCATCGGCGGTCGCAGGTTTGTGCGCGCCAGTGCCAACCCCCGGCCGCCGCAATAGGACGGCTTCCGGTCCTGTTAGAGCGTGACTCAAGTGAATAATCTCGTGTCCTGCCACGAATGACAACATAGCATCAGCAATGAGCCTAGCAAGAGGGCCAGACTCGGAATTAGGGGCTATTGATGGGAACTGTATCGCGTCTGCCTCGATCCGAAATGACCTCATGTACCCCTCTCGACAATGGAGTGCGCGCAAAGGACGGGCAATTAGGTGGGTCACGATATTATGCAAGAGATCGATCTCGCTCTGTGACGGAAGTCTAAGCTTCAGATCGCTTTCGCGTGTCAGGATTTCGGCAAAAAAAAAGGCGAATAAAGAAACAAAACTATTGAGATGCCGACTAAATGCCAGCAGGTATATGGGATTAGGTCGGACACTTATCGGAATAACATACGAGTTTGCCCTTCTCGAGGAATAGGTCCCAAGATGTATGCTCTTGGGAAGTTCAAATCCCTGAGAGGCAGCGATATCCGCAACACTCCATACAATCTGCGAAAATATACTTTGACAAGTCTCTTCTTCAGCCAGTGGATCCGGCGGGTGGCCCATCCCGTCAACTTATTGTTGCGAAATAACTTACACGAGGGTGGCCCATCCCGCCTTCTTTTGGCGGGGTGGGTCTCTTGACGCTGCGTCGCTAGGCCGCTTTCCGAGTCTTGATCTTATGCAGCGGGGCTGTGCTCGCTGCGATTCGCAGATCGTAGTCCGTCTGCAGATTCATCCAGAACTGCGGCGTCATGCCAAAGTACTTGCCCAACCGAAGGGCGACATCAGCGCTGATGGCCCGCTGCCCGCGCACGATCTCATAAACGCCGGGAAGGTGCAGCGACTTGGCCAACTGATACGCAGTGATTCCCATCGGCTCCATGAACTCGGTGCGCAGAATCTCGCCAGGATGCGCCGCAATTGTAATTCGTTTTCCTCGGGGCATGTGCCGTCTCCTCAGTGATAGTCCGTGATCTCTACGTCGAATGCGTTGCTCTCGCGCCACTCAAAACAAACGCGGTACTGGTCGTTGATGCGGATGCTGTATTGGCCTTCGCGGTCGCCGCGCAATCGTTCGAGCCGGTTGCCGGGCGGAACCAGCAAGTCCGTCAGGGCCGTGGCCGCGTTCAGCATCTGCAATTTCTTGAGCCCGGGTTTGCGGAGGCCCGCCGGGAGGTGCCGGGTACGCTCCTCCTTCCACAGGCGCTCCGTCTCCGCATCCCGAAAACTCTTGATCACGCCATACAATACTAACGCCACGCGTTAGTAACGTCAATCGGAAATAGGTCGCTGGCCCACATATCCCGTGGCCCATATCTGCCTTCTGTTGGCAGATGTGGGGCTTTGCCCTCGTCACAGCGCTACGTGACCTGCGTCCTATCCGTCTCCCCACCCTTTCTCTACACTTCCTCGATAGGACCGAGGGAGAGCTGTCCCCCAACGAGGCGACAGCCGGACATTTCCCTCCTCCCTTGCACTGTGAGATTTGACCGATGACAGGTCCTGACTATTGCCCGATTTCCTCCGCTCTCCCCGCCCGCGCCTCCCTCTATCCTCAGAAAATTCCTCCTAACTCCTTATTTATGAATATTTTGCCTCTAAGTCCTACGCGCAGAGGATTTTACGAGGATAAAACCCGTAACCTCAATGGAATGAAGAATTTGCAAAAACATGGGGGGAGGGGGGTACCCCCTTTGTCCAGATTCTGGACGCCCGGACCGCGGGTGCCCCATCCTTTCGCCTTCTGTTGGCGAAAGAGCCTACCCTGAGCGCAGTCGAAGGGGTGGGATTCAAGACTGTTCCCAACCGACCCGCCCTGCGGGTTGAACCATTCCCTCCCGCCCGATACCATAGAGAGTTTGCACTAATGACGTGGAGGCATTCATGGCAACCGTGGAACAGGCAGTGACGAAAGCGGCGGCGAGCAAGGCGACCGTGTACAAGAACTTCATCAACGGCGAGTGGGTGGCGAGCCACACCGGACGCACCTTTGAGAACCTGAACCCGGCGGACACGCGCGATGTGGTCGGCGTCTTTCAGCGCTCGGACGCGGAAGACGTGAACCGCGCCATTGATGCGGCCAGCGAAGCCTATAAGAAGTGGCGGCTGGTGCCGGCTCCGCGGCGCGCCGAGATGCTGTACAAGGCGTCGGAGATCCTGATTGGGCGCAAGGAAGAGTACGCGCAGTTGATGACGCGCGAGATGGGCAAGGTCATCAAGGAGACGCGCGGCGACGTGCAGGAGGCCATTGACTGCGGCTACTACACGGCGGGCGAAGGGCGTCGGCTGTTTGGGCCGACGGTGCCGTCGGAGCTGCCCAACAAGTTCGCCATGGCCGTGCGCCAGCCGCTGGGCGTGTGCGCGATGATTACGCCGTGGAACTTCCCGATGGCGATTCCGTCGTGGAAGCTGTTCCCTGCCCTGGTGGCGGGCAACACGGCGGTGATCAAGCCGGCGCAGGACACTCCGCTGTCGACGTTTAATTTTGTGCAGGCGCTGACGGACGGCGGGATTCCGGCGGGCGTGGTGAACATCGTGAGCGGGTTTGGCAGCGAAGTGGGCACGCCGATGACGCAGCATGCGGCGGTGCGCGCGGTGTCGCTGACGGGCTCGACGGCCGTGGGACGCATCGTGGGACAGGAAGCCGCGAAGACGTTCAAGCATTGCTCGCTGGAGTTGGGCGGGAAGAATCCGATGATCGTGCTCGACGACGCGAACCTGGAGCTGGCGCTCGAAGGCGCGCTGTGGGGCTCGTTCGGGACGACCGGACAGCGGTGCACGGCGACGAGCCGCATCATTGTGCAGAAGGGCGTGTACCGGAAGTTTGTGGATGAGCTGGTGGCGCGCGCGCAGAAGCTGAAGGTCGGCAACGGGCTGGATGAGTCGGTGGACATGGGCCCGGCGGTGAACAAGGGGCAGATGGAGACGGACCTGAAGTACATCGAGATCGGCAAGACTGAGGGCGCGAAGCTGATGTGCGGCGGGCATCGGCTGGAAGGCGGCGCGTGGGAGCATGGCTGGTTCGTGGCGCCGACGGTGTTTGCGGATGTCGATCCGAAGATGCGGATTGCGCAGGAAGAAATCTTTGGGCCGGTGGTGTCGATCATTGCGTGCGACGGGCTGGAGAACGCCATTGAGATCGCAAACGACATTGAGTACGGGCTGTCGTCGTCGATCTACACGAAAGATGTGAACAAGGCGTTCACCGCGATGCGCGATCTGTATGCGGGGATTACGTACATTAACGCTCCGACGATTGGCGCGGAAGTGCATCTGCCGTTCGGCGGAACGAAGGCGACGGGGAACGGCCACCGCGAAGGCGGCATCGGCGCGATTGATTTCTATACCGAGTGGAAGTCGGTGTACATCGATTACTCGGATAAGTTGCAAAGGGCGCAGATCGATCGGCCGGAGTAGCAGAAGTGGATAGTGATTAGTGGATCAGTGGATAGAACGAGGATGCGCTGGCGCGAACGGAATCGTGCCAGCGTTTCCTTCATGCCGCAGGGATCGCGTTCGTTTTCTGCTCGCGCTTCAGTTCTTCCGCGAGCAAGATCGCTTCGCCGATTTCTTTCATCGTTTTGCGGCGGCTGCGAGCTTGCTTCTTGATGATGCTGTAAGCCTCTTCTTCGCTGACGCCGAATTCGGCCTGCACGATTCCTTTGGCGCGCTCGATGATCTTGCGCATCGCCAGCTTGTCAGAGAGTTCGGCGATCTCGCCTTCCAGGCGCGCCAACTCAATCGCCGCGCCAACCAGATGTCCGATGGTCGAGATCGACTTAATCTCGCGGGGCGTGAATTGATACGGCTCACGATGCTGCACGTTGATGACGCTCACCACGCGCCCGCGAGAAATCACAGGAATCGACAGGAAGGAGTGATAGGAATCTTCGGGAAGTTCCGCGAAGCATCGGAAGCGCGGATCTTGGGCTGCATCGCGCTCGATCGCGACCGGTTCGCGATGCTTGGCGACCCATCCTGTGATGCCTTCGCCGAGCGGCACGCGCAGCGTGTCTACCACTTCGGGATGCGGATTTTTGGAGGCGCGCAGCACCAGCGTATCGCCTTCCGATACGTAGATGAAACAGGAATCGCAGCTAACGAATTCAGTGACAAACTCGACAATCTCGTCGAGGACTTCGTGCAAGGGATCGGCGGCCGCAATCCGGCTGCTCACGCTATGAAGAAATTCGAGAGTAGGAATCGGTTCTACAGTATCCATGGTTTCATGCTACTGGCGAATGAGGGCGCTTCTCATCGATAGTTGCTATGGCGCGAATCGCAATTATTCATGAATCGAAACGCGCGGTTCAGAATCGCAAAAACGGGGACGGCCGACGGTGGGTAGGTTGCGACCGTCCCCCAGTGAAAAGTCGAATTAGCGCCCAGCCAACACTGCCGGGGCCGGTGTGACGTTAGCCACGGCGGTCTTCGCCGCAGGAGCCGGGAAGTACAGGGCGACTTGCGGCTCGGCGAAGCAGACGGAACGGACGCTCCAGTCGACGCCTTCACGCTTCATGCTGACCGAAGATTCCGCGCAGTTGGCGTAAACGTCGGTGCTCACGGGAAGCGCAAAAATGGCTGACCCGTTGCGGTCCGCGGGCGCGATGGTGGCGGTGGTGATGCCGTTCATCGACAGCGCGATGGTATACTGCCCCGCGGGCAAGACGGCTTCGCCGATCTGCGCCGCGCGCGGCAGGGTGAATTTCACTTTTGCGTCTTGTGCTTGGGCTGAGAGGGTCATGGCAGCGGTGAGGGAAAGCATCAGGCTCAACTTTTTCGCGAATGTCATCTCAATCGTCTCCAATCGAAAGTGCGAGTACCAGGCGCCCGCCGGCGAGATACACCGGTGCGCAGAGCGATCCGGGTGACTCGTGGGTTGGCCTGGAAATCTTTGTCGCCGTACTGCCGCTCAACGGGGAGAGCTATGGCGAAATCGCAAAGACTGCCGAAGCCGTGAAAGCCAGGACTTCCTAAAACCTGACTTGCGGATACAGATCAGCTTGGATTGGAAGCGAATGCGCTACGAGGGGCATTCACTGAAGAGAGAGTAGCGTGGATTCGGCCGAATGGGAAATTCAAAATCGTTATGGCGGCGATAAAGACGAATTGCGCGGAGTCACGAGCTATTCATGAATCTCGGGCGTGGCACGGCGCGTCGTCGGCAGTGGGTTTTGTGCGGCGCGAATGGAGTGGTTCATAATGGATGGTCGCGGGGTGCCGCCGGGCGGAGTTCCCTGTCGGTGCGATCGATTTCTACACGGAGTGGAAGTCGGTGTAAGCGGACTTCTCCGACAAGGTGCAGAAGATGCAGATTGATCGGCCGGAGTAGGGCTGTCAGGTTTCTGTCGTGGTTCGCAAACCCTATTTGACCGATGCTCAGAGTCGGAGGTGGATATGAAGACAGAGATTCGATACGGCTCGAATGTCAAAAAACTCCGGCTAGAACGCGGTTGGAGCCAGGAGCAGCTGGCATCCGTCGCTGAACTTGACCCTCGAACCATCCAGCGGGTGGAAAGAGACGTAACGAGAGGCGGGGAGGCCCTGATGGCAATAGCTTCGGCATTCGGTCTCACCGTTGCTGATCTTGGCCAAAAGTACTGGGTTGCAGAATCGAAGCCGCCAAGGGGTCTTCTAATTAGGAAAGCATCTGATTTTGCGGAGTCGATCCGCCGAGCAGATCATTTTTACAGCTATCAGACTCTCGTCGAGTTTCGCCCAGAAGTTGAAGCTGCGGCTGACCCCCTGATCGAAGAGATCTTCGCGGACATTTGGGCGATGAGTTCGCTTGAACCAGAATTGGTTCGCTCATGGTGTAAAGGCATTGAGGAACCGTTGGCTGGCTTGCAAGAACTTGGCCTTTGCATTTTCTCCATTCAGGAACAGAAAGACATTTTTCTACGCGATCGAGATAGGAACCCCATACCTTTCGAAGATTGCTCCTACGGCTACTTCGTGATAGTTCCGCGACATGCCGCTTTTCATTTGGGCGGTAAAGGCTCTACCCATCCGGTTCACAGCTTCAATGATGAGTGCGATGACGCTATCCGGACTATTCTTGGGATACTGAAGAAGCCAGAAATCATTGGGGTCGGTTCCACTGCTGCGCACCTCGTGGAGGCGGCTGGAGGAGAGGACAAGATGGCTTGGTGCGACCGGTGTTTCCCACAAGATGTAGACGGATTAAGAATTGGGTGGGAGTATATGCAGAAGATTGCTGGCCTTAGTAAAGACGAGCTTTTATTTTTGTTAACATCTGGCGACGATCTGCCCCTGGTGGGGCTCGCTTAGGACAAGGAATACGCTGAAAGGCGTGCCTTTGGAAGCAAGGACCAATAATGGCTACTCAAGAAATCTCCGAAGTTATCCCCGCGAAGCGCATGGCCAATGTGCGCTACGCCATTCGAGATCTTGCCGTCGTCGCCGACGAAGTCGCGCGCGAAGGACACAAGATCCTTTACCTGAACATCGGCGACCCTTGTAAGTTCGACTTCCCCACGCCGCCGCACATGATCGAAGCGGTACACAAGGCGATGCTGGATGGCCACAACAGCTATGGCGAGTCGCTGGGCATCAAGCCGGCGGTCGATGCCATTCGCCATGAGGCCGAGGCGAACGGGTTCAAAGACATTCAGAGCATCTTCGTGGGCTACGGCAGCGGAGAGGTGATCGACAGTTGCCTCACGGCGCTGGTGAACGCGGGTGACAACGTGCTGACGCCGAGCCCGGAATATCCGCTTTACGGCGCAGTGCTAGCCAAGCTGGGCGCGGCACCCAACGCGTACGACCTCGACGAAGCGAATGGCTGGGAACCGGATATTGCCGACATGGAGCGCAAGATCAATCCGCAGACGCGTGCCATCCTGCTGATTAATCCAAGCAATCCGACGGGCGCGGTGATGTCGCGACAAACGCTGGAGAAGGTGCTGGAGCTAGCTCGCGAGCACAACCTGCTCATCCTGGCCGACGAGATTTACGACAAGCTGATCTACGAGCCGGGCGCGAAGCACATTTCGATTGCGACGCTAGCGCAGGACGTTCCGATCATCACCTTCAACGGACTGTCGAAGGCGTACCTCGTACCCGGATGGCGCATTGGATGGGCGATTGCCACCGGTCCGCGCGAAGCGCTGCATCATTACCTGGAGAGCGTGCACCGGCTGTTGCGGGCGCGGTTGTCGGCGCCGCATCCGTTTCAACACGCAATTAAGCCGGCGCTGGAAGGGCCGCAGGACCACATTCCGGTGATGCTGGAGAAGCTGCGCCGCCGCGCGCACATCACTGAGGAGTGGGCGAAGCGGACCCCGCGCGTCAGCCTGGTGAAGCCCAAGGGAGCGTTCTACGCACATCCTTCGCTCGACATTCCCGAGGACGACCTGACGTTCGTGACAGATCTGCTGAAGCAGAAACACGTGCTGGTGGTGCACGGTTCGGGGTTCGGACAAAAGCCGGGGACGCGCCACATGAGGATTGTGTTTCTGCCGCAGGAGGACGTGCTGCACGCGGCGTACGCGAAGATCAGCGACTTTATGCGGGAGCGGTATAAAGACTAGTTGCCAGTAGCCAGTTGCCAGAGCAAGGCAATGGCAACCACCGATAAACGCGGATTTTGCGGGTGACTCGCAGCTAGCGATTCGTGACTGGTTACTGGCAACTGGCTACTGGCAACTGTTTTATGGTTGATATTCATTGCCACATTTTGCCGGGGATTGATGACGGATCCGACACCTGGGACACGACCGCAAAGATGTGCCAGATGGCCGTTCGCGACGGCATTACCCACATCGTGGCGACGCCGCATTGCGATGGCCATTACGAATATGACCGCGCGCACTTCACGGACATGTTGGCCACACTGAGCGAGGTATCGGGCGGCCGGCTCACCTTCAGTATCGGCTGTGATTTTCATTTGTCCGGGCGAAATGTCGAGGCCGCAATGAATGATCCCCGGCCGTTTGCGCTGGGCGACTCGCAGTACATCATGGTGGAATTCGATCACCATGGAATTCCATCTAATGCGGCGGACCTACTGCGGGCAATTCTTAGCCGGGGAATGGTGCCGATCATTACCCATCCGGAACGCAATGCATTCCTGATGAAGAACCTCGACGTGGTGCAGAAATTCATCGGGATGGGTTGCCTTTCGCAGGTGACGGCCAATGCGTTCACCGGGTTCTGGGGGCCGAAATCGAAGAAGGCCGCGGAAAAGCTGTTGCAGAAGAAGGCGATCCACATTGTGGCAACAGACGCGCACGACCTTGCCCTGCGACCGCCAGTACTCTCAGAGGCGCGACGGCGGATTGTAGAGTTGGCGGGAGCGGATATGGCGGAAAAGCTGGTGACGCACAATCCGGCGGCCCTGGTGGCGGGACAGAGCGTGGCCGTTTGATCGCCGCTACTGTCGGATCCGCGGGTTCAGCACCGAGTAAGCCAGGTCGGTAAGCAAATTCACCAGCACATAGGTCAGGCCGATAACCAGGATGCAGCCCTGCACGAGGTAATAGTCGCGATTGGAGATGGCCTGCACGGTAAGGCGGCCAATGCCCGGCCAGGAAAAGATGGTTTCGGTCACGATGGCGCCCGCGAGCATGGCTCCGAACTGCAATCCCACAACGGTTAACACCGGAATCATGGCGTTGCGCAAGGCGTGGCGATAGACGACCGTGCGCTCCGAGAGTCCCTTGGCGCGAGCGGTGCGGATGTAGTCCTGGCCCAATTCTTCGAGCATTGACGTGCGCACCATGCGGGTGAGGATCGCCGCGAGCGCGCCGCCCATGGTGATGGCGGGCAATACGAGGTTTTGCCACGATCCGGAACCGGAGACGGGCAGCCATCCGAGTTGAATTGCAAACAGCAAGATGAGGATTGGCCCCAGGGCGAAGTTCGGGAACGACAGGCCGAGCAGAGACAGGAAGCTCAGAGTGCGGTCGTCCCAGCGATTGCGATGCAGCGCCGAGCGAACGCCGGCGGGAATGGCCAGCAGCAGCGCGACGCTGAGTGCCGCGAGCGTCAGTTGCAGCGTCCAGGGGTAGGCCTGCGAAATGATGTGTCCGACGTTCTGGTTGTAGCGCAGCGATTTGCCCATGTCGCCGTGGACGAGGCCACGCCAGTAATTGAGGTACTGGGTGCCCAGTGGAACATCGAGGCCATAGGCATGGCGGGCAGCAGCTAGATCGGCGGCGGGAGCACCTTCCCCCAGCATCTGCTGAATCGGATCGCCGGGCACCAGGTGAATCATGAGAAACACCACCGACACGACGAGCCAGATGACGGGCAATAGGTAGAGCAGGCGGGTGCCGAGGTAGCGGAGCACTAGGACACCGCCGGAGCCGGCGGGCTGGGATTGCAGTTCTTCGATCTTTACCGCGCCCACACGCAGGTTTTCGAGATCGACGACGGTGTAGCGGCGGCCTTCAAACTCGAAGTTGTCGCCTGGCGCAGGAATGCGCTGCAGGGTGGACAGCACGAATCCGGCGAGCGTCTCAAAGCCTTCGTCGCGCGGCAGGCGGATGCGATATTCGGATTCGAGGTCACGGATGTTAGTCGAGCCTTCGAGCACCATGGAGTCATCGCCGGCGGTGAAGGCCGGCTCGGTCTCGTCGTATTCGTCCTCAATTTCGCCGACCAACTGGCGGAGGATGTCTTCGACGGTTATCACCCCGGCGGTGGAGCCGAATTCGTCCACCACAACCGCGAGGTGCCGCCTGCGCTGCTTGAACTCCATCAACAGGTCGGGGAGGGGCTTGGTCTCGGGAACCACCAGCACCTCACGCATGAGATGACGCACTTTGACGTCGCTGGAGCGGGCCGGCCGCTGGCTGGACGTCGTCTGGCCGAGACGGTACTGCATCCAGCGCATGAGGTCCCTGGCGTAGAGCACACCGACAATGTGTTCGGGGCCGCGCTGCGGATCGTAGACCGGCACGCGGGAGTGCTTTTCGTCGGCCACGCGTTGAAAGGCTTCGTCAACCGGCATGTCGCCGGAGAGTGAAAAAATGTCGGGGCGGGGCACCATGACTTCCCGGACAAAGACGTTCTCGAGATCGAGGGCGCGCTGAATCACCCGTTCCTGCGGACCTTCGAGGACTCCGGTGCGATGGCTGGCGGAGACGATGAGTTTGAGTTCCTCGGAGGAATGGACCCCGCCCTCGCGGACATGCTGCGTACCAAAGGCCTTCAGGACCAATCGTGAGGATGCCGTCATCACGGCCAGCAGCGGCGCTGCGAGGGTCATGAAAACATCCATGGGACCGGCTATCGCGAGAGCAACCGCGTCAGTTCTCTGCAGAGCGACGGACTTGGGCACGATTTCGCCCAGGATCACGTGCATGTACGTGATCAGCAGGAAGGCGACTGTGACGCTGATGGCGTGCGCGAAAAAAGCCGAATACGGCAAGTGACTGAATAGTGGTTCCAACACATGCGCCATCGCTGCCTCGCCGATCCAGCCCAGAGCCAGGCTGGAGAGGGTGACGCCGAATTGGACGGCAGCGATGAACTCGTCGAGTTTCTGATGCAGCTTCTGGACGGTGCGTGCGCCGATACGATGTGCGGCCAGCAATTGCTGGATCCGGGTCTCCCGGATGCTGACCATGGCGAATTCGGCGGCCACAAAAAAGGCGTTCGCTGCGACGAGCAAGACGACTGCCGCGATGCGCAGCACAACGAAAGTAACCATCAGGGTGAAATCTTATCACCCGAAACCCAGCGAGGTTTTGAGCGCTTTCGGTAACCAGCTTGCAGTCAATGAGTTACGCGGTTTGTGCCGGGTTGCTACCGTTTCCCGTGACGGTATGGTCTAACTTTCGGACGGGATTATTTCGTCGGGTTTTTCATCGCAGGGAACGGAACTTCTTTCCGGACCAAAACGTACAAATCATCAGAACTGATAGCTACCTAGCGTCGGGAGGCAGCAGTGGCCAACGGAAACGGAAACGGCAAGAAAAAGAAGAAGCGCTTAATCATTATTTCAGTTGTGGCAGTGGCAGTGGTGGCATTGGTCATCGTGGCCGTAGCGGCAACGCGCGGCGGCACCAAGATCGATCCCACCAAGCTGGCGAAGGTCGAGAAAGGTGACCTCGCCAAGAGCGTCGTCGCCACCGGCAAGGTCACGCCCATCACCAAGGTCGAGATCAAGTCGAAGGCCAGCGGCATTGTCACGAAACTTTATGTGGACGCCGGCGACACCGTGAAGAAGGGCCAGGTGCTGGCCGAACTGGATCGCATCGAGATCGAAGCCACGGTGAACTCGGCCCGGGCCCAGTTGCAGTCAGCCGATGCCAACCTGAAGGGCGCGGAAGCCGACATGAAGCGCGCCGAGGTAGACGCGCAGGGAGTGGATATTCCCACGCTGCAGCGTGCCTATGAGCGCGCGCAAGAGATGGCGAAGGCGGGCGTGGTTTCTACTTCGGCACTGGATGATGCGCAGCGGGCCTACATTCTCGCGGTCAATAAGCGCGACGTTGCCAGGGCACAGCTGGTGGTGAGCCGGGCGAAGGTCGCACAAGCAGCCGCCGAAGTACAGAAGAGCAAAGCCACGCTGAATCAATTGGAAGAGCAGTTGAGCTATACCACGATTGTCGCGCCCATCGACGGCATCATCCTCTCCCGCAACGTGGAAATGGGCGACGCGGTCAGCTCCATCCTGGTGATGGGCTCGGCGGCAACGCTGGTGATGACGCTTGGCGATACCAGCGAAGTGTATGTGAAGGGCAAAGTGGATGAGAGCGATATCGGCAAGGTGTACCTGGGCCAGCCGGCGCGCATCCGCGTGGAAACGTTTAAGGACAAGACCTTTAACGGCAAGGTCACCAAGATTTCGCCGATGGGCACAGAAAAAGACAACGTCACGACGTTTGAAGTACGCGTGTCCATTACGAATCCTGGCGGCGAGTTGAAGGCCGAAATGACCGCCAATGCGGAAATCATCCTCGACGAGCACAAGAACGTGCTGATGATTCCGGAAGGCGCGATCCTGTATGACAAGGACAAGAAGGCGTCCACCGAGGTTCCTGACCCGAAGGCGAAGGACGGTAAGCGCAAGGTGGCGCTGACCATCGGAATCTCCAACGGGGCGAAGACGGAAGTTCTGTCAGGGCTAAAAGAAGGCGATCAGGTGGTGTTACAGCAGTAACGTTGGATCATCCTCCTTGGGCTGCCGACGACGGCAGCCCGAATTTTTCTACAACATTGTTTGGTGCATTCGAGGCGAAAGCAATGAAACGTCACGTTCTTATTTTCGCAGCTATTCTTCTCCTGGTCCCGACGCTGGTGTTTGCTCGCGTGGAGGGGCAATTCGACCGCACGCTAACCGTGTCAGGCAGCGTCAATCTCGATCTCACCACCGGCTCAGGTTCGGTGATGATCAAGACAGGCAACTCCAATCAAGTAGTGATTCACGGCCGGGTGTACAGCAACGACTGGTGGGGAGGGAGCCCGGAAAGCGCGGTGAAGAGCGTGGAATCGAATCCGCCCATCGAGCAGAACGGCAGCTCGATCCGTATCGGGTACAACCTTCCTGACGATGTGAAGCGGCACGTCGGTATTTCCTACGAAATCACTCTTCCACCTGACACTGGGCTGTCGGTCAATACCGGGTCAGGCGAGATTTCCGTGGAGGGCGTGCGCGCCGCGGCCAAGTTGCATACGGGATCGGGCAGCATTCGGGCGCAAGACCTCGGCCCACAATCGCGGCTGGAGACCGGCAGCGGTAGCATTCACGCCGATTCGGTTGCGGCTCCCATGACGGCGGGCACTGGAAGTGGATCGATTCAGGCCGACCTGACGGGCAGTGGCGACGTTGACGTCCATACCGGATCTGGCGGCATCGATGTCCGCGGCGTCAACGGTGGCCTGAAGGGACGCACGGGCAGCGGACACATTCAAGTCTCCGGGAACGTAAAAGGGCCGTGGGAACTGCACACGGGATCGGGAGGCGTACGCATGGCGCTGGGTTCCAGCGGCGGCTTCAATCTGAACGTGCACACGGGATCGGGAAGCATCCACTCCGAGCTGCCGATCACGGTACAAGGGACGTTTGGACGGCGTGAGTTGAAGGGCGCGGTTCGCGGCGGCGGGCCGGATGTCGAGGTCTCGACCGGTTCCGGAGACGTCGAGATTCGGTAAGGTTAGACGTTTGAAATGAGGCCGCCTTGCGGGGCGGCCTTTTTCGCGCACTCAGGCCAGCAGGGTCACGACATCGCCAACATGAATCGTTCCCGGCTTAGTCACCGAGCAGTCCAGTGCCATGGTCCCCTCGAACTCATTGACGATACGAAACAGCACGTTGCGATCCTGCTCCAACGTATCGGGGTCGTATGTTGTCATCACGCAGCGTGAGCGCAGTTGCGCAGCGTAGATTTCGACTTCGCCGATCCTCACGTTCTTTTCCTCCCACGCGCGCTCGGCCAGTCCTGCGACTCCGCCGAAGAGGATGTTGGGGCGGAAGCGGCGGCTGTCCAAGCCTATTGTGGCGATGGCACCGTCGGTCGCGACCAGCAGCGGCAACACGTCGAAGCGCTCTGTGCCCGCAACATGCACCAACTGCACCTCCTCGCCAACCGCCTCCGCGACCAGCGCCAAAGCTTCGGGACTGTCCCAAGGAAGATCGTTGATCGTGGCCTCGTGGGTCTGGCCTGAAACGCCGCCGCGCAGTCCAAGGAGCCGATGATGGGTGCGCGAAGTAATCACTCTTTGACGCGACTTTGAAACCACGACAATCTCGCGATCGCCGCGGATGCCGGTGGCCAAGACTTCGGCTTCCTGCAGCAGCTCGCCCCGCAAGCTCTTCACTGGATAACGCCACAACTCCGCAACGTGCATGGATCCCTTTCACAGCAATTTCTTCCGATAGCCGTTATCTGATGCGGACCGCTTCGAAAACAATGCACTAGTTTTGGATTGCGGGCCGGCTTCTAGGCCGCCGGGCCCGCTTGACTCCTGCTTCGCATCCGTCTAGTTTGCGGTCATGGCGGAACCGCGCGTTATCACTTTTACCACCGACTTCGGCCTGCAGGACCCGTTCGTTGGGATCATGCACGGCGTGGTGCTGAACATCGATCCAGAAGTGCGGATCGTAGATATCTCACACGCGGTGCCTTCCTTCGACGTGCTCGACGGCGCCTGGACGATCGCGCAGTCGTATCGCTTCTTTCCGCCGCGTAGCGTTCACGTAGTTGTAGTCGATCCGGGCGTAGGCAGCGAGCGACGCCCGATTCTCGCGGAAACCGACGATTACATCTTTGTAGCGCCAGACAATGGTGTGCTGTCGTTGGTAGAGGCGCGTGAGCCGAGCTTTCGAGTACGGCACGTCACGGCCGACCGATACTTCTTGCAGCCTGTCAGCCAGACGTTTCACGGACGCGATATTTTTGCGCCGGTGGCTGCCTGGCTGGCAAAAGGAATTGCGCCGGAGGACTTCGGGCCCGAGATCACCGACTACACCCGATTGCCGTTGCAGAGTGTAGAGCGTACTGACGTCGACCGCCTGTGCGCCATAGTGCTCAAGGTGGACAAGTTCGGCAACCTGATCACCAACCTCACGGAATCGGATTTGCCCGCGCTGCTCTCGGATTCGCCGCCATCCGTTCGGCTGCTGATTGCGGGGCATATTGTCACCCGAGTGTGCAGCTCGTACGCAGACGGCGGCAGCGACGAGTTATTCGCGATCTTCGGCAGTTCGGGATATCTGGAGATAGCGGCGCGGCAGGAATCGGCGGCAAAGAAGTTGTCAGTGCGAGAGGGCGAACCGGTCACCGTCAGCTTTGGTGATTAAAGCCGCGGGCTAGGGGTTCTTGGGCCTGACGCGAGCGTAGCGCTCCATTTCGCCCGTCCATGCGAGAAAGCGCAGCAGCTCTCGCCGCTCACGCCAGCTAAACGAGAAAAACTCCAGGAATCCGATGCTCTGCATCTTGATGCCCGTGTAGGTTTCGATGCGCCAGAGCAGGTAGGGACTGCGCCACGGCGCCAGACGATGGCCGCGAGTAGCGTTCCAAAGAAATCGCAGGATGTAGCCGATGTGCTTCAATCCGGTGGTGACGACCTACCAGTATAGCGGCTGACTGCGGCGCAATTTGAGCCTCGGCTTGCGTGCTAAACTCGGCTCGCATGCCCAGCAATCCGGAAGCACCCCGCCAGACCGCTGAAGACCGATACTACGCTGCGCTCGACCACTACGCCGAAGGGCGACTGCCTGAGGCCATCGCAGACTACGAAGCGGCCATCGCCGCCGACCCCACGTTTCTCGACGCCATGCACGGACTGGCGAGGGCCTACCAGGACAGCGAAAAATTCGACAACGCCATTGCCGTGGCGCATCGCATCACGGAATTGGACCCCGATGACGTGCTGGCCCACACGAGCCTGTCAATTTTGTTTCAGCGCAAGGGGATGGTGCCCGAAGCGGAAGCAGAGGCGGCGAAGGCACGCGTGCTGGGGTGGAAGCAGCAACTGAAGGCGGGCAAGACGCAGCAGCCATGAAAGCCCGTAGCGGCCCGGGCCAGCCGGTTGATTCTTCGCGGACCATTCGTACCATCTATCGTGAGCTGTCACGAGAGTGGGGGCCGCAACATTGGTGGCCGGCGGAAACTCCGTTCGAGGTAATCGTCGGGGCGATCCTGACGCAGAACACTTCGTGGACGAATGTGGAGAGGGCGCTGGATAATTTGCGAACGGCAAATACCCTGAGTGTTGCCGGGGTTCGGGCTGCGACCGTCGGCGACCTCGAACAGCTGGTAAGGCCGTCGGGTTATTTTCGGCAGAAGGCGGCGCTGCTGAAGGAGTTGGTTGGCTTTCTCGACCAACGATACGGAGGATCGCTCGACGCGATGCTGGCGCAGCCCACGGCTCAATTGCGCGTTGAGTTGCTGGCGCAAAAAGGGATTGGGCCCGAGACGGCGGATTCCATCCTTCTGTACGCCGGACAGCACCCCATTTTTGTGATCGATGCCTATACCCGGAGAGTACTGGAACGCCACGAGGTGGTTGCCGAAAGTGCACGTTACGATTCCGTTCGCGCGTTGGTCGAGGGGGCTTTACAGCTGGAGCAGCCGCAACCTGTTTCCCATGGAGTTAGGAACGCCACGGCCCCCGTGGCGCATCCTCCCTCGGCAATGAGTACCGCTTTGCGGAGTGTCCCGGCCCATGTTTACAACGAAATGCACGGACTGTTCGTACAGCTCGGAAAACACTACTGCACGAAAAGCAGTCCGAAGTGCGACGTGTGCCCGCTTGGCGCCATCTTGCCGCCGCCGGATTCGCTGGTTACCAGGCATTCACCAACGCAACGGCGATCGCGAAAGTCTTCGACAGCAAGGTTATAATGAAACGCGCCCGGAAACTGTATAGGCCCTTGATAGCGCGTGGCCGGCACCTCCGGGTCGTCGACGGCCCACCAGTACGGAATGCCCCCTGTAGCTCCAATCCGTCCGCAGAAGAAACGCAGCAGCACCCCTGCCATCGTAGCGCTGTCGATTGCGATCTTCCTGCTGTTTTCAGTAATTTTTGCGCAGGCGACGTTTAAGCTGTCGTTCCTGCAGCCTGACACGAGCGAAGAGACGCTGATCTACGCGGCGCTCTCGGCCTTCATTTTTCTGCTGTTTATCGCGTTGACGTTCGTGTTGTTGCGCACCTTGCTGCGCCTGTATGTCGAGCGTCGCAGCGGCGTGATGGGTTCGCGTCTGCGCAGCCGAATGGTGATGGGCGCGCTGCTGCTTTCCCTGGGGCCCGTAATTTTTCTTTTCCTGTTTTCGTACGGGCTAATCAACCGCTCAATTGAGAAGTGGTTTTCGCGCCCACTGGAAGACGTGCAATACCACACAGGCGTCGTGGCCTCGCTGTTAACCGACTACGCCTCCACCAATGCGCAGGCTGAAGCGGAGCGCATCGCAGCCGAGGCCGACACGAAGAAGTCGTTCGCGAGCGGCGATTTCACGCTGGTTCTCGAAGAATTTCGACGCAGCGAAGTGAGTTTGCAGGGTGGATTCGCGTTCGCGGTGGTGGACGATCGCGCCGAAGCCAGCTTCCACGCGCCCGAGGCTTGGCCTCTGCTTCACGATCACCTGCCCCGAAAGGCATCAGGCAAGTCGAAGGCCTCTTCTTTCGAGGCCTTCGGTAAGACGTATGTGCTGGGGCGAGCAGCGGCAACGCCGAACGGGCAAATCCTTGTGGCCATGCCGCTGCCTGCCAACTATTCATCGGCCTTGCGCGATATCGAGCAGGCACAGCAACAGTATGAGGAGTTGCGGAAGCAGCGGCGGCGTCTGCGCAGAACCTATCTTGGCTATTTGCTGCTGCTGACCGTGGGTGTGTTGTTCGCATCCACGTGGCTGGCACTTTACCTCTCGAAAATGGTGACTCGCCCACTGCTGGCGTTGGCCGAGGCGACGCAGGAGATCTCCCGCGGACGGCTCGACTATCGCGTGGATGTGCAGGCGGGCAGCGAAATTGGGCAACTCGTGAACTCGTTCAACCAGATGGCCGCGGACCTGGAAGCCAGTCGCGCGAGCATTGAGGCCTCTCGCGCCGACCTCGCCGACGTGAATGTGCAACTCGAGCAGCGGAATCGCCATATCGAAACTATTCTCGAGAGCATTCCGACCGGCGTGCTCTCGCTCGATGCGTCGCATCAGGTGGTACACATGAACGGCGCCGTGCAGCGACTGCTGCGACTCGAGGCTGCGCCGCGGCACCCGGAGCCGACATTGGGTGAGTTGTTTCCTGAGGAAGTTACCACCGACCTGGAACGCCTGCTGCGCAAGGCTGACCGCATGGGTATGACCGGCAGCCAGATGGAGATTGTGACTCCGCGGGTAAGTTTGAATGTGGCGGTGACGGTGGCGTCTCTCGATGAACCTGCAGCCGCACATGACGGGTCGTCTCAGCGCATGGGTTACGTCGTGGTGATTGAAGACATCACTGACCTTCTGCGAGCACAGAAACAGACGGCGTGGAGCGAAGTCGCGCGCCGGGTCGCTCACGAAATCAAAAACCCACTTACGCCTATTGCTTTGTCAGCAGATCGCATACGCCGGCACTTGGAGCGCGGCACGCCACCCGATGCGGCATCGCTGACGATTATTCGCAACTGCGCCGACACCATCGGCTCCTCGGTGGAGACGGTTCGCATGCTGGTGGACGAGTTCTCCACGCTGGCGCGCTTCCCAACGTCGCGGCCGGTCCCCTCTGACATCAACCAGATCGTCGAGGGAGCTTTGTCGATGTTCGATGGCAGGCTCGGAGGAATTCGCGTCCGAAAGCTGCTCGCACCGGAGTTGCCTGCGGTGTATGCCGATCCCGATGCCATCAAGCGGGCGATCGCAAACCTGGTGGACAACGCTGCCGAGGCTATACAGCAATCCATGGTGAAAGAGATTGTCATCTCGACGGCGACAGTCGGCCCGCGGGACATGGTGGAAATCACCGTGTCGGACACGGGCCATGGCGTTACGCCGGCGGTCAAGGAAAAGCTGTTCCTGCCGTACTTCTCCACGAAGAAACGGGGCACCGGCTTGGGGCTGGCCATCGTAAGCCGCATCATCGAAGATCATCACGGGGCTATCCGCGTTGAGGAGAATTCCCCCATCGGAACGCGCTTTATCGTAGAGTTACCTGTAGCGTCGGCAGTGGCCGCATCGGACGCACCTTCGGTACAACATGCACACCATCCTGATCGTGGATGACGAGTCGGAGATCCGCAGTTCGCTGCAAGGCGTGCTGGAGGACGAAGGCTACAAGTCGATTCTGGCCGACAGCGCTGAAGACTGCCTCGCCACGCTGAGCCGCAAGCCCGTTGACGTTGTACTGCTGGACATATGGTTGCCTGGCATCGACGGTCTGGAGGCATTGGAGCGCATCGTTGCCATGGACGATCCGCCGGAAGTCATCATGATCTCGGGCCACGGCAACATCGAGACAGCCGTCCGCGCGACCAAGCTGGGCGCATTTGACTTCCTGGAAAAGCCGCTCTCGATCGATCGCACTTTGATTGTTCTGAAAAACGCCATCGATGCGAAGCGGCTGCGCAGCGAAAACCTCGAATACCGGAAACAGTTTCAGGCGCGGAGCGTGATCGTGGGCGACAGCATTCCCATGAAAGCCCTGCGGCAGCAGATTTTGCTGATGGCGCCCACGAATGGGCGGGTGCTGATTTATGGCGAGTCTGGCACCGGCAAGGAGCTAGTGGCGCGCGCCATCCATGCGCAGAGCCTCCGCAAGGACGCGATGTTTGTTGAGGTCAACTGCGCCGCCATCCCCGAGGACCTGATTGAGAGCGAGTTATTTGGACACCGTGCTGGTTCGTTCCCCGGCGCGACGGCGGACAAAGAAGGCAAGTTCCAGAAGGCCGACGAAGGCACGCTGTTCCTCGACGAAGTGGGCGACATGAGCCTGAAGACGCAGTCGAAGGTGCTGCGCACACTCGATGAAGGACGATTTATCCCTGTCGGCGAGGAAGAGGCCATTACGGCCGATGCCCGAGTGATTGCCGCCACTAACAAAGACCTGGAAGACGAGATTTCGAAGGGGAACTTCCGCGAGGACCTGTTTTACCGCCTGAACGTAATTCCGTTTTATGTTCCGCCTTTGCGCGAGCGTAAGGAGGACATTCCGCTGATGGCCAAGCATTTCTTGCGGGAGTTCTCGCAAACTTATAACCGCCGCAGCAAGGAGATCTGCGGAAGACGCCCTCGACGCGCTGGTGCGTTACACCTGGCCGGGCAATGTTCGTGAATTGCGCAACCTGGTAGAGCGGGTGGTCATCATGAATCCTTCGGTGCCGAAACTCGAACGCAAGCACCTGCCCACCCTGATCTACCGCGAAGGCGGACGTCGCAACCTGGGAGAATTCTCAAGCCTGCACGAAGCGCGCGCGTCGTATGAGCGCGAGTACATACTTAAGAAGCTCGATGAAAATTCCGGCAATGTCACGCGTACTGCCGAAGTGCTGGGCCTGGAGCGCAGCCACCTTTATCGCAAGATGAAGACACTAGGAATTGCGGTGAAGGAAGGCGCGTAGCAATTACTCTTTGTCTTTCCGCTTTCTGTGTTTCGGAGAGGTGTTCCAACTGGCGGCGCCAATCAATTTCTTCGACAAACGAACGTGAATCGCGCCAGCCCGCCTGGACTTTCACATAAAGTTCGAGAAACACCTTCGTGCCCACCAGTCGCTCGATCTGCTGCCGCGCATGTGTGCCGATCTTCTTCAGGTTCGCGCCCTGCTTGCCGATGAGGATGGCCTTCTGTCCTTCGCGCTCGCAGTAGATGGTCGCAGCGATCTTGGTCAACCTGGCACTTTCCTCGTAGCTATCGATCAACACCGCCGCTGCATGGGGCACTTCCTGCGAAGTGAATTGCAGTACTTGCTCGCGGATCAACTCGGCCACCAGGAAGCGTTCCGGCTGATCGGTGACTTGGTCTGCCGGGAAATAGTGCGGGCCCTCGGGAAGAACGCGAACCATCGCCTCCAGAAGTGCGTCGAGTCCGTCCTTCTTCAACGCCGAGATGGGAACGACCTCGGCGAAGGGATGGAGCTGCTGGTAATGCGCGATTAACGGCAGCAATCGGTCTTTGTGCAGCGTGTCGATCTTGTTCAGCAACAGGAAACACGACAGCTTCGTGCGCTTGGCAATGTCGAGCACGAACTCGTCACCGCTGCCAAACTTCTCCCCGGCATCCATGATCAGGAGCAACAGATCGCATCCTTCGACGGCGTCGTAAACCTCTTTCATCATGCGCCGGTTGAGGGAGTTGATCGGCTTATGCACGCCCGGAGTGTCGATCAGGACGATTTGCCCGGCCGGGCGCTTCGCTTTCTTCGGGACATTGACGATGCCGTGGATGCGATTGCGAGTGGTTTGCGGCTTGCGCGTAACGATGGCGACTTTTTCGCCGACAAGCGCGTTCAGCAGAGTCGATTTACCAGCGTTCGGGCGGCCAATGATGGAGACAAATCCTGAGCGGAATGCCATCAGGCACGCACCTGTCTGGGGCTGGTCACATTTTGCAGGCTCACGCGGACTCGTTCTACGCGCCGCTCAGTGGCCTCCAACACCTCGAAGCGAAGACCGTTCTCTTCGAAGACTTCACCTGCAGCGGGAATGTGTCCTGCCAGCTCACTGACCAATCCGGCAATCGTAGTGGCCTCCCGCTCATCGGCGCGAACGCCGCCAAGCAGCTTTTCCAGAAGGTCGAGGTCAGTGTTGCCATTGAAGATGTAGGATGTGTCGCTCTCCCTCACCACGTCTGACTTCTCATGCTCGTCGCGGATTTCGCCGACAATTTCTTCCACCAGGTCTTCAATGGTCACCAGCCCAGCAACGCTGCCGTATTCGTCCACGACAATCGACAGACGAATGTTCTGCTGTTGCATTTCGCGCAGCAGGTCGCTGCTCATCTTGGTTTCGGGCACGAAGTACACCTCGGTCTTCATCAGGTCGCCGACGGTAGTATTGGCTGCGTCGGCGTCGGATACCTGCAGCAAGTCCTTGGAGTACATGATTCCCTTGATGTGGTCGATGCTTTCCTCGAACACCGGAATGCGCGAGTATGGCGACTGGTTGAGCATTTCGATAAACACGGCAATGGTCATGCTGGCGGGAACGGCCACGATTTCCGGCCGCGGCGTCATCACCTCGCGCACCGTCTTGTCGCCAAATTCCACCACAGACTGGATCAGGTCGCGGTCGCCTTCTTCGAGAATGCCCTCTTCCTGGCCGGCTTCAATCAGGGCATCCACGGCTTCGGATGGATGCTCGGGTTCCTCCTGACGTATGTTCTTTGGTCAGCGACGCGACCGAAAGCGCGAAGCCCAGGATCATCGTGACCGGCATGGAGACGTAAATGAGAATTCGCAGCACAGGCACGAACCGGGCCAACCATTCGCCTTTGGTCCGCACGATGAAGATATGCGGCAACAGCCGGTTGAAGATGACCACGATGAAGATAAGGCTCACCGCGGCCTGCACCAAGTCGAGCGCAACCCAGCGGTTCTCCGTAAACAGCATGTAACCGAGCAGCACTCCGATGGACGCCGTGCATAGTTGCGCCAGCACCGCCATCGCCAGCGAGGCCCGCTCCGACGTGAAACCCAGGCGTGGCTCCACATGGTGTTCATAGGCGTCGATGTTTTCCTGGAATTCGCGCGAGAGGAACTTCCCCATTTCGTGATACAGGCGGTCGACGTAGGAAACCAGCGTCAGCAGCGCCAACAGAAACAACAGCAGGAGCGATAACGGGAGATTCATGCCCGCCCCCTGCGTTTGCTGGGAACGGCCACGGGCCGCTGCGTCCGCTCAATCAGACCCACGGGCAGCTTCAGTTTCTTTCGTAGCGCGGCTTCGCGCCGGTGCATCTCGCCGTCGTCGACTTCGTGGTCGTAGCCCGCAAGGTGCAGCATGCCGTGCAAGATCAGGATCTTTACTTCCGTGGCCAACGGGTGTCCCAGTTCGGCTGCATTCTCGGCAGCGATTTCCAGTGAGATAGCAATGTCACCAGCCACGCCCGGAGTAACCGACGGGAACGACAACACGTCTGTGGGCTTGTTCTTCTTGCGGAAGGTTCGATTCAATGTCCGCATCTCGCGGTTCGAGGTAATGCCAATGTTGACCTCACCCGCGATACCGAGTTCCTGCTGTACACGGGTAGCAAAACGGCTTAAGGTCTGAGCGCTGGTTGCTTTCGAGGCTGGTAGCTTTGGAGTCACTTTGGCGAATGAACAAATGGGAGGGCACTCGGCCCTCCCACAGTATGGTAGCAAGGTTCTAGTCGGATACGCGACTGCCCGTTGCCAAATCAGCCGGCATCACGGGAGCCAACGCGGCCTCGCTGTCCGAATTGGCAGCGCTGGCGCTGGCGCTCATCACTCGAGGCGCAGTGAATCCGCTGCCCGCTTTCAGGTCGAACGACAGTTGTTCGTTGCGTCCCTTGTAGTCTTCGTAAGCGCGCACGATGCGTTGCACCAGGTGGTGGCGCACGACGTCACCCTCATCGAAGTAGCAGAAGCGAATTCCTTCTACGTCTCTGAGCACGTCAACCGCCTCAACCAAGCCGCTGCGGCCGGCGTTCGGCAAGTCGATCTGCGTGATGTCGCCGGTGATCACCGCCTTGGAGTTGAAGCCGAGGCGCGTCACGAACATCTTCATCTGCTCCGACGTAGTGTTCTGCGCTTCGTCGAGAATCACGAACGCATCGTTGAGCGTGCGTCCGCGCATGAAAGCAATGGGCGCAATCTCGATGACATTCTTTTCCAGGTAGCGATCGACCTTGTCGGGATCGAGCATGTCGTACAGCGCGTCATACAGCGGACGCAGGTACGGATCGACTTTCTCCTGCAAAGTCCCCGGCAAGAAACCCAGTCGCTCGCCGGCCTCCACGGCTGGCCGCGCCAGCACGATGCGTGCCACGCGCTTCGACATGAGTGCCGAGATCGCCATCGCAACGGCGAGATACGTTTTGCCGGTTCCGGCCGGACCAATGCCGTAAACCATGTCGTTCTTCTCGATGGCCTCGAGATAGCGGCGCTGGTTGATGCTCTTAGGCTGCACCGAACGCTTGCCAAACGAGCGCTGCTTGCCAGCTTCGGCAAGACCCCGCAGCGTGGCCGAGCTGTCAGAGGTCAGAACCTTCAGCATGGTTCCTAGGTCGCCGTTCACGAACGTGAATCCGTTGCGGAGCAGATGCTGATAGTCAGCGAATACCTGTTGCGTGCGAGCTACGTCGTTGGGCGCTCCCTCGATCTCAATCGAGTCGGAACGCATGGCGATGGCGACGTTCAGGCCTTGTTCCAGCAGAAGCAGGTTTTCGTCGCGGGTGCCAAAAAGAGTTTCGATGTTGGGGCTGATCTCGATTTGAGTCTTCATTTAGGGTCGGTGTATTGCCTCCAGTAGCCGGGTGCGATCAAGCGTGGCTGGCCGTACAAATCCGCGATGGATTCGCAATTTGCCGCACAACAATGTTTCAGGATCGGAGGAAGAGGTACATCCGGGATGTTCGCCGCAGCGAAAATACCGCACATTGCTGGTTAGCGTATCCCCGTTTGGGCGGAGAGTCAATTGCGATACTCCCGCCAACCATGACACTCGTGATTCGCCTGCACGTCCGTGATAGATACCTGCCTCCGGAATGTTGGATGCCCGCGCCGGGGGAAAGGGCGCCCGCGCCGGGCGAAAAATCGCACTGGTTGCCCGCACCTCGGATTTGCCGGATACCACCAGACTCCTGTAGAATCATGTATTCGGCATAAGTCGAGATTTCTAACTGAAGGATCACAGCAAAGTATGGCAAACCATTTTTCGGCGCTGAAGCGCGCCCGTCAAACCGATAAGAAGACGGCCACCAACCGCGCCAACAAGACTCGTCTGCGCAGCGCCCTGCGCTCCATGCGCGAGGCCATTGCCACGGGCGACAAAGACGCTGCCAAGACCGCGTTCAGCCAGGCCGCATCGGCCGTAGACAAGGGCGTCCAGAAGGGCGTGCTGCACAAGAACACCGCCAGCCGCTACAAAGCCCGCCTCAACAAGCGCGTAAAGGCCATCGCGGCGAAGTAACCCTTTTGTATTCAAAAGTTTAAGGCTGACCCACGCGGTCCGCCTTTTCTAACCGACGCCCATTCCTGATTTGTCCTCCCTCGGCGACCGGGGGATCTGCCTTTTCTGGTTACTAGTGCTTACTTGCATTAGTGATGGATATTACGTAATGTGATTGGCAAAGGGGGTGCCTTTGCCAAAAACAGCGCCGATACCGGAATGTTCGCAAGCGGATCGTCAGGTTTTAGAAGATTGGGCGCACAGCCGCACGATGGAAGCGCGATTGGTGGAACGAGCGAGAATCGTTTTGGGATGTCTGGAAGGGAAGCCGGTCAGCACGGTGGCCCGGAGTTGGAAGGTGCGGCCGAACACGGTGATCGATTGGCGTCGGCGCTTTGCGGCGGAGGGAATAGCGGGATTGCGGGACCGTCGGCGATCGGGCAAACCGCCGCGATATACAGGGGAGTTTCGCAAGCAAGTGCTGGCCATGCTGGAAGAACCCCCGCCGCAGGGACAAGCAGTATGGGATGGGCCGGCACTGGCGAAGCATTTGAAAACATCGGTGCATGCGGTCTGGCGCGTGTTGCGGAAAGAAGGCGTATGTTTGGCACGCCAGCGCCGTTGGTGCGTCAGCACGGACCCGGAGTTCACGGCCAAGGCCGCCGATGTCGTGGGTCTGTACTTGAATCCCCCACAGAATGCGTTGGTTCTTTCCGTGGATGAAAAGCCGAGTATTCAGGCGTTGGAGCGGAAGACGGGATTCGTGGAAACGGACAGTGGGAAAATCGTCCGCGGTTTCAAGAGCACCTATAAGCGCCACGGCACCTTAAATCTGTTTGCCGCCCTGGAAGTCGCCACTGGTGCCGTTCATACGCAGACGACCGGCAAGAAGCGGCGAATTGAGTTTCTCGAATTCATGGATCGCGTGGTCGCCGATCTCCCGGCGGGAAAAGAAATCCATGCGATCTTGGACAATTACTGCATCCACAAGAAAAACGATGCCTAGCTGGCGGCTCATCCCAACGTGTTCTTTCACTTCACGCCAACCTCGGCCAGTTGGTTGAATCAAGTTGAAGCCTGGTTTGGTATTCTGAGCCGCAAAGCCCTGCGGGGAGCGTCTTTTCGCGACATCGAGCAATTGCGCAAAGCGATTGAAGACTTCGTGGCAGCCTACGGACCCAGGGCCAAGCCGTTCGTCTGGCGTAAACGCGAAGTCAAAGGTTCGCAGTTGCGCAATACTATCGTAAACTTACGCGATTAAGTACTAGCCACGAGCCACCGGTTTGTGATCCTGAGCGAGGTTCCCGGGGCTCACCGTCCCAGCGCCGCCTTCACGCTGTCATCGAACGATCTTCACATTGTCGAAGCTGGCCTCCACGTAGCTACTCGTCTTCTGCCCAGTACAGTTGGGAGAATACGTTGCTGCGCTCAAGCTCCTGGATGGATTCGCCGCCAGACTTACGTCCGGGATGGAATAGCCACTCGCCTGCTGAAAATACAACCCTCCAGGAGTTGTCAGCGTCGCGATGAATTGGTGATTCGCACGATCCCAGCGAATAGTCGTAGTCACTGGAGTACCCATCGCAATGTACGTAATGTGTATCCATTGCGATTGCGTCTGCCAACCCCACCAGATGCCGTAATCGACGACATCGCCGTAGTGATTGGCAATGACATACGCCGTGAGATCATCGCCAGGATTGCCGCTCCCGCTGTTAAAGAACGTCCCTCCGATTCGCACTTGGGCGCCACTCTTTTCCGGATTCAACGCACAGTCCGTTCCCGTCGCCTGGCGAACCGTAACATCGCTCGTGATACTGGTAATGTTGTTTGCGGCGGGGAAGAACAAGTCCGATTGCGACCACTGTATATTGGAGTTCCCGCCATTCCAGCCGATATTTCTGGCCAGCAATCGCAGCTGTCCGTTCTGAATCTCACATATGCATTCCAGCGATTGTCCCCAGCAACCGGGAGCACCGGTCAGCCATCGGCTTGGATCGATCCACTGCCCGTTAAAGTTGTCGTAGATGCCCGGAGTTTGATTCGGCCCTCCGGTCTGCGCGGCAACTCCGCCGCCGATTGTTAGTAATGTCGATAGCGTGATTGCACTCACGAGTGTCAAAAACATTCTGCGTTTCACGATGCATCCTCCACGTTCGTTCAGAATTGAGAAGCTATTAAGCTGTTCTATTCACTGCTCGCTCACAACTGCCGGGCAATTGCGAGGTCAGTGCGAATATCCAACCTCAAGTTCAAAGGCGGACCCTCACAGCCCGCCTTTTGCTTTGACGCCGAGGGATGCTCCGAAGTGGTGGGCTTCGACGGCATCACTCCTCGTCAAACCGCGCGACCTACTGTGGGAAGACAGTAGTCACCGTGGAACCGCTGGCGAGGACGCTGAC
>CAWFBW010000010.1:0-50211 GCA_963814165.1 uncultured Acidobacteriaceae bacterium | reverse complement strand
AGTAGAAATTGAAAAGGAACGCAGTGATTTTAGGAAGTTACTGCTGGAAAATCCCAACTACTTCGGCCACCTGGAAAAAAGTTCATTCAAGGCCGTCAAGAAGATCGTAGCCAATACGGGATATGAACAACTGAACTGCGTTGGTTATAACCCCGACAGCCAGTTCCTCGAAGCGACGATTTCCATCAAGCGCCCGTACGGATACGGCGGCGACCTGTGCCACTCCGGATCAATCGAATATGTTCGGTTCTTTCTCGACTACGGCACGGGCTGGGTCGATGCCGGCCTCGGCGGGGTCAACGCGCACGACAATCCCGACAGTACCGACTGCGAAAACACGCCACCAAGCCGCTGACGTATGGGCGTCGTTGAAGCTAAGCCCGGAGCTGGTGAAATGCTGTACCCATCCGGTGCTACCCAAGGTCCACGCCATCCTCTCCTGGAACCTGATGCCTCCGCCGGGACCGGCCAATGTGGGATCGAATCCGCCGCGGGGAAACTCGGTTGATTGCAATGTCCAGATCAGGCCCCATCCCTGGAACCTGTATTGCATCCTCGAGGAGATCGGCGGCAGCCTGAACCAGAAGATCAAGATTCCGCCCCTCTTCGAAAGCGTGCAGTACAAGCCAATTCCAATTCCCGATCCCGCCCCGCTGGAACTGAACGAGCTGGCCGCCATCTATCCCGGCAAGAATGCGAAGGCGGAGAAATTCGACGTCGAATCGCACCGCTTTGGCACAGCCAGTCTGCACGCAGCGCTTACCAGCGGCGGATTCAATGAGCAGTTGATTACGACATCGGCGCAGGTCTGGAAAGGGGCGGGCCTCGACCTTTCCGCGGCGCTGGGCGCACTGCAGAAGACGAATGCCGATGTCAGCTACGAGCAGATTGAGTGTTTAGGCATCGACGACGCCTGGCCGGAGCGGTTGGTCGCCACCTTCCGCATCAAGAGGCCCTATGGGTACTCGGGGAACCTCTGCCAGGCAGGCAGCCAGGAGTACATCGCCTTTTGGGCCGATTGGGACAACACCTGCAAGTGGAGGTATCAGGGAACGGTGGCGGTGAATGTTCACGACATCTCCAGCATTCCTTCACACGGACTCTGCTATTCGCGATTCTTCCGGTCGATCTGTCGGACAAGTACAGGACATGCGAGGAGCCCAGGATCGCTAGGTTCGGCGGTGCTGTCGTGGGCGGTGCCACCGTCGACGACCAACCCGGACGCGCTGAACTATTGGGGCAACCGCCTCGACGCTCACGTTCAGCTCAATCCCGGCCAGCCTGATGCCAGCATCCGGAATATTGGCGGCATTGCGCTTGAGGACATCAACACCAGCACCGACGGCATGACGAAGACCGTGGCTTTCGGCGGTGGGTCGGTGTACTTCGCGCACTACCACTGGGCTCCGGCCGACGGATGGGGCCTGAACCGGGAGTGCCCGTTCGGCGGGAACATCGTGGTCGAGGGTCTGTTCTTCAAGAACCAGTACTACCGCATCCTGGCACAAAAGGTCGGAGATCCGACGACGTTGACGACGCTGGATCACGACTTCTGGCTTGGTAGCGGGTCGGCCCCGGCTTCGACCACCAGGTCGCCAGCGGCGGATGGTTCCAGTACCTCGATCCGGCGGTGGAGTTCGACCGTACGCTGGCCGTCTGGTACTCGTCCAGCTTCGGCGACGACTTGTGGGAGATCAAACTGGAAAGAGCCACGGCTCCGAACCCAAGCCAGTATTATCTCCAGCACTCCGTGGTACCGGGTGCAGCTCGATAACACTGCGCCTGGCCCGACACCGATCCATCCGTTCCCGGTGCCGTTGACGATGGACATCCACATCACCTCCGGCGGAGGGGATTGCAAGGACGTTACGCAAGGAGACCTTGTGGTCGGATACTTCATCGCGGATGACGTGCACTTTGGCGGTTGGGGGCTGCGACTCAACCCAACACGGCTTCGACGTCGAACCAGCCGGTTGCGACTGCGCCGCCACCGTCGCCGCCACCCGCTTCGTTAGCGAACACGAGTCCGGCGCCAGGACCGTCGGGTCACTCGTGGTCGCTGGACACCACAGCCCGGTGAAAATGAAACCGTGCGGTTACGTGGTGCGGCTGGATGTGTCGGACCTCACCATCGTGAACAGCGTGCCTGGGCAACATAACGGGAACGCTATCGAAGTGGGATTCTGCCTGCGTGCAAAATCGTAGGTAGAGACTTCGAAAGTCGTAAGCAGGAAACGGTGGGCATCGAAGAATATCCCGATGCCCGCTGTCCTGAGTTGACGAATTGCGCAAGTCGCATGAGTGAGTGCGCGGCCAGCGTATTTGTCAAGCCACTCCTTTTGGCGGTATCGTGCCCAGCATGAGCGATTGGGTCAGAATTGTTCTTGCGCTGCTGGCCACTTGGCGGGTAGCCCATTTGCTGGCTGCCGAGGATGGCCCGGCGGACATGATCGTCCGGATTCGCGGCTGGCTGGGTCAGAGCTTCGCCGGGCGCCTGATGGATTGCTTCCAGTGTCTCAGCTTGTGGGTCGCGGCGCCGATCGCACTCTTTGTTTCGCGCCGCCCGATGGAGTGGTTCGTGGCGTGGGCTCGCGCTCTCTGGTGGTGCGTGCCTGCTCGAACGCTTGGATCATGAGCCGGTCGTCATTGAGCCACTTTCTCGGTGGAAGGAGAGCCGAATCATGTGTTGCGGTCAGAGGCGGGCAGCAGCGAGGAACAGCCCGGCACCATCGAGCCAGCAGATTCATTCTCAGAACGTCATCGATAGCGCGACACCGGGCGGGTCGCCGCAGGATGGACGGCATCGGCAGATCGTTCCCGGCAGAGTGTCGCCGGCGATGCAAGGTTCCCGCGGCTCGGTGCTAATTCGATATATCGAGGACGTCGCCATTCGGGTGCAAGGGCCGGAGACGGGACGTAGCTATGAATTCTCGGGCGACCGGCCCGTGCAGCCGGTCGATGCGCGGGATGCGGTGGCGCTGCTGAACACGCGTCACTTCCGGCGCGCCTGACTCTTTACCTCCCTTCAAATTTGTAGGTTTCGCACTTCAGAGTATGTAGCACGATCAAGCTATGGCGCTTAGCATACCTTGATTTTTTCTCGTGAGCGCTGGGTTGTACGTTCGATTTCTTCTGCGCTATTTCGTCCACGCCGCGCTTACGAGGGCATCTAGCCGGTCCTGTCTGGCCTTCACCCACTTGGCATAGTGGCGCTCAGTGGTCTTGATGCTCTGATGCCCAAGCAGTTTTGAGACTTCCTCCAGGGGGACGCCCTTCTCCAGAAGGTCCACGGCAAACGTATCTCGGAGCCTGTGACTCATCATGCTCCCGCCCGCTGCGATCTTGGCGTCTCGGTAAAGCGTGCGGAAGTCCTCCTGCCAATGACTCACCGTTGTGCGCGGCTCGCCGTGGCCGGTCCAAAAGACGTACGTGGGGTTGCCGTTGAGCACGGTTAACAACTCCTGCGCCACATCGAGCGGAATCACCACGCTCACGTCCGTGCCGGTCTTCTGCCGGGCAGTGACAACGCGATAAAAGCCCTTCCCTTTGTCACGGATTAGATCATCGCGTCGGAGCGTTGCCGCGTCCACGATGGCCAGGCCCGACTGCCGCATGAGGCGAACAAGCGCGCGGACCCGGAGGGCCTTCTTGGGATTCGGAAAACTGACCGGCACGGTGCCAAGCAACCGCTCGTACTCTTCGTCCGTGAGCGGCAACGTGGGAATCTCATCCACCTTGACGCGGGACAACTTCGGGATGCGGTCCATCCACTGTGAATCAAAGCAGAAGCGTAGGAAATTCTTGAGCCGCGCCTGAACGGAGGACTGCGTATTAGATGATGGGTAGAGGTCCTCCCAATCGGACTTGTACGCAATGAGCAATTCCCGCGTGAGTCCCGCCGCCGTGAAGATGCCCTTGCGCTCGGCGAAGTCCCGGAGCCGGGCTAGCTCCCGCTCGTAGCGCCCCAGCACGTCTGCCGTGACGCCTTGGCTCTTCTTGTCGGCCATGAAAATCTCAACGGCATCAGCCAGCGTACGGGGCGCGGTATTTTGCGCGGGAGTGGGCTGTCCGGTGAGTTGGGCCTCCAACTCCCGCTTCTTTTCTTCCGCCCCGGCCCACGATCTTGAGCCGGTCCGTAGCCGGTGTTGCTTGCCGTTCTGTGACCAGCGGATGTGCTTCTTGCAATTGCAACGTTTGGTGAATTCATCCCCGGCGTACTTACATCCGGCAGAGTGGCGGACGAAGATGGTGATCAGCGGCGCGTCCATTGAGGCCCTCCATTACGCGGAAGACCGTAGCACAAAAATAGCTCAGTAATCTGTGACGCATAAACAAAGCCATTGTTTACATCACTTAAAGGTTGGAGGCGCGGGTGGGAATCGAACCCACGCATAAAGGTTTTGCAGACCTCTCCCTTACCACTTGGGTACCGCGCCTCAACTCCTCTACCGTAGCGTGTTCCGGGCAGAAATTCCACCGCTGCAGCGGCTCCGCGTCAACTTGCCAAATCCCTTGGCCAACCTTTATTGTCGGATTCCGCCACGACTATCACGCGTGGCCGAAATCGTCCCATGGGAGGAACCATGTCCGCAGTCAAACTTGAGGACGCGCGCCGTGTGATCGCAGCCGCGGAGAAGAAGGCGCACGAAATCGGCCAACCGATGAACATCGCCGTTGCCGACGAGGGCGGCAACATCGTTGCCCACGTTCGCATGGACGGCGCCTGGATCGGCTCGATCGACATCTCGCAGAAGAAGGCCTACACTTCGCGTGCCTTCGACATCACCACCAAGGACCTGGCCACACACTCTCAGTCAGGCGGTCAGTTCTTCGGCATCCATGCTTCCAACGACGGCAAGATCATGATCTTTGCCGGAGGCATTCCGCTGAAGCGCGATGGCAAGGTGGTCGGCGCCATCGGAGTCAGTGGCGGCTCGGGGGAGCAGGACCATGCTGTTGCCGAAGTTGGCGCTGCTGCTTTCTAAACGGCTATCTCGCCTTCACAGGCACGCGAAGGCCGCGCAAGATAGCTACGGCCTTCGCGATTTCGCCGCGCTCTGCTGGTGACTTTTCGCCCAATATCCGCGCGAGCGCCTCGACCCTACGGATGCGCGCCTTGCGCATGAGTGTGCGGCCGCGAGCAGTGGCTGCGATGCGAATCTTCCGTGCATCCTCACGGTCGGCGTGGCTGGTGGCCAACCCTTCCGCCACCAGTCCCTGCACAATCCGCACCATGGTGGGAGGCTTCACCTGCTCGACCGCGGCGAGTTGCTTCAACGACATGCTGCCCCCGAACACAAGTACGGAAAGCGCTGACAATTGCGCCGGGCCGATACCCGAGGCGCGGTCTTGGGTTCTGACCTGCCGGAGCAGGTGGATGGCCGCCGAATGCAGCGCGTCCGCCAGCTCGAGTACGTCGCCGGATTTTGTTTTTGCCATTGCGCTCGGGCCCGACTTGATGTACTGTACCGCAAGGCAAATTAATTAGCAATGCTAATTAAATTGGAGGACGACATGTCACAAGAATTCTTCGCTGCCATTCACGACAATGACCGGGCCCGCGTCGAGCAGTTTCTCGCCACCGACCCCACGCTGGCGCGCGCCCGCAATCAGAACGGCGCTTCCGCACTCATGCAGGCGCGCTACGAAGGCCGCCACGAACTGGTGGAGTTGCTGCGCAGCAGATCCGGCGAACTCGACGTGTTCGAGGCTGCCACGCTCGGCGATCTCCCGCGTTTGCGTACACTGCTGGCCGCCGATGGCGCGCTGGCGAAGGCCGTCAGCGGTGACGGATTTACCGCGCTCCATCTGGCCACTTTTTTCGCGCAGCCCGAAGCAGCCGACGAACTGTTGCGCGCCGGAGCTGATCCCAACGCCGTGGCGAGCAATCCGATGAAGGTCGCTGTGATCAACAGCGCCGCCGCGTCGGGGCGCGCCGACCTGTTGAAGATGGTGCTTCGCGCGGGCGCCGATCCCAACGCTCGACAAATGATGGGCTACACCGCCCTGCACGCGGCCGCTGCCCACGACAACGTCGAGATGGCCCAAGCCCTGCTCGATGCCGGGGCAGATCCTGCGCTGAAGAACGACGAAGGCCAAACGCCAGCTGATAAAGCGGGACCGGCGGTGAGGGAACTTTTGAGCGCGAAGTCTTAAGTTCGCGGGTTTCCCCTAACTTTTGTTGCTACACGTAACTACAATACGCATCACATATAGGCGGTGGCGAAAGGCGCATCTAAGGTACCCCTCCCCCTCTGCGCATCCTGAAAACAAAGGATTTACAGCACGACTACGTGTAAGTTCTTGCAATCATTAGAGCTTATAGCTAAACTCGCACAAACAAAGGGGCAAAGTCGCTGAAAGTGTTTATAGGCTGCGATGGCCCAAATTTACTTTTTAGTTATCAAAGAGCCCTGTTGACCCGCGCCCTCAGTGCCGGCCTCAATTGAGAGACACCAATCCCTCGCATCACGTGGATGGTTTACCGAGCCGGGAGGGTGACGGGAAAGGACCTGGGACACAGGGCTGTGTGACAAGCGGAAACGTTGGCGCGAGCGCCATATTTGCCAACGGCAGTCCATGCAGGCAGCGGATATGCGGGGCCACCAACATAAGTTAGCGTCCAAAATCGGGACGCGAACCTGGGCACCCTGGCGAAATGGTTTGGGAGGGGTTAGTCCGCTTCGAGATTCTCAACTGCGAGTTCGCGGGAGTGGGTGCGCAGGATGATCGCTACGACAACCACGGCGCACGACAAGAGGCAGACCCGCAGCACTCCGGCATGCAACGCTGGATCGCCGAGCAGGATGCGAACCAGGCCAAAGGCCGCGCTGGTGGCGCACAGGGCGAAGTACAGGCGCTCGCTGGAATGAGTGGCGTAGCGCAACAGAACCAGCAAAACTGTGGTCACGATGACGTAAATCGCCAGCAGCGCAATTCCGCCCGTCACTTTGTCGCCGTGCAGAGAGAAGGCCTTGGCATGCGAGAGTGCGGCCTGGAGCGCCGCCACGCACAGGAATATGACGGTATGGACCAGCGCGATGATGGCGCGCTTGCGAGTGGTGAGGATGGAAAACGAGTCCATAACAGCCTGAATAAAGATGATGCCGGAAAAAGCAAACGGCCGGCAGTGACCCGAGTCACACTGGCCGGATTTTGTCCAGGGCAGATCTCATCGGGTCTGCCCTTTGATATTGGGGCCTTGGCTGTCCTCGCCTGCTATCGGGGCAGCAGATGCCGACGGACATGCAGGGGCAGTTGGGATAATGGAGCTTCCTGAAACGCTCAATCTCGTGATGGGTCTTGAAGAGGGCGGGAACCGGCGTAGTAACTACCCGCCAGTGCCGGCTTCCTGACCATGTGCCGCGGCGTTGGAGGAGGCCTCCAGCTATTGTTCCAGAGTCTCAAACAGGGTGGCTTCGTCGGCGGAGAGGTAGCGGTGGGAAGTATTGCGTACCGACACTCCAAACGTGCCAGAATCGGTACCGATTCGTTCGCACCGGAGAACCGTACCATGAAACCGAAGCCGGAGATGCCGCTGGGCCTTGGTAAGATCAGGCGGCAGCGCCAAGACATATTCTACCGGAGTGTTCAGCAGGAAGGGGAGGTTGGTCACAAAAGACGCTCCGGCGGCGCTCACTTCGACCGTTTCGGATCGCGTCCAGGTCTCGCCGGGGACACGCAGGAATGCCGAGAAACGTATATCAAACCGCAGACTCTTGCGGCGTTCGCCGGCCTGCGAGTTCGTGCCTCCGGGCACCGAATCGGGGGGAGAATTCGAACCCATATCAGAATAGGATAGCACGTGGCCTGCCACTTGCCGAGAATTATGATTTGCTAGGCCTGCGCGCAAACGATTGACTATGTGGAGGTTAGCGCAAGGCGATGTCACGCTGGTTAGCAGAGGGAAAAAACCGTGCCAAACTGAGTGCAAAAGTTTGCGCACTTCATGTAAAGAACTCCCTATTTCGTGTGCTTCGTGTGTTTCGGGCGGATGTTGTACTGCCGAATCTTGTAGAGCAGAGTTTTGTAGCTAATATTAAGGGATCCCGCAGCACGCTTTCGATTCCAGCCGTTTTCTTCCAATGCCTGATCAATAGCCTTCATTTCTTCTACATTCTTCATACTCTTGATGATTTGCTTCAGATCGGGGCGGGCTGGCTCGGAAGCGTTTGGCTGCTCCCTTGGTTCGATCTCTGTACCTTGTTTGAGCTCAACTACAGCGGCATTCTCGTCGCCGAGTACGAGGTAGCGCTTCACGAAATTCTCCAGTTCGCGAATGTTTCCCGGCCAGGAATAGTTCTCGCAAGCTCTCACTAAGCGGGCGGAGACGGGCAGCAGTGGGCACGCATAGCGCTCGGCCACCTGAACCATGAAGTAGCGGAGCATCATGGGAATTTCTTCCTTGCGTTCCCGTAGAGGAGGCATATTCATGACAAAATTGCCCAGGCGGTAGTACAGATCCTCGCGAAACGACTTGTTGGCGATGCCCGCGGCCATGTTGATATTGGTGGCCGCAAGGACGCGCACATCGACTTTGACCGGATGCCTCCCACCAAGTCGCGAGAACTGCCCATCCTGCAAGACCTGCAAGAGCTTGGCCTGAAGCGCCGACGACATTTCTCCAATTTCATCTAACAGAATCGTGCCCTTGTTGCATAGTTCGAACTTCCCGGGCTTGGCTTTTACGGCGCCAGTAAACGCTCCGGGCTCGTAGCCAAACAGTTCGCTCTCCAACAGCTCACTCGGCATGGCGGCACAATTGACCTTAAGAAAAGTGCGCTCGGAGCGGTCGGAATACTTGTGGATGAGGCGCGCCAGAACCTCTTTGCCGGTTCCGCTCTCACCGAGAATCAAAACCGGGAAATCGAATCGCGCTACCTGAAGGGCCTGGGCGCGTATATGCCTCATCTGCGCAGTAGCAGCAAAAAAATAGACACCCTGGACGACTTCGATCACCTCGCCGACTCCAGGAGAGCTGGGTGCCGGATTGTCAATGCAGAGGCGGAGCACGTCGTCCATTTCATCTTTTTGTACCGGCTTGGAGAGGTAGTCGTGGGCGCCCAGGCGCATGGCCATGGCGACCTTGCGAGTGTCGCGAACGCACGAAAGCATCACGACCTTGGTGGCGGGCCTGGCTTCGCGTATGCGACGCAGGGTCTCCAAACCGTCGGGACCGGGCATAACCATGTCGAGCAGGACTACGTCCGGCTGATCGCGTCGTAATTGGCTCAAGGCTTCATCGCCGTCCGCAGCGGTAGTAACGCGATACGAGTCAAGCTCAAGGACGGTCTGCAAATAGCGGCGCATGCCGGGCTCGTCGTCAACTACCAGAATGTGTCCGGCGCTCATGGTTCTCCCGCTGCGGCCGCAAGTTTCGTAGGCGGATCCAAGAGGCACAGGAAGGAGAACTTACTGCCGTTACCAGGCTCGCTTTCCACCCAGATTTTGCCTCCGGCGACCTGCACCAGACGGCGAGCAATGGCCAGGCCAAGACCGTGGCCATCGGTCCGTGTGCCCTGGGAAGTGAGGCGAAAATATTCTTCGAAAATTTCCTGTTGATATTCGGGGGCGATTCCGGGGCCGGTGTCGGCCACGGAAATGCGGCAGCAATTGGGACTAGCAACCAACCTGCGGCGGCGCTCCACCAGCGGTTTGCGCTTGATGGCGCGCCGCTCCCAGAAGTACGGCTCGACATGCAGCCAGACGGTGCCCGAACCGGACGTGTACTTCATGGCGTTGTCGAGAAGGTTCGAAACGATATGCTGCACTTTGTACCAGTCGAAGGGAAAGGCAGGCAGGGTCTCGTCAGGGAAGAAGTAGAAGGCGATGGCTTTGTCCTGGAAGCGCTGCGCCCAGAACTCAGCAATTTCACGCAGGCACGCGTTGATGTCGGCAACCTCGTTCTGAATTTCGTAGCGATCGACTTTCAGGGTTGCGTAACTGAGAAGGTTCTGGACGAAGTTGGTGAGGCGCTGGCCGTTGTCCTGCATTTCCGCAAGCACTGCCAATTGCTGTGGAGTGAGGGGACCCAGCTTCTTGGCGAGGAGGAGATTCAGATATCCACCCATGATGGCCAGCGGAGTTTTCAGTTCATGGGCGGCGGAGGCGAGGGCGTCGCGGCACGCCGTGCAGTGTTTTTCCTCGCTCAACAAGTCCAGCGTTGCATCGCCCCTAGTTTTTCTTTCGGAATGCATGACGTACCGGCTCCAACTCCATCCTATCGGGTGAGGGTAGTTTTCGAGGTCAGCTCAAGGCGTTTGCCAAGTCGGGTCAACGAAATCCTCAGTCGCATCGTCGACAAGACGCTCCCAGGGCTGCGGCGCACAACTTTAAGGAACTGGAGGCGAGGGTAAGCGTACCGCTACACCCTACTCGGGGGAGACTGAATCATAGCGCAACCGTATCCGAAGTCAATCCAAAACACTGACGCAAGCCTTCGAATTTGCCAAAATATTACCCCAAAAGTGAAATGAAATGCGCAATTTCAGGGAAAAATTTTTCTTTACAAGCGCAAACATTTGCAGCTTTTTACTGAATGCTTCTGCAAATCGCCGAGCCCACTTGACCTAACCTGTTTTTTTGTAATAGTTTGTGAATTTTGCAGTTTGGCTGTCAATGTGCTATCTGTACCGCAGGAGCATTAAAGTGCGTCGTGCAACGAGTGGCGCGGAACGCCGTGACTGGGATCGCCTGCCCATTTCCATTCCCTTTTTCGTTCGTGGGAAGAAGGGCAATGGAGAGGAATTTCTCGAGTTCGCGACCGCACTAAACATCTCCGCGGGCGGAGTTCTGCTGGCGACGCGGAAGTACTTGGATCCGAGTACGGAGCTGTCTCTAGAAGTCCCGGTCGCCTTGGTGAACAAAGCGCAACTGCCGCGCTCAATTTCACTGCTGCACGCGAAGGTCCTTCGCTGTACTCCCGATCGGCAATACTTCCTATTGGGATTGCGGTTCGATGAACCGTTAATTCAGGAGTCGACGGAATATGGGGTGGCAGGGACGGTGGAAATCCAGGATGACAAATCCGGTTCCAACTAAGTGAAAAACTCTGCATATTTCACGCTCGGCAGTTCCTCGCTGTAACCTGATGTTGCAGGGCGACGCCACTAATTGTGCTATGCTAACCGTCTGTATACGTTAGAATTAGCGCAAGAGTGCGCAAATAATTGCATAGCGCGGCGCTTGGCCACCGAAATGCAAATCCTTACCACTGGATCCTCATTGAAGTGCGGCTGAGAGGGCGTGTGTTCTATGTCAATGCTGGCCAAACCGAGTACGGAAGGGACGTTAACGGGGCAAGGCTTGCCGCCGGAGCCTGTGATTTTTGGGCAAACTGCAGCGATGAGCGCCGTGCGCCAAAAGCTAGAGCGAGTGGCGGGCGCAAACCTGTCAATCTTGATAACTGGCGAAAGTGGCACGGGGAAGGATATTCTTGCCCGCCTGCTCCATCTCTACTCGCCGTGGGCGAACGGACCGTTCGTCAAGATAAATTGCCCTGCAATCCCTGGATCATTGCTAGAGAGCGAGCTATTTGGATATGAGCGGGGCGCGTTCACAGGTGCAATAGGAACGAAGCCGGGTCGAGTGGAGATGGCGCATCGGGGAACGCTCTTTCTCGATGAAATCTCGGAACTCGATCCGGCACTGCAGGCCAAACTACTGCAAGTCTTGCAGGACGGACAATTCAGTCGCATCGGGTCGCAAGAGGACACGAAGGTGGAAGTCAGGGTTGTGAGTTCCACCAACCGCGAGTTGACCCGACAAATGGACGAAGGGAATTTTCGGGATGACCTGTTCTACCGAATTGCCGCGATGACGATTCATCTTCCGCCGCTACGGGAGCGGGCAGTTGATATTCCGTTAATCAGTGAGTATCTGCTGCAGTATTACAATGATAAACTGAATGGACGCGCCCCGATGCTTCGTCCTGCGCTTTTGTCGAAAATGCAGCGGTACACGTGGCCCGGCAACGTGCGGCAGCTTGAGAATCTGATCAAGCGTTACGTTGTGATGGGCACCGACGACGTAATCTTGAGCGAGTTGTTGCAGTCGAACGATCGCGATGCTCTCCCGGAGATAGTGTTTGACGGGCCAGTGTCGCTCAAGAAGTTGACGCGGCAGACAGTGCGCAAAATCGAAGGGCGCATCATTCTGGGCGCGTTGTATGCCAACAACTGGAACCGGAAGAAGGCGGCCCGGGCGTTGGGAATCAGTTATCGGGCGTTGTTGTACAAGTTGAAAGATGTCGGTATCCCACAGCGGCGTGCTTCCGTTTCTACGCTTCGCGGTGACGATACGAAGCCGGAGTAACACACTGACCCTAGCAAGAAGGTGACTGGAAAATGTTCGTGCAGAAATGCGGTTTCGAAAAACCCACTGTACGGTTGTTCCTGACAATCCTCATAATACTTATGGCGCTTTGCGGCCTCGTGATGGCGCAGGACACCACGACAGCACCACCTGCCGCCAAGCCGGAACCGCCGTCACAGGCCAACGCGGTAGGTCATCCGGAAGGTTACGTCATCGGCGCCGAGGATGTGATTTCCGTGTATGTCTGGAAAGAACCGGATATGTCGCATAGCGTGCCGGTGCGCCCCGATGGCATGATCTCGCTGCCGCTGGTCGGAGAGATCAAAGCAGCAGGTTACACGCCGGTGCAGTTGCAGGACGTGCTGGCGGAGGCGATGAAGAAATATGTTTCCGATCCGCAAGTCACGGTCGTGGTGGACAAGATCAGCAGCTTGAGCTTCAACGTCGTCGGGGAAATTGGCAGGCCGGGCTCGTATCCGCTGACCCGCCGGATGACGGTGCTGGACGCAATCGCTGCGGCGGGTGGATTCAGGGATTTCGCCAAGACCAAGAAGATTTATGTGTTGCGGAAGTCTGCCAATGGTACAGAGCAGCGGCTGCCATTCAACTACAACGACGTCATCAAGGGCAAGAACTCGCAGCAGAATATCGAACTGCAGCCCCGGGACACGATTGTCGTTCCGTAACAGGAGGCTATGATGACGCTTCGTATCGTGCCGCTCCTGGTGGTTGCGGGAATGCTGTGCTGTTCGTGCGCTTCGGCGCAGACCGATACCTCCGGCACAACTGACAACACAACTCCGGTGCAGCCGGGGCCGACGCCAGCGTACACGTACCCGGACACGACACCGTCGTTGGATTTCCTAACTGGATCGACCGAGAACAGCAGCATCACGATCGGGGCTAATGCCGGGTTTGCTTTCGACGGCAACGGTTACCCGAACTCGAACGGCAGCCAAGGCCGGTGGCTGACGAATTTGGGGGCGAGCATAAAGATTCAGCAATTGCTGCCAAAATTCTCGTGGAACCTCGGGTACAACGGGGGTTTGCAGCTATACAACCAGATTTCCGGACGGTCCAACTCGGCCACGAGTCGGTACTCCCAAGGTGCGAGCGCGGGGTTTATCTGGCAATTTGCCAAGCACTGGCAGATGCTGGCGAATGACCAATATTCCCATTCGGCCGATCCTTTTGATAGCTTTTTGACCATTGCAGGAACTCCGACGGCGAATAACCCGAATGCGGTGGCCTATTATCCGCTGACGCAATTTACGCAAAACACCGGCGTGCTGACGCTTACAAACCAGTTCTCGAAAAGAGACACGCTGTCGTTCACGGGAACCGCGGACCTGCGGCGTACCTCCACCTACAACCTGGTGACCAGCGTACCGTTTTATAACCTGGAGTCGTATGGGGGACGGTTGGCGTACTCTCACCAGTTTTCGGCACGGCTCTCGCTGGGAGGCGGCTACGACTATAACAGCCTGGACTTCGGCAAAGGCCAGCAGCGTTCGGGGATCCAGACCATTCAAGCGACAGTGGACTACCTGCTGGGGCGGAACATGACGATCACGGGGTGGATTGGACCGCAGTACGCATCGACGAAGACCACGGTTTCCATCCCTAATCCGTTCCCGCCTCCGACGTTCTTCTATTTCGTTTCGCAAAGCTCGCTCTGGAGTACGGCGCTGGGAGTCAACTTCGGCTGGAGAGACCGGCGAAACGCGGTGCGCGCGGGGTACTCGCGTTCGATTTCAGATGGCGGTGGTATCACCGCGACGTCGCAAGTGAACTCCGCAAACGCCAGTTACAGAAGACAAATTGCCCGCAAATGGAGCGGCATGCTGGGAATTGGGTTTATCGACGTCGCCTCGATCACGCTACAAAGCCGAACGTTCAGCAACTACACCGTTAATGCCGGCGTGAGTTATCAGATTGCGAAATCGCTGAATGCGACTGCGGACTATGCACGGATCCATTCGACGCAAAGCAACGCATTCCTGATCAATTCCGGAACCTATAACGATAACCGGGTAGGAGTTTCGATCTCCTACCACTGGAGCCACCCCCTGGGACGGTAACTTATGATGGAAGAACTTGACGACCAGAAACCGATGCGAGGAATGGACGAATATTGGGCCATGGTGGTTCGCCGCCGCTGGTGGATCCTAGGACCGCTCTTTCTGGGCTGGCTGATCGTTTTTGCCTCGGCCTGGATCATCCCGCCGAAGTACACATCGGAATCGGTGATCCTTGTCGAGCAGCAGAAAGTGCCGACACAGTTCGTGCTGCCCAATGTGCAGGTGGACCTGGCCGAGCGCCTGCAATCCATTACGCAGCAAGTGCTGAGCCGCACCCGGCTCCTGACCATCATCAACGGTCTGCATCTCTACCAGGGATTGTTCTTCAGTTCTCCGGACGATCAGATCATGCAAATCCGCAAGGACATCAAGATCGATCTGGTGCAGACCCCGGCGGCCCCCGGCAGGCCGGCCGAACTGACAGCGTTCAAGATTTCCTATGTGGCTGACAAGCCGCAGATTGCGCAGCAGGTGACTACCCAACTCGCTGGATTGTTCATCGATGAAAACGTTCGCGCCAGCCAGCAACAGTCGGAGAGCACAACGAACTTTCTGGATTCGCAATTGACGGCGGCAGCGGCGGCGCTCGCTGCGCAGGAAAAGCAGATTCGCGAGTATGAAGGCTCACACATGGGCGAACTGCCTGACCAGTTGCAGAGCAACCTGCAGATCTTGAGCGGGGCGCAGAGCCAGTTGCAGGCTGCCGTCGATGCCCGAGACAAGGCCTTGCAACAACAGGCATACCTCAACTCGTTGGCGACGCAATATGATGCTATGGGCATAACCGAATCGACTCCAGCAGCGAGTAGCAGCTCGGGCCAACAAATTGAGATGTTACGCGCGCAATTGGCAGCGGCCGAAGCCCGGTACACGCCCGACCACCCTGATGTGAAGAAATTGAAAGACACGATCGCCAAGATGGAGCAAATGAACAAGGACACCGCGGATGCGAAGTCCGCCGACGCGTCGGCAGATGACGATCAGACTGCCGCCGCGCCTTCGCAGCTGCAGGCCATGACTCCGGTGATGCAGATCCAGAGCCAGATCAAGGCCAACAAGTTAGAGATCCAGTCGCGGGAGGCGCAAATCGCCAGGCTGGAAGCCAAAGTCAACCAGTACCAGGCGAGGCTCAATGCCACACCCGAGCGGCAGCAGCAACTCTCCGACATCATGCGCAATTACGGCGAGTCGAAGAAGAACTATGACGCTCTGCTTGGCAAAACCATGGCATCCTCCTTGGCGACAAGCCTGACGCGCCAGCAGCAAGGTGACCAGTTCGTAATTATCGACCCGCCCAGCTTGCCGGACAAGTCGTCGTTCCCGGATCGTTTCAAGTTCTCACTTGCCGGCCTAGGTGTTGGACTGGCGCTGGCATTCGTATTCGGTGTTGGTTCGGAATTCCTAGACGATCGCATCCGTGGCGAGCAGGACTTGCTGGAAGCGGCGCAGTTGCCGGTGTTGGCAGAAATTCCTCCGCTGCCTACTGAAGGCGAGATATCCGCTCAACGCTGGAAGCCGTGGATCGCAGTGGCCGCAGCGGTCCTGATTGCAATCATCATCCCGACGGGGATCTGGTACGCCTACTTCTGGGGATAAGGCATGTATAAACAGTTTTTCGGGCTGAGCAAGAACCCGTTCGAGATCAGCCCGGATCCATATTTTTATCATGCGACTCCCCGGCATAATGAGGCGTTAGCCAACCTGCATTACGGGGTGGGGCGCAGAAAAGGCTTTATCGTGATCACCGGTGAGGTGGGCACGGGGAAGACGCTGCTGGTGCGCTGCCTGCTGGCGGAACTACGCAAGAACAACATTGCGTTCGGCTATGTCTTCAATCCGCTTTTGTCAACGACCGAGTTCTTTCAGTACATCATGGCCGACCTGGGGCTGCAGTATAGCGGCCGCAGCAAGACCGAGATGCTGCTGGACCTGAATCGCTTCCTGATTCAACGCCATGCGCGCGGCCTGATTACCGCACTCGTGGTGGACGAGGCGCAGGCGCTGCGTCCCGAACTTCTGGAAGAAATCCGTTTGCTGACCAATCTGGAGACTTCGCAACAGAAATTGCTGCAAATCGTGTTGATGGGACAGCCTGAGTTGGAAGCTGTGCTCGACTCACCCAATCTGCGGCAGCTGAAGCAGAGAGTGTCTCTGCGCTGCCAGCTTTTGCCGCTCGACGAGGAGCAAACGCGCAGCTACGTGCTCTCGCGGTTGGAGCGTGCCGGCGCCAAGTCCGACCCAGCGATCTTTAACGACGAGTCACTCTCTAAAGTCTTCGAATATTCGCGAGGCATCCCCCGAATCATCAATAACCTTTGCGAAAATGCCATGGTGAATGCGTTTGCGCGCGAAATCCATACGGTAACGCCTGACATGATCAGTGAGGTCGCCGCGGATTTTCGCCTCGCGACTTCAGCCTCGGCGCCAGAAGAACCAGCCGAGGGCAATGCAATACCGGCGGAGAGCAACGAGAGTTTGCTGCGCTCGCTGTTCCGCCTGCTGCGCACCATGGATAACGCGCAGACGCTTGAGGAAAAATCAATCCCGTCCGCTGACGGCAGGAGAGTCTAGGAATGAGCAAGCTCTACGAAGCATTACAGCGTTCTCAGCAAGGGGAAACACCGAGTGCCTCGCCATTAGCGACTCCTGCCACAGGGGAAGGCCAAGTTCCGGGCGGACAGATTCCGGGACTGCCCATCGATGACACGGCTGCCCTGGACGCGCTGGCCACGCAGGCACCGCCGACGGCAGCCTGGTTGAGCGTGCCCGCCGAGCGCATCCTGCGCCCGGTGCCGACGCCCGAACAGCGCCTGGTCACAATCACCAACCCGAACAGCCCCGGGGCGGAGATGTTTCGGGTGCTGAGCACCAAGCTGGCACACATGCGGCGGAAGCGGACATTGAAGAAGCTGCTTGTCACGAGCGCGGTTGGGGATGAAGGCAAGTCAGTCGTTTCCGTCAATCTGGCCCTGACCCTGGCGCGGCGCGCGGGTGAACGGGTGCTGCTGATCGAGGCCGACCTGCGCCGACCGACTGCCAGTGCCCTGCTGGCCAGTTCACAGTTACGAGGTATCACCGAGTGGCACGAGCACAAGCTCGCGCTTCAGGACGCCTTCTACCAGGTGGAAGGCATGCCGCTGTGGCTATTGTCGGCGGGCAAAGGCATCGAGGAGCCCCTGCCGTTGCTGGAATCCGATGCATTTGCGCAGATGCTGGCGGCGGTGTCCGAAGGATTCGATTGGGTCCTGCTGGATTGCACACCGATGCTGCCCATGGCTGACGCGACTTCGCTGTCGCGCTTGTGTGACGGTGTGCTGGTTGTGGCGCGCGAGGGACACACGCGCAAGCGCACCCTGATTCGCGCTCTCTCCTCCATCGAAAAGAACAAGCAGCTGGGGTTCATTTTCAATGAAGCTTCGACGGTGCAGATCGGTTACGAGCGGTACTACGGTGGCTACGGTTACTACGGGCAGAAGAAATCGAAAGGGGACGACGAGGGCCCGAACGACCATACGGCATCTGCATGATCCGATTGTTTAACACATACTTTCCGACGCGTACGATTCTACTTACGCTGACGGAAGCGGTCCTGGTCACGGCGGGCTTCGTTTTTGCGGTTCTACTCTCGGCGGGCGACACAACGTCCGCGGAAGCCTATCTGTTCTATCAAAACGGCTCTGGAAGAATCGGACTGGTTGTTCTGGTCTTTCTGGTGCTGATGTACTACTTCGACCTCTACAACTCTTACATACTCACGAACCGCCGCGAGGTAGTAACTCGATTGGTGGGAGTACTCGGTACCACGTTCGTAGCGCTGGCGCTGTTATATTACACGTTTCCCGATGTCAGCCTGGGCGGATCGGTGTTGTGGAGCGGTATCCTGGCGGTAGCCGTTGTCGTTCCTGCCTGGCGGACAATTTTCTTCGTATTGAATCGCTCCGAGCGTTTCGCCGAGCGCACCCTAATCTATGGCGACGGACCGTTGGCGACGCCGCTGATAGACGCCATCGCACAGCGACCAGAACTGGGCTTGCGCGTGGCAGGTTATGTGGGCAGCGCTCCCCAGATTGCGGGGATTCCGGTTGTGGAAGGCAACGAACTCACCGAGTTCGTGCGGCGGGAAGGGATTCGCCGGATCATAGTTACCATGGGCGACCGACGTGGAAAGTTGTCTGTCGGCGAGTTGCTCAAGCTCAAGGCTTCGGGGGTACTGATCCAGGACGGCCCCGAGTACTACGAGACGATGACGGGAAAGATCCCGCTGGAATCCCTGCGTCTGAGTTGGCTGCTGTTTTCTCCGGGATTTCACGTGCGTCCCTCACTGCGGCTCTACAAGCGAGCGTTTTCGCTGTTCTTCGGGGCGATTGGCGTGATCCTCAGCGCGCCCTTGATGGTGATTGCTGCGATTGCCATTCGTCTGGATACGAAGGGGGATGTCATCTTTCGCCAGGAGCGCGTGGGAGAATTCGGGAAGCCGTTCACGGTTTTCAAATTCCGGACGATGTATCACCCAGCGCATGACGCCATGAATCCTCTTCCGGCTACGCCGCGCCGCGGCGGAGACGATTCCCAGAACCACATCGGAACGCCCGCGCAAGACGGCGATCCGAGAATCACGCGCGTCGGCAAGTGGCTGCGGCGCACACGGCTCGATGAACTCCCGCAACTGTTCAACATCGTGAAGGGCGACATCTCGTTCGTAGGCCCTCGTCCGGTTCCTCCGCACGAGGAAGAGCAATGTGCGGTGGTGATTCCGTTCTACAAGGAACGCTGGCTGATCAAGCCGGGTGCAACCGGCTGGGCGCAAATCAATCGCGGATACAACGCGACGATCGACGACCACAAGGAGAAGCTTGCCTACGACCTCTTCTACATTAAGAACGTCTCCATCGGCCTCGACATCTACATCCTGATTTCTACCGTCAAGATTCTACTGCTGGGCCGGGGCGGACGGTAATGCTGCAGTAGCGGCAGACGCGTCTCCGAGGTCGGTCGATCCATGAAACTGCGCGGCGGCTAAAAACTGGTCAGCCAGACCGCCAGGCGGTCATACGATAGACTGCGAGTCAATTCATCATGAGCAACCCCTTGGCCGCCTTCACCCCCGCCGAGTTGCGGAAACTCCGCAGCTTCAAAGACCCATACGGCATCCAGCGCTTTCTCGACGACACTCCCTATCATCTGGCGGACACGGCGTGGTCACCACGACGGGTGCTGAGGGAGCAGACGTCGCATTGTCTGGAAGGAGCTATCTTTGCTGCCGCGGCACTTCGCGCCCTCGGTTTTCCGCCACTCATCATCGACTTCGAAGCTGAAAACGACACCGATCATGTGCTGGCGGTGTACCGCGTTAAAGGACACTGGGGTACTGTGGCCAAGTCAAACTACACGGGGTGCCGTTACCGCGAGCCGGTCTACCGCACCTTGCGCGAATTGGCGATGAGTTATTTCAATATCTATTTCAACATGCGCAGAGAGCGGACGCTGCGCACCTACTCCCGCCCGGTGAACCTCACGCGTTTCGATCGTCTGGAGTGGATGACAACCGAAAATCCAGTCTGGTTTATTCCGTACTACTTGGTGGACATTCCCCACACCATGCTGCTTTTCCCCGGTATGAAACGACACCTACACCGCGCGGACGAGAGGCTGTTTCGGGCCGAGGTAATGGGCAAGGCCCACAAGGGCAATCTTTAAACAGGACACTGGGGAGCCGGACTACCATGTACTATTTGCACTAATTGTAAATTTTACATGGCCGACCTTTTTTTGCACATGTCTAAGTGCTTTGTTGTCAATGGGTGTGTTTGGCTATGTGGGTGCAATATGTAACGGCAGACGAAGTGGCGCAATCGGGTCACAGCGTCAAGGATATCGGCCAGAGTCCTTGATGTTGTGGCCCTTTTTGTGCAAAGGCGCGGTATCGCTCGTGCGTCGAAGTAATTATCGACGCGTTTGTTGGAGGATTGTGGTTCGCTAACGATTGCGCTCGCGAGGTAGGACAGTAGATCTGACTGTACGATGGGGCCGGGCCGTTTCAAATCGAATGTGTGAAGTCGCTCGTCATGCAAGAGTTCGGATCGGGCTCCTGCCAGACGAACTGTGCCTATTTCACACCAGTGACCCTTCCGTTCACAAATGTCACCCGCATGTCTGGGTAGTAATAAATCTCTTTAGCGCCTAGCTTGACCACTTTCTGCGGTTGACCAAAGGTCGCCACCAGGACATCTTTCGTGGGGCCCGCGGCAATCGTTTTCGGAGGAGGTGTAATTGCCCGGGGTGCCGCGACAATCAATATTGGTAGCAGCCGTTATTGGTAACAGCCGTTTGAGAACCTTCGGGAAAAGAAAAAGGGCCCTTGGGCTGATGTCCGTTCCGCCAAGGTGATCTTGCTGGCGGCAGACAATTGAACTGCGCAACTGGAGTCACAATTGCTTCCGAGTAGGGGCGATATTCGGCGGAAATAAATGTTCCGGACTCATTGCAGTCCCCTTGAAAGAGGCTCCGGTCGCATGCATAATCTTAATAAGAGCCGTTGAGGAGAAACCGAACCTCCTCCAAGTTTTGGGTCCTTAAGTTTTGGATAATTAGCAGATCGTTGTTTCGTGAACGAGTGTTGTTGTGCGCGTGTATCTTTTCAATTTCGCGCCCCCGTTCCCTTCACACTCTTGCTCTGCGCAAGCCGCCGACCGACGCAGGAAACTCAATCCGAATCATGCTGAACAGTTGGCAACTGTTGCATTTTGGAACGAAATGGAGAACTCCCAATGTCTGTAACTCGCGTTGATTTCCCACTCGACGAATTGACTCGGTCGAGAACCGAGGAAGAGATTCAGCAGAGCCTGGCGCGCGAGCGAGTGCGGCTTGCGAGCATGATGGGGCTCGACAACGGCCCCGTCCGCCATTTCCAGCGTCCGGTTGAGCGACCCTTCACTGCCGGGGAGCGAGGCAAGGTCACGATTCTCTTCGGCGGCCTGACGTGGAAACACGAGCGGGTCATCCAGGCAGTCTTCGAAGGCTGCGGTTATCGCTGCGAAGTGATGCCGCTGGCGGATGTCGAGGGCTTCCAGTTGGGGAAGGAATACGGCAATAACGGGCAGTGCAATCCCACCTATTTCACCGTGGGCAACCTGGTTAAGCATCTGCAGACTCTCGAGTCGCGCGGTCTCACCAAGCAGGAGATCATCAACAACTACATTTTCTTCACTGCCGGATCCTGCGGGCCGTGCCGTTTCGGAATGTACGAATCGGAATATCGACTGGCCTTGCAAAATGCTGGTTTCGATGGTTTCCGCGTGTTGCTTTTCCAACAGAATGACGGCGTGAAGGCTGCATCAGGGGAGGCCGGGCTGAAGTTCACTGTCGACTTTGGCATGGGCATGTTCAATGCCCTGAACCTCGGCGACATCATGAACGAGATGATTTACCGCATCCGCCCGTATGAAGTTGAGAAGGGTAGAACTGATCGTGTCTTTCACGAGTCGATCGACACGCTGTGCACGTTGCTGCGCGAGCGCAAACCTTTTGAAGACCACGAAGATCTTCCGGACTGGATGTCAAAACGAATCAAAGTGCATAAAGGGGAGAAGTGGGAAATCGTGATGAACTCTCTCCTGAAAGTTCGCGAGCAGCTCTACGGAAATCCTTACAAAGATGCGTTGCAAGCTGTGCATGACCAGATCGGCACCATTGAGGTGGACCGCCTCCGGGTGAAGCCCGTGGTGAAAATCATTGGAGAGTTCTGGGCGCAGATCACCGAGGGCGACGGCAACTTCCACATGTTCGAGTTTCTAGAGCGCGAAGGCGCGCAGGTGCTGGTCGAGCCCATCGGCACCTGGGTGATGTACATGATGTACCAGGTGAAGGCGCGTGCCGCCGCCCGCCGCTCGCTCGATGCTCCGTACAAGAAGGTGAAGCCGTGGGAATTGCACAAGCTCGCGATGAACGAGCTAAAGTTCCGCCAGAAGCAGTGGATGATCGGCGTGGGCGAACGTGTCTACGCGCGGCAGTACCATCGCGTGGTCGAGGCGCTGGGCAACATCGCGCATCATCTGATTGACCAGAAGGAGATGGCGGACCTCGCGAATCCCTTCTACAACGAGTTCGCTCGTGGCGGAGAAGGTCACCTCGAGGTCGGCAAGAACGTGTACTACACCAAGCACCGTCTCTGCCACATGGTGCTGGCGCTGAAGCCCTTTGGATGCATGCCGTCGTCGCAGTCTGACGGTGTGCAGTCGGCCGTTGCCAATCAGTTCAAGGAAATGATCTTCCTGCCAATCGAAACCTCAGGAGAAGGGGAGATCAACGCCCATAGCCGGGTCCAGATGGCACTGGGCGAGGCCAAGGTGAAGGCGCGCATGGAATTCGAGCAGGTGCTTCAGTCGACGGGCAAGCGACTGGAGGACATCAAGGATTACGTCGCCGAGCATCCCGAGTTGCGCAACCTGTTCTATCCCGTGCCCCCGCGTGAAGGCGTGACCGGCGTAGCTGCGAATTTCGTGTTGCATGTCAGCGATCTCATGCAGGGCAAGGCGCGCTTGCATCGCCTGCCGGCACCCGCACCGAGGAGGTTGGAGACCGCGGTGGCCTGATTGGCAGTTTAGTTGCACATGCGATCAATACGGCAGTCGATATCGAAAGGAGAGTTGCATGCCGGAAGTCGAGGATCGGCCGATTAGCGAACCGGCTCCGATGTACCGTCTTGATGTACAACTACACGACCTGCTCATGAAGCCCCCGGATCAGCCGCGCCTGCTGCCGGCTCCCAAAGATGGCAACCAGCAGACGCTGCCTGACCCGGTATTTCCCCAACATCCAGCCCTGATGGATTTGCCGGACGAGGCCTTCTTCCCGAAAAACGGGAGGCGTAGCTGGAGCACCAAGCACATCTATCGTGCCATGCGGGGCTGGGCGGTTCCGTTTCTCCGCTCGCGTGTGTTGCCGGGCGAATTTCATCCAATCATCGCGTACCTGTTCAACGAGTGGAAGTGCAATCTCGATTGCCACTATTGCTGGGCCTTCGACAACAGCGTACGTGGCATGACCGAGGACACGGCCAAGCGCTCCATCGATTGGTTGCGTGATTCCGGCGCCGGAGTCCTGGCGCTGATGGGCGGCGAGCCGCTCCTCCGTCCCGACTTCGCCCACAAGATCATCTACTACGCGGTGAAGAAAGGCTTCTGGGTCTACCTTCCCACCAACGGCCGCCTGATGTGGCCCAAAGTGATCGACAAGATTGCCGACGCCGGTGTCGGCACCGTCAACCTGGCCGTCGATTCCTGGGATGACGTGCCCGGAAAAGGGCTACCCAAGGCAATGGTGCCCATCCGCGGGCACTTCGACTATCTGGTCAAGAAGCAATACAAGTACGGCTACTCCGTATTCTTGAACATAAACATTTGCGCCAACAATATGGACGATGTTCGCCAGCTGACCGAGCTCGCCCACGACAACGGTATCGCGACCGACTACCACATCTGCGAGTCGCCGATGACCGAGCAGCCTCACTTCAAGCACCTGTACTCGAACCCAACGTTCATCCGCGAGAAAGATCATCCGGCGGTGGCGGAGCTGATTGACTGGCTCATCGACAAGCAGAAGTCCGGTTATCACATGGTGAACTCGGTGCAGCGTCTGGCACAGATGAAGAACTTCATCCACGGCGAGTTGGAGGACTGGAACTGCCGCGCCGGACACAACTCGCTGATCGTTCGCGTCGATGGTACTTTGGCGCCGTGCTTCCCGATGTATTCAGCCGGATACGACTGGGGTACCATCGAGAATCACAAGTTCGACACGAAGCAGCTGAAGGAAATGAAGACAGAGTGTCAGAAGAACTGCTTCTCGACCCTGAATCACATTCTCGCGTTTTGCTACAACGATCGCCGGGTGATCACGTGGCTGCTCAAGCAGGCCAAGCACGGCTTCCGGCGGGTCGAGGGCAACTTCGCCGACTGAACGGCATGAGTTTTTCGAGGAGGCGTAGTGGATTCGCACCACCATCATGGACCGTGCAGCACCGGAGAACAGAAGATCGACGTTCAACTGACTGCGCTGCAGAATTCCGCATCCGGCGAAGAATCGCTTCCGGCGCGCATCATGGCAAAGTCGCGCGAAGTTGGCGTGCAATCGGGACGAAAGGCGGCGTATTCGGTTGGCATGGATGTCGGCTCCACAACAGTAAAAGCCGTCATTGTCGATGCGGAAACCGACCAGATCATCTGGCGCGACTACCAGCGGCACGAGACCAAGCAGCCGGAAAAGACGCTTGAATTTCTGAAGCGCATGCAGGATGAGGCCGGTATCGCTCCACACAACTGTCGCATCTTCATCACCGGCTCCGGTGGCGGTGCCGCTGGCCAACTTGGTAGGGGCGAAGTTCGTGCAGGAGGTGACGGCGGTCTCGCTGGCGGTGGAGAAGCTGCATCCCGAGGTGAACTCCGTAATCGAACTCGGCGGGCAGGACGCGAAGATCATCGTTTTCAAGGACGATGGGAATACCGGCCGCAAGAAGAAGATTCCGTCGATGAACGACAAATGCGCCGGAGGCACGGGCGCGGTCATCGACAAAATCAACGCCAAGCTGAAAATCCCCACCGAAGACCTGGGTAACCAGGGCTATACCGGCATCAAGCTGCATCCGGTAGCAGGGAAGTGCGGTGTCTTCGCCGAGACCGACATCAACGGCCTGCAGAAGCAGGGAATCCCTCCCGATCAGCTAATGGCGTCACTGTTCGATGCGATCGTGCTGCAGAACCTAACGGTGTTGACGCGTGGGCACACGCTGCGTCCGCACGTGCTGTTGCTGGGTGGCCCCAACAGTTTCATCCGCGGCATGAAGGAAGCCTGGCAGCAGAACATCCCCAAAATGTGGGAAGAGCGCAAGGTCCAACTGCCAGAGGGCGCGCGTCCCGAAGACCTGATCAAGGTCCCAGAGAATGCGCAATATTTCGCGGCCATTGGTGCGGTTGAGTTCGGCAAGGACGAAGATCCCGAAGTCGGAATCTACCTGGGGACTGAGTGCCTGGAGGACTACATCTGCGTCGGCCGGCAGGCGGAGAAGGCGAAGTCGGGTAGCGCGGGCCTGAGCACGTCCGACGAAGAACTGGCGCAGTTCAAGCAGCAGTACACAGTCCCCAAGTTCATCGGAGCGGCGTTCACCGCTGGCGAAACGGTCCATGGCTTCATCGGCATCGATGGCGGCTCAACGTCCACGAAAGCGGTTCTGCTGTCGGAAGCGGGCGATGTGCTCTGCAAGGCCTATCAGCTTTCCAATGGCAATCCGATTCAGGACACCATTGACATGTTCGCCGCCATCCGCGAGCAGGTTGAGTCGCAGGGCGCGACGCTGGATGTTCTCGGCGTCGGCACAACCGGCTATGCAAAAGATGTGCTCAAGGACGTGCTGAAAGCCGACGTGGCTCTGGTGGAGACCGTAGCGCACACTGAATCGGCGATGAAGTTCTACCAGAACCCGCACGTCATCGTGGACGTAGGCGGGCAGGACATCAAGCTCATCGTCCTGAAAGACGGCCGCGTGAAAGACTTCAAGCTGAACACGCAATGCTCGGCCGGCAACGGATACTTTTTGCAAGGCACGGCCGAGGCTCTGGGCTACAAAGTCGAGCAGTATGCCGACATTGCGTTTGCGGCGCAGACCATGCCACTGTTCGGTTACGGCTGCGCGGTGTTCATGCAGTCCGACATCGTCAATTTTCAGCGCCAGGGCTGGCGCGGTGAAGAGATCCTTGCTGGACTGGCCGCGGTTCTGCCGAAGAACATCTTTCTTTATGTCGCCGGCATTCCGAACCTGGCGAAATTGGGCTCGCGGTTCATATTGCAGGGCGGGACCCAGAAGAACCTCGCCGCCGTGAAGTCGGAGGTCGATTTCATCCGCTCCCATTTCCACGGTGTCGAACACGAGCCCGAAGTCATCGTCCACGAGCATTGCGGAGAGTCCGGCGCAATCGGGGCCGGCGTCGAGGCGCTGCGACTTTACAGGAACGGGCATCGCACCTTATTTATCGGTCTCGATGCCATTCAGAACATCGGCTACCGCACAACCCGCAACGAAGACACTCGCTGTTACTTTTGCAAGAACAATTGCCTGCGCACGTTCATTGACGTCAGTGTCGGCGAACTCGACAATGCTTCGCCGCTCTCTATGTTCAAGTCGAAGGTTCCGCTGCAGGCTGGCGAACGCCGGCTCATTATTTCCACGTGCGAAAAGGGTCAGGTCGAAGACGTTAGCGCCATGCGCGGCATTAAGGCCGGTCTCGACGCGGTGAAGAACGCCAACCCGAATATCGTGGATATCGCCGCGCGCGAAGTGTGGCGGTCACGCAACCCGACGAGTGTTGCAGATCCGATACCTGCTCGTGCCTGGACTTCGGCCGCTAAACAGCGAATTGCTTTGATGAAGAATCGGGCGACGCACCGGGTGGGCATGCCACGCGTGCTGAACATGTACTCATATGCTCCGATGTTCAGCGCCTATCTCGAAAGCCTGGGAGTGCAACCCGAGAACATCATCTACTCCGATTTCACCACCCAGGAGCTATACCGCACCGGCGCAGGCCGCGGCGCCATCGATCCGTGTTTTCCCTCGAAGATCGGCATCCCGCACGTGTATAACCTGATCTTCCAGAAGCATGCGAAGAAACCGCTTAACACCATTTTCTTCCCAATGATCGACACGCTGCACCAGCCGTTGAAGAACTGCAACGGGAGTAATGCGTGTCCCACGGTGACGGCTACGCCCAACGCTGTGAAGGCCGCATTTACCAAGGAGAGCGATGTCTTCAAGGAGAACGGCATCGAGTATCTCGATCCGATCCTCAACATTCATGACCCGAAGGTGTTCGGACTGCAGATGTTTCAGACGTGGGCGCCGATGCTGGGGCTTTCTGACGAAGAAAATGAGCGCGCGGTCGAAGTGGCGTACAAGGCGCTGGAGGACTTTGACCGGAGTATGCGTTCCCGGGCTCGCGAGGTTCTCGACGCCCTCGAGCGCGAAAACCGCCTCGGTATCGTGATGCTCGGCCGTGTGTATCACCACGACCCCGGACTCAATCACGAGATCATGGAGGAGTTCCAGAAGCTCGGCTACCCAGTGTTTTCGCAGAGCTTCTTGCCCAACGACGAAGACCTACTCGACCGCCTTTTCGGTGAGGAAGTTCGTTCCGGCGCAATCACCCACGCCCTCGATATTCGCGACGTTTGGAAGAATGCCTACTCTGCCAGTACCAACCAGAAAATCTGGGCGGCGAAATTTACCGCCCGGCATCCGAATCTCGTGGCACTGGAGATCAGCAATTTCAAGTGCGGTCACGACGCGCCCATCTACAGCGTGATCGAAAGCATCATCGAGAATTCCGGCACACCGTACTTCTCCTTCAAAGACCTAGACGAAAACAAACCAACCGGATCGATTAAGATTCGTGTCGAAACGATTGACTACTTCCTGAAGCGCTATCGCGAGGATCTACTGAAGAAAGCCGAGGCCGCCAGGGAGCTGGAACGTCGACTGGCAGAGTACGAGCGTTCACTGCGGATGGGGTTGACACCGCGATCGAGTGAGCATGAGGAGGACCTCGTCATTCCATTTACGCATAACGACACCGGATCGCAGATAGCGTCCGCTGCGGGAGACGATTAAGCACAAGCTAGGGAATTGTTTCGAACTGGGACCCGACCGATGCCACCGACCACCGATACCAAGAAAGTAATGTTTGAAATTTATCGTGATAGTTCACTCAGCGGGCAGTACAAAGTCGTATATTTCACCGAGTTGGGAGAACATGAAAAGGAAACGGAGATTGCCGATGCCATGCGGGGCGAGCACGTCTTCGACGGCTTTCTGTTGCACCGAGAGCGCAATCAGGCCAAGCAGGTCATGGAGCAGATTCTCGACCGCCTGAATCGCGGCGAACCTTTGGATCAATCCGCCATCGAAGAGATGCTCCAGGCGTTCCTCGCCGGATAATCCTGGGTGTGGTTTTCACTGGGGAGCCGGGTGCACGGCGCCGCTAGCTCATTACTTGGACCAATAGTTCCCGAGCGCGCTCGCAGAGTCGGCCCGGGTTCGGTCGTTCTGACCCCGCATGCTGTGCCTCGCCGGCGTTCGCCGAATCAATGACTTGGAGGCGTGTCCGCCCAGCACGCTTTCGATGTGAGTCCTTGATGTTCGTCCGCCTTCAACATCCGATGGGCGGCGTGATCTCCGTGTTTCGCTCCCGAATTCGCCAGGGCGTTCCAAAACAGCCTGGAAGTGAATGAAAAAATTGCTGAATGCGGACGTCAGCGAGTCCGCAAAGGATGTAGCTTCAACGACATACTAGAAACTGAAAGTTCGTCAAGGCCCCTGCCGTTCCTCTTTGGCTCGGATTCGCGCAGATGTGGTACGGATAGGCCTATTGCCTCCCCTGAAAGTGGTAGGGCGGGGGCTTAACTTCTTATTAATTTTCTTGACCTAATTACTAGACAACTAGTATTACTTGCTCGCTAGTAACTCACGCGTGTGACCAACCATCACAGCGAGCGGTTGCGATTGCAGGACACAAGTACCGGACCTGATCTGCCACCCGGAAATCTTCGTCGGAGACACATGATGAATCGTCGCTCACTTCCCCGTTTATTCGGATTTGTTCTCGCTACTTTGGCCATCATCCTCACAGCATCGGCCTTCGCCGGCGCCCAGCGGACTAACAGCACCAGCAAAGAAGCGCCGACGCTGATCGCCGATAAGATCGCGTACATGCCGGGCGAGACGATTCTCTTTAGCGGCGGCAGTTGGACACCGAGAGAGGGTGTCACGATCATCATCAAGACCGATTCCGCCGGCATAGTTGCCACCATCCACGGCAGCGCCGACGAAAATGGCATCTTGAATATCTCTGCAGCTATGCCAAAACTGTCCTCGTCGGGCAGCTTGAACACCGGGGGCAAGAGTCAAACTCCGATCTTCACGGCTACCGCGATCGGCAGCTCCTCGGGAACATCGGTCAATACCCAGTTTACTGCCGGCCACGCTCCCACCGATGCCGAGCGTCTCATCAGCGAGGAAGAATACTGGAACCACCGGCTGACGTATCCGACGGGCCGCTACTCGCCTGCTTGGACGCGTAAAGCTGCCGAACAAGACCTCGCTATGAAGAGCGGGGTGCCGGCGGGGCGCAAAGGCGTGAATCGGCTTTCTGGGAAGGGCGGAGCGACGGGTTCTGATAGCAACGCGAACCTGAGTTCCACAGCCTTCGTGGCCCTCGGCCCGATGCCTGAGCACATGACAGGTTGTACCGGCTGCTATGACTATGGAATCACCCAGGGACGTGTCAACGCCATCGTGATCGATCCGACCACGACCACTGACGGCAGCATCGTCGCCTATGCCGGGAGCGTCGGCGGCGGCGTGTGGAAGACAACCAACTGCTGCACCAGCAGCACCACGTGGAGCGTCACCACCGATAGCCCTCTGCTTTCGACAACCAGCATCGACGCGCTGGCCCTCGATCCCAACGATCACAACACCATCTATGCCGGCACCGGAGATCTGAATTTTGGTTCATTCTCCATGGGTAGCCAGGGCATCCTCAAGTCGACCGACGGCGGCAACAGCTGGACGGTTCTGGGAGCCGACGTTTTTGGCCCGGACTATACACAGCCGCCAGGCAACTACCCACAGTACGACGCGGTCGGCAAAGTTCGGGTCGATCCCAATAACAGCAGCAACATCGTGGCCGGGACCAAGAAGGGCCTTTGGTTCTCCTATGACTCAGGCGCGACCTGGACGAATTGCCTTACCAACAGCTTCACCAGCCAGCGTCAGGACATCACTGGGCTGGAGCTCACTGACATGGGCGGCGGCATCACCCGCGTTCTGGCTGCCGTGGGCACGCGCGGCTTCCCTACGTATGTGCAATATGATCTCGGGCTCAATGGCGCCAACGGCCTTTATACGGCCAGCATGCAAGCCAGTGGCTGCCCCACCTTTACGTCCATTGCGAGCAACGCCAACGGCTTTGTTTTTGGCAACCAGGTGACCGGCAGCCCGTACCTTACGGGCGCGCTGATGAATGCCGGCAGCGGCATTGCGTGCAACTATCCAATAACCGGCGGCAACTCGACCTATTGCGGCAACGGATCCACCGGTGGCAGCACGACGAATGGTGGAACGGTCAACAACCTTGGCCGCATCGACATCGGCGTGGCACCCAGTGATCCCCAAACCATCTACGCCCAAGTGCAGTCCATCGATTGGAATAACAACAGCGGTTGCGGCAACACCAGCGGCTGTCAGCTCGGCGCCTGGGTTAGTAAAGACGGCGGCGCGAGTTGGAGCTTTATGACGGGCTCGGCCGGCGGCTCACTTCAGGCGTGCGCAAGCTCCGGTAACGGCTCATCCGGCGCCGGCGATTATCCGCAGAACTGGTACGACCAGGGCTTGGTCGTCGATCCCAATAACCCGGACCGCGTCTTCTTCGATACTTTCGAAGTCTGGCTCGCCAGCAGCACCGGCACCGCTTGGTACGACACGACGTGCGGATACAACGGCAGCAGCCTGGCTAACCACGTGGTACACGTGGATCAGCATGCTCTTGCTTTTGTTAACAACTCGTCTGACATCCTTCTGGCAGGTAACGACGGTGGCGTTCACGGCACTAACAATGCCAGCACAGCGGCCCTGAACACCGCCCGCCCGACGTGGACCAACCTCGATACGGGCCTCAATACCATCGAGTTCTACTCCGGCGACATCAGCGGCAACTTTGCCACCTCGGCGAGTCCCTCTGCCGTGGGCGGCGCTCAAGACAACGGACCCAGCTCGGCGATGTTTTCCGGATTCCCGACCCAAGCTGTGCAGTGGCAGATGGGCTTGGGCGGCGACGGATTCTCCGGGTTGATCGATCCGATGGGCACCGGTTCGACCCAGGCCCAGGGCACGATCCAATTGACAACGGGTGGCGCGAACGCCGGTGAGCAATTCACGATCGGTTCGCAGGTCTTCACCTTCGTCACCTCGGGCAGTGGCACAGGTCAGGTCGTGTTGAGCTCAAATACCACGACGGAAGGCAACAACATCGTTACCGCCATCAACCGCGACATCCCAGGCTTGGTCACCGCCGCGCGCAGCAGTTCCAGGGTAGTCGTAACCGCCGTCGCGGGCGGCACCAGCGGCAACTCGATTGTCTTTGACCCGGGAAACGCTTCGAACTTCGCCATGGACGGTGGCGGGTTCCTTGGCGGTACCAGGCTCGGCGACGACACCGGCAGTCTTCGCTACTGGGAAGGCAACAACAGCGGCGGCTTCAGCCGCTGTATCTACAACTGCACCTTGCCGGGCGCGACCTGGTCATCTTGGAGAGGCAGCTGGACTGGCGACACCCAGTCTTTCGTCCTGCCTGTCAACCTTTTCCACGGAGGCATAACAGGAGGCGATGACTGCGCAGCTGCGGGCACGACCTCAGGCTGCGGACACCTGCTGGCCGGCACCACGCGCGTTTGGGAAACGATCCTCGGCGCGGGGTCGAGCTTCTCCTCAAGCCAGTGGTACGTCACCAATAACCCGATCACGGCGAACCTGACCAAAGGCACTCTTGGCAACCGGTCGTATATCAACCGGGTCAAGTACTCGCCCAAGTACCAGAGCGTCGCCATCGTCGGGACCAACGACGGCAACGTGCAGATGGGCTTCAATCTGGGGACTGGCACGCAAGCTCAAGCCACCTGGGTGGATGTGACCGGCGGCAACGCCGTTCTGCCCAATCGTCCGATCCAGGACATCGCACTGGATCCCGCCTCTCCGGCGCCAGGCACCCCAACCGGATACGCTGCCGTTGGCGGCTTCAACGCCAACACTCCCAGTAATCCTGGCCATGTGTTCCGGGTGGTCTGCACCATGACCTCGACCCCATGCGATGGGTTCACTTGGACGGACAAGACTGGCAACCTGCCCGACATACCGGTCGATTCCATCATCGTCAATCCGAATTTCCCCAGCCAGGTCTTCGCCGGCTCCGACTTCGGGCTGTACTACACCGACGACATCACCGCCAATCCTCCGGTATGGACCCGTTTCAACAACGGCCTGCCCAACGTTATGATTTGGGACATGTCGGTGGATCGTGGTTCGACCACTCTGGCATTGTGGACCCGTAGCCGCGGCGCTTATGCCTGGCCGCTGCCTACCGGGCCGGAGAATCCGCTCCCGACCAGCGTGAGCGCGGGTACCGCCAACGGTATGTACGGAGGAACCACCACGTTAACGGCTGTGCTGACCTCTGGTGGCAACCCGGTGAGCGGCGAAACCATCAACTTCAGCCTGAACAGTAATCCCGTGGGCAGCGCTAGTACCAATGGCACAGGCACGGCAACTCTGTCCGGCGTGAGCTTGGTGGGAATTAACGCGGGTAGCTATCCCGCCGCGATCCAGGCCAGCTTTGCCGGCGACTCCGTCTATGCTGCCAGTAGTGGCAACGGTACGCTGAACGTCTCTCCCCTCGACGTCAGTGCAGTGGTTGGCATTGTGAAAGGTGGATTGGGCTACAACTTGGTCACTGGCCGCTTCTCACAAACGGTAACTTTGACCAACAACTCCGCTTCCACTATCCCCGCCCCGATTTCGCTGGTGATCGACAACCTGACCAGCAATGCAACCGTGTATGGCGCCAGCGGCACTACCGATTTTCTGGCGCTGCCTATCAGCCCGTATGTAAACTACAGCGGAAGTCTGGGACCAGGCCAGAAGGTTTCGATCACGCTGCAGTTCACGAATCCGAGCAAAGCCTACATCGGTTATACGACGCGGGTGCTGGCGGGTCCGGGGGCGCGATAAGAGAAACGTGAATTACGCCAGCGCCGGCCAGTCCGCGGCGCTGGCCACTAAGAACGGTAGATAACTGCAACAACGGGAGATAACTGAATGAAGCGTTTCGGTAAATTGGGAATTCTGGTAGCAATGCTGACGGTTTTGGCAGCCATGCCGGCGGTGGCTAATGCCTCCACCTACCTCATCACCGTGAGCTCCGGCCTGACCGGCACACAAGGCTTGGGATTTGCCTTGGTCGCGGGTGATGACTTGCCTGGGAATAACAGCGTGTTCCTGTCCGGCTTTAATTTCTACGGCGGATCCGGCCCGGTTACAGGCACGGACAGTTGCCTCGGCGGCTGCAGCGGTGATCTGTCCAGCTCGGTTTCACTTACCGAGGATGGCAGCTTCCTCTCGCTGTTCACCCAGAACTTTGATCCGCCGTACTTTTCGATGACCGTGACCCTTACCAACAACGCCCCCAACGACGGGAACCCCACACCGACTCCGGCCGAATTTCAGATGTTTCTGTGTACGGACGATTTCGGGTCCTGCTACGGCAGTAACCAGGTGACGGGTGCGCTCGTGGATGTCGACCTCACCGGCGGTCCGCTGATCGTCAACACCTACGGCGACACGACCATAAGCGTGAACGCGACCCTTTTGCCGGAACCGAACAGCATCGTACTGCTGGGCAGCGGGTTGGTGGGTCTAGCGGGATTGTGGCGGAGACGCAGCCTCAAATAGAACGGAAGTCCCTCATCCTTTTCATGGCCCGCGGCTCACTACCGCGGGCCGTGTCGTTGGGATTCCTGACTCCGGAGCTTAAACCGGCAGCCGGTAGATTCCCTTCGAGAGCGAGCGTTTCCGCGCAAGGCATACAATGATGGCCTGATAGGGGCTGCGAGGGCTGACACAGCCAAATCAAGAGCCGGCGTGAGACGGACGGGCGCTCCGTCGCTACCGGGCAAGCGACCTTTCGAGGAGATGGTGAGATGCGATTCCTGGCACTAGGTCTGATCGTCGCGAGCGTTGGTCTAGCTTGCGCTGGTCAAATGAACCCTTCGCGTCCGGCACAATCCACCCCGAGCTGGTACAGCCCAAGCGGTTCCGAACGGCGTTTGGGGCGGCGAGCACATCCGCATCGACGTAAGCGACAGCGGCGCAGACATCGAGTTCGACTGCGCGAGGGGAACTATCCCGCAACGGTTGACGCTGGATGCTCAGGGGCGCTTCAAGCTCCAGGGCACATATAAAGCGGAGACGCCAGCTCCAGTTGCGGCTGATGGCGGCTCATCCGGTTCAGGGGTAACGGCGACCTATACCGGGGTCCTGAACGGGTCGAGCTTGCGGCTCGAGGTTTCCATCGACGGGCAGGACACGCCGAGGATCTTTGAACTGTCGCAGGGAGATCAGGGTCATCTTACGAAGTGCGCGTAATTGGATCGAGAAGAAGATACGGCCAAGTTCGGCCGCTGTGAGTCCGAAGCCCGACTGGACTCTGCTGGAACACTTCGGGCGTCTAATGTGTTCTCTCGCTTGTAGCCTGTGGGGTCTGAGGAGGAGTATCTAGGTTCTCGACGCGTCTCAATATAACAAGGACCAATAGAGAACCACGAGAAATTCCCTATCACAAAAATTCCTAAAGTGAAGTTTTTCGGGATTTCCAAACGGCCGTATCTTATTGCAAAGATTGGTCGGGGAGAGAGGATTTGAACCTCCGACCCCCTGGTCCCGAACCAGATTCCAGTGCTTGGTGAATTCTGTTGAAATCCGTTGGATGTAAGTGATTGATATTGAAACTGTTGCAGGCCGCGTTTAGAAAGCTGTTGAGTTTTGCGGTTCTTTGAGGCTTTGACAGTTACAAAATTGCCTGCAGCGCGTTAACCATCCAGTAAATTCAATCGCAAAGGACGACTGGTCTTCTTGCAAAGCGTGGGCCATTCACGGGCACTCGATAGATTCGCGTTGTGGCTTCCTGGCACCAAAGGGCCTACTGCGCTGAGTTTGCGCCCCACATTCGTTAAGGGCGCAAAGTACTTGTCGAATAACTTCCAAGAATGAGGTACGATTCTCGATACTTACGGGGCTACTGATGAAGCCGCCCCGTCCTACAAGTGTCATGCGCCGAACACATTACTATGGCTTAGCTGCCATATTATTCTTGCCTGTCTTAGCCGGCGTCTACGTGCTTGCAAGGCACAAGAACGGGAAGGACCTCGTCCTTGCGGCGTATGCGCGGTCTCGTCCGCTAGAGCTGCGGATCCATGGTGCTCCCTATGTTCCGTTCACTCCGATATCCGCGGAGGGCTCTGGCCGCGTGTCTTATAGTGTCGCCTTGCTAGAAGCCGAGGCATTGCTTTCGGCTCGCGGGACCAGTCCGAATCCAAGTCGCTCGGAGCTATCGCAAAGGGGGCGTCTGAGCCTTCTGGAGGGCAACTACGAACGTGCCATTTCGTCATTCCAGCAAGCCCTTGCCCAGGATCCAAATGAACCAGCACTGCTTAGCGACTTGGCTGCGGCCTACTACGGCCGGGCGAAGACGGCGAACCGGTTTGAAGACTACGGCCGGGCGTTCGAGCTGGAAAGCAAGGTCCTGGATGCCGAACCGGATAACGTAGCTGCGATTTTTAATCGCGCGCTTACAGCGGAGCGATTGTTTCTGTTCCAACAAAGTACTCTGGGCTGGGAACGCTATCTGGAGCTGGATAGTTCAAGTGAGTGGGCAACGGAGGCCCAGCAGAGCAGGGACAGGGTGCGCAGACGAGTCTCGGAACATGATGCTGCCACCAGCCAGCCCTTATTCACGTTTCGGGAGTTTGCCGAGAAAGTCAGCAGCCCAGACGGTAGGGGCTGGGACGCTGTTGAACCGCGAATCGAAGACTACCTGGACGTGGCTGTAAAAAGCTGGTTGCCGACCGCCTTTTCCTCGGGGAACGACGAAGATTCGGTGGCCGCTAAGCGCTCGCTGCACCTATTGGGGAGGGAACTGGAGCAGGTGCATGGCGACAGATGGCTGCAAGACCTTCTAGCGAGTCCGAGGGGGAGTGCCATCACGGATGCAATTACCGCACTAAGCCAATCCTTTAAGGACTCCGACAATCAGGACTTTGCGTCGGCAACCGCAAATGCACAGAGCGCCGAAGTTAGTTTTAAGGCAGCGGGGAACAAAGCCGGTGTTGAACTAGCACAGTTTGAACAAGCCCATGCCATGCAATTTGCCGACGATGGGCCGAACTGCCAGCCGCTGGCGGCTTCCGCTCGCGGGCTGAAGGAAGTGCAGCCCTACATCTGGATAGGGATACAACTGGCATTGGAAGAAGGCAACTGCGCTGCGCAACAGGGATTGGTCTCTCACTCACAGAAAATGTACGTTGAATCCCGCCAAAAGGCGGCACAGGCAAAGTACCCAGCTATCTTCCTGAGGGCAGCGAGTTTTGAAGCGGACGTGGCCGAGGACGAAGGCAAGAAGCGCCAGGCGTGGGAACAGTGCCGGCAAGGACTTCAAGAATATTGGGCGAGATCGCTGCCGGTCATGCGAGGTTACAATTTTTATTTTCTGCTGGAGCGCATGAGCGCGAAGGCCCGCTTATGGCGGCTGCAGATAGCCATCGACGGACAGGGATTGGAACTGTTGCAGACGGAGTGGCCGCTGTTCCGGGCGGTACTGTATAGCAATTCCGCGCATGCAGCGCTGATGCTGGGGGATGCGGAGAAAGCCAAGAACAATTACGCAACGGCCGGCCAGGTGTTGGACCACGCACCTGCGAGTGCCAGCCGCGATACCTACCGGAACGGTCTAGCCATGGACCTGGCCGCCTTCGAGGCAGTGCACGGGGACCCCAGCGAAGGCCTAAGACAGCTTAAGTCTGTGAACAAAGCGTTACAAAGGGTCTTCAACGTTGAGGAGCTAGAGCGCTACTTTCTGACGATGAGCGAATTGGCCGCCGCAGTGGGCGACGTTGACGGTTCAGTGCGCGATTTGCAAACAGCAAGCGCGCTTCTGGAGCGGCAACGGTCGTCGATCGACGCCGAAGCTCTCCGTCTCAGCTGGACACGAAATGCAGACCCGGTGTACCGGGGACTGGTGAAGCGTGAGGCGCAGGCCTCTGGAGCAGCAGCAGCGCTGGCTGACTGGGAGTTCCTCCGCGATGCCGCCATACGTACAAACGAACCATGGAAGAAAGCCAGACCGATGTCGGTTAAGCAGGCGCCGAGCGACGCCGACGACGTGCGAGCGATGCTAAGGCGCGAGCAAGATCTGATAGGTTGGATGTCCAATCGTCTGGACGGCCGCACCATGTTGGTATATTCGCTCCTCGACCGTCGACTCGCGATTTGGATCCTGGATAAGAGCGGGGCGCAATTGCGGTGGGTAGATCTGGATCCTGCGGTCCTAAGCATGATCGCTGCCCGCTTTTCAGAGCAATGCGCCAGCGCAAATTCGTCCCTCGCTTCTCTGAGGGCAACGGGCCGTCAACTCTATGACGTGCTTATCAAACCGATGGCCGATCGTATTGGACGGCAAGGTGGGCTCGTCATAGAAGCCGACGAAGCCTTGGCTACGATCCCGTTTCAGGCGTTAGTCGATGCGGACGGACGCTACTTATCGGAATCTCACGCCATCGTCTACGTACCGGCCGTGCGCTATTTAGCGGGACTGCATCGAGCCGCCGATGCGATTACGGCCGACCTCCAACCGCTGGTGGTGGCGGTGTCGCACGGAGATGCAGAGAGCCACCTGTTGCCGCTCATCGAAGCGGTGACGGAGGCGAATGATGTCGCCCGCTACTTTGTTCACCCGGACGTTCTCATAGAGGACAGGGCGTCGCTGGCAGAGCTGCAGCAAGGGCTGACCGGGGCATCGGTTTTTCATTTCGTGGGCCACAGCCGGCTCACGACGGAGCGGGTGCAGTTGTTGCTGAGGTCGGGCGGTGCGACGGGTTCCTCAGAGGTGCTGGACGTGGATTCGTTGGGAAACGCGCAAATGCCAAAACTGCAACTAGCCGTACTGTCGGCGTGCTCGACGGAGTGGACGCCCGAGGGAGGACTTCTGGATCCCGGCAGCCTGGCCCGCGCATTTCTACGAGCCGGCGTTCCTCACGTGGTGGCGGCACGGTGGAATGTGAATTCCTCGGCTACGACCATGTTGATGGGCCACTTGTACCGCGAGATGCTGCGAGGTAACTCGGTTAGCCAGGCGCTGTCTCTTTCCGAGGCGAGAGTCCGGGACCAATATCCGCACCCTTACTATTGGGCCGGGTTCGATGCATTTGGCGAGAATTAACAACATAGAGGCGAGGTTATGCTGCAACAAACTGGCGACGACGTGATGCGTTCGGTGCGTTGTGTGGCGATGTCCTTGTTGTTCCTAGCGACGGTGTTGGCTGCGCCACATTTTGCGGCAGGTAAGACCAAGACTGCGGCAGGTGGGATACCGCAAAAGACCTCGTCGTCTGCCACGCTCGAGTCACCAGCGAGGCTGACGGTAATTCTGAACGGACCGTTCGTCTTGTGCGACGATGGGGGCGCACTGATTCGAATCTTCGTTCCTGACGTGCTGGACAATCCTCCCGGCCACCAGCCGGACGATCCGGATCTATCGCACTACATGCCTGGCTTCACCGCTACGCTAAGTGAGGTTGCGCTGGCTGAACTCGGCAAGCGTCCAGATCCCAAAGACTTCACCCTGTACACCGGACGGCTTTCCACCCAACGAACTGCACTGGTCGAAACGGATGCGACGCTCGACAAAGTGCGGCTTGGCCCGGATCCGCGTGGAAAGTGCCTGACCAGCTCCGACCAGATGCTGGCGTATTTGTCAGTCCCGCGCCCGCAAAAAATTGTATCGATGCTGGCCGATGAAGTGACAATTACACACGACAGCGTGGGCAAGAAAGACAACTTTGCCACCAGAACGGCACTCGTCTACAGGTCCGTTTACCTTAGCAAGGTAAAAGTACTGCAGGGCGGAAAGCTATTTTGGCCACAGCAGGGGACCGTGGCCTTTCGCCGCCACGACGATCTAGGCATTCTGGTGTTCGACATGTTGCGGAAACAGGACGATCCGGTGATGGTCGACCCGACTACACCCGGTCCTTCTTCGGATAGTCACCATCCCCATGCAATTTACGCTAATGGGGTCATGTCTGCTATGTCGGGGATCAACCGAACGCTGGAATATCCGCCTATGCCTAAAGATAGCGGCCGCGAACCTCGCACACTGTTCTATCGGCAACACGGAGACTGCAATAGCCCGCAGATGCTGGTTTGTTTTGTCGGCTCGAACCTGTGTCCCTAAGCCAGGTCACGGGGCAGACACTTGCAGTTTGCGATCCGATCAGAATGGTTTTGCAGAGCCTTCTCGTTCTTGGAAGTACGGAAGACCTTTCAGCGCCACACGTGCCAGGGGTGTATTTCGTGTTATACAGCTCAAAATCCAGGAGGCTTTGTGAACCTATCACCACTTCGCTACCGTTCAACCGTGACAGCATGGCTGGTCGTCGGAATCATGTTGTGCGCGGCAATTTCCTCGCTTAACGCCGCACCGCAGGCCAATCCCTCTCCCATCGCCAATCTGCAACTTGTCCTGGCAGGACCCTTTGTGGTCTGTGACACCGGGGGGAACACACTCCGGGTTCTGGTTCCAAATGTGATTGAGAACCCGCCAGACATTGCACCGGGAACCGATTTCTCGCATTATCCGCCCGGCTTCACGGCGACTCTCAACGAAACTTCCCTACAGGAAGGCCCGACCCTTGTCCCGCCAAAAGACTTCAGCCTCCAGTTGCCTGGATATAAGCCGCACAAACCGCTGGTATTTTCCGATAGTGTGGCATTGATCGATCAAGTGAAAGTGACACAGCCCGCAAACAGCGTATGTCTCGCACAATCGGACGACGTGTACGCCGTATTGACGATTCCCAAGCCCGACGAGATTTACGGCATGTTGCCCGAAACTGCGACGATCACACACCCGGCCGCTAGCAATGTGAAAGTAATCAGCACCGCCGTGGCGGGACCGGCTAAATATGCAACGCAGTTTCTGCTTTTCTATCGGAACGTGGACTTAACCAAGGTGCATGTGTGCCAGGGAACGACGGTGTTCTGGCCGAAACCCACTGCCTTGACGAATTGCGGCACTCCGCCTGCCGGAGCCCAACCGCTGTTCAGAAACGTAGGCGGACAGGCGGTGCTCACCTTCGATATGCGGCGCAAGATGGAAGATCTACCCTCCCCTGACCCACATAACCCCGCCCAAGCTAACCCACATGCTCAGTTTGTGAATGGGGCGATGGTCAAGGCAGCTGGCGTGAACCGAACGCTCAGCTTTCCGGTCCCGCAGGCCCAACATGTTTCTCACGGCGATTGTAACGGGGGTGGAATGTTCGTGTGTGCTGGCGCCGGTAATTCGTGTCCTTAGGCTTTGCGGGAACCGACTCGCGATTATCCATTGGAGAAGTGAGGCGGCCGGTCATGCGGCCGCCAACTTCTTGGGTGCAACGTTTACTTGACCGTCGATCCCTGGGTCAATTTCGACAGCCGGGTCCGGGCTTCCCTTGCCCAAGGTGAATTAGGATCCACATCGAGTTGAAGATAGCGCTCCCAAGCAGCAGCTTCTTCGGAAGTCTTGCCCAGAGCGTGATAGATGGTGGCCAGATTAAAAAGCGCGACCTGATTGTTCGGATCGGATGCGAGCACGAGTTTCAGGTCATCGATCGCATGATCGCGTCCCGAGTTTTCGAACTGTTCAAAATAGGCAGAGGCCTCGTCGATGCGCAAGGAGAGGTCGTCTGGTTGGGTTTTGACCAGGGGCTGCAGCTTTGCGAGCGCCGATAAAGAGTTGTGTTCCAACAGATCAAGGCGCGCGCTCTGCTGCAACCAGTGCGGGTCGTCGGGATTGTGATCGAGACCGCGCTCGATGACTCGACTTGCCGCAGCCAGGGCGTTTTGAGAGTTGGCGCTTTGCGCGTCCTCCCCTCCGCGCTTTTCGTCATATTCCCCATGAGGCGCGCCTTGCCAACGAAGGGCCACGAGCCGGTACTTACCGTCCCGATACGCTTGGGCGTTGAGTTGGCTGGCCTGGTCGAGACGCGGAGAGCGCGACAGCCACAGCCACGACGCGCCCGCCAGGACCAGCAGGGCTGCCATCGTGGCCGCCCACTGCATTCCCCTGGTAACGCGAAAGAGACTCAAGAACTTCCACCACGGTTCTTGCGGTTCGACTATGCCTTTCGTGGCCGCCCCTCCGCGCGACTTAGCAGACATGCGGGCGGCCAGTGCGCGTTGCCATTCCGGTTCGGCGCTCCGTAGTTGCGAAATGGCGGCCAACTCCTGGGGAGTGAGTTCGGGATTGAAGTCTTCCATCGCAGCGCGCAGCAAGGGGCCGCAACAGTCGCAGGTCGCTGCGTGCTGGGAGAGCAGGGCCGCTTCTTCGCGCTCGATCAATCCGCCAGCCAAGTTCAGCCATTGTTCTTCGCGGGGACAGGAAGCGGACCGCTTAGAGCTCACCTTCACCTCCAAGCCGAGCAAGGCCGCCGCAACCTTCTGCTGGGACGCGACCAGTGAAGCGCACTGCGGGCATTGCGCCACATGTTCCTGCGCCATGCCCAGCGGAGAGGAGTTGGCAGGCGTGCTGCCGCTTGGCCCCGTCGCCTCGACGAGGGAGGAGATCTGATCCGGACTAAGATGCTCTCCGCTAGTTTCTAACATCCCGTCCTATACCTTCTAATACGTCAAGCACGATTAAAGTCCTTTTCCTTACGCACCGATTGGATGCCGCGGCTCTGCCAGCCGTTCCCGAACCTGGCGAACCAGGCGGTGCAGGAGGGTCTCCACTCCCTTAACACTCAGTTCGACCCCGGGCAACTGCGCGATCGCCTGCGAGGTGAGCCCTTGCCGGTAATGCAGCCAGAAAACCATACAATCCCGTTGCTGGTGCTTGCCGTTGGTCAGATCTTCCAAGACCACCCCAATCTCGCTGATCAGCACGGATTTCTCGATGCGATCAGGGGTTCCATCGGAGGCGGTAGCCGATACTTGCGAAGTTTCTAGGGGTTCCTCGTGCTGGACATCCCGCTTGCGCGTGTGCCGGGCGCGAAAATAGTCGTGCACCACGTTGGTGGTCACGACTTTCAAGTATCCGTAAAACGCGTCGGGGGCGCTGGCATCGAAGACAGTCAGAAGCCGGCCGGGTTCGGTGCACACCTTGAGATAGGTGTCTTGGATGAGGTCGTCCACAACCTGCGGCGAAGAGTTGCCCCAACGCTGGGCTGTCCGCATGGCAACACCGGCGATCAGCGGCTGGAACCGGCGTACGAATTCAGCCCAGGCGCTCTCGTCCCCTGTTTCGGCGCAGGCCCGAATTAGCTCTTCCAGAGACATGCACAAAGTGGTGTCCAGGGGCCAAGTCTAGCATCACGGGGTATCAATTAAGTTTCATTCTCTTCACTATCACCGGGTGCGCTATTGGCTTTGGAAATTCCCCGTCGGCGAGCGGTCCCGGTAAGTCTGCGCATGCTCCTGCTGGTCTGTTTCGAAAACCTTGTTTGTGCGGACGATCTCGGAAAAGGGATTTGGTAGCGGCGCTCGTTCATTGCAATACGAGTGAATCGCCTGGAGCGTTGGTTATTGGTAACCCCACAAGGTTGCCTGGCCTTTGTCTTCCATATAGGGCAACACCGGACTGGCCGAATGAGGCCATGAATCAGGAGAGACGAACATGAAACTTCAGAAGATTGTCCTGTGGGTAGTGCTTTTCGCGGCTGGGGTGCAGGGAGCATTCGGGCAGGCGTACCAGTGCGACGGGAACAATGTAAAGCCGCCCGACGGCTACCAACTGTTTCTTATCGATGCTTCTACCATGACGCAAAAGCAAGGCGTCACCCAATACAAGGACGACGACAAGGTGTTCGTCGAGGTCGTCAACATCAACCCGTTTGTCGCGACCTACGTGATCAAGATAAAGCGTACCCCCGTGCAGGAATCGGCGATAGCGAGTTTCCTGCAGAACCTCGGGGGAATCGTTGGCAGCGCGCTACCCAGCGGGACTGCGACCTCGGCGGGAGGGGCTGCGACAGCGGCCCAGCCCCAAGCGGCAGCGAAAGCGGAGGCCGTTGCTGCGTGCAAGGTTGACTTCACGACGATGGTCCAGAAGCCCCATCAGACACTGGCAGGCGATGGGACGATAGCTAATCCTGGCAGCGAGAAGATCCTTTACGACAACCTCGCCCGGATGCGCAGCAAGTACTCCGAATATACAGCGATCTACACGGCCGACCTCGGGAGCTTGACGAGCGCCAACAAGTGCCCGGATATACCAAATCGCGCGGTCGCCCTTCAAGGCTTTCTGAATTCCGTCCAGAGTCCCGACGGCTTGATTCTGCCTGCAGTTGCAGGATTAGACGACTCCGCCCCGACTGCAGTTCTGCTGCAGCAAATTGGGACGGTGGAGTCGGATGCAAAAGCACTGCAGAAGGCCATCTCCACTTATCGGTCGCAGACGATGAGAGATGCCTCTTGTGCCCAGGACCTAATCCAGCATGATGGTGACTTGACCAAGTACGAGAACGAGGCGTCTCAGCTACTGTACTCCAGCGAGCAGCCATCGACGATTCAGCAGTATCGCAACGTCGCCTCTGACCTCGGGAAACAATACATGAAGTTTGCCGGTGCGCGCACGGCCCTTGGTCAGTTACTTGATAGGTCAGTCAATCCGAATCCATTCATCCTGACCCAGGAGATTACCGATAACCAGGCTGACGTTCAGGTGGACGTCGTGAAGTCGTCGGCTGTCGATCTCAGCGGTGGGGCGGTCGTCACGGTAGCGGCAAAGGGTTCAACGCCCGACACTCCGGTCTTCAGCAGAGTGTTTCACTTCGGATATGGCGCACGCTTCAACATTAGCGGTGGGCTCGTAGTGTCGACGTTGCCGCAGCGCCAGTACACGACCGCCACCAACACGGTCCCGAACAGCACGGCAGCGAACATGATCGTGTACCAGAACAATTCGTCCACTCGTTTGTCGCCCATCCTGCTCTTGAACGGCAGGCTTGCCGACTGCGATCCGTCGAAAGTGTCCTGTCTTCTGGTGCCGTACATGTCGTTCGGCATCACCGCCAAGAATGACGGCAAGAGCACGAATGCCGAATACCTGATCGGGCCATCGTGGGGCCTGATCTCGCGCAACTTGTTCCTGACGGTAGGCGCGTACGCCGGACAGCAGCAGACCCTGCAGGGCGGCCTCAAGGTAGGAGATCCAACCTCGCTGAGCTCGGCCAACCTGCCGATCACCACGGGGTACCACTGGAACGTCGGCTTCGCGATCTCCTGGAAGATCAAGTAAGCAGGCATCCATTCAACAGGCAGGGAAGCGTGTAACCGCACCTTCCCTGCGCTACTACTCTCTCGGAGGCGTTATGAAGACCCTGATGCTCGTGAAGTTCGCAATCGCGATCGCATTGTTCTCGGGGATTCGAGCCACTCCGGCATTTGGCCAGACGGCCGACCCGAAGAAACCGTCGTGCTCAGGTGCGGCGAAGCCCTGCGCAAAGAATCCGCCGCAGTCGCAGAAACCTCCCTCGGCGAAGCTGCCGCCGCCTCCCCCACCGAAAACGGCGAACTCGATCTTTTCGTGGAAGATTGGCGGACCAGTTGTGCCTTGGAACCTGGAGCGCGACCGCTGGGCAGAGATGACGGTTTCGGTTGCCGAGGGAGCACCCATCAAGAAGCTCAAACTATCGCAATCGACGCTGGTGGAAGCCGGCTCGAACAATGGGGTAGTGCTGCACACCACAGACCTATGTTTCCGGGTGCGCCGCGGAGACGATGGTGATAACTGCGAGCAGTCGATCGATCTGAGCGCGCCGGACTCGCAAGTTGCGGCAGGACCGCAAACCAAGCCGAAGGAGGACACCAACCAGGCGCAGCAAGCGAAGGCCTACAAGCGAACCGTACGGCTGGAAGTTAGAAAGGGCTTCACGACGGTCGGGACTTTCACCGGCAGCCTCTTCTTCGACACCGATCCGTTTACGGATACCCAGCCAATCACGCTGACGGTGCAGCAGACGTATTTGCGGTGGCAAGCGGTCGGGGTGGTCATTATCTTCGTGGGCGTGGCGGTGGCCTGGCTGGTTACGATCTTTGCCCGGTCGCGCATCGCGCGTGACCAGGCACTCATGCCCGCGCTCCTGCTGCAGGAAAGGTTGCAGGCACTGCAGACTATCGAAGCGGCCTTTCCAGAAGTCCTCAAGGAGAAAACCACCGCGTCGGCGGGTGCAATTACCACATTGATCGAGAGCCTCAATACAGACGCGCTCGATAGGCAGAACTTTCTCCCGCCGGCTATTCCGGCGTTTGGGCCGAGTGCGACTAAGACCACGGAGTACCAGACCTTTCTGACCACTGTTTCCACGAAAGCCGGAGACCTCGACATCATCGTGTCGGAAGGACTGAAACTGCTGTCGGTGCGCTGGAAGCAAGGGATGGATCCTGCCGACTTAGCCGACCTCGAGCAGGCCTTCGGTACGATCGACGGGATTAGCGGCAATCTTCTGCTCGATCCCCAGGCATTGCGCACACTGGTCAATGCTGCACTGGCGGCGTTTAATAACGCTCACCAGAGCCGCGTTAATGCGGCGCGGGCGTTGGGTGTGAACGTGCAAGCGGAAACCATTCAGCCGGCCGCCCAGGGGCAGAAGAGTTTTGTCGCGGTGCGTCTCGAGGTGCAGACCGTCACCTGGCTGTTCTGGCTGGTGTGGGGTCTGCTGAGTGTAGTCATCGGTACGACGGTGCTGATTCTGCCGGCCCCGGGTTTTGGATCGATCACCGACTTTGTTCGTTGCTTTCTCTGGGGCTTCGGACTGCCCGTGGCGGGCAACTCAATCCAGAGTCTAACCATGGGATCGTTGAACACCCAGTTAGGTGTCAGCATTGCCCGCAGCTAAGAAAGGAAGGAGATCCGTATGGAACTTGCATCCGCTCGTGCATTGAAGGAGGAAGCCAAAGTTCAGGTCCGAGGACTTTGGGAAGAGGAACCAGTCAGCAGCCTGCTCGGCGTTCGCGCCCAGGACGTTAGACGAAAAAGCCGACCCAGAACCATCGCAGTTGGCATTTCGTGGACGTCGGAAAAAGACTACCGGTTGGCCGTACGCGTTCAGCACCCGCTTCTGATGGAGGGAAGGGAGGTGCAATCTCTGCGCGAAATGGCCAAAGGAGAAGTTGATGTGCAATATATAGGGATTGTGCGCAAACTGGCCGGCCCGGGAATCCAGTCACGGGTGCGCCCGCTGGAGATGGGTGCGTCAGTCGGCCACCTGCGGGTGACGGCGGGAACAATTGGCGCGTTCGTGAAAGACGATGTCCAGACCATGATTCTTTCCAACAATCATGTGCTCGCCAATGAAAATCTGGCGGCCCCCGGCGACCACATTCTACAGCCGGGTACCGAGGACAAAGGGACGGATCCGGCCGACGCGGTGGCCACGCTGACGCGTTTCATCCCGATTGACTTTGTAAACCACAACCTGGTGGACTGCGCAGTGGGTGGGCTCATGCACGGAATCGGCTTCGACTCAATCGGCTTGGGTGCGCTTGGCCAGTTGAACGGTGTGCGCGCGACTCCGCTGGGCAAGGACGAAGCTGTCGCCAAGCTGGGACGGACCACCGGGCTGACCCGCGGCACAGTCACCGCTGTCGAACTCGATAACGTCACGGTCGAGTATGGCGCAGGCGACGCGGTATTTGACCAGCAGATTGAAATCCAGGCAGCCGAAGGCGAACCGTTCAGCCTGGGAGGCGACAGCGGATCGCTGATTGTGGATGCAAATATGCAAGCGGTTGGTCTGCTGTTCGCGGCCACGGACAGCGGCGGGGCAAACAATCTGGGACATACCTACGCCAATCACATCGACGAAGTTTTTCGGGCACTTTCCGTCAGCCTCGTCATCTAAGGTAGATATATGGAATCGAACTTCTCCCCGCAAGCACACGCAGCCAAGGAGAAAGCCAAGCAGGCCTTCCCCAACGCGGCGGTGGGCCTTACTTGGTTGCAAGACCAGGAGGCGATCAAGGTGAACTTGACTGAGGCGCTTGCGGCGAACGCGGATGCGCCCCAGTCCATCGACGGATTGCCGGTGGTCTATGATGTTGTCGGGAAGGTGCGCAAGCGCCCTCTCTAGTCGGACGAATCCCCGTTCTCCGCAGAAACCTTCGACGGTTAAGCTACGTGCACTTCCAACATGTGCACGCCAAAACTCTGTGCGTTAGCAGAATCAATGACTTAGAGGCTCCTCTGCCCGCTCGTCGCTCAATCTCTTCGCACTCGAGGAAGAACTCCCCCGGCGAAATATGCGCTTCAGCAACAACTGCTGGCTCAGTGCTCGCCAAGTCGAGAACGTGGTGTGCCTCGCCAAAACTCTGCGCGTCCGCAGAATCAATGACTTGGAGGCGCACCTGCGCGGCGCGCTATTCCGCTATGATTCCCTGATGTTTGTGCGCCTTCGACATCTGCTCGGCTGGGTCATCTCCGTCTTTCGCTCCCGAGAAGAACTCCTCCTCGAGAACCTCGCCCTTCGGCAACAACTGCTGGCTCTGCACGCAAAGCGACCTCGCCCTCGACTGAGTTCCGTCGACAAGCTGTTCTGGGTCGTTCTGCGAAAAGTTTGGTCTGGCTGGAAGAGATCGTTGATCCTTGTCACCCCGGAGACCGTGGTTCGTTGGCATCGGACCGGCTTTCGACTGTACTGGAGCTGGATCTCGCGAGCTCGAAAGGTGGTCGGAAGAAAACCAATCAGCAGGGAAGTGCGCGAGTTGATCTTTCGTATGGTCGCAGAAAACCCAACTTGGGGAGCGCCTCGCATCCACGGGGAACTGCTCAAGCTGGGTTTCGACATCTCGGAACGAACGGTTTCTCGCTGGGTGAAGCGTGCGAATCATGAATCCTGATCCAGCCCGGCGCTGGCTGGCTTTTCTCCGCAACCATCGCGAAGCAATCGCTGCGATGGATTTCTTCACCGTGCCGACGCTGACGTTCGGTGTTTTGTACTGTTTCTTCGTCATCGGCCACGACCGGCGGAAGATTCTGCACTGCAACGTGACCCGTCAGCCAAACGCCTTGTGGATCGTACTGCAGCTGCGCGAAGCTTGGGGATACGAACAGCCACACCGGTTCCTGATCTTCGACCGCGATGCGAAGTTCTCCGCGGACGTCGATCTCGACCGTCAAACAGAACGGCACGGAACCTGTCCGAACCGCTTTTCGAAGTCCCTGGCAGAACGGCGTCGCCGAGCGCTGGGTTGGGAGTGTGCGTCGGGACTTGCTCGACCATGTGATCGTTCTGAACCAGCGACACCTGAGAAGATTGCTGAAAGAATACGTCCGCTATTACCACGAAGACCGGACTCATCTTGGGCTGGGGAAGGACACGCCCGGTGGTCGAGTTGCGGCGTCGATGTCGCCGCGCGCGAGCAAGATCATCTCGTTGCCGCGACTCGGTGGACTGCATCACCGCTACGTAGTCGCCGCCTGAATTTGCGACCGGCCGTGAATCACCTTTACGGTCTAACTTGCTGCCGGAGTCCAGGGAGATTCGCGTCTCCAATCCTATTCAGGCCCGCCAAATTGCTGCCGATGCCTTCACGCGACTCCGCCAGACTTGAATCGACAGGCCGCCCCACTTGCAATTACAGCCAACCGAATGTCCCGAAGACTGGCGTTTTTCAGTTTTGGCGAACCACAGCCCACGCCGCGCACGTTCCGAAAACCTACATGCGAGTGCCCCATCCCGCCCCTGGTTTTGGGCGGGGTGGGGTCCTAGTACATCGTCCAGATAGTCCTTTGTAATATAGGAAATTTCTGGTACGCTGGAGCATGCCGCGAATCGCCCCGGCCATTAGCCTCGATCCGAAAACCAAAGCGACCTTGAACGGTTGGCTGCAGGCGCCATCGACGGCGCAGGCACTCGTGCTGCGGAGCCGAATTGTGTTGGCGGCGGCAGCTGGCCGTGCAAACCAGCAGATCGCCTCGGATCTGGAGATCCCGCAGGTGACGGTGGGAAAGTGGCGGCGATCGTTTGCAGCGTTGGGATTGGAACGGGCTGCGGGATGCGCCGCGCTCGGGTCGGCCACCGAAACACGATGTGGCGGTTTGGCAGAAGGTACAGACCTTGGCCTGCCAACAGCCGGAATCGCAAGGACGCTGGACGGTAAGAACTTTGGCGCGCAAGCTCGGTCTACCGCACAGCACGGTGCACGCGATTCTGCAAGCATCGCAGTTACAGCCGCACCGCAGTCGGACCTTCACCTTCAGCCCAGATCCGGAGTTCGAGCCGAAATTATTGGATATCGTGGGCTTGTATTTGAACCCGCCAGAGAATGCGCTGGTGCTGTGTGTGGACGAGAAGCCCGGGATTCAGGCGCTTGATCGCACGCAGCCGCTGCTTCCACTCCGTGCCAGGAAACCGCAGAGCTGGACCAACGAATATGTCCGACACGGAACGCAAACGATGATTGCTGCCTTGGAGATTGCCACCGGTAAAGTGGTCGCTCATGTCCGTAACCGGCGCACCTCGGTGAACTTTCTCCGGTTCATGAATGAAGTTGTGCGAGCCTTTCCGGATCGCACTCTCCACGTGGTCGTGGACAACTTGAACATCCACAAGAACGAGGCGGCTCGCCGCTGGCTGGGTCGCCATCCTCAGGTCTATTTTCACTACACGCCCACGCATGCCTCGTGGGTGAACCTTATCGAGTGTTTCTTCAGCATCCTCAGCAAACAGGGTTTGGCGCACAGCGTTCAGCATTCCAAGCAGGATCTCAAGGAACTTCTCCACCGTTTCCTCGCCAGCTATAACCAGACCTGTAATCCTTTCACTTGGACCAAAGGCCCGGAGCATCTGCAACACATCATTGAGACCACAAAGGATTATCAGGCTCTCCACCCAAAGAAGCCTCGCCGTCGCCGGGCCAAACCAAAGAAAGCCGATTCTACAAGGGACTAATGGGACGATGTACTAGTTC
>CAWFBW010000009.1:0-353743 GCA_963814165.1 uncultured Acidobacteriaceae bacterium | reverse complement strand
TTGTCCAGCCGGGCACATTCTTTACATTGCAGACCGGGGACATGCTTTACACTTTCGTCCGTTCTGGTTGTCCTTCATTCCCTTCGTAGTAGTCGTGCGGAGGGAATGTGGGAATCTCGCTGTTTGAGATTTCCACATTTCCTCCGCAGTTTTTTCGCCGCTCGCGTTTTGCACTCGGCAGGCGCTCCATCCGCAGCTGATGGCTATCAAAGCGCGCCAGCGGAGTGCTCCCGAAGTACACCTCGTAATGACGTTCATCGACCGGCAGCAACCCTACCCGCTCGCCCGTCAGTACATCACTTAAGAACACGCTCACATGTTTCCACGAGATGTGCCCGGTGCAGTCCACCCGCCGCACCAACAGCGCGCTGTCGTACTCCGGCTCCCGCACTCGCGCCGGATACTCCCGCAGCGACGGCACGTACACCGCGGCCGGCGTCTGCATGCCCAACGCCTCGTGCGGCCGCTGCTGGTTGTACTCTTGCCGGAAGCGGTCGAAGCTGCGCTGCTGCGCCCGCCGGTTGGCCGCGGCCGGCGACGCCGTCTCCGCCTTCAGCGTGCGATGCATGCGCTCGTGCCGCCCGTTCTGCTCCGGATGTCCCGCCTCGATCCGCTCCGGCACAATCCCCAGCTTCAGGCACCACACCGCCAGCCGCGACAGCCCGGCGATCGCCCGCGAGGCGAATGGCGGCCCGTTGTCGGTGCGCATCGCCCAAGGCATTCCGCATTCGCGAAACGCCGCTTCGAAGATCGCCTGCACCCGCGCCGTGTCCGTCATCTCCACCGCCTGACAGCGGATCAGGTAACGGCTGTGCGCGTCCGTGATGGTCAGCGGATCGATACGCTCGCCATCCTGAGTCCGAAACCAGCCTTTAAAATCGGCGCACCAGACGCGGTTGGGCTCCGTCGCTGCCGCCAGCGGCTCGCTATACGGCGCCACCTTGCGCCGTTTTTTGCGATGCCGCGTCAGACCTTCCCGGTCCAGCAGCGCTCCTATCGTGCTCGCCGCCGGCCACTCCACTTGCGGACACTCCCGCTCCAGCACCCACTTCAGCTTGCGCGGTCCCCAAGTCATGTGCTCCCGCCGCAGCTCCAGCACCGCCTCCTCAATCTCCGCCGCCGTCTGGTTGGGATGCCGCAGCGCCGCCCGACTCCGCTCTTGCAGTCCCGTCTCGCCCTGCTCCTGGAAGCGCCGCAACACCGCATACCCGGTCGGCCGCGAGATCCCGTACATACCGCACAACTCCCTCATCGTCCTCTCTCCTGACGCATACTCCGCCAGAAACTGTTTGCGTTTCTCCACCACTCCGCTCACTTTCCAAGGCATGCCTTGTTCTACACGCCTTCGTGAACGGACCCAGGTGTAAACTATGTCCCCGGTCTGATCTGTAAAGTATCTGCCCGGTTTGTACCCCCTGGAGTTAGCCCCGGGCGTAAGCCCGCGGTTAGATTTCAATTTGAGCCCGAGCCGCGTGGCGGCGACACTCTTAGCATAACCGCCTGAATAGGACGAATATCCATGCATGCACGAAAGCAAATCACCGGATTGGCCATCGCCGCCCTTTTGTTCACCAGTGCAAGCCCCGCCTTCGCCGTGAGCAAGGAAATTATTCAATTGCAAACCCAGGTGCAGACCCTCTCCGACCAGGTCGCACGTCTCCAGCAGTCGATGGACGAGCGCATGGGCGTCCTGAAGAACCTCGTCGAGCAAAGTACCGACTCGGTCAACAAGATGAGCGTCGCCGTGACTGACCTGCAGCGCAAAGCTCAATCCGAGTCGTCCGACTCGAACGCGCGCCTGGAGCAAGTATCCGGACAGATTCAGTCCCTGCATGACACGGTGGACGAGTTGAAAGCCCGGCTTGCCAAAATCACCAAGCAGCTCGATGACATGCAACAAAGCGGACAGAACCTTGCGCCCGGCCAGACTACGATGGCCGCCGTTCCAGCTGGCTCCCCTGCTGTTGGAGCCGCCAATCCCGCGAACGCAGCACCGCCACCAGACGTCCTGTACAACAACGCCTTGCGCGATTACAACGCCGGCAAATACGATCTTTCGTCACAGGAGTTCGGCGATTACCTGAAGTACTACTCCAATACCGATCTCGCCGGTAACGCGCAGTTTTACGTGGCGGACATCGAATACCGTCAGGGCAACTTCGACGCGGCTGTGAAGGATTACGACAAGGTCCTGGAACAGTATCCCGGTGGGCAAAAAGCTTCCGCGGCTCAACTGAAGAAAGGCTACGCGCTACTGGAACTCGGCCAGAAAGAAGCGGGCATCCGCGAACTCAATAGCCTTATCGCACGTTTCCCACGCTCGCCGGAAGCCGCGCAGGCCCGCGAGCGTCTGCGGCGTCTGGGCGTGCCAGGAACAAGCTCCACTGCTCCGAAACCTAAGCCGCACTGAGTCTGAGCTTCAATCAAATCGTAGGTGATGCGCCGCCGATGTCCCTCACCTACGACTCTCCCTGGCGCGTCATTTCCTCAGCCGGGGCTCCGCCGACCATCCCCTGCGCCAGCACCATCTCGCGCGCCTGCGCCCGAAACGTCGGAAGAACCATCCCGAATGCTGCCGCGCCCAAAATGCAGGCGACGCCGCCGATGGCGACCGTCCACGGTGCGCCAAGTCGGTGTGCGACAGCTCCAGCGAAGAACGCTCCGAACGGCGCCACTCCCATGAACATCATCGTGTACAGCGCTACCACTCGCCCTCGCATCTGGTCAGGCACCATGGACTGTAGCAGCGTGTTGGTCGAGGCCATCTGAACCATCATGGTAAACCCCACCGGCAGTAGCAGGATCAGGGACAGCCAGAATATCTTGGATGCCGAAAACGCAATCAGGCTCACGCCAAAGCCCCCGGCGCAGACCGCAATCAATCGTCCCAGCCCTTTCACTCCCACCCGGGCCGCCAGACTCAGGGCTCCCAGCAGCGCCCCGACGCCCGTAGCTCCCATTAGCCATCCCAGCTCCCTGGCTCCGCCATGCAGGATCTCGCTGGCAAACACGGGCATCAGCACCGAGTAAGGCATTCCCACCAAGCTCACTAGCCCCAGCAGCAACAGAATCGCCCGGATCGGCGCCGCCTTTGCCGCAAACCGGAAGCCCTCCAGGATGTGCTCGAGAGGCGAACCTGCAGCCGCCAAGTTCACCGGATGGGTGATTTTCATCATCAGCAAGCCTGCAATTACCGCGATGTAGCTCACCGCGTTGCCAAAGAAACACCAGCCCTCTCCGACCCAGGCCACAACGATGCCTGCAATCGCCGGCCCGATGATGCGTGCGCCGTTGAACATCGAAGAGTTCAGTGCGATGGCGTTCATCAGGTCTTCGCGGCCCACCATGTCCATGAGGAACGCCTGTCTCGTTGGAATGTCGAAGGCATTCACGATTCCCAAGCTAGCCGCCAGCACCATGATTTCCCAGATTTGAATGCGGTTGGTCAGCGTCAATACGGCAAGAATGGAAGCCAGCACCATTGACGCAGCCTGTGTGTAAATCACCACTCTATGACGATTCGAGCGGTCCGCGACCACGCCACCCAACGGCGCAACCAGGAACACCGGGAATTGGCTTGCGAATCCCACCGTTCCGAGCAACAGCGTCGACCCCGTGAGGCGATACACCAGCCACGACTGCGCGACAGTCTGCATCCACGTCCCGACCAGCGAAATCATCTGCCCGGTAAAAAATAACTGGAAATTACGGTGGCGCAGCGCGCGGACCGCTGTCGCTACTCGCGAGCGCGGCGAGGCTGGCGCGGTGAATTCCTGCTTCATTTCCGCCAGATCCGCTTCGAGGACCTTCAGTTCCCTGTCAGCCCCGTCAACTTGGGTCATAAGTAAAGTTAGATGCGCCAGCCAGGGCCGATGCACCGTTTGTGCGATCCAATCGCCTTCTTTCAAGATACGGCATCCCCACCTTGGGTCTGTGACGTGCAGGTTTGCCATCCGCGCCGGACGCAGTTATGGTGCTTACGAGCGTTCGGCAGGACGAATCTTTGTAAGCTTCACGAATTTCCCCATGCCCACATTTGCCGCCGTTGACATCGGTTCTAACTCCGTCCGCCTGAAAATCGCCAGGGTCTTGCATGGCCGATTGCACACGCTGCACGAAGACCGCGAGGTCACGCGCCTCGGCGAAGGCGTTTTCGCCAACGGCGCGCTCGACCCTGAAGCCATGGCACTCACCATTCGGGTACTGAAGCGCTTTCACCGTGCCATACAAGACCATGCCGCCGACCGCGTACGCGTGGTGGCCACCGCAGCGCTTCGTGATTCGCGCAACAGCCGCGCCTTCCTCGACTGGGTACGTTCGGCGACCGGCTGGCGGGCCGAAGTCATCAGCGGATTGGAAGAGGGCCGCCTCATCCACCTGGGCATCGTCTCCAATGCCCGTATCGCCCATCAGCGCGCGCTTCTCATTGACCTCGGCGGCGGCAGTTGCGAACTCACTATCTCTGACCACGGACATATCAGCGACATGGTCAGTCTTCCCATCGGCGCAGTCCGGCTGACGCAAACATTTCTGCACCATGATCCGGTTCGCAAGAATGAACTCCAACAGATGCGTGGCCTGGTCCGCCGCGAAATCGCGCGCATTCAAAAACGCATTCGCGAGGCCAAGGTGCAAACTGCGGTGGCGACGTCCGGCACACCCGCGGCGTTATCAGGCCTGTACCAGGCAAAAGTGGACGAGTCTCGACCCCATACCGTCCCTCACGAGGGTGTGTCTCATATTCTGAAAAAGCTCTCCAGACTCGGTCTCGAACAGCGGCGCGCTCTTCAGGGAATTGGCCCCCGCCGCGCGGAAATCATCGTCGCCGGAGCCATGGTCTTCTCGGAATTGATGGACATGTGCTCGCTCCGCACATTCCGTTACTTACCGCTCGGCTTGCGCGACGGCCTGCTGGCACAAATGCTCGCCGACTACAGCCAAAGTTCGGCGGTAAAAGAGCGTGTCGAAACCGAGCGTCGCGACGCGTTATTGACGGTGGTTAAGCACTATGGCGCAGACCTGGTATTCGCGCAGCGAATCCGCGACCTAGCCATGCGGCTTTTCCGGCGCCTGAAGTCTGTGCATCGCCTGCCCCGGGAATACGCTGACTGGCTCGAAGCCGCGGCCATGCTGCACGAAGTCGGCGCTTTTATCAATCGTTCAGGACGCCGCCGCCACACGCACTACATCATCGCCAACTCAGAACTGTTCGGGTACACGCCCGTGCAGCGACGCATCATTGCCGCCATCGCGCGTTATGTGGGTAATTCCTTGCCGACGGCGGGCGATGCTGTTCTGAAGCCGATACCTCGCCTCGATCAGGCACAAGTGCCGAAGGCCGTCGCCTTGCTCAGGTTGGCCCGCGCGCTCGATCAAGCACGCCGCGGCTCGGTCAGCGCTCTCAATGTCCACGTCAAGCAGGACGGCCCGGTGTCGTTAACTCTGACACCAGCTTCGCCCGAAGGCGTGGAATTGGAGCTTTGGGCTGTCGAACAGGAGCGGACTTACTTCAAGTCGGTCTTCGGACGCGACCTCTTGGCCGCGCTGCGCTGAGTTCTCTGCACCAGCTTGGGCGTAATCAGCCACCTCAGGATCGCCTGGCGGCGCAATTCCTTCTCCACCTTGGCCACCCCGCCTTTCTTCATTTCGACTGCCGCCAGCGGGCCTCCGCCGGAAAGCATGCGGTTCACGAACTCGGTCATGCTCGGGTCGTGCCCGACCACCATAATCGACCGCTTGTCTTTGTGCCGGTTCAGCAGGGCTTTGAATTGCTCAAAAGTCGCTTCCGGACGCAGCGCCGCATCCAGCACCAACTTCTCCTCATAACCTAGCTCCTGGCCCACAATGTTGGCAGTTTGCACAGCCCGCGTAAGAGGACTGGTAATGATTACGACCGGGGTCACGCCCATGTATGCCATGGCCCGCCCAACGTCGTGAGACTGGACCTCTCCCACTTTGTCGATGGGACGCTTTTCGTCGTTGGCAGGATTGCTGAATTGCTTCTGGCCTGCGCTCGCATGTCGCAGGAAGTAGATAACCATGAAGTTATTGTGCACCAAATTCGGGGTGCTGTAACCTCGGTGCAACAAAAGGGCGCGCATCATGCGCGCTTCTCTTGCCAAAAAATTGCTACTTGCTGGCTCCGACGATTGGCACTTCCACCGGTTGCACCAACTGCTCCGGGTTCGCGAAATTCGCCTGCGCGATCCGGATCTGCTCCTTGAAGTTGTCCACCATCTCTTCGCGCAGCCGCACTTCCGTAGGCTTCTTCGCGATGCTCATCTTGTCAATCTTGTCCTGTAACCGCAGCAATCCATAGAACAAATTCTCCGGCCGCGGCGGGCAACCCACCACGTACACATCAACCGGCACGATGCGATCCACGCCCTGCAACACGGCGTAGGTGTTGAACGGTCCGCCCACCGACGAGCACGCGCCCATCGACATCACCCACTTCGGCTCAGGCATCTGGTCGTAGATGCGCTTTACAACCGGAGCCATCTTGAGCGTCACCGTCCCGCTGACGATCATCAGGTCGCTCTGCCGCGGGCTGGGGCGAAACACTTCAGACCCGAAGCGTGCAATGTCGAAGCGCGACGTCGAGGCCGCAATCATCTCGATGGCGCAGCACGCCAACCCAAACGTCATCGGCCAGATGGCCGACTTTCGCGCCCAGTTAAAGACGTAATCGACTGTCGTGACTAGGAAATTCTTTTCAAACCGGTTGTTGACCCAACCCATGAAGACCTCTTCTGCTACGAGTTGCTGACCTTCTATCTTCGCCGACGATCGCAACCGCGGGCTGTGATTCAGGTCACAGGCATCCAAACGTGTTAACAGTTTAGGCCTCGTCGGCTGCCCCTACAAGCCACCGCTGGGCCAACAGCGAATTGGATACTTTCACGAAGTGGGATACTCACCGGAAATTCTCCACCAGCATCGCTTGAGTCTGTTCGCGGCCGGGCTGGTCGAAAGCGACAGTCTTCCTGTCCGTCGTCGCTCCCAGCCAAAAGGGGACACGATCCAGCACTGCCAAGCTCGAAGTTCGATTCTTGGCAAAATCGAAGTAGCTGAGCACCGCCTGGTGCCCGAGTGACGGGCCGACAAACAGCACTCCACCTTCAACGACCTGCCAACTCGCCCACGTCCCAGGACGGATCAACGGCACTGGCACTTCCTCACCGCCCTCTACCGGGACGCGCCATATCTCGGGCTCGGCCGTATAAGTCTTCGAGTAGTAAACGTATTTGCCGTCAAGCGATTCCAAGGCAGCGTGTCCGCCATGGTGGGTGACTTGCACAGGCGTCCCGCCCTCGGCGGGGACTTTCCAGACTTGCCGCACTCCGTCGCGATCGGCGCCAAAGTAGATCCATTTGCCGTCACGCGACCAACTGGGGCACACTCCATCAGCCAGAACCTGCGGCGCGCCGCCGTGCAGATTCATTGTCACGATTCGTTCTCCATTGGTTGAACCGACGTCGAACGCTACGGCTTGACTATCAGGTGACCAACGCGGAGTGCCGGCCCCGCCAACCGCCGTGAGTTGAAACGCATCGCTGCCGTCTCGATTGGCGATCCATATTTCCATTGTGCCGTTGCGGTCCGACATGTAAGCGAGTCTCTGCCCGTCGGGGGAAAACTGCGGGCCTGGCCCCTGGTCGGTGTCGCTTGTCGAGGAGACAGTCAGGTAGGGCCGCTTGTCGGCCGATTCGGACAGATCGAGCTCCCAGATGCTGAGGCTGCGGAGGAGCCGCTCATAGGCTAGCCGGTGACCGTGGCGGGAGATGTCTGGGTCCCACGCAAGTGAGCCAGCTTGGGTAACCGCAACAGCGGTATCTGGAGTACTCAACGACACGCGGAAAAGCGAGGGATGCCCGGTCCGATTCGAAGAGAAAACTGCAGAGCGTCCGTCAGATGACCATTTGGGTGGACTGCTAATGCGTCCCCGTTCCGAAAGCAGGCGGGTTGGCTCTCCGCCGGCGGCGGAAACGATCCAGAGTTCGTCCGGCTCTCCGACTTGATGGTTCCGCGCGAACATCAGTTGTTGTCCATCGGGCGAGAACTGCGGCCCCCAGTCTTCAGCGCCGGCAGGCGTTTCCACAATTCGGCGCACGGCGGAATTGTCGGGAGAAAGCAGGTAGATGCCGGACGGGCCGCTGAACGCGATGGACTTGCCGTCGGGCGACCAGTCTATTTCTCCGCGGCGCGGGATGACGCCTCCGGTATCAAGCTTACGTTCCGCCGGCGCGGTATCCGGTGTGAAAGCGGCGGGCTGGGCCGCGAGAGTCTTCTCGGCCTCGCGCTTCTGTTGCAGGCCGCCAGCCGCGGCGACGAGGTAAATCTCGCGTTCGTCGCCCGCCCTTCGGGAGAACGCAATCCATCGGCCATCGGGCGACCAGACGGGACAGCAATCATCGCTGTTGCCAGACAGCATCTGCATCTGGTTGCTACCGACTCGCGAAACATAGATCCCTGCGCCCTCCGGTCCCTGGTGATCAAAAGCAACGAAGTTCCCATCGGGAGAAAAGGAGGGATTCCAGGTGTTGGGGACCGAAAGCAGCGGGCGTGTGCGCTCCACCAACTCGTGCGCGGAAGAAGCCCGATCGATGCGTATCTTCCAGATAACAAGGCTGCCAATGACCAGCAATACGGCAAGCACAGCCCCACCGGCGAGATAGTAGGATGTACGGCGGGCCCGCGGTTGGTCGTCGACAACTGCAATAGTTTCGGCTGACTGCATCGCTTCGGGTGGGTGAGCCTCGGCAGATACGGGGGCGGCCGCTACCGAAACGGGAGTTCGCACGGGCAGCCAGTCAACCTCGGCCGCGAACCGGTAACCGCGGCGCGGAAGCGTCTCAATGTAACGGGGATCGTCGGCGACGTCGCTAAGGGCGTCGCGGAGCTTGTTCACCGCCGCATTGAGGCCATGATTGAAATCGACGAAGGTATCAGACGGCCATAGGCGGCTTCGCATTTCGTCGCGCGTGACCAGCTCTCCAGGTTGGCTGAGAAGCATCGCGAGAATTTCGAATGGCTGCCCTACCAGTTTGAGGCGGGTTCCATATTTCCACAGTTCCCGCGTGTGAAGGTCCACCTCATACGGACCGAAACGCGCACGATTCGAATCATTCCTGGTCATTTGTCTCCACCCGACTGCCGACGGAACTGTCCGGTCTTAATTCTTTGGACGTAAGAGACGCTGTTTTGGTTCCATTGGACGCAGGAGTAAGTCGTTTGTCATCAGGTTTTTAATGGATGAGGTGATGTGTACCGCCCAAATGAGCATCGCGAAACTGAAAAATGACCGCCTGTGCATTGAGGCAGAACCCATTCGGCGGCACCGTGAGCCCAGCCTGAGGGAAATCATCCCTCGGTATGGGAGGTTCTATGAAAGCACCAAAACGTTTGGCGGTAGTCGCATGGGGTGCCGCCGCAGTCGCGATTTTCGGAGTGGGGCTGTCGTCCGCGACCACTCCCCCGGAAGAGCAATGCAGCCTGGCGGTCGTTTCGCAGACCGCCGAGCACAACAACCACGTTTGCGACCTGGCCACGGTCCAGCGCCTGGCGAGAAAAGGCCACGCCTTCGAGCAGAACCAGATGGGGATCGCTTCGATCCTAGCGATCGGCCCCGGCACCACCGACAAGGAAGCCCTGTCGTGGTTCGAGCGGGCAGCCCAACGTGGGTACGCGCCTGCACAGGTCAACCTGGCAGTGATGTACGTCAACGGATGGGGCACGAAGGTGAACTACGGCACGGCGCTGCGTTGGTTGCATGCCGCCGCCGATCAGCACTTCGGGCGGGCCTATTACAACCTGGGCATTCTGTATCTCGAAGGCAAGGGTGTTCGCCAGGACAACGCTGAAGCCTTTCGCTGGTTCCAGAAAGGCGCAGGAGCCGGCGATAGCAGCGCGCAGACCAATCTCGGCTACATGTATGACCAGGGACTGGGACGCGAGAGAAATGTTGTGACTGCCGCCGCGTGGTACCGCAAAGCGGCAGAGGCAGGCAACCCCCTCGGCGAAAACAATCTGGCTGATCTGTACCTGCGAGGACAGGGGATCAAACAAGACGACGCTCAAGCCTTCTACTGGTTTCAAAAAGCCGCCGCGCAGGGACACACCGGCGCGCGTGTCAAGCTGGGCTATATGTACGCCGAGGGACGCGGCACGGCCAAAGACCCCAGGGCCGCATACATGTGGATTCAGGCCGCATCCACGGCGGGCGATCCTCGCGGTAACGACATGCTGCACCGCCTCGAGACGACCCTGACCCCAAAAGAACTTGCCGAAGCGCGCGAGCAAGCCACTCGGCTGCTACAGCCCGAGGCCCAACTCTCCGCGGCGAGCTTTGCGCCGTGATCGCGCAGGCCGTGAGTTCAGAATAGGACTGTGTGGGAGTAGGAGTGTGGGTTGGGAGTGTGGGTGCCCCATCCTTTCGTCCGCCGCGGCGGACGAAAGGGTGGGATGCCTTTAGCCTCAACCTCCTCCCAACGACCCGTACGTTACAATTTCTATGCCGCATGACTTCACCTCCCCATCCAACTCAAAACCGGCCCTTTTCCGAAACACCCGGAAACCGAACCAACTCCCAATGGCACAAGTTCCTCCATTCCGCTAAATGGATGGTCTTCATCGGCTTCGTCGTCCGCGTCGTTTACATCGTCCTCGCGCACTCCTACAAGTTCCGTACCACCGACGCTAACTTCAGTTTCGGATGGGAAATTGGACGCATCGCCTACTCCGTGGCCAACGGGCACGGATTCAGTTCGCCCTTCGGTGGTGACACCGGCCCCTCCGCCTGGACCGCGCCCGTCTATCCCTGGATCGTCTCGCTCGCCTTCCGTGCTTTCGGAACCTATTCGCATGCCGCAGCGTTCGCGTTGCTAACATTCAACAGTCTGTGCTCGGCCCTGACGGCGTGGGTCATCTACCGTACCGCCCGCCAGGTATTCAGCGAAAAGGTTGCCGTCTGGTCCGGATGGATATGGGCCCTGTTGCCCTACGTCATCTATTGGTCCGTGCGCTGGATCTGGGAGACCAGCCTCACTGCCCTGCTCTTCAGCCTCGCCTTCATGCTCACCGTTGAGATGGAGGGCGACAGTCGCCTCACATCATGGGTCGGCTTCGGTGTGCTCTGGGGCGCCATCGGCCTCACCAATCCTTCGACGCTCTCGTTCCTGCCCTTCGCCGGATGCTGGCTCGCCTACCAACTCATCCGCCGCAAGAGGCCCTTCCTGCTCCCGGCCATGGTCGGCGCCTTCCTCTTTTGGATGACCATGATGCCCTGGCTCGTCCGCAACTACGAGGTCTTCCACAAGCCAGTCTTTGTGCGCGACAACGTCGGCGTCGAACTACGCTGCGGCAATAACCCGCTTGCCGAGGGTATTTGGGTCGGCATGTACCATCCCAGCCAAAACCCCATTCTGTACCGCGAATATCGGGAAATGGGCGAAGCCTTTTATGCCGCCGAGCAAGCGCGGCTCGCGAAACAGTGGATCGCTGACAATCCCGGCCAGTTCGCCACCATCACCTTCCGCAGGTTCGTCTTCTACTGGAACGGCCTGCCACGCCTCTCCAGCACCGCCGAGTGGATGCAGCAACACCCAGACCGCTGGGCCTCGCGAACCTTCTGGCACGTGATCTTCGACAGCAACGGAGCGCCGCGCAATCCGGTCATTCTGGCTCTCGAACAAGCGCGAACCTCACTCTTCCTCGCCACTTCCCTGCTCGCGTTCGGCGGTCTCGCATTCGCCATCCGCAATCGTATTCACGGCGTATTCCTCTTCGCCAGCCTGATTCTCTTTTACCCACTGGTTTACTATGTGAGTTTCCCGCATCCTCGCTATCGGCATCCGATTGATCCGATGCTGCTGATGCTCTCGGTCTATTTGTTTACGCAGGTGAGTTTGCGACGTCGTAAATCGAAAGATGCCATCCGTCCCCTCCATGCCGACTGACGCCGCTACCGCTCCAGAGGTCAAAACCCTCACCATCATCATCCCGGTCTTCAACGAGCGGAAGACCGTCATGCAACTGCTCAAGCAGGTCGCCAATCAACCAGTCCCTCTGCACAAAGAAATCATCATCGTCGATGACTTCTCCACCGACGGCACCCGCGAATTCCTGCAACAGACGGATCTCCAGATTGAACTCGGCTGTGCTGGCGCGAACAGCGTCAAGCTCGCGCTGCACGAGAAAAACATGGGCAAGGGAGCAGGCGTCCGCACCGGCCTCGCACAGGCCACTGGCGAAGTCGTGCTTATTCAGGACGCCGACCTGGAATACGATCCCGCCGACTACCCTGAGCTCCTGAAACCGATCCTCGAAGGTCACGCCGATGCTGTGTTCGGCAACCGCTTCCACAGCGGCTCCCATCGCGTGCAGCGCTACTACCGCTTTCTGGTCAACCGGCTGTTCTCGATCATTTGCAATTTGCTGACCGGCATTGCCATTCACGACGTCACCGCCTGCTACAAAGTTTTTCGTCGTGAGTTGATTGAGCGAATGCATCTGCGCTCCGATCGTTTTAGCGTAGAAACTGAAATGACCGTCAAGGTCGCCAAGCTAGGTGTGCGCATCTACGAGGTGCCGATTGTCTATCACGGCCGCACCTATGCTGAGGGCAAGAAGATTAGCTGGCACGACGGCTACAAGGCCCTCTACGACCTCGTGCGCTATCGCTTTAAAGATTAGTTGTTCCCCTTTGGGACGAACCGCGCCGAAATTGAACAAACCCTCCTAACTCCGCGTAACTCCTATCGTCTAAACCACGACAGGAGGACGTATGCATCTATCCCGCAAACCATCTCTGATTTGGACTCTTTCCATCGGGGCACTGATGGCGTTTGCACTCACCCTTTCCGCCAGCGCGGAGGTCACCGAGGAGTTTCATCGTACGGTGCCGCTCTCCGCCAATGGCAGTTTCTCTCTCGAGAACATCAATGGCGGCGTAACCATCACTGGATGGGAGCGCAGCGAAGTTCAAATCGACGCAGTCAAGAAGGCCCGCGATCAGCAGAAGCTGACGGAGGCCCGCATCGAAGTCGAAGCCAGCAGCGACTCGGTGCATGTCCGCACCAAGTATCCGGAGGGCCGCAACAACAACAATCCCGCGACGGTCACCTACGAGATCCACGTTCCGCGCACGGCGCGTCTAAGCGGCATTGACCTCGTCAACGGCTCGCTTACCGTCACCCAGTGCTCCGGCGATCTGAAAGCCAACCTGGTCAATGGCTCCACGAACATTCACGACCTCGCCGGACGCATCGATATTTCCTCAGTGAATGGAACGGTGAACGCGTTCTACCGCTCGCTCGAGAACGTGAAAGACATCCGACTCAAGTCAGTCAACGGATCCGTAAAGCTTGGCCTTCCCCCTTCCCCCAATGCTGACGTGAGCGTCTCTACCGTCAATGGTGGTATCAGCACTGACTTCCCGCTTCAGGTGCAAGGCAAGTTCACCGGACATCACATCGACGGCAAGCTCGGAAATGGTGGCACCCGCATCGACATCAGCAACGTGAACGGTAGCGTCAAGATCGGCAACGACGGCAGCGGACTATAACTGTTGGCTCGCCACATAAAATTGGGCGCGATCCTCAGATCGCGCCCTTCTTAATTCCGCATCGAATGCAGCTCTCAGATGTTCACCGCGCTTGCGGCACTTGCGCTGCTGCGTTGCATCTTGCGGAACACCCCGCCGGCCAGCAATCCCGCAGTCGCCAGCGGAGGCACGAGCATCGCGATCACCAACACTACGCTGACATCCGCCAGGTGCGTCGGATCGCCCGCGATCTGGAGTCAGCCACCGCAGCATTTGCCCCATCCGCTCCGGCCCGACGAGTGTCGCCGCCAGTACGCCGCTGCCGACGTAGTAACACACCAACAACACCGCGCCCTTCAGCACCGGCAGCTTCACTCGCTGGCTGATCATCCATTGCAGAAACATGCCATCGCGGATCGCATACGCTGTGATCGCCAGGAACAGGCCGATCAGTCCTACCCACGGGACCGCCACGCCTGCGTACGATTGGCGGTAAGCCGCCAACGCCCACACCGCCGCGAACAAGCCAATCACTCCAGTGGCAATCCACGGAGCTAACAGCCGCCCCGCCACCTGCCCAGCGCTCATGCCCCGCAACTCGGTGCCGCAAGCTGTCGCGACTGAACAGCGTCGAGACCACCGTGAAATACAGGCACAAGAACGTTGCAACCACGCCAGTCGCCATCAATCCGTCTAGGGTCCACTCGGCAGTGTCAAAGTTTGGACGAAACGCAGCATAGACGAACAGCAACACAGATGCCGAAACGCCCACCACCTGCATGGGAGAAAACAGCGACCGCTGTTCCGGCTCCATCTTGATCGAGCGCACAAGCGCGGCCATGCACCACCCAATCACCACCACGGACAGTAGTACAGTGACCAGCAGCGACGAGACGGCGTGTCCGAACAGCATGACCTTCAGCAGGTGGCCTTCATGCCACGCAGCCAATCCTCCGAATGGATTGAAGGCACTCCAGGCGCTGTCGGCCCCGCGACCTGCGAACCACGACATCCGCATGGTGAGGTTCGGAATTACGAAGACCGCCAGCAAGAGCGTCAGCATTGTCGAGCGCCGCGGGTCCCGCGCGCGCATCGACAGGCACAACGCCAGGCTGCCCAGCGCCAGGTTGAACATGGCAAGCACCAGCATTGACCCAACTGTGGTGATTACGCTGTAGCCGCCCATAACACCCGCGAATACCAGGATGGGCAATGCGACCGCAAACTGAAGCCAAGCCCCTATCGGCGCTCCAATCAACTTTCCTATTGCCAGCGTCATCGGAGACAGGCGCGTAGTGCGCCAGAAGTCGAAGGTGCGGTGTGTACGTTCGCTGACCACCGCCTGGGATGCGTTGATCAGCGTCCACAGAATCAAGACCAGCGTCGAGACGACGAAAATCGCCGCATACACCTCTCGCCAGTACTGCAGGCGAGTCACAGGCTGGTGTTCGTGCGCAGCCGACAGGATGAGCGACAAAAGCCCGGCGCCAAACACCGTGCCGCTGACAATGGTGGCGACCCGCGACAGCCGCAACTCCGACCGCATGTAACGCAAAAGTTCTGCATTCTTGACGTTGATCATCACATCACCTGCCCGTGTGACAGCTTGAGGTACAGTTCCTCAACCGTCTGTTTCACCTCGTGGAAACTCGTCAGCCTGACTCCCGCGGCCGTCATCTCCGACAGCAAATCGCCCACAGCCTCGTCGCCTCCGCGGAAGCGGAACGCGCCCTCGCGATCTCCCAGCACCGCGTGCTGTAAGAGGCCATGTACGCGCAGGAAATCTTTCACTGCGCCTGCCGGTCCGAGCCACCGCAGTTCGATAGTGCGGTCGTCAGCGCCTTCTACCTCTTCACGCAGCTCCTGAACTCGGCCACTGCGAAGCATCATGCCGCGCTCCATCACGCCGATCGAGGTGCTGAAGTCTTCCAGGTCGGGCAGGATATGCGACGAAACCACGATGGTCGCCCCGTGATCGCGCAGCCTCTTCAGCAACTGCCGCAGCTCGACACGCGCCTTCGGATCAAGTCCGGAGGCAGGCTCATCCAGCAGCAGCAGCTTCGGTCTGTGAATCACCGCCCTGCCGATGCCGAGCCGCTGTTTCATGCCGCGCGACAGCCCTTTGACCATCGAGTCGCGCTTCGACTCCAGTCCGATCTCCTCGATCACCTCGTCCACCCGCCCCGAAATCGTCGCCGGGTCGAGCTTGTAGGCCCGCGCGAAATAATCCAGGTATTCCCATACCTCGAGGTCGTCGTAAACCGAAAAGAAATCGGCGAGGTAGCCGATTTGCGATTGCGCCAGTTCCAGGTCGCTGTGTACGTCAACGTTATTCACCAGCACGCGGCCAGTGGTGGGCTCCAGTAGTCCGCAGCACATTCGGAGGGTTGTCGTCTTGCCGGCGCCATTCGGGCCAATCAGCCCGTAAATCTCGCCCTCGGGAATTTCCAGGGTGAGATCGCGCACCGCCACAACTTCGTCATATTCCTTGGAGAGGTTTTCCAGCCGAATCATGAGGCACTTGTCTCCTTATCAGTGCAATACGGGAAACAAGCCGGAAAGTTCCATCGATGGGATAAATCGCATTTGTGGCCCACATATCCCTGATTTTGGGATAAGTGGGCTCATAAAACCTCAGTACACCTGATACGCCGGCGGAGGAACCTCAATGTCCGGCTTCCGCGCGATCAGCAGCAGCGCGCCGACACGCTTAAAGTCACGCAACTCCTCCGCGTCTTTGAACCAGCGGCCACTGTACTCCTCCGGAGTCGGAGTAAGGTCCGGCACACGTATCGCGCGCACATCCTCATACGTGTGACGTTTAAGCATCTCGACATACTCCTGCTCCGAGCGCACCTGCACCGGAATCTTCAGCTCCTCGACCCAGCGCAGCGAGTAGTGATTGTCGCGATACAGGTTTATCAGGAGGTACAGCTCGCCCTTCGGAGCCAGCACGCGGAACAACTCCGCCAGCGCGCGCTCCTGGTCTTCGTAATAGTAGAAAGACTCAACCGACAGCACCTTGTCGAAGTGGTTCTCTTCCCACGGAATCTGTAGCGCCGATCCCACCACAAACATCACGTTGTCCTGGTCGGCCGAGCCCGCGCGCGCCCGACGAATCATCTCATCGGCCACGTCGAGTCCCACCACTTGTCCGGGCTGGTTGCCATTCGCCACCGCCTTCGCCATCATGCGGCTGGTCCAGCCTGTGCCGCAGCCCAAGTCGAGCACGCGCTCGCCCGGCTTCAGCTCCATTATCGCCAGCGTCTGCTCGGTGATGCTGATGTGGTGGGCTTCCATCTCCTCGCCCTTGCCTTCACTGGCCCACTGGTTAAACTCGTCACGTACACGCTCTTCGGCGCCCATTTTGCTATCGGTCATCGTTTCCTCGCGGATTTCCTACCTCTATGCTACAGTCTCGGAATCGCATGGCTCAAACCCCGGACGAACCTTCCAACGGTTCCACCAAGTTGCCCTCGTTACTCTACTGTCCCAACTGCGCCCGTGAAGTGGACGATCCTCTCACCTGCGGCGACTGTTCTGCAGTCATCTGCCGCGTCTGCGGCACGCCGCTGGAAGTGCCGGAAGACCTGGGGATCGGCTGATGGCACACTCCGTGCAAACTCCCTCGCAGCAATCAGCGCAACATGGGCCGTCGCTCGTTCGCGGCCTGTCGCTACTCGACTCCGTGATGCTGATGGTCGGCGGCATCATCGGCTCGGGCATATTTCTCACCGCCGGACAGATCGCTACCGCTGTCCACAAGCCGCTCTACTTTCTTGGCGTATGGCTCGTCGGCGGACTGATCTCACTGCTCGCGTGCTTCGCCTTTGCCGAGATGGCGGCGATGTATCCCGAAGCTGGCGGCCAGTATGTTTACCTGCGCGAAGCCTATGGCGAGTTTCCTGCGTTTCTCTACGGCTGGATGATCTTCACAGTCGGGCAAAGCGGCACGATCGCGGCGCTGGCGGTTGGGTTTGCGGAATACTTCGGCGCGATTCTGCCGTTCGCCGCGGCGCACAAGCCTGTAGTTACGTTGCTTGGCTGGACGCTGACGCGCGGAAATCTGGTGGCGACTGGCGCGATCATCGTGCTGACCATCATCAACGTCCTGGGCGTGAAGCGCGGCTCGGCGTTGGTCAGCGCCGCGACGTGGGCGAAGTTCGCGGCGATAGGCATCTTCGTTCTGCTCGGGCTCGCGATCGGGAAAGGCTCGTGGTCGAACTACGCGGTCAGTTTGCCGGTCGATCAGCCAGCTTCGCTTTCGCACGTCATTTCAGGCTTTGGTGTCGCGCTCATCGCCGTGTTCTGGGCGTTCGATGGATGGGTTTACGTGACGTGGGTTTCGGGCGAGATCAAGAATCCACAAAAAGTTCTGCCGCGCGCGATGCTGCTGGGAATTTTGCTGGTCGGCGTGATCTACATGAGCGTCAACATTGTGTATTTGTATGCGCTGCCGATCACGCAGGTCGCCAACGAAACGACGATTGCGCAAGCCGCGGCGGTCGCGCTTTTTTCGTCGAACGCAGGCAAGTGGCTGGGCGCGACGATTGCGCTGTCGTGCTTTGGCGCGGCGTCGAGCGCAATTTTGTGCAGCGCGCGCGTGTCGTATGCCATGGCGCGCGACGGCGCGTTTTTTCACGCCATGGGAAGAGTTCATCCCAAGTACCACACGCCTGCGTTCAGCCTCATCGCGTTGAGCGCGTGGTCGATCGTCCTGGCACTCAGCGGCAGCTACGACCAGCTCTACACGTACGTCATGTTCATGATGGTGCTGTCGTACGTGGCGGCGGTGGCGGCGCTGTTCGTTTTGCGCCGCAAGCGTCCGGATGTGGCTCGACCCTACCTTTGCACCGGATATCCATATTTGCCGGCGCTCTATCTGCTGATGGCGGGAGCGTGGGCGCTGAACTCGGTTTATACGCGGCCGAAGGAGACGCTGGTCGGAATCGGCATCGTCTTCCTGGGCGCACCGTTTTATGCCTTCTGGCGCTGGCAACTGCGGCGGCATCCGGAAGAGCTGCGCGAATTTAAGTAGTACCCCCTCCCCCCATGCCCATTGCAAATTCTTGAAAACATGTGACTTATCGACACGACTCCCGCTAAAATATTCGATCCAAAGGAGTTGCTGGTTAATTCTTGATTTCATTGGAGTTAGCCGGTGGTCACGAGCGTACGAGTTTGCGGGTCATCGTGCGACAGCGCGTGGCGCGGTGGCGTTCCCGAGCCACCCGGAGGACGCAATAGGCACGGGCCCAGGCAGCTTTCAGGCGGCGGGCGACAGGATCGAGGTGGAAATAGCAGAAGCGCTGGCCGCGAAGGGCGGGAGAGTTGCAGACGGCCTCGTCTGGCTTCACATAGCTACAGGTGGGAACGGACATATCACCTCCAAAAACAGTTATCAGTTACCAGTTGTCGGTGGTCAGCCAAAACAACGGGCAATCAAGTCGTACAGCGTCCTGGAGTGGATAGTGACACGGGAGCGGAGGCTGGTCAACTTACGAAAGTACCCAAGGAAGGGGAAACTTTGGTAACCATAAATTTTGCAGAGGTTGTCGCGCGGACTCAAGTCCGCGAGGGGGAACAAACGACTTAGAGCTGGCCTGAAGAGTCTGTGTGAGAACGGTGCCGCCGCTGCGTGGCTCGGAGATTTATTCCCACTTGCACCGCGGGCTTACGCCCACGGCTAAGACAAATTTCGCCCTGCGGGCTCGGGGTGTTGCGGTTTCGGTCGTCTTTGACGCACCCAGGTTAGCGTCCAAAAGCAGGACGCGAACCTGGGGCACCGGGCTCAGGGTTGAACGGGCACGCGACACTGAGTCTTGCGTGGGATGAAGCGTTGACTGGGCCAGTCCAATCACCAGAATTTGAAGGGCGTTTGGGACTCAGTGTCGCAATACGAGCAACATAAACAGTCCAATTGCCACCACGCCGAGCAACACAACAAAATAGGTCGCTGCACGCTGACTTTCCTCCTGTGACTTCAGTCTGCCCCAAGCACACTCCCACGCTTCGTCTTCACCGAGAGATGACCATCCCAAGCAAGATGATTGTGCATCGATGAAAGCGAGACTGTTGATTTCGTCAGCTTGATCGCTAGGCACTACAAAGTACCAGACTTCGTCGGGCAGCCGTGAAGCAAACTCACGAGCGTGGTCATGGTATTGTTTTTCCTCTTCTTCTGTCGCATTCGAGAAGTCCATATATCCGCTTTCGATGTCCGCGTGCTTCAGAAACTTATAGAATCTTGCATCCTCAGGTTTCGCAAAGCGAACCTCCCTTCGCACGCAAGTCGCGGTCTTGCAGCATGCCAACACCTCGGCCTTCAACTGCTCGGGGGACAGGCCATTACCCGACTTTGACATACTAGGTCGCAACGCAACATCCCTTGACTGACCGCCCACTGTTAAGATCCGCCTAGTTAATGTAAGGATTCGGAGTTATTAGTCCACGATCAAAAGGCCCAGAGCTTGTACGGTCGAACCGACGTTTGCGGAGAACAGTTTGTTGAACTTTGAGGTTACCGTTTCAGAATCGAACCTCAATTTAAATCTGTGCTCTCTGCCGTCAAACGCGAAGCAAAGAACTAGCTGGTTTCTATTGCCCTCCCTGCTCACCGACTTGAGTGTCGTTTCGCCCGTGGGCAAGGCAGCATCAAAAGAGGGAGAGAATGACTCGCCAGTCTGCGGTGGCCACTGGTCGCGCATCGCGGGGTGATCTAGAAGCCTCAATTTCATAAAACCTCGCTTCACTCAGAATCTATCTACTTCACGACGATATTGACTAGCCTCCCCTTCACCACCAGCACCTTGACAATTTCTTTGCCGGCGCAAGCGGCACGGACCTTTTCGTCGGACGTGGCAGCATCTTTGATTGCTGCTTCGTCGGCGTCGGCAGGGACGGTGATGCGGGCGCGGATCTTGCCGTTCACCTGCACCGCCATCTCGATTTCGTCTTCTTTCGCCAGTGCGGGATCGTACTTCGGCCAGGATTCGCGGAGCAGGTTGGAGGTCTCGCCCAGCGTCTCCCACAACTCGGCGGCGAGATACGGCGCGAAGGGAGCGAGCATCAGCACCAGGTCGCGCTGGACGTCGAGCAACAAAGATGCGGGCGCGGGCGGTTCGGCGCCCCGCTGCACGCTCTCTTCGTGAGCATAGAGCTCGTTGACCAGTTCCATGATGGCGGCGATGGAGGTGTTGAAGTGCCAGCGTCCGCCGAAGTCTTCGGTGATGCGGCGGATGGTCTGGTGGAGCTTGCGCTGGATGTTTCTCGCTCCCGGAGTCCGTGATGCCGCGTCGGCGGAAAATGCAGGTCCCTCGACTGCGCGCTCCCGATCTCGCGGGAGCGCTTCGCTCGGGATGACAATTCCTACATTTCCATTCTTCCCAGCAACCGGCGCGTTGCGCATGACGTAGCGATAGACGCGGGAGAGGAATCGGCTGACGCCTTCGACGCCGGCGTCCTGCCAATCGAGGTCGCGATTGGGAGGCGCGGCGAAGAGCGTGTACATGCGGGTGGAATCGGCGCCGTACTTGGCGACCATGTCGTCGGGCGAGACGACGTTTCCGAGGCTCTTTGACATCTTGGCCCCGTCTTTGATGACCATGCCTTGCGTGAACAGGCGCTCGGCAGGCTCGGAGTTCTTCACCAAGCCGATGTCGCGCATGAACTTGGTCCAGAAGCGCGAATAGATGAGGTGCAGAATCGCGTGTTCGGCTCCGCCGATGTACTGGTCAATCGGGAACCAATAGTTCACTGCGTCAACGTCGAAGGGACCCGTGGTTACAGATGGGTCGGTGTAGCGATAGAAGTACCAGGACGAATCGACGAAGGTGTCCATGGTGTCGGTCTCGCGGCGGGCCGGGCCTCCGCACTTCGGGCAAGTGGTGTTGACGAACTCGGGAACCTGCGCCAGCGGCGAGCCGTGGGTTTGCGTGATGGTCACGTTGTCGGGCAAGAGGACTGGCAGATCGGTCTCCGGCACGGGCACGATACCATCTTTGGCGCAGTAGACCATGGGGATCGGCGTACCCCAGTAGCGCTGGCGGCTGAACCCCCAGTCGCGCAACTTGTAGGTGACGGTGGCCTTGCCGAAGCCGCGCTCTTCCGCGAGCTTCGACATTTTGGAGATAGCCTCTTCGCAAGAGAGTCCGCTGAACTCACCGGAGTTCATCAGCAGACTGTTCATTTCGGTGAAGGGAATCAACTCGGGATGAGAGCCACCGTTGAGCGGATCACCTTCGCGCCGCGGCATAATGACTACGCGAATGTCGAGGTCGTATTTCTTGGCGAACTCGTAGTCGCGCTCGTCGTGCGCGGGCACGGACATGATGGCGCCGGTGCCGTAGTCCATAAGGACGTAGTTGGCTATCCAGACGGGAACCTTCTCGTCGTTGTAGGGATTGATGGCGAAGCGGCCAGTGTCAACGCCATGCTTGTCGATGGCGCCGACGTCGCCGACTTCTTTGGCTTTGCGCTGCTCTGCGATCAGCTCGTCCACTTTGGCGCGCAGACTTTCGTCATTCGCGACGAGATCGGCGACGAGCGGATGCTCGGGCGCCAGTTGCAGCGAGGTCGCACCGTAAATCGTGTCAACGCGCGTGGTGAAGACGGTAATCTTGTCGCCTGCCGTTCCGGCTTCGCCGTCGAGTTTGAAATCGACCAACGTGCCTTCGCTGCGGCCGATCCAGTGACGCTGCTGCGAGACGACACGCTCGGGCCATCCGGGCAGCGTATCGAGATCCTTGAGCAACTCGTCGGCATACTTGGTGATGCGTACAAACCACTGCTCCAACTCGCGCTGCTCGACCAGCGTGTCTTCATGCCGCCAGCAGCATCCGTTGGCGAGCACCTGCTCGTTGGCAAGAACGGTGGCGCACTCGGGACACCAGTTCACCTTGGCGCTCTTGCGGTAGGCCAGCCCGTTCTCGTAAAGCTTGAGGAAGAACCACTGATTCCAGCGGTAATAGTCGGGCAGGCAGGTGGCCAGTTCGGTTGACCAGTCGTAGGCGAAGCCAAGCCGCTTCATCTGCGCCTTCATGGCGCTGATGTTGTGGAGCGTCCATTCCTTGGGCGGCGTGTTGTTCTTGATGGCCGCGTTCTCGGCGGGCAGGCCGAAGGCGTCCCACCCCATGGGATGAAGCACGTTGTGCCCCTGCATCCACATGTAGCGGGCGAGTGCGTCTCCAATGGAGTAGTTGCGCACGTGTCCCATGTGCAGCGCGCCGGACGGATAGGGCAGCATCTCGAGGACGTAGTACTTTTTGCGCGTACTGGAGGCAGGCTCGGCGGCGTAGAGCGCAGGGTCGCTGGCCCAGCGGTCGAACCATTTCTGCTCGATCGAGTGGGGATCGTAACGGTCGGGACGTACGTGGGACGGATTGGCGTTTTCGGCGTTGGAGTCAGGCATATAAGTGTTCAATAAGTGCGTCGGGGTAAACCTTGATTTTACAATGGTAAGCTGCTGAGGACCTGCTACGGGAAGGACGGGCAGCTCAATCTTTGCAGAGCAGATGGGCGTCTAATCTAGAAATGACCGGCAAAAAGCAGGACAAAGAAGTTAAAGGACTGACGGCGCGGGAATTTCGCGCGATCAGCAAAGCACTTTCTGATCCGCGGCGTTACGAAATCCTACGAAAGATATCCGCAAGTCAGCAATGCACTTGCGTCGAACTGCGCGAGACTTTCCCGATCAGTCCCGCCACGCTCTCGCATCACCTCAAGGAATTGGAGTCGGCGCGCCTGATCTCGATTCCGCGCGAGGGCAAGTTCGCCTTCCCCACCTTTCGGCGCGAAGTGTGGGAATCTTACCTGGCAAAGCTGACAGAACTGTGAATTTTTAGAGGCGGCGTGAATCCTTCTCGGGGCTTGCACATCAATTAGACAGTCATCGAAATGTCGAAGTAACATTCGCGACAGATTTTCGGAGGAGGCAGCATCGTGGGCAAATTATCAGGAAAGACCGCAGTCGTGACCGGCGCTTCGAAGGGCATTGGCGCCGGAATCGCCAAGGCGTTCGCCGCTGAAGGCGCAAACGTCGTAGTGAATTACGCCAGCGCCAAGGGAGACGCCGAAAAAGTAGCGGCGGAAATACAAAGCGCCGGCGGAAAGGCCATTACAGTGCAGGCGGATGTCTCAAAGCAGGCTGACGTGGACCGCCTGTTTTCGGAAACCACTAAGGCGTTCGGCAAAGTGGACATCCTGGTCAACAACGCGGGCGTGTACGAATTTGCGCCCCTCGAGACGATAACGGAAGCCAGCTTCCATCGGATGTTCGACCTGAACGTATTGGGAACCGTGCTGAGTACTCAGGCGGCAGTCAAGGCGATGAACGGAAGCGGTTCGATCATCAATTTGAGCTCGGTTGCCTCGTTAACACCTCCGCCAACCGGGTCGCTGTATAGTGCAACCAAAGGCGCGGTGGACGTGATTACGCGATCACTCGCGCAGGAATTGGGATCGCGCAATATTCGCGTAAATTCGCTGGCTCCGGGGCTGGTGGAGACGGAAGGCACGCGCGCGGCAGGAACGTCGGAAGGCGAATTCAAGGCGATGGCATTGTCGCGGACTCCGCTGGGACGCGTGGGAGCTCCGCACGATATCGCGAAGGTGGCGGTTTTCCTGGCGTCGGATGACTCGGGCTGGATGACTGGAGAAGTTCTGCCAGTGGGCGGCGGCGCGAGGTTGTAAGCGTTTGAGATTGAGCGGGGTCGCACAACGACCCCGCTGTTTTTATGACGCTCCACTCTTCACAAGCTTCTTCAGCGCATTTACGTTTTCAAGGTCATCGAGTGGTTCGTCGATGGGGGTTTCGGCGATGAAGGCGGCGTGGGCGAGCTGCGGATCGTTGAGCAGGCGGCGGAAGGGCTTGAGTCCGATGGTTCCCTTCCCGATGTTCTGGTGGCGGTCGAGGTGTGAGCCGCAGGCAGCCTTGGCGTCGTTGCAGTGCCACACGTGGACGTTCTTGAGGCCAACGGTGCGATCGAGCTGGTCGAGAGTGGCGGCGTAGCCGTCGTCGCTGACGATGTCGTATCCCGCGACGTGGGTGTGGCACGTGTCGATGCACGCGCCCACAGGCACGTGCTGGCGCAGCAAGTGGATCAGTTCCGCAACCTGTTCGAAGCTTCCCCCAAGTGAAAATTCTGAGCCAGCCGTATTTTCTATCAGGATACGGAGTTTGCCGGCTGAAAGGTCGAGCGCGTCGGCGGCGTGCGCGATTCCCTGCGGCGCGCGCTGCAGGCCTTCCTCGCGCGTGGCGCCGCGAAACGAGCCGGGATGAAGGACCAGGTACTCCGCCTTGAGTGCGAGGGCACGCTTGATTTCGCCACGAAAGGCGGCGACGGACTTGGAGTGAAACTCAGGGTTACCTCCAGCGAGGTTGACGAGATAGTTGGCGTGGATCGTGAGCGGGCGCAGGTCGTACTTTGCTCGCAAGCGGAGCATCTCCGCTACATCTTCGGGCTTTATCTCGTAAGGCTGCCATTGGCGCGGACTCGACGAAAATATTTGCAGCGTATTGCAGCCAAGTCGGTAGGCACGCTCGGCCGCGTTGTGTACGCCTCCGGCGGTCGAGGTATGGATGCCGATGCGGCGAGCGGTGAGCTTCGTAGGCTTCGCCGGCGCGGGGAGTAGCTTGAGGATGTCTTTTTCGCTGGAAGAGGACTTATCGGGCATTGGTCTGATTGTAGGGCGTGAAACGTCGGTCTTGCGAGGCTCAGGGCGTCATGAGCGACCGAATTACTGCCCAGAGAAAAACGGCCATTCCCGCAAGCAGGGCGACCACGCCGATCATGGCGGGCCAGCCGTGGACCGCGCCGTTGAAGGACACCGACCACGCGCTAATGGGATAGCCGGCGTTAATCCCGGCGGAGCCATTCCACTTCGACCACAGTGAAGTCAGCCCGATGACCAACAAGAGCCCCGAGGTGAGGAAGAGCCTGCTTGAGCGCATTGTGACATTGTGCCCCAGAAGGCACCAGCCTGCCAATCGAAGTGATTGCCGCGGCATGCTGGTGACTGTAAACTAGCTAGTCACAAGGGGTTGCTCATGCTAGTCGTATTGAAGGCCAATGCGTCGGAATCCGACGTGCAAGCCGTTTGCCAAAAGATCGAGAGCCTGGGGCTGCGCGCTCACGCCATTCCCGGGGCACAACGCACCGCCATCGGCATTACCGGGAACCGCGGCGAAGTGGAGCCGGGCGCAATTGAGGCGTTCGATTGCGTGCAGGAAGTCATCCGCGTCAGCAAGCCCTACAAGCTGGTCAGCCGAGAATTGAAGGAAGAGAACACGGTGGTCCGCTTCCCCGACTCAGACGCCGCCATCGGCGGCAAAGAAGTCGCGGTGATCGCGGGGCCGTGCGGTGTGGAGACGCGCGACCAGGCATTTGGCGCGGCTGAACGTGTGGCCAAGGCCGGGGCGCGGTTCTTTCGTGGGGGAGCATTCAAGCCGCGGACTTCGCCGTATGCGTTCCAGGGGCTGGGTGAGCTGGGGCTACAGATTCTCGCCGAGGTGCGCGAGAACTTTGGGTTGCTCATCGTAACGGAAGCCGTGGACCATGAGACGCTTGCGCTGGTGGACCAGTACGCCGACGTGATCCAGATTGGCGCGCGCAACATGCAGAACTTCTCGCTGCTGAAGCGCGCTGGAAAAGCTCGCAAGCCGGTTCTGCTCAAGCGAGGGATGTCGGCCACACTGGAAGAGTTCCTGATGGCGGCCGAGTACATCATGAGCGAGGGCAACTACAACGTCATCCTTTGTGAACGTGGCGTGCGGACGTTTGCCGATCACACGCGTAACACTTTGGACCTCAGCGTGGTACCGGCGGTGCAACGACTCAGCCATCTGCCGATCATCGTGGATCCGAGCCACGGAACGGGGAAACGCAACAAGGTGACACCGCTGTCGCGGGCAGCGGTAGCGGTGGGTGCCGACGGACTCATCATCGAGGTACACCCTGACCCGGACCAAGCCCTCAGCGACGGCAACCAGTCGCTATATCCCGACCAGTTCGACAGCCTGATGGTTGAGGTGCGGCAGATTGCGCAGGTGTTGGGCCGCTCGGTGGCTGAACCGGTTGCGAATCCGACGGCACGGCGTCCCGCAGGTGCGGCTGCGGATTGATGGCCAGCGCGCGGCGGCATCCCACGGCGGTCCGGCGCATCCTATCAGCCGCAGTGTTGGCGAGCGTGGCTTGGGCGGCGGTGTCGTGCCGCCAACGGCCAGATGTCGATCCCGCGTATCACGAGTACGCATACGTCTCGAACGGCGGCAGCGATTCGGTGAGCGTCATCGATACGCTGGCGCTGCGGAACGTGAAGACCATCGCCGTCGGCAAGAACCCAACCGGACTAGCAGTCAATCCTGTTCGGAATGAGGTTTACGTTGCCAATACGGAGTCAAACAACGTCAGCATCATTGACTCCGAGCGGAACGAAGTCGTCGCCACAATTGGCGTGCACCGCGCGCCGTATTTTGTTTCCGTGTCGCCTGACGGAAAGCGGGCGTACCTGGCGAACTCCGGTTCGTGGAACGTGTCGGTCGTTGACCTCGACAAACGGATGGTGATTGCGACGATCCCGGTGGGTAACGCGCCTGGTCTGGCGAAAGTATCACCTGACGGCAGCGTGATTGCGGTGAGCAATCGTGGCGACAATTCCGTGTCGCTCATTGACACGCAAAAGCTAGCCGTTCGCAGTCGCGTGCCGGTCTGCGTACAGCCGCAAGACATGGTGATCCTGCCCGACAACAGCAAGCTGTATGTAGCGTGCCCCGGTTCGAATCAACTGGCGTCGATTGATCTCAAGACAGACCGCCTCGTCACGCTGTTGGACGCGGGGAGGATGCCAGTTCAACTGGCGCTGAAGCCAGATGGCGGCGAGATTTTCGTCAGCAATTTCGAGGCTGACAGTTTTTCGATCGTCGAGGCGTATACCAACGAGATCAGCGGCAGCTACCTGATCGGAAAGAACCCCGTGCGCGGTCTGGTTTCGTCGGACAATTCCCTACTCTATGTCAGCAACTTCGGATCGAACAACGTCAGCGTTTACGCCATCGACGAGGGCAGGGTCATCGGGTCAGTCACTGTGGGCAGTCATCCTGATGGGCTAGCGCTCACACCCGACGAAGATCATTTACTGGTGGCTGACACGAAGTCCGGAGACGTGGCGGTGGTACGGACAGTGAAGACGCGCGACAACTCGAAAATCAGCGCTGAGCGCGCGCTGGTCACTGTGGTTCCGGTTGGCAACCAGCCGAACGACATCGTGATTAAGGCCTTCAGGACGGCAGCGAAATAGGGGTCGCTAAGAGTCGTCGGGGAGAGAATACTCGAAATCGTACGAGTGTTTTCCGTCGGCGATGATGATTTGCAGCTTACCTGTGAGACCAGTCAAATCACCGGTGCCTGAGTCGGGGACCACGGTGATGTTCAAGGTTGGCGCACCGCGCTCCATGGTGGCGCTGTGTTGCAGCACAAACGAGCCGGAACGGCCGGAGAGCTTGCCGGTCACGCGCTCCATGGCGACGTAGCCAGCTGAGCCTTTCACGCTGGACATGAACGACAGCATCTGTCCCTCGCTGCTCGCCTCCAGATCGCCATGAAACTGCTTGTCGATGGACATGCGACTGAGGCCAGCGCCCGCAGCATGATCGTCGGCGAGGGGAAACACCTTTACGTCGAACGTTCCCTTTGCGTGGGTCGTCACAGCGTCCTTTCCGGAGAAGATTTTGCCGCGCCGATTAGTTGGATGCTGCGATGGACTTTTCGCAATACTGTTCGAACGCGGCAGTGAGTTGCTGGGCAATATCTTCGGCGGTACGGCTTTCGATTTCGCTGCGCGGAACAAAATGCACAAGCTCGCCATTGCGATATAAGGCCAGGCTCGGAGACGAAGGCAGGACGTTGCCGAAATGTTGACGAGCGCGCTCGGTGGCTTCGCGGTCCTGTCCGGCAAATACGGTGTACGCGCGGTCGGGACGAACAGCGTGCTGCAAGGCGCGTCGAACGCCAGGACGCATCTTGCCGGCGGCGCATCCGCAGACCGAGTTGACGATCACCAATGCGGTGCCGGACTTATCGGCGAGCGCCGCATCAACGTCTTCGGCGGTGCGCAGCTCTTTGACGCCAGCCTTGGTCAGTTCTTCACGCATCGGGACGATTAAGAGTTCGGGATACATCGGTTTCTCCTGTTGGATAATAACGCCTTCCATTGGATGCTAAGAAGCACGGCGAAGACGCCGAAGCCACAATATATATTGACTGTACCCCATGAACCTTCGCGAACTGGTACCGCTGGCTCCATTGACCACGCTAGGCGTGGGAGGCCCGGCGCGCTACTTCGTGGAGGCGGACAGCGAGGCGGACCTTCGCGAAGCACTGCAATTCGCATCAGTGCGCGGGTTACCGCTGTTCGTGCTCGGCGGGGGAAGCAATCTGGTGGTGGCCGACGAAGGATTCAACGGCGTCGTGCTGCGAATCGGTTTGCGCGGAATGAATCGTTTCGCTGCAGGGGCAGAAGTGACGTTTGAAGTTGCCGCTGGAGAAGACTGGGACGCATTCGTGGCGCGCGCTGTGGAGGACAATTGCGCTGGAGTTGAGTGCCTGAGTGGGATTCCGGGCTCGGTGGGGGGTACGCCGGTACAAAACGTCGGGGCCTATGGGCAAGAGGTTTCGGAGACGATTCACGAGGTCGTGGCCCTAGACCGCTCGGCGATGGAGCTACGAACATTTTGCAATTCCGAGTGCGGTTTCGGGTATCGAAGTAGCATCTTCAATACGAGCGCTCGCGATCGCTACATCATTCTGCGGGTTTCGTTCAGTCTGCGGCAGAGCGGCAGCGCGGCAATTCGTTATGCGGATCTCAAGAAGATGTTCGGCGGCGCTGTTGCCGAGCCTTCGTTGCGACAAGTGCGCGATGCCGTTCGGGAGATTCGCCGCAACAAGGCGATGCTGCTGATTCCCGGCGACGACGATGCGAGAAGCGCCGGGTCGTTCTTCAAGAACCCTCTGGTGACAGTGGAGGAATCTGCGCGATTAGCCGCGCTCGCCAGTTCACGTGGAATCGACATGCCGAGCTATCCGGCAGGCGAGGGCATTCGCAAGTTGTCGGCCGCGTGGCTGGTGGAGCATGCGGGTTTCGCCAAGGGCTACTCGCGGGGAGCGGCCGGCATCTCAACCCGGCATGCGCTGGCAATCGTGAACCGCGGAGGGGCAATGGCGACGGAAATCGTCGCGCTGAAGAACGAGATTCAGTCGCGGGTGTTGGAGGAGTTTGGTATTTCACTCCAACCCGAACCCGTGTTCCTGGGATTCTAGACCGTCAGCGAGGGTACGCGCTTGTGCCACTCCGTTGCCTGTTCGTAAGCACGGGCCACTCTTAGTGCCAGATCGTCAGCGCCAGGGCGAGCTGAAATCTGAAGGCCAACCGGCAAGCCTTCGCCGGTGAACCCACAGGGCACTGATACCGATGGCCAGTACAGCAGGCTGAACGGAGCGGTGTTGCGCAGCAGCTTCTGGACTTCGAATCCGCGTAAGTCAACATTTGTCATCGCCGCGAGCGTAGAAATTTCAGGAGCGCTGACGAGGCAGGTTGGTGTCACCACCACGTCTACGGCCTCGAAGATTCTCGCGGCTTGCTGGCGGGCAGCTGCCAAACCACTTCGCGCCTGTTCGTACTCGGCGGGAGTGATGCTGGTGCAGGCGCGCAGTCGCTCCAGTGTGGCGGGTTGGTATAGCTCTGGCGAGCGCTCCATCATCGGGCGATGGTAGTCGAGAATTTCCTCATCGAAGTCGGTCCAGCGAATCGGGACTTCAAGATTCACATCGAGCACGGATGCTGTCAACGACCGGATGACGTCAAGCGCCTGTTCCACGCACTTCGCTACGCCAAAATCGCATCCATCGAAAAATCCTTTGCGAGCAACTCCAACCCTGAGGCGGTCGACGGATTCGCAGGCATCCGGCTGAGTACCGGCGTCAGACAAAGCGTGCAACATCAGCAGAGCATCTTGCACGGTGTGCGTCATGGGTCCCGCGGTATCGAACGAACGACGGAGAGGAATGATTCCCGCGGTGCTCCATATGCCCGCACTCGGGCGGTGTCCTACGATTCCGCAGAGCGAGGCAGGAATGCGCACGGAACCTGCGGTGTCAGTGCCAATGGCGGCGATACACATGCCCGAAACGAGCGCGGCGGCCGCACCCGAAGAGGATCCGCCGGTAATGCGCGATGTATCCCAGGGATTATGCGCGGGGCCATAGGCGCTGACCAAGCCGCTACCACCGAAGGCGAATTCGTGGAGGTTGGTCTTTCCAACTATGACTCCGCCGGCATTTTTGAGGCGCGCCACGATGGCTGCGTCTGGCGACGCGATGTTGTTGGACAACTGCCGGCTCGCGGCAGTAGTGGGCACGCCCTCCACATCGATGAGATCTTTTAGCGCAATTGGAATTCCATGCAGAACACCTCGCCAATTCCCTGCCGCAAGCTCATCGTCTGCGCGACGCGCCTGTTGCAGCGCCAACTCGGCAGTGACAGTGATAAAAGCATTGAGCTTCGGATCCAGCCGCTTGATGCGGTCGAGGCACGCCTGCGTCAGCTCCAGCGAAAGCAGCTTGCGTGAGCGAATCTTTTCCGCTGCCTCGGTCAGCGTGAACAAGGGGGCAGGCATCAGGCGGGCGGACGCCTGCGGGTCTTAGCGCAGTTTTCGCAAACGCCGTAGATCTGGAAGGTGTGCCGCGAGGTGATGTACTTGTGCTTGCGGCCTACTTCGCGCTCAATGCGCTCGATTTCGCTGGAGAAAAATTCCACTGAGCTGCCACATTCAGTGCAAACCATGTGGTGGTGATTGCGGCGATTGTATTGATGCTCGTAGCGCGCGATGCCGTCGTTAAATGCCACTTCGCTGGCGAGGCCGCACTCGGACAGAAGTTTGAGGGTGCGATAGACGGTGGTGAATCCAATGCGTTCGTCTTTCTTGCGGACCAGCCGGTAGAGTTCGTCGGTCGAGAGGTGGTCACGAGTGTCGAGGAATGTGCGAAGAATCGCATCGCGCTGGCCGGTATGTTTCAATCCGACGCGGCGCAGGTGGTCGTGGAAGATCCCCTCGGCCTCGCGCACCATCTGCGGAGAAATCGAGGGTTGGTCGTCAACACGGTTCTGGCTGCTATCCCGTTTGGAGGCCTTCATCGCACGTATGACTCTGCAACGGCATCAGCATATCACTGCCGTGTTGCTCATCGGCGACATACTGCACTTCAGGTCGGAAGCATCAGGCGAAGGCAGCTCGTCTCTCCTATAATTGAGGATTCGCATGAACACAACCACGGTTTCTGTCTCCCGCCGCCCTTCCAATGCCCGCGTTGCAATTCGCGTTGTCGTAGCACTCTTGACGCTGGCGCTGCTTGTTTTCCTGGCTTTCGACGTCTGGTTCTACCGCGCGGTGCGTGCCGCGATGCCGCAGGTGGATGGCACGGTAGCAGTTGCCGGCTTGTCACAACCGGTGACGATTACGCGCGATGCGCTGGGCGTTCCGACGATCACTGCGGCAACGCTCGACGATCTTTTTTTTGCGCAGGGGTACGTCATCGCACAAGAGCGACTCTGGCAGATGGACATGACCCGGCGCTTCGCCTCGGGCGACCTTGCGGCGGTGCTGGGCCCTGACTTTGTTGCGGTTGACAAGGAACAGCGCATACTTGGCCTGCATCAGGCGGCGGAAAGGGCCGTCACCGAGATGGACCCGGCACAGCGAGCACAGTTTCAGGCCTATGCGAACGGCGTGAACGCCTATATCGCCAGCCACACCAAATCGCTTCCGATGGAATTCCGCTTTCTTGTTTACGCCCCGCACGTCTGGACGGTGGAGGACTCGCTGCTCGTCGGCCTTTCGATGAGCCAGTTCCTGAATCACGGCTATTACCGGGAGGCATTGCTGAAAGAAAAAGCCCTCGCCAAGCTTGGACCCGAACTGGCCGCGGAATTGTTCGTGAATTCTTCATGGCGCGACCACCCGCCGGGAGCGGAGGGGAAGTCGCTGGCAGATGAGCCTCCGCAAAGCCTGCCGAAAGGAGAAGACTTCGCGGTACCCTCTGTAAAGCCTGCGCCCAAGAGAAGCGCCAAGGTACCGGCTCGGGAGTCTATGGTTTTGCCGGCCGCCATGCCTGCACCTTCGTTGTCTCCGGAAGTGCGCTACCACGCCGGCTCAAACAACTGGGTAATTTCCGGCGCTCACACAGCGAGCGGCAAGCCGCTGCTGTCGAACGATATGCACCTCGAACTGCGGTTACCCAACAACTGGTATGAGGCGCACCTGGTGTGTGGGAACTTCGACGTGGTGGGAGTCACGCTTCCCGGCATGCCGTACGTGATCGTGGGGCACAATCGGTATGTGGCGTGGGGCTTTACCAACGTCGGGCCCGCGGTGGAAGACGTCGTTATCGAGAAGTTCAACGACAAGGGTGAGTATTTGACGCCCCAGGGATGGATCCAGCCAGAGCGTCGCCAGGAGATCATCCGAGTTAAAGGCAAGCCTGAGGTGAAGCTTGACGTCGTAGTGACGCGGCACGGGCCAATCATCACCAGCTTGGTTCCGGGGGAGACACGTCAGTTGGCCTTGCAGTGGATCATTTACAAGCCGGGCATCTCGAAGGTTCCATTCTTCCAGGTCGATTCAGCGACAAATTGGGATGAATTTCGAGCGGCGTTTTCACAGTTTGGCGGGCCGGGGCAAAACGTAGTCTATGCGGACGTCGACGGTCACATCGGGTATCAAGCGACGGGGTTCGTTCCGATTCGCGCACTAGGGGACGGCTCGCTGCCGGTTCCGGGAGACACGGATGCCTACGAATGGAAGGGGTACATTCCGTACGACGAAATGCCGCGCGTCTTCGATCCGCCGTCGGGGATACTGGCGACCGCCAACGGCCGCATCACGCCCGATGGCTACCCGCACTCCATCAGCTTCGAGTGGGATTCGCCGTATCGCACAGAACGCATCTACAAGTTGTTGAGCAAGCCCAAGAAATACACACCCGCCGACATGCTGGAAATCCAGATGGATGTCGTGTCAGAGCTGGACCGCTTCTGCGCTGAGCGCTTTGTGTATGCCATCGACCACACCCCCAAGGCATCGGAGCGCGCCAGAGCAGCGGCCGATATCATGCGCGGTTGGGACGGCAACATGGCTGTTGATTCCGTTGCTGCGTCGATTGCGTTTTACTCTCGCGGGAAATTGAACGAACTGCTCCTCCGTCCGAAGCTCGGAGACGACTGGAAAGGCTACTCGCGTTGGTTCATGCTGCCTGTGTGGCTGGAGGGCGTGCTGTCGCGCCAGTCTCCGCAGTGGTTACCGGCAGGGTATGCCAGCTACGACGATTTGCTCACGGCGGCGGTGGAAGCGGCGGTGACTGACCCGAATACGCCGCGGTCGTTGAATCTCTGGACGTGGGGACGAGTGCACCAGATCGACATCAAACATCCATTCTGGAGCAACTTCCCCATCTTGAAGCGAGCCGCCGGACCGGGACCGCATCCCTGGTCGGGTGATAGTTTGACAGTAAAGCAGGCGGGGCAGCGCTTTGGCCCATCCGAGCGGTTCATGGCAGATCTGTCAAACCTCGACAACTCGACGTTGAACATCGTGAACGGGCAATCCGGCAATTTGTTCGATGAACACTACGACGATCAGTGGGACGCGTATTACAACGGACGGACGTTCCAGCTGCCGTTCTCGCCGGAAGCTGTGGCAAAGACGGTGCAGCACCAGCTAAAGCTGCAGCCCCAGTAGGAGCTGATGCAAGTGGCGCGCAATACATAATGGGCGACCCTCGGGCCGCCCATTAACAGTGATAGTTCGTTAAATTCTACGGATCGACCTGTACCACGGCGGACAACGCGCCGACAAAGGCAATCTGCGTCGACTGCAATTGGCCAGTGGCGGTGTCGTAGATGTACAGAACGCCGCCTTCCACCGCGTACATGGTGTTGCGCTTGGGGATGGACTGCAGCCCGGTCACGCCCCCCAACGGAGACGTCGGTGGGTCGGCTGCTACCTTAGTCAGGTCCACGATGGAAAGGCAGCCCGCGGATATATTCGCGCAGGTTACAGCGCCGATGTATATCTTGCTGTTATTTGAAAGCGCCATCGTAGTATGTGATCCGTCACCAATCACCACCGGGTTGGCCGTCTTACGAGTCATTGTGCTGACATCCACAATGTCAAACGTTCCGGTACTTCCTCCGGGATAACCCGCGACATAGAGAGTCCCGCTGTTCAGCAGACCGACGCTGGCGCCGCCGACCGGGACCGTGGCCGTTACATTCTGCGAAGCGATGTCGAAACGCATCACTGAGGGCGTTCCCGCGGTTGAGCCGCACTCCGGTCCGCAATTTAGGACGTAGGCAGTACTGCTGTCGCTGCTGAAGAACGCATTTACGGGCCCGGCGAATCCTGGAATCGCAACTGCGGATAGCGTCGTAGCGGAAAGATCCACCATGAACATAGCGTCGGAGTTGCTGGCAAAGACCAGCAACGTCTTTCCGTCGGGGCTGATCGCTACGTAGCGAGCGCCGGGGATGGGTAGAGTTCCCGTGATATTGCCATTCGCAGTGCTGATGAAATGCACCCCGCCCGGACGGGTATTCCCTAAGTTGGCATTGGGCACCGGAATGTAAATGGTCTTGGAATCAGGCGAGTAGACAGCCATATCGGCCCAGTCGGCCAAGGCGACACTGCCGTTCTGGGTTTCGGACGAATTGGTGACGAAGGTGACGGTATGGGCTCTGGGGTTATAGACCAGCGTCTCGAGGTCGTCAGGACTGAGCACCGCCCAAGACAACGATCCCCCGATAACGATAGCGACGGCAGACGCGGGCGAACCGCCCACGGTACTGATTCCGGTGTTGTTATTGTTAACCGTGTAATACGAGGTCTGGTCTTTCTGGCTGTCAACGACCTGAATGTTGCCGGAGTACTGGTTGGTAATAAACGCCCGGTTGTTGAGCTTGCTGGGCTTGTTGACAGTTACGTTTCCATTGGGGCCGGTTACGCTGCTCCCGCCTGAGCCACAGGACGCAATTCCAAGGAGTGCTGCTGAACAAAACAAAAGGATTACAGCCCGCTTCAAACGCGTACCTCATTCATAGCATTGATAAGACGTAGGTTGGCGACTTTTCAATCAAAAGTATATCAAACGGCCGGCAAGCCATTGACCCGAACTCGTGCTGTGGCCTAGCGACAAAGTTTACGATAGAGTTCCAATTACGATCAGCGTGATAGGCACATCCAGCACAAATGCCAAATGACCTCGTAAACCGACTGCAAAAAGGCCCCGTACTTTGCGACGGCGCTATGGGAACGCTCCTGCTGTCCAAGGGCATCTTCATCGATAAGTGTTACGACGAGCTGAACCTTTCGCAACCCGACCTGATCAAGGGCGTCCACGTGGAATACCTGCAGGCGGGCGCTGAGATCATTGAGACAAACACGTTTGGCGCCAATTCGTTTCGTTTGTCGAAGCACGGCTGTGTGGATAAGTTGGCGGACATCAATCGCAGCGGGGCCCGCTTGGCCCGGGAAGCCGCCAAGAGCTTCGGGGCGCTGGTCGCCGGGGCGATTGGACCTTTGGGAATCCGGATTGAGCCGCTGGGCAAGATCGCGCTTTCCGAGGCCCGCGAGGCGTTCCGCGAGCAGGTCGCCGCCCTCAACGAGGAAGGCGTAGATCTCATCATCCTGGAAACCTTTGGGTATCTCGAGGAACTCCACCAGGGAATTCTGGCTGCGCGGGAAGTGAATCCTGAGCTGCCGGTGGTGGCGCAAGTCACCATAGACGAAGACGGCAACTGCCTGGACGGTTCGAGTCCCGAGCACTATGGCCTGCAGTTGGAAGCATGGGGAGCCGACGTGGTGGGCATCAATTGCAGTGTTGGACCGGCGGCCCTGCTGGATGCGCTGGAGCGAGTGCGCGCCGTGACCAGCGTCCCTCTCTCTGCCCAGCCCAATGCCGGCATGCCGCGCGCCGTGGACGGGCGGACAATCTTCCTGTCGTCACCCGAGTACATGGCAAGTTACGCGGAGAAGTTCGTGGTCGCCGGTGTGAGCCTGGTAGGTGGCTGCTGTGGAACCACGCCAAGACACATTCATGAAATGAAGGGGCGTCTTAAGCGCATCCATGTGCACCCGCCAAAACCGCATCCCAAGCCGGAGCCCCTGGCACGGCCAGTGGAGCCTCCGGCAATGGCGGAGCGCTCGCAGCTTGGCCGCAAGATCGCCAACGGTGAATTCGTCGTGATGGTAGAGGTGGTTCCGCCCAAAGGCACTGACGCCACCAAAGAGATCGAGGGGACGAGAACCCTGAAATCGGCGGGGGTGGACGCCATCAACATTCCCGACAGCCCGCGCGCGTCTGCCCGGCTGAGTAACCAGGCTCTTTGCCTGATGGTGGCGCAGCAGGTCGGAATCGAACCGGTCCTGCATTACACCTGCCGCGACCGCAATGTGCTGGGCATTCAGTCCGATTTGCTGGGTGCGAGCGCACTCGGGATTCGCAACCTCATTTGCATTACCGGCGACCCGCCTAAGATGGGCGACTATCCCGATGCCACCGCGGTGTTCGATGTGGACGCCATCGGCCTGGTGAACATCGTTCACAATCTAAACCACGGGCTAGACATCGGTAGCAACCCCATCGGAAACGGCACGAAGTTCGTGATTGGCGTGGGTGCCAATCCCGGCGTGCCCAATATTGATGAGGAGATTCGCCGCTTCGAATACAAAGTTCAGGCCGGCGCAGAGTATGCGGTAACTCAGCCCGTGTTCGACCTGAAATTGCTGGAGGACTTCCTGCGCCGGATCGAGCATTGCCGTATTCCCGTGATTGCCGGCATCTGGCCGCTGGTGAGCGCGCGCAACGCCGAATTCATGAAGAATGAGTTGCGCGTGTCGGTGCCCGACGAGATCATCGCCCGCATGTCGCGAGCGGCGACCGGCGAGACGGCGCGGGCCGAGGGTGTCGCCATTGCCCGCGAGATGCTATTGGCGGCACGTGACATGGTCCAGGGCGCGCAGATCAGCGCACCACAAGGCCGCTATTCATCGGCCCTGGATGTGCTGGAGGTGCTGGGTTCCACTAGACCTGCCTCCGCCGGACGCAATTAATCCTGTAAGCAGTAAACCTTCAAGAAGGAGCTTCGATGAGGACACTCGTCCTGTTCGCACTGTCGATGTCCGCCCTGTTATCGGCGCAAGACATCTCCACGTTGGTGAATTCGGAATTGCCGCAATTGGTTGCGACCTATAAGCAGCTTCATCAGAACCCGGAGCTCTCGCACCAGGAGAAGCAAAGTTCTGCAGTCGTTGCCGAGACCCTGCGCAAGGCGGGTTACACAGTCACAGAACACGTTGGCAAATACGAGGACGGCACGCAGGCCTACGGCGTGGTCGCGGTCATGAAGAACGGCACTGGCCCCACAGTTCTGGTGCGGTCAGATATGGACGCTCTGCCGGTCGAGGAGAAGACCGGTCTTCCCTATGCCAGCCATGCGCGTTCGAAAAACCAAGCGGGAGACGACGTCGGCGTCATGCATGCCTGTGGGCACGACATTCACATGGCAACTCTGATTGGCGTGGGCGAGACGCTGGCACAGCTCAAGAGCCGATGGCATGGAACGCTGATTCTCGTCGGACAGCCTTCGGAAGAGACGGTGGACGGCGCCAGCGCGATGTTGAAAGACAATTTGTATGAGCGCTTCGGACGCCCGAATTACGCCATTGCATTGCACGACGACGGATCACTGGAAGCCGGCAAAGTCGGAGTCGTGTCGGGCCCGACACTCGCGGCGGTGAACTCGGTGGATGTCACCATGCGCGGAGTCGGCTCGCACGGAGCGCATCCGGAGATGAGCAAAGACCCGGTGGTGCTGTCCGCAGAGTACATCATGGCGATCCAGACCATCGTGAGCCGGCAGATTCCGCCGCAGGACCCGGCGGTAGTAACCGTGGGCGCAATCCACGGAGGCACCAAGCGGAACATCATTCCCGACGAAGTGAGGATGAGTCTTACGATTCGCTCGTTCAACGACGAACTACAGAAGCAGATTCTAGCTGACCTCAAGCGCACGGCCGAAGGCGTCGCGATTGCAGGCGGAGTGCCCTCAGACCGCATGCCCGTGGTCGCCATCCTCCCGGAAAGCTCGCCTGTCACCTACAACAACCCAGAGCTGGCCGACCGTTTGCGCGCCGTCCTGGTCCGCACCGTAGGAGCAGATAACGTCGTTAAGACAGGGCCCGACATGGTGAGTGAGGACTTCGGCCTGTTCGGCCTGGAAGGCCACCAGATTCCGACCGTGATGATGCGGCTGGGCGCAATCTCGCCCGAGAGGGTCGCCGAGAGCAAAGCTACGGGCAAGCCGCTGCCGTCGCTGCATTCGGCGCTGTTCTACCCGACGCCCGAACCGACGATCCGGACCGGCGTCACGATTATGACGGCGTCGGTTCTGGACCTGATGGGCAAGTAATTTCGTGCAATCTTGATGTTGGGTCCGTGTGAAATCGGACTAGAATGTGACGAGGAGCCGAGAGCTTGCCCAAGTTTGAGGAATCTCTTCAGCGTTTGGAAACCATCGTAGGCGAATTGGAAAAGGGTGACGTGCCCCTCGACCGTGCGCTGGAGTTGTTCGACGAAGGCATGAAACTCTCCGGTTCCTGCCGCAAGGAATTGGAAGAAGCCGAAGGTAAAGTGGAAATCCTGCTGAAGCGCAATGGAAAGCTGCAGCCTGAAGCATTCGACCCTGCGGAGAAGTCGTAAGGGTCATAGGTCTAACCAACTCGGTAACGTTCAGCTCTTTGCCGTTTCGCGTTTTTTCCTGCGCTGCCCGTTCACGACACTTTCTGGGAGGTTTATCCATGCCGCCAGTCCGAGTAGTGATTGCTCATCCCGCCAATGCAGTGCCCAGACTGCGTGTAACGTTTGCCGACAGCGACTCGCAGAGCCCGGTCACCGTCCATGCGATTAGCGATATTCGTGCGACCGTGGCCCGACTGCGCGCACAACTTGCGATCGTGGACCTTGAGCTGGTCTCATTCCCCGAACTCGCTGCTTTATGCAGGGAGTTTCCCGCCACGGCTTTCGTGTGCGTACATCGCGTAGCCGACGACACTATGTGGATGCAGACCATGGCATCCGGAGCTGTGGATTGCTGCGTGAGCGCAGAACTGCCGCGAATCCTGGAAAACGCGGACCGTTACGTAGCGACCAAGGAAGCGGAAGCGAGCACCGCCGCATAGCTCTGTCGCTAAGCGGTCCCACGTGAGTTGACTCGACTTGCACAGGCGTTTAGCTTGGAGAGTCCCTGTGAGTGACCTGCATTGACCCCTTTTCGGCCATCGATAGCGTTTTCTATAATCAAGCTTTGCCTGATCGGTTCCCTTCTACTTTTTTTCGTACGCATCTCAGACGCTACGATCCGACAAGAATCAGCAGTGCCCCAAGGTGGCGAATCGGCAAAGGGCGCTCCCAGCGGGTCCGCGATGGAGGAACTGCCGGCGCGGATGCAGGCGCTTGCTGCCGCGCAGCAGACCGGTGACGTGGTCAAGATCGCGGACGCCAATCGCGAAGTCATTGCCGTAGGACTTCGGGCCATGGCCGAACTCAAGATGGCTCAGGGCAATACCGCACAGGCCATCGAACTGTACAACCGGTCGCTGGCTTTCGACGACTCGCCCAAGGCCCACCTGGCGCTGGCGCTGGCGCTGGCCTACATGGCTGCGCACCATACCGATGACGCGCTGGCGCAGGTCGAGCCCATCACCAAATCAGACCCGAAGATTGCTGATGCGTGGAACGTTCAGGGCAAACTCCTAATGGACAAAAAGAGCTACGGCCCGGCGGCGGACGCGCTCTCGCGCTCCCTGGAACTGCAAGGCAATCCGTTCGTGGCCTATGCTCTCGCTACCGCATACCTCAAACTCGGCGAAATCGACAAGGCTCAGGCCATCTTCAATCAGATTGCCGGGGCGGCGGGCGACAGCACGAGCGTCCACATCATGATTGGCCGCGCGTACCAGAATGCCGACAAGGTGGAAGACGCTGCTCACGAGTTTAACCGGGCCGCGGAAATTGACGCCAAGGGATCGCGGGCGCACTACTTCCTGGGACTGCTGTACCTGAGCCAGAACGAGTGGGTGGCGACGCCACAAGCCCGAGAGGAATTCAAAGACGAAGTGAAGGTCAATCCGAATGATTTTTTCGGCAATTTCTTCCTCGGGTATATCGACAACGCCGACAAGTTATATGACGACTCGGACCGTTACCTGAAAACTGCGGCCCTCGATAAACCCGACTGGCCTGAGCCCTTTCTCTACATGGGCCTGAATGCCTTCGCGAGACGCGAACTGCCAAGGGCCGAAGAGTTTTTGCGCAAAGCGATTCAACTGACGGGTGACGACACGTCGCGCAACAACTACCAGATCCGGCGTGCCTACTATGTACTTGGACGCATCTGCTTCCAGACGAACCGCAAAGAGGAAGCGTCCCAATACACCAAGATTTTCGCCGAAATGCAGCAAAAGACCGACGAGATCAGCCGTGCGAACAGTCCTGCCTCGAAGACGATGGGGACCATGGGCTCCGGCATGGCAGCCGCGCCTTCGGTGCCAACGTCAGCGGTTCTCGATCCGGCCGCGCAGCCGAGCGACTCAGTGCCACAACTCAACGCGCAGCAGAAAGCAGACGTGGCGACCGCTGAACAGCGACTGGCCGTCATCCTCGGAGACGCTTATAACGATCTCGGAACTTCACAGGCGCGCCAGAAACAGTACCCCGAAGCGCTGGCCAACTTTCAGCAAGCCGAGCGCTGGAACCCGGCAATCCCACACCTGATGCGCAACGTCGGGTTCGCCGCGTTTCGTGCCAACCAGTACGCCGAAGCTGCGCGCGCGCTGAAGTCAGTGGAACAGCAAGAGCCGGGCGAAACAATGATCCGACCAATGCTGGCGATGGCGCTGTTCTCCAGCGATCAATTTGCCGAAGCGGCAACAGTCTTTGACCAACTCGGCGATGCAGTGTACTCCGATCCGCGTGTGGCCTATGCCTACGCAACCTCGCTAGCGCGTTCGAATCAGCAAGAGAAGGCTACGGCTGTGGTTGGCCGCGTGTCGCAGCAGTCGCTTTCGCCGGAAGGGCTCTTGCTGCTCGGACAGGCTTACAGTGAAATCGGAAATCAGCCGCAGGCGTTGGCGACGTTTCAGAAAGCGCTTACCGCTAATCCGTCTCTGCCGCGGGCCCACTATTACGACGGAATGGCGCAGCTTCGCGCCAAACAGCTGGCAAAGGCGATCAGCGAGTTTGAAGCCGAGCTGAAGCTGAATGCAGAAGATGCCGAGGCACAGTATCAGCTCGGCAAGGCGCTGCTGGAGCAGGGAAAGGCAAAGGACTCACTGCCGCACCTGGAGGCCGCTGCCAAATTAAATCCGAACCTCGACGGCTTGCACCAGGAGTTGGCCACAGCTTATCGCAAGCTGGGACGCGTCGCCGATGCCGAGCGCGAAGCGAAACTTGCGGAGGCTGCGAAAGATAAGCCTGCGGCGAGAGGTACGGCGAACTAGATTGCTTTGTGCCTGCGCCGCTTTACGCGCGGTTGTTATACTTCCCTCTTCATGCTGAAGCAACTATTGGAACAAGGTCGCATCCTCACCGATCAGGCGCTGGAACGCCTGCTTCCGCCGGCCACGCAGTTCCCTACATCGATCCATCAGGCGATGCGGCACAGCGTCTTTGCCGGAGGCAAGCGCCTGCGCCCAATCCTATGCATTGAGGCCGCCCGGATCATTACCGGCACCTTGCCGGCGGGTGTCGAGGACCTCGGCTCCGCGCTGGAGATGTTGCATACGTACTCGCTGATTCATGACGACCTGCCCGCGCTCGACAACGACGACCTCCGCCGCGGACGCCCCACCTGCCATAAGGCGTTCGGCGAGGCGATCGCAATTCTTGCCGGCGACGGCCTGCAAACCTACGCTTACGAGGTGTTGGCCCAACTGCGGTGTTCCGCAGAATCGCGCGTCGCCATTGTCCGCGAGATCGCCCACGCCACCGGCACTGTGGACGGCATGATTGGCGGCCAGGTCATGGACCTCGAAGCCGAGCACCAGCATGCCGACGCCAAGACTCTGGAGTATATTCACCGCTCCAAAACCGGGGCTCTGCTCACCGCCAGCGTGGTCACCGGCGGAATTTACGCGGGCGGCGACGTCGCGCAGATTAAAAGTCTGCGTGATTTCGGTATGAGCATTGGCCTGGCGTTTCAGATTGTCGATGACGTACTCGACGTGACTCAAACCTCTGCGCAGCTTGGAAAGACCGCGGGCAAAGACACCGCCACCGAGAAATCAACTTATCCGTCACTGTTTGGCATCGAAGCGTCGCTTAAGAAGGCCGATGCGTTGATCCAAAATGCCAACGCCGCGCTCGATCGGTTTGGAGAACGAGCTGGCAATCTGCGGGAGATTGCCGCCTTTCTCGTGGAGCGCAAGAAGTAGGTCCGATCCGCGCCATGACAGCGCCGGTACACGGATTTCGTGTTACACTGGAACCGTGTTATGAAACGCAATCTCCGTAATGTCACCGTCACGTTGGAAGAAGATGTCGCGCTGTGGGCGCGCCTCGAAGCAGCCCGCAACGATGTCAGCGTCTCCCGCCTGCTCGGAACCCTGCTACGCGAGCAGATGAAGCAACAGGACGCGTACGAACGCGCGATGAAGCGGGCCCTGGCACGCAAGCCCTTTCTAAATACCGACGGAAAATACCCGTCCCGTGATGAGATCCATGACCGCCAACGTCTTCGTTGACACGAACGTGCTCATTTATGCCGTCGACACTGGCGATCCGCTCAAGCAGCGCATGGCCCAGCGGTGGAGAAGCGAGCTATGGAAGCGACGCGCCGGGCGCATCAGTTACCAGGTTCTGCAGGAGTATTACGCAACCATCGTCAGAAAGTGGACGGGAGCCCGGCAACACGCTCGTGAAGAGGTGCTCGACCTGTTGAGCTGGCAGCCTATCGCGGTGGATTTCGTCCTCTTGGAAAGCGCCTGGAGGATTCAGGACCGTCACCAACTGTCATTTTGGGACGCTCTGATTGTGGCGGCAGCAAAGGCCACGTCGTGCCGCTACCTTTTGACCGAGGACTTGCAGAATGGTCAGCGGCTTGAAGCAGTGACGGTCGTGAGTCCTTTCGCGCTCGATCCTGATCAACTCTTAGGCAGTTGATTGCGAGGAACCTTGATTCCTTCGAACGGTGCCCAATGAATGCTGAAGAGATACCCGCCCTCGACGTACTCGCCATCGCCGCCCATCGAGACGACGTGGAGCAGACTTGCGGCGGCACGCTGTTGAAGATGGCGAAGCTCGGTGCGCGAACCGGCGTTCTCGACCTCACGCAGGGTGAGCTGGGATCGCGCGGTTCCGCCGAGAGCCGCGCCAGCGAAGCTGCCGATGCGGCGCGCATCCTGCAGGTCGCATGGCGCGAAGCGTTCGACATCCCTGATGGACGTGTCGAGAACACCTATGCCAACCGCATCAAGGTCGCGCGTGTAATCCGCGAGCAGCGCCCCCGCGTGGTGATTCTGCCCTACTGGAAGGGTCGACACCCGGACCACTACGCCTGTGCTACGCTCGGCTACGAGGCCTGCTTCCTAGCCGGACTGCGTCGCCTTGGCCATACCGTCGCCACACAGGACGTGGACTCGTTCGAGATCCATCGCCTGCGCAATCACGAACCGTTCCGCCCCTTCAAGATCGTTTACGCCACGCTGTACTACGACGTCCGCCCCACGTTCGTTGTCGATATCACGTCTGAGTTCGAGGCCAAGTTGGAATCCATCTATGCCTACAAAGAGCAGTTCGCTGACCAGTCCGACGGTAGCAAGGACTTCCCTGCTCACGCCGAAATCCGCGAGCGCGTCGCCTCTATGGCTCACTTCTACGGAATGATGGCGGGCGTAAAATACGGCGAGCCGTTCTTCCAGAAAGAAGTTGGGCTGGTGGAGGACTTACGTCTCATCCCGGTCCAATCGATTTAGTCGAAGGTTGCTTTGAACTCCTCAGATGTCTTCATCGCGCCAGAATGGTAGTCAGGCCTGTCCGTAGTCTCCGCGGTATCTTCAAAAAGCGTGTGGCCCGGAGCGCACTTACGACGAATCACTAACAAGCAACGCCTAGCATGGACATGCCGCCCCGCCTGCAACCGCCTCCAGAGCCAGCCTTTCGATTTTGAGCATCAATCGTTTGCTCCCGCACACTCGTATTATCCCGCCAGTTTTGAACGTAATCCAGCCATTCATCATCACTCAGCGCATCGACAACTAGTTGTACCTGATTCATCTTACCCGGTTGCGAAGGGCTGAGTGTCTGCAGCAAGGCATCGAGTTGTTGCGGCCCTCGTTCTTGCGCTCGTTTGTACGCCCGTAAGAGATCAGTGGCAGTGCGGATTCCATATTTGCGTAGCTGCCGTTGCAGCTTTGAGTCGTCTCCTCCATCCGATTCCTTCGCATGGAGATAAAGTATTGCCTGATCCAACCAATCAATTAATCTTGGGACGGGAATCCGAGTTTCTATCATCAGATCAACCAGGTCATGGTGGGCCAGGCTCTCAATATTTGTAACGCCTTCGTCCATGAGTCGGGTGCGGTCGTATAGGTCTATGCCATCGATCTTTGTCAGAGGATCTACCTCGACCTCTTCGTTCTTGATTCGAAACAAACTCCGCATTTTTGGGCTCAAGGCCTCGCGGATATATGTCAACCCCGTTTCAGGAACGATTCCGACTAGAAAGACGAGTGCCAGCATTGCAGCCTTTGGCTCGCCTCCCGGAAGTACCGGTGACACTATTTCCTTCAACACCCACGCAAGAATCACCACGATCAGTAATCGAACGCAGATGCTGCTGTATGCCTTCGGCTTGAGGTCTCTCCTGATATACCTGTGCAGAACATCGGTAACCGCAAAGAAATAGGCACCCAGGAATCCGAAGACCAAGACGTCCAGTTGCGGCGCAAACAATGTTAACAACTCATCATCTTTGTGAACTTCCAAGTGAACGAGAGTAATGAGCCATCCCATCGAGATCAAAAGGGTAGCTGCCAGGATGGGGAAATGCGAGCCGATGTTAAGTGGCGTGCGGCCATTGTGTTTGTCTTCTGGCCCATATACTTCATCGGCCTGACGGCCGTATTTTGCCCGCACATCTGTCAATGTTGAAAGATTGGGATCGAGGCGAAAAATGGCGTGTTCAAACCTGCTACGCAATGTGGAAAGGCATTGGCTATCGTACAGAAAGTACAGCACCGCCGGAAGCAGAGATGCGATTGCAATGAACAAACACTGCAACATGCGGCCTAGCAATAATGGCGTGGGAGCCGTCCAGTCCCACAGGTACCTGCATCCACCAAACAAATAAATAACTGCTGCTGGTGCACCGATCCCCAGGATGCCAATAAAGATAAACCACATGGCTCGGGTCATTGAATGGATAATTTGGAGTGGACGAATTCTACCCATGGCAATGCGAAGTTGCCTCCAGCTCCGGCGTAATCCTCGTCGGTTCAACGGGTACGCCAATAAGACTGCCGTACTCAAGCCTGCCAGGCCATAGCCTTGGTACGAGCTGGTGGAGTCACTGTGCCATAAGGACTTCGGCGGCCACCAGGAGAGCGCCAGGACCAGAATAACAAGCAGAATCGCCGAACCCAGTAGCGCATAGGCACCCGCATCGAGCCTGCACTTGCTTTTGAAGGGTACGATTCGCAGAAGATTTTGTTCCTTGAGAGGCTCCAGGTTGAACCTTTCGAGTGCTCTCGCCTTCAGTGGCTCTGTTCTTTCCAGTGGCGCCAGAATCATCACGCTGCCGCCATCGCCATTCAGGATTAGGCGCTTAGGTGTCTCGTTATGAATGTACTGGCGTTCGGCCGATACGCCACGCTTTTGCTCCGCTAGAGCCTCGGATCTCGCTGTTCGTTTGGCCGCCGAGTGACTTTTGAGTGGCGACATGATGCTCTCCTTATCGGGCTATCGCAGCCTGTCCTTGTCAGGAAGGGGCTTCCAATTCGTCGACCCCTTAGCCCCAGGTGGACTTCAACGAGGACCAGAACCGCAGCGTTAACAAGGCTTGTTGCACGAGCTATGCCAAAGACGTATTTGGCAATAGGGGTAAGCCACAAGTGTCTGACAGGCAACAAAATTCCACAGTGCTGGACAAGCTGCAGGGGAACTCAGTTCTTATGCAACGGGAATGTCGTGGAGGAAACCGCTATCCGTTCGGTTAGGTTCCGGAACAGTAACGGATAGGCACTTCGAGCATCCAGTCAGACGGTCAATTTAACGACGACGCTCTCCGGGATCCTCTTTCCCAAGTCAGGTTGCTTTAGTTTTTTGGATGAGCCTAAATCTCTTGCTTTTTCTCCCGCGCGCCTCGTAAAACCGACATCGTGAGGCTTGGGATTTGGTGTCTCAGGCCGTTTCGCGGCTAGGCGCGAATGCTTACGCTCTTTGAAAAATTCCCAACTTGGCACCAGCACTCTCTGTGGGTCGTCAAAACGAGCGAGCTAACTCACACGCGCTGAAATGGATACGCATAACTAATTATTTTTCAACTAGTTGGAGACAATTTCTTCCCAAGTGGTTGATTCTAAATGATTGCGAAGAGAGAAAAATCATGTGTTATGTATGTATATAACGCTACATCACACCACTTCCTCTTCTTAGATTCAAGGCTTCAAACCCTGCGGAGCTTTTGTTTCTTAGCGCTCGCCAGATTTCCGTCTCCAATCGAGGCGGCTCCGTGCTTCCGAACCGGGCCGGGCTATACTCTTACCCTACAACTGCGGAGGAAAGTCCATGAAGCTCTGGCTAATCGCCCTTTCGTGTTTGCTAGCGAGTACGACGATTCTCGCTTCTGCGCAAAGCGAAGACGCGGGATATCAGATGGCGACGGTTGTCTCCATCGACAAAGTCCCCGCTAATGCCCAGCATCCCGAAAATGCCGGACGTTACAAGATCGCCATGCGCTTGGGCGACACGGTCTACTCCTGCCACGGTGATGGTGGACCCGCCGTGTTCATCGACTGGAGCCCCGGCAAGGAATTTCCAGCCAAACTGAATGGCAAAACTCTACAGGTGAAAGGTCCAAACGGTCAGCTCGTGGATTTGAATGTTGTCGGAAAGAAAACAGCAAAGTAGACGTGAGTTGGCCGCTCCCGATGGCCTGCACATGCAGGGGTGGCGTCCATCCTTGCAAACTCCGCACCGCGCGCGCATTTTGGTTCTGGTGGCACCGAATGGAAATTGCGCGGAAAACGGCGATCATTGCGCTCTCGTTCACCGGTATCTCGGGCCTCATTGGCGGCATTCCCCTGATCCTCCGTCCCGACGGAAGTGTGATGTCGCTACCCGTGAGCCTATTGCAGTATTCTCCATTTCCCTCTTACCTGATACCGGGCATCATCCTGTTCCTGGCGGTTGGAGTGTTGGGTTGCACTGCGCTTTGGCTCACGCTGCAACGCCAGCCGAATTATCCGACGTGGGTAGCCGCCGCAGGCTGCGTGCTTGTGGGCTGGATCGTAGTGGAGATGCTCCTGCTCCGGTTGGTGATGTGGGTACAGTCACTGTACTTGGCGGTCGCGATCTTGCAGATTGTGTCCGGAATCACATTGGTGCGGGAACGAACTTTGGTGTCCCATTGAGACCAAACGAACCGCAAGTTGCCACCAATTCGCTTAATTGATTGGCGTGCCCGGAGTCAATCAATACCGAACCGAAACTAGGTTCTCATTGCAACGGTCACGCCGTCCCGAAGCGGAATGATCGTTGTGTACCAGTCGGGCGACCGGTACAGCAATTCATTGAACTCCACAATCGCACTCACTTTCTCATCCGGCTCGATCTCTGGCTTGTAGTCAGGATTGCCGGCAGCGTACGCCACGTCACCGCGCCATAGCGTGTTGTCGGTAATGAAGAGGCCACCCCGGCGCACCTTATCTGGCGCCATCCGCGCGGCTCGCGGATAATCATGCTTGTCGATGTCGCAAAATAGGACGTCGAACTCTTCCTTACGCTCCGACAGCACTTCGATCGCATCGCCAACATGAATCTGGATGCGGTCGGCCACGCCTGCGCGCTCCAAGTAGCCCCGCGCCTCGTCGGCGTTTTTGCGGCTGCCGTCGGTGTAATGCACTTTGCCGCCCGCGCCCACTGCCATCGCCCACCAGATCGTCGAGTAACCCACAGCCGATCCCATCTCGAATACAGTCCTGGCGCCAATCAACCGGGCATACTGGTAGAGCAACCGTCCCACCGCCGGTCCCACGATGGGTATGTCGCGCTCGTCAGCCTGCCGTTCGATTTCCGCCAGAACTGCACTGCGATCCGGCAGCATGGCATAAAGATAGTTTTCGACCCTTGGGTTGGTGATTTTGTGATCGATTTCTCTCACGTAACCTCGCGGTAACCTAGCCCAGCGTTTGCCCTGCCTGCATCTCCACCACCTCCGGTCCGCCTACGCCCAGCAACTCCTTTAGGTGAGACGGCCGTCCCACCAATGGGGGGAACGTTCCAAAATGCATCGGGATGACAAATTTCGGCTGCAACAACTTACACGCGTAGGCCGCTTCTCGCGGACCCATTGTGAAATGGTCGCCAATAGGCAGCATCGCAATCTCCGGCGCGTACAACTCGCGAATGATCGACATATCGCCAAACACGCCGGTATCGCCCGCGTGATACACCTTCACGCCGCCCGGAAGTTCCAATACGTAGCCGCACGCTTCGCCGCCATATACGATGCTGCCGTCATCTTCTTGTATGCCGCACGAGTGCACGGCATGCACCATAGTCGCCTTCACACCGGCCACGGCCTGCGTACCGCCTTTATTCATGGGAGAGATCGTCGCAACACCTTTACTCTGCATCCACATGCAGAGCTCGAAGATGCCGACCACCGTGGGGTTATGCTCTTTGGCGATCTTGACCGCGTCCCCGATGTGGTCGCCGTGACCGTGAGTACAGATCAGCGCGTCAGCCCTCTTCACGTCTTTCTCACTCTGCGGGCACAGCGGGTTTCCCATCACCCAAGGATCCACGTAAAGCATCTTGCCTTCTGCGGTCTCAATGCGAAAGGTAGCGTGTCCCAGCCAGGTAACTTTGTTTCCTTTCAGATTCATGATTGCCTCGCTTACTTTGGTAATTCCAGCCATCCCCTCCATCCACCGTCCATTGAAATCACGTTCTTGTAGCCCATCTTCTTAAGGTTCACCGCGGCGAGTGCTGAGCGGAATCCGCCGCCACAATACAACACAATCTTGCGGTCCTTGTCAGTGCTCACCTTGTCAATGTCGCGCTCCAGGATACCGCGCGGTAACGTCACTGCGCCGGGAATGATTCCCTTCGCCTGCTCATCTGCCTCCCGCACATCGATCAGGATGAAGTCGTCCCCCGAGTCCTGCATTCGCTTGAGGTCGGCCGGACGGATCTCTTGGATTTGCGCTCTTGCCTCATCCACAATCTGTCTGAATTCGGGCGAGTGCATGCGTCATACCTCCGCAGACTCGGATTCTAGTGATTGACTCGCGCCTCTGCAACCGCGCGCGCTAATCGCTCTGGAACCTGCCTAAGATGCGGCTTTCCGCAACATCCACACATCCCACTGCTATCATTGGAACTGGGTTTCCGGGGTGATGACAACCAGCACCACAACGCCGACTTCGCCGCACATCGACAGCTACCTGCTGGAAGTTGCCGATGCTGTGAATACTACCCTGGACCTCAACACACTGTTACAGCGCGTAGCGGAGATGCTGAAACGCATCATTGACTACGAAATCTTCGCCATCCTTCTGCTCAACGAAAAGACGCAAGAGTTGCGCGTACGCTTTCAGGTCGGGCACCCGCCGGAGGTTGCCGAACGCATCGTCATCAAGGTCGGTCAGGGCGTCACCGGACAGGCCGTGCAACGTCGCGAGGCGGTCCTGGTGAACGACCTGTCCACCGAGCAGAACGTCATCAATTTCACGCCGGGAGTGCACTCCGAGCTGGCGGTGCCGCTCATCGCCAAAAATAAAGTCATTGGTGTCCTCGATGTCGAAGCCGATCAACCCGGCGCCTTCAATGAAGAGCACAAGCGGCTGCTCACCCTGTTCGCTTCGAGAATCTCCGCCGGCATCGAGAACGCCCGCCTCTATACGCGCGTCTCGCGCCAAGCGCGCCAGCTTACGCTGCTCACGGAAATCAGCCGCGAACTCACTTCCATCCTCAACGTCGATCAGTTGCTCAAGCGCGTTGCCGACCTGGTGACCCGCATCATCGACTACGAGATGTTTTCCATCCTGCTGCTGGACCCGACGGGACAACTTCTGCAGCATCGTTTCTCGTTGCGCTTCAAGGAAAGCGTGCACCTGAAGCGCGAGATTCCCATGGGGGTTGGACTCGTGGGTGCTGCGGCGCAGAGCGGTCAGGCAGTGCTGGTTCCAGATGTCTCCAAGGACCCGCGCTACATTATGGCCAATCCCGAAACGCGCTCGGAGCTTTGCATTCCGCTTATTTACAAAGACAAGGTCATCGGCGTGCTCGATATCGAGCACACCCGCCGCGGATATTTCGACGATCAGCACGTGCGCATCATGACGACGATGGCAGCCCAAGTGGCAATTGCTATCGAAAATGCCACTCTCTATGAACGCATCGCCCGTCAGGAAAAGCGGCTCGAACACGACTTTGAGCTGGCCCGAGAGTTGCAGTTCCGCCTGCTGCCTCAGAAGCGCCCCTCGCTGAAGAACGCTGAAGTGGCCGCGCGCTTTTCGCCAGCGCGCCAAATCGGCGGTGACCTCTACGATTTCCTGAAGTACAGCGGCCGAGGCGTCATCGGCATTGCCGTCGGCGATGTTAGCGGAAAGGGCGCACCCGCCGCAATCTATGCCGGACTGGTAAGCGGCACCATCAGTTCGCACGCCATCGATGAGCCTTCAGCCGCCCAGATGCTCGAGGCCGTGAACCTTTCGCTAGCTGAACGCCCCATTGAGGCGCAGTACGTCTCCATGACCTATGCGGTCTGGCACGACAGCGATCGCAAGCTACAGGTCGCGAATTCGGGCCTGCCTGCACCCTTGCGCATCAGCGGTGGCCGCGTCGACGAAATCCCCGTCGCTGGAATTCCCCTGGGGCTCTTCTCTAGCGCCGAGTACGAGGAACGCAGTCTGCGCTGCAAACCTGGCGACGTTTTCCTATTCCTGACCGACGGAATCACTGACGCCACCAGTTCCAAAGGGAACATGTTCGGCCGTGGACGCTTGGAGAAAGTCGCCATCAAGAACGCCCATCGCAGCGCCGACGAGATCGCTCAAGCCATTTTTTCCGCGGTGAACGATCATGCCAAGGACGTGGACGCCTTCGACGACCTGACTATCGTGGTGCTCAAAGTGAAAGGAACTCCGGCCCAAAAGTGAAAGACTCTCGTCCGCAGGAACGCCCACCTGCATTCACCTATCGCCGACAAGCGGACGCGGAAAAATCTTCCCGTCGCGAACTTATGGCCGACGAGTTACCGTTGCGTCACCTGGCCGAACGCTACGGAACGCCGCTCTACATTTACTCCGCCAGCACGATTCGGCAGCGGTACCAGCAGTTTGAGGACGCCTTTGCAGGCTGCGAACACACCATTTGCTACTCCGTTAAAGCCAATTCCAACCTCTCGATTCTTCGGCTTTTGGCTTCGCTCGGTGCCGGCTTCGACATCGTCTCCGGCGGAGAACTTCAGCGCGTTCTTCAAGCCAGCCGTAAATCAGCGGGAAAGGTTGTGTTCTCAGGCGTAGGCAAGCTCGCCGAAGAGTTTGACCTCGCGCTGAGTAAGGGAATTCTGCTCTTCAATGTTGAGAGCCCCAGCGAATTGCGCTTGCTGAGCGCCCGTGCCACTCACCTTCGAAAGAATGCGCGCTTCGCGGTGCGCGTGAACCCCGACGTGGATGCCGGCACCCATCCCTACATTTCCACCGGTTTGCACGAACACAAGTTCGGCGTGCCTATGCGCGAGGCCACTGAACTCTATCACCAGGGCGCTGGGTCGCGCCACCTGAAAGCCGTCGGAGTCAGCGTTCATATCGGGTCGCAGATTACCGACGTAACTCCCTTCCGTGAAGCCATGCAGCGCGTGGCATCGTTGGTGCGCAGCCTCCGCCATGAGGGACATGACATTCAGTTTGTGGACGCGGGAGGCGGATTGGGGATCTCCTACGCCAAGAATCCAAAGCGAAATCTCCCCGCCAGGGTTAAGGCTTACGCAGCGGCCGTAATTGGCCCACTGCAGCGCCTTGGAGTTCATGTATTACTTGAACCAGGTCGCTCTATCATAGGCCCTGCCGGGGTCTTACTAACTCGCGTGACCTTCCGCAAACGAAACGACGGAAAGCAGTTCGTGATTGTGGATGCCGCCATGAACGACCTGATGCGACCGTCTCTGTACGGTGCCCACCACGAGATCGCACCAGTGAGCCTCGACGCGAAGAACGACGTGTTCAGCAAGGTCGATGTCGTCGGCCCGGTGTGTGAAACCGCAGACTTCTTCGCCCGCAATCGCGAAATGGCCCCGGTCGAGGAGGGCGACCTGCTCGCCATTCTTGATGCCGGTGCCTATGGCATGTCGCTGGCCTCGAATTACAACACTCGTCCACGCGCCGCTGAGGTGCTGGTTGACGGCACCCGACACCGCCTCATTCGCAAACGCGAGACCATTCACGACCTTTTGGCAGCCGAGCGAGTTTCGCGGCCCTACACCAACAGTGGTAGTTAGTTCCTGATTACCTGTCAATTTGCTGATTGCGTTTGCCGCTCACATGGCCTATCCTCGCTAGCCATTGGAGACCCCCAATGCAACCCAATCAGTACGATGCTGCAACCTCGACTGCGGTCTGCCTCTGGTGCTATTCCCAATATCTTCGAAGCACAAGCAGGGCGCGCGAAACGCAAACGTTCTGTTCCAAGAAGTGCGAAGTTGAGGCCCGCTTCTGGCTGGCTGACAACTCGAAACCCGTAACTGACTAATCCCACCGGCGCGGCCTGGCAGCCGCGCCCTGCTCTTTGTTGTTACCGCTGTCCCCATTTCAACTTGTTGTGCAGCACCTCGAAGAACGTGCGGCGCACACGAAGCAGCTTCACCCGATGCTCTGCACGCTGGCACAGCACCTGGTCTCCCTGCTGGACTGGCACGCCTACTTGACCGTCAATACTGAGGAAGGCCTGTTCTTCACCCGTCTCCACCTTCAATTCGATTTTCGAGTTCTGGGTCACCACCAGCGGACGGTGTGTGAGGGAATGAGGACACACGGGCGTGACTACCCACGCATCTACCGACGGCATCAGAACTGGCCCCCCCGCAGCCAGCGAGTACGCGGTCGAGCCGGTCGGAGTAGCAATGATGACCCCGTCAGCCTTGTAGAGAAACACGAAGTTGCCGTCGATGAAGAGGTCGAACTCCACCAGCCGGGAGATGGCGCTCTTGTTGACCACCACATCGTTGAGGGCGAAGTGCCGCGAAATGCATTCACCGCCGCGAATCAGTCGGCAATCGAGCACCGACCTCAGTTCCACTGGGCACTCACCCCGGTCCACCGATTCCAACGCGGGATACAGCTCGTTGAGCGGAATTTCGGTAAGAAACCCCAACGAGCCGAGGTTGACAGCGAGGATCGGTACGCCCTCATGCGCTACAGCGCGAGCTGCGGACAGAAGGGTGCCGTCGCCGCCCAAAACCAGGACGAAGTCCGAATGTTTGGTTCCGATTGCCGCGCGCGGTACCACCTTCTCACCGTTGGTGTAGCGCGCTGTTTCTTCATCCATGTAGATGGTGTAATTGCGCTCGTGAAACCAGCCCAGCAGATCGGGCAAAATGCCCGCCAGCTCCTGCTTCCACGGCTTGGAGATAATCGCGACGGATTTCATGGGGATGATAATGTCCAAGCCAGTGTAGCGCAGGCAAAGCCAATCACGCAGCAAATGAGAGTTAATAGGCGCGGGCCTTAACCCATTCTGACCAGAACTTTATTCACCGTTCCCGGCGCTTGAGCCGGAATTGGCATCGTCGCTGGCCTTCCGTTCATCGCCACGGACTTCACACCGTTTTCAACGCCATCGGGGTTGTCAACCGTGATTTCGTAAGTCGCCCCGCGCCACTGCCGCGTGACCTCAAAGTTTCTCCAGTCCTTCGGCACGCAAGGGTCGATTAACAGGCCGTCGAATGTCAGCCGAACACCAAGAATCCAGCGCGTGACCGCTGTGTAGTTCCACCCGCCGCTGCCGGTCAGCCACGGATGCCGCGCCCGCCCGAACGCCGTGTGGTCTTTGCCCATGACAAACTGGCAATACGAATACGGTTCGGCTTCGCGGACTTCGATTTTGTCGTTCTGGTTGAAGGGCAGCAGCGAGTCGTAAAACTTCATCGCCCTTCCTCCCCGCCCCAACTTGCACTCGGCAATCACCGCCCAAGGATTGGGATGGCTGAAGATCGCGGCATTTTCCTTGATGCCCTTGTACACGCGTCCAACGAAGCCGATGTCGTCATTCGGCTTGGAGAACGCCGGCCACAGAAGGTGAATCCCATACGGCGAATATAAATACCTGTCCACCGCATCCATCGCCGTCCGGCCCCGCTCTGGCGACGCTGCATCCGACACGACCGCCCAGGTGTTGCTCTCAATGAAGACCTTGCCCTCTTCGTTTTCGTGGCTACCGACCTTCAGCCCTTTTGCGGTGATGCCGCGCAGATACCACTCGCCATCCCACAGTTCCCGCTCGCAGGCTGCTTTCACCTTGTCCGCCATCGCGGAGTACTTCGCAACATCGCTGGTGCGACCGAGATGCTCCGCTGCTTCCACGAACGCCCGCAACGCCCAATGGTGCATGAACGACACCATGGCGCTTTCGCCGCCGCCGAGGTTCAGGCAATCGTTCCAGTCCGCGCGCAAGCCTTTGCAGATACCGGTCGCGCCGACTTGCTCAGCCGAGAAATCCAATGCGCGCTTCAGGTGTTCGTACACGGTGGCCTCGCCCTCGTCGGCAAACGGCACGACTTCATCGAACAGCCCCAGTTCGCCGGTTTCCTTCACGTACTCGCAGATGGTCACCACCTGCCACAGCGCGTCGTCCGAGCAGGTGTGTTCCAGTCCGTGGATCATCTGCTTGCGGTCGGGAGCGTGCGCAATCGTCGGTGACTTGAACTCCGGCTTCTTCTGTTTCTCGGGATCGAACCAATCAGGATCGAACAGGTGCAGCCCATAGCCCGCGCTGACCTGCCCCTTCAGCAGTTCGATGATGCGCTGTCGACATTTTGCGGGATTCGTGTGCACGACACTCATCACGTCCTGCGACGTATCGCGATATCCCAGCCCGGTGCGCCCGCCGACTTCTATGAACGACGCGAAACGCGACCACACCACGCACGTCTCCGCCTGGTAGGGCGTCCAGATGTTGGTCATCGTGTCCAAGCCTTCGTTCGGCGTCTTGCACTGGAAGACGGCCAGTTTTTTCGACCAATACTGTCGCAGAGCCTCGAACTCCGCATCCACGGTAGCCGTGTCGGAGTACTTGGTCCTGATATTCTTCCCGACGGCGCGGTTGCCCACGCCCAGCATGAAGACCACCCGTGTTTCTTCCCCTGGTGAAATCGCCAGCCGCTTGTGCAGCGCGCCGCAGTGGTTTCCACCCAGCTCGGACGAGCCGTAACATCGGCCCCGTTCCACCGCTAGCGGGTTTGTCTCCATGCGGTAACTGCCCAGGAACTTGTCGCGCAGGCAGTCGTAGCTGTCGGCTACAAAGCTGGCAGTCATGTAGTGAAATGTCCAGGGCTCGTAGAAGAAATCGTACTCAATGACGCCGTCGGCGTAGCTCGATCCTGCCGCGTACAGGCTCATCTGCAGGTTCTGGTTGTCGATCTCGATGTGATGGAAGGAAAACTCGACATAGGAGAACACACTCAGTCTGCGCGGCCTGTCGCCGGTGTTCTTGATCCGCACATCCCACAGCTCGACGTCATCCTCGATGGGGATGAACACCTTCTGCTCGGCCTTGATGCCACCGTATTCGCACGAAAATTTTGAGTACGACAACCCATGGCGGCATTCATATTTCGCGGTTTTCAGGTCTTTCCCCACCGGCTGCCACGAGATCGACCAGTACTCTCCCGTCTCGTCGTCGCGCAGGTAAACGTAGTGGCCCGGGCGGTCGAGAGGCACACCATTCTGCCGGAATCGCGTTATACGCTGGTGCTCGGCATTCCTGTAAAACGAATATCCGCCCGCGTTGTGCGAGATCACCGTGCACATATCGCGTACGCCCAAATAGTTCGTCCAGGAGACCGGCACATCCACCCTATCGATCACGTACTCCCGGTTTGCATCATCAAAATAGCCGTATCGCAAACGACCCTCCGCTTTCCGCTCTTTGCTTTTCGCCGTTCGGCTGGCGTGAGCAGCCGCACCGCGGCCAGTCTCACTTAACGTTTTCCGCCGTAACGAATTGGCGCAACCACTTCAACAACTCTTTCGCCTTCTCCGACGTGTCGGCTTCCACGGTCAGTCGCAACACCGGCTCAGTTCCCGAGAACCGCAGCAGCGCCCAGTTGTCGTTCTCCAGCAACAGCTTAGTGCCGTCCATGTGCGAGATGTTCACCACTTTGTACTGTCCGATGTGGCTGCTGGGCGCGTCTTTCATTCGCTTCGGAACTGCAATGCGCATCTCGGGGGTGGCCGGCAGGCTCTCTTCAACGTAGTACAAGCGGCCGGTTAGACCATACACTCGCTCCAGCAATTGCGATACTTTCTGCCCGGTCTTGGCCAGCATCTCCACAACCAGCGCGCAAGCGAAGATGCCGTCTTTCCCAAAAATGTGCCCGCGAATCGTCAGTCCTCCCGAGGTCTCGCCCCCCAGCACCGCGTTGTGCCCCACCATCGTCGAAACGATGTGCTTGAAGCCCACCGGAGTCTCGTAGCACTGCTCGCCCAACTTCTTCGCCAGCCGGTCCAGCAGGTGCGAGGTTGAAAGGTTGCGCACTACCCCGCCGCGCTCGCCGCGGACCTCGTGCAAGTACCAGTACAGCAGCAGCAGCACATCGTTGATCGAGATGTAGCGCCCACGCTCATCCAGCAGGGCCACCCGGTCGGCATCGCCGTCCATCGCCAGCCCGAGGTCGTAATTCCCTTCCTGCATCTCGGAGCTCAGCAGTCGCAGCGCGTCCTCGTTCGGTGCCGGCGACCTCCCTCCGAACAGCGGGTTATGCCGCTCATGAATGAACGTCACCCGGCAGCGCGCCTCAGTGAGCACCGTGCCCAGCGTGAGCTGCCCCACACCGTACATAGGGTCGACAATGACCTTCAACCCCGCCTCGCGAATCTTGTTGAGGTCGATCAGCTTCTCGACAGCGTCCACATATTCGTTGGTGTAATCGCGCTTCTCGACGATCCCCGCCTCCAAGGCCAAATCAAGTTCCAGTTTGATGACGTCCGCCTGCGTCAGCGCGTTCGCTTCGTTCTCGATCTGTCGTGTCTCGTAGTCCAGCAGAAGCGAACCATCGCCGTGGAACACCTTGAGCCCATTCCACTCCGGAGGATTGTGGCTCGCCGTAAACATCAGTCCGTATGCCGACCCGGCGACCGCAGTCGCATACGTGATCAGCGGCGTCGGCGCATCCTCGGCCTGCAGAATCGACGGGATATCGTTCCCCGCGAATACCTCCGCCGACGCCTCTGCAGCCTGCTTCGACAAGAACCGCCGGTCGTACCCGACGATGACCCCTTTCTTCTCCACCGACTGCCGGGTAATCTCGTTGGCCAGCGCCTGCGACAGCCGCCGCACGTTGTGCAGCGTAAATCCCTCGCCGATGAGCGCCCGCCAGCCGCCGGTGCCGAACGAAATGAGGTTCTGCTCTTCCTGCCGCCGCGGCCGGTACAACCGCTTCTGCAGGATGAATTCCGCGCGCTCAAAATCGGCGTCTGAATTGATTCCCTGCACCTCGTCCTGGTCGTAGAGCTGGTAGCTTTCCACCTTCAGTCCCGAGCGGATCAATTGGTGCACACAGTCGGTCAGGCGATAATCGCCGTCCACCGGCGATGGCGACAAGTTCTCCAGCGCATTAGCCATCACCTTAGCGTTTACGACATAAGCGCCAACGTTTATCTCTCGAATCGTCCGCACCTCGGCCGACGCCTCCGTGTTCTCGATGATGTCGATGATTTGCCCGCCGGCATCGCGAATGATGCGACCGTACGGCAAGGGCTTATCCACAACCGCCGTCAGCAGGGTCAGATGAGCCTGCTTCAGCCGATGCCGGTTCAGCAGTCCCAGGATCGACGCCTGGACGAAACAACGGAGTATCGCCATAAAGAATCAGCAGATTTCCATCGAACTCCGGAATCGCTCGCACACCCGCCGGACTGCGTCACCCGTACCGCGCGGCTGTCTCCTGCTCCACATAGTGGAACTTGGAGCCAAGCTGGTCGCGTACCTCCTGCTGCCGGTAACCCACCACCAACATAGATGTCGCCCGGCGCGACCACCTGCAGCGCATTCTGCACCACGTACTGCAGCACCGTCTGGTCGCCCAGTTTCGCCAGCACCAGCGGTTCGCCCGCTGCGGTGTTGGCGTCCTTGCCCGCCGCCAGAATCGCGGCCTTTAGTAACTTCCCATTTGGATCGCGCTCATTCGACATAAAAACCGTTCCCGTTTCCTTCGCTATTGCGCCAGCTCGATGTCCGCTGCTGCGGGCCTGGGCCCGTGTATGGGCACAAAGCGCGACAGCACCATCGCCGGTACCGCTGAAATCATCACCCACAAAAAGAAGTGCTCGTAACCGATCTTCATTTGTACCCATCCGCTGATTGCACCTGGCAAGACCAGGCCAAGGTTCATCAGCGAGTTGGCAAAGGCGTAGTGCGCCGTCTGATACTTGCCGGGGGCGATCTCCTGCATCATCAGCAGCATGACACCCACGAAACCGAAGCCGTAGCCAAACATCTCCAGCGACATCGCCAGCGTGATCAGCACGTGACTGGTCGGCATTTCGGTGCTCAGGTAGAAGTACGTCAGCATAGGCAAGTTCATCACCAGGATCAGCGGCAGCAGCGCCCGCTTCAGGCCCAGCCAAGCCGCAAAATATCCGCCCAGGATGCTGCCGACGATGAACGCCGCCGTGCCGAATGTCCCATAGATTGTTCCGAACTGCGCCGTGGTCAAACCGATTCCACCCTCGGATCGCGCGGCTTTCAGGAACAGAGGTCCGATCTTCACCACCTGGCCCTCGCCCGCGCGGTAAAGAAATACGAACAGCAGCAGAAACCAGATATTCGGTTTTGCGAAAAAACTCACGACCACATCCCAGAACGTCGCCAGCATGTCGCGCAGACTGTGCGAGTGACGCTCCTCGCCCCCCGCTGGCAGCACCCGCGAATGGAACAGGCTCACCACCACCAGCGTGATGCCGACCGCGCCGAAGATAATCATCCACGCTCGTACCACCGGCATGCGGTCCTCCAGGTAGCCGGCGAGAATCAGCAGCCCCCCCTGCGACACGAATCGTGCGATGTTATAAAAGGCACCCTGCCAACCCGCATATTCGGCTTGCTGCTTCGAACTCAAGCTTGCGATGTATAGTCCGTCAGCCGCAATGTCGTGAGTCGACGAACAGAAGGCGATCACTGCCAGCAGCGCGGCGCTGTACCGAAAATAGCCGGGCAGTGGCAGGCACAGCGCCAGCAAACCCAGGCACAGCCCGCCGCCAAACTCCATCAGCACGACGAAAAACTTCTTCGTCTTGTACATCTCGAGGAAAGGGCTCCATAGCGGCTTCAGCGACCACGGCAGGCCTAGCAAACTCACCGTCGCGGTGATGGTCATGTTCGACACGCCCATGCGGGAATAAAAAATCAGCGCCATCAGATTGACGGCGTAGAACGGTAAACCCTCGGCAAAATACAGGGTCGGAACCCAAAGGCTGGGGCTGAATCGGCTGCTGCGCAGCTCGGTCGTCATCGAGTCCTTTCGTCTTCTACCGCGGGCTCTCGAACGTGGAAGGTGTGTCCGGCTGGCATTGTCACCATACAAGAGAGGGCGCAGCCCCTCAACCGGCATTCATCCGTCGCAATCGAGCATAAACGGTCGTAAACGAACATATCGCAACTGGAACCCGAATAGCAAGCGCCATCGAAGCGATGTACGGCGCCCTGCTATGCTGAATACAACCACTGCAAAGGAATCCCGAAGTACTTGCCTCCCATACTCAATGCCCAGGGCCTGTCGAAGCGCTTCGGCGCCACTCCACTCTTCGAAGGAATTTCATTCGTCATCAGCGAACGGGATCGCATCGGCTTGATCGGTCCGAACGGCTCCGGCAAGTCAACACTCCTCCGCATTCTCTCGGGCATTATGTCGCCCGATAGCGGGGACGTTGCGCTGCGCAAGCGTACCCGACTCAGCTACCTGCAGCAGGAGTCCCAGTTCCCTCCTGGCCAATCGGTTCGCGAAGTGATTCATGCTGCTTTGCAGAGCGCCAAAATCGCCGAATCCGAGTGGGAAGCGCGCACCGGCGAGACCCTCGGCCGCACAGGCTTCGAGGACTTCGAGCAGGAAGCAGCGGCGTTGTCCGGCGGTTGGCGCAAACGCCTCGCCATCGCCGAAGCCCTGGTCCAACAGCCAGACATTCTCTTGCTCGACGAGCCCACCAACCATCTCGACCTTGCCGGCATCGCTTGGCTGGAAGAGTTGCTGCAGGATGCGCCCTTCGCCTCCGTCATCGTCAGTCATGACCGCTACTTCCTCGAAAACGTTGCCAATGAGATGGTCGAGCTGAGTCGCGTTTACCCTGACGGATTCCTCCGTACCAGCGGCAGCTACACAACCTTCCTGGAAAAGAAAGAAGAGTTCCTGCACGCCCAGGGTAAGCGCCAGGAGGCGCTGGAGAACCTGGTTAAGAACGAGATCGCATGGCTGCGCCGCGGAGCTAAGGCCCGCACCCGCAAGTCCAAGGCCCGCATCGGCAAGGCGCATCAGTTGATGGGCGAACTTGCCGACCTCAACGCTCGCACCCGCACTGACAGCACCGGCATCGATTTCTCCGCTACCGAGCGACAGACCAAGCGACTCATCGAGCTCGAAGGTGTCAGCTACACCTACGGCGACCGTCCGCTTTTCTCGAACCTCGACTTCGCGATTACGGCTGGTATGCGCGTCGGCCTGGTTGGTCCCAACGGCAGCGGCAAGTCCACTTTGCTACGCCTGCTGCAGGGCGAACTTGCTCCCACCAGCGGAACACTGCGCCGCGCCGATGCATTGCAGATCGTCTACTTCGACCAGGACCGTGAGCTCGACTCCAGCGACACTTTGCGCCGCGCGCTTGCCCCCGAAAGCGATTCGGTCGTGTATCAAGATCGAGTCATTCACGTAGCGTCATGGGCAGCGCGCTTTCTCTTCAGCGGCGAGCAGCTTAACCAGCCGGTCGCCAACCTCTCCGGAGGAGAGCGCGCTCGCGTCCTCATCGCCCGCCTTATGCTTCAGCCCGCGGATGTGCTCCTGCTCGACGAGCCCACTAACGATCTCGACATCCCAACCCTCGAGATCCTCGAAGAGAGCTTGCTGGAATATCGCGGCGCGCTGGTGCTGGTCACCCACGACCGGTACATGCTCGATCGCGTCTCCAATGTCGTGCTTGGACTCGACGGCGTCGGTGGAATTGGCCGCTTCGCTGACTATTCACAGTGGGAGCTTTGGCAGGCCGAACAGGTCGAGAACGCCAAGCGCCCAGCCTCAAGCGCCGGGGTGCCGAAAGTAACCGACACTCCATCCGCATCTAAGAAGAAGCTCTCGTATCTGGAATCCCGCGAGTATGCCACCATCGAGCAGCGGGTCGCCGAGGCCGAAGCTTCGCTGGCCGCCACCAAGTCTGCCATCGAAGACCCTGCCATAGTCTCCGACCACGAGCGCATTCTCGCCGCTCAAGCCGACTACGACGACGCGCGCCGCCAGGTGGACGAACTTTACGCCCGCTGGGCCGAATTGGAAAGCAAGCTCAGCTAGCTCGTCCGTCACTTCCCTTCCAGCACCCCGTCCACGGTCTCGATGTCCACCAGCCCGTTGCAGCCGTAGATTGCGGGCAAGACCTTTTCCGGCGAATACCTCCTGCGCAACTCCGCAACCTTCAGTGTGCCCGCGCGATAAGCCGGCAGATACATCCGCCCCAGCAGTGGATGCCGTCCCCACGCTCCCGACAGCTTGTCCGCCCGCTCCTCGCTCACCAGAAAATCGCGCCGCAGAGTACGGGCGACCTCGTCCTTGGGTTTGCCCTCGCCCCACGTCAGGTACGACGACTGGTTCTTGGCGTCGTCCTGCAGCAGCGCCAGCAGCACGCCGATCTGCAGGTCTTCGTCCGGCAACTGCTCGATCTCCGTCACGCCGTGCGCGATGAGAATCGCGTTGTTGGCGATTCCCTCGAACAATGTCGCCGCCCGAGTGTTCATAGTCAACACCGTCGTCTCGAAGCCCGCCAGCCCGCGGACGTACAGGTTCTGCAGGTACGCAAAAGTCGTAACGTGTCCCGGTACGACTTCGTGGCTCACCAGTTGCTGAAATTCGGGAAACGAAACCTGCAGCGACGCGTTGATCTCGTACGTCGCTTCGTACCTCGGGCTTCCGTCCGCATTCCGCGCCCGTCCCACGTAATTCATCGAACCGGAGAACCACGCGTCCTTGATGGCCAGGAACTCGATGTTCGCGCGCGGCACGCCCGCCAGTTCCTTTGGCAGATACGGAGCCAGTTGCGCCGCGCTCAGATTCTCGAACTGCGCAATCACCGCCGCCCCCATCGCCTTCACCGAACCCATCGGGACGGTCCGCTCCCTTCGCCACGCATCCACCGCCTGCAATAATCCATCGCGGTCGGCCGACTTGTATCCCGCTCTCGCCAGCAACTCCGCCACGCGATCGCACTTCGCCTGCGGCTGCGATGGCTCCGGAGCCCGCGCCGTCGAGGCCACCACGCACCTCTCATACGGCACCGCCGGTCCGTTGCCCATGATCTCCATCGCCAGGCCCCACATGACCGTCAGGCAATCGGCCAGGCTCGCCAGGTAGCGGCCACGCAACCCGCCCAACTCCGCCGCGTCGTGCTTCATTCCCGCAATCGCTGCCGGGATGTCCACTTCGCGCAGATACTCATCTACCACGGCGGGCTCCACGGCCTTCCCGGTCACTCCGCCCCATTCTCGCAACTTGGCAGCTGAGGCCGCTGTGTACGCCACCGGCAGTGCCTCATCCGAAAACCACGAGTCGGCAATAAACCGTCCCGTGCCCGACGCACACATCACGTCGCCGCCCCACAGCGTGTCGATTCCCAACACTGCATTCGCTACCATCTGCCCTAGTTTGTCCATGTCATGCCTTCTCTTTCTTCAGCGCTCCGAACCATATGTAGAGGCACAGCGCCAGGAACATTACCGCCGAGACCGTCTGCGATATCGGCTCATTGTTGTAGAACGGCGTGCTGATCAAGTCCTCACGATACTTCGGCAGCAGCCGCAGCGCCGCGCCAATCACGCCGCCCAATGCGCCCCCGGCCATGAGTCCCGAAGCAATGATCACGCCCCGCTCGCGAATGCGCCGACCGGCCTCGCCGTCGGCCCTCTCCGCCCGCTTGTTCAGGAAGTGCGACAGGAAGCCACCCACCAACGCCGGGGTGTTCAACTCCAGGGGCAGGTACATGCCCAGCGCAAAGATCAGCGAAGGCTGCCCCAGCATCTCCAGCAACACCGCAACCATCGCACCCGTGCCAAACAGCACGTAGGCCACCGGCTGGTGGCTCATGAAGCCCTCCACCAACGCCTTCATGATCGACGCCTGCGGCGACGCCAGCACCGGCCGCAGGTCTCCTGGCAACGCTTCTCCAAACTGAAACGTTCGCGCCAGCATTACGATTGTCAGCCCCGCTGCAACCGCCGCCGCTATTACTCCCAGGAACTTCGCCTTTTCCTGCGCCGCCGGTGTCGATCCCAGCCAATAGCCCGTTTTCAGGTCGGTAATTGTCTGTCCTGAAACTGACAGTGCCGTGCACACCATGCCGGCAATCACCATCACAAAAAACATGCCCGTGGTGCCAGAAAGCCCGAACTTCAGCAGCACCACCGACGAAATGATGACCGTCAGCATCGTCATGCCCGAAACCGGATTGCGCGCCGTCGTGGCAATCGCATTGGCCGCCACTGAAGTGAAGAAGAACGAAAAAATCAGCGTCATGAGGGTGCCAATCGTGATCACGCTCCACATCACCGGCAATTGCGCCAGGTACACTCCCACGGCCACGACGCCGACCGCCACGCCGAGGAAGATCGCCGGCATCGAGATATCGCGGTCGGTGCGCTCTGGCGTGGTAATACTCTCCGACTTGGTGAAAACTTTGATTGCAATGACGAATGAACTGGCCACGATCCGCAGCGACTTGATGATGCCAAAGATACCCGCCGTCGCAATCGCGCCTACACCAATGAACCGGACATAGCTGCGATAAATCTGCAACGCCGTCATGCTGGAAATCGGAACCGTGGCCGGATACACGGCGCTGTCGAGATGGCTGCCAACGAACCAGATGAGCGGCACCAGTACAAAGTTCGACAGCACCCCACCCGCGCACAGGATCATTGAACTCCGCAATCCCATGACGTAGCCCAGGCCGAGGATGAACCCGATGGCATCGAAGCTGAAGACCATGCGCGCCCGCTCGTTTAGCGTTTTCATCACGGGCACAAACTGGAAGTTCACGAATTCCTTCCATACTTGGAACGTGATCACGAAGAAGTCATACACACCCGCAATCGCCGTCGCCTGCAGCAGCAGCTTCGCCTGCGACCCGCCCTTTTCGCCGGTGACCAGCACCTCGGTAATCGCTGTCGCCTCCGGATACGGCAACATCCCATGCATGTCGCGCACGAAGTACCGCCGCAGGGGAATCAGGAACAGTACGCCCAGGCAGCCACCAATCAGGCAAATCAGGATGCTCTGCAGAGGGTGTGGATCGAGCTTCAGGATGTATAACGCCGGCAGCGTGAAGATCGCCCCCGCCACCACCGATCCGGCCACGCCACCGATGCCGGTGACGATGACGTTTTCCAGCACGCTCGAGCGCCGCTTGTAAGCACGCGCCAGTCCGATCGTCAGAATGGAAATCGGAATCGCCGACTCCATCACCTGCCCGACCTTGAGCCCCGAGTACGCCGAAGCCACGGTGAAGATAATGCACAGGAAGATGCCCCAACCGATCGAGCGCCCGGTCAGCTCTGGTAACCGCGCCTGGGGCGCCACCAGCGGCTCGTAAGTCTCGCCCGGCTTCAGCGTTTCGTAGGCATTGGCAGGTAAGGATGTTGCTTCCAGTTCGGCAGTCGGCATTCAGCAGCGCCCTCTCGCGATTGGCAAACTAGCGATTCTACTCCGCCGTCGCTCGGCCGCACTGTGACCGGCTTCACCGGCAGGGCGTGACGGGAGCCGGCTTGATCAGGCAGGGCACCAGCAGGCAGGCAACTGCCAGGCTTCGACCCGGCGTGACCATCACTTTAGAGGAAGAAGAAGGATGGAACGTGTGACTACTGCACGAGGTGCTCTAAGCAAGCGATGAATATTGCCGAGGCTCCCCGGCCACATGAGAAGCGTCACTGCTACGCTTCCGGCCACCAGCGCCGTGCTGCGCATGAAAGCCACAACCGGCTGCAGCGGCTTTTCGGCATAAGCCGGTTCCCGCAACAAACGGTCCACGCGGGTCTCCAGATCGTGGTCATTCTTCAGTAGCGACGAAAGCACATATCCAGGGGCTGAATGTACCCCCAGCTTCGCCACGCGTACCAGTGCCGAAGCCAGAGATAGCGCTCGGTCCTGGCTGCCGTCAACGGCCTCATCATCCGCCGCCCACTCAGTAAAAGTTGCCCATGCGCGCTCGATACGGCCTAGTCCGCCCACGAATGGCATGACATCCGGCGCCAACAACAAAAGCAACCGCTTCAGGTTGTCCCGCGACGCACGATGGGCCGCCTCGTGCCGGAATGCCGCTTCCCGCTGGTCGTCGCTCAAAGCGTCCAACACGGTCTGCGAAACCACAAGCTTGGGATGAACCACGCCCGCCACCGCCATTACTGCAGCGGAACCGTTCAGCACCACGACGTCGGTGCTGTCAGGCGAACGTCCCTCGGTCCACGGGTCACGACGGCAACGCCGGACATAGCGCTCGGTGCGGACCATCGTAATCACACCCCGCAGCAGCGACACGCTCCATGCTGCCGCTCCGGTCGCCGCCGCCAGCAGGCAAAACCATCCCACTCGTTCGCCGGTGATATGCGGTTCCAGCCAGATATAGCTGGGCACGCAAAAGCCCAACACCAGGAAAGCCGTGACCGCTGCCGGAGCCATCCGCATTGCAAACAACAAGCGCGAAGCCATGCGCGGCCGCATGGTACCGGCGATCCTCACCGCCGCCGATGAAGAGCCCCGCACTACCAGCCATACCACGCCATTTACCACGTAAAACGTGGCCAGGCAGAGGCAGAGCAGTCGTAGGTAGTACGGAAGAATCATCCTTGTTTCGCTTGGGCCAGTTCTTCCCGTTTCCGCTGCACTTTACGCTCAAGCTCATCCAGCAGCATGGCGTCGTGGGTCCCCACAGCATCCACCAGATACGACAGCAGCATGTGGCGCGATTCCGCTGGTCCCGTCAGGAAGTCCGACATCATTTCTCCCGCCCGCTGAAGGTCCCAATCCTCGCGCGACAACTTTGCCTGATAAACGAACGCGCGATCGGTCATGTCCCGCCCGAGCAGGCCCTTCTTGTAGAGCCGGTCAAGCGTGGTCATCACCGTCGTATACGCCAGGGGCCGTTGCATCCGCGCAGTAACGTCCCGCACGCTGCTGGCTCCCAGCGCCCAAACCACCTCCATGACCTCAACTTCCAACGGCCCTAAACTCAAGCGCCGTTCCGTCGCCGGGTTGTCCAAGGAGGCCTTTCCAACAAATTCATACATGAACGCTGCTCCGGTTCGTTCTTTTCGTGATTCACGGATTGTACCGTGTCCAGTTGCTCCGCACTACCAAAAAATCGGCCACGGCGGAGCTAACCACTACTAGTTGGATAGTTTGCCAGTCTTCGTCATCACTCCCGTGAACTCTGCCAAACTCCCGGCCTTGAGTTTCTCCCACTCGGCAATCCGGCTCTTGGCCGCATCGTCCGAAAGCCGGTAAACCTCCAAGGCCTGCTGCGGCGTAGTTCTGTCTCCACTCTCTACCACTCGCAATACCGACTGCAAGCCTCCGGCGGCAGCCTCCAGTCCCATGGCGTCCGTACCACTTCCTCGCAAGATCGAGCCGACTGCCGCCAGCAGATTTTCCGCTTGCACGCGCAGCTGTGGGTGCCCATCAAGTTGCCCCGCCTGTTTCTTCAGACTCGCTTGCGCCGCCTTGACCTCCGCAAAAGCCTTACGGCTGCGTCGGACCTCGCCGTAAATTTCCAGCCCCAACCGCTGTTGCTCCTCCAACTCCGCCGAGGTCGCCTTCGATCTCGGGTCCATCGTTATTCGCAGCGGTTCGCTCATCGTCATCCCATCCACAGACAGCTTCACTTGGTACGTTCCCGGTGCCACACGCGGCCCACGCGGAGCGCGGTATTCGTCCTCCTCCAGGTCTTCGCTCTGTCCCGAACGCGTCCCACCGCAGGTCCCACACAAAACGATGCATTCCCGCGCTCGATTCCAGCGATACCGGCTTCGGCATCCAACGCTCCGCAATCGGCAACGGACGCACCGTCTCCGCCTTCTTCGTCCCGCTCAAATACCGCCGCACCAGCGCGCCCTTGGCGTCGAAGACTTCCAGCGTCACCTTACTCGCCTTTGCCGGCAGGTAGTAGTCGATCACTGCCCCATTCGGCGGATTATTTGCCAGCGGCTCCTCCGGCGGGAACGGACTTCCCAGGAATGAATCGTTGTCGACCCGCACCGCCATTGCTGGCGCAAATAGCTTGGCTTCTCCGCATTGACTCCTGCTGCGATCTGCCGCAGCGGCGTGATGTCGTCCATCACCCAGAACGCGCGTCCGTGCGTCGCAATCACCAGGTCATCGCCGTGGATCACCAGGTCGCGCACCGATGTTACCGGCAGGTTCGCCTGCAGCGGTTGCCAGTGGTCACCGTCATCGAACGACACGTACACGCCCAGCTCCGTCCCCGCAAACAGCAGTCCGCGCTGCCGCGTGTCTTCCCGAATCGCATTCAGAAACGCACTTGCCCCGATTCCGGTCAAGATCGGCTGCCACGTCTTCCCGTAGTCCTTCGTGCGGTACAGGTACGGCGCCTGGTCATCCAGCCGGTGCCGGTCCACCGCAGCATACGCCACCGCCGAATCGAAGTGAGACGCCTCGATCATCGCGATCTTGCTCCATGGCTCCAGCCCCTTCGGCGTGACGTCGCTCCATGTCCTTCCCGCCATCAGTCGTGACGTGAACCAGTCCCGTATCACTTCCCGCCCAAATCACGTCCGCCTTCAAGGGCGACGGCGCAATCGAATACACCACGCCGAACCGCGTTCTTTCGCGTTCTGCATTGTCACCGGATTCGTCGGCTTCTCGCTCGATGCCTGCGCCCCCGTCAGGTCTGGGCTGATCTTCTCCCAATGCAATCCGCCGTCCGTGGTCTTCATCACGTACTGCGTGCCCAGCAACAAAGCGTTGTTGTCCGCGGGAGACATCACCAGCATCGGCGCCCACGGCGCACGATATTTGCGACCATCGATCTCTGTACCCCACATCGGCATCGGCCATGGCGCAATGTCCTGGCTCAACGACGTCCGCCGGTCGAACCGCGAAACCCCTCCGTAGGCGCTGGTCACGTAAAGAATGTTCTGGTCGTCCGGGATCCACCACGATCCAGCCGCTCTCCCCGCCTCCTATCAGGAACCAGTCCATCGGCGCGATCACCCCGTGGTCGGTCCGGCTATACACCCCGGCGCTGCCGCTGTCCTGTTGCGCGCCGTACACGGCGTACGGAAAACCGTTGTCCGTCGTCACGTGATAGAACTGCCCAATCGGCTGGTTGAACCACGACGACCATGTCGCGCCGCCATCCACGCTCACGCTCGTGCCCTGGTCCGTACCCAGCACCATCCGCGACGAATTCGCCGGATCGATCCACAACTGGTGATAGTCGTCCCCGCCCGGCGCTCCGCGAACGATGCTTAGCTTCTTGCCGCCTTCGTCCAACCGGTACAGCGCCACGTTGGGCACGTAAACCACGTCCGGATTGTTGGGATCAATAGTCGGCTGGTTGAAATACCATCCTCGACTGGTCAGCCGCTTATCGTTGTTCGCCAGCACCCAGGTATTTCCGCCGTCATCGGAGCGATACAGCCCTGATATCTTGTCGGCCGGCTCTCTTCGCTGCACTGATCAGCGCATACACCCGCCGCCCGTCAGCCGACACGGCTACCCCCACCCGCCCCCATTCGCCCTCGGGCAATCCGTTGCCTTTGATCTGCGTCCAGTTCGCTCCGCCGTCGGTAGTGCGGAACAGCCCGCTCTTCCGCCCTTCGATTGGCGCGTACGTGCTCCACGGCGGACGGTGCGCCTTCCACGTGCCTGCAAACAAGCGTCGCCGGATTTCCTGCCGCTATCGCCAAATCGCTGACGCCGATCTCCGGCCCTTGGTCCAGCACATGCGACCACGTTTTGCCGCCGTCAGTGGACTTGTACACACCGCGCTCCGGATTCGGTCCGTACGCATGGCCCAGCGCTCCCACGTACACCACGTCCGCATTCTTCGGATCGACCACGATGCGGCTGATCTGCCGCGTCTCGCGCAGTCCTACATTGCGTCCACGTCTTCCCGCCGTCGGTAGACTTGTACACGCCATCGCCCGACGCCAGATCGCTGCGAATGTCCGACTCGCCTGTGCCGGCGTAAATCACCTAGCGGATTCGACGGCGCCACCGCCAGCGCTCCAATCGACGCGATCGGCTGCGCATCGAACAGCGGCTCCCAAGTCACTCCGGCGTTGCTGGTCTTCCACACGCCGCCGTCCACGGAACCAAAGAAGTAGGTGGTCGCCGTCGCCCGGCACCCCAGACACCGCCACCGCGCGACCGCCGCGAAACGGCCCGATCAGCCGCCACTTCATGCCGCTAAACAATGCCGGTGGAACCGACTGGCCCCAGCATCGCCGCCGCCGTCATCACAACTAGAAGTACTGCCGAGAACGCTCCGCAACTTTTGTTCCATCAGACCCAAGTTCCTCTCCACTGCAGTTGGTGTTCATTTAGACTACACTTCGACGTGATTCGGCAGCTTACCCAGACCCATCTGTAGCCCGCATTTGCCCGCTCTTGGCGATTGCGGATTCACGAATCAATCTTAGGATGCCCATGCGCGCAAAATTCCCTCTCCTCTGCCTTTTGCTTGCTGTACCCGTCGTCCTCCAAGCCCAGACCCAGAACGTTGACACCAAGGCGCTCACCGAAATGCGCTGGCGCAACGTCGGCCCCTACCGCGGAGGCCGCACGCGCGCCCTGCAGCGGCGTCCCCAGCCAGCCCAACGTCTTCTACATCGGCGTAGTCAACGGCGGCGTCTGGAAGTCCACCGACTACGGCCGCACCTGGCAGCCGATCTTCGACGATCAGCCCACCGGCTCCATCGGCGCCCTCGTCGTCGCGCCCTCCGACCCGAACATCATTTACGTCGGCAGCGGCGAAGGCCTGCATCGCCCCGATCTCTCTGTCGGTGACGGCATCTACAAATCCACCGATGCGGGCAAGACCTGGACGCATCTTGGCCTGCGCGACGGCCAGCAAATTTCCCAGATGGCCGTCGATCCCCGCAATCCCGACCGCCTCTTTGTCGCGGTCGCCGGACATCCCTACGGCCCCAACCCCGAGCGCGGCATCTATCGCTCCACTGACGGCGCCAAGACCTTCGAGAAGGTCCTCTACAAGAACGAAAACATCGGCGCTGCCGGCGTCACCCTCGACCCCTCCGACCCCAACACCGTCTATGCCACATTGTGGGAGGCCCGCGAAGGGCCCTGGGAGAACGGCGCATGGAACGGCACCGGCGGCGGCATCTTCAAATCCACCGACGGCGGCACCACCTGGAACCAGCTCGCCGGCGGACTGCCCGAAGGCATCGTGCAGGCCTACGTCAGCGTCTCCACCAGCGATCCCAAGCGCCTCTTCGCCTCGGTCGCGTACAAAGAGACTGTTGACCTCTACGCCTCCTCCGACGCCGGAGCCACCTGGCACACCGTCACCACCGACCCTCGTCCCAAGGGCCGCATCGGCGGCGGCGACCTGCCCGTGCCCATGCATCGACCCCAAGAACTCCCGACGTCGTTTACATGACCTCCACCGTCACCTGGAAGTCCACCGACGGCGGCAAGACCTGGACCGGCTTCCGCGGCGCGCCCGGCGGCGACGACTACCAGAACATCTGGATCAATCCCAACGATCCCAACATCATCCTCATCACCAGCGACCAGGGCGCGATCGTCACCGTCAACGGCGGCCAATCCTGGAGCTCCTGGTACAACCAGCCCACCGCGCAGATGTACCACGTTGCCGCCGACAACGCCTTTCCCTACCGCCTCTGCAGCGGACAGCAGGAAAGCGGCTCCGCCTGCATCTCCAGCCGCGGCAACTACGGCGACATCACCTTCCGCGATTGGCAGCCCGTTGCGCTGGAAGAATACGGCTACGCCGCGCCCGACCCGCTCGATCCCGACATCGTTTACGGCGGCAAGCTCACGCGCTGGGATCGCCGCACCGGGACAGGCGCAGTACATCATGCCGCTGGCTCTGCGCACGCCTGACTTCCGCGTCGTCCGCACCGAGCCGGTGATGTTCTCGCCCGTCGATCCGCACCTCCTCTATTTCGCCGCCAACACTCTCTGGACCACCCGCGACGGCGGCCGCTCCTGGAAGCAGATCAGCCCCGACCTCACCCGCAAGACCTGGGACGTTCCCGCCAGCGTCGGCATCTTCGCCAGCGAAGTGAAGCCCACGCAGCGCGGTGTCATTTATGCCCTCGCGCCTTCGCCGCTCGACATCAACCGCATCTGGGCCGGCACCGACGACGGACTCCTCTGGCTCACCACCGATGGCGGCAAGAACTGGAACAACGTCACGCCGCCGACTCTGACCGCGTGGCAGAAGGTCTCGATCCTCGAAGCCAGCCACACCGACCCCAACACCGCCTACGCGGCCATCAATACCCTCCGCCTCGACGACCTGCGTCCGCACATTCTCCGCACCCGCGACGGCGGCAAGACCTGGACCGAGATCGTCACCGGCATTCCTGACAACGAAAACGTCAACGCCGTTCGCGAAGACCCCAAGCGCAAGGGCCTGCTCTTCGCCGGAACCGAGCGCACCGTCTATGTCTCGTTCGACGACGGCGACCACTGGCAGTCGCTGCGCCTCAACCTGCCGGCATCGTCCGTTCGCGATGTCATCGTGAAGGACAACGACCTCGCCATCGCCACCCACGGCCGCGGCTTCTGGATCCTCGACGACATCACTCCGCTGCGCCAGATCGACGACAAAGTCGCTCGCCGGCAACGCGCTACCTGTTCGAGCCCGAGCTCGCTTATCGCGTGCATTGGGACATGTGGACCGACACGCCGCTGCCGCCCGATGAGCCTGCAGGACAGAACCCGCCCGACGGCGCCATCCTCAACTACTATCTCGGCGCCGGAGCTTCAGGCGACGTGAAACTCGAGGTCTTCGACAGCGCCGGCAAACTCGTGCGCGCTTATTCGAGCTCCGATCCTGTTCCGGCTCCCGACCCGGAACTTGCCATCCCAACCTATTGGGTTCGGCCGCCGCAGCATCTCAGCAACCAGGCGGGCTTCCATCGCTTCATCTGGGACCTGCACTACGCACCGGTGCCGGGCATCAAGCCCGAGTATCCCATCGCCGCCATTTACAAGAACACTGCGCCGGTCGCGACTTCGCCCTGGGCGATGCCCGGCAAGTACAAAGTCGTGCTCACCGCCGACGGGCAGAAGTACACGCAGGATCTGACCATCACGATGGATCCGCGCGTGAAGACTTCGACCGCCGACCTGCAGCAGCAATTCAATCTCTCGCAGCAGGTGTACCAGAACCTCCTTGCTCTTCAGCCTATCAACGATCAGGTCGAGCAGCTTCGCGCCCAGATCAAGGCCCAGCGCGAGAAATCCCCAGCCGACGCTGCCAAACTCGACGCCTTCTCACAAAAGCTCGACGCGTTCGCCGGGGCCGAAGGCCGACGCCGACGCCGCGGCACGCAGCAAGCCCCCACGCTCTCCAGCGTTCGAGGCAGTCTGTTTGAGATGTTCATGGTGATGCAGGACGTTGACGTCGCGCCCACGCCGCAAGCCGCGAAAGCGGTTCCGGTACTGACGCAGTCAACGCAAAACCTGCAGAAACAGTGGGAAGAATTTCAGAAGACTGAAGTGCCGCAGTTGAAGTCGCAACTCGGCATAACTGCCCTGCCGCAGGTGGCCGGGCAACTCCCGATGTCTGAAGGCATCACCACGAACAAAGACGAAGAATAGAACCGGCCGGAATCAACGAAATCTTGGGTACCCCATCCTTTCGCGTTCTCTGCGAAAGGGTGGAGTGAATCATGTCTCCATTGGCATAGTGGTTTCACTAGCCACTATCCACTCGTCACTGACTACTGTTCTTCCTCAACAGCCAAGTCACGATCGATTCCCACTCGCGCCCGAAGTCCCCATACCCCGCTGCCCGGTCGGCCCTGCGGTACCAGTACTTGGCGTTGGGCAAATCGCCTCCCTTGCGATGCAGATAGGCATGTACCCACGAGCCATCCGGCGCCTTCGTCGCGCTGGGCGGCTTCATGCGCCTTTTCCCAGCTCCCTTTGCCGTCCCACCAGAGAGCTTCCAGCGCAGCGCTGAATCCCTCGGGCGGCTTCTCATCTTTCAGCGAACCACGAAATTCCCCAATGTCCATCGCAACCTCTTAGCGCAATTTGCTACTGGTTACTTTGCGCTAGTTCGACACCAGCGGCTATGACGGGCAACCCCCGGCCTCGTGTCCTGCGTCACCTGTCGTTCGTACATCGTCAACGCTGACATCCAAGGAGGCACGGTGATATGTTCCTGCTTATGCTCCGCAAAATCCTTCTCACCTTCCTCGCCGCGCTCCTCTTCGCATCGTTCGCCCTCGCCCAGCAATCCCGACGACGCCGTCGAAGCTGTTCGGAACCTCGAGCAATATCGCGAGGGCCTGATTCCACTCTGGATGAACGACTTCGGCAACCTCGGGCGTTATCGCGAAGCCAACGCCAAGCTCGGCCTGACCAACGCAAATGAGGACCGGGTTGTTTTCATGGGCGACTCCATCACCGACATCTGGAAGCTCGACAAATCTTTCCCCGGCAAGCCCTACATCAATCGCGGCATCGGCGGACAAACCACGCCTCAGATGCTGATTCGTTTCCGTCCTGACGTTATCGACCTCGATCCCAAAGTGGTTGTCATCCTCGCCGGCACCAACGATATCGCGGGGAACACCGGCCCGATGACGCTCGAAGAAATCGAAGCCAACATGAAGACCATGACCGAGACTTGCCCGCGTGCACGACATTCGGGTAGTGCTGTCTTCCGTGACTCCAGTTAACAACTACACCGAGCGCTCAAAACTTTTCTTTCCACTGCGCCCGCCCGCACAAATTCTGGAACTGAACCAGTGGATCAAGGACTATTGCACCCGCCACGACTGCATCTATCTCGACTACTTCAGCGCCATGGTGGACGACAAAGGGATGCTGAAAGCCGACCTCGCCGAAGACGGCCTCCACCCCAACGACAAGGGCTTCGCCATCATGGCCCCGCTGGCGCAGAAAGCCATCGATCAGGCGCTGGCACAGCACTGACAACCGACTACTGACAACTGGTCTTTACAGCTTGTTCAACCCGTCCAGCGCGGCCACCTTGAACGCCTCCGCCAGGGTCGGATAGTTGAACACCGTATCCCGGAAATACTCGATCGTCCCGCCCAGCGCCAGCACCGCCTGTCCGATGTGTACGATCTCCGCGGCGCGGTCGCCGATGATATGCACACCCAATAGTTTGAGCGACGAAGGATCGAAAATCAGTTTCAGGAATCCCTGATCATCGCCCAGCATCTGCCCCTTGGCCAGTTCGGCATAGCGGGCGATCCCGACTTCATAGGGAATCTTCTGCCTGCGTCAGTTGCTCCTCGGTCGCGCCCACCATCGAAATCTCCGGAATCGTGTACACGCCATACGGAATCAGGTTCTGCGGAATCGCCGTGGCCGCGCCAAAAATGTTGCAGCTCGCCAATCTTCCCTGCTCCATCGACGTGCTCGCCAGCGCCGGAAATCCGATCACGTCCCCCGCCGCGTACACATACGGCACCTCCGTCTGAAAGTGCTCGATCCACCTTCAGTTTGCCGCGCTCGTCGGCATGGAGCCCGATCGCCCCCAGGTTCAACTGATCGCTGTTGGCCCGCCGGCCCACCGCATAGAGCAGCGCCTGCCCATGCACCGTCTTGCCGCTCTCCAGCTTGGCGAACACCCGGTCGCGTTCCTCATCGAAGCCCACCGAAACCACTTTCTCGCCCAGCCGAAACACCGTTCCCAACTGCCGCAGCTGGAAGCACAAGCTCTCCACAATTTCGCGGTCGGCAAACTCCAGAATCAGCGGCCGCTGGTCCAGCAGCGTAACCTTCACTCCCAGCGCCGCGAACATCGACGCATATTCCAGACCGATAATCCCCGCCCCCACCACGATCAGCTCGCGCGGCAGCTCCGGCAAATCGTGTACCTGGTCCGAGTCGAAAATCCTCTTCCCGTCAATCGGAATTTGCTCGTCATGTGCCGGCCGCGTACCGCACGCAATCACAAAGTAATCGCCGTGTACCGTCGTCGATCCCAGTTCATTCTCGACCTCGATCTTGTGGTCGGCCACGAACTTCGCGCTCCCCTCGATCACCGTCACCCGATTTCGCCGCAACTGCGACTTGATGACCTCGATCTCGCGCGCCATCACGGCATCGGAGCGAAACACCAGGTCGTGCATCAAAATCTGGTCTTTCACCGCGTAGCCGCGGCCGTAAAAGCTCCGCTGCTGCAGCCCGCTCAAGTACAGCACTGCCTCGCGAAAAGTCTTGCTCGGGATGGTACCGGTATTGACGCAGACGCCGCCGATCGAGCGTTTGCGCTCGATCACCGCAACTTTCTTGCGCATCTTGGCCGCGCAGATGGCGGCCTTCTGCCCCGCTGGCCCGCTGCCGATCACTACCAGGTCGTACGAATTATTGCCGTTGGTTGTCATGACTGGCCCGCACCTCTCCTCATAGAGTTTACGCAGCTGGAACCTGTCAGGAGAGTTTGCTTCGGTGAGACGAACCTACCACCAATCTCTGCCGAACGAAAGTTGCGGCGGAACCGCATGCAGGGCACGAGGCGCCAGCCCTGCGCTATACTTCTCCGTTCGCCTCATCTACAAGGAGTTTTCCTATGTCATCCGCAGCGATTACCTACGCCCGCGAAAATCAGAAGCGCTTTCTTGAAGAGCTCAAAGACCTCCTCCGCATCCCCAGCGTCAGCACCGCCGAAGAGCACAAGCCCGACATTCTCAAGGCCGCTGACATGGTCGCCAACGACCTGAAGCGCATCGGCTTCGAGCACGTCGAAATCATTCCGACCTCCGGCCATCCGCTGGTTTACGCCGACTGGCTGCATGCCGCCGGCAAGCCCACGGCGCTCTGCTACGCGCATTATGACGTCCAGCCCGCCGAGCCGCTCGACGAATGGATCACGCCCGCGTTCGAGCCTACGGAGCGCAACGACAACATCTATGCCCGCGGCGCGGTGGACGACAAAGGCCAGCTCTGGATGCAGCTGAAGGCCTTCGAGTCTCTCTTCAAGGCCAATGGCGGCAAGCTTCCCATCAATGTTCGCGTCCTGATCGAAGGCGAAGAAGAAGTCGGGGGAGAAGCCATCGAAGCCTATGTGAAGGCCAACGCCACCTCCGAGAAGCTGAAGTCTGACTTCGCGCTTGTGACCGACACCGAACTGTTCGCGCCTAACATTCCCACGCTCTGCGTCGGACTGCGCGGCCTGCTCTACACCGAAATCGAAGCCCGCGGAGCGAAGGTTGACCTTCACTCCGGCGTGTATGGCGGAGCGGCGCCGAACGCGATCTTCGGGCTGGTGGAAATCCTCAGCAAATTGAAAGACGCCGACGGCAAGGTCCTCATCCCCGGCTTCTACGATGACGTGCAAGGCCCCCACCGACGACGAACTGAAAGCCTGGGCCAGCCTGCCCTTCGATGAAGAGGAATACCGCAAAGCCGAAGTCGGCTCGGACGTGCTCACCGGCGAACCCGGATACTCCGTGCTATATCGAACCTGGGCGCGTCCGACGCTGGAAGTGCATGGCATCGTCGGAGGCTTCATCGCTCCCGGCGCCAAGACGGTCATCCCTGCCAAAGGATCAGCGAAAGTTTCGATGCGCCTGGTACCCAATCAGGACGCCGACGACATCCTCAAGAAGTTCACGGACTATGTCGCCAAGATCACGCCCAAGGGGATTTCGTCGACGATCAAGGTCCATAGCAAGGGGCCAGCATGCGTAGTGAACACCGATAATCCGTACGCTCGGGCCTCGGTCGAAGCCATGCACGAGGTCTTTGGACGCGACACGGTGTACATCCGCTCGGGCGGCTCGATTCCGATCGTCACGCAATTCGACAAGGACCTGAAGATTCCCAGCATCATGATGGGCATGGGACTTCCTGACGACAATCTCCATGCCCCGAACGAGAAGTTCCACATCCCGAACTTCTATCGCGGAATTGAGTCCATCGTTCGCTTCTTCGAGATCCTGGGGAAGTAATAGCTCAGACGCGCCTTCGCACACCAACGCCGCTTACCACATTTCCGCGTTGGTGTGTGTCGTGTGCCGCACAATTGTGCTGTTATCAGCCCGACTTCCCGGCCCCTGTTTTCCACTTGTATTTCGTCACAAACCGCTTGTTTTGTTGGACTCGCAGGGCAAAGTTCCGATAACATGATGAATATCCCCCCGGGTGCTGAACTGCGATGGGAGCTTTGTGTCTTTAGGGTCGAGCACACCCAGGATGTGCAGTTGTGTCTTGCGCGTTCTGTGGTGGATTGCAGTCTTTGTACATTTTGAGTGCGGTTGGACTCGCGGCCCAGTCAGTTGACTCGGACGGAGCCGTTGCGCCTGCTTCCTTCACGGCAAGCAGCGCCGATTCCGACGACGGTGCCGTGGCAACGGCGCTCCCCGACAGCCCCTCGCAGACGGCTGCTGCAACGGAATCCTCCAGCCGACAGGCGGCGAATGGGCTGATGCCGTTCACCAGTCCCTCCTTCACGCCGGTCAAGTCAGAGAAGTTCAATCTCAAGGGCGCATTCATTCAAACGTTCAACGAGAACCTGTTCTTCCACCTCTGGCGGGTGGCCTTCGATCCCGGTCTCCGCTACAACGTCGCCCATAAACCCTTCTGGCATGATTATGCCGCCTCGTTCAAGGGCTACGACATGAGCAACTGGGGAGACGGCGACGACTTCGTGGTGAATGATATTGGCCATCCGCTGGAAGGTGCGGTTTTCGCGCGTACGTTTCTGCAGAACAGCCCGCGCAGCCAGGTCATGATTGGGAAGAACCGGCAGTATTGGATGAGCCGCCTCAAGGCGATGGGTTGGGCGACGATTTGGTCGACCCAGCTGGAGCTGGGGCCGGTCAGCGAGACCTCGATCGGCAACCAGGGCGGTTTCACCTATGTTCCCGGTTGCGGCGTTTATCTCTCGTGCCTCAACAACCCCAAGTATCCGAAACCACCGACCACCAATACCGGCTGGACCGACTTCATCGTTACCCCCTTAATCGGCACCGCATGGATCATCGGCGAAGACACGATCGATCAATACATTGTCATGCCCATCGCGGTGAACCACCGCATTCTTGGTGGACGCATCTTGCGCTCGGCTCTCGAACCCAGCCGCAGCTTTGCCGCGATTTTTGCCGGTAGGTTTCCTTGGGAATTGCCTGCTCCGGAAAATAATTTTGTCGCCTACACGCCTCCCCGGATGCAGAAGCAGCCGACTCCCGATCTACGTCCCCCGGTCGACCGCTGGGAAATCGGCATGCAATACAGCAATCTCAGCCTCCCGGTGTTGAGCAGCGAATGTACCGGCGCGTGCCGCAAGAACCTGTCGGGCACCGGATTCAACTTCGACTACAACTTCACCCGCGGCATCGCCCTCGACAGCACGCTCAATTTCATGCCCGGCCAGCAAGGCTCAAAGGCGGTCATTGAAGGGCTGTTTGGTCTCAAGATGGGCGCGCGCTTCCAGCATTTCGGCATCTTCGGCAAGGTACGGCCCGGGTTTATTTACTACCAGGATGCAATGCAGGGCGGCGGCAACATGACTCCCGAACAGCCTCACCCGGTTTGCCGACCGACCTCGGCGGCGTCTTCGAGTACTACCCGAAGCGCAACTCCATCCTGCGGTTCGACGTGGGTACCACCGTAGTGCGCTATCTTTCGGACCACCCTGACACAAAGCCGTTTCCGCTGGGCAGCAACCTGTCCACCCAGTATTGGGTCACGCAGGGCAACCTGCAAGTTGCGACGTCGTACACGTACCGGTTCTAGATGCAGTAGCATCTCCTCATCCATTCAAGTAACGTGAAAGTCATGTTCCCCATTTAACGGAACCGCGACGGGGTGCGTCCGCCGTAAATGTAACCGAGGCAGAAAAGATTGAACGTAAAACGGCTGCAGTCTGTGTATCGCTACCTGAATCACTGGGCCGAGCCAGTCTACAAGTGGCGCGCAAGCATCGGCATTTGCCCGATGTGTGGCCGCAGGCTGTTCTTGTCCATGGGCCCTGCTCCCCTGTTGACCCGATGCGTCACTTGCGCTGCTACGGTCATCAACCTGTCTTTGATACCTGTCATTCAAGAGCATCTTAGAGACAGTGCGTCGGCAAAAGACGCCTATGAACTCTCCACCTACGGCGCTACGCTAAAGTGGTTGGAATCGCACATGCGTTCGACCACCACAAGTGAATACTTTCAGGATAGGCCGACAGGAACGGTGGTCGATGGCGTCTTGAATCAGGATATCCAGGAGCTCACATTCCCCGACGCCTCGTTCGACCTGGTGACGTCGAACCAGGTATTCGAGCACGTCGCGGATGACCTGGCAGGATACAAGGAAATATCTCGCGTTCTCCGTCCAGGCGGAGCCATGATCTTCAGCGTACCTCTGTATGACACTCCAGCGACGGTGCACACCGCCGAGCTCCAGAATGGCAGGGTCGTCTTCTTCAGCGAACCCGAGTACCACGACTCGAGAATCGGCGGCGCAGAGTCAGCTCCGGTATTCTGGCGGCACTCCCGATGCGACATTTGCAGCCGCGTCATGCAGGCCGGATTTGCCCGAGTAGAATTGAAAGAAATTCTTATCGCACCGTCACAAATACATCCGGCGCCGGTCGTCTATGCGGTCAAATGAATCGCGTCCAACACTAGTTTTATCGGGAGTCAACATTCGCGAGGTGGGCGGACTTTCAATCTTCCGTGATGCGCTGATGTCACTGACGCGCGACTATAGCGATCAATACGAGATCGTTGCCCTCGTGACGCGCCGCGATCTGTTCGACATTTCGGGAGTCACTTACCTTGAATTTCCCAACATCATGCGTTCGTGGCTTGCCCGCGTACGCTTCGAATATTGGTACGCGAAAGAAATCAGTGTGCGGCTTAAACCCAAATTGTGGCTTTCGATGCATGACATGACTCCGAACGTGTCCGCCGAAGTTCGAGCCGTGTATTGCCAAAACCCCTCGCCATTCTACCGGGCAACTATTCGCGAGTTCTTCCTAGACTGGCGATTCGGACTCTTTACGTTTCTATATCGGTTCCTCTACCAAATCAATATTCGGGCCAACAATTACGTCATTGTGCAGCAGGATTGGATACGCAAGGCATTTCGTGGTCTTTACGGAGTTCAAAATGTTATTGTTGCGCGCCCCGATCTAAACTTGCCCGGCTCCACGAAACTCTCTGCAGGCAGAGCGACCCATCGACCCTACCGCTTCTTCTACCCAATGTTTCCCCGCACCTACAAGAACCCGGAACTTTGCCTGAAGGCAGCACATATCCTGGAAAGCCGGGGCTTCGATCAGTTTGAGCTCTGGCTAACCTTCGATAAGTCGGTAAACAAGTACGGTGCACACGTGGTGAAAGAGTTTAAGAACCTGCGTTCCGTTCGCTGGCTGGGCTTGCTTCCGCGCGAGCGAATCGTCGAGCTCTACGGCGAGACCGACTGCTTGGTATTTCCTTCCCGACTAGAGACATGGGGCCTGCCGATCAGTGAGTTCCGCGAATACGGAAAGCCGATGCTACTAGCGGATTTACCCTATGCCCACGAAACGGCGGCCGGGAGTGCCGACGTCCGGTTCTTCGACCCTTTTGACGCCGATATCCTGGCGGATTTGATGATGCGAGCGGCGACAGGTGAATCAATATTCCACCCGGTGCCTGATGTGACGATTGATTCGCCTTATGCCCGAAACTGGCCAGAGTTGTGGAAGATACTTCTCGGATCGCTCTAGCCCGCTTGCGGAAGCGTATCGTGCTGAGGAGACACGTTGCGGGCAGCGAACGACAGGGCGGCGAGGTACACAAGATACGAAATCACGGTGTTGACGGCCGCGGCTATCGCACCATAGCGCGGGATTCCGAATAAATTGAGCGCGACATCGGTTCCGGCCGCCAGCAGACCGCACTTCAGTACGTGACGCTCCATATTCCAGGCGAGATACGCATTGTTCAAGTATGAAGTCAGAAAGTCGAGCGGGATGCAGCAGGCCAGCAGCAGCAACAACGGTGCAGCGGCCACGAATGGCTGCCCGAAGACAATTCCGAGCAGCGGTCGCCGGAAATACGCCACAGGAAGGGCCAGCGCAGAGCCTACCGCAATCAGCAGCACAAAGACACCGGGGCGCAGCATGCTTCGCCGCTGCGAGGGGTCTTGGCGCGCCATCTGCGGATACAGCACACCAGTCAACAGGTAGTAAGCAATGAAGACCTGGTTGATAATGCGGTACGCCGCACTGTAAAGCCCCACCTGCCGCGGATTGGAGAGCACACCCAGCATCAGCATGTCCACGCTGTTGAACGCGAGGTTGGTCATCCAGGCGATGCCCATGATGCTGGTGCGCCGCCACTCCAGCGACTCAGCGATCTCCGCCACACCCTGCTCGGGCTCGGCGATGCGGCGGCGGTGTCGCTGCCACCAGAGATAAAAGATCCAACTCTGGAGTATGTAGCCAACCAGGTTGCCCACGACCAGCCAGGAAAGCAGATGCTCGAAACGCAGTGCAAAGCCAAGTCCAACCAGAAGACAGGCCGGAATGACGGCCTTGACCATTCCCGCCAGGAAAAGATTCTCGCTGCCCCATGCGGCCCAGTCGAGGGAAAAAGCGTAGAGCGTTCCGATGGCGGAGAAGGCGAAGAGGAAAATCTTGAACTCGAGTGGCAGGCGCGCGAGCGCCGCATAGAGCAGAACAAAGGGCAGCGCGGCCGATGCCATCAGGTAGCGGCGGCGCTGCACCCGCTGCACGATTTCGGAAGCGGAGCGCGGAAAACGCGAAAGAAGGCGGGCGCCGACATGCTTGAGTCCGAAGTCGATGACCGGCATCAGGTATGTTGCAACGGTCACGGCCAGCCCGTACACACCAACGATGACGATTCCGTAGAGGTGGCCGAGTAGAATGACGACGGTAACGGAAAGCACCCGCGCCAGGAACTCGCCCGAACCAAAGTGGAGGACATTGCGTGCCAACTGAGCAAAATAAGTTACTCTCGTTGAGCTAGAATCCACGTGGTCCTCTCGCTTCCTACCGCTGTTTGAAATAGCCCGAGATCCTACCAACCAACACATTGGCGTGGTATCTCATTCTTCGATCATCGAAAGTTACGGCTGACAGACATACCCCTCCGAGGGCCCGAATCCACGTCTCCGCCACATACCAGAGAGAATACCGATACTTCCGCAGTAAATACCCCAATGCAGTGTTGTAGCCGCGCGCCTTCCTATTAAAGTTGCTGTCGTATAACAACGCGGGTTCGCGATGAAATACCTCGATATCAGCGTCGAAATGAAGTTGAAAGCCAGCCTCTAGGGCGCGAAGAAGATAGTCGGATTCTTCTCCCGCGACTGTCTCGCTTGTGCTGCCAGCACCCAAGGTTTCATCAAACTCCCCAACTACATTGACTACGCTCGCGCGAAGGAACATTGTGATCGAACAGCAGCGTAGAAAGAGATTCTGCTTGTCGATGGCGCCCGAGGTCTTGTGATAGCGGGAGAACGACGGGTCAACCGGCCGGCCTGTGATCCCGTCAAGCTCTGGATGCGCAGCGAGGATGCGTCCAACCCTCTCCAGCAAGCCAGCGGGGTACCAGCAATCGTCGTCGGGAAACGCAATCACATCGCCGCTTGCGTGCTTGAGGCCTGCATTGCGGGCACGCGACAAGCCTGCCTCCGACCGCAGATGCTGAATTGGAAACGTTGCTGAGTATCCTGCAAGAACTGCAACCAACCGGTCGTCCGGGTTCTGGTCAACAACCACCAATTCAAACTCGGTATAGGACTGTGCAGCCAAATGAACCAGGAATTTTGTGAGTTCTTCGGTGCGCCCCACGGTAGCCAGCACCAGCGAAAACCGAATCTCACGACCGGTCAACGGTACTCCCCTCGGCCGCAAGCGGCGTTCTATACACCGGTATGAGAAAACGGTACAAACTCCATCCGAGTACTATCGGGAGCAAAAGGACAAACGCGCGAAGCAGCGAAGACGCCCACCCCATGAGAAACCCGCGAGGCAGCAACAAGACCTGCGGCATGACAAAAGCCACCATAACCAGCGCTTTGATGTTGCTGCCGACCGTATTGAGAAAACGGAGACCGCCGCCGATCAGAAGTGAAACCACGGCCACGCCCACAATTCCGCCGATGACATACGCCTCCCCGACATAGGACCCTGCTGCGGCAAAACCCTGGGAGAACAGTGTTGGATTGAGGAACACTGAGACGTCGTACCCGAATTGCCGCCCGCGAAAGTAACTTGAGACGTCACTCGCGACGAATTCGATTTGCAACTCATGCAACAGGTAGGAGAGAACGTATGGGCGGAATTTCTCGGGATGCATCACGGCGACTTCCGTGACTCCCAGAGATATGCCCTGCGTAGCGACGAAGCTAACTGCGTCCGCCGCCGCGCGGCTTTCAATGTCTTCCTCGAAGCGCGCCAATGCGATGAGATTGGCCACGATGACCAGAGCGGCCGCCATCAAGGCGATCCGCCATACGCGGGCGGGCTTGCCGGACTTGACCCTCGCGACGTACCACAGCGTCAGAATCAGGCTGAACGGCCCCAACCGGGTTCCGGTCAGCAACAGGACAACACTGCCGGCAAAGTACGAGGTCACCACAAAATACAGCAGCCGTGTGCGTGATTCGAACACAAAGACCAGCAAGAGCAAGGGCAACGGCAACAGCGCCATGATACGCACCACAAAGGGCACGCTCGCGGCCAGGCCGCCGTAGTCGCTGAAGAAAACAACATAGCCGCCGTGCAACTGAATGTAGCGTAAATACAGGTAGTTCTTGTACAGCAGGAAAGGCAGGCTGCAGAAATAGACCAGGTACAAGTAGGGCAGGTACTGGCCCACTCCGGTGGTAGCGGGCGGCGGAACCGGGCGATAATTCCAGCGGCACGGAACATAAACACAGATCGCCGACAGCGCGAGGCACAGCAACACAATGCCTGACACTTCGCGGGATACGGCAAAGGGCTCCCGTAACATCAGCCCAACCTGCAGGGGCTCGGAGACAACCCCCAGGCAATACCCAACCAGCCTTCCTCCCTGAAACAGCATCAGTGTGCACAAAAACAAAAACACCGGATGCCGCCCTTGCCCCAGGTGCGCCCACGACAACACGATGAGCGACGCCAGCAGCACCACCGTAAGCACCACCGCGCCGTTGACGGGGAGCCATCCGGCGAGGAAAGCGAGGGTGGCGGCAGCTACCACGGCAAGGTAGGCCAGGACTTCAAACGCGGCCGCGGGAATCGGCAGGCGTCGGAAGTCGGTTGAAGGCCAGGCGGTCGCGGCGGCGGTCATGGCAATTCGGGCGATTCCAATACGCCGCGCAGGTACAGGCCGTATCCGCTGTTGTCGAGGGTGGCGGCGAGGCGCTCGAGTTGGGCGGCGTCGATGTACCCCGCGCGAAAGGCGATCTCTTCCGGACACGCGACCTTGAGGCCCTGGCGCTTTTCGATGGTCTGGATGAACGAGGCGGCTTCGAGCAGCGAATCGTGCGTGCCGGTATCGAGCCAGGCCATACCGCGTCCCATCATTTCGGCGCGCAGCTCGCCGAGTTGAAGATAGACGCGGTTGAGGTCGGTGATCTCAAGCTCGCCGCGGGCGGACGGCTTTAGGCGGCGGGTCAGCTCCACTACTCGCTCGTCGTAGAAGTACAGGCCGGTAACGGCGTAGCGCGACTTCGGCTGCTTCGGTTTCTCTTCCAGGCTGAGAGCGCGGCCTTCGGCGTCGATCTCGATGACGCCATAGCGCTCAGGATCCTGCACGCGATAGGCGAACACGGTCGCGCCGTGCTCGCGCTGCGACGCGGATTGCAGCATCTGCGAGAGGTTGTGTCCGTAGAAAATGTTGTCGCCAAGCACGAGGGCGCAGCGCTGCGACGCGATGAACTCCGCACCCACGAGGAACGCCTGCGCGATGCCTTCCGGTCGCGCCTGCACCGCGTAATGGAAAGACATGCCCCAGCGAGCGCCGTCGCCCAGAAGCTGCTCGAAGCGCGGCGTGTCTTGCGGCGTGGAGATGATGAGCACGTCGCGAATGCCCGCCAGCATCAGCGCGCTGAGCGGGTAGTAGATCATCGGCTTGTCGTAGACCGGCAAGAGCTGCTTACTGACGCTTTGCGTCGCGGGATAGAGGCGGGTGCCGGAGCCTCCGGCGAGAATGATGCCCTTGAGCGTAGTCGGCATGCTAGTCGGTGCCTCCGCGAGTGGCGTACTGTTTGGCGATCCAGTCCCGATAGCTGCCGCTGGTGATGGCGGCCACCCAGTCCTGATGATCGAGATACCAGGCGATAGTGCGCCGAATGCCCTCTTCGAACGAAGTCTGCGGCCGCCAGTTCAACTCGCGCTCGATGCGCGACGAGTCGATGGCATAACGGCGATCATGGCCGGGGCGGTCGGGCACGAAGGCGATAAGGTCGGCGTAAGGGCGTGCGGCGGGACGAAGCTCGTCGAGCACGCCGCAGATGATGCGCACCACGTCGATGTTGCGGCGCTCGCTGCGGCCTCCGATGTTGTAGGTCTCTCCGGGGCGGCCGTTGCGCAGCACGCAGCGAATGGCGGAGCAGTGGTCTTCCACGTAAAGCCAGTCGCGTACGTTGAGCCCGTCACCATACACCGGAAGCGTCTTGCCGTTAAGCGCGTTGTGAATGATGAGCGGAATGAGCTTCTCGGGAAACTGGAACGGCCCGTAGTTGTTCGAGCAGTTGGTGGTCAGCGTCGGCAGCTTGAAGGTGTGATACCAGGCGCGGACCAGGTGGTCGGACGCCGCCTTCGACGCGGCGTATGGGCTGTTGGGAGCGTAGGGCGTGGTCTCGCTGAAGGCGGCATCGTCCGCGCCAAGTGAGCCGTACACCTCGTCGGTGGAAACGTGGAGGAAACGAAAGCGCTCGCGGTCAGCCTCGGGCAGCGCTTGCCAGTAGGCCATGGCTTCGTCGAGCAGCGAAAACGTGCCGTGAATGTTGGTGCGAATAAATTCTTCGGGACCGAGAATCGAGCGGTCCACATGGCTCTCGGCGGCAAAGTGCACGATGGCTGCGGGCTTATGGCCAGCGAAAATCCGGCACACCAACTCGCGGTCGTTCATGTCGCCATATACGAACGTGTAGCGCGGGTTGTCCGCGACTGACGTGAGGTTTGCGGGATTTCCCGCATACGTGAGGCTGTCGAGGTTGACGAGCGACGTTGACTCGCCCTCCAGCCACTGCAATATGAAGTTGGAGCCGATGAAACCCGCTCCACCGGTAACAAGGATGCAATTATTCATAGGTTACGTTAACGGACTCCGCAGGTAATTGCGCAGTTGCGCGAGCCGACCGGCCTCCGTCGGGTCCTGCTGCTTGCGGCGGATGGCTTCGCGCACCAGAATCGCGAAACACATCAGTACAAACGCCAGCACAGCGGTGACGGCGACTATCAGCAGGCGCTTCGGGCCCGACTTCCTTTCCGGCTCGACGGCGCGATCGACCACTTGGACTAGTACCGCACTCTTCGACTCGTCAATCCGAGCGGCTTCGAGCTGTCGCGAGAGAAAATCATAGAGCGACTCGTGGTACTTAAGCTCGCGCGCCGCCTGCAAGTACTCGATACCGGCGGCGGCAACGCGCCCGGTCGGTACCTCGAGGCTTCCTTCTGCGGGAATACCGGATTCGCGCTCGGTCTGAGACAGGCGATTGAACTGGGATTGCAGTTCCGCCAGTTCCCTTTCCACGCGCTTGACGTCGGGATTATTCTCCGTGGCGTACGAACGTATCGATTGCAGCTGCACCTGCTTGGCCGCGATCTGCGCCCGTACCTCGGCCACCGCGCCGATCAACGCCCGCGTCTGCGCCTCGGGCTGGATCAGTCCGGTCTTCTGCTCCAGTTGCCTCAGCGCCAGCTCGGCATCGGTAAGGCTCACGCGCTCAGCGGCCAGTTTCTGCTCGAAGAACGCGCGACGCTGTGCCGCCTCGGTGAGGGCAAGTTGCAGGTTGAGCGCGCGCAGTTCGTCCACCCATGCGTTGGCCATTTCGGCAGCGCGCTTCGGATCGTGGTCCGTCACCTGGATGGAGATGAGACCTTCCTTTTCCGGATCGATCTCGCTACGCTTTTCCAGCTTCTTGCGGGCGTCCTGGTAGCGCTTGACGTAGTATACCTTGCGCAAGTCAAAGCGGTTCACCAGCGCGTCCTCCACGGTGCGGCTCTTCAACATGGCCACGAAAACATCTGAGGGATTCTTCAGACCGAGGTCGCGCAGGTCGAGAGCCTGAGCGCCGGCCACCTGTCCGAGCATGGTACTGAGGACGGACTGGTTCTGCTGCGGCGGAAGAATGGTCGCCGTAGCGGTGTAGGACTTGGGGACGACGAATACGATGATGCCAGCAATGACCGCGGCGCCCAGCGTGCCCAGCAGGATGGGTTTCTTCTCGCGCGCCAGCACCAGCACCAGTTCCAGCAGGTCGGCGTGGCCGTTGTGGGTCTCGTTCGCCATAGTTTTGTGTTGCAGTCTGCCGCCCCTACGGGCTCAGCACTTTGATCGCGGCCGCCGCCAGGCCGAAGTTAAACAAGATCGTGGACCAATCCTTCAGGCCGCGGACAAACGAGCCGCGATCGGTCTGCTCGGGCACGACGACAGAATCACCGGGCATCAGGATCATTCCATCGAAGCCGCCCGACCAGAATGACGAAGAGGCGTCCTTGTTCACCACACCTCCGTTGGCGCGGACTACGAATATTTTCCCCTTGTCGGCGTCACGTGTGGGTCCGCCTGCATTCCGCAGGTAGTTGCTGACCGTCTTTCCCGGCTGACGAACAAACGCGCCCTGGTTGTACACGTCGCCGATCACGGTCACGGTTGCCGGAACGCTGGGCACGTAGAACTCGTCGCCATCCTCCAGCGCAAGGTCGGGAATCGTGTCCACGGTCGTGTCGTCGGGATGAATGTTAAGCACGATGCGTCCGTCCGGCTCGATGCGACGCAGCAAATTCAGGCTGGCGCGCTCGGCCTCAATGTTGGCATTGGCCGAAGCGACCTCCGCTTGTGTCGTGGACGTGGCGGTGAGCTGCGCGGCATGCCGGTTCAAGCTACGCTCGGTCTCGGCGATCATCTGGTTCAGGCGGAGCTGCTGCTCGACACGCACCGATTCGCGGCTGAACTGCGCGCCATACAAATACGCTGACGGCGTCAACCCGCCGGCTTCGCGCACCAAGTCGCGCAAACGCTGGCCCGGCTTCACGCGGTACACGCCCGACGCCCCGAATTCGCCCGTGAGGCGGACGAACTTCGTCTGCTTGAGCTCAGGCACGCGGAGGTCCGACTGCGAAAAAACCGTAACGATGTCCCCGGGCCGCAGCGCCACATCGTTGGCATTGTTGTGTTCAAGAATGGCCATGCCAAGGTTAAACGGAATCAGCCGCGTCGAAAGGTCCTCCGGATCCATCCGCTGCACCACGGCGTAATCCCAGTTGATGTCGGGCGCGTTCCTGCGCACGTCGTACTGCGCGCCTGAGGGCTTCGGGCCCGGCGTATTCGACTCCAGCGTGATCTGGTTTTGCTGCTTCCAATACTCCCGTGTCACCAGAAAATCGCGGCTCGGAATCAAGTCGCTGACCCGCATCCCCTCGCGCCACGGATACCGCCCCGGCGTGGCCACGTTGCCCCGCAGGGTCACGGCATTCTCAAACTTCGGCGACAGCGGAACCACGTTCACCAGGTCGCCGTCATGCATCGGCCGCGCTAGTCCAGCCGGGTTCAGACTGACTTCGTCCACGCGCCGTGAATTGCGGTCTCGGATCTCCTCGATCAACACTTTGCCGCCGTACGCTGTGTTCGTGAGTCCGCCGGCCAGAGTGAACACGTCTTCCAGCGTGGTTCCGCCCTTCAGTTCGTACACGGCCGGCGTGTTGACCTGTCCACCCACCGCGACCTGCGGACCAACGGGCGGAAAGTACAGCACGTCTTCCGGCTGCAACGGAACATCGTGCGACTTGTCGCCCTGGATGAGCAGGTCATACAGATCGAACTCGGTCACGACTTTTCCGCCGCGCTTCAGTTGAATGCGTCGCATCGACCCGCTCGGCGACGGACCGCCGGAAGCAAAGATCGCATTGGCCAGCGTACTCAGCGAGCTGACGGTGTAGCGGCCCGGCTGTTGCGCCTGTCCCACGACGTAGATGTCGATGGAGCGCAGGTCTCCCATCGTCACATTCAGGTCGAAGTTCTGATAGATGCGCGAGATTTGCGAAGTCAAGAATCCCTGCAACTGTTCAAACTTCAGCCCAGCGACATTGAGTTTGCCGACCTCGGGGATGAAGATGCTGCCGCTGCGGTCAACCCGGGCGTGAATGTCAAAATCAATCTGCCCCCACGCGCGAATCAGCAACTCGTCTCCCGGACCAACCACGTAATTCGCGGTCACTGGAATGCGATCCACCGGCGCAAAGGTTGACGGCGCGTTCGTAAACAGGCTCGCGCCGTAGATCGGCAGCGAGTAGCCCAGCGACTGGGCCACGAGTTGCTGGAAGTCGGTGAGTTCGAGAGTCTTGCTCGCCGGACCGTTTGGCGGATGGCCCGTCTTGGCCGCGTTCTCGGCGGAAGCCTTGGGTGCCTCGACCGGCTGCGACTGCGGACTCGCCGAAGAAACCGGCGGAGCCGGGACTGCGCTGGGCATCGCTTCGCTCGGCGCGGCGCTGGCAGGAGTCGCCTGAGCCAGGCCTTCCGAGGCCCCGGCGAGAACGACCAGGCAGAGCGACGCGACCAGAACGGCACACCGCAAACCTCTGTCCACAGCGTTCGCCACCCTTAGCCGATTGTTCATGGGTTCAACGCTATAGCCTACACCAGCGGACAAGTAGCCAGCCGGAATTGCCGTTCTCTGCTAAGCGGCGGCACCTAAGTCTTGCCCGATGCGCCCCTTTCGTGAAACGCAAGGCTAATAAAATATGAGGTTTGGCGTAGCATTCCCTTGCATCACAGTGTAGACAGGGACATAATCTGAGTTGACAGCGGGACTCCCAGGTTACCGCACCTCAAGTACTCAGTCGAGATGACCTCTGGCTAGGTCTTGATGTCTTTAGTATCGCGGCTTGCCCCGGCGTCCCATCCTTAGCCGAAGGATTCTGCGGTACTCGAGCAGGCTGGAAAGGAGCATTCCTTGAGAAGATTAGTCGTGCTACTTGGTTTGGTCTTGGCCGCTGCGGCGTGTTTCGCCGTCCCTATCACAATCGTGTTTACCTCGTTTCAGCCGCAGGGATGGCAAGCGGGATATCCGTACACGGCCACAATTAACGGCGTCCCCGGCATCTCTGTAATGTGTGATGACTGGGAGCACGGTGGTTTGCCCGGCCAGACGTGGGAGGCAAACTACACCGATCTTGGCACCGGTAACCTGAGCCTGCTGCGCTTTAATCAGCTGCCCAATGCGGCGACGCTCTACGACGAAGCCGGCTGGATCCTGTTGCAAACGCAAGTGACCCCCTCGACTCAGTGGACCGACATCAACATTGCCGTTTGGTACACATTCGACAACACCACTCCCCTGACCACCGGTGCGCAGAACTGGCTTGATCTGGCACAGCAGGAAGCCAATGCCGGATTCCCCGGAGTGAACTTTCATAGCGTAGGAATCTATACGCCGGTGAGCCAGTACGACACTGATCCCGAAGGTCCGCAGGAGCTGCTCACCATTGCGCCCTCGCCGGTTCCCGAGCCCTCCTCCTTGGTGTTGATGGTCGGCGGCCTCGCCGGTCTGCTGGCCCGCAAGAAGTTCCTGTAGCCCAACCCGTTCCTGTTTCAATTTGGGCCGCGTTTTGAAACGACGCGGCCCTTGCTTCGCCTTCGCATCTCGACAAACTGGCGCTCGACTTTCAGGGCCGTCCCACCAGCAAACTCGTAATCGTGGGATCGGCCGCTGCAGCCAATGCCGCCAAAGGTCCGAACCTCACCGCGCAATGCGCAGAAAATGCCATGTACTGCCTGACCGCCGGCGGCTCTTCCAAGGTTGACGCCGACCGCATCGAAACACGCCAGGGCGGCGCCGACGAGAACGTCGTGCACTTCTTCTTCATTCCCGCGGGCGACCTCTGCGCCGGCCACCCGGAGTTGGGTTCGCCGGTAGATGAGTCAACCGTGAAAGGCCAGCAGCGTGGCAAGCTGCCACACAAAAAGAAGGCGGCAGCGCCTCCCGCACGATAGAAACAACTCAGTCCGGAGCGGGCGACGAACTCATCCCGCCCGCTTTTTCTTGAATTCCTCTCCATACCCGGCAGTTCGTTTTGGGAATTCTCCAACTTCCCATCCTCTTTCTTGTGCCGCGCCACCGTCCTCGTGAGTAGACTTAGGTTGTCTCCCCCGCAACTTATAACCCGGCACGAGTTCGAAAGGAACAATATGAAACGCACACTTCTAACTTGCATTCTATGTCTGCTGTTGATTCCTACTGCCTTCGCTGGAGTTGTGGTGTACGACAATGGTGCTCCCAATCAGCAGGGTGGCAACGAGATGACCAACTGGATTCAGGCTGAGGATTTCATGTTCCGGACTTCGACGTTGATTACCGACGTACATTTCTGGACCATCGAAAGTCCCAGCGTAAACGGCTTTGCAGGTTCAATCTGGTATGGCATCTACTCCGATGCAAGTGGCCAGCCGAATCTTGGCAATCCGGCGGTCGAGGGATTCCTGGCAGGCACCAACCTCACGCGGACCTTTACCGGCAACGTGGTATTGGGATTCTACGACGAGTACTACTATAGCTTTGACATCTCGCCTTTCCTGGCCTTAGGCGGACAGAAGTACTGGATCGGATTGCACAATGGCGACCTCAACAATACGGCCCGCGCCGAAGTCTATTGGGAAACTACCAATTTCAACGGTACCATCACCGGCAACGAGGACATCCTGCCTCCTGCCGGCGACGGATGGTTCAACAACGGCCAGGAGCATGCCTTCCAGTTGACCGGCGTCCCTGAGCCCGGCTCGCTGGTTCTCCTCGGGACGGGAATCCTCGGTCTGGCTGGCACGCTGCGCCGCAAGCTCAATCTCTAATTGGTTTGTGCCTTATCTAAAGCGCCGGGGGATGGCTCCCCGGCTTTTTTGCGCTCCCCCACCACGCACCGCAACCTAGCAACGCCATTCTGTCCACAGGGTCGCGGCGGTATTTCCGCTCAAATCAAGATGGGAGACGCGGATTTCTCTTCCGTCCGCGGTTGACCTGCAGCCTGGACTCGCCCCTTTAGCGGTTTCACAGTTGATGTAGTCCATCTCTCGCCTTGAAGTGGCACGGCTTCGCAGGCTGCTGAAATACTCATTTCGGGAGGCTTTGCGTCAGGGCTTTAGAGCGGTTTCGGAGTTGTTGTAGCCTGTGGCGGTTGTGGTAGAGCGGCGCTTCAGCGCCGCGCGTCAGGCGGACGTCCTCGGTCTTAGTACCGGCAGCAAATATGCGAAGCCCGATCCGGACGGTCCAGCGCACGAATCGTTGAAAGGTGCCTGAAAGATTGCCAAGTGGATTCGGAAGCCCCATTACGACTGGCTGACCAAACCACTACGATGCGAAGAAACCACGGGCGCAGACGGCCATCCCGCCGTGGTTCTACGCTCACCAGGCGGTCTTTAGACGTCACAGCGGCGAGTACGCGAAGACATCTGGGATTCCGCACGATGCAATATCGGTACCGACGTTGTGACCGCCGGACCAAGTGTCTGCACACCACCCTTGGAACACCCCGCTGCCGTGCGGCGATAAAGTAGGCTTGGCTATGGGCAGGGTTGGGTCAGGCGATGGCTGCACTTGGGCTGGTAAATCCGCCGTTCGCCTTTGGGATTCGGGTTCATCTTACTGCGGATTTCACTTCCTTTTATGACCGATCTGGAACAGAATGTGCACAGTACGCACCGTTAGCGGGTCCAGAGGGTTCGTGCCACCCAAGAGCCCCTCAGTAAGGACAGAGTTTTTCGTCCAGTTACGCAATACTGGGTGCTCCCGAAGTTCGGAGTGGATAGCACCTATCCTTTAGGATAGCCTTCGGGTGCCACATCGTCTGAGGTCGTCTGTAGTCAAATGGACGTCGAGTGATCATCTTGCGGGCAATTTACTCGACAATTCTCAATCTATCGGATACGGCAAGCCAATTGCAAGGAATATGATCATCTATCTTGAGTGATCCGGGACTGTGGGCAGATTCTGAAACTAATAACTTCCGGTTCCGGTCTGGACGAAGGGTTTGAATGGACCTGAGTATGCAGCCATCCTCTGGAGAAAGGACCGCTATGAACCCCAATACCGACCACAGCCGACTCTCGGCTGTCTCAAACGTTCGCTGTTTCGCCTACCTTGCCGCGCACTCGCGAGCTGCGGCAGCTCTGCTGCTGCTGGCCAGCTCGAGCTTCGCCCCAACCCTGTGGTCGCAAGCCACTACCACAGAACCGACTCAGAAGATACAGAAGGAATTCTATTCGCCCAAAGACAGACAGGAAGCGATTAAGAAAGCTTTGATCGTCGAGCCCAAGAATGTTGCTGATGTCGACATCATGGCCGGCCCAAAACAAAAGAAGAAACTATTCCTTTTTCACTACAACGACAAAGTCACCTGTGAATTCGTATCCCCGGGTTCACAGATGGGCGGAAACACTCCCAAATTCCTGTGCAAGGTGATGAAGGTTGAGAGTCAAGATGGAACAATCCAGACCTTTACGGAGGACATGAACGAAGAACCCATAAAGGTGAAATTCGGCGCTGATAACCGGGAGGTCTACGCTGAAATTGTATCCAGTCGGCTGCTCTGGGCCTTGGGCTTCTATACGGACGCGTGGTTTCCCGTTCGAGTGATATGCACGAACTGTCCTGCTGATCCGATGTCGGGCAACGGGAGCGTCGGACTTCGTAAGTATGATCAGGCTTCACTCGTCAGGAAGGTCGATGGCCACAAGATGTACGAAGTGGGGAAAGACGATGAGGGGTGGAGCTGGAAAGAAATGCAGGAGCTCAATGGACGTCCGACATACGAGAAAGACGCACTCAAGCTCATGGCCGCTTTTATTAAGCATAGCGACAATAAGCCGCCGCAACAGCGCCTGATCTGTATTGGAATAAACATGGACACCAGCACACATCCCATCACGACCACGTGTGACGAGTCCAGGCTCGTAGTGCAGGACGTCGGAGCTACCTTCGGTGGGGGTGGAATATTCACGTCAAATTCGACGGCAAAGGTAAATCTGGAAAAGTGGTCGAGCGCGCCTGTGTGGGCAAAGGGCGGTCCCCCTACTGGGGCATCGAAGTCTGGCAACCAGCAGCCTTCTGAGTGCCAGGCTGAGTTGCACAAGAGCTTGACCGCGAAAGACGGTCTCGGCAATCCAACCATCAGTGAAGAGGGACGCCGCTATGCGGCAGGATTGCTATGCCAACTCTCAGATCGCCAGATCGCCGATCTGTTCGAGGCAGGACGGCTTGCCGAAATGCCTGAGCACCACAACAGCGATGGGACTTTCAAGCAAGGGCAATCCGAAGATGCGATCGTGCAACAGTGGGTTACGGCATTCAAACAGAAGCGCGAAGATGTCGCCGCTGCCCGCTGCAGGTGGAAGAATCAGCCGGCCGACTTGACCGTCATAGACAATCCGGCGGGCCTTCCCAGTGTACCGAACCATTGCACGGCTCGTCCGAATTGAAGCAGTGGTCGTGCCGGCTTTGGCGTTGTCGAGTATTCGTACGGCTATCCACCCCGGACCACAGTGGTCTGGTTCGATGTGGCAGTCCCTGAGAGGAGTGGAGTATGAGTGCTGCAAACGTGCACCCTGTGTTCAACCAGGTCGATGAATCCAGCAATCTCTCGCAGTTGATCCGCAGCAACGGCCCAGAATTCTGGAGCTACATGAAGCACGGTGCGGATCTGGAGCCTCTGAAGCGATTCCTACGTTTCGAAGGGACGATTGCTGGCGATCCACACTTGGGCAACTTCGCTCCTCTCCCGCTTACGACGAAGCATGGACGGAGATTGATGAAGTTTGTGAACGTCGATTTCGACGATGCCGGTCAGGGGCCGTTCGCTCTGGACTATGTCCGATACGTGACTACAGTGAAGGCGCTGAGTCCGGAAAGCTCAAGGCGCGTGTTGCAGGAAGCATATTTGTTGGGACTAAGGCAGAAGGCCGTTGCGCCTCCCGCATCCGTTCAAAAGTGGCTTGCCATGAAGGTCTCACAGTATGACGACATGGCATGGAAGTACGCGCGAGCGCGGTCTTGCAATCAGGGCTTCAAGTTCAAAGAAGGGAAGATCGAACATTACAACTACGATATCGAGGCCCGGACCATCAAAGAGCTGTTTCCGGCCGAAGAGATACTTGGCCTCGCGAACCGCCCGGAAGATCGGGGTGGCAGAATGGGAGTAATCCGCATTTGGGTGCTTGTACAGGGCAAGAACTCACGACGGCGCATCATGGAGTTGAAGCAGTACGTCGAACCTGGGACAGCTCGCTTTCAACCTCAGCCTGCGGTGAAGCAGTGGTTGTCTCGCGTTCGGCAGGCGTTCTGGCCGGAGTTAACGGGATCCGAATACGATCTGATCACTCTCGACGGACACCGACGATTTTGGATACGTCCAAAGCAGGTGACCCTGGTCGACGTACCGTATTCCAGCCAGAAGAAGAGTCGGCGGGAGTTCGTCATCGACCTCGCGCGATACGACGCCTACATTCTTGGACTCGCACATGGGAGGCAACGACAGTCTCATGGTTACGCGGAGACCATCGGAAAGAACTTCGACACGTTCCACGACGCAACTAAGGCGGTAAGCAAAGCTTACCTCGATCTCGCGCAAAGAGTCCTTGACTCCCGCACACACGCTTAGGTGGATGCGTAGGTCGCTCGCGTGCTTGCCGGAGCTCGTCGTCTGTCTTCAGTCCATGTCTCAAGCTTTTTCGCCACCAGGTTGTAGGTTGTGGTGCACTGGCCGGCTTTACATCGCCGAATCGAGTTTGTATGCTCGACAGTCAAGGGGAACTGAACCAGTGAAGACGATGCCGGTGGCGTGGCGTAAGGTCTGCCCGTTGGCTGTAATCTTAATGTTAGTTACAGTCTTTCACGTCACTCGGGCCTACAACGCTCCGTCTCCGACTACGCCGTCCGAACTCCAACAAACAGTTTCCGTTCCTTTCCGTTTCGTCGCGTTCGGCGACACCCGATTCACGCACTCGTCCAGCTCACGCGTTTCCAATTCTGAGATTCGGCAGGCCATCGTGCGCGCCATCGCGAAAACTGACCCATCGTTTATCTCCATTGGAGGTGACATCGTCTACAGGGGCGACGATGCCAAGGATTGGGCGGTTTGGGATTCGGAAACCAGTGCATGGCGGCAGGAGAATATCCCTGTTTATCCCGCATTAGGGAATCATGATCTGCAGGGCAACGAAGCTACCGCGCTTTCAAATTACTTCATGCGCTTTCCTCATTTAGGCGGCAGCCGCTACTATTCAGTGCGCTTGGCAAATTGCCTGATGCTCGTACTGGACAGTTCGTTGAGTGAGACGACCGGCAACCAGGGCGAGTGGTTCAAACAGAAGCTAGAGAACATTCCCGACGATGTGGCATTCGTTCTTGTCGTGCTTCATCATCCGCTCTACACCAGTTCCTCCGACGAGGAAACATATGGCGGGGGACACTCGGCCCGCTCGGCCGAAAAAGACCTTGCCGCGTTCCTTGAGAAACAACAGCTTCATACTCGTGCACGCTTCGTGGTCTTTTCCGGGCATGTTCACAACTACGAACGCCATCAGCATGGCGGAGTGACGTACTTTGTGACCGGCGGGGGCGGAGCCCACGCTTATCCGATTGTGCGAAACCCAAGCGACTTCTTCCAGAGCACGACCGTGAATTATCACTACCTGCTTGCTGAGGTGTCGGCAGAGAGCATGAAGATCACCATGAACCGAGTCGAAATAAACAACGGCAAGGAGGTCTGGACACAACCCGACAACGTGACGATCACGGTGCCTCCAAAGCAGACCTACGGTTCAAGGCCGTCGTTGCAGACAGGCATGGAGGCGCTAGCTTTCTATGCCACTCAGCCGTTCGATCGGCAGTGAGGCGGAGTTGGGCCGCAACAGCTGCGCGGCTTGGCTGAATCCCATACCAGCGACGAGACCGTCATGTCGATCGCCGGCCACGTGTCGCGGAAGATGATTGAGCACTACCCGCACATTCGCCTGGCGGCCAAGCGGAGCGCTCTGGATCGACTCTTTGCGCCGGATGCGCATCGCCAGGGCGGCCATGCCACAAACCACGCCAAAAACGCTCACACTGACGAGTATGGAAATTTGCAGTGTTTGAAAAGATTGGTGGACCTGAGCGGGATCGAACCGCTGGCCTCCTCGTTGCGAACGACGGATGCCGAATCAGCGACAGATAGCTTGAGTGAGCTTAAGTGGCGCGAATTCATAGCGTTAGTGTCATCAGGCAACCCAGCTCAATAGCTTAACTATGCACCGCAATGCAGCAGTTTGCCCCAGTGGTGGAGTGACCTGTGCCACAAATCATGCCACAAGTCGATAGCGGCGTCTTTTCCCGGTCCCGCTCTGGCGAGAATTCCTATAAGAAGACTTCTGGGGCGTGAGCAGAAAGTCACTTGTCCGATTAGGCGTTATTCGTCAACTTGAGACGACGCCGGCCTCACGCGAGCCAGACTCCTGGCACGCCGCCACTCGTTATCTTCTCTTCCTCGAGCGGCCCGACGACGTGGGGACGGCAGAGGAGTTGAAGGCTAACCGGGAAAAGAAGCCGATGCAGAAGCGCTTCTTTCGCTCGGCGGAGTTTGTTTTCGAGAAAACTGACATTGGCTTGGACCCGGCGGTGCAACTACTTGTTCCATGATGCGGTAGATGGACACGATCCTGGGTTCTAACGTGATCCTGAGTCAGAACTGAAAGCAGGTCTTTGAGCCACAATCATTTTGATGTCATGGCTAGGTGCGCAGAAAATGGCCGGAGCACTTTCGCTCCGGCCGTTTGGCCCACGAAGTGGGAATTGGAAATTAAACTCTGAACTTCCGGCGGGCGAAGCCGGCTAGGCCGACAATGCCGCTACCCAGAAGCGCTAGCGTGCCGGGTTCGGGAGTGACAGACTGACCCGTAACGCCAACGTAGTTGCCGGTCATGGAGAATGAGCCGATCGGAGTGGTTTCCACGAAGCGAATCCACTCGCCCGAGTTCGTTCCGCCACCGGTGAGGAAGGTCAGATTGTACGACTCAATAAGGTTGCTCGAGGTGTCATACACCGCGAGCGTGGTCGGAGTCGAGCCACCGGGAACGTAGTTAAAGAAGCCGCCGACCCAGGACACCGGTGACGCGAAAGCAAATGTCATGGTGTCAGTGACACCATAGACGTCGAAGCTATCGTTCACGCCAGCCATTGGGCCCAGGGCGCCGTCCCAAATGCCGTTGGCCAGGTAGCCGTATCCGCCCGTGTAGCCATAGACGGACCCGCCCTGCGTGGAGGCATTGGTTGAGGACCAGGTGTAATTACCGTACGTCTGGGGTCCTGCGCCAAAGTAATTGGCGGGCGGCATTGGCAAGTTGCTTCCAACTTGGCCGATCACCACCGTGGCTCCTGCCTGAAGGGCAAGCAGAAACATGGATACTACGAGTAGCGCGTACAGTTTCTTCATTGAGTCAATCCTCCGAAGGAAATCCGAACCGGTTAATAAGTCTGTGCGGCTGCCAGAGCCGCAGATGGCTGAAAGTTAGACGAAGTGACAGCAAATCAAAGCTCTATCTTGCGGCGCACGATGCCAGGGAGTCCTGCAATTCCCGAGGCCAAGACGCCCGGTAATACTGGCTTTAGGCGATTAACCAAAAAGAGTGATGAGTTGATTCTTGTCATCGGGCGAACGCTTTCCAGCACCGCAACAGTCAAAACTGAGTGCTCTGCTGATGTACCAACCATAGGCTGTACGCGATGAGGTAAAAAGAGGCAGAAACTATCAACGGCGTTATTCTCTAAGCTCCGCACGGATTAGGGACGAAGGACCCTGAGACGTTGTTCTCGAGTCGCTTACGTGTTGTCGGCGTTCCGTCTCTGTGGCCGCGACTTGGGGGAGTTCTTCAAGAGCACGAGATGGGCGTTTGTCGTCCACGTGGAGGTGCCAATGCGGATGCGGCCCGGTCCGGTCGAGCACTGGCGCGGTAATAAACGAACGCTATGCTCTTGGCTACTTCGCTACGCCCTCGAACTCGAGTTGGTAGACCAGAACACGCTCAAAGGCCTCGCTTGTCAGATCCTCCCTAACTTCAGCAATTCTTCAGCTTGACTTGTTAGCATGGTGGGTTCGCAGTACTTATTGGCGAGCGAACACAGAGAGGCGCGTGACTCACAGAAACCGTGGGCCTATGTAAGCGAGGCTTCGGCCGGGGACAGGGAAAGACAACTTGGGACTGATCAAGCGATATTGGGTTTGGATTCTCGTGATCGTGGGGGCGAGTGCCGCCATCGCGGTGTACCGTCTTAATCAAAGTCCAGCAGAGGAATACTTCACCGCTAAGGTGGAGAAAGGCGACATTCGGCAGGTGATTGATGCCACCGGGACAATCAATCCGGTTACCTCCGTCCAAGTTGGTTCGCAGGTTTCGGGAATGATCTCGAAGTTGTATGTTGATTTCAACTCCAAGGTCACCAAGGGCCAGGTCATCGCCGAAATCGACCCGAAGTTGTTTGAAGGGGCTGTTCTTCAGGCGCGCGCTGATCTCGGCAACGCCGAGGCGTCGTTGGCGGCTGCCAAGTCGAACATGGTGAAAGATCAGGCCATGCTGACCCAGAACCGGCTGGATTATGACCGCGCCGTTGGCTTGGCGAAGCAGGGAGTCGTAAGCCAGCAACAACTCGACCAAGCCAAAGCGACATACGATGCCATTACCGCCCAGGTCGGATCGGATCGAGCAGCGATTCAGCAGGCGGAGGCCCAGGTGGCTCAGAAGGCGGCGAGCCTAAAGGTGGCCGAGATCAATTTGGATTACACCATCATTCGCGCACCGATCAATGGGACGGTGGTGAACCGGAGCATTGACATCGGGCAGACGGTAGCTGCTTCGCTGCAGGCTCCCACATTGTTCACCATCGCGCTCGACCTGACCAAGATGCAGGTTTATGCGAAAACCGATGAAGGCGATGTCGGCGAGATCCGTCCGGGGCATAGTGCCGACTTCAAAGTGGACGCCTTCCCGAAAGAATCGTTTCACGGAGTGGTGCACCAGGTTCGCATGAACGCCACAACCGTACAGAACGTGGTCACCTACGACACGATCGTGGATTTCGACAACCCGGAGCTGAAGCTCTTTCCCGGCATGACCGCGTACGTATCGATTCCCGTGGCGGCGAGGAGCGATGTCATTAAGATTCCGAACGCCGCGTTGCGCTACAAGCCCGACTTGCCCGCGGGCAAGATACAAGAGCTGTACCGTAAGTACGGAATCACGGTCCCGCAATCGCCTAATGGGATGGCGGGGGCGGCTGCAGGCGGCGCTGCCAAGCCCAAGCCGGCCGCAGTTGCGGTGGCAAACGGCGCTGGCGATCACGCGATTGTCTGGCGGCTTCTGCCCGACAAGTCTCTGCAACCCGTGCAGATCTCTGTGGGGCTGACGGACCACACGTACACGGCGATGACGGGTGGTGACTTGAAGCCGGGAGAAGAACTAGTGACCGGCGTAACTACGGCCAAGAGTGGCCCTGCTGGGCCGGGGCTGGCTGGGCCGAGGCGTTAGTCATGGCGAGTCCCATTCCAACCACCGCAGACGAATCCACGGGGCCCGTTACCACTGCCTCGTTGATCGAAGTCCGCGGTCTCAAGAAGACCTACCAGCTCGGAGAAACCGAAGTGCACGCACTCCGTGGCGTGAGTGTGAGCATTGAGGCTGGCGATTTTGTAGCGATTATGGGCGCGAGCGGGAGCGGCAAGTCAACCTTCATGAATATTCTCGGGTGCCTCGACAAGCCGACAGCGGGCCAGTATCTGCTGGAGGGAATCGATGTATCGGGCCTCGCCAAGAAAGAGCTAGCCCGCATCCGAAATCAGAAGATTGGTTTTGTATTTCAGAACTTCAATCTTCTTGGTCGCACCTCGGCGTTGGAGAACACCGAGCTTCCGATGCTGTACTCGCGGCTCGGCAAGAAAGCTCGTGAGTCCCGCGCTCGGGAAGCACTAGCGCTCGTAGGCCTTGCGCAGCGCGAAGATCATTTTCCGTCGCAACTGTCGGGTGGTCAGCAACAGAGAGTTGCGATTGCTCGGGCGCTGGCGAATCAGCCATCGCTGCTGCTGGCTGACGAGCCCACTGGCAATCTCGACAGTCGCACTGCGGTTGAAATCATCGAGATTTTTCAGCGACTGAATGCGAAAGGACTGACCATCGTGCTGGTTACTCACGAACCGGACATCGCGCAGTTCGCCAAACGGGAGATCGTATTCCGCGACGGTCATATCAAGCGGGACGACGCTGTCGCTTCCCCCGAGGTCGCGAGCGACGTGCTGAAAACCCTCCCTACCATCGAGGATTGACGTAGCCGTATGGATTTCTCCTCTGCATTCCTGCTCGCGATTCGCGCGTTGGCCCGTAACAAGCTGCGTTCCGCCCTGACTATGCTTGGCATGATCATTGGCGTGGGGGCGGTGATCGCCGTGGTTGGCATCGGTCAAGGCGCGGCGGCCAAGGCGCAGGAACAGTTGGCGGCGATGGGGTCTAATATGCTGTTTGTCGGCTCGGGTTCCGTGAACCGTTATGGGCTGAATGTGGGCAGCGGCCAAACCAAAACCCTCGTCGCAGCCGATGCGAGGGCCATTGCTCGCGAGTGCCCGTCGGTCTCTAACGTGGCGCCCGGCACCGGGACCGGCCAGCAAGTCGTGTATGGCAATCAGAACTGGGCGACCCAGATTACCGGAACGGAGCCTCAGTATTTCGAAGTGCGCAACTGGCTATTCGCCAGTGGTATTTCCTTTGGCGACGACGACGTGACCCAGTCCGCGACGGTGGCAGTTCTCGGCGATACCGTTCGCAGGTATCTGTTCGGATCGACGAACCCTATCGGAGAGACGATCAGAATCGGCAACCTACCGTTTAAGGTCGTGGGGGTGCTTACCCCCAAGGGCATCAGTGCTGAAGGCGGACAGGACCAGGACGATGCGATCTTCGTGCCACTCACCACTGTGCAAAAGAAACTGTTGGGCCAGCAATGGCTTCGCTGGATCATGGTGTCGGCTGTATCACGCGACGCCAGCTACGTGGCGCAGCGACAGATCGTGAGCGTGTTGCGCGACCGGCACAAAATCCGCCCCGGCGACCCGAACGACTTTGTGGTGCGCAACCTCGCGGACGTCGCTGATGCGGCGGCCGAGCAGGGTTCCGTCATGACAGTTCTGCTCATGATCGTCGCAAGCATTGCGCTGCTGGTCGGAGGTATCGGCATCATGAATATCATGCTGGTTTCTGTCACCGAACGGACGCGAGAGATTGGGCTGCGACTGGCCGTGGGAGCCACGGAGGAAGACGTGCGAAAGCAGTTCCTCATCGAAGCCATGTTTCTTGGCTTGATCGGAGGAGCCATCGGAATCGCTTTCGGGATCACCAGCTCACTGGTTGTTTCACGCACACTGGAATGGCCGATTCTAATCCCGCCCTACATCTTAGTGTTGGCACCGGTTTTCGCTATCGCGATTGGGACCATCTCCGGCTTCTACCCTGCAAAGAAGGCGTCCGAGCTTAATCCGATTGAGGCGCTGCGCTATGAGTAGGACACGCCGGCAGCAAGCAGTCCGCGGATTCTGTCAGGATCGACCATGCTGATATACGCTCATTCCATCTGGGGCGAGGCAGTGAAGTCCCTGCGGCGCAACCGCATCAGGACGGTCCTCACCATTCTTAGTTTGGTCGTTGGCATCGCCGCGTTCATTTGCGTGGTCGGAGTAGGCAAAGCCGGATCCGCCAAGGTGGAGGAGCAGCTTCAAAAGCTTGGGGACAACATGATCTGGATCGAAGCAGGCAGCCGGGCCACCAACGGAGTTCGCTTCGGCACCCGGGAGACCAACAGTCTCACGATGGCAGACGCTCAAGCCATCTTTGCGGAGATCCCCGGTTTCAAACGCATGAGCCCCAACGTCGATGGTCGAGTTCAACTTGTTTATGGAACTCAAAACTGGAACACCACATATCGTGGCGTTGCTCCAGAGTATTTCGACATTCGAAAGTGGGAGATTCAGGCGGGCACTATTTTCACCCGCGACGATGTCGACCGGGATGTGCCTGTCTGCATATTGGGTCAAACTGTCGTTCAGAGTCTGTTTCCAAATGGGGACCCGGTCGGCAAAAGCATTCGCGTGCAAGCCATGCCGTGTCGCGTGATCGGAACCTTCCGGCCCAAGGGAGCGTCCGCCAGCGGCTCGGACCAGGACGATTTCGTTGCCATGCCCTACACCACTGCGATGAAACGAATCAGCGGCACGAGTTGGCTGGATGACATCTTCTTCTCCGCAACCTCCCGCGCGGCCATTCCGATTGCGACCAAACAGGCCGTGGGGCTGTTGCGCGAGCGCCATCACCTGCATCCCGACGAGCCCGAAGACTTTAATATTCGCAGTCCCGAGGACGTGATCCGGGCGCAGTTGCAGGCCAGTGAACTGTTCACGCTATTGCTGGGCATCACGGCGTCGTTAGCATTACTAGTCGGCGGCATCGGGATCATGAACATCATGCTGGTATCGGTCACCGAGCGCACTCGCGAGATCGGCATTCGGTTGGCCATCGGCGCTACCGAAGCTGACATTCAGTTTCAGTTTCTTAGCGAAGCCATCGCCATCAGCCTGATGGGGGGCTTCTTAGGCGTGCTTGCCGGAATCGGAACGTCGGCTCTCATGCAGAATTTGCTGCAGTGGGAGATCAAGCTGACGCCACAGCTGTTGCTGTTCTCGGGACTATTTGCCGCCGCCGTTGGGATATTTTTTGGGTACTATCCTTCGCGCAAAGCGTCCGAGCTAAACCCCATCGATGCCTTGCGGTACGAGTAGTTGTGGTTGCAAGTCTGCCGGCCCGACGTGTTCGCCCGTGAGACACCGGCAACCGAAATCCACTTGGCCGTGTAGTCGGCTACGCGTCGAAGTGCGACGGTCGCCCGCTTTTGGTACGTCACATCCGCGAATAGGGCATTATACGTCCATCTCTAACACTGTCGCCCCTGTCAAGCACTTTTTGAGGCACACTACACCATCCGCTCTTAAGAGCGCGCCATTTCGCTCTCCCTGAAAACTCCTGCCATCATCAACCAAAGGCTCGCGTGTAATCTCTCGGGTGGAACTCAGTCCGACCCAACCATCTCTCCGGTCGCAACGTCGATCATGATTACTACTTCGAACTCCCTCCGTAGGGAGCGGGATGCCCAATCAAGTGGGCGGTGATTTACTTCACACCATGGACGTAATCGGGCTCTCCCGCGTGCGAACCGAACTTTATAACCTGTTCGTAATTCCATTCCTTGCGCCACATCCAGAACAAACTGACGGCGAGTTTGCGTGCCATGGCTACCTTGGCGATCCGGGGATCCCGCCGCATGGCCAGGTGTACAATACTTCCGTCGCCACTCCTTGTCGCAACGGACAGCAGCCTGGGCTGCTTCCACCAGCAAGAAACGTAACAGCGTGTTGCCCTGCTTGCTGATATGCCCCAGCCGCTGACGATTGGCGCTGGAGTCTTCACAGGGAATCAGTCCCAGGTAGCTGCCAATCTGCTTGCCGCAAGCGAAACGCTTCGCCGATCCGATGATCAGCACAAAGGCAAGGGCAGTCAGGGGACCAACCCCAGGATGCGTCATCAGCCGTAGCACCTCGGGTCGTTTCTTGGCTTCCTGCTCCACCGCCGTGCTTAATTCATCGATGGTGGGGTTCAAGCGGTCCAGCACGTCCAGCAAGTCTTGCCGGCGTCGGCTGGCCCAAGGTAACAGCACGAAGGACTCCAACTGGGCGCGCCCCGACTTGCTCCACAGCGCTCCCTTGCGTCGCACTCCTTCGTTCATAGCCACTGCCTGCAACTGATTCATGACTCGTGTCCGGATCTGCACCAGCCGATGCCGATGCCAAAGCAGTTGGCGCAGATCCCGATTCTCCGGGCTTGGTACCCATATGCGTGGAAAGCGCTCTTCCACCAGCAGCTTCAGCAGCAGCTGCGCATCCAGCCGGTCAGTCTTCTGCTTCCGCACTCGCGCAGCCTTAATCTCGGACGGATCACCAATCCATAGCTCGAAACCCAGTTCCGCCAGTAACCGTTCGAACCAGCGGGCGTGCCCTGTGGCTTCTATCCCCACGCGCACGCTTACACCTCGTAGCTTCAAGTCGCGGTAAAACCTTTCGGCTTCGCCGTCCTTGTGCAGCAGTCGTCGTTCACCGCTTTCTCCCGTTTCTGAATCAACAAACGCGATTTGCTGAACGCTCGGGTGATAATCGCAACCTATAATCAGCATGTTCGGCTCCTTCCTCCCGAGCCTTGGTTGCTTGGCAGCTATCAAGTCTACTCACGTCGAGGGAGCCGACAGTGTTATGAAATCAAGTGCCGACGCCAATGCGCTTGCCGGATCCTGGCCCACTCCCGAGGAACATATTCCATCCGGTTTAGATAGGGTGCGAGTTGGCCTGGTCACATCACCTATAATCGTGGGCCGACGTTTTGAAGTTGAAGAACTTTGCCACTAGGTTGTTTTTCGGCCGGAGATTGGCCTGAGCCGCTTCGCAACCGAAGAGCGCTTAGGCCGGTCGATCTAACACATCGCTATGCATGTCCGACTCGTGGAACGCCAGGAGAATTAGAGCCAGTGACCGACGATGTGACGCAGAACCGCACGAGCCACATGCTTGCGGGCACGGCAGTCCTGGGCGTGCTCATCGTGCTTTCACTCATCGCAGTCGGCGTTGTACGTCATCCTAGTAGCGTTCAAAGTGCCGTCAGTGGTCTGCTCCGGATGGACATTGCGCTCTTGCTTGCCTACGGCTTCGCTGGAGTATGGCTGTGGTTTCAGCGAGACGCGGAGGTCACCGCCTCAGCCCGGGTGGGCGCGCAGCTGGGTGTACTGTTAGGTGCCGTATATGTTTCTAACCACATTGTTGAATCCTTCTTACCGCACAGACCCTTCATTCTCGTCATCACCCCAATATTCTTAATGCTCGCGCTGCTTGGCGCGGTGGGTTCGAAGACTTGGGAACGAACACATTCGCTCGTCATGGCGGTAATTGCCGGCGTGTGGTGCGCGATCGTGGGAATGCTCATCCTGCTGTGCGTGGTGTATAGCGTAAGTCTTGCTTTTGAGAGGAATGCCGAGTTGCAGATGCACGATTGGTTTGTCGCCAGCGGCATGACCGATCCCGGGGCGTTTCTGGTAAGGAACATGCTCGAAGCGGCATCCGAGGGGCTTGTTCGCATGCCCATTTTTGCGGTGATTCTCTCTCTTGTCGGCGCCATCAGCAATGCATTGCTGAGCCGAGCGTCGCGAGGCAACTTGCTCATCGCTGCCTGCGTCACGCCGATCATGTTCGTGGCAGGCGCAGCCACGTTATGGCACGCAGAACCACTTGTGCGCGCCTCTCGACCGCCGTTCATCATGGCCGGCGTTGCGCTTGCTGGGCTTGCCCTTTGTGCTGCGCATCCGCTCTGGTCAACCCTGCGCCACCCACGACAGGGTATCTAGGAAGATCGCTAATGTGGCGTAAGTGGCTATTGGACAGTCACGTGACTAAGAATCGCATTCGGTAGTTGCTTTAGGCCGTGCGACGTCTGGGTTTGAGGCCGCTTATCCTTATTGGCCACATACCTTCCCACCAGGTACCCTAGCGTCGATCCCACAAACACATCAGAAGGAAAGTGCTGTCCGCCTGTGACGCGGGTAGTTGCGACGGTCGTCGCCATGCCATACATCAGTAACTGTACCGGCCACTTCGGATACTCGTGGGCCACCACGGAGGCGAGAGTCCATGCGAAGGTTGCGTGCCCCGAAGGAAACGATCCGCTGCTAAAGTTGCCGTAGAAGAACTTGCCGACGCCGTTGCCCATGTACGGTCGCTGCCGATTGAAGATCAGCTTCATCGATCCGTAAAGCAGCGTGCTGTCAATGGATGCTTCAGCGGCCAAAACGCCCGTGCGTTGTGCGTGTTTGTCGTGGGTAAACAGACCAGTCAGGTAGATGCCGCCCGTAGCCGCCACTTCTCCGTAGGTGCACGCGTTCGAGATATCGATGCCCGTCTGGTGCCAACTGTTGGGAACCTGTTGGACGACCGATTCGTCATTCGCAATGAGTACACCAATCGCCCCCACTACCACCGAGTCCCAGAATAGCGTTTTGTTCAGGAAAGGTGGCTCGTCTGTGAAACCAACCGAGTCGATACGAAAGGGCGCCTTAATCAGGTGCAATTCATCCTGACCAATAGTTTTGATGACCGTGGCCACGCCATGTCCGAATGAACCGTGTTGTTGTTTGGTGGTCGATGGCGCATCTGGTATTTGTGTGGATGCCGTCGTTGAGGACGCCGGAGGAGCAGGTGCCTGCTGTCCAGCTACACACCCGGCCATCGCCAACCAGACGACCGACGTGAGGAATGCTTTCCCGGCTCCGCGAGTTGATCGAGATGTCGTCTTGTCGCAAAGTGCTGCAGCAGTCAGAAATCTGCCGTTCATCGTCCAATACCAAACGTCGCTGGATTAGTTACCCCGGCCCAGATTCAACCTCTCGTCATTGGACGCTACGTTTCTAAGTAAGATGCCCAGTTCCATAAAAAAAGAAAATGTCTTCGTTTGGATCTGGGTTATTTGTGACTCGGCAATACCACGATCAGCCCAGCCAATTGGCCCCGTTGCGAGTGCGCGAGATAGATCGTGCCGTCATTGCTGACGACTCCATTCCGAGCGCCCTCGTGTGTGGGTACTTGTGCAACCAAGCTGAGCTTACCGGTAGCGTCAACTCGGGCGATCGTGAGTCGCGCATCCTTGGCAGCGCCTACATACAGCATGTGAGTAGCGGGCGAGTAGTGTAGGTCATCCACACCGTCGCCGGTATCGATGGCTGACAGCTTCTCCCCATTGTGTCCCGCATCCAGAACCTCCGCCTGCGTGCTGCAGGCTACGAAGAGGAAGCCGGCGTCTTCGTCCACCGATAGACCGTGCGGGCCATCTTCGCCACACTTTGACGGCCACTTCGCAACGGTCTTGCGCGTCTTGAGGTCAATGGCAGTCGTTAGGTCCTTGTCCTCGTAATTCATATAGAGGCGCCCGCGCTTAGCATCGACTGCATATCCTTCGGGCTGGCCCTCGAAGGTCAGTTTTTCTTTCTGAGTCAAGGTCTGGCTGTCCAAAACACGCACAGACTTGTCGCGCGGCGCGGTGACCCAGACCTCCTTTGTGGACGGCACATAAACTACACCGTCGGGAGTGGAACCGATGTGGCCACAGGCCTTGCGCGCAAGCGACTGTTCATCAATGGCGCACACGCTGGAATCGGCACGGTTGCCGATGTAAACCACTCCGTCACCCACCGATACGCCGCTGGGCCCCTGAAGGCGTTTTCGGCCGCCCAGTTCAACCTCATTTGTGGCAAAGCCCGGGATCTCGCGAACGGAACCGTCGCCGGTGTCCACGACGTACACCGAGCCAATGTTGATTGCCGGAACCCAGACGTATCCCGTTTTGGGATCGTAGGCGATGTAATCCATGGTGATATTTCCCCGGCCATGGTCCGGGAGGGCAAGGGTCCGAGTCGTGTAATTCGCGCTTTGGTCACTGGCAGCATGCAATGCTATAGCGAGAGCACCGATGCTCAGTGTGAGGACTAGAAGCAAAGAAGTTCGCGGTTTCATGACCGGAATATTAGCACCACCCTGGAAGAAGGCAGCCCGGACGACTAGGGCACGTGGATGCTCGGTCGGTGGATTGATCCTGTGCGAACGGCATTTGCGGTGACTCTAGTGGTTGCGTTGGTTCATTTATGCTCGCTGCGTTTCCCCTTCTGCCTCTGATCGCCAATTACCGTCGTAAAATCCCCATCTCACTCGCTATCGGTGGCGGGTCGCCCCCGTTTCGGATTACCTACGATATGGCCTGTTACCAACAACAGCTCGGGTGATGCTACACTCACCAGCCAATTGGGGTGGTTATGAGTGTTCACACGAACCGACGAAGTCTTTTGCGCTTGTTTCTCGGAATACTGCCAGCGGTTGGACTATCAACAATTGCAGGGGAGTACGTAATCGCTGCTGAAACCGAAGGGCATCCGCTCATCGTATTGCCCGGCGAAATTCGAAGGTACCGCGGCCAAAAAGGCAGAGAGAATGACACAACAGAACTGCTCGCGACGAGCGAGGAGACGGGTAGAACGCTTGGCCTATTCCGGCAAACAATCGCTCCCGCAGGTGGGCCCCCAAGGCACCTGCACATTCGAGAGGATGAGTTCGCTTACGTCGTGAGCGGGCAGTTCGAATTCCTGCTTGCGGACCAACTTGTCGCGGTGCCAGTCGGCACATCAATCTTCATTCCTCGCAAAACAGTTCACACTTTCAAGAACATCGGAACAGAAAATGGTGTATTGCTTTTCGGCGTAACGCCTGCGGGCTTCGAGATGATGTTCGCAGAGCGAGAAGGTGTGGACGCGGAGACGAACAAGAAGCTCATGCAAAAACACTACATGAAGGTAGTTGGGCCGCCTCTGTCGTAGATATAGTTGGCGATAAATCGCCATCTCGAACGTAATCCGGCTGGCTGCCCGTTCGGTCAGGTCGCGAGTTGGTATTTCCATTACAGCTTGTTCACGCCAGCCGGGAGTCTGGCTCGGGGAAGTCACTTGGACGCGATAGTCGCTAGCCTTGATCGGAAACGCCTCGGGCGGGACGCTTGAGTGGAGCGGAAGAACCTGGATCCGAGGCGTTTTCGATAAGGAGACTAGGAGGAAGTCGCTGGCGTTTGCGGCGGACACGGGGAGCTATGGGATTTGAATGCGCGCCTGGCGTCAGATTGCGCGATGGGAGAGCAGGGTGGAAGTGCGTAAGCTCGCTGGTGATCGTGGGTCGAGCGGCAAACGGATGGAATGAAAGGTTGGAAAACGGGCAATGGCGACAAGGTGGAGACACGAGGGCGTCGGCGTGCTGAGGCACATCCAAGTGTCGTTACCGACGGAGCTGCTAGGAAGAATCGAAGTACGTACATATTGATAGTTCCGCGGCTGTAAATCTCTGAATGACGATCATCGATGCGCTGCAGCGGGGACAATGCCAAAGCGAGGAACTGTTGGAATGGACATCGTTGGCTCTGACTTCTCGCGGCATAGAGCAACTGCAACCCAGCAGTTGTCGGCATAGCGCCAGGCGAGAGAGGCGAAAGCGATTAGCGAGAAACCCGAAGTGGCGGATGCGTACGAAGCTTCTGGGTAGCACGTGCAGAAAGAAGCGCCGCAGAAACTCAGTTCCCGCCAGAGTCATCCGGCTTTGTTTGCCACCGTGGGCGTAATCCTTCCAGCGGAAAGTCACGCGCTCTTGTTCGAAGGTCAACAAGCGGTGATTGGAAATGGCTACGCGATGGGTGTAGCGGCCGAGATAGCGCAGCACCTGCAAGGGACCGCCGAAAGCGGGCTTGGCATAGACCACCCAGTCGTGACGATGGAGATGACGGAGCAGTTTTGCAAACTGTTGTTGGTCGGCGAGAGCCCCAGCCGGGCCCGCACACTGTAGCTTGTTGCGGCGGTGGAGGCGTTTGAGACCGGCGAGGAACTTGCCGCGAAAGACGCGACTCAGGACTTTGACAGGCAAGAAGAAAGGATAGCGCGGACGAACCCATCGACGATGATCCCGCGAGAGCCCGCCTGCGGGAATGACACAGTGAATGTGGGGATGCAGGAGCAGGTTCTGTCCCCAGGTGTGCAGGATGGCGATCACGCCGATCTCGGCTCCAAGGTGCTTCGCATCGGATGCGATTTCCAGCAAGGTTTGCGCAGTGGCGGTGAACAACAGATCGTAAAACAGGCGTGGGTTCTCCAACGCCAGCACATTCAGTTCGTGAGGCACAGTGAACACGACATGGAAATAGCTGGTGTCGAGGAGATCGTGTTGCCGTGCTGTGATCCAGCGCTCACGAGCTTGCGACTGACACTTGGGGCAGTGGCGATTGCGACACGAGTTGTAGGAGATGGCCTGATAACCGCAGCGCGAGCACTGATCGCGATGGCCACCCAGGGCGGCGGTGCGGCAGCGCTGAATGGCTCGCAAGGCTTTGAGCTGCTGGAAGTCCAAGCTCGATCGATACCGGTCGAGAAAACGCTGGCCTTGGGCGCGGAGGATGTCGGCCACCTCCACGGCGGGCCGAGTCATGGGTTCTGTTTACGGTGGTAGTGACGGTTAACTTCCTCGATCCGAGAAAGCGGCAAACCTTCCAAGGGATTGGCGACCGCCCGTAAATGCCGTTGCGACAGATGCAGGTATTTTGCTGTCGTTTCCAGATCACCATGGCCCAGTAAAATCTGAATGGTGCGTAGGTCTGTCCCCGCTTCCAGGAGGTGTGTGGCGAAGCTGTGCCGCAAGCAATGAGGGCTGACCCGCTTGGTGAGGCCTGCGTGGCGAGCGGCTTCTTTACACGCATACCACACGGTCTTGTCGGAGATGGGTTGTTCCTTGCCGCGTTTGCGTTCGCTGCTGGGGAACAGATAGATGCGGGGCTTTTTCCAGCGCCAGTATTCTCGCAAGGTTTCTAACAGCGCCGGGCTGAGAGGAATGTCACGGCCGGCGCCGCCCTTGCCGCGCTCCACGCGGATCATCATGCGCTGGCTGTCGATGTCGCTGAGTTTCAACAGAGACACTTCGGTGCGCCGCATCCCCGTGCCGTAGAGGGTCATCAGCAGGGCACGCTGTAGAAGGTTCCCGGCGGCATTGATGAGCCGGGCGACCTCCTCCAGACTCAACACCGTGGGGAGTCGTCGGTGATCCTTGGGATAGGGCAAATCTTCTCGAAACTCGTGTCGTTTGAGAGTTCGGATGAAGAAGAAGCGTAGTGCCGCGACACGGGCAATCACAGTGCCGACGGCGAGCTTGCGGTCTCGGAGCAGGTAGGCCTGGTAGCTTCGCAGCTCATCGGGTCCGAGCTTATCCGGTGACTTGCCAAAATGCCGGGCAAAGTCCGCTACCGCCTGCAAGTAATAGCGGGTCGTACGCTTTGAGTAATTCCGACGCTGAAGTTCTTCCAGCATCATCTGGCGTAGATGGGTCACAAGAGTCTCCTTTCTCTGTGACCCACACTACGTCAGCTACTCCAACAATGCTGGGTTCGCCATACGCGGTAGCGTCCGCCGCGCCAGCGGCTTCGTCCTAGTCGCCGACGCGTCGAAGTGAGATGGACCCGCGCTTGCGGTTCGCCATATCCGCGCAACGGGAGTTTTACGTCAAGCTGGCGTGACGTGCCGTCGCCGGCTGCTGGCCGACCGATCAGGAGTTATCTCCCCAAAAGCCGATTTCGGGACAACGTGACAGGTGGCATCAGCTTGGGGCAGTGCGTTCGGCAGATAGGCTACGACATGGCCTGATATCGCCAGCGAACAGCCAGCTTCCGGATTCAGAATCAAGTGGCCCGTCGTCGATGAAGAGTGCTCATTTTCAGGTGTTCGCATTGTGGCCAACACTTTGGCACTGACCGATACGTTCGTCCATTAGAGTTTTAGGCGCGATTCTGGCTACTTGGAATGCTGCCGATCAGAGAAACGATGAGCCCACGGACCGCCGTTCCTCACATCCGGCAAAAACCGTGGCTCACCGGGAGTGCGTATTTGTGATGAGCCTTATAGCGGCATCGGAGTCATAAATGAACACCGTACAAATGGAACAGAAAAGTTATGAGATGCCTCCGCGGTAGGGGTTTAGCGTCGGCCATTTTCTTGCCGTTGCCGATATCGATCGGTCGGCTCGCTTCCACGAAACGATATTCGAGCATTGAAGGTATTCAACTTCCTTGGCTGGTCCGTACAAGCGGCGCGGCTGCCCATAGGAGTCAACGAGTTAGAAGTATGTCTCCACAAGCCGCACCAGCGGCAGCGGCTCGGGATGCCAGCTCTCGTCTGCATTCGTTCCGAAATAGGCGATTACAACATCGCGTTTGCAGTCGATGAATAGCAACTGTCCGGCAAATCCGCCCTTGAATATCTGGCCGAACTTCGTTACTCCGTCCCATTGATAACTCGAATGGCCGAACCATGTCGGCTGCTTACCGGTTTCGAGTTGCCGCTGTGGTTTTGCAAGCAATGCTTTCAGAAATGTTGCCGGGACCGCTGGATTCTCCACCGATTGCCCTGTAGTCGTAAACAGCAGCCCAAAGCGCGCCAAGTCGCGCAGGGTCATACCCATGCCAGCATGAGCGACAGGGTAGCCCTTCGGGTTCAGCAGGAAATACGCATCGTTATCAGCACCGGCCTTGATCCACAATAGATCGCTGATAAGTTGTGGTAATGGTCGTCCAGTGACATGCTCCAGCAATTCGGATAGGACTTCCGTATTGGCGCTGGTATAGAGCTGCGCCTCTCCTGCCTTGCGAAGCCGTTTGAAGCCAGCGAGAAAATCATAGCTCTGATACGTGCGCACGGACTCCGGCATCGCCGGAGTTAGCGGCTGCCATCCGAGCGAGGCTTCCAGTTGGTAGTGCTTGTTGCTGGGATTCGTGTACGCCTCGAGCGAATCCTCCACGCCTTCCATTCCTGAAGCCATGTCGGCGATGTCGCGCACACGCGTGCCCGCCCAACCGCTGTTGGTTAGCGATGGCAGATATTGCTCAACCGGTTTATCGAGGTTTATCTCTCCCCGTGCTTCCAGGATTCCCAGCGCCGTTCCCACAAATGCCTTGGTCGTCGAGAAGGCCAAGTGCTGGTCCGAGGCTGACATGTGAGGGTATTCCTCGAAGACCACTTTCCCCTTGTGCAGGATGATGAAGCCATCGACGCCCTGCTGTGTGATGAACTCCCGCAGTGTGACGTCCTTGCCTTGCTCTTTGTCGACGACAAAGTTGCCGATCTCGGGACGAAGCTGAACCGGGAGTTCGCGAACCGCGCCAGCGCGTCGGACGGGAGCGGACGGGAAAACTTCGGTCGCGTTTTGGTAGACGAAGGTTGAGATTGCGCCTCCGTTGTCCCAGTTTTCGAGCGTCACCTTAGCGCGCAGGGAGCGGTCGCGTTGCACAGGAGTTTGCTGCGCGGCGGGCGTTTGAGCGATGGTCGCAAGACAAAGCATTAACGGGAGACAAGCTAAATATGCACAGAACCGAGGCTTCACCATGACGCGGCACATTGTATGCCAGCTTTGGCGGGATGAGGATATGAAATACGCCACAAATACACTGCTGCGGGATGGTGAATCTTACGACCGAAGCGTGCCGCGAGCAATCAGAGAGGCGAAAACAGCCTATTCAGCAGACGTGGCGCCGCTCGGTGGTTTGCAGAACGATTAAACTCGCGCAGAGCTTGTGCGGTTAGGAGCGTGGAATCGCCATCCCGTACCCTATCGGGCCTGGCGGGGTGGTTGTCGTTAGGTTACGACTTGGCCTGATTACGCCAACTAAAGTTTGGGCCAAGTGGCGCTCGCTTGCTTCATTGTTGATAAACTGGCACGCAGAAGGTATGGCGTGAACGTCGCCTGCTGCCGGAATGCCGCTTTCCTGACCCTCATCGTACTGCTGCACGCAGCTTACGCCCAGACAACGTCTGTTCCTGAAATCACGTCATTCAGAAGTCCTGACGGCGGCTTCCATTTCTCTTATCCCGCTAACTTTCGGGTTTGCACTAAGGGCGACATGGAGCCATGTAATGACCAAACGTACATTCCCATATGCGCCGAGGACTCGCTGGTTTGCGTGGTTTCTCCGAAGGGGGAGTTCCAAGGTACGACTTTTGAGGCATCAGGGTTTCAGGTGCGTGACATTCTCAGAGACAGCGTCCCGCCTACGAGTGCCGATGAGTGCGTCACGCCTTATGGGAAAGCGTGGGATGCATTCCTGATTTCGGCGCAACACCCGGTTGAGGTGATTGGGGGTGTTTCCTTCATACATGGACGCTTTGGCGAAGAAGTCATGGGCAATATCGAGGATATGCAGGTTTACCGTACGTTTCACAACGGACGCTGTTTTGAGTTCAGCGTCACCGAGGATGAGTCGAACCCGGCGAACTTTGATTCACCGCCAAAAACCCTCACCCCTGCCCAGAACAAAAAAATCGAGCACACCAAACGACATTTGTGCACAGAATAAAAGCAGGAAAACTCCCATCGCACCACAGCGGGAGCGCATTGTCATGGCTAACTCCTTTCGCCCCTCATTCTAGAAAAGCAGGGCAATGAGGTCACGGCATTTTTAGGAAAATTAGCGCCATAATCCCAAATCGGTGTCCCAAAACAGCACCCAGATCGGTCCTGATGTTCGAGAGAACTAGAAGGATAGTCACGACGTCGCATTGTTGATGGGGAATGACTGGATCACTTTGCCGTTATCGGCATTGAACAATTCATTGCTTGGTACTGTTCTGAGCCGGCTGCAGTGCTCAATGCTCTAACTTCGCCCGCATCTCGGCGCACCTATGCATATGCCGGGGCCGATGCTGAGGTGTATGACGAGAAAACGGGGCTTATCTTTGTGTCCACCCGTGAGGGATGGGTCCATATGTTTCATGAGGACTCGCCCGATCAGTACAGTGAAGCCGGGAAAGTGAAGACTGAGTTCGGCGCTAAGACGATGGCGTACGATCCCAAAACGCAGCACATTTTCACCGATACGGCTGATTTTGGGAAAGCACCAGAGCCCACCAAAGATCAGCCTCACCCGCGTCCGCGGCCGGTGCCAGGCACATTTCGCCTCCTGGTCTATGCGCGGTGACAGTCAGGCCTTGGGTAATCGGCACTTGCGTGGTCATTCGTGATATCCACTTCCCGCTGCGACTGAAGGCCTGATCGCAGTTCTCGTCCGTCGCTCAACCCAAAAGTTCAGGGTCAGGGACACTTTCGCAGGTTCTCGCTGCAAGGCGGCAACAGCAACAAGACCCATCGCACGGTTGAGTCACGAGCACTCCCGGAGCTATCAAAGGCAATAGCCAACTGGCGCCCGGCGTCTGGATGGGATTGACCTGATCTCGACGGGGTTCGCCACCCAGAAATTGAAACTCGCCGGCGCACGTGGCCAGCGAGGTGTTCGCAGCGCAGAGCCGATGGACTCATTTCGAACTGTCGAAAAGGCTGGCTTTCGACGGGATTTGCCCCTTTAGCTCAGCGGCGATCTTTTCGGCCTGTTGCATCGCCGAAGCTTCAGTCTGCCCGGGAGCAGATTTGAATTCGATCCCGAGCGTACCAATCAAGTTTCCAGACGAATCTTGCAGAGGAAGAGAAACGTCAAATCCGCCGTTTTCTTTTCCCAGTACAGCCTTGCCAGTATGCATTGGTTTGCGGTCCTCAGGCTCGCACTTTTCACCAACGTCGCTTTTGTCAGTCGACGCAATGCTTCTGCACCCGTGCGAAGTCACCATCGCGATACCCAGTTCATTAACTTCTGGATGCTGCGCGTGAGCAGCCTCTACAAGTTTTTGTGCAAGGATATCTCTGGCGTTAGAGCTTCTCTGGTTTTGTGAAAATGCGGGCAGCAAACTCAAAAGCACTAACACAAACAATGCCGCTGGCAGCGGCCGAGCCGAAAACCGAACTTGTGTTGCCATCGTTTCTTACTCCTGGAAGACCTGCAGAGCAGGCTTTCTCCCGTCCCCACGGCCATTCGCGGTTTGGGTTTTGAGCCAATTGCAGATCAAAATTATTCCTGCATACAGTAATCTGCGCCGCCGCCGATGGCGATGCCCCTGTAACCCTAAAACTATGACGCACCAAACATTAAGATGGCCTTAATCGTTACCTGCCGGGGAGTTGTAGCGTGACCTGTTAGCGGAACTAGCCGGTAATAGACTCTTTCGCAGCGACGGCGATTCTGACAGGCAGCTTCAACGAAAATAAAAGCATCTCCCGCTACGTGTCGCTATCCAAACTAGGGGTCAATTTTGACTCGTGGCCTTGAGCAATTGGGGTACAGCATTGAAAAATGAAAGTGTTTCCGTCAGGACTGCGCTCAGCAAAGTTCCAGAGGTTATCTTTTGGTTCTGGGTAATCAAAATTCTGGCAACCACGCTGGGCGAGACTGGTGGTGACGCGCTCTCGATGACGCTGCATTTAGGATATGCGGTCAGCACGCTGATCTTTCTGGCGCTCTTCGTCTTGACACTCGCGGCGCAGGTGAAATCGAAGCAGTACCATCCCGTATTCTATTGGGCAGTGGTGGTAGCGACTACGACCGTCGGTACTACGACATCTGACTACCTCGACCGCACCGTGGGGCTTGGGTATGTGAAGTCATCGATCATGCTGTTCGGCTTGGTGTTGCTAATATTGGCGATCTGGAAGTATTCGACAGGCAGGATCGAGTACCAGCACATAGCATCCACGCGGGAGGAAATCTTCTACTGGGTGACGATCTTGGTTTCAAATACGCTGGGAACGGCCCTCGGCGACTTCACCGCAACCACGCTGGGGCTGGGCTTTGAGCGCGGAGCGATTGTCTTTTCTGCATTAATTGCAGTAGTCGCGATCCTTCATTTCACCAGCACAATTCCGACATACATTTTATTCTGGGCTGCGTATGTACTGACGCGTCCACTCGGCGCGACACTGGGAGACACGCTGACGAAATCGCACCAGGAGGGCGGATTAGGACTGGGACGGATCTGGTCGTCGCTGGTGATCCTAGTGATTATGTGCGTCCTGATTGCGTTGACATTGCGAGCGGCTAGGGGACTCCGTGGCACGAAGGCAACCGAAACAGACGTTGCTGCATAGAGTGCCGGACAGCAGCACCCGTCCGTACCTATCGCTTCCTTCACGTTCAACCAGTTGACCCGCAGACAGCTGTTGGGAACAGGCCATGTCTTAGCCTATCCCGGTCAAGTTCCGAGCGGCGTTGGGTGCATTGGCGATTTACCACTCGCAACCACTTTGTAGATGAGCCTCATCCGATTCAGAATGTCCGGTGGTGCTTGCGACCTACTACCGAATGTTGTGGCTCCCTGACATTGGGGTTTCTCAGTACCAACCCATACGCAGTCCTCGCCGATTTGGCCCTCGAATTCGGCGAAGCGATCAAACGGCGGAGTTTCCAAGCGCTGTTCTGGACAATGTCGGAGTCAACTTTGGAGTCTTCACTTCTGCAAGAACATCTTCACTGCTATTCCGGCCAGGCACACGGCAAAGATTCGGCGAAGTTGAAGGCTGGTGGCGATTTGCGCCAACGAGCCCCCAAAGTAGCCGCCGATAAAGAAGCCCAGAGCCAGGAGTGCTGCCACTTTACGTCCACATGGCCGGCGGTGTAGTACTTCCAGAACGCCAAGGCGCCGATGGGCAGAAGCAAAGTCGCGATCGATGTGCCTTGAGCGCTCTTCTGATCCATCCCGTAGCCGTAGACCAGGATGGGGATCAGGAAGACCGCGCCTCCCAGGCCGATCATCCCGGAAATCGTCCCTATCGATGCCCCAACGCGAGCGAAACCAGCACCATCACGGGCCTACCTCCATTTTTCTTCTTGACTCAGCTCTGCAAACGAGCATATAAGTCGTGTTACGTACTAGTACACCGTATAGCATGCGAATGCAACGGCGAATGTGATGAAGTAAAGGTTTTTCGGTCGAAGTCCAGCGTTGACGGGTCGACACGGAAGGGGAAATTCATTGGGAAAAAAGAAGAACGATCGAATCGTATTTGCCGCTGACACCGGCGCTGTTCTATGTACTGCTGGCGCTGGCCGATGGCGAAAAGCACGGCTATGTCATCAGTAAGGAAATCGCGCGCCGGACCAACAATGAAGTCAAGCTGAGCACCGGCACACTCTACGGCATCATCAAGCGGCTTCTCGACGACGACATGATTGAAGAGTCGCCGGAGCGTCCGGACTTCAGCCTCGACGACCAGCGGCGCCGCTACTATCGGCTGACGAAGCTGGGCAAAGCGGTGGCCGAAGCCGAAGCCGAACGCATGCAGCGGGTACTGGCGTTGGCGCGCTTGAAGCATGTTCTGGGTCCGCAGAACGCCTGAGGCAGAATATGGAAACCGCCAGAACAAATTCCGGGCGCAGCTTTGCACAGCGAGTCTTCGACCTGCTTGCTGCGCTTCCTTCCGGCGGAATTCCGCGAGCATTTCGGGGGCGAGATGCGGACGGTCTTCCGCGACCAGGCTGAGGATGCCCGACACGCCGGCCGCACTGCCTATGCCCGCTTCTGTTGGGACACAGGCCGCGGCCTGCTCGCCACTGCATTTCGGGAGCATCGGGAGATCCTTTTCGCGACATGGATTACGCGCTGCGCATGATGAGGAAGGACCGTCTCGTTCACCGTCGTCGTGATCACCATTCTTGGTATGGCCATTGGCGCGAGCACGGCGGCGTTTATGGCAGCGAACGCCATCCTGATCCAGCCCCTGCCGTTCTCCGGCGGCAATCACCTGATTCATCTGCAACAGCGCAGACCTGCGATTGGCGTCGACAACATGCTGTTCTCGGTCAAAGAAATCGAAGACTATCGCTCGCAAAACCACACCCTGGATTCGGTGGTCGAATTCCACGAGATGACATTCAGCCTGCTCGGTGGCCGCGAGCCGGAGCGCGTGGATACTGGCGTCGTCTCCGCCAACTTCTTCCGTGTGCTCGGAGTAGAGCCGCTCTACGGACGGACCTTCATCGATGAGGATGATCAGCCGAGTGCTCATCCCGGTGTTGGTCCTCAGCTACAACTTTTGGCAGAAGGCGTTTCGCGGGCGATCCCGACGTCGTGGGCCGGAGTATTCCATGAACGACAAGGAGCACGTTGTCGTCGGCGTGCTGCCGCCGATCCCGCAGTTCCCGGAGGAAGTGGATGTGTACATGCCGACGGTGGCTTGTCCAACGCGCTCCGGTGAGCATGCCATGCACGAGCGCTCATGGCACATGATGAACGTGTTCGCGACCCTGAAGCCCGGCGTCACTCTGGCAGACGCGCAAACCGATTTCGACAGATTCGCTGAACGGTTGCGCAACTCCTATCCGGAGGAGTATCCGCAGGCGAAAGGCTACGAAGTCAGCTTGCAGCCGGTACACGAGGAACTGATCGCGCGGCATCCGGCCGGTGCTCATCGTGCTCACCGCAGCCAGCGGGGCTGTTGCTGTTGCTGGCTTGCGCCAACGTGACCGGGATCATGGTGTCACGCGTGCTGGCCCGCACGCCGCGAGCTGACCGTTCGCACCATCCTGGGTGCCAGCCGCGACCGCATTGTGCGCAGCCTGATTACGGAAGGCGTCATGCTGGCGCTGGCGGGCGGCGTAGTGGGCTGGGGCCTCGCCTACTCGAGCCTCGGTCTGCTGGTGAGTTTCACTTCCAGGTTCACCAGCCTTTCCTCGCAACTGCGGTTCACGCCGCAGGTCGGCGCATTCTGCCTGCTGGTGTCGGTGGGCTGCGGAGTGGTGATCGGATTGCTGCCGGCGCTCGGTGTGCGCTATACGCCGCTGTTCACCATGGAAGTTGGCAACGCCAGCCTCCCGCCGAACCGTCTCAGCTGAAGAGCCGTGGCGATCCTGGTCGCTGACCCAGTTGGCGCTTTCCGTTATTCTGCTGGTCGGCGCCGGGCTGGCGCTGCGCACCCTAATGCATCTGGAGCGCGTCGATGCAGGCTTCGAGCCAAGCGGACTTTTGACCGCGCGAATTTACATGCTGAATGACAGACACAAGAGTTCTTCAACGCAGCTGCTGGAACGAACGCGAAAGCTTCCGGGCGTGCGAGTCCGCAGGCCTGGCCAGCACCATTCCGCTTCACAGCCGTCAACGCACGACGGACCCGGGCATGTCGAAATTCGCGAACACGAAAGCTACGCCAAGCAAGCGAAATCCGGTACTGCCGTCATTCGCATCGTGACGCCTGGCTACTTCCGCACGCTGGGAGCCAGCATCCTCAAGGGCCGTGATTTCAACGGAGCCGACACCAATGAAGCACTGCCAGTCGTTATGATCAACGAACACATGGCCAACGCACTATTGGCCGCAGGGCAATGCGGTCGGAAAACAAATATCGTCGTCAGACAAACAAGTGGCTGCCGATCGTCGGCGTGGTGAGCGACATACGCCATCACGGCCTCGACCAGGATCCGGTTGACGAGGTCTACGGCATCGTTTCGCTGAAGTCACCCACGTGGCGTGATGAGCATTGTCATTCGCACCGCACAGCCCCACCGGAACTTGCGCAGCAGATCGCATGGATCGCGCATGACATCGATCCCACTGCCGTTGTAGCCGACGTGCAGCCCATGATGAAAATTCGGGAGGACTGGCTGGCATCACCACGAACGACAGCGATCTTTCTGGGCATTTTCGCGGCGGTCGCATTGTGTATCACGGCATCCGGCATCAGCGGAATGATGGCGGTGGCCGTAGGAGAACGGAAGCACGAGATCGGGGTGCGGCTGGCACTGGGCGCTACGCCGGGCACAGTCATCCGCTCGATGATGGGGCAGGTGCTTGTACTGATCAGCGCCGGATTGGCCGCGGGATTTGCCGCTGCCTGGGCGATGTCAACTTCCATGTCGTCGGTCATCGCCGGCATAGCGCCTCGCGATGCCGTCACCTTTGTCGCCTCCTCAGCGTTGTTGCTCGCAGTGGCGACGGCTTCGTCGTTGTGCCTCTGACAGCGAATTGCCAAGCTCGATCCGGTCGAGCTGCTGAAGACCGAGTGACACCATGCTGGAGAAGGATGCAATGCTGAAGGAAGTCGCGCAATACGGCCGCCTAGCGGTGCTGGGAGCTGCTGTGTCTGGCCCCGGCCTTGCACGCGTGCTCAGCGCACAGAGACAAATTGGCCCGCCTTGCGGTCGGAAATGCTCGTCTCCACTGCCTGGCTCGCGCAGCACCTGCGTGATCGCGAGTTGGTCGTGCTCTACATTGGCCGCGATCGGACTCGGTTTGACCAGGGCACATATCCCGGGATCGCATTTCGTCCGTCTGGACGAGTTTGTTGAGCAGCGCAAGAATTCTCTGAATGAGCTTCCGCCGGTTTCCGACTTGCAGGCGATCTTCGAAAGCCTGGGTGTGGGAGATCAGTCGCGCGTCGTGCTCACCGGAGATGCGCAAGGAATGCTCGCCGCACGCGTGTACTTCACGCTCGACTATCTGGGACATGGCGACAACGCCGCGCTCCTGGATGGTGGTCAGGAGAGATGGCTTGCCGAATCAAGAACGGTTTCCAAGGAAGAGGCTCGCCCCACGCACGCGCACTTCACTCCGCATGTTCAGCCGGAGATCGTTATCAGCACCGCACGAATGCTCCAGTTGGGCCGCCGCACGAACGACGGCAGCCCCGAGTACGCCCTGCTCGACGCCAGGCCCGTCGCAGAATATGAAGGCGTCGTGAAGTCCGAAGCTGTTCCCAAGGCCGGACACATTGTCGGTTCGAGAGCCTCTATTGGAAAAAGCTAATTCGCTCCGACGCCGATCCGCAGCTGCTGCCGCCCGACCAACTGCGGCAGCAATTCCTGCGCGCCGGCGCGCAGCCCGGCAAAGCGGTTGTTACCTATTGCCGTACCGGAATGCAGTCGTCGTTCACCTATTTCGTAGCAAAGTATCTGGGCTACCAAGCTTCCATGTACGACGGCTCCGTGTTCGAGTGGGTAAACGCCGCCGGCAACGACCTGGTGCTATCGCCCAAGCATGATCGTGAGAACACAATTCAACCCAGAAATGAATCAGCGGTATGCCGGAGGTAACGATGAAACGCAATTTCGAACTTTTCAATCGCCATCGCTTGTTTGCTGATGAGCCTTGTTGGCTCCGCGGTGTGCGGCACGCCTGGCGCTTCTGCTGCCGGCAGCCCTGCTCATCCGGAACTTGTCGTCTCCACCCAGTGGCTCGCTGACCATCTCTCCGATCCCAACCTAGTGATTGTGCACATCGGCCACGACGAAGGAGACTACCGCGCTGCGCACATTCCAGGCGCACGCTATCTTGCGATGGACAAATTCGCTACCGGCGCCACGATGCGCCCGGCACAGAGCTTCTACCCGCCTGATCAGCTAAAGAAAAATCTCGAGGCCATCGGCATTGGCGACGATTCCCGCGTCGTGTACTACGCCCCTGATTGGGATCCCATGGCGACACGCCTATTCTTCACTTTGGATTACCTGGGCCATGGCAACCAGGCGGCGCTCCTCGATGGCGGCCTTGATCAGTGGACCCGCGAGAAACGTCCGGTGTCGCAGGAGGCCAGCACCGGCAAGCCCGGCACTCTGACCATTCACCTTCATCCCGATATCGTGGCGAAGATGGATTACATGGAGAAGCTGGTCGGCCATCCCGACAAGGACGATGTGATTGTCGATGCGCGTCCTTCGAAGCGCTATCGCAACGGCCACCTGCGCGGCGCTGAATCGTTCTACTGGGAGAATGCGCTGATCAGCGAGAAAGAGCCGTTGCTGAAATCACCGGAGCAGATTCGTCAGCTTTTCGCCACAGCCGGAGTCACGTCAGGCAAGAAGGCAGTATCGTATTGCGAAGTTGGCCTGCAAGCGTCCTACGTTTACATGCTGGCGCGCTATATGGGATTCGATGCTGCGATGTACGACGGCTCGTACAGTGAATGGAGCGGCGCCAAGCAGCCGGTGATTCGCGGCGACTCACCTGAGTAGGCGGTTGGCCCGCTGCCCCCGATCACCGCGACCAAATTCAGTCCGGTCGGCGGAAGATCACTTGGACGTGTTGTCGCCTATGCGCGGAAGTGCCAGCTGGTGTCGCCTCCCGAGAATCTGGCATCTGAGAAGTCGGAGTACCTTTGATCGAATGATCGGCAAAGAGAAGTTCGAGCGGAAAAATTACCAGGAGACAATAGTCGCGTCGGCGCATGTCAAGTTTCCCGAGCCGCGTTTCTCAACCCACAAATCAACCCACAAATTAAGATGTTTTACATGTCTTTGGCGAACTTTGGCAGTCTCCGCGCTCATGTAAATTGTTGAAAACAATAATCCCGTTGCTCTGTCACGGTAGAGGCCGCGGTTTCGAGTCCGGTCGACCCGCCATTTCCTTCAGGTACCCGGTCGGGCAACACCATTCAACGGCCTCGGGTGGGTGATCAGCTAACCCTTCCTTTTCCATGCAGTCAATAACTATCGTCAGCACATTGGACCGCACGATGGCGATCCCTGATCGCTGCAGATAGGCTCAATCTCTGTGTCGCTACTCCCTACTTAGGGACGGGAGGCCACCGTGAAATCCGCACTCGCCGCAGTTGTGTTTCTCATGCTCTCCATGACGGTTGCTGGTCAGGAAACATCGGAGCTGGCTACGCCTCCCAACGGCAGCAATGAACATGCTGAAGTGTCGCAATGGATTGGGCCTGTTAAAATTTCGATCGACTACCACAGTCCAAAAGTTCACAACCCCGCGAACACCGACCGCACCGGACACATCTGGGGAGAGGTGGTTCACTACGGTTTCGTCGATGAGGGATTCGGGCCAACGAAAGGCGCTCCGTGGCGCGCCGGAGCCAACGAGAGCACCTCCATCACCTTCTCCGACGACGTGAAGGTCGAAGGCAAAGACCTGAAAGCTGGAACCTATGCGCTCTTTCTCGACGCAGAAAAGGACGGTCCGTGGCAGTGGATTTTCTCCAGTCACCTGGGATGGGGGAGTTTCCAATACGATCCCAAAGACGATGTTCTGCGCGTACCGGTAACACCGCAGGACGCTCCGTTCACCGAATTCCTGACCTACGGGTTTGACGAGCGCCGTCCGGATTCCGCGGTAGCTTACCTTCAGTGGGAAAAGAAACGAATACCCCTCAAGATTGAAATTCCTAACGTAAATGAGCTGTATGTCGCGAAGATGCGCCAGGACTTGCAGTCATGGGCAGGGTTCAACTACCAGGACTGGCAGACGGCCGCGCAATTCTGTGCTGACAACAAGATCAATCTCGAGGAAGCGCTGATCTGGGCCGACAAGGCGATCGACGGTCCGTTCCGCGGAGCGACGATCGGGCACGAGGATTTTCCCACGCTCTCGACCAAAGCCGCCGTGTTGGACGCCCTCGGACGCGAAGCCGAGGCGGATAGTGTGATGCAGAAAGCACTGCATTTGCCCGGAACCGACGCCTACTCGGTCTATGCGTATGGGATGGGGCTGCTCCGCAACGACAAGAAGGACAAGGCTATGAAGGTATTCGCCTTCAACCGGCAGCAGCATCCGCAAGACAAATTCTGGACGTCGTTGGGACTGGCTCGCGGCTACACGGCCTTAGATGACAAGAAGAACGCAATTGCTAATTGGGAAATTGTCTTGCAAAACGTCCCCGCCAACCTGAGCAATAGGACAGCAGCGTACGAGGCCGCGCTGAAGAAGCTGAAAGGTGCCGGTTAAGGAGTGAGGCGAGGATTTGGACGCCATAAGGTTCGTCCCACGAGGACTCTTCGTAGGCCATCCCGAACACCACGGTGCTTAAGGGGTATGCAGAATGAGCGTCATACGTTCGTAGATTTTGATAGCTGCGTCGGCCCGACTCACTCTCGGGGGTTTTGAGAAATGCGATGCGTCCGGGCGGGTTTCTTAGTTGCAGCGATTTCAGTCGCATTCGTTGCTTCGCCCATCATGGCCAAGCAGGCAGAAAACCAGCGCCCGTCCGTACTTGCTCATGCCGAGTGGGCAGCTAGCGGTGGCCATGACTGGGACCGAATAGCCGCCGTAATCCTCGAAGGAACCATGACAGAGGGTGGCGTACCCGGAAGTTTTGAAAAGACCATCGACCTGCGCACGGGAAACAGCCGCATGCTCCAAGAGACCGGCCCGATGCGGGCAGTGAGCGGCTATGACGGAGTGACTTGGGGCGCTGCCAACGGTATCGTCAATTCGGTCGACCTGCCTCCTCTGGTGGAAGACGCTCGATCGAAGGCGTTCGTTGATCGTGCGGGATGGCGAAGCGAGTCTGGCTTCACCATTAGCAAGGCTGAACCAAGCAATCACGCCGAAGTTGTGCATTACCTTCCGGCCCGGGGCAGTGAGGTCGAAGTGACATTCGACTTGACGGACCATCTGGTTAGACAAGTTGTGATCCAGACCGACGACGGGCCACTCACCATCACCTACAGCGACTGGCGTCGCGTTGGGAAGGTAAGCTTTCCATTCCGCAGAGTTGAAACTTCTAACACCGGCGAAACCACCACGTTCGAAGTCAAGCGTGTGCGCCTGCTCAGCAAACTCCCGCCGGATAGTTTGGCGCGGCCTGCGAGATCACCCCATGGCCGGCTCGTCTCTGTCGAGGGAGCACGTATTCCTTTTCGCTATGCGGGATGGCACATCCTCGTCTCCGCACGGGTTAACGACGTGCCTGCGGACGTCGTGTTTGACACGGGCGCGGCCAACTATTTCTCTCCCGCATGGGCCGAGCAGTTTGGCCTGAAGGTCTCGGGTGGACTGAATCTCAGCGGCGTCGGCGAATCAAGCACGGCAGGCGGATATGCGGTGGCGAAGAAGATATCTCTAGGATCCGCGGAGTTATCGGACGAGGTAGTCCTGGTGGGTCCCCTACCGTGGGACGCTAGGCCGGGACAACCGGAGCCCGCCGGCTCCGTGGGCTTCGAATTCCTCGCGGAGTTCCGCACCACCATTGATTATCCGGCTCAGACGATGAGCTTCGCCGAATTCGGGCAGCCCGCCCCGAACGACGCGGGCACCGCTGTGCCTTTCTACAGTGACGGGCATTCCATCTACATCGAGGCCGAGGTCGACGGCCATCACGGGCTGTTCCGGCTGGATACGGGAGATGGTGGAACTGTGACGCTTTTTGCAGGATTCGCGAAACGCAACGACCTGCATCAGGGGACAGGAGAGAACGTCATATCCGGCGCAGGGGTCGGCGGAAATGTGAGAGCTCGCAAAGTGACTCTGTCGAGTTTCAAGCTGGCGGGAACAGATTTTCGCGAGCTGCCCGCCAACGTCAGCCAGAACAAAGCCGGCACCTTCGCATCCCGCACATTAGCTGGCAGCCTCGGCGGAGGCGTCCTACGTTGTTACCGCATCACCTTTGACTACCCGGCGCGTTTTCTGACGTTCCAAGCTGCCCCTGAGCACCTCCGCGATTGCGTCAAGGTACATTGAAAACTCAGGAGTCGGCCACACGAGGGCAACGTTAAATCATCCCGCGATATAGCCGGTTTTCTCTTCCTGGACTGCTGGTACGGAAGACCTTGGCGTGGCGTTCTACATAGCGCTTTTGTCCGCTGTCGTCAACAAAGCGACAGCCGGTGCCCTGGTAGTCCTGGGGCAAATGTCAATTCACGGTGTCCTATCACGAATCGAGCAACTGGGAGATCGTCTAAGAGTGGCGATGGATTCGGGAGCTCAACAGGTGCTCATTCCGACAGCAAACGCTGCGGATCTAGGCTCAATACCAGCCGAGATCTTAGACAAACTTCGCGTCGATTTCTACTCGGAGCCGGCGCAGGCTGCATTCAAAGCGCTCGCAGAGTAACTGTAGTGAAGCCCCCTCTTTCGATGAAGCTATTACGCCGAACGAACACGCCAAAGCGTACGGCGACAAAGACTCACGATATAAGCTCCCCTGCTCTCGAGCTTGAGCGAATGGCTCCCGGCCCTCGTTAGGGATAACCTCACAAACTAAAGACCAATTGCGTTCTGGTACTCCCTGATGTGGTTCACGATTCGGAACAAGGTGAGTGCGGAGCCCAAGGTATTCAGGGCCCCTTGAGAAAAGTGCGTGAGTGATAATGTGCGAAGCCATGTCACCTCACGACGATTAGGCAGCCAGACGGGATCCGTATTCGCGAACTGGTACGCGCTCTCCACTCGTCCCACATGGACAAGTCGATCGAAACGAGAGCCGCGGTATCTGCATTGTCGTCATCACCTTGCGTTTGGATTTTAGGTTGCGAACCGGGAAATGTTGATTTGGGCAGTAAATATCTGCGCCAAACCTCTTCGAAGGACTCCAGAACGTAGCCTTTCAACACCTTAGCCTCGCCCCTTACGGTTCTGGAGGAGATAGCGAAGGTCCTCAGCATTTGTCCAAGAGTGTGAGTCGATAGTCCCTTTCCCGCATTCCAGTCGGACCACGGGCTGGTCTCAATTGGCTTGAGCCCGGTAACAAGGTCGATAGAGAAGATCTTGGTCTTGTGCTTGTCCGCAAACGGAATCTCTTCGTTACCGATCAGGTCCTTGATGTCTTGGAGAAGCTGAACGCCATGGTCATCGTCCTCGGCTGACTCGGAACCGAATACCTTCAGGAGTGCTGCGCGGAGCCTAGCGTCCCAGATCCCACCGATGGATTCCGAGATTGCAGCCAGCGGCTCGCACACATCCCAGGCACGATCGTTGAGTTCGTCGATCATCGGCGACAGTTTTGATGGCGCGGATCAGTTCGCCAGCTTTGCAATCCGATCTCGCTGTATAAATCGCATCAATGGCGCGCTCTGCATCGGCAAATGCAACCTCCAGGACTGGTTTCGCCAACTCCAGCACCGACAAGATTGCCGGATCGCCTCCATGGGCTATCAGGTCGTCAGGCCCATTCACTCCCTCGATTGCCGGGATGGTGGCTATGCGGACACGTGCGCGGTATCCGACAAGTGTTCGCACCAGCGCTGCCTGCGCCTTGCTGACATCTGCATTCCTGGATGCGTTTGCATCCAACATGACAATGACCTCCCTGTCGGCACAGATGCCGAGCTCGGGGAGCGCCCCTTTTTCGTCCAAGTGTCCACCATCTGGAGAGTCCTTCTTTCCAATTCGACCACGCCAACCCCAGGCGCCTCCCATGCCAATCGGCAGTATCTTCTGACCGGTGCGCTCGGACCAGGCTGTCAGCGCGAGAGCTGATTTCTCAGCCTCCACTAACATCACGGCGATGGTTGTGTCAGTGACCTGCTCGACACATCCAGGAACGAAGTACAAATGGCGACGATCCCCGTAAGCGGAGATGTATTTGCCTCGGGGTTTACCGTCTTCAATTTCCGGATGGTCGCGTCGCAGACGTGCCGTGTAGCGGGCACCATTCGCGGGGCCGTAGTAAGGGAAGAGGATGCCGGACTTGTCGCCGCTGCAGATGATTCCGAAGTTCTCGAGTGCTTGCTGATCAGTAACGCGCTCAATGCGAGCCCTCTCCAGCAGGTCGGACCCTATTCCAAGGCGCGAAAACATCTTGCGATCCGCAACGGTGAGCGATTCGAAGCCGTTCACCATCTAGGCCTCCGCGGGACCGCTTCCGGAATATCCCATCGCTCGCAGGTTAAACATAAGTAGTTGTCGGCGTTGTTGAGGCTATACAGCGCGAAGCCTCCACACCCCGGACAACGGGGAAATGACTTCGTCGCGAAAGGCCCGAACGTTTCATGGTCAGGCGATGGAAGTGCTGCAAAGCCCAACCGTGCGCGGTGTGCAATCCCGTTGTTCAATTTTCAATCCTCTCTGAGGCTGCCCGCCGGCAGGCCTTGGCTTTTGCAGCGGGCATTACTCCTGGGCCTTACTCGTCACCTTAGCAACCGTTTCTCTCACCGCGTTACGAGACGTTACTAATCCTTCCCTCTCGACACGCTCGACCTCTTCAACTGGCACAAGGCGCCTCGTCCCAATCGTGATGGAGCGCAGAGCCCCCGAGTTGATCGCGCGCCGGACAGTGAAGTGGGAAACCCTCCAACGCTCGGACAACTCCGCAATTCCAAAGACTGCTCGTTCTACAACGTTGCTGCTCATGTCGGTTCTCCAGTCGTCCAAAAACTCTGTCCTTGACCGCGTATCCTGCTTCGCCTAACATTAGCGGTGATATGCGGGACATACAAGAGGATAAATCGAGTTTCGAATTGACTAGCAAAACAGGCACGTCGAATTATCCTGCAATCCAGGTGGTTTGCCCAGCGTGCGCAACAGAGTCCCATATAGAGCGCAGCGGAAAATGGACTTGTGCGTGCGGGCAGAAACTTGACGCCGAGCTCCACAAAGCTGAGGAAATGCGAGAACACTGGCGCCTTGCCCTGCGCCCGATCACGGCGAAACGCGCCCGTGCATTCCTGCTCCATCTCGCGAACTTGACCGCTGTCAACTCAGACGATGTAGCCGGGGCAGCGCGGCTGGTCAACCGATTCCGCGGCTTTTTTCCGTTGCCATTTCCAGACGACAGCTACCTGGTCCGAGAGATGCGAGAAATGTCTCGCGGCACGGAAACGACCGCTGACGAGAATCGCAATATGGCACTTCAGCAATTGATCGCGTGTCGAAATCGTTTGCGTCACTTATGGGTAACTGCGGACAGGGAGCAAAGGGACTGGAACATGTACCTCCTGCGCAAATATGCGTATTCGCTCACTGCCCATCCAACGGTCGATACCGGTGCGCATTGGAGAATGTTGGACGAAAGCCCCCCACCAAAGGACGCATTCCAGCAAGCGCTGCTGTATTTCCAGTTGAGGGTACAACTCGCTCGGATCTGTGCAAATCCCAATTGCGACGTGCCCTATTTCTTTGCCGACCGAGGGAATCAGCAATATTGCAGCGACATCTGTTCGTACTCGACGCGCGCCGAAGCGAAGAGGCAATGGTGGGCTACCAAGGGCGAAGAGTGGCGTAAATCAAAGAAAAAGACATCAGCCTACAAGACGAAGGAGAAACGCCATGGCACTGGAAAAACGGGGTAAGAACTGGTTTTACGACTTTGTGGTTAACGGCGTTCGCTATCGCGGACCACTGAAGACGACGAATTACCAGGACGCCAAGGGTCTCGAGCACGATAAAAGAGCTGAGGCTAAGGCTGGGAAGCTCGCTGCCAACAAGGGGACAAAAGCCTTTGCGCGCCTGAAATTCAAAGATGCAGTGGACCGCTATATCGAGGATCGGAAACCAGATGTCGCCCCCAAAACCGCCAAAATCGAGAGCGAACGCGCTCGCGCCATCAATCGGGTTCTAGGCTCTCGCTCGGTTTCGTCTATTACGCCCGAAGACGTGCTCGCCTACATGCGTGCCAGAACGAATGCTGGCATGTCTAATGCCACAGTAAATCGCGAACTGGACGTGATCCGCGGCGTTCTGAAGCGAGCCAAACGGTGGGCATTTTTTGCTGAGGATGTGAAACCGAAAAAGAAGGCTACGGAGCAAGTCGGCCGCGCCTTGCAACACGAAGAGAAAGTGCGATTGTTGAAGATTGCCGCTTTACGGCCGGCCTGGCAAGCGGCGTATTACGCATCCATCATCGCCCTTAACACGACTTGCCGCGGCTGCGAGTTAAAGGGATTGCAATGGCATAATGTGGACCTAATCCAGCGGGCCATCACGATCTGTAAGAGCAAGACCGAAGAGGGGCTCCGCGTCATTCCGTTGAATGCCGCTGCGCTTGATGCGCTGATTGCGCTGCGTCGCCGGGCTCAAGAGCTCGGCACTGTTCACCCCACTCATTACATCTTTTTCGCCTGCGAGAGCGGAACTCTGGACCCTACTCGACCACAGGCAACCTGGCGCACCGCATGGCGGGCCATGACTCGCGCCATACGTTGCCCCAAGTGCGGGTTGGTACAAGCGCCGGTCGCGAAGTGCAAAGCCAAGGGCTGTCTGGAGAATCTGCAAAAGATCACCAGCCCACTAGCTGGTCTGAGATTCCACGACCTTCGTCATCACGCCATCACGGAACTCGCTGAATCGCAGACCAGCGAGGAAACCATTATGTCTATCGCCGGCCACGTTTCGCGGAAGATGCTCAGTCACTATTCACATGTTCGGATCAAGGCAAAACGGACCGCCTTGGACCACTTGTGTGCACCAGATCCCCATGATCAGGGGACCCATGCCACAATTCATGCCACAATCGCCCCTCCGGCCGGGTGCCGAGGCGTGCAAGTTATTGAAAAGATGGTGGACCTGAGCGGGATCGAACCGCTGGCCTCCTCGTTGCGAACGAGGCGCTCTCCCAGCTGAGCTACAGGCCCACGTAGAAACGACGACGCGACCGCAATGCCCCGTCTTCTTCATTAATTATACAAGGAACTTGCGGATGTGAGAACGATGCTCGCCAGTTACCAGTGACCAGTTACCCGCGTTCCTACCCCACAAATTCATCCAGCGCAGCCGCCAACCGCTCCAGCCCCACCCGCGTCATCTCCGTCTCCCCGCCAATCCCGATGCGAAAATGCTGCGGCATATCGAAGAAACTTCCCGGCACCACGCTGGTCTCATACTTCTCGCGCAACAACGCGATGAACTCATCGACGCTCCCTTTCCGCAATTTCGGAAACACAATCGTCCCATGCTCCGGACGAAACACATCCAGATCCCGCCGCCCGTCCAGAAACGCCGCCAGCGCAGCTCGATTGACGTGCAAAATTTCCCGCGCGCGACTGGCAACGCGATCCAGATTGTCGAACGCCACCACGCCAAGCAGTTCGGCCGGATGCACCGGCGTCGCCGAATACAAATCATTAATCCGCCACATGCGATGCGCGAGCTCCTCGCTCGCCAGCACCCATCCGCACCGAATGCCACTCAGCCCGAACGCCTTGGTCAAACTGCTGGTCACCAGAAAGTGATCGCCCAGCAAAAACGCCGTCCGCGGACGATGCCCGTAAAACGTCTCCAGATAAACCTCGTCCACCAGCACGCGCGCGCCCCGCGCTTTAGCAATCTCGCCCACCGCGCGAATCGTCGCCTCATCGGCATACGCGCCCGTCGGATTATGCAGGTTGGTAACGATCACCAGCTTCGTCTGCGGCGTGATATTCCGCTCGACTTCCGCCGGATCAATCCGAAAACCGTCTTCCATCCGCCGCTCGAACCGCCGCAACTTCGCGCCCAGATACTCCGCCGTCGACTCCAGCAACTCGTACGTCGGATGCTCGATCAGCACCTCGTCGCCCGGATCGAACGTCGCCGCCATCGCCAGATGGTTCGCCAGCGACGTCCCCGCCGAAGTCACCACGCACTCGGCCGGCACATCGTTGTACTTCGCCAGCCGCTCGATCAGCGGAGCATAACCATAAGGGTTGACGCCATTGATCTCCAGGTCTTCGATCCGCACCGGCAACTCCGCCAGCGGATAACTCATCATGCCGCTGGTCGCCAGGTTGTACTTCGCCCCCGAGCGCAGCTTGGCCCACTCCATGTACGGCGAACTCATCTGTGAACGTGGTTTCATATGCAATTTCTACTCTAAAGCATCTTCAATTTGCACGTGCCGTGTGAAATATGCCGGGGGAAGTACCGCTTCAGCGGTGCATTTTGATCACGATCCGCAACGCGCCTGGCTTTAGCTCGCTCGAGGGTTAACCTGTTCCGCACGATTCTCAGCCGTCAATCGCGAGCGACTGCCTTTCACTGCGAATCACAAAACATCTTACCGATCTCCGTTTTCAGCCCTGACATTCCGTGTATTCGTGGTTCCGCGGTAAGGATCAGGTCGGCAAGCTTTTATGACCTGATTTCTCTGTGCCTCTGTGTCTCTGTGGTATGAATCGCTTCTTTCTCCTCGCCCAGAACCAATACACCGGCACCCCCAGCGCCAGAATCCCCAACCCCAGCACCGTATTCCCCGGATACCGATAAATCGTGTTCCCCACCACCAGCCAGCAACGTCGCCACAAAAACGCCGTCGTCCACGGATGCCCCGGCACACGATACCCTTCCCCATCCGCGTCGCGCCGCCGAAACACAAACAGGCTCGCGCCCGTCAATCCAAAAAAGATGAAATCAATCGACACCACGTAATTCAGAATCTTCTCGTAGCTGCCCGACAGCGCAATCACCAGCGTCAGCACGCTCTGCATCACGATCGCCAGCACCGGCACATGCGTCTTGGCATCAATGCGCGCCACTGCGCGAAAGAACAGCCCATCCGACGCCATCGCAAAATACACCCGCGGAGCCGTCAGCACCGACTGGCTCAGAAATCCCAGCGTCGACACCGCAATGCCCAGCGCAATCAGCCGCGCTCCCGCGCTGCCCAGCGTCAGCCGCATCACCGCCGACGCCGGAACCGTGCTCGCCGCCAGCCCTTCCGCCCCCAGCGCGCGCACGCAAACGTAATTCACGCCGAAGTACAGCACGATCACGCCCGCCACGCCCAGCACCAGCGCGCGCGACAAATTTCTGCGCGGGTCTTTGATCTCCGTCGCAATGAAGTTCGCCGTCTGCCAGCCTCCGAACGCGAACAGCACCGGAACCATCGCCGCGCCCAACGCCGTAACCAGATCAACCGAAACCGGCCGGTCCAGCACCGGATGCGTCACCGCGATACGGCGCGCGCACCAGGAACAATCCCGCCAACACCAGCGCGGCAATCGCTCCGATCTTCAGCAGCATCAGCACGCTCTGTACCCGGCTGCCCGCCTTCACGCCCAAACAGTTCACCACCGTCAGCGCCGTGATGGTTGCCACCGCCACTAACTTTTCGGAAACCGGCCATCCGGTGAGTTCCAGAAAATATCGAGCGAACGTGATCGTGACCGCCGCCATGCCTCCCGTCTGGATCACCAGCAGCAGCACCCATCCATATAAAAATCCGGCCAGCGGATGAAACGCATCGCGCAGGTACGCATACTGCCCGCCCACATTCGGCATGCGCGCCGCCAGTTCGGCATAGATGAACGCGCCCAGCATCGCCACCACGCCGCCCGCCACCCACACCCCGAGAATCAGCACCGGCGTATGCACCTGCCGCGCCACAACGTACGGGTTGATAAAAATCCCCGCGCCGACGATGCCGCCCATAACGATCATGGTGGCGTCGAACAATCCAACGCGGCGCAGCAGTTGTGCGGGTTCGGTCATGCGGGCTGAAGTTGTGACTGTACCATGCTCGCGCGAGGCCCACGTTTGCCGGGTTTCCCACTCAAGGGCCTCTTTCGGCCTTGAGTGGGGATTTTCGTTTGGATCGCAAAAATGCCGCTGCTGAGCCCCGGGGCTACGTGGGAGATTGACGAGAGCCGCGCAGCGGCGAAATTCCGCTCCGTTTTCCCCGATTAGCCGCGGGCACAAGCCCGCGGTGAAGTGCAGGAAAATTGTCGAGCCGCGTAGCGGCGGCACTCCTCTCACACAGCTCCTCAACACTGGGAAATGCCGGAGCGTCCACGAATCCCTACGCCCCCGTGCAAGGCCCACATTTGCCTACTACAACTGCAGCTCCGCAGGGGCGAAAGATCTCAGCCCAGGACTTCAGTCCTGGGTCGAGTGCGAAGAATCCCCGAGTCCAGGAGGGACGACAGATCCTCTCGCGCAGACACAGCGATAGCAAACAAAATCACCCAGCGGAAAAATGCGTGGGGTTAAGCGAAAACACTGCTGCGGGTGGCCGTCGAACTGATGAAGTAACATTCAATCGCGAAAATTACGCAGAGCCCGCATCGCGGCGGTAAAACTTTGGCAATGGCGGACGATTTTCAAGACCCTGAAGTAGTGCCTCTTGTCGCCCCATTGCAGAGTAGTGTAGGTAGTCGCCAGCGTAGTCGTGTGTCCATCTCGCCAAAGTGTCGTCTCGCATACGAGGCATTTCTCTCAACGCAGTGAGCACCGGCGTCACATCGCGTTGCTCAGACTGTGCCAACCGTACTTGCTTGACGATGAAGTCCCCCGCCCTCTTCCTGAATTGAAGTTGCGCCGCATAGCGGACAGTGTCGGGGCCGGCAATTTCGCCGTCGGCGAAGAGCAGCATATCAATCTCCAGTCGAAGCGAAACGGCTCCGTCGGAAGACCGCGTCGAACCTACACCTCCGCCGATGCACCCGCCGCCGTGAAGCACGTGGGCTATGAGACTCTCGTCCACGGTGATGCGCGACGTAATCAATTTGCGGTCGTTTGCCTTCAGCACCGGATGGTACACAGAAACCGCATAGCTGTCGGAGGAAAAAGTGTGGGGTAGCGTCTCGCCATTCTTAGTTGTGGTGACCCAGCGATAACACAACGCGGTGATGTCGCGCTCGCCGCGGTTTTCCATGACTGCGGAGCGGGCCGCTTCTTCGGCTGGCTGAGCTAGGAACCGCAGAGGGCTATCGGGTGGTAATGGTTCGAAAATGGCGGCAAAGCTGGGCCAGGAAACAGCGTCGTACCGGCTCAGCACTACCTCGGGCCGGACTTGGCGCTACCGAAAACTCGATTGAGGGACCTAATGCCATACCTAAACATAATCCTGTAGGCGACACACGACAGGAATTTTGCGCTCCTGGATCACCGTCTTCAACGGCCCATTACATCACCAAACGACCACGCAGGACTATGACGCCGATCACGGGCATATCGGTTGGGGGGATTCTTGGAGATAGCAGCCCATCTCACAACTCATCAGGATTCTCTTGCCGTTTTGGGTGAATACCCCGTGGCCCACATTTACCCGCCCGGTGCCCCATCAAGGCCCTCTTTTGGCCTTGATTAGGGCTTTTCGTTTCGACTACAAGATCGCCGCGGGTGGCCCACATTCGCCTACCACAAACGCAGCCCCGCAGGGGCGAAAGATCTTAGCCCAGGACTTCAGTCCTGGGTCGAGTGCGAAGAGTCCCCGAGTCCCGGTGGGACGCCAGACGTCCTCGCGCAGACGCTTCCGCGCGGTCTTTCGTTGGTCTCCGGCGATGTTGCCGGCATCCGGTCGGAAGAACCGGAGCACGGCATAAGTTCAGGGCAGCGTTTTCATCCAATCGTTAGCGATCTGACGAAACACGTTATCGCCACAGCCGGCATCTACGGCTGTTTACGGGCATGCAGATCCCACCAGAAGGCAGCACCTGCTTTCGTGTAGACCTTACTCAGAGCAGCGTGCCTGCGCAGCACTTCTTCCGAATTATTCCATCTTCCGTATGTTTGTTCTCCGAACGGTCCCGATGCGCCTTCGGCAAAAGTCCAATCGAACTGGCTGGTGAACGTATCAAAGTCAGCCCGCGGCAAAACGCGTCGGATCAGTGGCTGGAGGGCACGCATTCGGTAGAGTTTCCGCCCCACTCTCGCTCCCAGTTCGTTAGCAAAGATAGGTCTTTTGTCGGTATAGGTGACTTGGTTGAGCAGCTTGAACCCGACATACCCAAGCTCCAATAAGCGGTGAAGAAGCCGATGCTCCATGCCGTGTGCGAATTCGACGGAGACGTAGGGCGAAGCCGTATCCTTCGACAGCGACTCAAGGCAAAACAAGTCATAACCCTCAATATCAATCTTGATGTAATGGGGAACGCCGTACTGTCGAAGTATGTTTGAGAGTGGAACGCAGGAAACTCGAACAGTTTCGACGATCTCCATTCCGCGCCTCGACGCAACCTGCTTAGAGAAGGAACTCCATTGATGATTGGAAGCCACATAGAAATCCGCCACTCCCTCCGACGGAGCAATCCCGAGATTCAGAACAGTGAGCATGCCTTCGGCGATTTCCTGGGCGAAGCGGAGATTGGCGGCCGCCGCTAGCTGGGGATTGGCCTCTATCGCAATCACCCGGCAGCCACAATGCAGGTAGTAGGCAGTGTCGCTTCCATCGTTCATCCCCACATCGATAACCAGCATATCGCTGGGTTCTATGCCGCCGATGGCTTGCACCTTGCCCTCAGGCATCACGCTGCGTCCTCCAACTGCGAGCACCCCATACCTCTCGTCCTTCTCTTCGGCGACGAGATGAGACTCCAAAGGTCGCGCAACTCACCAATTCAAACCAAGATGGCTGTTGATAAAAGACGTAGATGTTGAAAAACTCGATCGGGGTGTTCTCGTCGAAAAAAAGACGTCAAGATGCTCTATAAACGATTTTCTCGAACTGCGGATACATTTCTCTTCATTCCTTTCTTGAGGAAATAGACTTTTCAACAGCCACAGACCATCTCGCAACCTATCAGGATTCTCTTGCCGTTTTGGGCGAATGGCGTGTGGCCACATTTGCCAGTAGTTGGCTTATTTGGGATTGGTTCGGTCCTCCATTCTATGTCCTTTTCCGCATTGAGTAAGGATTTTTGTTCGGACTATAAAACTGTCAATCTTGCTTCAAGGTCGCACACCGGTAACTCTCGGCAACTATCCCTCGACAGGCTCGAGCAGATTCCGGGTCGGTGTGTCCTTCGGGCAGCCGACTCTGCCGCCGGGTTAAAACCCGGCCCAGTTTTCAAAGAGTGCGCGCCGCCGCCGCGCTGAAGCGCGGCACTACCGGGTGCTCACGGATACAAGAACTCCGAAACTGCTCTAGAGGCGCGAATCTGGGAATTCGGAAGATCTTGGGTCGCTAGGATACGTCATAAAATATGTTATGACCTAACCTCTGGAGTGCCCTCACCCCCGACCCGCCCTCTCCAGACAAGACCGGGAATCTGAGGAGGCTTTTGCTTAATTTCGAGCCCAAAAGTGCATTATAATATTTATTATAACTAGCACTTTTCGGGGCCCTTATTTCCCACCCGCCGCCCTCCGAAGCCGGTCCCTTACCGCCTCCCACTCGGGCAGATCCGGCGGAGCTTCCACAGCTATCCAATCGAATCCTCTAACATCCAGTACATGCAACACTTCGTACAGCTTGGAGGCATAGGCCACGGGGTCGCTGGGCATCACGACAACCTCTATCGGGTGGCTCTCGGCAGCCCGCGAAAGCTGCAAATAAGCCCCTCTGCCTTCCTTCATAACCTTCCCGTTTTCAACCAGATACAACGGAGTCCGCGGGCTGTAATGCCGCGGATGCATCCCCGGGGAGGCGTGCGCGATATTGCCGCCAGGCGATGGTGAAGCTGATACTTCAGTATCTGTGACCTTCAGCTTGCCGATCACCGCCTCAATCTCCGCCCGCGAAACTCCGCCCGGTCGGAGCAGTGTTGGCGTGCCTTCCGCCAAGGTAAGTACTGTAGATTCAATGCCTACCGCGCAAGGCCCGCCGTCCAGAATGTAGTCCACCCGCTCCCCCAGGCTGCGACGCACGTGCTCGGCCGTCGTCGGAGAAATCTCCGTAAACCGATTCGCGCTGGGTGCGGCGATCGGTACGCCAGCAGCCCTAACTAGTTCTAATGCAATAGGATGCGCCGGCATCCGCACCCCAACCGTAGGCAGCCCGGCAGTCACCAAATCGGGCACCGCCGGAGTTTTCGGCAGAACCAGCGTCAGCGGCCCCGGCCAGAACCTCTCCGCCAGCCTCTGCGCGGCCTCCGGCCATGCTGCCACGACCCGCCGGATCATCTCTAAGTCGCTGACATGAAGGATGATAGGGCTGGAATGCGGACGCCCCTTGGCCTCGTAAATCCGCTCCACCGCCACTGGATCCAGCGCGTTGGCGCCCAAGCCGTATACTGTTTCCGTGGGAAATGCCACTAACCTCCCCGCGCGGATAAGTCCAGCCGCATGAGCCACTTGCGCGGCAGAAATGCCGAACTGGCTGAACTCAGCCACGTTCAGTGGCTCCGCCCGTGCGACGGATCTCGCGAGTTTGCCGAGTCCACATCAATATGCAGGCTCGAACCGGGCACCACGCCAGGTGGATAGCAGTTGCCATCGGCGGCGTAAGTCTTTTTACACGATGCAGTTAGCTCAGGCCGGCGGGGCGACTGGGCGTACTGCCAGACCTCGGCGAAGTCGACTCCGCTAGCGGAGGGATCGGGCGGCGCTTTCGGAAACACACACCCCGGCGCTGGTCCGCACTGATCGTTGGAAATAAAGAACTTAATATCCCGACCAGCGGCGTTGTCGCGGATGTCGTTGGCTGTCACCACCGAATCCTTGCTGGACTCGCGGAAGGGGATTCCCGAGCAGTAAATCCCTGCCCCATAACCACTTAGGTTCACTCCATCCACCCATGCATGGATGTAGAGGCGCTGCTCGGGCAGCATGCGGCCGCCCTGCTCCTGATCCAGAAAGAGAACCGATTTGGGCGGGAATCCCTCTGATTTCGCGCCACTTACCGCCGCTGCCGCATCGCGCGCACCCACCGCAGCCGCGTTACCCATGGCTTTGAGCTGGGCGTATTCCCGCCCATTGAACAGCAGCAGGAACCCGTAACCCATTGATTCTAATTGGGCTCGATGACCAACCCAGGTGTTGCGCTCAACACCCGGAGGGCTGTTCAGCCAGTAGCCGGTGAACGCGAAAGTCTTATGCAGCAATGACATAGAGGCATCGCCGGGATAGTCGTTCCGATCCATCCCGAGATAGGTCTGCCCCGCCGCGTCGCCTGCCCACGTCACGATCAGCAGGAGCCCAAGCGCTACTGAGATACTAACCCTTTTCATTTCAACTCAATACGGCCCAATTATGCCGCCGATGTTGCGCGACTTCGGGAGCGTGAGGGCAAACGGTTCGACACCCCAATACTTGGCAAACGTGTCGAGGTACTTGTACCCCGAGCCGGTGTTGAACAGCACGACCTCGTCGGACACCTTCAGAAAACCCTGATTTAAAAGGGCTTCATAAGCAGCCAGCGCAGCCGCACCCTCCGGAGCCGCGAAGATCCCCTCGTCGCTCGCCATGCGCTTCACCGCAGCCATGATCTCGTCGTCCCCCACCGCAACCGCCGTGCCACCTGACCGCCGCACGATGTCCAGAATAATAAAGTCGCCGTAAGCCTTGGGCACCCGAAGTCCAGCCGCGAGCGTGTGGGCATTTTGCCACATCTCCGACGTCGGCTTATCTTCCTGTAAAGCCTTGATAATAGGGGCACAACCGTTTGCCTGGACACAGATCATCTTCGGCCGTTTCCCATCTGGAATCCAGCCCAGCTGCTCCATTTCCTCAAAGGCTTTCCACATCCCGATCAGCCCGACGCCGCCACCGGTTGGGTACAAAATCGCGTCCGGTAGCCTCCATCCAAGCTGTTCGGCTACCTCGTAGCCCATGGTCTTCTTGCCCTCAACCCGAAACGGCTCCTTCAAAGTGGACACATCGAACCAGCCCTCGGCGTCCTTGCGCTCGGCGACCATGCGTCCGCAATCTGAGATAAGTCCATCCACAAGAGTAAGATGCGCACCGCTGGCCTCGACCTCGATGCGGTTGGCAAACGGCACGTCCTTGGGCATGAACACATAGGCTTCGAGACCGGCAGCGGCAGCATAGCAGGCCAGCGCTCCCCCGGCGTTGCCGGCGGAAGGGGCGGCTAACTTCTTGATTCCATAGTGTCTCGCCATCGTCAGGGCCGCGCTCATACCACGCGCCTTGAACGATCCGGTAGGGTTCAGCCCCTCGTCTTTTATCAATAGATTCTTATACTTAAGGCTACGGAGCATCGGCGTCATGCCCTCGCCCAGAGTAACCGGCTCGGCATCCGGCAAAATAGCGCCGTACCGCCACATACTCGCCGGGCCGTCAGCTACAGAATCACGCGAGGTATTTTGCCGAATGGCCGCCAGATCGTACCGAACATACAGCGGCCCTCCGTCTGTAAGACACACATTACGAGCAACATCGGCGCTGAAATGCTCGCCGCACCTGGAACATTCGAAATAAGAAATGGCTGCCATGGCAATGTATTTTCCGAACCTCGCAGTTTAGCACCGCACGAAAATTTAACGAATCTGGGCCAGAAGTCCAGAGGTGGTATAGACTTTTTTCGTCCATGGGCGAGCCCTCCACTCCGCTGATGCGGCAGTACGCCGCAGTGAAGAAAGAGCATCCTAACGCATTGCTTTTCTTTCGTTTAGGAGATTTCTACGAGCTTTTTTTTGAAGACGCCATCGTCGCCGCCAAAGAACTGCAGATCACGCTGACTTCGCGAAACAAAGAAAAAGGCCAAGCCATCCCGATGTGCGGCGTTCCCTACCACGCCGCCGAAAATTACATTGCCAGGCTGATCCGCAAGGGATTCAAGGTCGCCATCTGCGAGCAGATGGAAGACCCTCGCATGACCAAAACCCTTGTAAAAAGAGAGGTTACGCGGGTAGTGACACCGGGCACCGCCGCTGATTCGCAGCTCGGCGCCGAGGAAAACAGCTTCCTGGCATGCGTAGCACAGGAGGGCGAAGCGCTGGGCCTGGCGGTGCTGGACCTTTCGACCGGCGAGTTTCGTGCGACCGAATTTCCCGGGAGCGATGCGGAGCGGCGAGTAAGAGAAGAGTTGCTGGTGCTCCGACCGCGCGAAGTTCTATTCGCTTCTTCCCTGCCGCTTTTTGACCAGCCCCGGCAGCAGTCGGTGATCGCCCCGCCGAGCGCGATGCCACGAATGGCCAGCGTGGAAAATGCCACTTGGGCGGAGACTCCGCTGGAGGATTGGGTATTCTCGCCAGACTACGCTATCCCATTGGTGGAGAACCACTTCGGCGTGCTGTCGCTGGAGGGTTTCGGCCTCGCCGGACGCGAAGCAGCAGCCAGCGCGGCGGGTGCGATTCTGCACTATGTTCGGTCAACACAGCGCGGGGCGCTCACCCACGTGGATCGCATAGGGTACTACGAGCGGCAGGATTGCCTGGTGCTGGACGCGGTGACAGTGCGCAACCTGGAGCTGCTGGAGCCGCTTTTTTCTGGTGGCGGTGACAGCCTAACCGTATTCCGCTCAATCGATTGCACGATTACGCCGATGGGCAAGCGGCTGCTTCGGTCGTGGCTGCTCCGTCCCTCGATTGACCGAGCAGTCATCGAGCAGCGGCTGGATGCGGTCGAGGCGATGGTGCGTAACCTGTTGGCGCGCGAGGAGTTGCGGCGCTCGCTAGAGGGCATCCTCGACCTGGAGCGGCTGCTGAGCCGGGTAACGCTGGAGGCGGCGAATCCGCGGGATTTGCTGGCGCTGGCGGCATCGCTGGCGCGGCTGCCGGGCGTGCGAGCCGCCTTGGCGCAACTTAACGCGTTCCGGCTCAAGGAGTTGCATAACGAGTGCGACGAGCTGGCGGACGTGCGCGAGCGCATTGCGGCAACGGTGGAGGACGAGCCTCCGCTGACGCTGGCTGACGGCGGGGTGATTCGCGCAGGCGTGGACGCGGCGCTGGACGAGCTCCGCGATTTGAGCCGTAACAGCAAGCAGTACATCGCGCAGATCGAGCAGCGGGAGCGGCAGAGGACGGGCATCGCGTCGCTAAAGGTCAAATTTAACAATGTGTTCGGGTACTACCTGGAGATCTCGAAGGCGAACTTGCAGCACGCGCCCTCGGATTACGAGCGCAAGCAGACGCTGGTCAATGCCGAGCGGTTTACGACGCCGGAGCTTAAGGAATACGAAACAAAGGTGTTAGACGCGCAGGAGAAGATCGTCGAGATCGAGCGGCGGCTTGTTTGCTGAGCTGCGGGCGGCGATTGCGGGTGAGGCAAAACGCATCAGGCAGACGGCGCTGGCGCTAGCAGAAATTGATGTGCTGGCTGGGTTTGCCGTACAGGCGGCGAACCGTGGGTACTGCCGTCCGCGGCTGGATGACTCGAACGATGTGGAGATTGTGGACGGGCGGCATCCGGTGATTGAGCAGCAGAATCTCTCGGGCGTAGCCGATCGTTTTGTGCCCAACGACCTGTACCTGAACGCCACAACACATGCGGTGCTGGTGATTACCGGTCCGAACATGGGCGGCAAGTCGACGTATCTGCGACAAGCAGCGCTCATCGTGTTGATGGCGCAGATGGGATCGTATGTTCCGGCGCGGTCGGCGCGGCTGGGGCTGGTGGACCGCATCTTTACGCGCATTGGGGCAAGCGACAACCTCGCGCGGGGGCGGTCAACGTTCATGGTAGAGATGACGGAAACAGCGGCGATTCTGAACACAGCAACGCCACGGTCGCTGATTCTGCTGGACGAGGTAGGGCGCGGGACCTCGACGTACGACGGGCTGGCGATTGCGTGGGCGGCGATTGAGTACATCCATGCCAACACACGGGCGAAGACGCTGTTTGCCACGCACTACCACGAGTTGACGGAACTGGCAGAGCGGCTGAGCGGGGTAAAGAATTTCCACGTGACGGTGAAGGAGAGCGGAGGCGGGATTGTGTTCCTGCGCAAGGTGGTGGAGGGGGCGGCGGACAAGAGCTACGGCATCGAAGTGGCGAAGCTGGCGGGGCTGCCGGCAGACGTCATTCATCGTGCGCGCGAGGTGCTGGCGGAACATGAGTCGGCGGAGAAGAGCGCGGTAACGCACTTGGCGAAGGACGAGAATGTCGCGTCGGGGCCAATGCAGTTGACGATATTTACGCCACTGTCGCAGAGGATTGTCGATCGGATTAAGGAGACGGAACTAAATGGGATCAGTCCGCTGGAGGCGCTGAATTTGCTGCACGAGTTGAAGCGACAGATGGAGTAACATTCGCGCGGAATTGCGGCTCGCATGTCTGCCGTGCCTACGGCACTCGAATTGTTTGCTGCGCCTTGTACAGCCGGGGAGATACCTGACAGTTTAGACCGGGGACATGGTTGACACTTTCTGTTTCGCATTGGTTAGGGGATGGGGTGCAGGGGAAGGGGACGTGTCCCCTTCCCCTGCCTCATCCATGACTAATTCTTCCGCCCGTGGACGGACGCAAGTTTGCGGTCTGGGCAGAGGCACAACCCGCAAGCGACGGCTATCGAAGCACCCAAGGGGGAACTTCGCAAAGTAAATCGTAAAATAGCGGTCGTCGATCGGCAGCAGGCCGATGCGCTCGCCCTCCAGCACCTCGCTGAGAAACACGTCCTCGCCGCCCCAAGTGAAGTTGCCACAGGGCCGCACCTTGCGCACCGCCAGCGCGCTGCCGTATTCCGGTTCCGGCACACGCGCGGGAACCCTGCGCGGCGACGGCACGTACACTGTGGCCGGGGTCTGCATTGCCAGCGCCTCGTGCGGCCGCACTTGGTTGTACTCCTGGCGGAAGCGATCGAAGCTGCGCTGCTGGGCCCGCCGGTTGGCCTCGGGCGGTGAGGCCGTCTCCGCCTTCAGGGTGCGATGCATGCGCTCGTGCCGTCCGTTCTGCTCGGGATGCCCGGCCGCAATCCGCTCCGCCACGATGCCCAGTTTCATCCACCACACCGCCAGCCGTGACAGTCCGGCGACGGCCCGCGAGACGAATGGCGCTCCGTTGTCGCTGCGGATCGCCAAGGGCATGCCGTACTCGCGAAACGCCGCCTCGAAAATCGCTTGCGCTCGACTGCTGTCGGTCTTCTCTACCGCCTGGCAGCGCAGTAGGTAGCGGCTGTGCGCGTCGCTTACCGTCAGCGGATCGATGCGCTCGCCATCCTGGGTTCGAAACCATCCCTTGAAGTCGACACACCACACCCGGTTGGGCTCCGTCGCCGAAGCAAACGGCCGACTGTAAGGTTCGGTCTTGCGCCGTTTGCGGCGCGCAATCACCAGCCCTTCGCGCGCCAACATCGTCCCCATGGTGCTGGCCGCCGGCCAAGCCACGTCCGCATGCTCGCGCTCCAGCACTCGCTTCAGCTTGCGCGGTCCCCAACGCATGTGCGCCCGCCGCAACTCCAGCACCGCCGCCTCGATCTCCGCCGCCGTCTGGTTGGGATGCCACCGCGGCGCCCGGCTGCGATCACACAGCGCTGTCAGTCCGGTCTGTCGATATCGCCGCCACCACTCGTAGCCGGTCTCGCGCGAAACCCCGTAGATGGCGCACAACTCGCTCATGGTGTACTCCCCGCGCTCCCGCTCTAGGACAAACCGCGCCCGCTCTTGCATCACACTGCTCGCTCTCCAAGGCATGCCCCCAGTGCAGCACACCTTCGCTCCGCGAACCACTGTGTCACCCATGTCCCCGGTCTGTTCTGTCAACTATCTGCCCGGTCGGTACCACAGCTTTCCCAGCGCTGAAGCGCTGGGCTAAGCTATGCCGCCCCTCCGGGACGGCGCGTTCCTCAAACCCTCACACCCTTATGTGTGAACCTCGGTGGGGACTGAGTTGGAAATGGCTGACGCGCTACACTGCGGTAGTCATGCCTGCCAAAGCCAAGCAACAACTTCGCCAGCTAGTCGGGCGGCTCATGATCATGGGCTTCGACGGCACTGCCATGTCGAAGCGGTTGCAGAGCATGTTCACCACGCTGCGCCCGGGCGGCGTGATTCTGTTCAAGCGAAATATTGAAGAGGCGGCACAGACGCACGCGCTGTTGCGCGACACGCAGAAGTTACTGGGGACTCCGCTGTTTCGTTGCGTGGACATGGAAGGCGGGACGGTCGATCGGTTTCGCGATGCGGTGGCACGGATTCCGTCGGCGGCAGATGTGGCGGCAACGGGTGCGGCGACGCTGTTTCGGAAACACGGGTTACTGATCGGGAGGCAGTTGCGTGCATTGGGGTTCAATACCGACTTCGCACCTTGTATTGACCTGGGGTTGCAGGCGTCGCGCTGTGCGCTGGGGTCGAGGACCGTGTCGGCTGATCCCAAGCAAGTGGTGCGGTTCGCGCGGGAGTTTCTGGCGGGACTACAAGAGGCTCGGGTGTTGGGCTGCGGGAAACATTTTCCGGGGCTCGGTGGCGGGGCGTTGGACAGCCATGAGGCGCTCCCTGTGGTGGAGCGGACTTGGAAGCAACTCTGGAATGAAGACTTGGTTCCCTACCGAGAGCTGAAGAATACGGTGCCATTTGTGATGGTGGCGCATGTGTCGTACCCAAAGATTGTTCGAGATGGCACTCCGGCATCGCTTTCGAAGAAATGGATCGAGGGCGTGCTGCGGGAAGAGATCGGCTATCGCGGCCTAGTGGTGTCGGACGACCTGGACATGGGCGGTGTGCTGAATGGCGCGGCGATCGAGGACGCGGCGGTGGGCACCCTTGAGGCGGGCGCGGACATGTTTCTCGTGTGTCAGAAAGAAGAGCATGTGTGGCGCGCGTGGGAAGCGGTGGCTACGCGCGCGGAACGAGACAGGAGATTCGCGAGTTTGATCGCGAAGAAGGTAATGCGCGTCACGCGCTTTCAGCGGAAGTCGGCGGAGGTGCAGGCGCGAATGACGGCGGCGCCGTCGGTTCGAACCGTGGAGAAGCTGCGGAGCTGGGTTTGGGAGTTTGAGGAAGAAGTTCGGCTGAGTCGGTTGGGGCTCGCAAGTAGTTTGGGCGAAATGACCCCGCCCTACGCTTCGCTGCGCGAATCGTAGAACGGGGCACCCAATCTCGGAGATGGAACAGTGATCGTGGCTGGGGTGATGAGCGGTACGTCGGCGGATGGGATTGACGTCGCCTTGGTGCGCGTGCTGGGGCGCGGGTTCCGCTCGCGAGTGGAGTTGCTGGCGCATTATCACTTTGCGTATCCGGTGGAAGTTCGGCGGGCGGTGTTGCGGGCGATGAACGCACAGGCGGCGAAAGTGGCCGACCTGGCGCGATTGAATTTTGTGTTGGGTGAGTTATACGCGAAGGCCGTGCAGGCGGCGCAGCGGCGGGCGAAGGTCGAGTGTGCGCTGGTGGGATGCCATGGGCAGACGCTGTATCACCAGAGCGCTGCGGCGTTGTATCTCGGCAGCAAGGTTGCGTGCACGTGGCAGACGGGCGAGGGGGCGATCATCGCAAGGCGAGTGGGTGTGCCGGTGGTGTCGGATTTTCGTCCGGCCGACATGGCGGCGGTAGGGACGGGTGCCCCTCTGGTTCCCTTCCTCGACTACGCAATGTTTCGGCATCGACGGTTTGGGCGGATTGTGCAGAACCTTGGCGGCATTGGGAACCTGACGGCGATTCCTCCGCGGGCGAAGCCGGAAGACGTGATGGCGTTCGACACCGGGCCGGGCAACATGGTGATGGATGCAGTGGCGGAGCGGTTGTTTGATGTGCCGTTCGATCGCGGGGGACGGCTGGCGGCGAAAGGTTCTCCGATAGAGCCGGTGGTGCGCCAGTTGTTGCGTCGTTCGTTTTTTCACCAGCAGCCGCCAAAGAGTGCGGGACGCGAGCAGTTTGGACGGGAATATGTCGCGAGTCTGTTGCGGCTGTGCGGCAAGGCTGACGACCATGACGTCCTGGCGACGGCAACGGCGCTAACAGCGCGGTCGATTGGGATGGCGGTTCGGGAGTTTGTGCTGGCAGCAGACGCAAAGAATGTGGCGGAGGGCTCGCGGTGGCCGTCGAGGTATCGAGAGATGGTGGTGTCGGGGGGCGGGACTAAAAACGCCACGCTCATGCGGATGATCCGCGAGGAACTGGCTCCGCTGAAGATGCGGGTGCGAACCAGCGACGATTTCGGACTGCCGTCAGAGTCCAAAGAGGCGATGGCGTTTGCGCTGATGGCGTATCAGACGTGGAGAAAGTTGCCGTCGAATGTGCCATCGGCGACGGGAGCGAAGGGAGCGGCGATTTTGGGGAAGGTGAGTTATCCGTAATCAGTTGTCAGTTGCCAGTTGCCAGTTGCCAGTTGTTTGCGTCCCATCCTGTCGCCAAAAGCGGGCGACGCGGTGGGGCACCCTTGGAGTGCTGGTTTGCCTGCTGCTGTCAGCGTCATGCGCGCGCAAGCCTGATCCGAATACCGTGGTCGTAGTGATAGAGAGCAGCCCGACGAATCTGGATCCGCGAGTGGGAATTGATGCGCAGTCAGAGCGCATTGACGAGTTGCTGTTCGATTCTCTGGTGCGGCGCGATGAGCACTTCGAGCTTAAGCCGTGGCTGGCGGAGCGGTGGGAGATTCCCGATCCGCAGACGTACATATTTCATTTACAGCAGGGAGTGAAGTTTCATGATGGACAGGCACTGACCTCGCGCGATGTGAAGTGGACGCTGGATTCGCTAGTGACTGGCAAGATACGGAGTTCGAAGGCGGCGACATACAGCAAGATCGCAAGCATCGAGGCACCGGATGCGGCAACGGTGATCATTCACCTGAAAGAGCCGCAGGCATCACTGTTGTGGAACTTGTCGGACGGGGCGATCGGGGTCGTACCGTACGGTAGCGGCGAAGAGTTCAACCGGCATCTGGTGGGGTCGGGGCCATTTCGATTTGTGAGCGCGGCGCAGGAAAAGAATGTCGTCATCGAGCGGAATGCAGATTACTGGGCCGACAAGCCGAAGTTGGAGCGGGTGGAGTTCAAAGTGATTCCGGATGCGACGACGCGGGCGCTGGAGCTGCGCAAGCACAGCGCGGATGTGGCCATCAATTCGCTGACGGCCGACACGGTTTTGACGTTGAAGAAAGATCCGGAGCTCAGCGTGATGCAAGCGCCGGGCACGATTTATGCGTACATCGCGCTGAACCTGCGCGATCCGGTGCTGAAGGATGTGCGGGTGCGACGCGCGATGGCGCACGCGATCAACGTGCAGCCGATCATTCAATACCTGTTTCGCGATCAGGCGCAGCCGGCCTATAGCATCCTTCCGCCGGAGCACTGGGCATACGATGGCGATGTGAAGCGGTACGCGTACGATCCGGCACGGGCGCGGCAACTTCTGGACGAGACGGGGTATCGCGAGAAAGACGGGGTACGGTTCCACATCACGATGAAGTCGTCAACGGACGAGACGACGCGACTGCTGGCGGCCGTGCTGCAACAGCAACTACGCGAAGTGGGGATCGCGCTGGACATCCGCACGTATGAGTTTGCAACGTTCTTCAGCGACATTACGAAGGGCGCGTACCAGATGTATTCGATGCGATGGATCGGCGGGAACCAGGACCCGGACATCTTTGAGTACGTGTTTGACTCAGGGAGTTTTCCGCCGAAGCGGGCAAACCGGACGTATTATTCAAACCCGCGAGTGGACGAACTGATCCGCGAGGGACGCACAACGCTGGACCAGCAGAAGCGCAAAGTTATCTACGACGAGGTGCAGCAGATCGTGGCGGAAGATTTGCCATACATCAACCTTTGGTATCTCGATAATGTGGTGGTGCATACGTGGCGAGTGCGGGGGATTGAGATGAATCCGGCGGGCAATTATGATTTCTTGCGAAGCGCCGAGTTGCAGAACTAGCCGCGGGCAAGCGCACCGAACCGCTTTGCAACCGCGTGATACCATCGAATTTCAGTACATTTTTCAAGGTTTTCAGGAGTTCCTTCCCTAGTGCGCATACTGTTTGTGGGTGACATTTTTGGCCGGCCGGGCCGGACCATCGTGCATGAGCGGCTGCCTGAGTTGCAGGAGGAGTACGGCGTCGAACTGACAGTGGCGAACGGCGAAAACGCGGCGGGCGGGTTCGGCATCACGCCGCAGATTGCCGAAGAGTTGTTCGAGTTGGGCATTGATGTCATCACGACGGGCAACCACGTCTGGGACAAGCGCGAAATCATCGACTACATGAATTCGGCGAACGGGAATGAGAAGTCGCTGGCCCGGCGGGTGCTGCGCCCGGCAAATTATCCCGCGGGAAGTCCCGGCTTTGGCTGGTACCAGGGACGCACGCGCAGCGGCGTGGACTACGCCGTGATCAACGTGCAGGGGCGCGTGTTCATGGCGAACAACGATGACCCGTTTCGCGTAGTGGATGAGTTGCTAAAACAGATCACCGCCAAGGTGATTCTGGTTGACTTGCACGCGGAGGCCACGTCGGAGAAAGTCGCGCTGGGCTGGTATCTGGACGGGCGCGTGACGGCGGTGCTGGGGACACACACCCATGTTCCCACGGCTGACGAGCAGGTGCTGCCGGGAGGAACTGCCGTCCAAACCGATGTCGGCATGACCGGCCCCTATAAGGGAGTCATCGGCGTGCAGAAGGAACTGATCGTGCAGAAGTTCCTGACCAATATGCCTGCGCGCTTCGAGCCGGCGGCTGAAGATGTGCGCTTGTGCGCAGCGATGATTGATTGCGATGCGGCGACTGGGCGGGCGAACAAGATCGATCGGATTATGTTGCGGCAGGAATAAGTGGTTGGTGGTTGGTGACTGGTAACTCGTAACTGGGAATTGGTTGCTGGACGCAAGCTGCACTGCTCTCTGATTGACAATTGCTTATTGGTGCCCCGTCTTTTACCCTTCCCTTTCATGTCCCAGAGCGACGAACTGTTCATGGAAGAAGCGCTGCGCGAGGCTCAGCGGGCGCTGGCACTGGGGGAAGTGCCGGTAGGGGCTGTCGTTGTGCGCGACGGGCACATCGTGGGACGCGGGTGTAATCGTCCGGTGATAGACCACGACCCTACAGCCCACGCGGAAGTGCAGGCACTGCGCGAAGCTGGACACGTGGTGGGCAACTACCGGTTGCTCGACTGCGACCTGTACGTGACCGTGGAGCCATGTGCGATGTGTGCGGGGGCGATTACACATGCGCGCATCCGGAGGCTGATTTATGGCGCTGAAGACCCGAAGGCGGGGGCGGTGCATTCGATGCTGCAGGTGCTGAACCATCCAAAGCTGAACCACCAGGTGGAAGTGACATGCGGCGTGCGAGCGGCACGGTGCATGGACCTGGTGCAGACCTTCTTCCGCACCCGGCGATAGTCGCGAAATTTGTTAAACTGGAAGGGCTGGCATCCTCAGCCAGTGCGACCGAGCGGAGAGGTGGCCGAGTGGTTGAAGGCACCTGACTCGAAATCAGACGTACTCGTAAGGGTACCGGGAGTTCGAATCTCCCCCTCTCCGCCATGAATTTTCCCTATATTCGAACGCATACCTACGGAGGAAGCACTGGGCTTTCATGCTCTCGCCTCCGGGCCTTGCTGGCGTCAGAGTTGCTCGTCGCGGGTTTCGCGGGCGGCAAAGAGGCCTAACAGGGTAAGGGCGGCTACGCCGGAGAGGTAGTAGCCCACGTACTGAAGGCCACGGCTGCTGGCCAGAGTGGTCGCGAAGTAAGGTGCGAGCGAAGCGCCAAAGATTCCCGCGAAATTGAACGTCAGCGAACTCCCGGTGTAGCGGACGGCGGTTGGAAACAGCTCGGAGAGCATGGTGCCGAGGGGACCGTACGTGAGTCCCATCAAAGAGAGTCCGATGGCCATCATCAGCATCGCGCCGGATTTTCCCGAGACAAACATCGGAGCCATCACCAGACCAAAGCCCGCGATGCCTGCGGTGACCCAGATCAACGTGGCACGGCGACCGCGCTCGGCCAGGCGGCCTCCGATGGGAATGGCGGCCGCGAAGAAGAGCACCCCGAAGAGTTGCATGACGAGGAACTGCTCGCGGTTGTAGCCGAGCGCGGTGGTTCCCCAGGAGAGCGCGAAGACCGTCATGAGGTAGAAGAGGACGAACGTCGCGAGCGACAAGACCGTGCCGATCAGCAACGTGCCCGGATGATCGCGGAACACAGTGAGCAGCGGTACGCGCACGCGTTCGTGGCGGTCAGCGGCCTCGCGGAAAATGGGCGTCTCGGTGATGGTGAGTCGAACGTACAGTCCTATGAGGACGAGGACCGCGCTGGCGAGGAACGGGATGCGCCATCCGAAAACGAAGAACTGTTCATCGGTGAGAGTCTCGGAGAGGAGAAGGAAGACCCCGCCAGAGAGCAGGAATCCCACGGGCGCGCCGAGTTGGGGGAACATTCCGTACCACGCACGCTTGCCGGGAGGGGCGTTTTCAACGGCGAGGAGCACGGCGCCTCCCCATTCTCCGCCGAGTCCGAGGCCCTGGCCGAAGCGGCAGAGCGCAAGCAACAGCGGAGCGGCAATGCCGATACGGGAGTAGGTGGGCAGCAGTCCGATGGAGACGGTGGAGATGCCCATAGTGAGCAGAGCCGCCACCAGGGTGGTTTTTCGTCCGATGCGATCACCGAAATGGCCGAAGAAGGCGGAACCGAAGGGCCGGGCGAAAAATGCAATGGCGAATGTAGCAAACGAGGCCAGGGTCGCGGTGGTTGGGTCCGACGCCGGAAAGAACAGCCGCGGAAACACCAGGACGGCGGCGGTAGCATAGATGTAAAAATCGAAGAATTCGACGGTGGTTCCGACGAGGCTGGCAAATAGAACCTGTCGTGGCGTATTCAGAGCGGGGACTGCGTCCACACGGTCATCGCCTGTGATTTCTACCATTCCTGTCGTTAACCCCTAAAACCTGGGAGTGGGCGTGAATGCCTGTCGAGTATAGCGAAGTTGAGGCGCATGGCAATTGTTTCCCTGCTTTGCGTGCGCCTAGCTACCGCTGGATCCGAAGCCCTTAGCGCCGCGGGCAGCTTCGCCGAGATCAGCTTCGACGACTTCTGAGGCCAGGAACGGGTGTTCGAGCAACTGGGCGATCTTGTCTCCCTTGCGGATGGCGTAGGGTTCGTCGCCGAGGTTTTCCATCAGGACGATGACCTCGCCGCGATAGCCAGCGTCGATGACACCGGCGTTGCACATGAGGCGTTTCTTGGCCATACCGGAGCGGGTCTTCACAATACCGCCCGCCGTGGGAGAGAACTCGATGGCGATTCCGGTATGAACACCGGCGGCGCCGCGTGCGGGTAGCGTGATGTCTTCGGAGGAATAGAGGTCGTAGCCGATGTCCTCTCCGGGATGTGCTACTGTGGGCAACATTGCATCGGGCGAGAGTTTTTTCACTTTGAGCATGCCCGTTCATTCTGCCAGATGACACCGAACTCAGGAAGCTCAAGGCAAGTTCCCTACTTCGACGAAGCAGCCGTGCGGCGGGTGCTGTTTCACGAAGACCTGATTCCCGCGATGGAGAAGGCACTCGCCGACTTCTCGGCGGGCAAAGTAGTACAGCCTGTGCGGAGCATCCTGCCGGTGGCGGACCATCATGGATTCTTCGGCGTGATGCCCGCGGTGTACGGTGACATCATGGGTGCAAAGCTGGTGACGCTGTATCCGCGGAACGCGGGCACGGCACTGCCGACGCACCAAGGCATCATCGCGCTGCTGAGGGCCACCACGGGAGAACCGCTGGCGATGATGGATGGCCGACTCATCACCGAGATGCGCACGGCGGCGGTGACGGCAGTGGCGACCAAACACTTGGCGGCGAAAGATGCGCGTGTGCTGGCGATATTGGGAAGCGGCGTGCAGGCGCGAGCACACTTTGCGGCGCTGCGGTGTGTTCGCCGATTTGCGCAAGTGCGAGTGTGGAGCAGAAATATGTCGCACGCACACGCGCTGGCCGAAGAGATCGGCGGCACGGCGATGTCTGCCGAAGACGCAGTTCGAGACGCCGACGTGGTGGTGACCGTTACGCACGCTTCGGAGCCGGTGTTGTTTGGCCGGTGGGTGAAGCCGGGTGCGCTGGTAAACGCGGTGGGTGCGGTCGGCGCGAGCAATCGAGAGGTGGATGACGTGGTGATGCAAGGGGCGGTCATCGTGGATTCGAGGGAGGCAGCACAGGTGGAGGCGGGTGAGATTTTGATGTCGGGAGCGACGGTTTACGCAGAACTGGGGGAGATTGTTAGCGGGGCAAAGACCAAACCGGAGACGGAGCAGACCGTATTCAAGTCACTAGGATTGGCAGTGGAGGATTTGGCGGCGGCGAAACTGGTGCTGGATGCTCTGGCTTCGGCACAGTGAGTAGCCGCAGATGATCTCAGTTCATGCTGTGAGAGATGCTGTTGAGCACGGCCCATCCTGCGCCAAAGATAATTGCGATCATCACGAAAAAAGCCACCACCCAGACGATGGCGACGGCCTTCTCCTGCTCCGGCGTCGGCAAAGTAATGCCGATGGCCATCATCAGGCCCTTGGTGAGCGAGATCAGGAATCGCATGAACATGGTAAGTGCCGGCGCGCACCAGATCTGCGCGCAACCATTATCGCTGTTCTCAACCGGTTGCAACAAATGCGCAAATCCGCGGGACATTGTGAACAAAAAGGGCGGCCGGATTGTCCGGCCACCCTGTGATGGAGAAACGAACTACGGCAGTCCTTATGGCAGGTAGTAACGGAACGAAGTCCACCACATGTTTTCGATGGCCTTCGGAGCAAGAGTGGACGAACTCGGCAGGCCGGTGTACGGCGCTACACCGTAGCCCACCCAACCAGTCTTGACCAGGTACGAATACTGCATGCCGATCTGCAAGCGGCCCTTGGGACCGTTGTAGGGCTTGTACCAGAATCCAGTCGTGCCCTCGACAATGCTCTTTACCTGGCCTGTGCAATTGGGTGAGGCGCCAGGTCCATACCCGTTGCCGCTGGAGGGCACACCTTCGGTACCGCAACCCCGGTTGTTGAACAAGGGAGAGCCATACCCCACTGGTTTGCCTGCGGAGTTGAGATACCACGTCTTGCCGGTATATTCGCCGCCGCCGTAACCGTAGATATCCCAGTGCGGGGAATGCCACTCCAACGTTGCCAACGCCTGATAAGAAGGCAGGGCCTTCTCCAGGCCGTTTGGATCAACCGTCACGTCGGGCAGCGTAGTGTCGCCATAGCGACCTACGCCTTTGCCGCCGAGGAAGTGTCCTGCAACCGTGATGTGCTTCTGATACAACTGCCAGCGGGCGTTGGCGCCGAAGCCACCACCCCAAATCGTGCTGTTATACGCACCGACGGCTGAGGGTACGGTCGCCGTGGCATTGGGATAAACGCGAGTGCGGAACGGGCTGGCCACGCCAAATACTTCGTAGTGTCCGAAGCCGGGTTCAAACGCTGCCTTAACGACATAATCAGGAGAGACGTTTGAGGAATAGTTGGCCGTCGCGTTGTAGAGGCCGCCGCCGTTGCCAGGACCGCCAATCACGAAGTTGTTAGCGTTGCCCGAAGCGCTCTCCAAGGTCTGAGCATTCTCGATCGCGAAGCCCAACCAAGTCTTATTGTGGAAGTTCTTGACCACGCGGAAGCCAAACTGACGGGCCCAGCTGAAGCCTGCCGTATAGTTCGGATCAATCTGCAGCGGCGTGCACTCGAAGCGGTTATCTTCGCCCTTGCAGGTTTCCGTCACCAAGCTCCACATCTGGCCGCCGGTGATGGTCCAGCCGTTGTGAAATGCCGCCTGGCCCCAAATCTGGCGCTGACGGAATACATAGCTGTTGCTCTGGTTGGCGTTGGAGGTCACGCCGGCGCCCAGAAAGTCCATTTCGTAGTAACCGGTCAGCTTGGTCGTGCCCCATGTTCCCTGAGCGAGCAGCGACAAGCGCGACTGGCGTCCTGAGCCGTAGAACTCGGAGAAGCGTGCTTGCGCCGCACCGGCGTACGGAATTCCGTTAAGCGGAGTGGCAATGCCTCCGAAGGTCGCGTGCGGGCGCCAGACTGTTTCTGCCGCCACAAAGCCGCCCGGCGTAATCGTGATTCCTTTGTAATACAGGGAGTTCGGAGCTTCTAGGTAGCTGACGCGCTTTTGGGTGTCCTGAAGCCCGTCAACCGTGTTGGCCTGAACAGCCTTGAGGTCCGTGACCTCGTGCTGGAGATTGGCGAAATCCTCAGCGCTCATCGCGCCTTCCTTCTTTTCGCCGCCCAGCGCGGATTGAGCGGTGGACTGAGCTTGGCTGGCTGCCGACTGCGCCTGTCCAACCTGCTGCTGCAACTGCTGGATGGCCGCGTCGCGCGACTGAACCTGTTGTTGAAGTTGCTGGATTTGCTGCTGCTGCGCAGCGATAGCGTCTTTTAGTTCCTTCAGCTCCGACGAAGTGCTCTGCGCGAAAGCGCTCGCCGTCATTACGAGAGACAGGGCTAGAACTGACGTGAATTTCATCTTTTCTCCTGAGAAATCAGTGACACGATGAACCGGAAACGATTGCACGAACCTGTAACCACCCGCGAAAAGCATGCTCCCAAGGCTGCAGGTTTAAGCAAATCCTAGGCAGTGAGTGTTACGAAAATGTGAAGACAAGATGAAAATTCAACGAACTCGCAGCCGAACCGAGAACGTCACCCACGCGCTCATTCATCGGATTTTCACTGGCGTGAAACAGCGGTGGCGAATATGCTGTAGAGGAGTTTCGTGCGGTTACCTTGGTTCTAGACCACTTAGAGGACAACCATCATGGGCAAGAACGTACGTGGCACCCTTACTTTATTGGCAATCTGTATGGTCATTTCGCTCGGCTTCCTGGTCCCGGCGGCGGTTGGACAGCCGCCTGACGCGCCCGCGAGTTTTGGTGGAAATGTGAGGGAGGTCTACTTCCCCTTCAACATCTACAACAAAGTCATCGACGCCGCGACCTTGGATGCGAACGCCGAGTGGCTGAAGCAGAATCCGGATGCGAAGATGTGGATCCAGGGCTATGCCGATCCGCGCGGAGACATCGTGTACAACCTGGTGCTTTCCTACAAGCGCGCGCAGTGGGTAAAAGCGCAACTGGTGAAGCGTGGCGTGGATGAGTCGCGCATTGGCTACGCTACCGGATGGGGAAAGCTGTACCAGAATTGCGCACAGCCGGACGATAGCTGCTTCCAGCAGAACCGCCGCGTCGATGTCGTGGCGCCTGAGTCGATGATGTTTCACTTCGCGCAATAGCTTAATAGGTTCGTAGAAATGACTTGAGGCAGGCCGAACCATTCGGTCTGCCTTTTGTCTTTGGTGTTGATACGATGTCTTGGCCTGCTGCGCGACGGCGGCGCGATTGCGAGCACGCGCGAGTTGGCGGGAGTTGTTCGGCATTGTTATAATCCAAGAACGGCGGCATTTCCCGGCGCGCAATCGCGTCTGTGGCCAGGTAGCTCAGCTGGTAGAGCGCAGCCCTGAAAAGGCTGGCGTCGGCGGTTCAACTCCGTCCCTGGCCACCATCATTCCAAAGCACTTACGTCGAAACACTCGATTTGCTCGAGCCCACAATATGCCCACAAAACGAAGGCATCAGCTAGACAATGAGGTTCGTTGCTGGGTTTTTCTCGGTCCATGAGCCCTTTAACAATTGGGCCAAGAACATCCCCTGAGCCTCCAGCTTGGCCGGTGTAATGGCCTGCGCATAGAGGTCCAGAGTGGTTTTGATGTTGGAGTGCCGGAGTAGCTCCTGCACTAGCTTTGGATCGTAGTTGTTCGCGACCAGCGCCGACGCCAGCGTTCGCCGAAATGTGTGGAACCCGAATGCACGGGGCGGTGCCACAACACCAACTTTGAGCGCTGCAGGACGTAGATGGTCGGACAACAGCATATTGGCGCTCGGAGGCTTTCTGCCCTTCAGCTGAAAGGAGGGAAATACCAAATCTTCTTCCCTGCCGTACGGCGTCTCTCGTCGCCAGTTGAGAAGATGAGCGGCGAGAACGGGATGCAGCGGAACGGGACGCTTCGACGCCCTTGATTTGGGCTTGCCGAATTTCCCGTAAACATAGGCCCGACGGACGTAGATACATTGGCCGCCCGAGTCGATGTCCTTCCACTGCAAAGCCAGGATCTCCGAAATGCGTAGCGCGGTGGCGGCGCTTACCAGCACCAGCGTACGCAACATCAACCCCAACTGGTTGATGATCGCGAAGGCCTGAGTCGGCGTCAAAATAATCGGGTCGAAGTTGCTTATCGTTGACTGTCGCACGAAGCGGACGGGATTGGCCTCCTCCGTACGAGGAAGAAATCCCACCCGTTGGCCGTGCTTGTACACCAGGCTGATCACCTGTCTGATCTTGGCTCGTGTCTGGTTTTCCAGCCCGCGCTTTTTGCCCAATTCCTTCAGCCAATTCTCGAGGTCGAGTGGTTGAATGGTTAAGGCTGGCTGATTGCCCCAACGCGGCAATACCCACTTGGCCAGATAGCGCTTGTAGGTTGTGGTCGTGGAGTAAGCTTTCGGGATCGATGCTTGATTCTGATCGTCGGGCAACTCCTCTTGGATGTAGTGCACCGCGATGTCGTTGAACGTCACGGGGCGGCCACACTTGTTCGGAGCTGGGTTGTTGATTGGCAGGTAAAGCGTTTTGACGAATTCGCGCGCAGCGGCTCGGGTAGGCAGCTCTTTCTGTCTTCCGATCACGATGGCGTGTTCGACCCTGTGGCCGTCGGCGCGAGTGATTCGGAAACGGAGCCGCCATACCTTGCCTCCCTTGCGACTCTCAAGACGCAGGCTTCCTTCTTGATACCGTGTCCTTCCCATCGGTTGGTATTACCTCCCTACGGAACGGCACGGACGACGCGACGAGTTTACCTTGGCTTTCATCCACTCGTCCAACTCGGACAGCAAGAATCGCCAAGTCTTGCGGCTCCGTTCGCCCAAAGGGTGCGCTGGAATGATTCCTTCGCGCGCCAGCCGCTGCACTGTACGCGGATTAAGTTTCAGGAAGCACGCTGCCTCATCGGAGCTGACGTAGTGCTCTGGTTCGACTCGCAAAGAGGGCAAACTTGCGCTGTTGGACACTGACATTTCAGACCTACCGTCATTCTTGAATTTCGAAATCACCGTGTTGTCGTGCATAAGCTTTTATCAATCCCACTTCGTTACACACCCATTGCCGGGTCCCTTTGCGTAAGAGTGTTAGCGCCGCCGAGTGCCATTACTCCCCGACTGCTTGACCCTGGCCCTCTCCTGCCGTGTGCCCATGCGATTGCGGCGCAACACCGTGCTCCTGACCGGCGTCGTGACCCACGGATGAAGGTCCAACTTTCTGCCCAATTTCCAACTCATATTGCTGGCCTGTCTGGATGGCCGTGCGGTGCGAGACATCCCGACTCAAATGCTGCGCGAGTTCTGACTTGTCGTTGGTGTAAATCTGCGCATCGTAACGGCCACGCGAGACGGCCACGTATGCCATCCGACTGTTAACGAGGTGGGCGCTTTCTTCGGTGTCCGCGTGGATCAATACACGGTCGGCGGTCTGGCCCTGGCTGCTGTGGCTGGTAACCGCATAGCCGTGGTCGAGATGAGGGTGACTCTTGAGGTGGAACTCCACCAGCCTGCCTGAGTCGGTATGCACCGCAATGTCACCTCGCTCATCGAGGCGCACAATCGTTCCCAGTTCGCGGTTGGCGACGTGCAAGTCCTTCGAGGGAGCTGTGAACTGTACGCGGTCGCCTTCTGCAAACTCGCGCTCTGCTGCGCGGTAGACGGAGACTCCCTGCAGGCGGCGCGGGTCATAGGTCACCTGTTGGCCGGCCTCACGCTCGACCGTGAGTAGGTTCTGTTTGGCGTCCGTGTTTGTGACGGTGGCATATTCTCCGGCATTGACTCCCGACGACTTTGCTGCCTCGCGAATAGCGCAGCACGTCGCCGGGGTTGTACTGTTCGGCCCAGGCGCGGTCAGCTCCGGTCAGTTCCTGCCGGGCCTCCAGCACGCGGAACGTGCGCCCCTCGGGCTGGACTGCACCGCGCTCCTGCAGTTCGCGATGAATGAGGACGTTCAGTTCACGGCGGGATTGATTGTCGGGCGACACTACTAATGTGCCCTGAGGATGACGGGCGTACTCCTGCGCGATGGTCTGGAATCGTTCTTCGCGGTTCGCGATCTGTTGCACCCGGCCCTGGCGGTCCAGATTTTCGATGGCCGCGTAAACCTCGCCACGGGCGAGTTGCTCCACAGCTTCTTTGAGCGCCGGGTCCTTCTGGCGCACGATCTCGTCCAGATGTGGCGGTTCTCATTCCGGCTTGCTGCAATTGGTAGTAGGGCCGTCCGGCCCCGACGGCTTCGTGCTGTCGCACGTCACCCACGAGCAGAACGCGATCTTGTTCGCCGAGTCGGTGCAAGAGGTCGTTAATCTGCCGGGTACTGGCGAGACTCGATTCATCGAGCACGTAGAGATGTTTTTCTTGGGTTTCGGCTTGCGGTCCTCGGGCAAGGTAGTGCTGCAGCGTATTCGCCTGAATTCCGGCCTCTCCAAGTTTGTGCGCAGCCCGCGAAGTGGGCGCGAAACCCTCGACGCTGTAGCCCTCGCGTTCGGCGGCGTCACGGACGGCGCTCAGAGAGGTCGTCTTGCCTGCTCCAGCTACTCCCTCCAGCGCCGTAATCTGATCGCGGCTGCTTAGAATCTCCTGTACTGCTCGATGCTGACTGCTGCTGAGATGTGGGTAGTCTTGTTCGACCTGGTTGCGGGTTCTGCTGCTGACCAGCGCCGGATATTGGTCTTGGCTCGCGCGCATCAGGCGGATGTTGTCACGCTCCAAGGCGATCATCTCGTCCGTGGTGAAGCTCCGTCCGATGGCAGCGTGAGACTCCCGCTGAATCAGCCCACCGTGCTCGACTTCTTGATTGAATTGCTGCTGAATCCTCCAAAGCGGCGCCTCTCCCATCGCACGTTTCAACGCATCCCGCATCAGGTCACGTTCCCCCGAAACGGCTTCGCGTTCAAAGTTCTTTTCGACCGCATAATGGACGGCCTCCCGGACTGTTCTGTCTATTTGCTCCTTGCTCCTCGGCTCTATCTGGTGAGCGCGGGCCTGGGCTTCCTGCACGACACGCTCCGGCTGGTTCCCGAATTTCTCGGCCATCGCTTGGTGACGGCGTTGCATTTCTTCGTGGCTGACATCGATCTTGGCGTCCCGCGTTCGGTGGGCGGCGATTTCTGCGGCTTCCGCCCCACGGACACCCTCTTGGTTCAAGTGCTCTTTGATCTGTTGGCGGCGTGGGCTGCTGGCTTCCAGATACTCCTGGGTGTAGCCCTTGATCTCCGGTGCTCCGTTTGGGCTTTGCTCGATTTCATATCCCAGTTGTTTCAAGCGCAGCGCGAGTTCTGTTCGATAAACGGCAGTCGCATACTGCTGGGAGCGATACAACTCATGCGGTTGCAGTGCGCGGGTATCGCCGTTTTCTCGCTCGGTGACATTGAAGATGACCACATGGGTGTGAAGCTGGGGCGCGGCATATCCGTCCACGGGACGGCTACTGTCATGCTCAAATTTCGCGGCAACCCATCTGCCAGTTGTTTCGGGTTGATGGTTCCCGCCAATGCGCGCCTGAACGTATCTTTCCAACTCGTCAAGCGCCACGTTGACCGCCTCGCGGTGTGCCACGCGCACGCGTTCATCAGCGCCCACTAAGGCGGTCAGAGAAACGCTCTTTGGCGCGCTGAAAGTCGCATCCCATCCGGCTCGATGTTCCATTGTGTGGATGGTTTCGCCTTGGCGGTTCAGGTACTCATAGCCTGGGCGGTGGCGAACGAGGTCTGCCGCAGTAATCGGGTGCTGTCCGTCGGCAAGCCGCGCGAAGTGTTCTTCCTGTACCTCGCCTTTCAATCCCCACTGTTCTGCCAGCTTGCCGTGCCACTCGCCTCGAACTCGCTCGCCTTCGGTGTAGTAATTGTCCTGGGAGTTGGAAAACTCCCGCTGGTGATAGGAGTGCGCTTGACCCGAACTGAGCGGTTTGGAGATGGTCAGCATTCGTCAGCCTCCTGATCGCTCCCCGTTCTGAGCTCGAACTTCTTGGACATCAGATCAGCGAATCGACGGGGCACTCTGAATTTGCCGTTGTGCTGGGCCTGAATCGGCCAAAATGCAATCACGCAGCCGCGCTTCTGCTCCTCGGTCGTGTAAATGCCACACTTCGTCAGATAACCCTCGTGAGCTATTTCCTGGGAGATCTGACGCAACCCCTCGCACATCCACTGTTGCTCCTCCGGGCCGAGATTGCCGTAAAGCAACGCGGCCAGCCTGACGCTCGCAGCGAATTTCTTCACGTGTTGGCACATCGCTGGGGATGGCTTTTCGGCAGGTGGCCACGCATAGCCCACCAAACACCCATCGCAGCGAATGATCGACTCGCAATCGTCCGCCGTCAGTAGCTCGCGCGCGTTGATCACCATCGTTCCATCATTTCCGTCATGGTCTTGCATGTCGCGACTCCTTGCATTTACTTGAAAAACGTCTGCTGCTCCGCTTGCTGTTGGGTTTCTCCTGGTGCCTGCGGTTTCGTTGAAGGTGTTCGGGGCGCGTCAGAAGTCCCGCTGCTAGAGGCCGGCGGCGCTTTGCTTTGTGCTGCCCGTGTCTGGGAGTCCTCGGCGCTACCGGACGGAGTCTTGCGCTCAAGAAAGCTCGGATGCCTCTCTGGAAGCTCAAGGTAGGGAAAGCTGATCCGCACCACCAAGTTGCCGCACTTGAAAAATCCGTATCCCTTGGGCAGGCCCGTAATCTCTTCCTTCATGACCAGTGGCCTTACCTGACGCTCAAGTTGGTAGCTGCGCGATTCGCGCGGCTGTGGCATCTGCCCGTGGGTGCGGCTCTCTCGCAGCCTCTCAATCTCGACCTCGCCGAGCGTGTCACTGATCCACTGGGCAGCTCGTGGCTCGCTGGTTTTCAGGAAGATTTTGGTCGCCGGTTGGGAGAGCATTGCTTCCGCCTGGTGGCCGTAGATGGCCTCCAACTGGCTCCGCCCCTGGAAGCACAGCACGACGGGGTTTCCCGCCTTCCGGTTTTCGGTGATCGCCGTCAGCAACTGTGGCAGCTTGTGTAACGATGACAACTCATCCAACACAAACCAAACCGGGCGGGGTCCTCGTCTGCCCTGGTTCATCAGCCGGAGGATCATCATGTCCAGCCACATGCTGATGAGCGGACGGAGTTGCTCCCTGGCTTCGGGAATGCTGGTCACAAAAACCCAGCCTTGCCGGTGCTGCGCCCATTCGGCGACGGTAAATTTTTTCACCGATCGCACTTTGTCTGGGAGTAGCCGCAGGCTGTCGGCCACCATGCTGAGGGAGGCGAACATACCGCCGCGCTGCGGCCCGGCACTTTCGTAGATCATTGCCGCCAGGGGCGTGCCTTTCAGCCGCCGTTCAAGTTCGCGCTCGTCGCTGAGCCAGCCGAGCAATTCATCTGTTGTCGGCTTCAGATTCAATAGATAGGCGAAGATCTTGCGCGGCCCCTGCACGAAGAACGGGTTCTCTCGGTCGGTTTCCTGGAATAGGGACGCGGCCAGCGTCAACGCTTCCGAAGGGCGCGTCACCTCGTCGCAAGGCGACCAATAGGGCATCCGCTGGTCCAGCGGATTCAGGATTACGTCGCCGCGCTGGGGAGAGTAAAACTGGCCGATGTATTCCAGCGCCGGGTCATAGACGACAGCCGTTTCTCCGCGTTCGGCAATCTGAGCTAAGACCTGCCGAATGAGTGAGGATTTGCCGCTCCCGGAATCCCCCATGAAGAGGAAATGGTTGTCTTCAATCGAGCGTGGAATGCATACCTGCGTGCCATTTCGGCGCAAGAGCCGTTCGGAGAACGCTGGCGGTTCAAGTGTTCCGAAACCGATACCGTCAGACCGATTGCGGCGGTTGAATTCGGCGGCTGTGACCTCTTCCGGACCTCGCAGCGGTCGGCCCTGTTTGCATAGATGCGCGTTCTGTTTGTCCTTGAAAATGGCTACTGGCAGGCCAAAGACCAGCAAGTCCCATGCCGCACAGGAGTGGCAACCCGGCAAAGTCCTTGAGGCTCTGTCCCCGGTACACGGCATCCCGCAGTTCGTTCTTGATCAGTTCGTTTTTCCAGGGCCTGGGCGGTGTGAGTATTAACCGCTTCCCCTGCCGCTCCGCGTTCTCGGTCAAAGCGAAAGGAATGCGGCGTCCGTCCGGCGCGGTCGTCATACCCTGCCGCACGTCGTTCTCGGTTGGCAGGTAGCCGGCTCCGTCCCGGTGCAAGACGAGCATCAAGCCGTACTTGCTGGTGGAGACATTGAATCCGGGCATGATGTTGGCGGACAGGTAGGTCATCAGCCAATACTGCTGTAGGGGTGTAAAAGCTTGGCATCTCAGCCACAGCCCGGCGCACGCGACGGTCAAGCTCAGGATCAATACGCCGCATGTCCAGACTGGCTTGTCCCCCGGCCAGGACTGGGTTTCCACTCGTCCCCATTCGTCCCTCATTACTCTCCCCTGCTTTCGGCCCGTTAAAGGCACGTGGTATATCGCGGGGAGAGTCCCACGGTTTCAAAAATCTGTCAAACGGGGCCATTTTATGCGGGTTTTCGCGGGTTTAGTTGTTTACGCGCGCCGCACTACGCAGGCCAGGTCACTCAGAACGACCGCTGTAAGAGGCTAGGAAGAGGGGTGTGATAACCGGCCATTCACCCGGCACTTTTGGGTGGGTACCCTGCGGGTTTTCGATTGTTAGATGCCTATCGCCCCACTGCTTCAGGGAAAATAAGCTAAGCGGGACTCCTCGCTGAGAAGTTTCGGATAGGACCTGGGGGTGCCATCCCGATGGAGGTCCTCTGAGGCATGCCTTGTACATGGTCCGTGACTTGCCCCGAATCAATCGATTCAACTTCCTCGAAGAAGACTTATGGCCCGGAATCGTTGAGAGTCCGTCCTGGCACATCCAGTCATAGTCGCCCGTGACTGAGGAATAATACTCTGGGCCACAAAGATGCCCTTCCAGGTCGAACCCGTCTCAATTGGGCCAGCTTACGTGAGGCGATCTTTCATCAACTGCGATAGGTAGGTGGTCAATTTCAGCATGGCCGGTGGTGAGGCTCCGGGTGTTTGACCTTCTATTGGACGGGAGGGCCCTACGTTTGCCCGGCCGCTACCGAACGAGCCAGGTCGCAATCCGGTGCCAAGCTGGACTTGGACCGATAAGAGCCGCTTGCAGCGGCCCGGCGAGGAACATCGCAATCGCCAATCCCAAGGTCAGTAGACGAACCTTCCTTGTCAGCCAATAGTCTCTTGCAACAGCGGCAACGAGAAACATCGAGGTGGGTACCATGATGATCGCTCCAGGCATGGCCGCGAGGCGGGGAGTATGACCGATGACGTGTGCGAGGGGGGCAATTATTAACGCGATGTTTGCAAATAGCATCAGGCGTTTGTGGATGTCTGGCCGGCGCCGGTAAGCGATGGCAGCTATCGCCAGCACGGTGAACATGAGCAGGCCACTGAACGTAAATATGGATTCAAACAGCGGGTCGTGATCGATTCTAAGATCTCCACTGAGATCGAAGCCGCGGCGAACCATCGCGCCTGTCGTTGCATAACCTACTGGGATCATCATCGCCAGGACAAAGGCTGCGGCGACTCCGACCCTCCGGTGAAGCGCGACATGCCCGGTCGCGATCAGCCTGCTCTGAACGAGAAAGATGATGAGCCATGCGAAGTACAGAATCCCATGTGCCGCGGCCAAGGGTGAAATCGGCGCGCGTCGTCCGGCAGTATGCACGATCGAGGGAAGGAATCCGGCAACGGCCACCGTGAGCATCGCCAGGGCCATACCGGTGAAGAACCAACGGTCGACCAGATCGGTCTTCCGCAGTGTCGATAAAGTCTGATAGGTTGTCGTGGCCATGTGCGATCCCTGTCCTCTCCGCGGAATTTCATGCCTACATGCGGCGGGTTGTCAGCACGGTCCAAAAAGCGACGGCGGAGCTATTTTCCCGCGGCGTCAACTTTTGCCACGGATTCTTTGGCCAACTCCGACGCCAATGCGGTGACTTTGTGGCTGGCGCGCGAGTTGTTCATCAGTCCACCGATTTCGTCGATTGCCAAGGCCAGCAGGAGATCCTGCTTCCACGCAGCCACTTTCGTCCAAGGTTCTGGGTCGTGATGAATCTTTACAATCCGTCCATTGGGAAGCTGCTCGATTCCGTCGCCGCCGCCGATTATGCCGGCGAGAATTTTAACGTAGAGCAAGCCGCTTGGGTCGATGGTGGGCACTTTAACGTTGAGCTGCTTGTATGTGGCAAAAGCAAGGCACGTTTTACCGGCGGGCACGGTGAGGGTAGGGCCCGAGATAGTCCCGTCGCCAAACTGCAACCACTCCTCGAATGTTTCTCCCGGATCACTTGAGAGTGAGTTCTTGGCGGTGATCACTGCTTCGGTTGCGTTGGACACCGAACCGCCGTTCCCGCTCCAAGCTGCTGCAGGACTCACTGACTTGATGGGGGTCTCGGCAAGAACGTGATTCCCGCCATCCGAGAAGGCGGAGACGAGGATTCCGGGATCTCCGAATTCCCCTGCATACCAAGCCGTCGCCTCCGAGCCGGAGGGTGCATAAAACTGCACCTTCTTATTTGTGGTCGGAGCAATTCCCGGGGCGTTCCAAAAGAGAAAGCCGTACTTATAGGGAGAACCGTCGATTGTGGGTTGGGCTTCCAAGGTTGCTGATCCGGGCTGAAAGTTGCCGCCAGGTGAATTGGGAATCTTCCAGCCCGTCGAATAGTCACGGCAAGTGAACGTCCATTGTGCCATATTGCCTCCTTTAAGGCGCTAACTTGGTTGATGCTGTCGGTCGAAATACTGGCCCTTAGCCCTTCAGCTTCCGGTTAGTTTCCCGGACGAGCCGTGAGGGCACCGATGGCCCGCTGTTTCGTGCAGCCTGGCATCGATGATGCGCTGCATCGAGCGAGCGGGGGCGAAAGGTGGAGAATTCCGACATCAGGGAGTGCAGTTCGGAGCGCAGTGATCAACCGCTGCATCACACGGTGCTGCGCACAAGGGATAAAAGACACCGCATTCCAAGGCCAAAGCGTAGCAGCCTGCCATGGCTGTATAGCATACGTCCCTCATGAGATAGTCAATTGTGGTGCACTTGGGAGGAACACCGGGGTCCGGAACCTCGCCCGGCGTGCACTGTTTCACACATTGGTCGTGGCATGCTTTTGATCCATGGGGTTTGCATGTGTGGTTACATGCGAACTGGCATTCAGTGATTGTCTGGCCTTTGTCGTTCTTTGGGTTTTCGGGTGGCTTTGCCGGTATCACGCGAGCCTTGCTCGGGGCCGAGTAGGACGCACTTTCAGCAGTAAATCCAGGCATATTCATAGAGCTCCTCCAATATTCCTTTTCTTTTGAACTCAACGGTCGTAGTACGGTGACAACTTCGTGATCAGGAACGGGAATTCGTCGGTCACGTCAACTCGCACAAAACATTTGTCGACCACATCTGTGTTTCGACTGGTGTAGGAGAAGATGACGTCCAACACCTTGCGCGCCCCGCTCAGGGGCGAGCCCTGGACGTCCACAGCGGTGAGCGAAGAACTCTGCGCGAAGTACTCGGCGGCCTTGGCGTAGATGGCCTGGTAGCGGACTGCCAAGTAGTTCAGGGCGCGATGTTCGTCGGTAGCTCCAGCGTTGTCGGTCATCTGCATGATGCGATCAAACAGTTCTTCCGCTGCTGGAGCAAATTCGTTTGCGGAAATATTCTCTGGTGTGGGAATTGCCTTGATCAATGCTTCGCGGTCGAAGGAGTAGATTTGGTCGAAGACTACAATGGGGACCGTCAAGCCGTTGCACATCTGTGGTGGCGCGATGGGACCCTTTATTCCAATGACGACATCCAGATCCATGGGGCTTGGGTTGGGGCGGACGGCGGCTGCTAACAACTGGAGGTCCGCCGGATCGCGGGGCCTAAGCAAATATGTTTCCAGTCCCTCGACTGTCATGACGTAACAGAGCTGCCGCGCCAGGTAGCGGTTCTCCGGCTTGGACAGCACGCTGTGCAGCGTCTGCCGATCGGTAAGTCCCGCAGTCTTCTCGCGACCGGTGGCTTGGGCAAACTCTCTTTCCACCGAAATGCTCGGAAAGCGTGCCTGGATGTTGCCGAGGGCGTAGACCCAAGAAGGGGACGCGGCCGCTTCACCGTTGGTGGCCGGTGAGGTTCCGCAGGTCGAGCACGCTTGCGGGGAGACGGCTCTGGCCCCAGGGCCGACGGACGATGTGAGCGCCGCGGGTGAGTCATCGCTGACTGGGAGGGGACTTATGGGTTGATTTTGAACTTCAAACTGAGATTGCTCCATGGTGGTTTCTCCTTGTGTTCCCGCTTTCGTTGCCAGTGTCATCGAGAGAGCATCAACCACTGGTTAAGTGCGGCGGCGCGTTTCTCACAGCCGCCACAAGTCGCGATTCCCGCGGCGTAGGTCGCCTTTTTAATGAGGTCGCCGAGACCGATTTCCTCGTCAATTCAGGAATCCCGGAAGCCGCAGCCGATGAGCGGGCGGTTCAATTTGGTTCGGTTCCTCTTCGCTTCGCTTCGTCATACCAATTTCTCCCGATCTAGTTGCCGTTCATGGCCTGATATGCGCCCCAGGCATCGAGTAAGGGCGGAGCGATAGCTCGACGGCGAGGTTTTCCTGCTCGCATCACTGCCAACTTGATTTGATTTGCGCTTGCGCCGGGAAACTCGGACCACAACAATGCAATGGCGCCAGTGACAAAGGGCGTCGCGGCGCTTGTTCCTCTCGAAGTCTGCGATTCGGTATCGGTTCCGACACTCACAATGTCTTCTCCGGGGGCAGACAGGCCACACCTACCAATGGAACTACCGAGGTTAGATTCGGGAGTCGGGCGGCCCTGAAGGTCGCAAGCGATAACGGGTATTACCCAAAGATGAGAAGTGATAGCAGAGCTGCTGACCGCTCCCTGGTTGCCTGCAGCAGCAACCACCAGAACCCCGCGATGAGCTGCATAATCTAATGCCTGTCCTAATCGACGCTCGACCCCGAACATTGGTTGAGCCAAGGCTGCGCTCAAGTTGATAATGTTCGCGCCTGCATCGATAACTTCGATGATCGCGGAAGCTAGTTCTTCGGGAGTGGCGCTAGGCATTGGATCATGTTGGGGGGTACGCTCGGTAAAAATGGGTCGCGGGATGAAGGTACAGTCGGGGCAGATTGCCGGCGCGGAAGATCCCCGTCGTGCAGCTAATATTCCTGTGACGAAGGTACCGTGCATGCACGCATCGCTGGCGTGACGTGTGCAAGTACCACTTATAGCGGACGGTATCTTCTTGAACCTGGTCCGGACAAAATCGGGGTGCGCGACGTTGATGGGCCCGTCAATCAGACCGATCGCGATCTGGCTTACGCCGCTGGTGCGCTGCATCAGCGGAGTCAACTTCACGAGATCCAGAGGGCGCAGCATTTATTTACTCCCTTGAAGAACCGGAAACAGAATCAATCTGGCGATCGTCAGCGTAACGACGTCGAACTGGAGATCTTCCTGCCACATCAGCTGCACTTGACTCCCGGTTATCTAATCCGTCTGCGGCGCAGAGCGCCTGCAAGCCCAAGGACTCCAGTTGCCAACAACGCGATGCTGCTGGGCTCTGGGGTTGGGGCCTGTGACGGTGCCGCCTACAGAGAAGAATCCGCCTTCCGACGCTTGAATGGCCTGGATTGCGTTCGCGTTGAGTTGCAACGTTAGGATGTCGGCCGGGTTGCCCGAGGTCGGCAAATCGAACGTACCGAAATCTATCCCCGTCGCCAGATCGTTGAAGATCGCGACATTGGGGTTGTTGGCTTTCGCATTCAATGTGGCGGCATCGGTCGACACGTCCCACACTCCGTACGCAAGTGTTAGCGGGCCGACGCCAAATGTCTCCTGGTTACCCCAGCCGCGCCCCATACTCAGAGTAGCGGCTATAACGCTGCCCCTGAAACCGCTTAGGTCAAAGGTGAAGAAGTTGTTTACCACACCGTCTTCGAGGTGGTCCGTGCCCACACCATAGTTATCGTTGTCATTGGTGTTCCAGGTGTCCGGCGCCCACCACCCCTGGTTAAAGGTCCCGGCATTGAATTCGCTTTGGCCAGTATTGAAAGTCACTACCGAACTGTCGGACAGAGTGAGAGACAGAGTAGAAGGGCCCTGACCGTTTGTGTAGCCAAAGAGAAAGACATCGGGCAGTGCACTGGCGAGAGCTGCTGTCGAATGTCAGTAAAGTCAGGCCCAACGTCAGGACGATATTTCTAAAACCGATGCTTTTCATTGATGCTCCTTTGAGTTTTCAAATTTCTTGCCCCGCCTGTTTCGGCAAGCGGGCCTCGATGTGGGTCACACTCTGAACCGAATGGAGCGAGTGATCAATGAACTGCCGATGTACTGCGGCTGTACTTCGCCTTTACTGTTAAGCTGCTGAAACCAAAGTGCTATTGAGTGAGATTTGCAATTGAAATTTCATTTACAGGTGTAAACTGTCTGCCCAAGCTACAAAAATATGGACCAGCTATCCCCTGAGAGGCCGGTGCTGACGTTCGGAAACTTTAAGCTCGACGTCCGAACGGGCGAACTGCGCCGCAATGGAACGAAACTTCGGCTGCAGGGACAGCCCTTTCAGATCCTTGTTGTGTTGCTGGAACGCGCGGGCGAAGTCGTGACGCGGGAAGAATTGCAGCGCAAGCTGTGGCCGGCCGACACGTTTGTGGACTTCGACAATGGCCTGAACATTGCTGTCAAGAAGCTGCGCACAGCTTTGGGCGATGACGCCGAAACTCCTCAGTACATCGAGACCCTGCCTCGACGAGGCTACCGCTTCCTGGCACAAGTGACCGTCGACACGGCTGAACCTGCAAGACCATCCGCGCCCCGAAGAACGCCCCTGGTTCTAGTGCCGAAGCAGGAGGAACCTGCGGTCTCTGCGACTGTGCCCGAATCTGCTACTCCCTTGCCAGTTCATCCAGGTGCAGGCGAATTTGGAGACGACAGGCGGGTCGGACCTGGCAGGTTGTCAGCGCGTGAAACGGTACTCGCAACCATGCCGTCATCTGACCGGAGCTGGAAATGGATCGCGATTGCGGCGGTCACGGGCGCGATACCGCTTCATTGATCTTGTGGTGGAGCCGTCCGCCGGCCATTCCCGTCGTGGAAGCTGTGGAACAACTCACCGACGACGGCGAACCAAAGCAAGGCAGGTTGGTGAGTGATGGATCACGAGTTTATTTCAACGAAGGGCCGAGCGCGAGTCGGAAGATCGCACAGGTTTCCGTCACCGGCGGACGTACGGCTTTTGTTGACACCCGCCTGGTGAATCCCCAGATCGAGGGATTGGCACCCGATGGTTCCGCGTTACTTGCTTTGCTCGGTGATAATGCGGATTCGTCGAATCCGTTATGGTGGCTGCCGCTCCCGGCAGGAGAGCCACGCCGCCTCGGCAGTTTAGAGGCGCAGGATGCTGGGGTCCTCCCGGATGGTCGCATCATTTTCAGTGAAGGGCCAGATTTGTTTGTCGCCGAGAAGGACGGCTCGAACCCGAACAAGCTGGTATCGGTTGCAGATACCATTTGGGACCCGAGTGTTTCGCCGGATGGAAAGCGGATTGTTTTCAAGATGGCTCACGGCAAGACTAGCTCGTTGCTTGAAATCGCGACGGACGGTACCAATCTCCGCACGATCCTGCACGTTAGCCAAGATGAGAGCCTCGGTTCGGGGGTGTGGAGTTCGGATGGGAGTTATTTCGTGTATCCAGTTGAGCATGGGCGCGACTCAGATTTGTGGGCGCTACCGATGCAAACTGGGATTTTCCATCGGTCAAGAGAACCAATTCGACTCACCAACGGACCGCTGTACTACTCGAGCGTACGCTTTAGCCGCGACGGCAAGCAGATGTTTGCCATCGGTACCAAGCGTCGGGGCGAAGTGGTTCGCTATGACATGAAGTCTCATCAATTCGTCCCATTCCTCTCCGGAATCTCGGCGATAAGTCCGAGCTTTTCGAAGGATGGGCAATGGGTTGCTTACGTCTCCTACCCGGACCACACCCTTTGGCGCAGCCGTAGCGACGGGTCTGAACGCAGGCAGTTGACCTACCCTCCCATGGAAGTGGCTTGGCCATTCATTTCGCCGGATGGAACGAAAGTCGCATTCACGATTTGCTGCTATGAAACTTATGTGATTGACATGGACGGCGGACTGCCGCAACGGATTGGGAAGCAATCTAGCGGCGCGACCTTCTCCCCTGACCAGAACCTGTTGATCATGACCTCATTGGTCGAGGGCAAGCATAATGGCGACAAAAACCGCTTAGAGTTAAGGATCTTCGATGTCCGCACCGGAAACATATCCGTGGTGCCTTCTTCCCTGGGACGGCTCGGTGGACAATGGATCACCCAGGACACGATAGTAGCGGTTAAGGGGGACGGCACGAAGCTGCTGATCTTCGATCGCAAGACTGAGAAATGGAGTGAACTTGCTGCGGGTAACTTCGTGAACCGGGCAGTTTCGTTAGACGGCAGATATCTGACTTTTACGACCGGAGGCCCGGACCCCAAGGTGCAGCGCCTGCGATTCGCCGACCGTCAGATAGAAACCATTGCGAGCCTGAAAGACCTTCGTCGGGTGGTGGACTCGGTGCAAATAACTGGTACTCAGGTCAATGTCGCGCCGGACGGCTCTCCGGTGTTCACCCGCGACGTCGGCACGCAAGAGATATATGCCCTGACCGTGAAATGGCCATGAATTGAGCCTCACTGGCGGGTGTTCAGGCGGCTCAATTAGAAGACAAGTCAAGAACACATGATTCAGCCCAACACTCTTGCCAGCAAGTGACTTATCAATAAGACTTCCGTGGAGATTGTCGCGAAACCGGAATGTGGGAGATGCCAGAGTAGTCCCGAGTGGAAGAGTCGCCCCAAAAGAGTTCCACCCCGAGGCGCTGGCAGACCGTACGTGAGCCTTCCGCCCTGAGCATGTCGCCATCATGCCCATGACAGTCCGCGACATTTTAGATGAGCAAATTGCGCGAAACCTGGTTTGATCGCGACCTGATAAGGGCGGCTAAATCAACCGTCAACCTCCGTCATCGGAACTAGAGTTTGTTCCTCGTGGTGTGTTTATGTAGGCATTCGACCGCAGTCGCGGCCTTCTCCTTGTCGGCCCAATCGATTACTGTCTGGGTCTTTTCGGCAGTCAGCGGCTCCCTAGTCCCAAGCGCACTTAGCAGATTGATCACAATCATTCGCAGGCCAAGAAGTTCGGTAAGAATCGCTTTCTCCGGAAGCGTCGCCGACGACGGCGCCAATTGGGCGAGGAGCACATCGCGGCACCACTCGCCGACGGTTAGCCCGCGGGTCTGAGCCAACGCCTCAAGCTGCGTGTACTCTTCCTCCGTGACTTTTGCTCCAGCCGATCTTGTGCGTGAAACACCTATCATTAGGGCGGTTCCAAGATAGCTATACCCGAAATGCTGATGGCTGGTTAAGCTGCTATTGGCGGCGTTCTCTGCGGCAAAACGGATGGGACAAGCATTCTCCAATGATCTACGGCGGCGGATACTGCAGACCTATGCCCGGGAAGACCTCAGTCAAAAGGCGCTGGCTGAGCGCTTTGGGGTGAGCTACGACTACGTGAAGAAGATCCGTAAGCAGCAACGGCGGAGTGGGCAGGTGGAGCGTCCCTCGCAGTCCCGTCACGGCCGTGTGAGCCGGGTGACAGAGGCAGTGCAAAAGCAGATCCGAGCAGAAGTAGGCGAGCAAGCGGACGTAACGCTGTGGGAGCTGCAAGCGCGGGTGCAGAAGGCCAGCGGCGTGGGGCTGAGCCAATCGTTACTCTGGCTGTGGCTGCAAAAGTTGGGCTTGGGGCGTAAAAAAAATCGCTCCATGCGCAAGAGCGGGACACGGAAGCGAACCAGCAGCGGCGTGCGGAGTTCGCCGAAAAGCTCGGCTCGATAGCGCCGGAGAAGCTGTTCTTTCTGGACGAAAGCGGGGTGACCACGCAGATGACGCGGCTGTGGGGACGAGCTCCGCGCGGCGAACGGGTCGCCGAAGCCACACCCCAGGGGCGCTGGAAAGTGCTGACCACGATAGGCGCCATGAGCCTGCGCGGCATGGAGGCGGTCATGACCGTCGAGTCGGCTACCGACGGGGATGTCTTTCTCGCCTACCTGGAGCAGGTGCTGTGCCCCACACTGAAGCCTGGCGACGTGGTGGTGATGGACAATTTGTCCGCCCACAAGGTCAAAGGGGTAGGCGAGTTACTGGCCGCCCGCGGGGCCGAACTACTCTACCTGCCGCCCTACTCCCCGGATTTCAATCCCATCGAGAAGGCTTGGTCGAAACTCAAGCAGCTGTTGCGTGCTGCCAAAGCGCGCACCGCCGAAGCGCTCGATCAGGCCATCACCGAAGCTCTCAAAACCATTACCGCCGAGAACGCTGCCGCCTGGTTCCGGCACTGCGGATACCGGGTACAGCAATCGTGAAGATGCTCTAAATTTAGCGACCTCCCTCCCCGTGGCCATCGGGTACTGCGGGCAGTCTAGGACAATCTCTGCATCGCGTCCAACGCGCGAAACATAAAGTTTTCTCGGGATACCCTGCCAAGAGTCTGCACTCTCAGCGAGTTCCCATTCAGCGCCCGTCGGGCGCTCTGCAGCACCCTTTCAGGGGTGGCGTGTCAACCCTCCTCCCGCTGCCGTAGGCAGCGCTCGGCTCTAACCTTAGTTTGGGGGACCTCACGGTGCGCTGATGCTCGCAGTCGGACGACGTGCGTCCACGATCCTCAGAAGATGGCTTTACAGCATTATCATCTCAACGGCCTCAATGGGGTCGCTGATCTGGACGTGCCGGTGGCTTTGCGGGTTCTTGTACGACCCAATCGCACCAGCGAAGATGGCTGAGAGCGCCTCGCGCTCGGCTAAGACGGCTTGGGTATCCGTCAGCGGCCCAGTATTGGGATCGAATGCTCTTCGCATTAGCGGGACTCCGATGTCCGTAGCAGCAAACCCACCAGCCGCCCTTACAGCGACCTCAACCTCTTTGAAAGCCTGAAAGACCGCTGTGTCGTAATCGCCACGCAAGAATAACGAGTAAATCTTCGACTCAATCAACGGGTGCAAGAGTTCTTTCGGCAGCAAGTTAGCCTTGTAATAGGCTGCAACCCCTGCTCGGTCAGCCAGTTGCTTCGCACGCCTACTCGGCGAGAACCACTCGCCTTGACTGCCGACGTGAGGGATGATTAAGCCCTCCCGTTGCAGCCATGCCCAACCCTCCATCATGACCTCTCTGATCTGCGCGTGATACTGAGCTGGGTAGCCCTGCACGACGTCAGGCTCGATGGAGAAGTTGTACCGGTTCCAAGGCCGTTGGGGCGAGTATGCGAGTAACACTTCCAGGAGAACCCCGCCCAACTCAGCGGGTTCTAGAGCGAGCAAGTCCGTGGCATCGGGGACCAACTGAGAGAGGAGCTTCATTTCGCTGACATACTCCGCAGGGCCGCGACCGCCTCCGCCACGTCTTTTCCCTTTTCCTCGATGAAATCAAGCAACTCCTCCGGCGTGCGAGTGTCCTCGTTGCTCTTGGCGTTTGGATTCACGGCTTTCAGATCGTAATTCTTAGCGACGATTTCTTCGCGGGTGACCGTCCAACTGCGTTCGCTGCCTGCGCGGGTCGGCAGCAGCTCGAAGAAGTTCTCAAACTTGTCGGCAGTGAGCGGCGTCTTCTTGCCCACCTTGATGTCCGACAGGTCGTAGTACCAGATCGCTCTCCGTCGGTCTTGCCCTTGGTGAAGAACAGCAGATTGGTCTTCACGCCCGCACCAGCCTGCGTGAACACGCCGCCAGGCAGGCTCGACAATGCACCAGAGGTCGCAATCGTCCAGCAGCTTGCGCTTGGTCTTGACGAAGGCGTTTTCGTTGGTGCGGAACAGCACCCCTTCGTCCAGCACGATCCCGCAGCGCCCGCCGCGTTTCAGGCTGTCGATGACGTGCTGGAGGAACAGCACCTGCGTCGCGCCGGTCTTGTAGTCGAAGCTGGTCTGCGCCTCCTTGCCTTCCTTGCCGCCGAAGGGCGGATTGGTCAGCACCACGTCGAACAGGCTCGGCGCATCCTGAACAGCCCGCCGTAGACTCTCCTCGCCGGTCAGCGTGTTGCCGTGCCAGAAGTTCGGCTGGTCGATGCCGTGCAGTACCAAATTGGCCAGGGCGATGGGATAGATCAGGTTCTCCTTCTCCCTGCCCTAGAAGGTGCGGTGCTTGAGCGTCTCGATTTGCTCGGCCGGTCGCTGCATCCCCCAGCGCTTCGAGCTTCATGTACTCGAACGCTTGCGCCAGGAAGCCGCCAGTGCCGCAGCCAGGGTCGTACACGGTCTCGCCGACCTTCGGGTCGATCGCCCGCACCATCGCGCGGATGATTTCGCGCGGAGTGAAGAACTGGCCGCCGTCGTTGCCCTTCTCGCCCATCTTCAGCAGCAACCCCTCGTACACCTGCGAGAGCGTGAAGACGTGCGTATCAGTCCACGCTCTCGGACGTGATTTCGTGCACCTTGTCGAGCACGTCGAGCAAGTTCCTTTCGGTGTCGATCCGCACCCGCTCCACTCCGGTCATGATCTCGCTGATGACCTTCTGGCGGGGCGACGCATCGGGCTTGTCCTTGAGTTTCTTCAGGGCCGGGATCAACTCGCCATTCACAAAGGCGAAGAATGCGCCGTGGGAGCCTTCAGCTGGAGTTCTTTGCGTTTGGGAGCTTCCGGCGCCGCCCAATCCTTCCAGCGATAGGGAGATTCAAGGGAAGGTGTATAAGACTGGCCCACTGCTTCGGCCATCTCCGCTTCACCGCTTTCCTGCTCGTCCAGGATGCGCAGGAACAGCATCCAGGTCAATTCAGGGACATACTGCAAGGCACCGGCGCAGTTGGAGCGCCGCATGATGTCGCAGATGCTCTTGACCGCCGAGTTCACTGACTGCTGCGTCGAGAATCGTTTACCGTTTCCATTCTTGCCGGCCTGAGCCATCTACTCGGTTTCCTCTCGGATTGGTTCCGGTATGTACACACGCTTCAGGGGCAGAATCGCTTTATAGCGCGGGTCAAGTTGCTCGTAGTGCTCAAGTACCAGGTCGATCAACTCGGTCCCGTCAATCAGGCGGAGATTGCTCTTGGACTTGGCGAAATCAAGGGCCTGTCGTGCGAACGACCCGAGCGTAACAACCAAGCCGATCTCACCCGTCGCAATGTTTCCGTACAACTCTCGCACTTCCGGCCCTCCGACGCTGCCCGCGCCGCTCTTCACCTGAATCTTGATGATAGGTGGCTCCATCTGCAACTCGTCACGATGGGCAACGATGTCGATGCCCTCGTCAGTACCCTTACGAGACTGCTTCGTGCGATACCCCATCGTATTGAGGAGATTGGCGACGAACTCTTGAAATGGGTAGCCCTTCAGCTCCCCAGAGAGTTGCTTCTGGATAAAGTCTTTGGTGTTCTGCTCCACCTCTTCAGACACCAGCGCGACCGACTCGTCTTCAGCAGGTGGAACTTCCTCTTTGGTGTGTCCGCTCAATGCAGCACGATATTCATCTGCGTAGTTCTTTACTTGAAACAGAGTCAGAGCCGAACCAAGCTCATACAGAGCGCCCTGCGAGAAATGCGTTGTGGGAAGCGCCCTTGACCAACTCACCGCTCTTTGGTGGGGGTATCTCGGCGAGAGTGAAGGGTCGAACTGGTACTCGCCGTCGATGCGCCCGAAGTGAATCTCATGATCAAAGCCCGAGCGGTAGATCACATGCTGTCCCGGCTTCATCTCGCGTAGAAACCGGAATAACTGGCTGGCCGAATTGATTACGTTTCCACGAGGTTTGTTGGGATAAAGTTGTGCGAGCGTGGCCTTAAACGATTCACGATCAGGCGGCAGCTTGGTCAGGTCGCCGACCTCGTGCCAGCCGATTGCGATAAATTTCTTGCGAAGATAAAGCTCATCGCCATCTGCGCCCTTCGTGTGAATGCCCCACAGCACAGTGTCAATTTCTGCCGTCAAATCATGCCTCCAAAAGCAGCGCTCAAGAGGGCTGGTTGTAACTTTGCGACCGCTATTAACTGGCTACCTAGCGTGGCACCTAGCAGTCGGATGTTTGCTGTCTTACTAGTGATCGACTTGCAAATATCGAGTTGTTGTTCCGGCGTAGGAACAGGTATCTCCAACGATTCGAGTTGCTTTCGCGTTATCTTCTTCATGGTGCCACTCGCGCCGCCGGCTCTCTCCTTCCAGTAACCACAGGCGTACAGGTTGGATAGATAGAACGTGACGTACTCCGGTACATAGTCGTCATGCGCCAGTAAGCGAATCGTAAGGTCTGACGCTACAATTGGTGACGGCGAGCCTGTGTACATTGCAACCCTCCCTACGAGGTCAGGAGTGTTGCTCCGAGCAATGAGAATCTCGTTTGGACGCAACGTACATAGCTCAATGTCACCATCCCACATTTGAGCCGCTTTGATGCCACTCGGGTTGAAGCCTAGCTCGGTCAAACAAGCGGTTGTCACGACCTGCACCGTCGTGTTGCCTGTTGTTGCGATGGATTTAGCGGGAAGAAGTGCTCCCACCTCCGCTAGTGGCTTCATTCGCCAAGTTCCAAACTTGTGCAAGGAAAAACATTCCCTGAGGACGCTTCTTGCAAGTTGACTCACCGCAACAAGCTGAGCATCGGTAGCGTTCCGCGCCTTTACTGTGGCGCACAACTGCTCATCGAGGTTTCTGACTATTGCTTCTTGTTCGTCTGGTGGCGGCAGCGGAACCATGAAATCTTCAATAAGCGATTTGGTAAGTGCCTGTCGCGTGGCCCCAGCCTGGGTATTCTGGATGAAAGTCTGAAACTCTGGCCGTGACAGGTAATAGGCAAGGAACTTCGGATTGAGCGTCCCCTTTGTCCGAATGATGCTTACATGCTGGTTCACGTTCGCAGGAACAATGTCAGCGGGAACAACACAAACACGTCCAATAGACGCGCCGGTGATATTCAACAGCACGTCTCCAGCTTGAACACGAGAGCCTTCCATTTCCGCGTCCTGTTCACGAGAAATGAAGGCAATCCCCTCTGCGCGGAAGCTGTTCATGAGGACATTCTGGCTTCGGATCAGAGGAATACCGCTGGGTAGGTAAGCCGCTTGTCCGCCTAAGGGTGTAATACCGCTGCCGATCTTGGTGACATGTTCTCCAAGCCGTACCCATGCCCATTGTCTTGCTGACGATCTTGGCATCAATTCCGGGCGTCGCGGGACAACGACTGACTCGCTCATGCGGCGAACATCCTCTGCTTAGTCTGATTGAGTACCTCAGAGGGCGTTCCAAATTGCCGCAGTCCTGCCAGCCCGCCAGCCCGGACTACCTCTGGCGTCTGGAATATGTGCAGACTCTCCAATTCGTCCGTCCCGCCACGCTTGAACTGTGCCGCTACCGCTTTGATCGTGGACGCCGTTGAGGGCGGCATTTCATTGAGCCACGACTCGTTCTTGTAGGTGAATGCCTCGGCGCGTTCGACGCGAGTACGCGGCGCAGCCCCGTAGCCAAGCTCGGCCAAGACATCGTACAGGTCGTATGCAGCCATATCCTCTAACTCTCGCACAACCAGCACGGATCGGCCGGCATCGGGCATCCGCCCTAGTAGTTCTTTGCGCTCCGACAGATGTACCCATGTGGCGCGAAACTGCTCAAGACTGGCAACTTCTTCCACCAGCTTCGCCGCCAGGCGCTCTTTGTATTCCTCAACCGTCACGGGCGTGGCCTTGCCGTCAACTAGGGTGACGATAAATCGTCCTGCGTCCGTCACCTCCACGTCGAAGCCTTCTACCCGAATTGGTGGAGGTGGTGGGGGCGGCGGCGGTTCTGGCCCTTCGCAGTGCTTCACTATCGCCTTGGTGCAGAACTCCTGGCCGAATAAGCGTGTCGCGTTGGTGTAGTCATAGACGCAGAAAGTCAGCTTGTTGCTGGGCGGGTGCAGTCGTGCGCCGCGACCGACCATCTGGTAAAACGAGATCGGCGAACGCACGTACTTGAAGAATACGATGTTGCGGACGACAGGCACGTCCACGCCGGTCGTCAACAGATCAACCGTCGTCGCGACGAAGTGGGAACTCGACGAGCCGCGCAAGTCAGACAGGTACTGGCCGCCGTTGACAGCCGCCGTGCATTTGAAGGAATAGTTCTCGGCGACGGTCTTCCCATTCTCCGCACACCAGCGGGAGTAGAGATTATTCATTTCCGCCGCCACATCGTCGGCATGGCGGTCACGGACACAGAAGATGATGGTTTTCTGCTCAGGACCTCCACTCTTTAGTAGATATTGGAACAGGTCGCCGCACATGGCGAAGACGCGATCTGGGAGAAGGATTCGGTCCTCGAACGACGTTTTCTCGTATATCGCTTGCAGTGCTGCGCGTGTTATTGGCTGACCGGTGTTGGCATCGACAGGATTCCGCGCCATGACATCATCAATGGTGATGCCAGTATCGTCGATGTTGACGCGGCTCTTTTGGATTTCGCATAGCGCCAAGTATCCATCCTCGATACCCTGAGCCATGTCGTACTCGTACACTGGTTCACCGAAGTGGCGGATGTTGTCGGCGGTGATCTTCGCGTCCGAGTCAGCTTCCGGCGACTCTTCTGTGCTATCCAAGAGCCGGGGAGTTGCAGTCAAGCCGATCTGCACTGCATTCGGGTTCCGCGTCAGCACTTCCGACCACTTGCCCCAGGCGGATCGGTGGCACTCGTCAATGACGATGTGGCTGAGGTAATCGACCGGGTAATTTGTCGTCAGGAAGTTCGCCGTCGCCTCATCGTTGTCCACATCTAGCGTCTGGTAGGTGGCTATGAGCACGCGAGCGTTCTTCTGAGGCTTGGTGGCCGAGACGGTAGCGGCATCATTGCCAAAGGCGTTCTGGAACGCAGCAGAGGCTTGCGAGCGAAGTTCGTCACGGTCACAGACAAAGAGAGCACGGCGAAGTTGGCCGGCGTCGGCAATGCGACGCAAAAGGTTGACGGCGATAAAAGTCTTGCCCGCTCCAGTCGCCAGCGACAGCAAGGCACGTTTTGGCTCTCCCGTGTGCTCACAGCGGGCAATCTTTTCCAGCACCGCCCGAATCGCTGCGTCCTGGTAGTAGCGGCGCGTGGCCTCTCCGCCCTTGTAGCGGGCCAGTAGGGGCTTGGCGGCGGCGTCTGCCAAGCTGAAGCCCATGTGCTGCTCATACCGAACACGCAAGTCTTCCGGCGCGGGAAATTCACCGAGGGGACGCGGGGCAGAGGTCAGTCCAGTGAACCGGTCAAATTCAACGAACAGATGTCCGTTGCTGGAGAACACGAAAGGCACGTTGAGCCGTTTGCAGGCCGCGTACCCCTTCGCCTGTTCCAATCCGTGGTTTGGAGGGAGGCTTTCGGCCTTGGCTTCGATGATGGCGAGCGCGACTGGCTGTGTATCGGCGTGAACCTTCACACGCAAGGTGTAGTCCACGCGGCCCTTCGCCTGGCGACGTGGTCGCCCATTGACGATCTGGATTGCGCCAGCCGTCTCTTCGCGCCGGATGAGGTCTTCCGTCCACCCGCGAGCATGGATGGCGGGGTCGATCAGCTTGGAGCGAGTATCAGATTCATGTAGTGGCGCAGTAGCAGCGAAGCCCGCGCCAGCTTCGGGCGACATGCGAAGAGGCTCCAGACGGCCATATTATCGGCGGATTCTAAATAACGAGCTTACGCAGGGGGGATATGTAAATCAATGCTTAACTGAATCCTTGGCGGGCAAGAACACTTCTTGGCCCCGTTCCTTGGTTCGGTAGTCATAAATGTCAGTTCTCAACTTTTGCAGTGCCTCCCTTGCGCTTTGTAGCCGTACAGTGACTTTCTTTGCCTCGTTGGAAACGTCGTCAGGTTTGTACCAATTAGCGGTTGCGGACCTAAGCCCATCGATCTCAGACTTTGCAATGCGCAACTCGTCAAACACATGACCTAATTGAAGGGCGAGGGCTGTCGATACCCGTCTGGCACACTCCAGAACCGCTTCTGGATTTGACGGAGCCAACACGACCTCCTGTGGCAGCGCGTTTGCACGTATGGCCGATTCAAGATTGGAGCGGGGTCCGGGAGCGAGCAAGTATTCCGTGTTAGTGAGTGCGGACTTAATCTCACCTTCGACTAAAGCAACTTCCATATCCCTCTGATCGTAGAGCTGCCTTCGCAGCTCATAGAGAGTTGCGGTGGCGGTGGATGCTTGCGCCTGTGCAGCTCCCGCCTGGGACTGAGCGGCTTTTGCTTGCTCCGATGCTGCTTTCGCCTGTTGCTCGCTAGCATTCGCCTGCCGTTTCGCGCTTCTCGCGTACCAGATTGTCACCACGACCAAGACGACAACAGCTACTGCGTTTACCACGGTTGCGAAGGCTGTGACGGTGATGCTCCAATCGTTCATGTCGCTTCTCGGTTTTCAAAAGTTGTGCCGACTGAGTGTACAATTCTTCGGTCGATTGTCCGCACAAAACCTGTAGACAATCCCAAAACAATCAGAAAACTTCCACGCTGCCCGACTCACAAAAACGGCGGAGTGCAGAGCACTCCGCCGCGATTTTTTGCGAGGCGCATTCTAAGCGGCTGCTGCAGCCTCAGCGACCTCGGGGGCAATGCCCCCGAGGATCATGGCTGCGGTCTGCTGAACAGCTTCCAAGCTCTCCTGCAGCAGCTTGGCGTCTCCGTGCCAAAGCTGGATGTAATCAGCGGCGGCGCTGCCGGTCTCAAGCCCGATGGCTTGGCAGACCACGAAGGCAACGGCTTCGGCCTCGGTCTCACGGACTTGCTTGGTGGTCAGGGTACGCCGCTCTCCCCGGTGCAACATCTCGTGGCCGATCTCGTGCGCCAGAGTCGAAAATTCCTCGGCAGGCTGCATCCCGGAAAGCAGTGTGATCTTCCCGCCGTGGGATAGGCCCTTGGCAGGCGCGATCATTTCGGAATAATCCAGCTGCAATTCCTCGTGACTCGACGAACTTGACCAGCCGTTCGCGATAGCCGCTGACATCGCCCTGCACTTCGGTCAAGGTCGGAAGGTCTTTCCCTTCGGTCTGGCTGATGTCGAAAACATAGACTGCGCGGAATCCGTAGAGTTGCTCCTGTGACTGCTTCGCGTCTTCGGCTGCCTCTGCGACGCTGTCGGCTTTCTTGTGGCCAATCATCGGAGCAAGAATCATGATGCCTTTTTCCCCTCGTTTCACGAAGCGGCCAAGCGAGTTCCACGTCCTCAATCCGGCGACGTTGGTGGCATCGGGTTTCTGGCGAGCAATCAGCATGATATTGCCGAAGCTGTAGTTGTGAAAGCGGCCCATCGCCGAGAGATACTGCGTCAAGACTTCGCTCTGCCCTGACTCCAGAGCCTCGACGAGATAGCTGACTGCATCTTTGGTGCGGTTGTTGATTTCTTCTAATTTCATTGTTTTTTCCTTTCTGCCGTTGCCGGCCTGTTTTTGTCCTTCACTTGAGCGGCAGCGGACAAAAACAGACGGAACGGTGAAAGGAACTGAACGGAGGCTTGTGAAGGTGGCAGGGTGCGAGTGAAAGCGCGGTGAGTGCCAAACGGGATTAGGTTTTGTTTGGCGCGAAACCGGCGCAGTCCGAAGCTCCCGCCCGAGCCGCGCCTGAGCGGCGTCCACCTGAACCAAGGCGGAGTGGAAGAGAAGAAGCGGAGCCGCCTAGAAGTTCATGGGAAAGCCCGCTGGAGATGCCGAAAGATTGGCCAGCAGGCAGCGCGCTTCGGAGTCCGATTCGGGCTTGCGCGGTTGTAACTTATAAGCTACACTTAAGGCGTGATTGAGATTCGTCGGTATGTCAGCCGAGCAGGAAAAGATTTGGTCGGCGACTGGTTGGCAGGTCTGGACGCCCATTTGCGAGCGAGAATTGCTGCGCGGATTGACCGGGTTTCTCTTGGGAACTTCGGCGATTGCAAATCGCTGCGCGAGGGAGTATCCGAACTTCGGATCGACTTGGGGCCGGGATATAGGGTGTACTACGCGCTGTTGGGCAGGACCTGTGTGCTGCTCCTGTGCGGCGGGGATAAACGCAAACAAGCGTCCGACATAAATCGGGCGATTGAATGCCTGCATGACTACAAGGAAAGGACGCGCAAGCCATGAAACACAAGGCCAGCACTTCTCATGACGAAGCAATGGTTCGAGAGCTTCGCGAAAACCCAGACTTTGCCGCCGAATACTTGAGGGCGGCGCTGGAGGACGCGGAAGAGCCGCGGGTGCTCCTGGTCGCCTTGCGCCGGGTAGCTGAAGCCCGGGGTGGTGTTGCCAAGGTGGCCAAGGCCGCTGGTATCGAGCGAGAGAGCCTGTACCGAGCGCTGTCGGCGCACGGCAATCCTCGCTTGTCCACACTGGTTGCCGTTACCAAGGCAATGGGTTTGAAACTTACCGTTGAGGCCGGGCAATAAGTGGGCGCTTTGCGCCACGTTCCTGCAGCCCACAAGAAAGCCCACAAAACTCGCGACCTAGGGTGATTATCAATGACTTACGGTGTCGTCCGTGCGTTCCAAGTCATTGAAAACATTAACTAACCAAGCTCTGAAAAGGCTGGCGTCGGCGGTTCAACTCCGTCCCTGGCCACCATCTTTTCAATCACTTGCACGGTTTTGATTCTCGGTTTTGGTGCCATTCTGTCCCAATCCCCTGCCGCCCGTTGCTCTTCGACAGATCACTTGAACGCCAGCGATGTTCGACACCAGGTCGGCATCGTGTTTGATAACATCCTGCAAGCGGACTGCATTGGGAGGATGGAATGCCTGGGAAGAAGACGAGCGAACGAGAGTCCACATACGCCGAGGAAAAATCCCTACAACGCCGAGTCTTGGGCATCGTGTTGGCCGGCGGGAAAGGGACGCGACTCTTTCCCCTAACACGGGAGCGCGCCAAGCCTGCGGTTCCATTCGGAGGGAAATACCGCATCATCGATTTCGTTCTCAGCAATTTCGTCAATTCCGGAATCAACTCGATCTACGTACTCACCCAGTTTCGCAGCCAGTCACTGCTTCAGCACCTGAGCGAGGGATGGCAGTTCGGCGGAATGCTGAAGAACCACTTCATCATCAATGTGCCGGCCCAGATGCGTTCGGAGAACGAGAGTTGGTATCTGGGCACCGCCGATGCCATCTATCAGAACATCAACCTGATTGAGCAGTCTGATCCGCATATGGTGGCCATCTTTGGAGGCGACCACATCTACCGCATGAACGTCGCCAGCATGATCGACTTCCACGTCACGAATCAGGCGGAAGTGACCGTCGCCGCCATCCCGGTTGCCCGCGAGTTCGCCATCGATTTCGGTGTCATTGAGGTTAACGATGAAGGACGCATCGTTGCCTTTCACGAAAAGAACCCCAACGCGCCAACGATGCCCGGAGATCCTGAACGCGTGTACGCCTCCATGGGAAATTACATCTTTTCGACACGGACACTTTTGAGTCTGCTCAAGGCAGACGCGGAAACCCCGGGCAGTCATCACGATTTCGGGAAAGACATCTTACCCAAACTCGCCGGGAATGGCCCCATGTATGCCTACAACTTCGAGGACAACCGGATCCCCGGTGAGGCTGAAGATGCCGTGCCATACTGGCGAGACGTCGGGACCATCGATGCGTTCTACGAAGCGAACATGGACTTGAACCACGTCAAGCCCGATCTCAATCTCTACAATCGCGAGTGGCCGGTGCGGAGCACGAGCTATCCTGATCCCCCCGCCAAATTCGTCTTTGATGATGAGAACCGGCGCGGCCAGGCGATTGACAGTATCGTGTCGGGCGGATGCATTGTTTCCGGCGGCGTGGTGCGCAAGTCCGTGCTCGGACGCGGTGTCCACGTCCATACCGGCGCGCTGGTGGAAGGCTGCGTTATCATGGACAACTGCGACATCGGACGTCACGCCAAGTTGCGGCGCGCCATCCTGGATAAGAACGTCCGTATTCCGGAAAGCACTACAGTCGGCTACGATCTGGAAGCGGATCGTGCGCGCGGATGGCACGTAACGGAATCCGGCATTGTCGTCATCGGCCGAGAATTCAGCGCGGTACCAGTAGCAGCCATGCACGCCTGAGGCGCGTCCAACACCCGGACGGTTGGCTACTCGGATGTGATCGGGCTGAATCGGGTTGAAGTTGGCGTCGGCGGAAGATGCGTTGCCACGCAACTCGAAGTGTGCCCGCTATCGATCGAGCGCGCGTGCACCCGATGAGTCTGATGGTTTGCCCTTTTGGCCGACAATTCGATTTGGCCCTGCCCGCCTGTCACGGCAAATTCTGAGGTCGTCTACGTTCGACTTGCGGATGCAAGTGATCGCGAGAAGACTTTTCCCGGGCCGCGGCTTCAGCCTGCTTCTTCGCCTCCGCGGCGGCCCGCTTCATGCGCTTCATTTCAGCCGGAGAGTACATGCTGCCGCGACAGTTCCGGCTGCCGCAATAGCATGGGGCTTCGTCGTCACCGTCATAGAGCCAGTAATCGTAGGTAATCTCTTCCCCTGCCTTCAGCTTGCGAAGGGTCTTGATGAAGATGCGCCCGTTCCGTTCGTCGATCTCGCAATTGGGTCGGCAGGAGTGGTTAATGAACATGGCCATGCTGTGGCCATCAATGACCGTGTCTCCGTTACCCAGACCGAACAGGTAGGTAAACGAGCGGCCTTCATAACGCCGGTCGCCTTCTTCCTTGGTAATGAGTTCGCCGGTGTATTCGAGCACTACCGTGCCGCGAGGAATTTCCTCGAGAGTAAAGCAACCGGCCGCATGGATGTCAGAGGAGCGCGTAATCAAACGAGGCAAAGACGATTCTCCGAGTGGGATCGTCTCGCAGTATAGCGTAACTCCATAGCACTCGGACCGGAGGGTCGAACACGCCGCGCATAGGAGCCGATGCCGACGTGATTCTTGTCACAGACGAGGGGTGCAATTCGCGGTTCACAATTGCGCCGGGATTTCGTATCTTTAAGGGTTCATCCAAATAGGAGGTCCGTCATGATCCACCTGATTGTCCGGCACAAGGTTGCCGATTTCGGACGCTGGAAGGAAATATTCGACGCCAACTTGAATACGCGCAAGGCCAACGGCGAGATCGCATACCAGTTATTCGTGTCGGTTGAGGATCCGCTCGACGTTACCCTGGTTATGGACTGGGACGGTCTGGAACGGGCGCGCAGTTTCAGCCAGTCCGATGATTTGAAGCAGACGATGCAGAAAGCCGGCGTGGTCGGGGAACCGGAAGTCTACTTCGTGCGAGATGCGCTTAGGGTCCGGCGTTCTGCTGCCGACTGAAGCAAGAGCGAAACGATTTCGAAAAAGCACTTGACAGTCCGCTGGGAAGTGCGGTTCGCGATTTTCACGGCGGGATGATTCGATTTCTGAAAACCAGAAGAAGCAACGCAATTCTAGAGTACCCGTGAAATCCGCTAGGGATGCGGCTTTCGCGGGATCACGCAGTCTGTCAAGAAGTTTCGGGAAAAAAGTTTTTGAATCGGCCGGAACGGTTTATCAACTCCGTTGACAAACTATTCCGGGCAAATACAATTACGGCCATCTTCATAACCGATCAGAGCGCAACCGTGAGCGAAACCATTCGAGACAAAGACGTTCTTCTCCAGGCAGACTTTCCGGACCTTCAACTGCACGCGAGCGGCAAGGTGCGCGATATTTACAAAGTGGACGCGAACCATCTACTGTTCGTGGCCACCGACCGCATCTCGGCATTCGACTACGTGCTGGCGACCGGCATTCCCCAAAAGGGACGCGTCTTGACCCAGCTTTCGATGTTTTGGTTCGAGTTCCTCAAGGACATCGTCCCGAACCACCTGGCGACGGCCGACATCGCGCAATACCCGGCGGAGTTACAGAAGTACGCCGGCGACCTGCGCGGGAGGTCGATGCTGGTGGTATCTGCCGACATGGTAACGGTGGAATGCGTGGTGCGAGGCTATATCTCGGGTTCGGGATGGAAAGAATACAAGAACAGCGGGTCGGTGTGCGGCATCAAGCTGCCAGCGGGACTGCGTGAATCAGACCGCCTGCCGGAACCGATTTTTACTCCTGCGACGAAGGCGACCAGCGGGCACGATGAAAACATTTCGTTCGAACGCATGGTAGAACTGGTGGGAAAAGATCTGAGCGGAACGCTTCGCGACCTCAGCATTCAGATCTACCAGAAGGCGGCAGACTATGCTGAGACACGCGGTATCATCATCGCCGACACGAAGTTCGAGTTTGGCCGGACGCCGAAAGGACTGGTACTGGCGGACGAGGTACTGACGCCGGATTCCTCGCGATTCTGGCCGATGGACAAGTATCACCCGGGGGGAGCGCAGGAATCGTTCGACAAGCAGTATGTGCGCGACTACCTGGAATCAATCAAGTGGAACAAGCAGCCGCCTGCGCCGGGGCTGCCGCCGGAAGTTGCGGCCAAGACAAGCGAGAAATACATCGAGGCGTACACGCAGTTGACGGGACATTCGCTGCCGGACTGATGGAGAGTTAGCAAATGCTAGGTCTCTCGGCTCTCGACTGGATGATTCTGTTCGTGGTCCTGATGAATGTTCTCGGGGCAATTGGGCAGGGTTTTTTCTACGAACTATTTTCGTTCGCGGGAGTGATCCTGGGCTTCGTGGTTGCCGCATGGCAGTACCCGCGAGTTGCGGCATTCTACACCCACTACGTGAACTCGGCGTGGGTGGCTGACATCGCGGGGTTTTTGACGCTTTTCCTTTTGCTGGTGCTCCTGGGGAGCGCGATTGGAAAGTCCGTCCGGTGGGCAGTCCAGGAAGTGGGGCTGCGCTGGGTGGATCGGTTGCTGGGTGGGCTGTTCGGGTTTTTGAAGGGCATCGTAATTTGTACCGTCGTGGTAATTGCACTGGCGGCCTTCAGTCCGACAAGTCCGTGGATTCAGGATTCGCGAATAGCGCCGTTCATGCTGGTGACGGGACGCACGTTGATTTGGGCGGCCCCGGCGGAATTGCGGCAGCGCTTTCGCGATGGCTGGAACCTGATGCGAACCGTCCCCGAGCACATGCAGCACACGGCCAGCGGTGAGATGAATTGATGGACTGGGTCTCGTGGGGACCCTTACTGACGACCAAGAGAGAGGCGTTGTGAAAGACCAATTGGAAGCTCTAATACTGCAAATGCACAATAGTGGGATTCTTTATTCAGAAGCAGTGCGCGAGTTCAAGAAGCGGTTCATCCTTACCGTATTGCAGGAAAACAAAGGCAACCAGTGCAAGGCAGCGCGGCAACTGGGCATGCACCGCAATACTCTGAGCCGCACCATTGCGGAGCTGAAACTCGACGTTAGGACATTCCGTTCGGGAACGACGCGGCGCCCGCCGCGGAGCGCACGTCCTGCGTCGTACGACAAGCGGGCAGCGCGCTAGGCGTAGCCTTACTGCTCTCCAGTTCAGACCGCTTTTCAAGACAATTAGGCTGCAAAAAGCGGGAGCCATCCGGCTCCCGCTGTAGTTGCTGTTGATCCTGCTACTTCTTCTTGGCCGGGGCTTTGTGCGCCGGGGCAGCAGTGCCGACCGGGTTGCCGGCCTTGTCCAGCAGCACACCATCGGTCATGGTCAGCATGAACGGAGTGGGCGTGTAGCTGGTCACGGTGGCCTGGAACTGGGTCAGCGTGCCGACTGCGGGAACAAGCTTAGCCGGAAGCGGCTTGGCCATGGTCAGGGTGATATCGGCTTTCTTGTCGCTGATATCGTCTTCACTGCCGGCCAGGACCAGCTGCGTGGGCGAGGCGCTGATCACGCTGGCCACCAGCTTAACGGCATGGTCTTTGATGATGTTCCAAACCGTATCCGAAGCCTGAGCGTTACCCGAGGACAGGATCAGCTGCCATTCGGCGAAGCTCATCGATTTGGGATCCTTGTTCTTCACCAAATCTGCTGCCTGCTCGGCCGGCGATGGCGGCGGCGGAGCCGGAGTGACGGTGAAACCGTCGGGCGGCAGGACGCTGGACGAGGCCTGGGCCTGCTTTACCAGGTCGGCCCAACCCGTTTCGGAGCCGTGGTAGCGAATGTACTTCTTGCGGGCGTATTCGAGAATCTGCTGCTGGCCGGTGCCTTGCGCCAACCCAGCCGCTTTAATTGCAAACCAGAAGCCCTCCGGATTCATCGGCTTGGCTTCGAGATCGGCAGTCGCCAGCGGATAAATGTCGGCGATTGTGGGCTGTGACTCCACCGACACGGCCTCACGCAAGTCCTTCTGTGCCGTCGCATAGTCTTTCTTCTGCAAAGCGGCAAATCCTACTGCGCCGTCGAAAATGCCTGTCAGGTCATTATGAAACTTGATGAAATCGGCGTCGCTCATGCCTTCCGGCTTTGTCGCCTTGGGAAGGGCGTCAAGCCCCCTCTGCCCGTATTGGGTCGCCTGATCGCAGTTCTTGGGACCATCGGCGCCGCCTTGGGCACAAAGGCTGCGGTAATAGTATGCAAGCAGGGCAAGAGCACGGACGTTGTTCGGATTTGCCTGCAAGATCCGGCTGGCGGTATCGATGGTCTTGGAGGCATTGTTCGACTGCTGGTAGGCGCCCATCAATTGCACCAGCGCCTCTTCCTTCATGACGCTGTTGGAGTACGTTTGAACAAATGCCTCAAGAGCCTGTGCCTTAGCGGCGGGGTCGGACTGTTGGACAGCATTGACGTAGGCGTTATATTCAGCGGGGTCCTTGATTTGCGGCTTCGGTGCAGCCTGTGCAGCCAGCTGCTGGACAACCGCTCCTGCGAAGGTGAAGACCAGCAAAAACGCTACTAGAGACTTCTTCATTCGATTGGCTCCTTAGAGTCTTGGGAACTGAAACGCTCGTCCGGCCAGTCACCTGCTGTCGCCCGCGCCGCCGGCCCCTGCAAGATGCCGCTCCCTTGCCCGCGCCTCGCAACCCGCGGGAAAATTGTCGCAAGAGTGCGGAGAGGCGGATTATAAGTAGGTATCTTCACGATGGCAAGCTACTTACGAAACAGCACATTTCGGCGTTCGACGGTCTTCCCAAACGGGTTCCCGACTCACGAATTATAAACGCCAGGGGGCAGAACGCGAATTTCCTTCGAGGATAAAGTCATCCATGTTGAATTTTGCAGCACTTCGGAGCGCCATCGCCCCCGGTGCGGGAGGCACTCGCGGAATCGGCCGGGGAAGCGGAAGGCCGGCAAGCCATTACCTGAAAACGGCGGTTCGAGGCAACGTTATAATGGAGGTTATAATATGTTTGAGAGCGAGCGTCTGGTCGATCAATACGACCGAAATTTGAACGGCGACGCATGGCATGGCGACAACGTCTGGAAGATTTTGGGGGCAGTGAGTCCGGAGCAGCCTTTTCAGAGAGTGCGGCCCGGAACCCATACGATTTGGGAGCTGGTTGCCCACATGACGTTTTGGGAATCCCAAGTATGCCGACGGCTGCAGTCGGAACCGGAGCTACCGGAGGACGAGCTGAATTTTCCGGCGATGCCGGAGCCGAGTGCCAAGAACTGGGAAAAAGTACTGCAAGAGTTTCGCAAATCTAACGAGGAGTTTCGCAACGAGCTACTGAAGCTTCAAGATTCGCAGCTCGACAGACCGCTGTCGTCGCCCGACAAAACGGTTTACGTCGAAGTGAACGGTGTAATCCAGCATCACCTGTACCACGCTGGTCAAATCGCGATCTTAAGGAATAATTTGCCCTCGACTAAGGTCAAGGCCCGTTTGTAATTGGTTAAATCGGGTGCTAACATCCGGTTTCAGGTAGAAATCTGCGAGGAGGCATCATGGCAGACAACGACGGAAGTGGAATTTTGTGGTTTTTAGCAGGTTTGGGCATCGGCGCCGCGGTTGGAATACTGTATGCGCCGAAGTCTGGCGAGGAGACGCGCCAGCAGTTGCGGAGCGCTGCGGAACAGGGACGTGACGTGGTGAAAGAGCGCGCCCAGCAGGCACGCGAGCAGGCTGGCACGTGGGCAGAGAAAGGCCGCGACTACCTGAATAGCCAGAAAGAGCAGGTCCGTTCGGCCTACGAGGCAGGCCGGCAGGCGTATCGCGAAGCCACCACGGAAGAAGGCGAACCGACGCCCCAGATGTAAAGAACGCCCCTGCCTATCGAAGTCAAGGGCACGGCATATCGATCATGGACGATAAACTGACCATTTTTATCGCGGTAACTTCGGCGGCCGTCGTGTTGCAGATGCTGGTTCTCGCAGCGATATATTTCACGTTGCGCAAAATGTCAGTACAGGTCACGACGGTTACGAGTGAATTGAAGGCACAGGCGCTGCCACTGTTAGAGAGTGGCAAGAAGCTCGAGGCTGATATCAGGCACGTGCTGGAGACTTCGGCGCCGAAGGTGGAGCTGGTGCTGGACAACTCAGCAGCCATCACTACAACAGCTCACGGTGCCATCGAAAGGGTTGAAACTACTCTGAACGATGTGCTGGATCGCGCGCGGTTGCAGATCATTCGCGCCGACGACATGGTAACGCGGGCGATGGACCAGGTGGAAGAAACAACCGAGAAGGTGGCGCACACGGTTACGTCTCCTGTGAGACAAGCCAGCGGCATCGTGCAAGGCATCAGCACCGGATTCGGCACATTTTTCGGGCAAAAGAAGCCCCGGAAACCGGGGCCGTCAGACGAGATGTTCATTTAGGACCGAATTACGACTGATTCCAAAGGCGGCGCTGAGGCGCTGCCTTTGCTATTTAATAGGCAGCTTGTCGGCACGAGTGAAGAGGCTGAGGGAGCTGACTAGCAGATCCAGCCGCCGCCAACTACAACGTCGCCGTCGTAGAAGACCGCGGCCTGGCCGGGGGTAATAGCGCGCTGAGGTTCGTCGAAGGTGACGAGAACTTCGTCGTCGCCGGACTTCTCGATGGTGGACAACGCAGCTTCGTGGCGATGGCGAATCTTGGTGCGGACGCGAAGTGGCTCGCGCAGATCGTCAATGGCAATCCAGTTGAGGCGCTTAGCGCGCAGCGTCGGCATGAGCAGGTCTTCGGGGCCGCCGACTACGACCTGACGCTGATCGCCGCGGATTTCCAACACGTAGAGCGGAGAGCCAGTGGCGACGCCAAGACCCTTGCGCTGGCCCACGGTGAAATTGTGAATGCCCTCGTGGGTGCCGATGACTTCTCCGCTGGTGGTTACCAACTCGCCTGAGGTATCTGGAATCGCTTCGCCCTGCTCCTCGAGATAAGCATCGAGGAACTTCTTGTAGTCGCCACCGGGGATGAAGCAAATTTCCTGCGAGTCGGGCTTCTCGAAGAGGCGGAGGCCGGTACGGCGGGCCTCTTCGCGGACGTCAGGCTTGCGCATGTTGCCCAGCGGAAAAAGCGTGCGACTGAGCTGCTCCTGGGTCAGGCCGAACAGAAAGTACGTCTGGTCCTTGGAGAGGTCGGCGGGACGCTTCATCAGCCAGCGACCGGTGCCCTCGTCGTACTCGTTGCGAGCGTAATGACCAGTGGCAAGCAGGTCAGCGCCGATCTGACGGGCCGTAATGAGCAACTGGTCGAACTTCAGATGATTGTTGCAGAGACTGCACGGGATCGGCGTGCGTCCGGAGAGATAGTCGTGGACGAAGGGCCGGACGACGTCGTCCTCGAAACGAGACTCCTGGTTCACAACGTAGTACGGGATGCCCAGCTTCTCGGCGACATGGCGAGCGTCGTACACGTCATCGATGGAGCAGCAGCGGCCCTGTACGGCCTCAGGCATGCCCTCGTGACCGGCGAGGCGGCGCTGGTTCCAGAGCTGGAGCGTGAGGCCGATGATGCGGTAGCCCTGCTCGCAGAGCATGGCCGCAACGGTGGAGGAATCGACTCCGCCCGACATGGCTACGGCAACGGTCTGGGAACGCACTTCGGTCATGCTTTATTACATCGCCTTCGGAGTAGCCGAAAAGCAGATCCCTCGCCCGCCACGGCGCGCTCGTGATGACAATCAAGAATTGCTAGGCCTGGACGCTAACGGCCTTCTTGTAAACCGGGCTCAATTCGCGCAAGCGGGTGACGACTTCGGGTACAAGTTGCAGCACAAAATCAATATCTTCGGCGGAGTTCTGTTTGCCCAGGCTAAAACGCAGGCTAGCGCGAGCCCGGTCGGGCGACAGCCCCATGGCGGTCAGCACATGAGATGGCTCGATAGCGCCCGATGAACAAGCCGCGCCGGTCGAGACCGACGCGCCCTTCAGATCGAGAGAGATCACCATGGCTTCGCCTTCGAGACACTCAAAAACGATGTTGGTTGTGTTGGGCACGCGAGGCGCGCCGGCACTGTTCACCGTAACTTGATCCATGGTCTCAAGGACCGTCTGTTCGAGGCGATCTCGCAAAGATGCAATCCGCGCCACGCTGCCGTCGGTGAAGCCCTGGCGGGCAATTTCCGCCGCCTTGCCCAAGCCGACGATTCCGGGGAGGTTCTCGGTGCCAGCCCTTCGCGAGCGCTCATGGCGTCCGCCATAGAAAAGCGGCTGGAGGACAGTTCCCTTCCTCACGTACAGCGCTCCGACACCGAGCGGCCCGTGCATCTTGTGGGCGGTAAGGGTCAGCAGGTCGCAACGAATGTCTTTCACGTCGATTGGCACCTTGCCGGCCGCCTGCACACCGTCAGTGTGGAAGTACACATCCGCCTCGGCAGCGATGGCGCCAATCGCGTTCACGTCCTGCAGCACTCCGGTCTCATTGTTCGCGAAGATGATGCTGATCAGCTTGGTGTTTGGGCGAAGGGCGCGGCGGACATCGTCAGGGCTCACCAAACCGCGGCCATCAACTGGAAGGTACGTCACCTCGCAGCCCGTACCTTCGAGACGCTTACAGGCGTTGAGAACGGCGTGATGCTCGACCGAAGTTGCGATTACGTGATCGCCAGGCGTGACCAGTCCAAAGAGCGCGAGATTGTCGCCCTCGGTGCCCCCGCTGGTGAAGACGATCTCGGCGGGACGACAGTTCACAAGATCGGCGACGTTCTCACGGGCCTGCTCGACGGCGGCGCGTGCCTGCTGCCCCTGCTGGTGAATGGACGAGGCATTGCCAAACTTCTCAAAGAAGTAGGGCTGCATGGCCGCAAACACCTCAGGCAGGAGGGGGCTGGTCGCGTTGTTGTCGAGATACACCCTGCGCATGGTTAAACCTATTTTATCGTGTTAGTTAGATTCGATGCGGAGAGGGCGGGATTCGATTGTTTGCTGGCGCTGCCTGACGATGAAAACGCCTCTCAGCGGCTTGGAGTACGTCGCAATGAAGACCCCGGGCTCACGACCGGGAATAACAGCGAATCGCCGCTCCACGGCGGAAGAGCGGCCCGGAGCGAAACGCTAAAGAGGGCGCGAAAAAGTCCACAAAAACAGATCCCCCACCGATTAAAGTCGGTGAGGGATGACAAAAAATAAAGGCTTGTAGGCATGGCTAAAAGTCGTGCGCTTTCAAATCTAGCGTTGGGCCATCGGCGTGTACTTGGTTGGGTAGATTGGCCCCTGGTACTCAGCGCGGGGGCGAATCAGGCGATTGTCGTTGAGTTGCTCCATTACATGCGCAGTCCAACCAGAGATGCGCGACACCGCGAAGACCGGAGTGAACAGATCGACGTCGATGCCCAGTGTGTGATAGGTGGACGCCGAATAGAAGTCAACGTTGGCGTTCAGTTTCTTTTCGCGGACCACGAATTCCTCGATCTTGTGCGAGATTTCGAACCACTTGGGAACGCCGCTGGAGTTGCCAAGATCGCGCGACATGGTGCGGAGGTGAGTCGCGCGCGGGTCTTCCGTGTGATACACACGATGACCGAAACCGGGGATCTTCTTCTTCTGGCTGAGCATGCCCTTAACGTATTCCACGGGGTCAGCGCCAGAGGATTCGATGGCCTCGAGGATGCGAAAGACGGCTTCGTTGGCGCCTCCATGCAGTGGGCCCTTCAGGGCACCGATGGCGGCCGTGACGGCGGAGTGCATATCGCTGAGGGTGGCAGCCACGACGCGCGCGGCAAAGGTGGAGGCGTTAAACTCGTGATCCGCGTGGAGGACCAGAGCGATGTCGAGCGCGCGCTCGGCGGTTTCACTGGGAACCTGTCCATTGAGCTGATAGAGGAAATTCGCGGCATGGGAGAGCGCGAGGTCGGGCTCGATGACCGGCCGACCCTTGCGGATGCGGTCGTAGGCCGCAACCACGTAGGCGATCTGGGAGGTGAGGCGTGTGGCCTTGCCGAGATTCGCCTTCGCATCATTCAATTTTTCTTCCGGATCATAGAACGAGAGAGCCGAGACGATGGTGCGCAAGACATCCATCGGAAGCGCATATTTGGGGGCCTGGCGCAGCAAGTTGAGGATGGAGGCGTCGAGTTTGCGCTCGCGTGCCAGGCTGAGCGTGAATTCCTGCAGCTCGGTGCGAGTCGGCAGGCGTCCGAACCAAAGTAGGTAGCAGCACTCCTCGAAGGTGGAGTGAGTGGCCAGCTCATGGATGTCGATGCCGCGATAGGCGAGCACGCCTTGATCGCCATCGATGTAGCAAATGCTCGAATTAGCTGCGGTGACGCCTTCCAAGCCTTTCGGCGAATCGGTAATAGACATTCATTCCTCAGGACAAATCGAATCAATTTAGGTTTGATTTTGATTCTAGGGCAGAATTCGCGGTAAGGGGAGGCGGAAAGTCACAAAATTGCGCAACTGGCTTGGCTTTTAGTACGACGTGAGTCGTTTTGCATCGAGGGACGGTCCAGTTTGCCCCGTTCAGCGGCGAAGTTTATAGTTGAGAGTTTGCCCGGCCTGCGAGACGCGATCTGTAGGCCAACCTTCATTCATTGGCGCGGTTTGGCTGCGCCCGGAGTTCTCGATGAATAAGCGATTCTTTGCATGGCTCACGCTTGTAATCCTAGCGGTAAGCTCCCTCGCCTATGCCGACGAAGGCATGTGGCTGTTCAACGCATTTCCCGGCGACAAAGTGAAAGCCAAGTACGGGTTCGAGCCTTCCCACGAATGGCTTGACCACGTGCGCCTATCTTCGGCCCGTGCCCCGAACGGATCGTCTTCGTTCGTGTCACCGGACGGACTGATCTTCACCAACCATCACATCGCGCAAGGATGTATCCATAACCTTTCCACGGGCGGGAAGGACTACATGACGAATGGCTTTTATGCGCCGACGCGTGCCGAGGAACCCAAATGTCCGGGAGTGGAATTTGTGGTGCTTCAGGGCATTGAGGACGTGACGGCCAAGGTCAATGCGGCAGCGAAGCCCGGGATGTCGGCAGCCGATGCAGGCAAGGCACAACTTGAAGTGATGTCGTCGCTGGAGAAGGACTGCTCGATCAACGGCCTGCGCTGCGACGTGGTCACGCTGTATTCGGGCGCGCTCTATCACCTCTACAAGTACAAACGGTACGACGATATCCGGCTGGTGATGGCGCCAGAATTCACGATCGCATTTTTCGGCGGAGATCCTGACAACTTCGAATATCCGCGGTATGACCTGGATATTTCGTTCTTCCGGGCGTACGAGAACGATCAACCTGCCAAGACCCCGAATTATCTGAAGTGGTCGAAGACAGGGATCAAGGATGGGGACCTGGTGTTTGTGTCGGGGCATCCGGGACGCACGGGACGGCTGCTGACGATGGATCAACTGGCGATCCTGCGGGACGTGCAGTATCCGTGGCAACTCAAGACGCTGAAGGAGCGTATTGAAATGCTGCAGAACTTCAGCGCGGAATCGGCGGAGAAGGCGCGAGAAGCGCAGAGCGACGTTTTTGGTCTGCAAAATAGCTACAAAGCGATTAACGGCTACCAAGACGGCCTGCTGGACAACCAGTTGATGGCGAAGAAAGCGGCGGATGAAAAAGCGCTGAAAGAGTTTATGAGCTCCGATGCGAAGCGTCAGCAAGAATATGGCGATCCGTGGGCTGCAATCGACAAAGCTGTTGCAGTGCAGAAAGAGATGTTCCTGCCGTTCACCTATGTGGACAACCTGGCGGGCTTCCGGGGAGACCTGGCGCGGTATGCACGCACGATCGTGCGTGCGACAACGGAAAAGGAGAAGCCGAGCAATCAGCGCATTCGCGGCTACCAGGACTCGGCCCTGCCGACGTTGGAACAAAGGTTGTTCTCGACGGCTCCGATCTATAAGGACCTCGAACAACTTCAGCTGGCCGAGAGCTTGAAGGAGATGCAGCAGGAACTGGGCGCCAGCGACAAGACGGTCGTGATGGCGCTGGCGGGCAAGTCGCCCGAGGATCGCGCGAAGGAATTGATCGCCGACACTGAGCTGCAAGATGTTGCAGTGCGGAAGAAATTGTACGAGGGCGGGAAGGCAGCAGTGGACGCAAGCACGGACCCGCTGATCGTGCTGATGCGCGAGGTTGAACCCACGGCAAGTGCCCTGCACCAGAAAGACGAGGACGAGGTGCAGTCAGTACTGCGCAAGAACGCCGGCGACATCGCAAAATTGCACTTTGCCCAGGGCGGCCTGAGCGTGCCTCCGGATGCTACGTTCACGCTTCGGCTGAGCTACGGGGCCGTAAAAGGGTACGACCTCAATGGACAACACGTGCCGTGGTTCACGATGCTGGGTGGCGCGTACGAACACGCCGCAAAGCACGACAGCAAACCTCCGTACAATCTGCCGGAAAGCTGGATCAAGTCGAAGGCAGCGCTCGACCTGAAGACGCCGTTTGACACGGTTTCCACGCCGGACATTATCGGTGGCAACTCGGGCAGCCCGCTGATCAACAAGAATGCGGAAGTGGTGGGAATCATCTTCGACGGTAATATCGAGTCGTTGCCGTGGAACTTCATCTATACCGACCAGGTGGCGCGGTCGGTGGCGACCGACTCACGGGCCATCATGGAAGTGCTGCGGAAGATTTATCACGCCGACGCACTGGCGGATGAACTCGGCGGCGAAACCGGCAAGGGAGCTTCGAAAGCAATGAAGCCGAGCAAGGCGCAGAAGTGACTCAACGATGTATGCAACCGGCCCGCCCGGCAACGTGGCGGGCCTTTTTGTTTGGTTAATTGAGCCTGGCGAAGGCCCTTCACGAGACATTCATCTTCCGCGGAATTTCGTGCGAGGCGGGGCGCGAAACCACGTTGGAGCGGTATACTGCGGCCACGGCAAAACCGAGCCGGTACGTGGGTTCGGACGCCGGAAATACTGGGAAGACACGCGTAACGAACAGCTTTCACATTCCACGAGATAAAAGAGGCAGCCACCGGTGAGCACTCAGGTTTCCGTACAGAGTCAAGAAGACGCAGCCAGCGACAAGGCGCAGCAGCAGCTCGAACAACTTTGCATTAACACCATCCGCACACTGTCGATGGATGCGGTGCAGAAAGCCAACAGCGGCCACCCGGGAACGCCCATGGCGCTGGCGCCGCTGGCGTTCGTCCTGTGGAACAGGTTTCTAAGGCACAATCCGCGCGATCCACACTGGGCGGGCCGCGACCGGTTTGTCCTGTCGAACGGGCATGCGTCAATGCTGCTGTACTCGATGCTGTTCCTGACCGGCTACGACCTCACGCTGGACGATCTGAAGAACTTCCGGCAGTGGGGCTCAAAGACGCCTGGGCATCCGGAATACGGGCTGACTGCGGGTGTGGAGACGACAACCGGGCCGCTGGGACAAGGCATCAGTAATTCAGTCGGAATGGCGATTGCGCAGCATTGGTTTGCGTCAACTTATGGCCGGGACGGGCATGACCTGTTCAACTATCGCACGTATGCGATCTGTGGCGATGGCGACTTGATGGAGGGTGTCTCCAACGAAGCGGCGTCGATTGCCGGGCATCTTGGCCTGGCGAACCTTGTCTGGTTCTACGACAACAATCACATCACAATCGAGGGCAGTACCTCGCTCGCGTTTACCGACGACGTTGCGACCCGCTTCCTCGCCTGGCATTGGAATGTGCAGCATGTCGGCGACGTCAACGATCTCGCCGAGCTGGACCGGGCCATCCGCACGGCGCAAGGCGAGACACAGCGGCCGACCCTGATCATCGTGAATAGCCACATCGGCTGGGGCGCTCCGCATAAGCAGGACACAGCTGAGGCACATGGCGAACCACTGGGGGTGGAGGAAATCAAGCTCACCAAGGAGTTTTATGGATGGCCACCAGACGCACAATTTCTGGTGCCGGACGAAGCCAAGGCTTACATGGAAGGCGCGCTGGCAAGGGGCGCACAGTGGGAACAGGAGTGGGATGCGAAATATAAGGCTTGGGCGCAAGCGTTTCCCGATCTCGCGAAGCAGTGGGCGTTGATCCAAGCGCGGGAAATGCCGGAGGGATGGGACAAGGACATCCCTACGTTTCCGGCTGACCCGAAAGGCCTGGCATCGCGCGAATCGAACTCAAAAGTGCTGAATGCGGTTGCGAAGAACGTGCCGTGGTTGATTGGAGGCGCGGCTGACCTGGCTCCTTCGACCAAGACGCTGATCAAGGATGCCGGAGAATTTCGAGCGAGGCACGTACGGCGGCAGGAACTTCCACTTCGGGATTCGCGAACACGCCATGGGCGCGATCGTGAATGGGATGGGGCTTTCGGGGCTCCGGGCGTATGGGGCGACATTCTTCATCTTCTCCGATTACATGCGACCGGCTGTTCGCCTCGCGGCGTTGATGGACTTGCCGGTCATCTTCATTTACACCCACGACTCAATTGGCTTGGGAGAAGACGGCCCGACCCACCAACCGATCGAGCAGATGATGTCGCTACGGGCCATACCCCGGCTGCTGACATTTCGTCCCGCTGATGCGAATGAGGTCGCTGAGACTTGGCGCTACATCATGACTCTGAAGCACGAGCCCGCTTTGCTGGCGTTGAGCCGGCAGGCGCTGCCCACGTTTGATCGAAACAAGTTTGCATCTGCAGCGGGAGTCGCCCAGGGCGCTTACGTACTGGCTGACTCAGGAGAGATGCCAGAAGTGATCCTGATCGGCACTGGTTCGGAAGTGCAGCTTTGCGTAGGTGCCTACGAAAAGCTGGTAACAGAGGGCGTCAAGGCACGGGTGGTATCAATGCCGTCGTGGGAGCTGTTCGAGAAGCAGCCGTCGGACTACAAGTCGCAGGTTTTGCCTCCCGCAGTTCGGGCGAGGGTGGCAGTGGAAGCTGGGACCACGCTGGGATGGAGCAAGTATGTGGGAGACGCAGGCGAAGTGGTGGGTCACGACGATTTCGGCGCATCGGCTCCCATCAAGGAACTGATGACTCACTTCGGCTTTACGGTGGACAACGTCGTGGCCAAGGCACGACTGAGCATGAGCCGGGCAAAGTCGTAGCGATAACGAATTCAATCCGCGCGGATCGGGGAACGCGCAGCCAGGATGGGGTTATGCCAGCGGCAACTGGTATCAGGACAGCGCAATTCGGAGTGATTGGCCTGGGAGTGATGGGAGCCAATCTGGCGCTGAACATTGAGGACCACGGGCGATCAGTGGCCGTCTGGAACCTGGAGACGGATTGGGTCGACCGCCTGCTGCAAGCGAACCCAGGGCGTCAACTTATCGGCGCGCGAACGCTGCAGGAGTTCTGCCGTTCCCTGGAGCGTCCCCGCCGAATCCTGATGATGATCAAAGCCGGCGACCCGGTTGACCAGACACTGCAAAAGATGGCGCCGTATCTCTCGCCCGGCGACATCGTCATCGATGGTGGCAATTCCTTTTTTAAGGACACGATGCGCCGGGAGTCCAATAGCCGGCAGACGATGGTGCATTTTTTTGGTATGGGTGTTTCGGGCGGCGAAGAAGGCGCGCGCCACGGGCCCTCACTCATGCCGGGAGGGGCGCGCGACGCCTACGAGCATATAGCGCCGGTCCTGCAGTCGATCGCGGCGAAAAGCGATTCGGGTCCATGCATTACGTACGTCGGCCCCGACGGATCCGGGCACTTCGTAAAGATGGTGCACAACGGGATCGAATATGGCGACATGCAGTTGATCGCCGAGGCTTACGGAATTCTCAGCCAGGCGCTGCATCCTACGGCGCGGGAACTTGCCGACATCTTCGGCGAGTGGAACCGCGGGCCGCTTGAGTCCTTCCTGATCGAGATTACCTCGCATATCTTTCGGGTCGTCGACAAAGAGACCGGGAATCCGCTGGTCGAAATGGTCGTCGACAAGGCTGGGCAAAAAGGCACGGGGAAATGGACTTCCCAAGTAGCCTTGGATCTGGGAGTCCCCGTGCCGACAATTACGGCGGCGATCGACGCGCGCATCATATCGAGCATCAAGGAAGAGAGAGTCGTTGCCAGCCAGTTGATCAAATCCTCCACCCAGGGCGCGTACGCTGGAGACCGACGAGAGCTGATTCAATCCGTTCATGACGCGCTGTATGCCTCGAAAATCTGTTCGTATGCGCAAGGCATGAACCTCATTCGCGCCGGATCGCGCGAGTGGCAGTGGGACATCAATCTACGGGAATTGGCGCGCATATGGAAAGGCGGATGCATTATTCGCGCTCGCTTCCTGGAGTCCATCATGCGGGCGTACGAGCGGTATCCTGAATTGCCCAACCTGTTGCTGGATTACGACTTCATGACCTGGCTTCGTAAAACGGAGCCATCGTGGCGAAAACTCATCGCCACCGCGGTCAGCATGGGGATTCCCGTTCCCGCGCTTTCCGCATCGCTTTCCTATTTCGACAGCTACCGCAGCGCCCAGTTGCCACAGAACCTCACGCAAGCCCAGCGGGACTACTTCGGCGCCCACACATACCAACGAACCGACCGCCCGGATGCTGGAGCAGTTCATTCAGATTGGGCCGGTCTATCGGCGAAAGCAGACCGCGCAACAGGAGAGAGGTAGGATTGCCGGAAACAAGCGGAATTCTAAAGGTAGTCAATCCCACGCTTCCGAAGGCGGGATCGTGCCTGCTGGTGATTTTTGGTGGGACTGGTGACTTGACGCGGCGGAAGCTGATTCCTGCCTTGTATGATCTGGCGTGCATTGGATGCACCAACCCGACGTTTGACGTTCTGGGGGTGGGGCGTACTTCGCTCACAGACGAGCAGTTCCGCGAGCGCATGCATGAAGGCGCAGCAAAGTCGAAGGATGCGCGCAACTACAGCGAGAACGGCTGGGGTGCGTTCGCGAGCAGGTTGCATTACCTGATCGGCAACGCAAACGAGGCGGCGTTTTTCCCTGAGTTGAAGAAAAAGATAGAGGAGATGCAGGCGCATGGTGCCAGCAGGAATGTGCTGTTTTACGTTTCCACGCCGGCCTCGTTGGCGCCGCCCATCGTGGAAGGACTGGGCAACGCGGGCCTCGCCCAGAATAGCGAAGGCTGGACGCGGATCGTGCTGGAGAAGCCTTTCGGGCACGACTTACACAGTGCGCAGGAATTGAACGCCATTGTCTCGCGAGTCTTTGAAGAGGACTCCGTCTATCGCATCGATCACTACCTGGGTAAGGAAACAGTCCAGAACATCATCATGTTCCGATTCGGCAACTCGATGTTTGAGCCGATCTGGAACCGGAACTATATCGATTACATCGAAATTACCGCCGCGGAAACACTGGGCGTCGAGAACCGCGCCGCTTTTTACGAAGAGACCGGAGCACTGCGAGACATGGTCGCCAACCATTTGCTGCAACTGCTGACTCTGACTGCTATGGAGCCGCCGGTGTCATTCGATGCCAACTCGGTTCGCGAACTCAAAGTGCAGGTGCTGCGTGCAATTCGCCCCATGTCGGTGGATGAGGTGGCGAAGCGCACGATTCGCGGCCAGTACGGGCCGGGAAGCGTGAACGGCGCCGAGGTGTCTGGGTACCGCCAGGAGCCTGGGGTAAAGTTCACTTCGCAGATCGAGACCTACGTAGCGATTGAGTTTCGCGTGGACAACTGGCGATGGTCCGGAGTTCCCTTCTACGTGCGCGCCGGCAAGCGGATGGCCAGGCCGGTTACGGAAATCGCCATCCATTTCAAGCGCACGCCGCAAGCGTTGTTCGCCAAGAGTCCGGAAGACGTCCACCACAACGTGATTACGATGCGCATTCAGCCGAACGAAGGCATCGCGCTGAATTTCGAGGCGAAGACTCCGGGCCCGCACATGCGAGCCAGCCGGGTGAATATGGACTTCTCTTACCGCGACGCGTTCGGTACAGCGACACCAGTCGCTTATGAAACGCTTCTGCTGGACGCGATGCGAGGAGATGCGACCCTGTTCACTCGTCGCGACGAAGTGGAGGCAGAGTGGCGCATCATCACGCCGATTGTTGAGGCGTGGGCGCAACTGCCGCCGCCGCAGTTTCCAAACTACGCTGCCGGCAGCGAAGGTCCGGAGAATGCCGATTCGCTTATCCAACATGACCGGCATCGCTGGCGCTCGCTGAAGCGGGATGATTCCTGGAGCCTATGACGACATCGGCTGCAGCAAACCGCGTGGCGCTTGTGATTTCCGACGTCGACGGCACGCTGCTGGACGACAACAAGCAGTTGTCGCCGGGAGCACCGGCAGCGGTGCAGCGCTTGTATGCGGCAGGACTGCGGTTCAGCATCGCCAGTGCACGTCCCCCGCGAATGGTGCGGGAACTGGTTAACCGGTTGCGTGTGGGCGAACCTTTCGCCTGTTTCAATGGCGCGTTGATCGTCAGCCCCGACGAGACAGTGCTGCACAAAGTATCGATGGCGCCGCATGATGCTCAGGTTGTTGCTGACCGCATTTTGAGCCACGGCTTTGACCTCTGGGTATGGACGGATGATGACTGGTACGTGACCAATGCCGACGGTCCGCATGTTGCGCACCATGCGGCGGAAATGGGGCGAACAGCCTACTCTGCTGACGAGCCGCGACGTGAAACAGTATGACGTACTGAAGCTGGTTGGGGTTAGCGATGACTATGACGCGCTGGCCGCGGCCGAAAAGGAAATGGCCGGCATGGGAGTCAATTCCATATCGGCGACGCGGTCAAGTCCGTACTATCTCGATGTGACTGCGGCCCAGGCAAACAAAGGCGCTGCAGTGCTGGCAATATCCGATTTGCTGCAGATCGCGCGTCAACACATTGCGACGATCGGCGACATGACTACCGATACCCTGATGTTTCGGCAGAGCGGGATTTCGATTGCGATGGGGAACGCATTGCCTGACGTCAAAGCACAGGCCACGTTCGTCACCAGGAGCAACGAAGAAGACGGATTCAGCTACGCCATGGATCGCTTTGTGCTTGGATTCGATCGACCCAAGGCGACGGGAGATTAGGATGCACTCCAAGAATGATTACCGCCGCCGTGTGAGCGAGAGGCCTTGATCAAAGCTCCGCGAATCGTGCGGTTCTTCTTGTGGTTGCTGGCGGCGGTTGTCTTGCTGCTGGGCATTGCCTCCCTCGCGCTGATCTATGTGCCCGCGCCAGTAGAACGATGGCTGCAGGACCGGGTGCTGCTGGCCCTGCGGCAAAAGTACGGACCGAGTATTCAACTCAAAAACCTACACGTGCAGGTGGTGCCGGTATTTCGTGTGACGGGTGATTACTTTGTCATGCCGAACCGCGGTGACGCGACCCTGCCTCCCTTTCTGACGATCAAACACTTCACGGCGCAGGCGCTGCCGCTGCAGCTACTCCGCAAGCCGGTACACCTGTCATGGGTAAAGCTCGACGGGCTAGTGATCCACGTGCCTCCGAAGCACGAGAAGTCACCAGATGAGGCAGCGATACCGAAGCATCGCACGCGCCTGGCAAACTTCGTGATTGATCGCGTGGCTGCCGACGGAACGGAGCTGTTTGTACTTCCGAAACGACCGGGCCGTGAGCCGATGGAGTGGGAGTTACACACTTTGCGCTTGCGCAGTGCAGGCATCGGTCAGGCGATGCAGTTCACAGCTGAGTTGACGAATCCTAAACCGCCGGGCCTCATCCATACCACGGGCGAGTTCGGTCCGTGGAATTTAGACCAGCCTTCAGAGACGAAGGTTTCCGGGCACTACGATTTTCGCAATGCAGATCTTGCCGTATTCACTGGAATCTCGGGAATTCTTTCGTCGGTGGGTGTCTACACCGGGGTGCTGGAAAACATCATCGTTGATGGGACGACCGACACGCCTGATTTCAAGCTCGATAGCGGGGCCAGCGCGGTGCATCTCACGACGCAGTTTCACGCAATTGTCGATGGAACCAACGGGAATACATATCTGCAGCCCGTCAACGCGCATTTCTTGGATTCGTCGGTAACGGCGAAAGGCGAGGTAGCGGGACAACCGGGCGAAAAGGGGAAGACAATCGCGCTGGATATCGACGTACACGACGCAAGAGTTCAGGACATGTTGAACCTGGCGGCGTCATCTTCGGAACCTGTGCTCACCGGTGATGTCGCGACCGACGCCAAACTGGTTATCCCGCCCGGGAAACAAAAGGTGCTGGCAAAGATAGAGCTCGCGGGTACATTTCGCGTCCAGAACGCACACTTCACGGGTGACGCTGGCAATACCGTCACGACTCTCAGCCGCAGGGCACAAGGCAGGCCCGATGATCAGTCGATCCAAAATGTCGCTGCCGAGTTGCTGGGTCGCTTCGATTTGCGTAACTCGACAATGACATTCAGCAAGCTGCAGTTCCTGATTCCGGGAGTGAATGCGCAAGTGCGCGGATCGTACGGACTCGAGAGTGGTGCGTTGGACTTTGCCGGCGACGTACGCCTTCAGGCGCACGTTTCTCAAACCATGACAGGTGCCAAACGAGTGCTGCTGAAGCCAGTTGATCCATTGCTTGCCCGACACAATGCCGGCACCTATCTTCCGGTGAACGTGAGAGGCACGCGCGAGCACCCGGAGATCAAGCTCGATCTGGGGAAGATCTTTTAGCGTGCGACGTATCTTGAGCGCGGCCCTTCCACGTGCCTCCGCGCCCTGACCAGAACGCCACGGCCGAGTGAATCGTCGCAAGCATGTAGAACGCGGCACTCAGCGGAAGCGTCAGCGCCCACAGTAATCCGAGGCCGTAATAACGCACCGTGGGAAGATAGGCGGCGGCCATCAGCAGCAAGCAGACGGCGCCCAATGCTGCCAGCCAGAGGTTGCCAGTGGCCAGTAACGCCAACGGAAGCAAGTAGGTAATCGAGAGGCCGAGAATTGCCACTGCCATCAGGAGCGCTGAATGATGTAACTGATTGAAGGCTGTGCGGGCAATCATTCGTTCAATTTCGCCAAACAAGTTGTAGGCCCGCATGCTGAAAGTCGCGGGGCTGATGCCAAGCCAAACACGCCCACCCGTTCCCTTTACCGCCCTGGCGAGGGCACAGTCGTCGATAATCTGGTCGCGAATGGCCGAGATTCCGCCCGCCATTTGTAACGCTCGCGGGCGAATCAGCATGCAGCCACCGGCCGCACCTGCGATCTTGCGCTTTGGATTGCGAATCCACTCAGGGGGATAGAGCATGAAGAAAAAGAACACGAACGCGGGTATCAGCAATCGCTCCGCAATGCTGCGGCAGTGCAGCTTGACCATGAACGACGTGAGGTCATAGTTGCCTGTTTCAGCAATAGCCACCAGAGAGGCAATATTGTCAGGCGCGTGATGGATGTCGGCGTCGGTCAGCAACAGGAATGCGGGGTCCAGTTTTAGAGCCTGTTCAACGCCCTGCTGCACAGCCCAGAGCTTTCCGGTCCAACCCGGCGGCAATGGCTCAGCAGGGATCACGTCGACCGCGTTGGGTCGGCCACAGTCTTGGGCGGCGTCACGGGCGGTCTTGGCAGTACCGTCGGAGCTGTGATCGTCCACAACAAAAATTCGAATCGAGTTTACACAGGTCTGGGCCAGGAGCGAACGCACCGACTCGCCAATGACTGCTGCTTCATCGCGGGCGGGAATTACCACGGCGATCGTGCCTGCGATGTCAGCCGCCGGTGGAAGGTGGCTGCCCAGGCGCCACACCATCCAAAAGCCGCCGTGCGCGAGCAAGAGATGTATCCAGGCAAGCAGGCACACTGCTCCGGCGATGAGCGCGACGAGAAACATGAGTGTTCAGTTTATCCGCAGTACCAACTGCCGGCGCACGGGTAGTGCCGCTTTTGCATTGGCAGCCAACCTGCTACACTCTCTCGCGTTCCTTATGACACTTCCGAAGGCTCCCGTCCGCACTGGTTTGTACGCCGACCCCCAAGCCAAGTTCCTCCACAACGTGGTTCTCGACGCGTGTCAAAAATACGGCGCCAAGACCGCGCTTGTAGATACGTCATGCTCACCATTTCGCCGGATCACATACGCTGAATATGGCGACTTAGTAGAGCGCACCGCACGCGGCTTCATCGCAGCAGGAATCAGGCCCGGAGACATGATCGGGATTTTCCTGCCGAACTGCTGGGAGTTTGGCGTCGCCTTTCACGCGGCCACCATGGCAGGTGCGATCCCCACCACCATGAACCCCACGTACCGCGATCGCGAAGTGCATTACCAGATGGAAGTGTCGGAGGCGGTGGCCTTGATCAGCGACGGGCCGTTGCTGCAAGGCATCGAGCTGTCAGGCCTCCCGGCATTGCGCAAGGTGTACACGACTCGCAGCGCAGGCTCCGGAGGAACCGAACCACTCAGTAATCTCTATACTCACGCCGGCAATGAGAGCTTGCCGGAACCACAACACGACTCGCGATTGACGCTGGCGACCCTGCCATTCTCGAGCGGCACGACCGGACTGCCCAAAGGCGTCATGCTGTCTCATCACAATATCGTCGCCAACGTTTATCAGACGCTGACCGACGGCGAGACGGGCAGCGTTGGCGAAACCGACTGCGTCCTCTGTTTTCTCCCGCTATACCACATCTATGGACTGACCGTCGGGCTCAACATGGGGCTTATCCGCGGTTGCACCGTGGTGCTAATGCCCCGGTTCGACTGCGAGGCGAGCCTTCGGATTGCCGTGGACGAAGGCGTCACGGTGAACCTGTGCGTGCCGCCAGCGCTGCTCGCGTATTGTCACGCGGCTGACGCGGGCAAGTTCCCAGCGAATCACCAGATCCGCTGGGTGAAATGCGGCGCTGCGCCGCTGGCGCCTGATTTGGCACGCAGATTTAGCGATACCACCGGCATCCCAATTCGACAGGGATACGGCATGACTGAAGCCTCTCCAGTGACCCATATGGGTTTTCTGGACCCGCAGTTCTACCGCGGCGACTCCATTGGCGGCCCGGTGGCGCTGACAGAATGTCGCGTACTGGACGAGAACGGAGTCGAAACTCCGCCGGGCGAGCTGGGCGAACTCGTGATGAGAGGTCCGCAGATCATGTTGGGCTATTGGAAGTCGCCCGAGGCCACCGAAGCAGTATTGCGCGATGGCTGGTACTGGTCTGGCGACATCGTGCGCGTGGACGAGCAAGGACTGTACTACGTGGTGGACCGCCGAAAAGAAATGATGAAGTACAAAGGCTTTTCCATCGCTCCGGCGGAAGTTGAAGGTGTGCTGCTCGAACACCCAGCCACACGCGATTGTGGTGTGGTATCGAGGGTCGACGAGGCCGGTGACGAGATTCCTTGCGCGTTCATCGTGCTGAAAGATGGTTTTCTCGAAACCGAGGAGACGGCGGCGAGTCTGCGGGAGTTCGTAGCCGCACGGCTCACGAACTATAAGATGCCGCGCGAGATCCACTTTGCCCAGAGTATCCCTCGAACGGCCTCGGGCAAGATTCTGCGGCGCGACCTGCGAAAGCTTTTTTGAGCTAGCGGCGGTTATCGGTCTGCGGCTCGGGGTGGATCAACACGCGAAACACGTCCGGCAGTTCCTGGCGGATTCTGCTTTCGATCGCCGTCTGGACATCATGCACGCGAGACAACGGCAACTCGTCTTTCATGGTGCAATGCAGGGACAAGTAGAGCCGCCCGCCCACACGTTTGAAGCTCAAGTCGTGAGTATCAATGACCTCGGGAAAGCCGTGAGTAATGCCCTGCACTCGGTTCTCGAAAGCAGGTGCTTTGAAGACGCCGTCGCTGGTTTCGATGGTGGCAGGCTCGCTCTCAATATGCGTCAGGATGCTCGCAATTTCAGGGATGTCCGCCTGGATCTCAGCTTCAAGCCGCGTCACACGGTCATGCGCGGCCGTCAACGACATGCGTTCGTCGAGTTCGACGTGTTGCTCAACATGCAGTGACCCGCCGATGTCTTGCACGCTGATGTCGTGGACGTTTAGATTGTTTCTGGTTGCTACGGCCCGGACCTGGTCAAACACGCTTTCAGCGGAACTGGCGCGAGCCGTCGCGTTGACTACGACGTCGGCATCGGGCAGCAATCCATGGACAGCCGACGCCACTTCGTTGCCCACCTGCTCTGACTTCTGAAATGTGACCGTCCTGGACATCGCCACCGAAACATCCGCGAAGTACTTGCTGCCGCCGCGACGGATGCGCACCCGGTTCACTGCGAGGACGCCATCCACTTGCGCAACACGTCCGATAATTTGCGCGCGTACTCCCGCCGGTGCACCATCCAACAAAGCATCGACGGTCTGTCGCGCGAGCCGCCAGCTTACGTACACAACAATACAAGCGACAGCGAGGGCTGCTATGGGATCGGCTTTTGCAAGCCATGATATGTGATACGTGCGGCCTGCCATCACGAGAACGAGGCCAAGAATGACCACTGAACTCGACCAGATGTCAGTGCTGAAATGCAGTGCATCGGCCAGCAGGGCCTGGCTGTCATACTTATCGGCGACGCGCCGCAGGCGTTTTGATCGCCAGGCATCGACAACGATCGAAATTCCCATAACGACGAAGGCCCAAACGCTCGGCTCAATCTCGACCGAATGAAAAAACAGACGCTTCGTAGCCTCGTAAACGATCCAGACGCAGGTAAGTAGCAACAGCCCAGTCTCGATGAAGGCGGAGAAGTTCTCCACCTTGCCATGACCGTACTGATGATTGGCATCCGCAGGCACGTCTGACAGTTGGACCGAGAAATACGTAATCGCCGCGGCCACAAGATCAAGGCCTGAATGGGCCGCCTCGGAGAGGATGCCCAAACTGCCCGTTGTAATTCCGACGACAATCTTCAACCCGGTAATCGCCACGGCAGCAAACACAGAGTTCAGAGCGGCCGACTTCTTCTCTGTCTGCTTGCGGTTGTGATCGAGCTCTTGGGTCATGCCTATGTCCAAACGATCCCCTTGCGAAATTGCCGCGTCCCGCTATGATACGATTTCCATGAACCGGCACGCCGCGTCTGGCGTCACAATCCCGGAGGAATGCCCCAAAATGTATCGTAAATTGATCATGACCGTAGCGGCTTTGTGCGCCCTGTCGGTGTTGACACATGCCCAGCAGCCCGGTCCGGCCCCTGTTCCGCCACAGCACCCGAAGCGCGGACAGGCCCAGACGGATCTGGCCGCTAATCAAACAACCGTTGGAATGGACGAGGCTGTGATCACGCTGAAGGGCGCTTGCCAGCCCACGGAAGCACCGCAACCGGCGAAGGACTGCATCAGTGTGGTGACGCGAGAACAGTTCGAGAAGCTCACTCATGCCCTGCAACCGGACATGCCCGCCGCGTCAAAGCGCAATTTTGCCAACAATTACGGCAAACTCCTGGTGTTCGCCGACGCAGCTCGGGCACTTCACTTGGAGAACGACGCAAACGTCCAATTGCTTCTGCATTTCGTGACCCAGCAGGTCCTGGCCGATGCCGTAAGACGGCACTATACCGAAGAGTTCGCACACCCCGGTGATCAGCAGATCCAGGCCTACTACGACCAAAACACCTCCAAGTACGTCGAAGTCACGCTGCAGCGCATTATCATTCCCCGCAACCCAGGCACCGATGACAAGCCGAAGTTGAGCGAGGCTGAATGGACTGCTGCTGCCGAGAAGCTGCGCCAGCGGTGGGTGGCTGGCGAAGACCCAGTGAAGCTCCAGAACGCTGCCTTTGAAGCCGCCGGGATCAACGGAGCCGGTTCACCTGAGATTTCCATCGGCGCCCGGCGTCCCGGCAGCGTTCCGGCCGATCAGGAATCCGTATTTCACCTGAAGGCCGGGGACGTTTCGCAAGTGTTCGCCGATCCGGCGGCGGGATACATCTACAAAGTTGTGTCGGCGCGCCAAATCCCCTTGAGTGAGGAGAAAGAGTCAATCAGCAAGATCTTGCAGAAGCAGGAATTACAGGACAAGCTCGAGGAGATTAGCAAATCCGCCACGACTGAATTGAACGAACAGTACTTCGGGCCGCCGCCTGCGCTTTCATCACCGGAGCCGGCAACCCACCCAGGTGCCTCCGGTTCACCGCAAGCGAGCCATCCGCCAAAGTAAAGGGACGATAAAAGTGAACTCGACGGTTCTGGTCACAGGCATCGCGGGCAACCTTGGCACGCGACTGCTGCCCATGCTGTCGGAATTTCGAGTGATCGGGGTGGATTTGCGAGCGCCTGAGTCATCAGTCCTTCGCGACTTTCACGCGATGAACTTGGGATATGAGGCGTCGTGCCGCGAGCTTACGCAATTACTGCGTGAAACCGGCGCCCGTTCGGTCGTCCACCTCGCATTCGTTGTCGATCCGCAACGTACTGGTATTTTCGACCTTGATCGCATGTGGCAGATCAACGTCGCCGGCACTGCTCGCGTGATGGAAGCGATAAGCGTAGTGAATCGCACCGGCGGCCACGTGCGGCAATTCATCTTCCCCAGCAGCGTGTCCGCTTACGGGCCCGAAACTCCGGGCCCCGTGAAGGAAGACTTCCCCTTGCGTGCTCACACGTTGCCTTACGCGATCCACAAGCGCGAAAGTGACGAGGTGGTGCGCTACCGGGCTGAGAGCATGGGTGATTGTTGCACTTACCTGCTGCGACCGCACATCTTTGCCGGCGCGAGCATGCAGAATTACATGGTGGGAACGCTAAAGGGAACCGCGTTCGGAAGCAGTCCCAAGGCTGAACGCATGCGCGCCGCCAAGAAGCGTTTGCCGCTGCTCTTACCGAGAGGCCCGCAGTATCTGGCGAAACGGTTCCAATTCGTGCACGTTGATGACATGGCGCGCTTGCTGGCGCATCTCTTGCATCGGCCGGCGACGGACCCGCCCATCACGACTCTTAATGTTGCGGCACATGGCGAACCGCTGACCATCCAGGACTGCGTGGAGATTTCGCGCGCTACTGTCACACGTGTGCCAGGACGCCGCATTTGCCGGGCAATCTTGTCCGCGCTTTGGAAGCGAGGAATATCGTCTGTCCCGCCAGAGGCATTGCCCTACCTGATCGGGTCTTACACGATGGACACAACGCGCCTGCGAGAATTTCTCGGGAATGATTATCCATCGGTGTTCCGTTATTCCGTCGAGGAAGCGCTGCGGGACTGCTTCGTGCAATCGTAGCGAGCCTGCCGCGAATAGTGATTCTCAACAGTGGTTATTTCTTGCCGCGGTAGAGCCCGGAAATCCCGAACGTGTAAGGCGTCCAGCTAAGCTCGCGAAAGCCGACGGTTCGCATACGTTGCAGCATTTCGTCCGGTGAGGGAAACCGCTGTACTGATCTTGGCAGATACGAATACGGTCCCCGCACTCCGGAAATCACCGTGCCGATTGCCGGTAACACGTGGCGAAAATACAGGCGATATACCATGCCAACCAGGCCCTTGGGTTCACCGAAGTCGAGAATTCCGACTTCACCGTCGGCGGCCAGGACCCGGTAGATTTCGCTGAGTCCGCGGTCGTAGTTGGCAAGATTTCTGAATCCGAAGGCTGCGGTCACAAGGTCGAATTGACCTGCGCCTACCGGCAGAGCGAGAGCATCGGCTTCGATCCATCGGATATTTCTGGGGCCAGTTTTTGCTGCTGCCCGCACCAGCATGGCGTGCGAAAAGTCCGCGCCGACCAGGTTCGTCGCTTGCCCGGTCATGCGGCGATGCAGGGCGAACGTCATGTCGCCGGTTCCGCAGCAAAGATCCAGCACGCGCGCGTCAGGACGCGAAAGAATTGCATCGAAAGCCCGCGCGGTGCGGGTCCACCAGATGCGGTCGATGTTCATCGACAGCACATGATTCAGCAAGTCGTACTTCGGCGCGATGGAACTGAACATGTCGCGCACGGCCACAGCCGCCTCAGCCTCGTCGCCGGCTCCGGCGGGAGCGGCGCCTACCACCCGCATGCCCGGACATTGCGTCTGTCGGTTCCGTTCTGCTTGTCGTGTTCCACGGCATCGCTCATGACTGCGAAAGCCTCGCAATCTCAGCTACGGCGCGACGCACATTCGCTGGCTCAACCGAACTCACAACTTCCACCTCGCCCATCGACTTCGCCAGAATGAAGTGTGGCACGCCGCCTATCGTCTTCTTGTCGGACTGGAGTAATGTCAGCACTCGTTTTCCGCTAACCTTTGCCTCGGGCAGAGGGCCATAGGCGAGCACCAGACCCGTAATTCGTTCTGCGACGGCCGGTTCGGTGATGCCCATCTCCCGGCCAATCTCCGCTGCCGCCACCATTCCCCAACCTACAGCTTCGCCGTGCAAAAAATGACGATACTTGGTCGCCGACTCGAGCGCGTGCCCAATCGTGTGGCCGAAATTCAGGATTCGTCGCTCGCCGCCTTCCCTCTCGTCGGCGCTCACCACATCGGCTTTGACCCTGATGCACTCGACAATCAACTGCTCCAGAAGCACTCCATCGCGACGCAAGATCGCGTCCCGCTGTGTCTCCATCAGGTCGAAGATCGCAGGATTTCGAATCACACCGTACTTCATCGCTTCCAACAATCCCGAGCGGTATTCGCGATCAGGAAGCGTCGTCAATACGTCGGGGTCTGCCAGCACCGCCAAGGGTTGATGAAAAGTGCCGACGAGGTTCTTCCCCGAGACCAGATTGACGCCCGTCTTGCCGCCAATAGCAGAGTCCACCTGCGCTACAAGCGTGGTCGGAACCTGCACGACCGGAATGCCTCGCATGAAGATGGAGGCGAGAAAGCCGGCGACATCGCCAACAACACCTCCACCGAGCGCGAGCACGATGGAACGGCGATCCGCACCGGCGGCAACCATCGCAGACGCCAACTTTTCCAAAGTACCCAGCCGTTTGGCCGCTTCGCCGTCGGGTATGGTCAGGCTGATCGCAGGGCGCTCAGCTTGCGCAATTGAATCGACCAATGCGCCGCCCCATAGCTCTAGAATCGACTCCGAGGAAACGACAAACACCTTCGAGTGGCTTGGCAGAAAATCGCGCAGCACCGCCGTGGCCGAGCGCAATAGTCCACGCTCAACCACTACTTCGTAACTCCGCGATGCAGTACGAACTGGTATGCGAGTCAAACCTCTAGTGTAATGGAAGCCCTCATTCGCGCGGAAATCCTCATGCTTGGGCCGCCGTGAGTGCCGCATGCCAGCCCAATTACGCCGTCGCAAAGGTGTTACCATCAGCTTGACGAAACAAGTTGAGGCGCAACAAGTCGCGACCAACATGTCCATGACTGCCCTACCGGGCGAAACAGATTTCATCGTAGTTGGCGCTGGAATCGCGGGATTGCGCGCATCCGTGGAACTCGCTTCCGCTGGAAGGGTTTTGTGCCTCGCGAAGCGCGAATTGACGGAATCCAACACTCAATACGCGCAGGGTGGGATCGCTGCCGCCTTGAGCGATGACGACGAGGTCAGCCTGCATCTCAACGACACCCTTAAGGCCGGTGATGGACTCTGCAACGAAGACGCAGCGCGAATTCTGGTTGAAGAAGGTCCTGCACGCATTGAAGAACTGATCGAATGGGGAACCCAATTCGACCGAGCAGGAAGTAAGATTGCGTTCACTCGCGAGGGCGCACACAGCCGCAACCGCGTGCTGCATTCACATGGCGATTCAACTGGTCGCGAGATCGGCCGGTCCCTCTACCTGAAGGCACAGGCGATGAAGCCCATCGTATTCCGCGAGTTCGAATTCACCACCGACCTAGTTGTGCGTGATGGGCGCGTGGTCGGAGTGCAGGTTCTCGACGACCGGGGCCAACCGCATCAGGTCCGCGCCAGTTCGGTGCTGCTGGCCACCGGCGGCCTCGGCCAGGTTTACAGCGACACCACCAACCCGGCGGTCGCCACGGGAGACGGCGTGGCCATGGCGTTCCGCGCCGGAGCCGAAATCAGCGACATGGAATTTGTGCAATTCCATCCCACGGCACTCTTCCTGAAAGGCGCGCCGCGCTTCCTTCTCTCAGAGGCATTGCGCGGCGAGGGTGCGTACCTTCGTAATCTCGAACTGCAGCGATTCATGCACAAGTACCACGAGATGGGAGAGCTGGCTCCCCGCGACGTGGTCGCCCGCGCCATCGCCCACGAACTTGAGGTCACAAAAAGACCTGACGCCGCCGTTTATCTGGACCTCACGCATCTTAATGCGGATAAAGTCCGCAATCGGTTCCCCACTATTTATGCAACTTGCATGCAGTACAACATCGACATCGCCGAGGAGTTGGTGCCGATTCGTCCGGCCGCCCATTACGCTATGGGCGGAGTGCGTACGGACCTGGATGGCCGCGCCACCATTCCGGGCCTTTACGCTGCGGGAGAGGTAGCCTGCACGGGTGTGCATGGGGCGAATCGTCTGGCGAGCAATTCCCTGCTCGAAGGATTGGTGTACGGTGCCCGTGCCGCTCGCACGATGCGAACCGAACTGCGCGCCTCACAAGCCTCGGCAGCGAAAGTCCACATGCCTCCGGGGCTGCGCAATCGCAGCGCCACCGAAGTCGAGAAGTTGATCCAGAAAGTGCAGGCGGCGATGTGGAAGAACGTTGCCGTCGTTCGCGACGGGAAAACACTGCGAGACACCTTGGCCGAACTGAATTCCATGTGCTCATCTGCGCTGGAGCCCGGCAATCGTCGTGCCCACGAAGCCGCAAATATCCTTCAGACCGGCATGCTCATCGCCCGGTCAGCCATTGCGCGGGAAGAGAGCCGCGGCGCGCACTACCGCCTGGATTTTCCGCTTACGAATGACCACAAGTTTGGTGGCCATTCCGTCATTGCTGGAGATGCGATTCGCTTTGAGTAGCGTCGTATGACCACAAGCTCTCAGGCAGTGACCTTCGCTTTGTGGGGAAACAGCAGGGACAGAACAATCGAAGCCAGTAAAACGCCGGCGACCACACCGAGCGCCACGGCTATGGGAATGTGCACGTAGTGCGAAGCCAGCATCTTGACGCCGATGAAGATCAGGATGACTGACAACCCGTAGTGCAAAAGGTGAAACACCTCGATCATCCCGGCAAGGGCAAAGTAAAGGGAACGCAGGCCGAGTATCGCGAACACATTGGACGTAAACACAATGAATGGCTCACGCGTCACCGCCAGCACTGCTGGAATCGAGTCGGTGGCAAACAGCAAGTCGGTGGTCTCAATCATCACGAGCACAACCGCCAACGGCGTCGCGTAGCGTAGACCGTTGCGGACAACGATAAACTTGTCGCCTTGATACTCCTTGGTGACCCGGAACAGTTTGCGGAACCACCGCAGCACAATATTGGCTTCGGGATTCATCTCGGCATCGGACTGGCGGAAGAGTTTGACGCCGCTGTATATCAGGATCGCCCCAAAAACATAGACGACCCAAGAGAAGGCGTTCAGCAGTTTGATGCCCACCAGGATGAACACGGCGCGCATGACCAGTGCGCCCAGGACTCCCCACAACAGCACGCCGTGCTGAAGTCTCCGGGGCACCGCGAAATAGCGAAACAGCACGAGGAACACGAACAGGTTGTCAACGCTGAGCGACTCTTCGATCACGTAACCCGTAAGGAACTCAAGCGCCAAGTCCGAGTTCTTGTGCTGGTAATTTCCCGTAATGAGGTGGCCGAAATAGTAAATCAGCACCGCAAACGCACCGGCGAGAGTGACCCATACAAGCGTCCATCCGATGGCCTCGCGAAACTCGACCACATGCTTCTCGCGATGGAAGACACCCAGGTCGAGCGCCAGCATCGCCAGAACAAAAACGTTGAACAGAATCCAGAAAATCCAGTTGGTAGGCATCAGATGATGGTCGAGTTTCCTATTCTATCTGCGAAAATTCGCCGTGTGCAGTCCGGCGAAAGCCGCCCTTTGGGGCTTTGCCCGAAATGCTCCTGAAAATACTAGAATAGAGACTGCGGTCCGATTTTGTCGTGGCTCGACTCGTTCGTTTTAGGCCGCTTTCACAATATTTCTCTGGAAAGGACTGCGCATGTCCCGGCAACCCGGCGTTTACGCCACATTCAACACCTCTGAAGGTACGATTGTGTGTCGTCTGTTTGAGCAGGAAGCACCCGTCACCGTCAAGAATTTCATTGATCTCGCGGAAGGCACGCGCGAATGGACGGACCCGCGCACCAATAAGAAGAGCAATGCACCGCTATATGACGGAACAATTTTTCATCGCGTCATTCCACAGTTCATGGTCCAGGGTGGCGACCCAGCAGGAACCGGCATGGGCGGCCCAGGGTACAAGTTTCAAGATGAAACCAAAGGCTCGCCGCACAAGTTTGACAAAGCAGGCAAGCTGGCCATGGCCAACGCCGGCCCTAACACGAACGGGTCGCAGTTCTTTATTACTGTGGCTCCCACCGCGTGGCTCACGGGCAATCACACGATCTTCGGGGAAGTCATCGAGGGACAGGACGTTGCCGACAAAATCACGGCGCTGCCCCGCAACCGGCAGGACAAGCCACTCAACGATGTAGTACTAAACTCGGTGAAGATCGAACGGGTTTGATTGGATTCTGCTGAATCAAAGATTAAGGCCGCCTTTCGCGGCCTTTCTTTCTTGCCTCATTACCTGGCCGCGGTGAATTCCGCGAGTTGGCGACACGATGGCTGACGTTCCGGTCACCATCCGTTCTAGGCTACAAGGTCATGATGCCGTGCCGCGAGGTACTTCTCTTCGCAGGCAGCCGAGCAGAAACACGCCGCATTCGGCTCCAAGGCTTTCTTCTCATCCCACCGGTCCAGGATGAAAATCGTATTCCTGATTCCCGTACCCGGTTTGCCCAACTCGATTACCACGCGCCATCCTTGAGGCCCGCCCTCTCGCTTACCGCAAACGCTGCACAAAAAGTCCATAATGGGAGCCTCCTTTCCAACAACGTTTAACGCTGAGGTCATGCTAATTCCGCCTTCCCTGCATTGTCTGTGACGTATGGTCCAGCTCAATGCCAATTCCCACCCTGCTAACTTCCAGTACGAACACAAACGTCGCGAGGTTCCCTCGAATCTCTTTTTGAAGATAGACGAAGCACACGGGCAATCGTCACTAGCTTGCACCCTTCTGAAATTGGAGCTCATCACAATCCATGTATGCTTGAAAGTCGGAGTCCTCGATGACCAATTGTCACACTTGTGGGCGGGAAATTGCCTCCGGGTCGGTGTGCCCCTACTGTGGTGCGCAAAATGCTCCCGCGCACTTCGCGACGGCGGCCGGTGAAGTACCCTCGCAAGGGCCTAGGCGATTCGATCTCTCGATGACTCAAATCATCGTCGGCATCAACGTGCTGGTATTTATCGCCATGGTATTCAGCGGTGTGTCTCCCTTTGGCCCCACAACTGAACAACTGAAACACTGGGGAGCCAATTGGGGACCACTTTCGCTTGGCACTCAGCCTTGGCGAATCCTGACTTCGAACTACGTTCACATTGGTATCATCCACATCGGGTTCAACATGTGGTGCCTTTGGAACCTCGGCCAGTTGGCAGAGCGAATCCTGGGGCGCCTGAATTTCGTTGTGCTTTACACCATTTGCGGCCTCGCCGGCAGCCTGGCGAGTTTGTGGTTGCACCCCATGGTCGTCGGCGCGGGTGCTTCGGGCGCAATTTTCGGTCTGGCCGGTGCGGCAATCGCGGTCTTCTATCTCGGCCATTTGCCAATTCCAAAGGCCGCCATACGAAGCACCATGCGCAGCCTGGTATCCTTTGTCGGCTACAACCTGCTGTTTGGCTTAGCGCCCGGAATTGACAACTCCGCACACATCGGGGGCTTGGTTGCAGGGCTGGCCATGGGCGCGGCACTGTCCAAACATATTCTGGTTGCACCGGAAGTGCGCCGGACTTGGGCGCGCGTCACCTGGATATCCATGGCCTGCGTGCTCCTACTCGCGAATGCCGGCATTCGGCGGATCTACCCGCAGATACCATTGCTGGCGAATCCGCAAGTCATTGCATCTCAGCAAATGGCAGAGGCCAGGCGTGCGCTGGTGCAGCGACGCCCAGATGAGGCGATTGCCGACCTGCAGGACGTGATCGAGGCGCTTCCTAATGCCGCTGAGCCGCGCTACCTGCTCGGAGAGGCCTACTTGCTGCAGCGCGACCCCGATAAGGCCATACTGGCCTTTCAGGAGGCATTACGACTCAACCCTGACTATGGAGAGGCTGCCGAAGGCCTGGGAACCGCATACATGGCTAAGGGCATGAAGGCGGAGGCCGAACAGGCCTTTAAGAAGGCGGCGGAGTTGGGATACGACGGCAACTGACCAGCGGTGAGACTCCCCAAAAGAAACGGGCGCGACCGAAGCCGCGCCCTGTCCACAACACCGTTCCACTGCTATGCCCCGATTACGCCCACCAATTCCTTCACCGAATCGGCGCTCTTCTGCAGGGCGGCCTGCTCGTCGGCGGTCAGCTTGATCTGGATGATCTCCTCGATGCCCGCTGAGCCCAACTTGCAGGGCACGCCGACATAGAGTCCGTTGATGCCGTACTCACCTTCGAGGTACGCGGCGCACGGCAGGATCTTCTTCTTGTCCTTCAGGATCGCTTCGACCATTTCCGTCGCCGCAGCCGACGGCGCATAGTAAGCGCTGCCCGTCTTCAGGTACTTCACGATTTCGGCGCCGCCGTCCCGCGTCCGCTGCACCAGTTGCTCCAGCCGCGTCGGCTCGATCAGTTCCGTGATCGGAATTCCGGCCACCGTCGAATAGCGGCTGAGCGGCACCATGGTGTCGCCATGTCCGCCGAGCACGAAGGCCGTTACGTTCTCGACCGACACTTTAAGTTCGGCGGCAATGAACGTCCGGAAGCGCGCCGAATCCAGGACACCAGCCATACCGATAACCCGGTTGCGCGAGAATCCGCTCAGCTTGTACGCCGCCTGCGCCATGGCGTCGAGCGGGTTTGAGACCACGATCAGAATGCAGTTGGGCGAATACTGCACCACCTTGCCCACCACATCGCTCATGATCTTGTAGTTCGTGTTGAGCAGATCGTCGCGGCTCATGCCCGGCTTGCGCGGAATGCCGGCCGTGATCACCACGATGTCGGAGTTCGCCGTGTCGGCATAATCGTTGGTGCCGATTACATGCGAGTCTCGCTTCTCGATCGGCATGGCCTCCAGCAAGTCGAGGCCCTTGCCTTGCGGCACGCCCTCAATGATGTCGATTAGGACGACGTCACAGAGTTCCTTGGCCGCCATCCAGTGCGCCGCAGTGGCGCCCACATTGCCCGAACCAACCACCGTCACTTTTTTACGCATGATTTCTAACTCCAATAAGTGATTTTAGAAATGTAACTTACAGCCATTGTTGAATGAAATACATGAGAGCCTACACGGGTCCACACAAACCGAACTTACTCGGCATGCAACTCCGCAATCGGCTCCATGTTGTGGATCATGTGAGTCGCAAACTCACTGGTCTTGACTTTCGTCGCGCCTTCGAGCATGCGTTCGAAGTCGTAGGTCACCTTCTTTTGCAGGATGGTGTGCTCCATCGATCCCTCGATCAATCGCGCTGCCTCATGCCAGCCCATGAAGTCGAACATCATGACGCCTGACAAAATGACCGACCCGGGATTGATGACATCTTTGTCCGCATACTTCGGGGCCGTTCCGTGGGTCGCTTCGAAGATGGCATGTTGATCGCCGATGTTGGCTCCCGGAGCGATGCCCAGTCCACCAACTTGCGCGGCCGCCGCATCGGAAATGTAGTCGCCGTTCAAGTTCGGCGTCGCCAAAACAGCATACTCATCCGGTCGCGTGACGATCTGCTGGAAGATGCTGTCGGCGATGCGGTCGTTGATCATCAGCTTCTTCTTCCACGCACCATTGCCATGGGTGGCGTAAATGCTGTCGATCACGCCCTTGACCTCGGCGTAAAGCGCGTCGCGGAAGTCCTGGGGTGCAAACTCCAGCCCTGGCTCAACCATCTTGCCATTCTCTTCGATCGTGAGCCCTGGGTTCTTGTCCTTGTTGTCGAGAATCCAGCTTTCGCGCTCGGTAACGACCTGGTCGCGAAATTCCTGCGTTGCCAGTTCGTAACCCCACTCGCGAAATGCGCCCTCGGTGAACTTCTGGATATTACCTTTGTGCACAATGGTCACCGACTTCTTGTCATTCCCCAGCGCAAACTTAATGGCCATGCGCACCAGTCGCTTGGTGCCGGTGATCGAGATCGGCTTGATTCCGACGCCGGAATCTTCGCGGACCCGCTTGTTGGTTCCAGCCAACATCTCATTGTTCAGGAAGTCGATGAGCTTCTTGCATTGGGGCGTGCCTTCTTTCCACTCGATTCCCGCGTACACGTCTTCGGTGTTTTCACGGTAGAGGACGATGTTCATGCGCTCGGGATGCTTCACCGGCGAGGGAATACCCTTGTAATACTTCACCGGGCGCACGCAGGCGTAGAGGTCGAGAATCTGCCGCAACGCCACGTTCAGCGACCGGATACCGCCACCGACCGGAGTGGTGAGAGGCCCTTTGATTCCAACACGCAATTGGCGAAAAGCATCCACGGTCTCATCGGGGAGCCAAGTCTTGAACCGGTCCATGGCCTTCTCGCCAGCGAAGACCTCATACCACGATACCCGGCGTCTGCCTTCGTATGCCTTCTCAACCGCTGCATCGAACACCCGAACCGACGCCTTCCAGATGTCGCGTCCCGTGCCGTCGCCTTCGATGAACGGAATGATCGGATTGTCAGGGACAATAAATTTGCCGTTTTCGTGTGTGATTTTGGTACCGCTGGTGGGTAAAGGAATGCCGTTAAAAGAAGCTGCCACGAGACACCTCAGGAAGTATGGGTCGACAAAAAGAAGACCCTGAATAACAAGAGCCCATTGTGTCAGGGCTTCCGCAGTTTTCCAGTGATGAGCATCACAACAGTCGCCGGAGGCTCGTGTTGTCGCCACCGCAAATGACAGAAGTCAGGACTTGGTGGCATCCGATTAGAGGAAAAACCGAGTATTGCCCGAACTTTCTAACTTATCACCCGTCGCCGAAGCCCTTCAATCAAAAAGGATATTCGAGGTAGATCTCCCTGTTTCGAGCGAGGACCGCAGCTAGCTTTACCCCGAGCGCCGAGACATCACCGGCGTGTCCACTTACCAGTTTCGCGACACAGGACCGGGCATGGTCGCTCGACGGAAGCCACTTGCCGGGCCGGCCGGTAACAAGCCTTACGCAGTGTTCCAGTGATCGCAACCATGAGGCGTTTTCTGATAAACAGACCGCGTGCTCTGGCGAGAGCAGACCATGTCGTAGAAGATCGGCGATTCGCCTTGACAAGTTTCTAACCACCCACACGCCAGATTCTGCCTGAAGACGTCCTAACAGGAAATCGATGTCATAGGTGCCCCCCGCTCCCGTCTTGAAGTTCGAGCTGCTATCGGTCTCCTCCAATCGCCGTCGCATGTCGGCCAAATCGCTGGCGAACGACGTACGTCTGGCGATCTCGCTAATACCTTTGCGCACCGACTGCACAACCTGTGCGCCCGCCTCTCGGGATCCGGCGACCTGTCGCAAGCGGAGGTAAGAGATCGCTTCCCAAGGCTGCGCCTCTCTCGAAAAGTATTGTGACAACCTGCCCTCCGTAGTCACGAGATCTCCCTGCGTTCCCTGTGGACGTAATCTGGTATCAATGGGAAACGCCGTCCCCTCACGCGTATAAGCCATCAGGAGTTCTACGATTCGCTCCGCGGCACGGCGACATTCCCCCTGGTTCGCTGACTCGTCCGCAACAAATAAGATGTCGGCATCGGACAGAACATCAAACTCGCCGCTTCCCAATCTCCCTAGTGCCATGACCGCAAAACCAACAGGAGCTCCGGCGGCCCCCAGCGCATCGCGCAGCGCCCGGTCGGCAGCCTCCGAGTATTCCGCCAGCAACTGCCAGATGTCACGGTGAGCAACAAGGTCATGCGCGCTGGCCTGAAACAGCTTTCGACGAAATTGCTGTCTCAGGACCGCCGGTACTTCCTCAGGATCGATTGAGATTTCCCCAAGTCCAGAGAAAGCAACTTTCTTCCCTCCCATCTTGGGCTCATCGAGCAAATCAATATCCGAGGGGTGTCGAACCAGAATGTCCGTGAGGTACTCGCTACATTCAAACGCCTGGAGGGTGAGGCCAACGGACTCGGGTGACCGTAGCACGGCGCGATATCGCTCCGAGCTGGTTGCCGCAGATCCAAGAAATCGGCTCAGGTTACGTCGGGCGTTCTGAGAGAGGTCAGTCTTGGCAATCTGCTCCCGCAACTGCGGAGCGTCAATCGAGAGACGCTGCATGAACTGGCTGTACGAATTCTCCGAAGTCTCCGGAACCTCGATCTGACCCGAGGGGATTTCGATCAAGTTGGCAAGTTCACTGCTTTGCTCCTGAAACACAACGCGCCTATAAATCTCGGCCACCGTAGCCATTCGCAACCTTACTTCGGAAACAAAGCCCCCGCCAGGTCGGCCTGTCACGTTGTCGAAATCCACGCACTTCGCCAGCACATTCAGTTCGGTCTCGTTGGCCGGCAATTGGTGGAGTTGCTGCCCGTGGCGCAGTTGCAGGTGGTGTTCCAGGTCTCGAAGGAACTCATACGCTTTCGTGAGATTGTGATAGTCCTTGCCGCTGATGTGTCCTTTATCATGCAGTTTCTGCAACGCGAAAAGTGTTCCGCGAGACCGCAACCAGCCTTCCTCGCCGCCATAGACGCGCTGCAGACACTGCACGAGAAATTCGATATCCCGAATGCCTCCGTTATCGAGTTTCACGTCGATTGTCCGGCGGACCCCTGCCCTGGAGAGCGTTTTCCTGCCGCGAAGGCCGATTCGTTCACGAGACTGAAGTGCCGTCTTCACCGCCGCGAAGTTCACGCTCGGACGGTAAACAAACGGGGCAATAGCGGTGATGAACTCCTTCGACAAGTCCGAATTGCCCGCTGAGTGGCGCGCTTTGATCATGGCCTGCAATTCCCAATCGTGGGCGATTTCCGAGTAGTACTGAACCGCACGTGATAGGGTGACCGCCAATTCTCCCTCATGGCCTTGGGGCCGCAATCGCAGATCGATGCGAAACACCTGCCCTTCTTGCGTGCGATGCGACAACATTTCTGTCGTCTGCTGCACTAACTGGATGAAGTATTCGCGATTTGAAATTGCTGCTCCCGGAGGCTCTCGTCCGCCGTCGAACAGGAACAGCAGGTCCGCGTCGGAACTGTAGTTCAGCTCACGGCCGCCTAATTTCCCAAGCGAGAGGACTGCACACCGGCATTCACGCTGTCGTCCCCGTGGATCCAAATATTGCGGCGTGCCATAGCGTTTCGTGAGGCTGGTGTTAACCGCGAGAACTGCTTCCTGAAGGAGCGCGTCCGCCAGCGCGGAGATTTCCTCGGTAATCTCCCCAAGCCCAGCAATGCCCTTAACATCCCGCAAAAGAATCCGAACGTATTCCCTCTTGCGAAAGCGAGACAGCGACAGAGATAGTTCTTGCCCTATGGAACGAGACTGGAACCGTGCAAACTCGTCTCGAAACTCCTCTGTCGACAGGCACCTCTCCATGCTCTGGCGGCGACCGAGCCTTTTGAGCAAGTCTGGATTTTGGATAAGCGCCTCGCCGAGCCATTTGCTGTGTCCGAAAATCAGGCTGGCGTGGTGCAGAAGAACGGGATCACCGGCAACCGCAGTCGCGACGGCTCCGGACGGCTCTTCAACAAGTCTCCCCATCAAGGCCACTACCGAGTCCGGGTCGGGCGAGTCCGCCAGGATATGCAGAAACGACTCGTATGCCGCCCCCCCGATCCTGTCCTGGACTCCGGCCAGGTTGCGCACCCCAGAGATGGGATCTCCGAATGCAATTTGTAGCGTAGGTCGCGGGGAATCGGGTTGGGTGGTATCGGCCACGGTTTCAGTAGGCACCTGAGTTCATCGCCAACATAGCACGACGTATTGGCATGCGTTCCAATTTGGAAGGCGAATCCGCCCTTGGCGTGCCAGTCCAGTTGACTCCAACTGCTCCGCCAATTAGCTTCGCAAGGTGAAATTCCTAAGCACTTTTTTTGAGTTCGACCGCCACCACACAACCCTGACACGCGAAGTCGTCGCTGGACTCACCACGTTTACGACAATGTCCTACATCGTGGTCGTAAACCCGGCGATACTTTCCAACGCCGGAATTCCTGAGGGCCCTGCTTTCGTCGCCACCGTGTTGGTTGCCGTGGCCGGCTGCTACCTGATGGCTGTGTACGCGAACCGTCCCTTCGCCATCGCGCCTTACATGGGCGAAAACGCATTTATCGCTTTTACCGTCTGCAAGATGCTGGGTTTCGCCTGGCAAACCGCGCTTGCGGCTATCTTTATCGCCGGAGTGCTGTTTATTGTCCTGACCATCCTGCGCCTCCGCCAGTGGGTGGTTGACGGGATTCCAACCAGTTTGCGTTACAGCTTTGCGGTGGGCATCGGCCTGTTTCTTACGTTTATCGGGTTGAACGAGACCGGTCTGGTGGCGCTTGGGGTCCCTGGTGCGCCGGTGCAAGCCGGCCATCTCACCTCGCATCCCGTATTGATCGCCATATTTGGATTCGTGTTACTGGCAGCCCTCACGATCCGCAAGTTTCCCGGAGCCATCCTCATCGGCATCGTCATCACGGCGATCGTCGCCTTCGTCGCAGGCACGGCGCCCGCGCCGCAGCATCTCGTCAGCCTCCCTCCCAGCATTGGGCCAATCCTGTGGCAGCTCGACTTCCGCGGAGCACTGACGTGGCGAGCATTCCCGGTGGTCTTAACCATCTTTATCATGGCCTTCGTGGATACCATGGGCACACTGATTGGGCTTTCCGCCAGAGCGGGATTTCTCGATGAAGACGGCCGCCTGCCGCAGATTGAGCGGCCAATGTTTGTGGATGCCTTCACAACGACCCTCGCACCCGTCCTCGGCACTACCACCGCAGGCGCATTCGTCGAATCGGCAACTGGCATCGAAGCGGGCGGACGAACCGGTTTCACTGTTCTCGTCACGGGAACATGCTTCCTTCTGACTCTGTTTTTCGCTCCGTTTGTCGCCGCGATTCCCGCGCAAGCCTACGGGCCCGCGCTCATTCTGGTGGGTCTGTTCATGCTGTCGCCCATCGCTCGGATCGATTTCAGCGACTACTCTGAATCTATCCCGGCATTCGCGGTCGTCGTTCTCATGGCTTTCACCTTCAATATCGCGATCGGGATTTCGGCTGGCTTTGTGCTGTATCCCGTCTGCAAACTGGTGGCAGGAAAATCTGAACAACTGCGACCGGGCCTCTGGGTCCTAACTGCCCTGTCGCTACTGTTCTTTGTTTTCTATCCGTACAGCTAGTGCTTACTTGCATTAGTGATGGATATTACGTAATGTGATTGGCAAAGGGGGTGCCTTTGCCAAAAACAGCGCCGATACCGGAATGTTCGCAAGCCGATCGTCAGGTTTTAGAAGATTGGGCGCACAGCCGCACGATGGAAGCGCGATTGGTGGAACGAGCGAGAATCGTTTTGGGATGTCTGGAAGGGAAGCCGGTCAGCACGGTGGCCCGGAGTTGGAAGGTGCGGCCGAACACGGTGATCGATTGGCGTCGGCGCTTTGCGGCGGAGGGAATAGCGGGATTGCGGGACCGTCGGCGATCGGGCAAACCGCCGCGATATACAGGGGAGTTTCGCAAGCAAGTGCTGGCCATGCTGGAAGAACCCCCGCCGCAGGGACAAGCAGTATGGGATGGGCCGGCACTGGCGAAGCATTTGAAAACATCGGTGCATGCGGTCTGGCGCGTGTTGCGGAAAGAAGGCGTATGTTTGGCACGCCAGCGCCGTTGGTGCGTCAGCACGGACCCGGAGTTCACGGCCAAGGCCGCCGATGTCGTGGGTCTGTACTTGAATCCCCCACAGAATGCGTTGGTTCTTTCCGTGGATGAAAAGCCGAGTATTCAGGCGTTGGAGCGGAAGACGGGATTCGTGGAAACGGACAGTGGGAAAATCGTCCGCGGTTTCAAGAGCACCTATAAGCGCCACGGCACCTTAAATCTGTTTGCCGCCCTGGAAGTCGCCACTGGTGCCGTTCATACGCAGACGACCGGCAAGAAGCGGCGAATTGAGTTTCTCGAATTCATGGATCGCGTGGTCGCCGATCTCCCGGCGGGAAAAGAAATCCATGCGATCTTGGACAATTACTGCATCCACAAGAAAAACGATGCCTGGCTGGCGGCTCATCCCAACGTGTTCTTTCACTTCACGCCAACCTCGGCCAGTTGGTTGAATCAAGTTGAAGTCTGGTTTGGTATTCTGAGCCGCAAAGCCCTGCGGGGAGCGTCTTTTCGCGACATCGAGCAATTGCGCCAAGCGATTGAAGACTTCGTGGCAGCCTACGGACCCAGGGCCAAGCCGTTCGTCTGGCGTAAACGCGAAGTCAAAGGTTCGCAGTTGCGCAATACTATCGTAAACTTACGCGATTAAGTACTAGCTAGGAAAAGATCCTGGCCTCGGATCGCGTTTGGAACTCGCCTGGGCTTGGTGGGCCCGGAGGGATTCGAACCCCCAACCAAGGGATTATGAGTCCCCTGCTCTAACCGTTGAGCTACAGGCCCTTCAATGACTTACGAGCGCTGCCTCGCCGACTGTAGGGACTTTTGTAGGCGGTAAAAGCACTTTTGGCTCGATTTGCCCCTGATTCCCCGAAAGCTGCAAGCCGCTCGAAAGCCCGTTCCACAGCCTCAGGTGACGGATGCACGTAACGCTGCGAAACCGTGATGCTGCTATGTCCCGCAATCCTCATGATCGTGAAGGCATCCACGTTCCGATTCACCGAGCCTAGTCAGCATTGTATGGCGCAGGGAATGAATCACAAAGTCCTTGCCAAGCCCGACAAGGGCGCGGGCCTTCTGGTGAAGGTGATTGATCGAAGTCACCAGATAGCGCCTGCCCTCCCTGTTGGCGAACACTAACTCGCCAGAAGCCGTTTGCTGGCGATTGCGGAGCATCTGAGCGGCTTTGTCAGTCAGCGGAATGGATTCGCCTTGCGTTCTTGCTCTTGCCGTCCCTGATGCGGATGTAGCCGAAGCGCGAACCAGCCAGAGGATCAAGTACCACGTCCGCCCACGCCAGGCTGAGCGCTTCCCCGATGCGGAGTCCCGCTTCGAGCACCAGCAGCGCAATGTCGGCAAGCGGCTGAGCGCAAGCGGCCAGGTACGGTCTCTTCGATGTGCCGTGACAGCACGAAATCTCGGATGCGCTCTCCGGTCAGCAGTCGAATCTTGGGGACGCGGTTGATTTCCTTCCACTCGTGAGCCAATCGCAGCAAACGGCGAAGCGTCGCCAATTCGCGGTTGACCGTGGCAGGGCAAACACTGCTTGCGCCGTTGCCATGCACGTATGTCCTCGATCATGCGACTTCGTCTATGCGGTCCAGGTGGGCTGAGGCAATCGCATCGCGATTCCAGCAGGCGAGACAGCTTGGCAGCGTAGAAACGTGACCGTCTGCGGCTTGTTCTCATGCCGCACCTGCGACGTGATCCACAAACCGCTTGGCGAAGTCCGAGAACAGTGGCGCGGGCTTGCGCTTCTCGATTCCCACACGCTCGTCTGCCAGTCGCGCAAAGTACACATCCTCGACCGTCTTGGCCCGCTTCTCTGTTCGCTTGCTTTGTCGAGAACTGATGCCGCTTCCCCTCGAACCAAGCAGTCTGACCACCACACGTTACCGCGCTTATATAACGACATTTTTCAGCGTCCTTTCTGCTTGGCTCTCTTGCGGTCACGCCGCACTGACTCGATGTGAGCACAATACCTTTCGCAATACTTCTTCTCGTGGCCGCCACTATTGGAAAACACAATTCCACAATCGGGACGGGCACACTTGCGAACCTTTGCACCTCGAATGCGATCGATCTCTAGAGTAAGGAACAGAGCATCCAAGAACGTCGCAGTGGTCAGCAATACACATGGTTTCCCTCGATACCTCGTGAAACGAACATTGAAATCCGCCATATCGGCGGCCTCGATCGTACTCTTACCCTCTCGAAGCGACTCGCTGATTGCCCGACGCATTACCCACATCCACCTGACATCGGTTTCTACGTCGTAATCGACTCGAAAGGCGAATCCGTCCTGTCCGCGCACAGTTACCGACTGAATCCAATCGAACTCGCTCGGTGGGGCTGAGCGTTGAAATAATCCAACACTGTTCAAGAACTTCAACAGCCCGTGAGCATCGCCCTCTGGCAACCGCAAGAACTCGTTGCGTTTCTCCCACGGATCGAACAGTGTGCCCTTTGCTTCTTTGCCCGTGCCGCACACTCAAGACGTGGGGGTCCACCTTGTCGAGACTCGGGCTGATTGTCACTCCCCACTGCACCGGGACGCATATGCACTGGTGGTAGACGGGAAGGTTTACGGGGATGAGTTCGCGTGGCACGCTTTGTGTCCTTGTTCGTACCACCTTATCGTGGCACAGTTGTATTTGTCAACCGTGCCACAGGCAAATCTCAGGTTGGAGAGGTTTGGAATGGAAACACTGCTCTCAGTCGAAGAAGCCGCCCGGCGTTTGGGCGGAATCTCAAAATGGACACTGCACGCCTGGCTCTCCCAAGGCCGCTTGCAGAGAACCAAAGTCGGTTCACGGACGATGATCCGCGAGTCCGAATTGCAGAAGGTCATTGAGGATGGGGGGAAGTCCCATGCACCGGGCCGCACTGAACAGGCGGTGTAACGTGCCGGACGATGCGGCGCACGCCCAGCGAGACGAGGTAGCCGACGTGCTGCGCTGTCTTCGCGAATCGCTGCGTGATCCTGCCTTTGCCAGCGCATTAGTTCGCCTTGTCTCTCGGGAGGGGCTGGGCGAGAAACGGGAAATCGCGGGCCGCTTGCAGTTTGGCGCGTCCGCCACAAACGGCAAGGGCTGAGAAGTGCTTCAGACGCTCCCAGCCCCGTACAAGCGCGATTTTGTGGCTTACATGGCCATCATACGCGCAGTGCGAGCTACGAAAGAAGAGAGTCAATGGCTACAGCGCGAATGTTGGCCAACGACCCTGAGCGTATCCCAACGCAGCTTCCATTGCCCGATTATTTTCGATGGGCATGGGAGCAAAATAACGCGCACCGCGTTTCAATCAGCCGGGGAAGTACGCACGGGTTTCGCTCTGCAATGTGGGAGTTTGTCCGATACATGGCAGCTCACCCGAAATTACGAGGACTTGGGGCAGACGCCGCATTTGGATTGCTGGCCCCTATCGAGCTGAAGCGGGGAACTCGACGTCTGGCGTGGCCGGAATTGTTCCCCGATTCCGACGACCCCGCCGTGGAGTTTCTTTCAACTTGGAAAAAGGTTCGCGTTCCCGCTGGCGATGACATACTCGTGCTGGCCGTCGGACTCGCCCGAGACAGACCAATCAAATTGCGAAATCCGATCTCCGAGAAATACTCGCGGTTTGTGAGCATCGCCTCACATCTGCAATTCCTCCGCCCTGGTGACTACATCAATCTCCCCGTGGAGCGACTTGCAAAGATTCTGAGTGTCGGAACCCGAACCGTGAGCTATTACAGCCAGCAAGCGCAGAACGACGGATACCTCCGGCGCATCGCAAAGCATCACGCGCTCTCGCACCAAGCCGCGAGGAATTGAGAGCCGCTACGCCGCGAAGGCTCTAGGAGCATTGTATGGCCGTATGCGGCAATCACAAAGCGCACTGGAAGCTCAAAAGGCTGGATGAATTCGTAGTCCCAAAGCCGAGGTGATTGCGAGATTAGAGAAAGAGCCGATCTGGGATCGGCTCTTTGACTGGGTCTGGTGTAGGGGGGCCTATTTCTTGACTTTTCGGCGCAACATCGCAGCGCCCGCTAAGATACCTGAGCCAAAGAGAGCGAGTGTGCCCGGTTCAGGTACGACGGCTAATTGTTCGAGAAACGAGTTGCTGAACCCGGTGATGTCAGAGTCACCAGTAGTAACCGTATCGGTGACATGCAGCATGGAGTAGGGGCCACCCGACAGAACCTGCAGGCCACTGGCATCGGGAGTGCTGATAGTGAACGCTGGGATTTCAGCAAATGTCGTTGAAATCGATGCTCCCGGAATGGTTGTACGCAATCCGTCGCTCGATTCCATCATGCTGACTCCAGGAGTGTTCACCATGATGTAATACGAGATCAAGTACGTGGTGTTCGGGGGAAATGACGCGCTGAGCGAAAAGGTGTGGAGATCCTGGCCCAGTACTATTCCAGACCGAGTCGAGACCAGCGTTGTGAAGTCGCTGGGGAGATTTTCGCCGACATCTGCCCAACCTCCCCAGGTCTTATTCTGTTGGACAAACGGTTCAGACGGCCATCCCAGAAACGCGTCACTGCTGTCTGTGGCGCTGGCTTGACCTAGCGAAAATGCGAAGAAAAGGGCACTGCAGAGGGCCCATTTCAAAATCGCGCCGCGTAATTGCAGCGGTGTCCCGCTGCCGTTCTTGAACAACATTTCTATTCCTCCTACAGACGTGAGTACCGATGTGAGGAAGAAGCGCACTTCAATGCTAAGGTTGGGCGACAGCCGGTGCGCTCCGGCAATCACCTGATTTCTGGCTAAAAGTCTCTCTGCAGAATAGGGTTTGGCCACCGCTCGGGATCCGACTTTCTTTATTGTTACTGTCCGCAGAGCGGCCAAAGCGTTAAGAGCAGACTTCACTGGGTAGCCGCTTCCTTCTTGACGACTGGTTGCGATTCCATCCGTCTCAAGACGCTACACGACCCACCAGGTATCAAGACTCCCTTCATCAGTGCGAACTTGCTTTCCATGGCACACATCATGGAGTCCAGTTGGTCCTTTTGGGCATCCTCGGGCGCGGCCCCCCGCGACTGCTTGTAATAGGCGATGGCCAGGGAATTATTGGCGTATGACAGCGCATAGTACACGGCCATGTCCGCATCCGTCTGTACATGGGTGGTCGAGAGTGTTAGCTTGCGGTCGATGGCGTCGAACCTCGGCCCGAGCGGCACATTTTCCTTCTTCAGGACGACCGCCCGCAGGCTCTCGATCTCATCGGCAACGCCTGCGACATCACTTCGAAACTCATCGGAAAAGCGCTGCCCCTGCGGCCCAGCTTTGTCACAATCGCTTTTCGGCAAACTATTGATCATTAAGCCACTTGCGGTAGACTGGACCGTAACGCCTACGGCTGCGGCGAAGGCTGTCACTTCCACGTAGCTCGTACCGTCCTTGGAAATCAGCTTGCTCGGCGGGACAGGCTTGCCGTCAACATACACTCGGCCATGGGCAACAGGAACCGACTCCCGAGTCTGCGAAAAACATCGGCTACAGCCGACGACAGTGAGCGTAAGCAGCATCATTATCAGATATATACGGCGCATTTGATTCCGCTCCGATAGCATTTCCCCGCACCGTTACGCGGACGCGTGGGTCATTACTTTCTGTACTGCACGAATCATGTCCAGAACGTCAGAATCCTGAATTGTAGGATGTACCAGTAAGGCCAAGCTGGTTTCACCCAGTTCCGGCGCGACCTTGAACGGCTGCGGCGGTCGATAGTGTTCAAATGCCTTTTCCCGGTATATCTCCGGGCAACTGCCTGAAAAACAAGGGATTCCTTCGGCATTGGTAGCCTCTACAATTCGATCGCGACTCCAGGCGGCGCGCAACTGCTCTGGCCTGACAAACATGTAATAGCGGTAGTAAGAGTGCTCGATCGCAGGCGAAGGCAGAGTCAGGCGCAATGCTGAAATCATTGAAAATGCGCCGTTTAGTTGCGCGGCAATTGTCCTTCGCCGGGCGACGCTCGCCGCTGTGCGGCGCAGCACGCTTCTGCCGACCGCCGACTGCATCTCGGTCATGCGCCAGTTGGTTCCGAGGGTGTCGTAGACGAAGCGATAGGTCCTGCTAGTGGCTTGTCTTTCAACGGTTTCGAGGCGCCGACCGTGGTCACGATAGCTCCACGCCCGCTGCCATACGGCGGAATCGTCCGTGGTCATCATGCCGCCCTCTCCACCGGTGGTCATAATCTTGTCCTGACAGAAAGAGAAGGCGGCCGCGTGTCCCAAACAACCCACAGGAAGTCCCTTATAATGAGCATCTTGCGCCTGGGCGCAATCCTCGATAACTTTCAGGCCCCGTTGCGCCGCGAGGGTCATGATGGCGTCCATGTCGCAGGGCCACCCGGCCAGATGGACCGCGATGATGGCCTTGGTTCGAGGTGTAAGCGCATCGTAAATTGTTGCAGCCGTGATGGTTTGGCTGTCGCGGTCCACATCCGCCATGACCGGTGTTGCGCCTCTCGTGACCACGCAACTCGCGGACGAGACGAACGACCTGCACGGAACGATGACCTCGGCTCCGGCGCCGATACCCAATGCATGGAGTGCTAACTCCAATGCTACCGTACCGTTAGATACCGCCACTGCGTGCTTGGAACCACAGGCTGCGGCAAAATCCTGCTCAAACTGGCGGCCCTCGGTGCCGGTCCAGTAGTTTACTGCTCCGGATCGCAGGACTGAGGCAGCAGATTCAATATCTTCGGGGCGAAACTCCGGCCATGGTGGAAATGGAGCGGATCTCACGGGCGTACCACCGTCGATGGCGAGTTTCGTCATGGCGCGAAAGATTCGTTGCGTTGAAATATGTATAGCAGAAGCGCCGCCGGTGCGAGCAGGCCGAGACGATTCTCCGAAAACTGGTAGGCCCCGGGTCTGGAGGTTACAGATTTTCAGAGAAGCGGCAGTGATAGGCAGAGACAATCTTCCCATTTTCAATCACTTGGAGATCTTGGGTACTGGCAGCCCGCGTGCATTAGAGAAGGGCAATCGGGGAATGCGGCGCAGTGAAGTTGCCGTTACTAAGATACGGCGTGACCGCTCAGGAGGCTAGGCAGAGATCCAGCCATCCAGCGTGAGGCTCGGCAAGGGGTTGCAGTCATGGGGTCCGAGCCTCACGAGCGGCATTCAGATCATACCGAGTGGATGCCTGAAACTCTAGTATCCACTTCAGTATTCCTACCAAAATTCAGCTCGCTTTGAGGTCCGCAATGCGGCACTTTTAGGCTATATTATAACTCTAGTTATAATGCTGCTATGCCAGTTTTTTGGTGCCGAAGATCCCGACGAAGGGCGTTTGGGAATTTCCATACCTTCCCTCCCGGGATAACTGGGTGAAGGCGTGATGGGGTGACGGGTCGGTGGCACCGGACCTAAGAACTACTCTTCATCGCGGGCTCACCAGACTGTACGAAACGAAGAACGCCGCTCCGCGGCTCGGGCATACCGTCCTAATTTGCCCCGGGCTGACGCCCGGGTCTAACACCACATCGCCGCTTCGCGGCTGATTGCTCCGTCGCGACTATACGTTGCTCCACCGCACAAGTCGCACTTGGAGTTTCGTAATTCTCTAAAGCCGTTCCCGAGTCTATGTATCCCGCTTCCTGGCACGATGGAGCTATGCGCCCTTGCAGGGACCAGAACCCCAGGGCTGAAGCCCGCCGTTTTAGGAGGGACTTATTCACTGGGCTAAAGCCCAGTGCTTCCGCCCGGGACATAGCAAGCGAGAACCTGCTCTAGAGCAGTTTCGGGGTCGGTGTGTCCTTCGGGAAGCCGATTCTGCCGCCGGGTTAAAACCCGGCTCCCTTCAAGAGGCCATGCTGGACGCGGCGCTGAAGCGCCGCTCTACCCTGTACCCAACAGTTACAGTAATTGTTAAACAGGTCTAGGCGGGTCGAAAATAAACGGCTTAGACGCTGGCCTGAAGGCCAGCTCTACCCAAAGCCGCTTTTTTCAGCAACCTGTGAAGCCCGGTGCTTCCACCAAGCGAACACTTGCCGGTATCAGATCTGACGCGCGTCTCTGCCCATCCTCGGGGGTGGCGTACGGAAACTCTCAAAGTTACAGTCGTGAATCGTTGGACACAAAAAAGTGGGGAGCCCGAAGGCTCCCCGAGTACAACAAGCTTTGATCAGCGAATTAGAAGTTGTACTTCAGAGCGAGGACAACGGCACGCGGGTGGTTCGAGAATGCCTGATTCCACTGCTGGAACGTGGAGGAAGTTGGAATCAGCATGTTTTTAACGCCGGTGCTGGACTGTCCGTAGGATTGAACATCGCTGATCACGCCCGGCACGTACTGAGCATGATTGAAGATGTTCGTTGCCGAGAACTGGAATTCAACCGACTGACGCTCGGTGATGTTGATGCGCTTCAGGATGGCGAAGTCCCAGTTGTTCTGCCAGGGAGTCGCTATGCTGTTGCGTCCAACGTTCGGGAAGGCACCCAAGCCCGCCCGGATGTACTGAGCGTTCGGGTTGGCTGCCAAGTATGCAACCGTCGCTCCCTGCGAGTTCTTGAGCGCGGTTGCGGTGGATCCGATTCCGGGTGTGCCGGCCGGGTTATAGATGCAGCGGTCGAGCGCATCACCGTTGAGGTTCGTGTCAACATTGCTCTGGCAGGACGCATATTCAGGCGCCTGCAAGGTGTAGACCGGCGTGAACTGCCAGTTGCCAACCACGTTCTTCATGAACCAGTTGTCGTTCTTGAAGAACGGCAGGTCATAAATAGCGAACAGGGTGAAGCGCTGGCGACGGTCAAGAGCCGAGTTACTGTAGTCGCAGTTGAAGCACTGGAAGTCCTGCGGACGACGAGGAGTGAGAACGGTTGAGAAGACATCAGCCGTCGAGTTGTCGAGCAGGTGGCTCCAGGTGTAAGCGGCCTGGAATTGCAAGCCGTTGGTAAAGCTGCGGCTGAACTGGACGCTCAAGCCGTTGTACTTCGAGCTACCGTAGGGCTCAAAGGCCACAACGTTGTTGGAGGTGAAACCAGCAGCTCCCCAAGCGGGCAGCGTGTTGCCTAGTGCTTGCAGGCCAGCAAGAGTGTATGGCAGCGAGTCCAGCGTAGCCTGGCTAGGTGCAGTCAGGTACGTCGGCAGGTACCGATCCGGCGTCACCGGAGTCGTCCGGTTCAGACGGGTCTGTACGGGCAGCTTCAATCCGCGCGAGCCTACCCAGCGAACTTCGAGGGTATAGACCTTGGCGAAGATGTGCTGAATGCTGGCCGTAAAGGTTTCGCTGTACGGCAGCGTCTGGTTGGGAACGTAGGCACCCGTCAAACTCCGAGCCTCAGCCGGATCGCTGATTGTTCCCGGAACGGAGGGCAAGCCACCGGCGGCGAGGAAGTTCGGGAAACTCCAGAAACATCCCGAAGTTGGCGCGTAGTCAGCGACGTTGGTGCTGTCGCAGGTCTGCTGCAGCTGAGGCGGTTGCGACAGGACTCCCAGGTTGTCGTAGATAACGTCGTTGGCCATGGCGAATCCAAAACGGACCGATGTGTTCGGATCGGGAGCCCACGCGATACCCAAGCGCGGCATAAAGTTGGTCTTTTGCGCAGTGGGCTTACCAAAGGTGACCAGTCCCGGAACGCTGGAAATGGCATTCAGGGGCTGCGACCTGGTGACGCCCAACGGTTCGCCAGTGTACTCGTACCGGAGACCAAGGTTCAAGGTGATGGTGGGGCTGATGCGCCACTCATCGTTGGCGTAGGCATAGAACGCATTCTTGTTGCCGTAGTAGACGGCGTTACCGGCCGAACGCTCGGCGAAATCGCCGTAATCCGGGTTAGGCGAGAAGTCGTTCAGGTAATCCGACATGGCGTTCCAAATGTAGTCGCCACGCACGCGCTGGGTGAAGTACTGTGGGCTGATGTACCAGCGGTATTCTCCACCAAAACGGAAGTTGTGGCGGCCCTTAACCCAGCTCAGGTTGTCGACGAACTGGTAGGTGTTCTGAATACCACCCTGGGGTGCATTCGGATCGGGACCCACATTCAGTCCGTTCATTTCCTGAATGGTGATGTTGGGGAAGGTGCCGAGGCCAGGGAAGGTCTGCGAGCCTACCTGGTAAACGTTGTAGTTACGGTTCCAGCCGAAACGGAATTCGTTGCTGACGTTGGTACCGAAATTGTGATACTCGCTGAGGGTAACTATCCAGTTGATATTGGGCAGCGTCTGCCAGAACGTAGGCAAGGAAGCCGCAGTGTCAATTCCGCTGTACTTCGAATAGGCGAGACGTCCGCGGAGCGAGTCTTTCGACCCGATGACCCAGTCAAAGGAGTCAGCGGTGGTCAGGACGTTGTAGTAGCTGGGGCCGATGAATCCAATGTCGCCAGTTGGAATGCTAACCGCGTTCGGGTTAACCTTGCCGTCAGTCCCATAGGCGCGCCGGCCAACAATCGCCGGAATGCTAGAGGGACAAACTGACGCCGCACCACCCGCCGGGACGTACTTCTGGAACTGCTGCAGGTTGGTGCTGTTGCCGAACATGCTGGCCAATGTTGTGTAGCCAGCGCTGGTCGGAGCGCAACCCGTAACCGGGAACGCTTCCTGACCTACGTCGTTGTATTCCCAGTTGGTGAAGAAGAACAGTTTGTTCTTGATGATCGGACCGCCGACCTGACCGCCGAAGCGGTTGTTGTCGTAACGGGGATTGCTGTACGGACCCGGAGCCTGGCCCTGAGCTGTCAGCGAATCTTCGGCGTTCAGGTTGCGGTTCTGGAAGTACTCGTACGCTCTGCCGTGGAACTGGTTGGTGCCGCTCTTGATGGTCTGGTTGAACTGACCACCGGAAGAGTGACCGAACTCAGCCGAGAACTGGTTCTGCATGACGGTGAAGCTATCCACGGCATCGTTGGGAAGATTGATATTTGGACCGGTCACGGAAAGGCTGTTGTTGTCGACGCCTTCGATGGTGAAGTTATTGTTACGGGGGCGCTGGCCGCCGACAGACGGGCCCGAACCTGCACCGACGCCGCCGGAGCTGGCAACGCCTGCATCCAGGAGCGAGAGGTTCAGAACGCCGCTACCGGTCGAAGTGCCGGGGGAGTCCGAAATTTCTTTGCTGGTGAAAGTGCTGGAGATGGTGGGCGTGGTGGAGTCGATCGTCACGGCCGTCTCGCTGACTTCAACTGTTGTTGAGGTGCCGGCAACCGACGTCGTGATGTTGGCAGTCGCAACTTTGTTCAGTTCGACTTCGACGTCGCTGGTGCCGCCCTTCATACCGGCCGCGGTTACCGCGATCGCGTAGTGGCCAGCAGGCAGGTTGACGAAGCGATACTCGCCCTGCGAGTTGGTGTGCTGAGTTGCCTTCACGCCAGTGGCGATATTGGTCGCCTCAACCGTGGCGTCCGGCACTAACGCGCCGCTTGCATCCTTCACTACTCCCAGCAAATCACCGCTGATGGCCTGTCCGAAGGACAAAGCCGATAGGAGCAGCAGGATACTCATTAAGGAGATTCCTACTAAGAGACTTCTTTTCATCGCTCTCTCCGCTTTACTTGTGAGTTTCAGAATGACTGGCAGGCTCGACAGCCGAACCCTGCCCCACTCCGTATATTGCACGCTGGCAACCAAACGAAGTGTATTTATTTTCAAATACTTAAGAGGGTGGTTGGCGACCTAACTATGCGATTCGGGAGGGATAGAAGCGGGGCTATCCGTTTTTTCATAGAAATTCGGGTCGAGACGCCAAATTCTAGTGGCCGGGAGCGCTACATTAGGGATGGATCGACCGCTCTTGAGGGGTTGGCATTTCGATAAAGTTTCGCCCCTGAAATGCCGCTATTGTCCCTTGCCCAAGGCGAGTGTAATCAGCGTTTTTTGCTCCAGTTCATGGGCCTTGGCGGAGCCGGTGGCGGGAGTCGCGTTGGCGGCGCGCTTGATGCTGCGCAGCTTGTTGCCGACGACTCGCCTGAGACGCGGAACCACGAACGACAGTGCACCCATATTGGCCGGCTCTTCCTGCACCCAGATGAACTCCGTGGCCTTCGAATAGCGGCCGAGGACGGCGCGCAGTTCGTTTTCCGGGAAGGGGTACATTTGCTCGAGCATGACGATGGCTGGGCCGGGCATTTTCTGCTTGCGACGCTCCATCCGCAGCTCGTGGCCGATCTTGCCGGTGCAGAGCAGGACGCGTTTTGCGTCGAGCGCGGTTTCGTCGGGAAGCACGTTCTGGAAGCGCGGAAGTTCGAGGTCGGTAATCGGCGACAGGGCCTCTGGGTGGCGCAACATGCTTTTCGGAGTGAACACGATTAGCGGAATGCGCCACTTGCGCATCGCCTGGCGGCGCAAGAGGTGGAAATACTGGGCCGCGGTCGAAGGCTGTGCAACCTGCAAGTTGTCGCGAGCGCAGAGCTGCAAAAAGCGCTCAATGCGGGCGCTGGAGTGCTCGGGGCCCTGGCCTTCGTGGCCGTGTGGCAGCAGGAGGACGAGTCCGCTGAGGAGGTCCCACTTGTCTTCGCCGGCAACGATGAACTGGTCAATGATGATCTGCGCGCCGTTGGCGAAGTCGCCGAATTGGGCTTCCCACATGACCAGGGCTTCGGGGAAGTCGCGGGAGAAGCCGTACTCGAAACCTAAGACTGCGGCTTCGGAAAGCTCAGAGTTGTAAATCTCGACGCGCGCCTGTCCGGGAGCGAGGTGACACAGCGGGACGTATTCTTTTTCGTCAACGATGTCGATGAGCACGGAATGCCGCTGGTTGAAGGTGCCACGGCGGCTGTCTTGTCCGCTGAGGCGAATAGGAGTGCCTTGGAGTGCGAGCGATCCGAAGGCCAGCGCCTCGGCCATGCCGTAGTCGAGCGGCTTCTTGCCGTATCCCATTTCGTGGCGCTGCTCCAGCATCTTTTGGACTTTGGGATGGATGTGGAAGTCTTCGGGGTAGTGCGTGAGGCCGTCGGTGATGCGTTGGAGTTCGGCGGCGGGAAGGCCGGTATCCACTTCGTCGGCCGGGTTGTAGGCACCGCCGTGGAAGGGCGCCCAGTAGCTGGGCAACTGACGCATGGTCGGCTTCTTGGCCATGGTCTTGCCCGCCTTTTGCGCGGCATCGAGCTCGGACTGGAACGCTTCGACGAACGGGCGGGGATCCATGCCAGTGCGCTTGGCGTAGGAGATGTAGAGCAGCGGGCGGTCTTTGATCTTGCGGTACAGGATCGGCTGCGTGATGGTCGGGTCGTCCACTTCGGAGTGGCCGTGACGGCGGAAACCGATGAGGTCGACGACGACGTCGGTACCGAACTTGTAGCGATACTCGAGCGCCATGCGACCGACGCGGACCACGGCGTCGGCATCTTCGCCATTGACGTGGAAAATCGGAATCGGCAGGCGCTTCGCCAGATCGGACGAGAACCGGCTGGAGTAGGCATCCTGCGGATTAGTGGTGAATCCGATGAGGTTGTTGGCGATGACGTGGACGGTTCCGCCGACGGTGTAGCCGCGCAGCTCGGAGAGGTTGAGGGTTTCGGCGGTGATTCCCTGGCCGGCAAATGCGGAGTCGCCGTGCATGATGAGCGGCAGCACTTTGGCTTTGCCGTCGCGGCCGATGCGAGTCTGCTTGGCGCGGGCGCGTCCCATGGCCACGGGGTTGACGGCTTCGAGGTGGCTGGGATTCGACACCATGTGAATGCGGAGCTTGCCGCCGTCAGCAGCAGTGAAAATGCCGGTGGCGCCGATGTGGTACTTCACGTCTCCGCCGCCGAGAACGCTGCGGGGATCGACGTCTTCGAAGCCGGCGAAAATCTCGGCTGCCGGGCGACGGACGATGTTGATGATGACGTTCAGGCGTCCGCGATGGCTCATGGCGAGCACGGCCTGTTCGGCGCCTTTTTCGGAGGCGGCGTTCAGGATTTCGTCGAGCAGCGGAATCAGCGCGGTGTTGCCTTCGAGCGAGTAACGCTTGGTGCCGATGTAACGCGAGTGAATGGTCTGCTCGAAAACGTCGGCACGGACGAGTTGATCGAGGACGCGGGAGCGATCGATGGGTTCGGAGAGTTCGGACTCCATGCGCTCCTGGACCCAGCGGCGGCGCTCGGGATCGGGAATATGCATGAATTCGACGCCGATGGTGCCGCAGTAAATGCGGCGTGCGGCGTCGGCTTCGTCACCTTCGATGTTCAGGTCAGGGTGGACGAGCGGAGCAAAGTGCCCGATGGGATCGAGGTCGGCTTGCAGATAACCCCAGCGGCGGAACGAGTCCATCACGCGTTCCAGCTTCTCGCTGTCAACATTGTTCAGCAGTACGGTCGACAAGGATGAAAAACTCCGTGGCCGCAGTATCTTCAGGACATACCGCGCCGATTATGCAAGGCTTTACAGGAATTAGATTCCCCTTTTCAGGGGATGGATGCTTTCGCGCGCCTCGTGAGAACACGCTGATTTCCAAACTGTTTAGTATAGCGAAGTGATGCAGGGTGTGTAACCCTGCGAGCCTTTGCAACCATGACGCGATCTCTCGCTCCATCGGACCGTTTTTTTGTGCTTACGGGCGCCGGCGTGAGCGCCGAAAGCGGGTTGCCGACCTTTCGCGGCATGAATGGCCTGTGGCGCGGATACCGGGTCGAAGACGTGGCGACTCCGGAGGCGTTCGCCGCCGATCCGGTGCTAGTGTGGCAGTTCTATTCGGAGCGGCGGCGGCGACATGCGACGGTCGAGCCGAATCCCGCGCACTTCGCGCTGGCAGATTTGGAGCGGAGGCTGGGCGAGCGCTTCTTTCTTTGCACGCAGAATGTGGATTCGCTGCACGAGCAGGCAGGTTCGCGGAGGGTGGTGCACATGCATGGACGCATCCTGCAGTCGCGATGTTCGGACCCGCGTTGCGCATCGCGGCCGTTTGATGATCGGAACGAGTATTTTGATGGCGCCACGGTTCCGCGCTGCGAACGATGCGGTGCGATGGTTCGGCCACATGTCTGCTGGTTTGGCGAGGTTCCGTTTGAAATGGAGCTGGTGCTGCATCAGTTGCGGGAGGCGTCGGTCGTGATGACGGTGGGCAGTTCGGGAGTGGTGGAGCCGGCGGCAAGTTTCGTAAGGTTGGCACAACGCAACGCGGCCCTCACGATTTATGTGGGGCCGGAAGAGCCCGCGAATCGCGCCTATTTCGATGAGGTGATGGAGGGGAAGGCTGGCGAAGTGCTACCGCAGTTGGTGGAGAGTCTCTTACCGATCTGATAGACCCCTATCCCGCATGGCAGGCAGCCTCAATCGCGGCCTTGGCACCATTCAAGGTCGCCTGGGTGTCGCGGGCGATCTTACGTTTTGCGATTAGGTTGAGGAGCTTGGCTTTCAGGGTCGCCGTCGAGTAAAAGTGGCTAATTTGCACCCTGGTTGACCGAGGCCCGAGCGTTTGGAACGTCGTTTCCACTGTGTAATCGCTGAGAATCTTGCTGATACCGAATGTGTCTTCCGGCAACACCGTGACGATTTTCTGCAGCGGGATAATTTCGATGTCTTTCTCGACGCATGTGTGCTTCCCTCCTGACAGATGGCACCGATATGACACGCCTGGTTCGCGGAGGGTCTTGCCAGAAAGAAGATCAACCTTGACCACACGCGGATGGAACTCGGGGATTTTGGTGAGATCCATGGTGAACAACCACACCGCTTCCAAAGGCGCGTCGATGATGACTCCCTGCTTGGATCGGAACGGTGGCTGCAAATCTTGCCTCCGAATTAATGGGTAAGCCTTCGCTTGTAGTCACGCGGCCGAATCACCCACATCATTCGCCGGATCGACGCACACACAAGGCGCGGTTTCCGAAGGAGACGCCCATGTAGCTGCGGCGCCGCTCACCCTTGGTGAAGAGGAAGCCCCACGCGGAACCAGAGCCTTCCTTGGTCGAACTCCACACCCAATAGCCGGTCAGCCGGAACGGTTTCCGGATTTTGTTCGACCTTGAGTTTTTGGGATCGTGGAGTGTTTCCAGTTCGTCGATCGTGGGCAGCCGCCAATCGGAATAACCGGCCAGCCTCAATTGTTCGGCGTATTGGTTTGCCTGATGCCAGTCGATGTGTTTACCGTTGTCTTGTATCGTCCACATCAGGTTTGTTTCAGGATCGGTATAGACTTCTTCAGGAACGGAGGGTTGCCGGCCGGTCAGGCCGATCTTCGTTAGCCTCTCAAGGGCGTCGCTTGCCCTTGACTTGTCACCTTCATCCCCGGTTTGTGTTTGTGCGGGTTGACCGAGCAGTTCTGAGACAGCGGCTCTTAGTGTACCAAACTCCGTATGCTCTGCTTCCCCTCGCCAATCCGTTAGTCGTGACGCCTGAATGTATCGAAACTCGAGCGGGATCTTTGCGTCATCTTCGATTAAGGCGGGGAGCAGAACACCCCGGCGGTTTCCCTCGGCTGCCTCTACTTTGACCCATCTGGATCGGACTGACGCTTTCGACCATAAGACGATGACGCACTTTGCCTTTTCGAGTGCCTGCTCGATAACTTCATCAAAAGACTTGCCGGGCGGAATCTTGGGGTCCCACCAGACGGACCAATCCTCCCGCTGCAGCGCATTCGCCAGCGTTTGCGCGGTGGCGCGATCGGATCGCGAGTAACTTATGAAAATGTCACTCAAGGGGTTGGTTGCTCCGAGGTTTCGAAATCTCGATTGGATTGTAGCTCAGGCTTTGAAACTCACTCCATGCGAACCCTAGCCAGCTTTTGTCCGCATTTGGCCGCCGTTGGCAAAGGTGAGGCGGCGTCACGCGGGCGCGACTAACTCGGTCCCCACAAATAGCGCAGCACTATTTTCATGCAGCCAAGCCGGATCACCGGACAAGTTTTAGCGAATGAAATAGCCGGTGATGTGGTAAGCCGCGAAGGCTGATATGTACGCGACGAGAGTCATGTAAACGAACTGCGCGGCGGGCCACTTCCAACTGTTGGTCTCGCGACGAACGACTGCCAGGGTTGACATGCATTGCATGGCAAAGGCGAAGAACACCAGCAGCGCAACCGCGGCCGGAAGTGTCAACTCGTGGCGCAGCGCCTGCTGCAGGTCGAAGGAGTGCACTTCGGCGTCGATGCCGTTCAGGGTACCGAGGGTGGCGATAATGACTTCGCGGGCGGCCAGCGAAGTCACGAGGCCGACACCGATCTTCCAGTCGAAGCCGAGCGGCCGGATGACGGGCTCGATGAAGTGTCCGACGGTGGCGACGACGCTGTCTTGAATCGCCGGAGGCTGGCCGTTGTGCATGGGAAAGTTCGTCGCCGCCCAGAGCAGCACAGACACCAACATGATCACCGTGCCGGCGCGATACAGGAACGCCTTGCCGCGATCGAGAACCCGCATCCCCAATGACACGGGCTGCGGCCAACGGTAGGGCGGCATCTCAAGGATGAAAGGCGCGTCCTTGCTCGCTGAGAATCGTCGATTTCAAGATGCGAGCGGTGAACACCGCCATCAGGAATCCGAGGACATATAGGCTCAACATGGCGGTGGCGCGTGTGCCCAGGAATGGCCCCAGCAATGCGCGACTGGGAATAAATGCCGCGATCACCATGGTGTACACCGGCAGGCGGGCGGAACAAGTCATGAACGGCGCAACCAAGATGGTGGCAACGCGGTCACGCTTGCTTTCAATCGTTCGGGTAGCCATGATCGCCGGGACTGCGCAGGCATAGGCGGAGAGCAAGGGAATGAAACTCTTGCCGTTCAGTCCGACGCGCGACATGGTGCGGTCGGCTATGACCGCAGCCCGCGCCAGGTAGCCCGAGTCTTCCAGAATTCCAATCGCCAGGAACAACAGCAGAATCTGGGGGAGGAACACCAGCACTGACCCGGTTCCCTTCCAGACTCCATTAATTACGAGCGAGCGGAACATGCCGTCAGGCAGCGCCGCACCGACCCAGGCGCCAGTCGAATCCAGCAGGCGCTGAAGGATGTCCTGCAACGGCTTCCCGGCAAGAAAGATCACCTGAAAAACCGCAATCACGACCAGCGCGAAAATCGCGGGACCCCAGAAGCGATGCAGAAAGACGTTGTCCAGGCGGCTGGTCCAAACCGGCGTGGCTGGACGGCGATAACTCGCGCTCTCACCAACGCGCACCGCCCACGCACGAACGTGACGCGTGCTGCCCATGACGGGCAGTTCGAGAGGATCGGGGACCGCGGACGCAGACAACAGAAAGTTCGTTACAGCTTCCAGTCCCTCGCCGGTCACGGCGCTAACCAAGGCGACCGGAGTATGAAGCTCGCGGGCCAACGCCAGGACGTCAACCGCGCCATCCTGCTTGTGCAGTTCGTCGGCCATGTTCAACAGGACGAGAGTCGGCAGACCCAGAGCAATCACGCGTCCGGCCAACACCAGGTGGGTGTGCAGGTTGTTGGAGTTCAGGACCACGATCACTGCGTCAGGACGCGCCATGCCGGGCATCTTCCCTTGCAGGACGTCGACGGCAACCCGCTCATCTTCTGACTTGGGAACCAGGCTGTAGATGCCGGGCAGGTCGATCAGCGCAACTTCTTCGCCGTCGGCATTGCGGATGGTACCGACATGGTGCTCGACGGTGACGCCGGGAAAGTTTCCCACTTTTTGCCGGAGTCCCGTAAGCCGGTTGTAAAGGGTGGTCTTGCCGGAGTTGGGCGGGCCGACAACTGCAATCGTGCGATAGGAGGTCGCGACGCTTTCGTCCTCGGGGCGCGCCACCGTATGACAACTCACCGTCGCGCCTCCGCGGAACTAATCACCGAACGCCGGAGCGCCGACCAGGGACACATGGATGTGCCGCGAGAGCTCGCGACGAATGGCCACTTCCGTCCCTTCGACCCGATAGACCCGGGGATCGCCGCCCGGGCCACTGCGCTCGACACTCACTTCCAGCCCGGGAACGAAGCCCAAGTTCATGAGATGCTCGGCGATGGGATGCTCCAACTCCAATTCGCGGACGATAGCGCGGTCGCCGACGCGGAGGTCGCAGAGCGCTCCCTCGCGGGAGCTCCTTTGCCGCTTCCGCCCGAATATGAAGTTGAAAATCATTTTCAATTCCATTTCTATTCTACCCCCTTCCGGGATACTGGCAACGACCAAAGTCACACCTATTTGTGACAAGCGAACATTGTGGGGAAAAGGCGCCAACTTCGGCCCAAAATGGGACCGCTGCTACTCCTGTGGCACACTGTTTGAGCACTTTCGAAGGAGGAGCCCGCCATGCTGGGTCTCAGTGAAATTGCCGGGCGGATCGTGCAGTCGGCGATTCGCACCATGTCGGTTGAATGCGAGAAAGTGGGCGGCGTCAACCTGGCGCAAGGCGTGTGTGACACCGAGGTTCCGGCGGTTGTCCGCCGGGGAGCTGAGGAGGCAATCGAGGCCGGATATAACCAGTACACCCGGGCTGACGGCATTGCTCGCCTGCGCGAGGCGATTGCACGCAAGCTCGCGCAGCAAAACGGGATCAAGGCGGATCCAGACACGGAAGTCCTGGTGACGTCAGGCGTAACCGGCGGATTCGATTCAGCCTGTCGCGCGCTGATGAACCCCGGCGACGAGATCATACTTTTCGAGCCGTATTACGGCTACCACTACGCCACGCTCGTCGGCCAGTACCTTAAACCCGTCCTGGTGTCGCTCGATCCGCCGGACTATCCGCTGGTAACCGACCGCCTCTCCGCGGCGATCACCTCTAAGACACGGGCTATCGTGGTGAACACGCCGGCGAACCCGTCGGGCAAAATGTTTTCGCGCGCGGAGCTGGAAGCCATAGCGGGCGTCGCAAAGCATCACGACCTGTTCATTTTTACCGACGAGATCTACGAACACTTCGTGTATGACGGACGGAAACACATCAGCCCCGGTTCCCTGCCAGGAGTCGCCGAACGCACGATTACGATCTCGGGATTCTCGAAGGTCTTCAGCATCACGGGCTGGCGGGTGGGGTTCGTTCAGGCATCGGCGCGCTGGACTCCCTCGATCAACTATTTCCACGATCTCACGTATGTGTGCGCGCCGTCAGCACTGCAGCACGGAGCGGCAGCAGGGCTGGAAAAGTTGCCGCCGTCTTTCTATTCCGATCTGATCCACGAGTATCAGGGAAAGCGCGAGATGATTTGCAGCGCACTTCGCGAGGCAGACATGGAACCGAGCGTTCCCGCGGGCGCCTACTATGTGCTGGCGGATGCCTCGGTAATTCCCGGAGCGAGCAGCGCCGAGAAAGCCATGAGCCTGCTCAACCTAACGGGAGTGGCGAGCGTTCCGGGTGAAGCGTTCTTCCAAGGCGGCCGTGGCGAGCACCTGTTGCGATTCTGTTTTGCAAAAACCGAGACCGACCTGGCCGACGCCTGCGAACGGCTCACGAGGCTCCGGCGGGCGAGTCGGTAAAAGGCTGAGATTTCAGCCGTTACGGCGATTGTTACGCGCCTGTGCAAAGCAATAATGCAGGCGAATACCGGGCATAAATAGTTTGAATTTCACATCTGCGCCGAAACCCTGTATTTCTAAGTCAACCACCAGAAGCACTAAGCCAACGCAGCCGGCGCGTTGGTTATTTTGGGGAAATCTTTAGTCATGGCCAGTTCATTTCGCAACTCCTCACGCATTTTGTTCCGTTGAGCTGGAGGCCGATAGCGTTTGAGAAGTCGACATCACATTGGATAACAGCAACCAGGAAGCTCCCCAGGCAAGCTTCCGAAGCGTGATTGGACAGCAACCCTGGTCAAACCATGTCGACACCCACCTTCGATCCCGCGCTGCGCAGCTATTACAAAGAGGAATCGGACCGCATTCGCCGCGATTTCGAAGGCGACAGCTCGGGGCGCGAATGCACCCAGAGCCGCACCCAGCTTGTCGACAAACTCCTGCTTCAGTTGTGGGTCCAGCAACCGGGGCTTTGTTCGACCACTGGGTACGCCATGGTTGCGCTCGGCGGCTATGGACGCGGAGCCTTGTACCCACATTCCGATATTGATCTGCTTTTCCTTTGCGAAAACGAAGGACTGCGGGCCCGCGCAAAAGATCCAGTCCGTTCGGTGTGCCAGGAGCTGTGGGACACGGGACTGCGGGTGAGCCCGACGACGCGCACGATCGACGACTGCGGCCGCTTCGACCACGACAATGTGGAGTTCACGATTTCGCTGCTCGACTGCCGTCTGCTAGCGGGCGATGAGATTTTGTTCACGCGACTGCGCGAGAAGATCGTGCCGCAGTTGGTGGCGCGCGAATCGGGCACGCTGATTCAGGGCCTGGCCGAGGTCACGAACACACGCCACGCGAAGTTCGGGAAGACGATTTTTCACCTGGAACCGAACCTGAAAGACGGGCCCGGCGGTTTGCGTGACTTTCAGGTCACGCGCTGGATAGCGCTGATCAACGAACTTGCCGCCCGCCGTACGTGGCCGGAATCGCTGCACCTTCAGCAGGACCCGGACGACGACGCCTTCGCGGCGATGGGATTCCTGTCGTCGGCGCGCTGTTATCTGCACTACCGGAGCGGTCGCGACGAAAACGTGATTTCGTGGGAGTCGCAGGAAGAGCTCGCCGCCCGGGGCGTCGGAAGCCCGGACGGACCGGTTTCCTCCGCCGAATGGATGCGGCTGTACTTCCGACACGCGAATGCCATCCATCGAAACGTATCGCAACTGCTGGACGAGGTAACGGCCAGGAGCTCCGCGCTGGTGCGGTCGTTCCGGCGCTGGAGATCGGGCGCGTCGAACGATGAATTTTCCGTCGTGGATCGGCGGGTTTATATCCAGCAGTCGGCGGGTGCGCGCGATGCCGAAGTAGTATTGCGGCTGTTCATCTTCATGGCGCGGCACGGGGTGAAGCTGGCGATGGAAACCGAGCGCCGCCTCAACAACGCGCGGCGGGCCCTGCAAGATACGATGCCGCAGGATGCGCGGCTGTGGACGTATCTGCGGGAGTTACTGGTGCAGCCCTACGCAGCCGACGCGCTGCGGGCGATGCATTCCCTGCGATTGCTGGTAATGGCTGTGCCGGAATTTGAGACGATCGAGTCGCTGGTGCTGCGCGACCTGTATCACCGGTACACCGTCGATGAGCACACATTTCTGACCATAGCGACGCTGCACCACCTGCGATACCAGGAGGTGGAATGGTTGCAGCCGTTCGCGAAGATTTTTGGCGAGCTGGAGCGGCCGGAGTTGTTGCTGCTGGCGTTACTGTTTCACGATACCGGCAAAGGGCTGGCGGGGGACAATCACGTTCACGGCAGCGTGCAACTGGCCCTTCCGGCTCTGCAACGCATGGGACTGACGGCAGACGAGGCCAGCACCGTGGGCTTCCTGATTTCCAGCCACCTGGAGCTTTCCAATACCTTGCGACGCCGTGATATCTACGACCCAGAAACGGTGCGCGAACTGGCGGCCAAGATGGAAACGACGGAGCGCCTGAAGATGCTGACCCTGATGACGCTCGCCGACGTCAAGGCGGTGAATCCGGATGCGCTGACACCGTGGAAGGCCGAGAACCTGTGGCAGCTCTACATCGCCACCGCGAATTACTTCGATCGCAGCGTGGATGGAGAGCGTTTTCACGCGGAGGTTGCTACCGAGCAGGTGGAACGCATTGCCGCCCTGCTGCCCAAGCGCCGGTCTGCGCTGTTGAAATTTCTGAACGGGATGCCGAGGCGCTACCTGCTGTCATATTCGCCGGAACAGGTGATCGCGCACCTCGAGATGGCGGGCCGGTTGCGCGAGGATCCGGTACAGGTGGGACTTCGCCAGACTCGCGATCAACACGAGTTGACGATCGTTTCCAAAGACCGGCCCGGATTGTTCGCGACGCTGAGCGGAATCCTGTACGGCTGGGGCATGGACATCACCAAGGCCAGCGCGCTATCTAACGATTCCGGAGTCATCGTTGACAGTATTTACTTCAAAGACCGCTTCCGGACGCTGGAGCTGAATCCGTCGGAACGGGAGAGATTCAAGAGATCGGTCATCTCCATTTTCAACGGCGAATCGCCGCTGGACCGCCTGGTGGAGCCAAGATTGCGCGCCGATACCAAGCCTCCCAAGCTGAAGGTCGAAACGCGCATGCGCTATGACGACGAATCTTCTCCGAACAGCACGCTGCTGGAAGTCACGACGCAGGACAGGCCGGGCTTGCTGTACACCATCAGCTCAACGCTGGCGGCGGAGAATTGCAGCATCGAGATTGCGCTCATTGACACCGAGGGCGCGATGGCGCATGACGTCTTCTATTTGACGTCGAGAGGGACAAAGCTCACCCGCGATCATCAACGTGCGGTGGAGTGGGCGCTGACGACCGAGCTGAGTGAGTCGCTGCCGTCGAGCTGGTAAACCCTAATCACACTTTGGTCCCGGACCTATGTTGACCGTCACGGTAAAGGTGCGCACCGGTGGGTCGTTCTCCCACGGGCGGCGATAGTCGAGAGTAAGCGTCACAGTGCCGGTGTCTCTGGCGTAAAACCTAAAGGTGTCCGCGCCGCCCGCGCCGCCCATGTTGCCCCTTTCGGCATCGTGTTTCTGCCTTCCCTGTCTTCCCCCCACAAGCGGGCCGAGGTCCCACGGCAACACCCATGTGTAGCCAGTCGAGGGATTCGACGGCAACTGGATCACAAGCTCGTGGCCGACCATCAACTGAAGCGTGTTGCCGGCGTCCTTTTCGGTCACGATGAGCCGCGAAGAGGCAGAAGACTGCGCCGAGACGGCGGCGACGGCAGCCATCCACACTATAAGCAAAGCGGAAGCGAACTGAAGCAATGCGCGGCGCTGCATGCGATGGCCTCTCAGCGGATTCGATCATCTCACGCTCGCTGGGCGACGCGGACGATGGTTGTAGCTGTCTTTTGCGCCGATGGCGCTGATCGTGGTAAATCGAAGTTCGGCGGTGAGTTGCTTTTCGGACAAGTAGGCTTCGACGCGCGCACGCACACTGTCGAGATGCGCGGTTTCCTGCAAGAACATCAGCACCGACGGCCCTGCGCCGCTGAGAGCGACTCCGTTTACGCCTTCACTTCCCGACAACGCCGTCAAAGCGGGAAGCAGCGGACACAACTGCGCGCGATAGGGATGATGCACGCGGTCGCTCAGCGCTTCGGACAACCATTCTCCGCGGCCCTGGGTAAACGCCAGCACCAGCAGCATCGCGCTTTGAACATTGTGGATCAGGTCCACGCGGCTGTAGAGACGCGGGAGCACTCTGCGGGCTTCGGACGTGGCGAGGGGATTCTCTGGAATCGCCACCAGCAGCGGCCACTCGACCGCTACGGGAACCGGGAGCACGCTGATTGCGGGAACGTCGCCGGGCGTTGGTCACCAGCGGGCTGCGTGCCAGCACCACGCCTCCGTACCAGCAGGCGGCAACGTTGTCGGGATGGCCCTCGCACGCGGAGGCTTCTGAAACGATGCGTTCGCTGTCCCAATCGAGGGATCCAAACGCGGACGCCATCGCAACGCTTGCCACCACAGCGGCGGCGGATGAGCCGCAACCCATGCCCAGCGGAATGTCGTTGTCCAACTGAATCGCCAGGGGCGTGACCGGCTTTCCCTCGCGCTCCAGCAACTTGGTGTAGGTATCGACGATCAGGTTGCCGGGCATCTTGCCGCACAAGTCGGCATTGCGGCCCCGGGCTTCGATGGAAAACTCCGCAGCCGGCTTGGCGCTGACACGCAAGCCGAAATCAAAGGCGAGCGCGGCGGCATCAAACGCAGGCCCCAGGTTCGCCGAGGTGGCGGGGAGGAACATGCGGAACGGCATGTGGCTGGAATCTTCGCGATCAGCCATTTCCCTTTTCCTCCGCCTCGAGCGCGCGCAGAACCGCGTCCGGGCTCGCGTCGAGCACTATGGGCGCCTTGCGCTGCGGACGGGTCAGCGCGTGAAACTCCTCGTCCGCCATACGCGGCACCGACAAGTCGCCGCGATGAAACTTGATGGTGTACTCGGGATCCTTCAGCACGTGCCCGGTCAGAATCAGGACGACCGATTCAGTGGGCTTGATGAAACCGCTCTTCACCAGCTTCTTCAGGCCGGCAAGCGTGACTGCCGAGGCAGGTTCGCATCCCACGCCATCGGCGCCGATCTCGGCCTTGGCGATCGCGATCTCGGCTTCGCTGACCTGCTCGACGCAGCCGTTGGTGGCTTCGAGCACGCGCAGCGACTTTCTCCACGATGCAGGATTCCCGATGCGAATCGCAGTCGCGAGCGTTTCCGCCTCAACCGGGACAAGCTCCTTGCCACCCTTCTCGTGAACGGTGCGGTACAGCGGATTAGCGCCTTCGGCCTGGATGACGGAGATGCGCGGAACCGAATCGACCACGCCCAGCCGCTTCATTTCCAGAAAGGCCTTGCCGAACGCCGAATTGTTGCCGAGATTGCCGCCGGGAACAACGACGTGGTCCGGCACTTGCCAATCAAGCTGCTCGAGCAATTCGATGGCGGCGGTCTTCTGCCCTTCGAGCCGGTACGGATTCACCGAGTTGAGCAGGTAGATCGGGTAGCGGCGGATGATTTCGTCCAAGACTCGCACGCAGCCGTCGAAGTCGGTGCGCAGTTGGCAAGTCAGCGCGCCGTAGTCGAGCGACTGCGACAGCTTGCCCCAGGCAATCTTGCCATCGGGAATCACCACCAGGCTGCGCATGCCGCCGCGCGCCGCGTAAGCAGCCATTGACGCCGACGTGTTTCCAGTCGAGGCGCAGGCGACCCACTTGAAATTGTTCTGGCGGGCGAAGGAAATCGCAACCGTCATTCCCGTGTCTTTGAACGAGCCTGTCGGGTTCATGCCCTGGTGTTTCGCGCGGAGACGGTCAACACCGGCGATCTTTGCGCACCGCGGAAGGTCGTAGAGCGGAGTATTCCCTTCCCTCAGCGTGATCGCATGGGACCAATCGTCAAGCTCAGGCAGGACCTCGCGGAACCGCCAAACGCCGCTGGAGTCGAGCGGCAGATTGGAAGTCCTGCGCTCGCGCCACAATGCCCGAAGTTGCTGGGCCGCAGTCGCATCAGCGGAAGGCCACGCAGGAAACTCCACTTCCATCAGTTCGCCGCAGTTGGCGCAACGAAAATCGACCGCGAGCGAATCATTCACCGCGCCACAGGCAATGCAGCGAACGATGTAGTTCTTCCCCGTTATGGCTTGTTCCGAATGCAACATTCCCATCGAGTGGCCCGGAAATTGTGTGTATTTCACAATTGTAAGTTACCGACAGAGCGTTTTGCTCTTCGAAGCCACAGCGGGCGAACTACTGCGAGGCAAACGACGTAGGTACCCCTAGTTCGTCAGCACAGAAGAAGAGGGAGGAACGGGATGTCCTCCCTCGTAAAGTATGGTGCGACCCAGCAACCGACGACGAACGGGCTAGTCGACGTAAGGTTTCCAGGAGCCGTCCTTGGTTTGCATCAGCACGATGCTGACCTTGGTGGGCGCGCCTGAGTAGAAATCAACGCCATAGTCTTTGATCAACTTGCCGCGGTCCCAGGTATTGAAGTTATGCACCAGGTCGCCCGACGCGTCGAAATCTCTTCCAAGGCGGTTCGGCACCCACTTCCAGGTGTAGTCGACGCGTGCCATGTGCGGGTTGATCATGGTGATCTTGTCGATACCGACGATTTGGCGCTCGGCCAATGGAACCGAGTATGTTGTGTTGCCGTCGGCGTTCTTGCCCTTGTCGACCCCGGGGATCTCGCCCAGCAGTTTCTCGCCGGCCGGAGTCAGCGTGGAGATGATGGTGTTATAGCTCTTCTGCTTTACGTTCAGAATGCCTGCCTTGGCCAGCAGCTTGTAGTGCGGGTCGTTAGGCTTATCGTTAACGCTGGAGACGATCGTCCCGACGCTGAACTCGATTTTGCCGTTGCCCTGCGCCTTCAAAATCTGATTCACGGAAGTTGTGGCGTCCGGCACGGAGAGAACCTCGCGTGCAGACTTGAAAAAGTAGAAAATCGTGCCGCCCACGACCGCCACCAGCGCAAAGATCATAATGAGCGGGCCCAGGCTGGAGGACTTCTTCTCCATCTCCACTTCGGCGGCAAACAGCTCGGGTTCCTGGTATTTCGGAGTGTTGGAAGTTTCGTTGGTTTCCTTGGGATCGACGACGGTTGGCATTGCGTGACACCTCCGCTAGGCAGGCGCTGCCGGCCGCAGAAACCGACACCAACTTCAAAACAGATTCGCCGGATCGGCCTTGCTTCAGGATGGTCTTCTTCCATCCAGCCTCGCAGCAGCCTGCAACATCTCCAGTATGAACGGTGTGCACAAAGCCGCAGTGAGCGTCATCACAAGGCAACGTGAGCGGTGAACGCTTGGTTGCATCTTCAGGAACTGGAACTGCTTTCGGCCGAACGAGACGTGGCCTGCATCACATGGCAGGAATACGTTTTCAACACCAGCCAGATCTGCTGGCCCGCTTGCAAAGCGAGGGACTGGCAGGCGCCAGGAGTTAGGTGAACGATAAACTTCGCGCCGCAATCCACCTCCGCGATGACCGTTACATCCTGCTGTCGCAACGCAGTGATTCGCCCAGCAGATGATGTTCCTCGCGCTCAGGCCGGTCGGTTGCGCGGTTGCTACCAAAATGTCTCCGGCACGAATGCCCAGCTTGACGCTGCTTCCGTTTGTCACTCGGGTTAGTGGCGCTTCCAGGGTGAGAGCAGATCCCTCGATCCTGCACGTCATCGTCCCCTGCTCAGGATGCGAGCGACTCGACTTCGCAGTCGAACACGTTCTCGAATCCAGCCAGTTGCGCCACCGACTCATACTGCGGACGCCGCAACACCTCGTGGGGAGTGCCGTCGGCAACGATTCGTCCCGATTCCAGCACAATCACCCGGTCGCCGAGTGCGTACACCTCTTCGCGCTCGTGGGTGACGTACAGGATTGGCACCGCGTGCGCCTCATTCCAGCGGCGCAGGTCATCCAGGATTTTTGCCTTCGTCACCGCATCCAGCGCAGTCATGGGCTCATCCAGCAAGAGCGCCCGGGGACGCGTCACCAGCGCGCGCGCCAACGCTACTCTCTGCCGTTCGCCGCCCGACATCTGCGACGGACGCCGATCCAGAATCGGCTGAGATACCAAACGATTCGGCGACTTCGCGCGTACGAGTGGCGCGCTCGTGTCGGGCAGCGAGTTCAGGCCGTATTCAATGTTCTGCTTTCCAGTCAGGTGAGGAAACAACGCGACGTGTCTGGAACAGGTATCCGACACGTCGAAAGCGCGTGGGAACCTCAACTTGCCGGTCCGAGTCGAACAAATCGGCATCGCCCGCCGAGACGCTGACCGCGGCGGGAGTCTGCAGCCCGGCAATGCAGTCGAGGATGGTCGTCTTCCCCGCGCCGGATGCGCCGAAGAGGATGGTGAACCCAGGCGCGGCGGTGAATTCCACGTCGAGCGAAAACCCCTCCGCGGCTGGCCTCGGGCCAGTTCCAACGTTGCACAGCGTAACCTGCAGCGCTCCCGCTCCGTTTGCTGCCGTCGCGCTCATCGCCATCCCCACACGGCCCATTTGCCGTGGCGGCTGAGCCCGTACAACGCAGTCAGCAGCACGAAGCAAATCGCCAGCAGCAGTAGCGCCGTCTGGTTCGCCACCGAATAATTCAGCGCTTGCACCTGGTCGTAAATCAGGATGGAAACCGTCTGCGTGGCCCCGGGAATATTTCCGCCAACCATGAGCACGACGCCGAACTCGCCCAGCGTATGCGCGAAGCTCAAGACCATGCCCGTCAACACCCCAGGCAAACCGAGGGGCAACATGATCTTCCAGAACGTCCGCCAGCGGGAAGCGCCCAAAATCGCCGAAGCGTCCAGCACCTTTCGATCGACCGACGCGAAGGCGGCAGCCATGGGCTGCACCGCGAAGGGAAGGCTGTAGAGCACCGAACCGACAACGAGTCCGCGAAAAGTGAAGGCCAGGCTGCTGCCGGTCAGCGCGTGATACCAGCGGCCCAACGGACTCAGTGGACCAATAGCAACCAGCACGTAGAAACCAAGCACCGTAGGAGGCAACACGATCGGCAGAGCTACCAGCGCCTCCACGAAGAACTTCCCCCGCCAGCGCGACGTTGCCAGCCAGTAGCTCAGCGGCAAGGCGATCACTAGCAGAATCGCGCAAACAACGATCGCCAGTCGCAGCGTGAGCAGCAGTGCTTGCAGAATCATGGTTGCCCCGGCGTCCCCAGGCCATATTTGCGCAAGATGGCCGCGCCGTCGGACGAGAGCACGAAGTCGAGAAATGCCTGCGCGACTTTCTTCTGCTGTGAAGCAGAAACTATGCCAGCACCCTGGCGCAATTCGGGATAACTCTCCGACGGAATTTCCCAGTACTTTCCAGCCGAAGCCATGGCCGGAGATTTGGCTAACGAGAGTGCGATCAGCCCAGCCTGCGCGTTGCCCGATTGCACAAACTGTGCCGCCTGACTCACGTTCTCACCATAAACCAGTTTGCTGGCTACTTTTTCCTTCAAGCCATAGTGTTCCAGCGCAGCCATCGCCGCTCGTCCATAAGGTGCGTGTTGCGGATTGGCAATCGAAATTTCGAGACACTGAAGTCTCCGCCAGAAGGTTCATCTGCAACTTGTTCGGATCGAGCGCCGAAGTATTCGGCACCCACAACACCAGGTGTCCAATCGCATAGGTGCGCAGAGTCGCGGCATCCATCGAACCGGCGGCTGCCAGCTTCTTGGGGATAGTCTTCGTCCGCAGAGAAAAATAGGTCGAACGGCGCGCCATTTTGTATCTGCGAAAACAGGTTTCCCGATGAGCCGAACGATAGCAGCACTTTAGTCCCGGTCGCCGCTTGAAACCGGTCTGCCAACTCGTTCATGGCGTAGTTGAGGTCCGCGGCCGCAGCAACCTTGATCGATTCAGCCGCGAAGGCATTCCCCGCGAGCGCAATCACCAGGAACAGCAGCCAATATCGCCTCATTACCAAGCTCGCATCATCCTATTGGATACCCGGTTTGACCGGTGAATTAACGCGAAGATAATCGGCGTCCGATGTTTGATTTGAGGTACAAACGTATAAGACAAAAGTGCCATCTCCCCGCCATTTTGGCTTTACTGCTTGACCCGCTTTATCATTCCTGTCAGAGTATCGCAAGCGATGCCTTCCGGGGACCATGCTGAGCCTTCTGGCCGCCTTACGCCGATAGAGTTTGACCGTGACAAACTTATGATCCGTATTGAGGTTACGCTCAACGCCGATCCCACCGCTATCAGTCCGGTGGTCGAGGGCATCATGGAAATGGCACGCCGCATGGATTGCGCGTCGGGCAAGGAATTCGAAATTGAAACCGCCCTCCGCGAGGCGCTCGCCAACGCCATCCTGCACGGTTGCAAGAACGATCCCACAAAAAAAGTCCAGTGTTGTGTCGCCTGCGACGATGAGCACGGCCTGCTGATTATCGTCCGCGACCCCGGCACGGGTTTCGAGCCGAATCGGGTCCCTGACCCTCTCGTGGGTGAAAACGTTTATTCCAGCCACGGTCGCGGCATTTACCTGATCAATCAGTTGATGGATGAAGTGCGCTTCGAGCGCAACGGCACCGAAATCCACATGCGCAAGTACTAGCCCTCGTACAACTTCAGATTAGCCGCCCGGACGTGAAAGCACGTGCGTGAATCGCTGTTTCAGACTGAGGAACGGCGTCTCCAGCCAGCGATACGAAATCGCTGCCATCGCGATGGTCGCCGCCAGAGCTACGCCTACGCGCAGCGAATAGCGGAAGAGATTCGCAGCCTGGTCGTGAACCGTGTAGTCCGAGATCATCAGACCTAACACATGGAAGACGTACAGGCCGTACGAGATGCGCCCGAGGTAAACCAGCACCGGGTTGGCGCGCTTTCTGGCTGTTGCGCAAAACTGCCAGGAGCAATAGTGCGCCACCGATCGCAACCGACGGATAGCCCAGCACGATGCGCGTAGTGGTGATCGGGTCGCTCTTGATTCCGAAGTAGAGGGCGCCGAGCGCCAGGCCGACGATTCCCGCCACCAGCCATTGCGCCGCGGGCCAGCTTCGACAGGCGCGGTACCTCGCCCTTCAGAAGCACGGCCAGCAGAATTCCGATCGCTATCGGATCGAGCTGCACGAAGGTGTTGCACCAGACGTCGCTCTCGCCGGTGTGATGCATCCCGAGGTACACCCGTGAGGCCGTCGCGACCACCAACAACAGGCCCGCACAAACCAGCATTCCAGTTTCGGTCACGCGCCGAACGATGGCCGGCCACGTGATGTAAAACTGCTCTTCGATGGAGACGCTCCACAGCGGAAAAATCACCGACGAAGGAAATCCGTGAAAGACGATGAACCAGTTCCCTGCCAGCAATGAGAACCACAACCCGGCGCGCAAGGTTACGTGCTGGCCCGGGGACGATCCAATGCAGGACCACCGCGAGAGCGAGGAACGCAAAGTACAGCGGCCAGATGCGCAGGATGCGGCGGATGTAAAACGAACGCACGTCCAGCGTGCCCGTCAGGTCCTTCTCGCGGAGCAGGAGTTCGGTGATCAGGTACGAACTCAGCACGAAAAACAGACTGACGCCGAGTGCACCGGTCGCGCCTATGCCAGCCACAATCTGGGCCAGAAACACTGGAAATCCCAGCTTCGTCCAGAACGTGGGGTCATGCGGAAAGGCGTGGTGCAGGAACACCATCAGGAAGGCAAAGAAACGCAGCACATCCAGTTCCGGATGGTAGAACCGGGCGGTGGAGGTTCGGGCACTTTCCAGGGCGCGTACTTCAGGACAGGTTGTGGTGATCGAAGACAATACTCAATTTTATAGGAAACGGGCCGCCGAGATTGGCAGCCCGGTTAAGTTCCGACGTGTAGCCAGAAACCTAAGCCAAAACTTTGGTAATCCGCTCCACAGCCCAATCAATTTCTTCGCGCGTGATGACCAGCGGCGGCGCAATGCGAATCACCACGTCGTGCGTCTCCTTGCACAACACGCCCAGCTGCTTGAGAGCTTCGCAGAACGGACGCGCAGGCTTGTTCAACTCAATGCCGATCCACAGGCCTTTGCCGCGAACCTCTTTGATGTGCGGACTGTGCAAGGCGCGCAGCTTCTCGAGGAAGTAGCTGCCCAACTCGGCCGAACGGGCAATCAAATTCTCTTCCACCAGCACGCGCAGCGCCGCTCGTGCTACCGCGCAGCGCCAGCGGATTGCCGCCGAACGTGCTGCCGTGATCGCCGGGATGGAAAACGCCCAGCACTTCTTTCGACGCCAGCATGGCTGACACCGGATAGAATCCGCCGGACAGCGCCTTGCCGACGATCACCGCGTCCGGACGCACGCCCTCATGCTCGAATGCAAACAGCCTGCCGGTCCGGCCCAAACCTGCCTGGATCTCGTCCACGATGAAGAGCACTCGGTTCTCGCGGCAAATCTCCTCGGCCAGCTTCAGGAATCCCGGCGGCGGAATGACGATGCCCGCCTCGCCCTGAATCGGCTCCGTCAGGAACGCGCAGGTGTTCGGCGTAATCGCTTCGCGCAGCGCATGCGCGTCGCCGAACGGAATAATCTTGAATCCCGGCGTGAATGGCCCGAAGCCGTCGCGATACTGCTCGTCCGTCGAAAAGCTGACGATGGTCGTCGTCCGGCCGTGGAAGTTGTTGGCGCAAACGATGATTTCCGCCTTGCCGTCAGGAATGCCTTTGACCTTGTAGCCCCACTTGCGCGCCGCCTTCACCGCCGTCTCGACCGCCTCAGCCCCGGAATTCATGGGCAGCGACATTTCGTAGCCGGTGAGCTCGTGCAGATCCTTGTACAGCAGCGGCAGCTGGTCATTGCGAAAAGCCCGCGAGGTCAGCGTGACCTTATGCGCCTGGTCCAGCATCGCCTGGAGAATCTTGGGGTGGCAGTGCCCCTGGTTGACCGCCGAATACGACGCCAGGCAGTCGAGGTAGCGGTTGCCATCAACGTCGTACACCCAGACGCCCTGCGCGCGCTCGATCACGACATCGAGCGGATGGTAGTTGTGCGCTCCGTACTTCTCTTCCAGCTCGATAAGTTGATTTGTGCTGGTCATTTCTGCAATCGCTTCCATGAATTCCTAGTCCTCCTATAGTACGGGTGCTTTTCGCTTTTCGCTTTTCGCTTTTCGCTCTTCGCTCTTCGCTCTTCGCTCTTCGCTAATTGCTACGCTGCTGAGCCTGCTCTTCTCACTCTCCATCCAACAGCATGCTCAACAGCGCCATGCGGACGTACAGCCCATTCGCCGCCTGACGAAAATACATGGCCCGCGGATCGTCATCGACCGTCTTGTCCAACTCCACCGTCCTCGGCAGCGGATGCAGAATCATCGCGTCGGGCCTCATCTTTTGCAGGACCGTCGAGTCAATGGCGTAGCGCATCGGCTTCGGCAATCGACGCCGCACGGTCCGGCCGAATGCGCGTCTGGTACACCACATCCACCTCGCCCACCACGCGGTCAATCTCCGACTCCAGTTCGTAGCGCACACCGTGGCGGTCGAGGTAGTGCAGGATGTCGGGCTTCATCTGCATGTCGGGCGGGCTCACGAAGAAAATCTTCATGCGCTCGAACTTCGCCAGCAGGTACGCCAGCGACCGCACGGTGCGTCCGCGGTCCAGCTCGCCAATAAACGCAACGCTCAGCCCGTCAATCGGGCGTTCGCGGTAAATGGTGTAGAGATCGAGCAGCGCCTGTGTAGGATGCTGGCCTCCGTCGCCGTCGCCCGCGTTGATAATCGGTACCGACGACACCTTTGCCGCGCGGGTTGCGCCTCCGGCCTCGTGATGTCGAATAACGATGGCATCGCAATACGCGCTGATGATGCGGATCGAGTCCTCTACCTGTTCGCCCTCAATTTCAGACGAAAACGCCTGCGCGTGTTCGGTGGAAAGCACGCGTCCGCCCAGCCGCAGCATCGCCGCCTCAAAGCAGAAGCGCGTGCGCGTGGAGGGCTTGTAGAACAGGCTGGCGAGAATCTTGTGCTGGTAGTCGAGCGTACCCCCGCGCGCGACGATGCGCTCCATCATGCGCGAGCGATCGAAAAGCTCCATCAGCACGGGAACGGTGAATTGCTGCGATTCGACAACGTGCCTCAGCCCCACGTGGCTCCGCCTCGTATTTGATTGCTGCACTTTGGTTGGTACCTCAATGGTTTGCATGTCACTCACCCCACCACGCTCAACTCATGCTCGACTTGGCGTTCCCGTACCGTGCTATCGCGAACAATATGCGTCCCCGCCGTGCCTTTCACCGCGTCGCACAGATGTTCAAATGACGTGATGATCGCTTCGCTCCCACCGCTCTCCAGGAAGCGCAGCACCGACTCGACCTTCGGCCCCATGTTGCCCGGCGGAAAGTGTCCGGCGGCGAGGTGCTTCTTTATCTCAGCGGCCGTAACTCGCTTCAGCGGACTCTGCCCCGGCTTGCGATAGTTCAGGTAAACGTAGTCGGTATCCGTCGAGATAAGGAAGCAATCGACTCCCAGTTCGGCCGCCAACAGTGCCGACGCGCGGTCCTTGTCGATCACCGCCTCAATGCCTTTCAACGCGCCACCGACCGAAACCACCGGCACTCCGCCGCCGCCGATCGAAACCACCAGCGCGCCCTGCTCCATCAGCCCGCGTATCGAATCCAACTCCACAATCTCGATCGGCTCCGGCGAAGGAACCACACGCCGGTAGCCGCGGGCCGCATCCTCTACAATGTGCCACCCCAGTTCGCGATGCTTCGCCTCAGCGACCGCCTTCGAATAGAACGGCCCAATCGGCTTGGACGGCTTCAGCATCGCTGGATCGTCTGCCGACACCAGCGTCTGCGTCACCAGACTGGCAACGGGCACGTGAATGTCTGCCGCCGCTAGCTCATTCCGCAGCGACTGCGCCAGCAAGTACCCGATCTCACCCTGGCTGGCCGCGCCGCAGACGTCCAGGGTCTGACTGTACGCAACGTCTGAAGCCCGCTCCGAGCGCAACAACTGCGCCCCTACTTGGGGCCCGTTACCGTGGGTGATTACGAGGTGGTAGCCCAGCCGAATCAGTCCGACAATCGCCGCCGCTGTCCGGCGAGTGTTCGCCAACTGCTCGGCGATGGTGCCTTTCTCACCCGCCCGTATCAGCGAGTTTCCGCCGACCGCGACCAACGCAGTCTTCGTCATACCAATGTCCTCGCCCTGAAAATCAGACGGAAGGCGACCGCCCGAGCTGGTTTGCGTCGCCGCTCGCCTTCCATCCGCTCTTGAGGAGCTTCTGGTTATCTCACCAGTTCAACCATTGCCTCGCGACCGGCAACCGCATGCGCAGCCGGGTCTGTCTTGTCAGCCATGAGCTCCAGCATGATCGCCTTCTGCGCATGCAGACGGTTCTCGGCTTGCTGGAAGACAAACGACCGCGGCGAGTCGATGACGTCGTCCGTCACCTCATCGCCTCGATGCGCCGGCAAACAGTGCAGGAAGATGGCTTCCGGCTTGGCCTGTCCGAACAGCTTCGCGTTCACCTGGTACGGCCGGAACAACCTACTCCCGCTGCGCCGCCTCCGACTCCTGACCCATGCTGGCCCAGATGTCGGTGTAAACCACGTCGGCGTTAAAGCAAGCCAACTCCGGATCGTTGGTGATCGTGCAAGCCGCCTGCGTCTCCGCGCAGCGCTCGTGACACCAAGCCACGGACTCGGCGTCAGGCTCGTAGCCCGGCGGAGTCGCCACCCACACGTTCGCCCCAAGCTGCGCACCCGCAAACATCAGCGAGCGCGCCACATTGTTGCCGTCGCCGATGTAGGCGACCTTCAGTCCGGCGATCTGCCCTTTCACTTCGAGCACGGTCAGGTAGTCGGCCATCGCCTGGCACGGGTGACTGTAGTCGGTCAGCCCGTTGATGACGGGAACCGTCGCATGCTTCGCCATCTCCACCACGATGTCGTGGGCGAAAGTGCGAATCATGATGCCCTGCACCATGCGTTCCAGGTTCTTGGCGACGTCATGCACCGACTCCCGCTTGCCGAGGTTGATTTCGGCCGGCGAGAGATATACCGAGTGTCCGCCAAGCTGTTCCATGCCCACATCGAACGTCACGCGCGTGCGCAACGAAGGCTTCTCGAAAATCATCGCCAGCGTCTTGCCCTTCAAGGCGCCGGCGAACAACTCCGGCCTAGCCTTCACCTCGCACGCCATATGCAGAAAATGCCGAATCTGCTGCGGCGTGAAGTCGCGTATCGAAAGGAAGTCCATCGCTACCTCCCCGCCAATACCGCCGCCGGCTTGTGCTCTTCGGTGAAGCGCTCGAGCAATTCGGTGATGGCCGGGCCGCCCATTTCCTCCACCTCGTAACGCACTCGCACGCTCGGCTTCTCGAGCCTGATCGCTTTTGCCAGGTCAATCGGCGTCGCCACCAGCACCAAGTCGCAAGGCGTGCGGCGAATCGTCTCTTCCAGCTCATGCCGCTGCATTTCGCTGTAGCCCATCGCCGGCAGCACCTTGCCGAGATGCGGAAACTTCTCAAACGTCTTCTGGATCGACCCCACTGCGAAGGGACGCGGGTCGACCAGCTTGGAAGCGCCGAAGCGATTCGCCGCCACCACGCCAGCTCCGTACGGCATCTCGCCATGCGTGAGCGTCGGACCATCTTCCACCACCAGCACGCGCTTGCCTTTAATCAGGTCAGGATCATCAACGCTGACCGTGCACGCCGTCTCGATGACCTGCGCGTTCGGATTGTGCAGGGCGATGTTCCGCTTCACCGTCGCGATCGAATCCGGATTGGCGGTATCAACCTTGTTGATGATCAGCACGTGCGCGCTGCGGAAGTTGACCTCGCCCGGCCAATACGCCAGTTCATGTCCGGGACGATGCGGATCGAGCACCACGATGTCGAGGTCGGGTTTGTAGAAAGACGTGTCGTTGTTGCCACCGTCCCAAAGAATGATGTCTCCTTCGTTCTCCGCCTGGCGCAGAATTTCTTCGTAATCCACGCCGGCATAGACGGTGGTGCCTTCCATGATGTGCGGTTCGTACTCTTCGCGTTCTTCGATGGTGCACTCGAACCGCTCGAGGTCCACGAACGTTGCGAAGCGCTCGGCCTTTTGCGCCACCAGGTCGCCATATGGCATGGGATGCCGCACCACTACCGGGTTCCACCCGAGCGCCCGGAGTTCCGAAGCTACGCGCCGCGATACCGGACTCTTACCGCAACCGGTTCGCACGGCGCATACCGAAATGACAGGCACCTTTGCCGCCAACTGCGTGCGCTCTGCGCCTAGCAGCCAGAAATCGGCTCCGGCCGCGACAGCTCGCGATGCCAGATGCATCAAGGTCGGGTACGAAACGTCGCTGTAAGAGAACACCACGACATCCACGTTCTCGTCGCGGATGACCTCTTCCATCTTGTTCTCTTCCACGATGGGTATGCCACGTTCATACCACCCACCAGCGAGTTCGGGCGGGTAATGTCTTCCAGCAATGTCGGGGATTTGGGTTGCGGTGAAGGCGACTACGTAAAAATCAGGGTTGTTACGAAATACGACGTTGAAGTTGTGAAAATCTCGTCCGGCAGCTCCCAGGATGAGGACTCGTTTCATGTTTGTAGAGAAGCGTCATTAGACCCATGATGTGGGGACCCCTTCCCTCCTGCCACGATAGTGCTCCCCGGGAGAAGGCCCCCGCAGTGAGGGCTATCACAGGACCGTGAGACATGGGACACCAACCGCTCGCAATTAGCAGTTGGCAATTCGCGATTCGCCTTTCGTTTTGGGCTCTTGGCTTTTCGCTCTTCGCTCTTGGCCCTTTGCTCCCAGCGGCGGAGCCGCGACGCGCTTTTAGGCGTGCGCGTAAGCGCGCGCACCAAGCTCCAACAATTCCTCAGCCGCGGAGCGGCGTCTTCTGTCTGCGCCGGTCGCCGGTGGAAGCACCACGCTTCAGCGTGGTGAAGAAAGGCACTGGAAAGGAATGCCAGGCTTCAGCCCTGGGGTGCTTTGCCAGCACCGCGACCGGCGTGCTCTGCCTACGGCTGAAATCGATTAGTTGCCGCAAGGCTATTTCACGACAGCTATCGCATGGGAGCCTTGGCTAACGCAGTGGCCAAATCGGCGTGATTTGCGACGAACAGTTTATTGCTCCGTTTTACAAAGTAGGTCCGGCCACCACTCTCGACGTGCGCCCCTGATGGAGGATAGCCGCTGAAAGAGTAGTCGTAAAAGCGTCCGTTTTTCTGCTCTTTTACTTGAAGCAGGTCGAAGACGTACGGTGCAGGGAGAAAAAGAACATCAAAGTCGCCCCGATCAGTTCTAAACAGCGCACCCGAGGTCCGGTACCCTAACTTGGCGTCGCCAAACATCAAGCTCCACTTGGACTCAAGAACACATTGCACCTCGAAACCGTCTTCAGAGAGGTCCTGTTTGAGAGTCATTGCATCGGAGTAACTCGGAGTTGCAAGACGTAAGGATGCTGTTAATTCATGTGGGCCGCAGCGCTCTTCGGTTGCGAAGACGCTCAGCCCTCCCATGCAAAGAATCATGGCAATAACAAGGATTTCCTGCTTCATAACGACGGCAAAGAATTATAGCCCACGTAAACAGCCCATATCATAAGCGCCAGCGCGAATCGACTACCCGATCCCATTTTCTCCGTGCCCTCCGTGTTTCCGTGGTGACAGACTTCCTCCTGCCCGCTAATTGCTAGTTGCTGGTTGCTGCCCCCCCCAAAGTGCTCTACCTCACGTGACCCTGTGACCTGCATCACTTCACCTTGGGTATCAACTGGCCCAGAATCGAACTATCGTTCGGTACGAGATGGATGTCCCAACCGCAACGTAATTCCATCCGCGACGGCGAATCCTGGGGAAAAAGTTAAATCAGTCTCCGCGCCGGCGCTAAGGAACACAAATGGCAAAAGGTTCGGTTCAAATCGTAGTGGAGCGCTGCAAGGCCTGCGGCTTCTGCGTGGAGTTCTGTCCGACGCACGTGCTTGCGCTCTCCTCCGCCTTCAACGCCAAGGGCTATCATCCGCCCTACATGGTCAACCCCGAAAAATGCAGCGGCTGCGATCTTTGTGGAATGTACTGCCCTGATTTCGCAATCTTCGGTTTCAAAAATACTACTGAGTCGAAAGCAGAAACTCCGGCCGCGGCGCCCACTTCGAAAGAACAGGAGGCTCAGGATGCACGCTGACCCGGCCGGCGTTCTCACCGGCTCCCATTTCCTCGACGGCGACCATGCCTGCTGTGAAGGCGCACTCGCTGCCGGCGCAAGATTCTCCGCCGGATATCCCATCACTCCCTCCACCGAAGTCGTCGAGCGCTTCGCCGCTCGCATTCCTACCGTCGGCGGCACGTTCATCCAGATGGAAGACGAGCTTGCTGCCTCCATCACCATTCAGGGCGCCGTCTGGGGCGGAGCTAAAGCGTTCACCGTCACCTCCGGCCCCGGCTTCTCGCTGATGATGGAGCACATCGGCCTCGCCGCCATGACCGAGTGTCCCTGCGTGTTCATCAACGTGCAGCGCGGCGGCCCTTCCACCGGACTGCCCACCCTCCCCGCGCAGGCTGACATGATGCAGGTGCGCTGGGGCTCGCACGGCGACTACGAAGTCATCGCCCTCTGCCCGAACTCTCCGCAGGAATGCTTCGACCTGACGATTCAGGCCTTCAATTTTGCTGAGCAGTATCGCTGCCCGGTTTTCGTCATGATGGACGAAGTGGTCGGCCACATGACCGAGAAAGTGGTCATCCCCCCACCCGAGCAAATCGAAGTCACGCCGCGCCGCTACACCACCATTCCTCCGGGTGAATTCAAGGCTTACGAGCCCCGCGAAGACATGGTGCCCGATATGCCGCACGTCGGACAGGGCTACAACGTCCACGTCACCGGCCTGACCCACGACGAGCGCGGCTACCCCAACATGACGCCCGCCGTTCAGGACGTACTGGTGCGCCGCTTGCAGGACAAGATCATCAAGAACACCGATAAGATCTGCCTGTTCGAAGAAGACCAGATCGAGGGTTCGGATGTCGTAGTGATTTCGTATGGAATTACCTCGCGCGTTGCCCAGCGCGCCATGGAAATGGCCCGCGACAAAGGCGTAAAGGTCGGCAAATTCCGTCTGATTACCGCCTGGCCGTTCCCGGAAAAGAAGATCAAGGAAATCGCTGCGCGGACCAATGCCATCGTGGTCGCCGAAATCAACCTCGGTCAGATGGTGCGCGAAGTCGAGCGTGCCGTGGCCGGTGAGGTTCCCGTCCGCTTCGTGGGACACGCCGGTGGCAGCGTTCACAAGCCCGAACAAATCCTGCAGGCCATCATGGAGGTGGCGCGATGACGACCCTTCCCGTTCATAACAACGTTGCCGATCCATTCCTGCGCAACGATCGCATTCCGCACATATGGTGTCCCGGCTGCGGAATCGGTACCAGCGTCAATTCCTTTGCGCGCGCCCTGGTGGATGCCAATATCAACGTCAAGAACCTGTCCATCGTCTCCGGCATCGGCTGCACCGGCCGCGTCGCCGGCTACGTGAATCTTGATTCGTTCCACACCACTCACGGCCGCGCCCTGCCCTTCGCCACCGGTCTCAAGCTCGCGAACCCCGATCTCAACGTCGTGGTGTACTCGGGCGACGGTGACCTGTTCGCCATTGGCGGCAATCACCTGATTCACGCCGCCCGCCGCAACGTCGATCTCAAAGTCATCTGCATCAACAACCTGATCTATGCCATGACAGGCGGTCAGACTGCGCCCACTACCCCCGGCGATGTCATCACTTCGACCAACCCTCACGGCACCTACGACTCGTCGTTCAACCTGCCGTACTTGGTTGAGGCCGCCGGCGCGGTGTACGTCGCCCGCTGGACCACCTTCCACGTCCGCCAGATGGCCCGCGCCATGCAGGAGATGTTCTCCAAGAAGGGCTTCTGCTTCCTCGAAGTCGTTTCGCCCTGCCCGACGCTCTACCAGCGCCGCAACAAGATGGGCGACGGCCTGGACACGATGATCTATTACAAGGAACACAGCAAGGTCCGCAACGGCGCGCCCACCAGCGAAGTCTCTCTCAGCAAGTCGGGCGAGATCATCGTCGGCAAGTTTGTTGACCGCGAACGCGCTGACTACCGCGACCTGATGCACGAAAAGATGCACGACACTCTGGGCGACCGCTACGTAGAAAGAGAGGCATGCGAATGCGAAATCTAACTGAAATCCGCATCTCCGGATTTGGCGGGCAGGGCGTCATCCTGTCGGCCATCGTAATCGGCAAAGCCGGATGCATCTTCCAGAACGGCTACTCGACCATGACGCAGGCCTTCGGGCCCGAAGCCCGCGGCGGCGCCTGCAGCGCGCAAGTCATCCTGTCGAATGAGCCGATTCTCTACCCCTACGTCACGCGGCCCGACATTCTCGTAACGATGTCGCAGGAAGCGTACTCGCTGTTCAGTCCAAATCTGAAGGAAAACGGCATCCTCATCATCGAGCAGGAATTGGTGCGAGTGGAGAATCTGCCTCCCGGCGTCCGCGTCTACGGTGTGCCCGCCACGCGCCTCGCCGAAGAACTCGGCAAGCGCATGGTGCTCAACATCGTGATGGTCGGATTCTTCGCGGCCGTGACCAACGTGCTCGAGCCTGAGGCCGTTCGTCAGGCTGTCGGCGACTCCGTGCCCGAAGCCTTCCGCGAACTCAACCTCAAGGCGTTCGATAAGGGATTCGAATACGGCACCAAGCACCTGAGCGCCGGAGTCGAAAAAGACGAGCAACCCATCGAGGTATCAAGCCTCGAACGCTAAATCTTCTTGACAGCAGACCAGCAGCCGGCCGCCTTCGATGGCCGGCTTTGTTTTGCTGAAAAACTACGTTTCGTTCTGCTTCGTGTCAGGGCACGACTTCAGAGGCTGCTGAAAAAAGCGGTTTCCACGGTGCTTTGAAAGGGCACAGCTTCAGCTGTGCCGTACAACTCCTTTGTTGTTGTCATCCCTCGCCGTCCCGCACGGCGGATAAGCGTTAACTTAATGTTTGCAGTTTACGTTTGCGCGGGGCGGAGGCAAGCCGATGTGCGATCTGATTCCAGTGGAGGAGCGTATCGGCCAAGGGGAGGTTGGGGTTCACCGCCGCGAGGATTTCGTGCAACAGGTATTCGGTTTCACGCCAGCGGCTGGGTTGCTGCCTGCAGTTGATAACCCCAGGGGGAAAACCCTTTCGCCGTTTGCATCAGATGTTCGGCCAGCAGGCTGACCAGTAGTTTGCCATACAACCAGGCGCGGGCACTGGCCGGGTCTTTTTTGGGTAAGTGACCCAAGCCGGCCAGAGACTTCATGCGTTTGAAGGCCAGCTCTATTTGCCAGCGCCGACGATAGTATTCCAACACCACTTCGGCGGAAAACGAGTCCGCAGACTTGTCCAGAGAAACAAGTATTGAGTTGCCGCCCAACTGGGTTGTGAAATCACTCTTCCGTCGCGCTCGCCTCCCGCCCAGACGTTTTTGTTCCTGTCGTGTGGCCGCTGCGCTACGCCGCACGGCCAGCAAGCGGCCGGGAAAGCGTTGCCCCTCATGCTGCACCTGCGTCGGCCAAGTCCCCACTCTACCGACCCGCAGCGAGCGCGCCTGCCGCAAGGGATCGCAGGCGCGCCCCTGCCCGTCGAGCAGCGCTAATAGCGAGGGCGTAAGGCGCACCACCACATCCGCCTCGGCCTTCAGCACATGGGCAATGCCGCTCGACCGTCCATAGATACGATCGCCCAACAGATCTCCCCCCGCCGCACCGGCACTCGTTTCCAACTCTCCCCGCCACGCACGTCGGTGAGTTCGAAAAAATCACAGCGCAGATCTGCCAAGCGTAAGCCGTAATGCAAACGCCAATTCGTCCCCGTGCTGCCCGGCTCGGAAACTACCGTCGCATCGATGGCCCTCACCACCCGCTGCGGTGCCGCCCACAGCCCTTGCCCCGCTCCTCCCAACTGCTGCGCCAGCCACAACAACCAGGCTTCGCTCGCCCGCAGTCGCTTAAACAAAGCCACCGCACTCAATTGCGCCAGCCCCGCCTCGCGCGCCCGCACCGCCGTCTCCGCCAGCGAGCATCCCTGTCCCAGATGCATCAGCAGGACCCGCAGTAAAGCAGCCGCATCCCGCACTCCGCGAGTCCTTCTCAGGGCTCCCGTCGTACGCGCTTGTTCTGCCCATCCTGGCGGCAGGAACTGCTGCAGTACCTCCCAACTCCCCAACCCCTCAAGGCCGTTGTCCATGCCGTAAGCATAATCTCCGACGCGTAACTCGGCAACAATTAAGTTAACGCTTATGCCGCACGGCGGGACGGCGGGGGATCTGTTTTTCCGACTTTTTCAGCAGCCTGTTCAGTCGTGCCGCTAAGCCATTTATTCATGACCCGCCGAGCGGACTCTAGTCCGCGAGGCGTAAGCCTTCAATATCTTCTCACCAACCTCATCCGGTCGTCTTCCAATGGCCGGCTTTGCTTTGCCCCTGACATTCGCCAACGTCTCGCGTCCCAATTTGGTACACCTCACACAATATTCCCGACTTTGCTGCTTCATCACAATGGAACGGTGCTATATGTGGTGCGTTCCCGTTCTTCTCCTCCGCCGTTCAGCTATCAGCTCGTAACGGACAGGGAACAGGAGGTAGGTAATGGGCCGATTCGATCGCCTGTTTATTGCCACACTAGCAATTACTCTCTTACTGCTTTGCGGTGCTCCGGCATTTGCCGATATCGAGCTCTACATTCAGCCACCGACCCTCGATGGAAATGGCTGGGCTTCACAGAACGATATCGGCGGTCTGGGCCATTTCGCCACCGTCTATGACAACTTCAAGATCTACCAAATGATTCCGTATTACCTCGACGATGTCGAGTGGTTTGGTCTCTATAACGGCACCGGAAACATCACCGCATGGACCATCTCACTCTATTCCGATAATGCAGGCCAACCCGGCGGGCAAGTCTGGTCGCAGTATTTCAGTATTGCTTACGCTGGCTACTTGGAGTCCTGTAATCTCCCCAACGGCATGTGCGCCTACGACATGGACAACATTGTGGGCGGATATAAATTGATGCCCGGCACGACGTACTGGCTGGCCGTCGTTCCTGACATGGCCTTCCCGCCACAGTGGTTCTGGGGAACGGGACTGATGGGCGACGGTCTTGCCTATCAGGACTTTGGTGGAACTCGCGGCACTACCGGCGTTGACTTTGCCTTCAACGTCCAGGGAATTCCCACACCGGAGCCCGGCACTTTGTTTCTGCTGGGCACAGGTATTCTTGGACTTGCCGGCACGCTTCGCCGCAGGTTCTTTTAGTCTCGACCGAGTTTTCGATCGACTCAAGCCGCCCTCGGGGGCGGCTTTTTCTCGTGGAATGAGCGATCCCCGCTCCGCTCTCAATCGCCGCCCTTGCTGAACGCAGCAATCGCCGACTTGAAGCCTGTCGGTTGCACGATTTCGTTTCCCTGGTACGGCCGGTCCAGGTCAGCAATCGCCACCAGCACCAGCGAAATCAAAAATGTCAGGACAACGACCTGCAGCAGATGGAAGCGAAAGCTCGGCACGCCGAAGAAGCACGCCGCCGCCACCGTGATGATGCCTCCGGCAATCAGCACGGCCCGCAGAATCCCGGGCAGCTCTTCCTGGCTATGCATCAGCCGAATGCGGCGACACTCCGTGAGCGTGCGCAACTCTTCCAGCAGCTGGTAACTTGCGATCGAATCCAGACCCGGCATGCGCCTGGCTCTGGCCGGCCAGTTTCCACAACCCTTGAATCGCCTCGCGAGAATCCGGCGGCATCGGTTGTTTCGCCTCCATGGCGGGCCATTCCAGTTTGACCACGTCCTCGGCATACTTCAGGCATAGGCTTCGCATCTGATGCGCAAGGTCTGGTTGAATGTCGCCGCCGATTCGCCAGATATTCACCAGCGCGTTGGCTTCCTGCTCAGCATTGGCTTGCGCCTGTTGCAGCATGTTCCACACGCCCGACAGCATGAACGCCAGAATCACGGCATAGGTTGTTCCGATAACGGCCACAACCGCTCCGGTGAAATCGTTCGACTCTTTGCGCGCGTGCGCGGCCGAAGTCCGCGTTACGACGAGGAGAAACGCCAGAGCTGCCACGACGCAGGCTGCGATGATCACGATGTCCCAGAGCATGCGTTTTACCGCCTTGGATCAGGAATGAAATGCAGAGTGTCCACGAGTTTACAGCGTAAAATCTGGAAGGGGCAGAGGGATCTCAGGCGCTCAGCCTACCCGCACAATCTTGTGCTCCGGACAGCGGGCCTCGGCAGCTTCGATGAGCTTATCGATCAGCTCGAGCCCGTGACGCGCCAGGAAAGTGACGCCCGCAATTTCCCGCTCCTGCAAGATGCGGTGCGGATACAGCGAATTCTCAATCATGGCGGAATGGCGCGAAAGAGTTTCTTCTTTTCGCAGCTCGGCCTGCGCCGCGCGTTTCTCCAGTCGCCCCACCTGGTAACGCATTTTGTTCGCGGCGTGCTTCCCCGCTTCCACCAGCGTTGGGTCCAGCTTGTGCAGCGACTCGCTGATCCGCTGCATGGCCTCTTCCACCGCCAGCAGGCCGCGTTCGAAATCCAGCTTCAGCGCCAGGGGCAACGAGCGCAACGCCAGTTCATCACGCAGTTGCGTCTCGCCATGAAACAGGTCCTCAAGTTTCAGATCGTATTTATTCAGCAGCTTCTCGATCTTCGGCTCCAGCAACGTCGCGCTCATGCGCGGCAGAATCGGCGTCACTCGTCCGAGCAGCTTCTCGAACACCACCCCGTCCTGCGCGAAGTACGCAACCTCCGCCGGACCGCAAATGTAGGCCAGGGTTGGCAGCCAGTAGTCCTGCAGTACGGGGCGAAGCAAAACGTTGGCATTGAAATTCTCCGGCTCATCGGCAATGCGGCGGAGAAGCTCGTCGTGCGAAATCCTCGTCTTCTTAATGGCAAACCCGCCATTCGCCCGATGCACCGGAACCCGCGCGCCATCCACCAGCGCAAACAACAGAGTTGACTCATCGGTGATCTTCACCTGCTCGTGGTATCCGGCCCCCGAGATCTCGGCATTGCGTGCGAGCAGCGCGTCGTCCAGCTCGGCCGAACGCTCAATCGCCTCCACAAACAGCGGCGCCGCGATGCGATGCAACTCTTCATCCGCCGGATCGAGCAGAATCAGCCCCTTATCGCCGAACAGCTTCGTGCACAGCTTCGCGAACGCCTCAGAGAACGTCTCGCCCTCGCGGTAGCTCTCGCGCAGAAACTCCGCCACCTGCGACTCGCCCAGCAGCTTCGCCGCCTGCTCGACCTGCTCGTTTGCGCCGTTGGCGAGGCGCACCTTAGCCACCGGCGAATCTTCGGGGCCTTCCACCGGGACGGTAAAGCCGTTCAACTGGTAATCGCTGCCCAGCAGCAGCGCCTGATTCACCTCAGCAAGGTCGTGGTCCTCGGTGGCCATCCAGAAGAGGGGCACGCACGGAACACCCGCGCTCTCCACCCGCTTCGCCAGCGCCAGCACCGACGCCACCTTGAACAGCGACAGCAGCGGCCCGCCGAACAAGCCAACCTGCTGCCCGGTGACCACGGCATGCGCGCCCTCGCGCAGCCGCCGAATGTTCTGCAACGTCGCATCCGACGCGCCCCATCCACGGTTCTGCCGTTCCAGCGCATCGGCCACTTGATGATGGATGGGATTCCCCGCCGGAACCAGCGCCGCGCGCGATGCCACCAGCCCAGCATCCGGCGCCTGCGCGTAAAACGGCCTCAACTCAGGTGCGTAGGAAAGGTAATCGGTAAAAAGCTTGGTGGTATGCGGAATGGAACTGAAAGGAATGCAGTCGGGGATCACGCAGCGCTCTCCCGACAACACGAATTGTCCGTTCTAACAATCATCATCGTTGGGTCTGCGCTCAATCGTATAAGACTAGCAGGACGGTAAAAGGTTTGGATGATTGGCAACGCACGGGGATGCATATTTGCAGAATGATGTGATGAACAGCGACCGCGACGCGCCGTCGTTGCGCTTCGTGGCGTGGAGTAGCGAAAGACCGCATGGGTTGTATTGGACGCGTGGCGAGAGGAGTTTTTCTGTGCGCTTCGCCTGCGGCTGCGCGCGGGCCTTCGGCAGAGTGGAATGGGTTTTCGTTATTCGCTTTCCCAGCGATGAATCGCTGGGCTTTCTTCTTCCGTCCCGCTGAGCGGGACTTCATTCTCGTGAGCACGGTATCAACCCCACATTTGCCAACGGCAGGCAAATATGGGCCACGGGATATGTGGGCCACCAGCCCAGAAGGGGCGGGACGGGGCGCCCGGCTATTACTTCGTGCATCCCTGATTGTTCGCGGTCTTGACGCAGGTAGTGCCACCCGGTCCTTGGGCTACGCCTTTTCCATTCTTCGTCTTGGCTTCTCCACCTTTGGTGGTTTGAGTGGTGGTCACTCCATTCGAATTGGTATGTGCGACAGCAGCATTGCCGGTGCGCGAGTTGACGGCAGCGGCGCCGTTGGGCCCTTGAGCTGTACTAACTCCATTGTTGGTGTTGGCTGCGCCACCTTTGCTGGTCGTGGTGGTTGTTACGCCGTTCGAATTCTTCTGGGCGACGGCAGCATTGCCCGTGTTCGGGTTGACTGCAACTGCAGTTTTCCCATTGCTACAAATGGTCTCACCACGGCGATTCTTGACGCACTCTCCCGCGAACAAGCTGGAAGTGAGAAAGAGGCACGCTATCAACAAAATATTCTTCATTTGTATCTCCGCTAGTAGATTCGCACATCGCATCGCCCAAAGATATTGAAAAGCGATGCCTGACCTACGAGTGTCACTTCGCTTCTTCGATGACCGCCTTGACCTTTCCCTCGTGGATCGCACGTTTGAGCGCGGCGTGGTCTGACTCGTTCTGGTCGGCGTAAGCAAAAGAGAAGGCGGCAACCGCCTTGTCGAAGGTGTCGCTCTTGCCCAGGTACCCGCTGATCAGTGCGGGCTCCCCGGAGCGCGCATGAGAGAGCGCCAGCGAGTATCCGCAGAATTGGGTGAAGAGGGCCATCCGAGCCGCCTCGAACGTCTCGACGGGAAATTTGATCTTGACGTCCCGGAGCTGGCGAACATAGTAGTGACGTCCTTTCCTGCCCTCTGTCCAGCCGAGGAAGATGTCGCTGGATGGCTGCATGAGCCGGATGCCGTTCACCACACGCTCTCCGCGGTTCCCGAAGGCGCTCTTCCCCGCGAAACCCTCCAGGACCGAGACGCGCGCCTCTTTGAATTGCAGGATGAGGGGATCTCGTCCGCGGGCCATCATTAGAACCATGAAACAGGCGGTACCGACGCTCCCGACCCCGACGACCTTGATCGCGGCGTCCACCGGCTCGAAATGATCGAGCAACATGCGGTGGCTTGGCATAAGCGTAGCGCGGTAGCGGGCGAAGGCCTGCTGGACTTCCCAGTGGATCTCCCCGGGCGTGTGACCTTCCCAGTGGAAAATTGCCGGAAGCTGATCTTTGAAGTGCGTCGCCCCAACCGAATCGTCAACGAGCTTCGGAAAGAGGCCTTCGGAGGTGCTGCTTTCGCGGGCCTTCGCCAGGCGCTTCGTGGCGCGCCGGCGGATGGCGGAGTCCTTAACACTCGCGAGCAACATGTTGGCCTCAAGGGCGAAATACCACAGGTCCAGCGGCTTCATTTCGCTGAGCTCGGCCATGCGCTCGCGGTAGGACCTGGCACAACCGAGGACCGCATCCTTGGCGACGGATTCGCTGAGGCCGTTGTCGCGGCAGGCGACTACGACGCTTGTGGCCAGGCGCTTGAGGTCCCACTCCCACGGCGCCGGAAGCGTCTCATCGAGGTCGTTGAGGGCGAAGATGACTTGCCTCTCCGCGGTGGCGAGGCCCCGGAAGTTGACCAGGTGCGAGTCTCCTCCGCACTGCACTCGAATGCCGGTAGAGGGAGTGCCTGCCAGATCCTGCGCCATGGCGAACGCCGAGCCACGGTAAAACGTGAACGGGGACAGCACCATGCGCCCGTGGCGCAGGGAGAGAAGATCGGGAAGTCGCCCTTCGTCGGTCTTCAACACTACGCTCACTGGATCAGGGCGGTTGTGCGGCGGCTTCCATTCAGCGTGCGAAACGCGCGGACACTTGTCACGCAACGCTTTGCCCATCGCCTTGAGCTCGGCTAGCGAGTGCTGCGGACTGATGGCGGGCATTTCACCTTGGGCGGACTTGCGGGACTCCGGCTTGGAGGGCGTGGCTGATGCTTTCATGGTGACGCTCCTTCAGGGCCGCCAAGACAGGCCGAGTCCCCCTTTATGAATAACGCGTTGCTGTAACAATACACTGTGACGGGGGTCACACGATGGGCGGAGTGCGGGGCCCTGCCCTACGCCTCGCAGCGCGAGTCGTAGAACAGGGCACTCGCAAGAAACTAGAAAAGACCCGCACAAGCCAAAAGCGGCTTGTGTGGGGCACCCGGCGCGCCACTAGGGATTTCCCTAGTTGTGCGGGCATTGACTCGGACCTAGATTGAACTCGAGAGGTTTCCGACTGCCCCACTTACAGCAATAGGGGAGCAACCGAGCAGCCAATTCACGTGATGCCCAATCTGGTTGCTTTCAGACAGACAGTCTGAGAATGACAATCCGTTGCTGAGGGAGGTAAAACTTGCTCGCAGTAACCCCGGCTCACCAGCGGGCTCTCACACCCGAGAGACTCGAGGATTGATATGGCCCAGTTACGGACCATTAACCCGAACCACAAGAGGAAGGTTTAGCGATGGCAGCAAAATTCGAAATCAAGAAGTCAGCCAACGAACAATTCATGTTCAACCTGAAGGCGGCCAACGGTGAGGTGATTCTTACCAGCGAGACCTACAGCCAAAAGCGCTCGGCCGAGCAGGGGATCGCCTCCGTTAAGGCAAATGCCAGCGATGACAGCCGCTTCGAACGCAAGACTGCGAAAGACGGCAGTCCTTACTTTGTGCTGAAGGCTGCAAATGGTGAAATCATCGGCAAGAGTGAGATGTATTCGTCAGTTGCGGCCATGGAGAAAGGTATTGCCTCGGTCGTAAAGAACACCGCTGACGCGGAGATTGTCGATACCGCAGCAGCTTAGTTCATCCGGGTACCAATCAGAGGGGACTAGTGGCGTACGGTTCGCAATCGGTCGTCTTCTTTGCCGGTTGTCATGGCGTGCAAAGAACGCGGGACTTGACGAAGTATGAGCGTCGCGAATAAGTGCGCCTGCAGGCGGACTTTCCGCCTGAAAGCAATTACCGCTCGCCCTGATCGTGACAGCCTCGGATCGCGGAAAATGACATGAGTTATGGCTCCGGCGCAGAGGCTCGGCTTTGAGCGAACTCGACCGAGTTCGGGACAAGGCGTCGTGGCGCGACAGCTTGCTGCGCGTGCTAACGGCGTGGAACCGCCACCAGAGTCTGGAGAATCCTGATCGCTGTCGTGGTGATCTGGATCGCCGGCGGCACGGCACTCCACTTCGCGGAGCGTGACACGAATCCAGCGTTCAAGACGTGGGGCGAGTCCCTCTGGAACGTCTGGCTCACCCTCTTCAGCGGACTCAACAACGTGCCCAACTCTACTGTTGGGCGGCTCGTGGTTTCCGTCGTGCTTGTCGTCGGTGTCGCCTTGGCCGGTTTGTTCACCGCCAGCGTGGCGTCGATCCTGGTCGAACGCTCACTAAGGAGTCGCGAAGTGACTAATCTTGAAATGTCTGACCATCTGGTGCTGTGCAACTGGTCGCCGCGAGCACTGGACTGGATACGCGAAGTACACAGCGGTATCGTCACCGACAAGCGGCCAGTCGTGATCGTTCACGACACACCCGACGAAGTCGTGCTGCCTGACAAACAGGATGAAGCCGCCTTCAACGACGTCTATATCGTCAAAGGTGAGCCAGCCAACGAAGTGATCCTGCGCCGCGCCAAGGTTGCGCAAGCGCATTCCGTCGTCATCTTGTCGGATGACCGCCAGGAACAGCACGCCGACGGAAAGACCATCGTGTGCTGCATTGCCGTCAAGAACGTTTGCGTGCAAGAGCGCCAGCCAAACATCGTGGCCGAGTGCCAGGATCCGAAATACCGGTCGCACATGCGCAAGGCGGGTGCCGATGAAGTCATCTCGGCCGCCGACTTCGGATTGCGGCTGATGGCGCGTGCCTCGCTCTTTCATGGCATGACGCGCGTTTATCAAGAGCTGCTATCGGTCCGGCGCGACGCCAACGAGATGTACCTGGTGCCGGTGCCTGCCCAACTTGTCGGGATGGATTTCGTCGCAGCGGCAAACGTGTTCCTGCCCGATCGCACGAATATGAAGGCGTGCCTTCTCATCGGGTTCTATCGCGGTGAAACCATGACGCTCAACCCGGTTGGCGGAGAAGCGGGACCGTTGTGCGAAGGCGATGAGCTGATCTTGCTGAGCCAGACTCTGCCGGATTTTTCGCGGCTGCAGCCGCCCGACGCCGCATAGCTTCTGCACTGTCGTCGCCAATTCGTGGGATGGGGGCGGCATCGGTCCCTCGAGGTCAACTCACTGGATTGGTGCACACGGTAAGTGACCTGTAACCGAGAAAAAGGTGTATTAATAAGTGCAGGAAATCCCCGAAAACGACACCTTAACTGATTTAGGAGGAGTGCACATGACGTCCTTTGCGAAGTGGTATCTGTTAGGGATCTTTTTCGCGCTATTTCTGCCTAATGCGCTTGGGCAGTCAGTCGCCGATCCTCAAGTAACCGGAACCCAGACTGCGGGAAGCTGCGCAATCGGTGCTCTGTTCACCAGCACGATGCCACCTGAAAGTCGCCAGCGAGTTGTTATTTCAGGGACGAATCTCTCTGCTACGTCAACGAGTGACGTCGAAAGTCTTGGGAAAGATGCAGCCGGTACCGAGACGAAAATACTTCCCGCTCTCGAAATAAAGAACTGTACTGCGCTCCAGTGTACGGCTCGCATTGAGCACGGACCCGATTACAAGCAGAGCTTGGTCCGTATCAAGTGCCAGAATGGTACGTTCAGCGGCTGGTTAGAAGTTCATAAATAATCGTTCCGACGGTGACATCTGTCGACGGCCTAGGACATCGACTGATCAATGCATGGCTCGGGCTGCAGGGAACGGCGGCCATGATTGCGCGCAAGATCAACCTGTAGTTGCCTTGTGTTGCGCCCGAGACGCCGGGGAGATCTCCCCGGCTTTCCTCTGTGCCTTCACTGCGTAACGCTGCGGATCGCAGAAGCAGCTTTGGCGACCCAGGCAGCATCTACCACATAAGCCGGCTGGTGGCCCACATATCCCGTGGCCCATATTTGCCCGCCTTCGGCAAATGTGGGCCTGCTGAAGTCGCGCACTCGCTGCGTGCCCCATCCTTTCGCCCGTTGTTGGCGAAAGGGTGGGTGTTCGAATTTCAACTCGACGACTGGCAGCGGGTGCCCCATCCTTTTGCGAAGCAAAAGGGTGGGATGAATATCCGCCTACAGCTTCCCCTCCGGAGCCCGCTCCCTCCCGCCGTCATCCGCCCTTAGCGCCTCGATCACGTTCTCCACCTGCGCCTCGAACTTCTGCGCATCCTGCTTCCCAACCCGTAAAGTCCGCCGCCAGCCGCGACCGCACCGGCTTGGCCTTGCCACTCGTCCACTCCCCGCTCAGCAGATACCCGTCCAGGTTCAGCGGAATCACCGCCAGCACCTTCCGCTCGCGCTCTTTCATCAGTTCGCGTTCTTTGGCAGATGCCCCATCAATCTTATCGTCCACCCGCCAGTTCGAAAGCGAAGTCGAACCGACAACTGACAACGCACTGCACAACCTTTTCCCACAGCCGAATCCCGCGGTCCACCTGTTCGTAGATGTCATCGCCCGGCAGCATCTGCTTCTCATCCAGCCAGCACCGCACGCCTCGCCCCTGCAGCGCATCATGCAGCCGCCGCGCAAACAGCTTGTCTTCGTGCGCGTAGTGGTAGAGCGGCGCTTCAGCGCTGCGTCCAAGCCGTCCTTCTTGTTGTCATCACGCGGACTTTAGTCCGCGGGGAATCTGCTGTTCTTTGGGTGGAAGCACCGGCTTCAGCCCGGTGAATAGAGGAGCACACCACGAGTGGCTTTAGCCCCGGCCGCACGCAGCCCGCAGGTCACAACATTCGTAAAACAGCAATTTCCCCAACACTGAGCCCGCAGGGCGCCACAATCGTAGCCCGGCACGTCAGTGCCGGGGAGCCGCCACCAAGACTACACGAGTCCCGGCAGGGACGGCATTTCCCCGCCCGGTGTCCCGCCTTCGCGGCCGTCTTTTCGCCTCTACCTTAGGAACCGGAGGCCCTCGCTATCCAGCTTCGCCCGCCGCATGGCCGGCATCAACATGCCGGGAATGCAGAACCTGATAGTGTCACCGAGCAATTCTGGAGGCGCCTTACGATTCGTTGGCCTCTCCTTCGGAAGTGCGTCCCCCGTGATTTTACCGTTGACTCACCCTTTACCTCCCGCTATCGTGGAGCACCGACGTACGTTGCCTGCGTCAACCGGGCCGGCCTGAGCAATGCTGGGACTTCGGAGGACCATTACCCGAGCTTTCCTGCGCTAGCCTCCGCTTCCCGGGTAATCTCAAGAACTGGCTTGGCCACTCAATCATCGCTGTCGGTACACGGGAGAATCGTATGTGCGTTTCGTTCTCGCATGCTCGTCGTTTTGCAGTAACGCCCATGGCAGTGGTCTCTGTCCTCGTCCTGGCTCTTTCCGCTGCGATGTTTGCCCAGAGTTCTCCCGGTCCGCTACCTGTACCCCTCCCGCCACCCATTCCGGCGCCTCTCGACACGCCCTATCCCGGCACCGTCGCGATCGCCGTTGACGCAACCGACGTCGACCGCCGCATTGTCACTATCCATGAGGCTGTACCGGTAAAGCCCGGCAAACTGATCCTGCTTTATCCGGAGTGGTTTCCCGGAGGGCATTCGCCGTCGGGCGCGATCGTGCAGGTCGCTGGCCTGGTCGTGACCGCCAACGGCAAGCGTATTCCCTGGGTCCGAGACCGAGTCAGTGTCCGTGCCTTTCACATCGACGTGCCGCCAGGCACCACGAGCCTCGACGTGGATTATCAGTACCTGACGCCAATCAAGCCGCAAGCGGGACGCTTCTCCTCCAAGCTCGCCGACCTGTCATGGTTCTCTTATGTTTTGTACCCGGCAGGCCACTTCTCCCGCCAGATTCACTACGCTCCCTCTCTTCGTATTCCGGAGGGATGGAAGTTTGCCACTGCGCTGGAAGTAAAGTCGCAGGAAGGAAACCTGATCCACTTCAAGGACACCACTCTCAACACGCTTGTCGATTCTCCCGTCTATGTGGGTATTAACTTCAAGCGCGTCGATATCTCCAGTGGACCGGACAATCCTGTCTACCTTGACGTATTCGCCGACGAACCCGCCCAGCTCGAAATCAGTTCCGAACAACTCCAGTACCACCAGAACCTCGTGAAAGAGGCACAGAGGCTCTTCCACTCCCGCCATTACGATCACTACGATTTTCTGTTCTCCCTGAGCGATTCTGTAGGCGGCGCCGGCATCGAACACCACCAGTCCAGCGAGGACAGCACGCGCTCGAATTACTTCACGGATTGGACTGCCGGAGTAGGCGGTCGCGATCTTCTTCCACACGAATATGTGCATTCCTGGAACGGTAAGTTCCGCCGGCCAGCCGACCTCTGGACGCCCAACTTTAATGTGCCCATGCAGAACGACCTGCTCTGGGTTTATGAGGGCATGACCCACTACTACGGCAATGTTCTCGCTGCTCGCTCAGGACTGCGCACCCCCGAGCAGTCACGCGACCTGATTGCCATGACGGCTGTCGACTTCGAAGTCAGTCCCGGGCGCAACTGGCGCTCCCTCGCCGACACCACCAACCAGCCGATCGTCGCAGGGTATGCGCCGCAGGGCTGGAGCAGTTGGCAACGCTCCTACGATTACTATCCAGAATCGGTGCTGGTGTGGCTCGATGCTGACACCAAAATTCGCGAATTGAGCGGCGACAAAAAGTCGCTGGACGACTTCGCTCAACTGTTCTTTGGCATGGACAACGGCAGCTACATCACCAAGACGTACACCTACGACGACCTTGTGACTGCCCTGAACACTGTGCAGCCGTTCGACTGGAACACCTTCCTGCGGTCGCGCGTCTACGACGTCTCCCCGCAGGTGCCGGAAGACGGCATCACGCGCGGCGGCTACCGCATCGTTTACAACGACGAAGTCCCCGACTGGATAAAACACAATGACTCACGCGGTGCCAATTTTTCCCGGTCTTTGGGTTTTGCGGTAAACGAGGAAGGCAATATCGATCGGGTGATCTGGGACAGCCCGGCTTTCAAATCTGGCATCACGCCCGATATGCAACTGGAGGCCGTCAACGACCAGAAATACAGCGTCACCGGTATGCGCGAAGCCATCGTGGCAGCGGAGAAGAACAAAACGACCGTCAAGCTACTCCTAAAGCGCGGGGACGCGTACATCACGGTCTCGCTCGACTACCACAACGGACTGCGCATGCCGCATCTGCAGCGCGTCGACTCGGTCCCCGACCGCCTCGACGCCATTCTTGCACCATCGAAATAGAAGCCGCGTGGTGGGTGCCCCATCCGGCGATGCTCGAAACCACAAACAATCTTACTTAACGAGGGTGCCCCATCCGGCCTGATTTTGGCCGGGTGGGTCTTTTGACTTTCACTGAGAGGTCGATAGCCCACATAACCCATGGCCTACCGTTGCCCGCCGTGGGCAAATGTGGGGTTTTCGTCACGCTGTGCCCTATCGAACCCAAAGCGCACTCCTACCGAGAACCATTTCCGACTGAACATCTGCCCGTGACCGCCGTCACCGACGCAGACACTGAGCTCATTGGAGAATGTGCTTGACAACTTAACGACGCCCTCAACAATCCTTCCTCTTTCTTGAGGCTTGAGGGCGTTTTTCTTTGCTCACCCCGAGAACGCCGAGCCGGGTGCCCCGTTCAAGCGATGCTTGAGCGGGAGTTTTCGTGGGATCAGCGCACACACCAGCCACCCCACGGCCACGACATGTTGACGAATTCGGCAGTGCTAACCTAGACCCCAGGGGGAACCATGACTCTGACTGCGGCCCTGCTCGGAGCGATTCTGCTGGTAATGATCGGCGGTGGAATACTTATATATCGAGCCCTGTTGGCGATCGTAAGACTGCTGGAACAGATCAACGGAAAACTCCCGTCATCCGGACTCATCACCTCACTCCTGTCAATCTGACCCAGCGCGTGGGCCGGCCGGTGGCTCACAAATCCCGCGGCCCCTATTTGCCTTCCTTTGGCAAATGTGGGGCCTTTGCCGTGTGCTATCGCACCCAAAGCGCACTCCTACCGAGCCCCATTTCCGACTGAACACCTGCCCGTGACCGGCATCACCGACGCAGACACTGAGTTCATTGGAGAATGTGCTCGACAACTTAACGACGCCCTCAACAATCCTTCCTCTTTATGAGGTTTGAGGGCGTTTTTCTTTGCTCACGCCACGAACACCCGAGCCCGCAGGGCGACATTTGTTTTAGCCGTGGGCGTCAGCCCGCGGGCAAATGTCGAGAAGAAATCTCCTTCCACTCTGCCGAAGGCTCGCGCGCAGCCCGCCGTGGCGGGCGGAGCGCACAGAACAATGCTTTTCGTCAGCTTTAGCTAAGCTTTCCTGCCGCGTTTCTTGTGTACCGTGGCGTTCTTCTCGCGGCGGAGTTGCCATGCGGTGCGCAACGCTCCGGTGAGGACATCCTCTGACGCAGCCGACAGCCGAATATGCGTCATGCCCTTCCGGCCCCACCCTCCTTTGATGGGGAGAAAGACTTCGGGCAAGTCCTCAACGAACATGGACTGCTGCTCCGGCGTGAGCATCAGATTGCCGTACCCATGATCGGCAGACGCGAGGGTGGCGAAGATTCGTCCCCCCACTCGGAAGTCGGCGCTACCCATGTGAGCGCCTTCTTCCGCCCCTTCAAGGCTGAGGGCAATGCGGCGGAAATCGTCAGCAGTCATAGGCGGCTAGGGAAGTGGCTGGGTAAGATTCTAACTCCGCTCCGTCACCCGGCACGGCCGGTGTCCCTCATATCCCCGATTTCGGGATATCTGGGGTTTTCGTCCGAGCTCGCTCGACCTGGTTACTAGAGTTTTCCGGGCTGGTTCTATAAAAGGGGATGTCAAGAGAAAACACTTCTCCCATCGCGGGAGCAGAGTTATTTCTCTGACATCCAGCCCCTTTCGTCGTCGCTGGAGTGCCGGCGACGCGCAGTTCTTCGGTGGTTTTCATTTCCGCGCTACGGCATTCTTCGCTAGCTGAAGCTACTCAAGCCTGACGGTGGTCCCGCTCAGCGGGCCAACCATGGTTCTATCTGAGACTCGCGGCCTAAGCCCGCGGCACTATGGCTTTGTTGGGTTATCCGAGGGAGCATACGGTGGCCCGTGAGACTTGGTCCGCCACACGGCGGACACTTAGCCTAACCAGCCGAAAGATACTTACCCTCGAACCCGAGCTCGCAGCCCGAACAGAAAAACGCGGAGTGAAACTCGCCCTTTCCCTGCGGTGCCGCGCGCTCAAGCGGCTTGTGGCTTCACATACTCGGCGTCGAACGCCTCTCCTTTCTTCCACACATGCAAGGTGATGGCGGCGATCTTGCGCGCCAGGGTCAGCCGCGCCATCTCCGCTCGCATCCCTTTTTTCAGAAGGTTTTCGTAAAACTGGCCGAACGCTCCCTCGCTGCCGCTCGCCGTTGTGGCCGCGCTCTTAAACAGGTTCTTCAGATCGTGATTGTGGTTGCGGTTCAGCCCGCGAATGAACAGCGGCTTCTTCTTGCGCTCGATCTGTCCGTTGACCACACGATACTCACCGCTGTCGCGCGTCTCCAGCGCCAATCCGCAGTAGGCCCAGAACTGTCGCTTGGTGCGAAAGCGATGCGGCGTCTGCACTCGCCCAATCAGCAGCGCCACCCGTATCGGACCCAGCCACGGCACCGTGCGCAGCAGCTTCGCCTCGCCATGCTTGCGACACTCCAGAATCAGATCCCGGCGTCGCTTCTCGTCGTAACTACTGCAGTAGATCGAGCTCCTGATACAGCCGCCGCGCCCGCCGCTGCAATCCGCTGTCGCGCAACTGCGCCAGCCACTCTTCGCGATGCCGCGCTCCGAAAACTTTGCGCCGGCACAGGCAATCGCCTGGCTGCGATACAGCGCTTTCAACCGCCCCATCGTTCGCGTGGTGTCTTCCGTCAGCGCCGCATAACTGCGCCCCAGATGCTTCACCGCCGCCGTGCTGTTCTGCCCGTGATACACCGGCAGACAACATCCCCGCCCGCAACAACTCGGCCAGCTTGCGCGCATCGATCGCATCGCTCTTGCTGCCCGCCTTCAGCAGCGCATTCTTGCGCGGATTGCACACCACCAGACTCAGCCACTCGTCTCACCAGCAAGTCGTACAGCCACCCCGAGTGCGTGCCTTCTTCGAAGGTGACGTGCAATGTCCCGCGCAGTCCGTGCAGAAAATCCAGAATCGCGGTGGCGTGCGTGGCGATCACCAACTGCATCACCAGCTTGCCCTCAGCGTTGAGCACCGCCACCGAGATGGTGTCGCGGTGGACATCCAGTCCGACATACTTGATGCTATTCATCGGGTGTTCCTTTCCTCAGGTTTGGTTTACTGCTTCAGCACAGCAACCTTAAACCTGCCTGGAAAGGGGCGCCCTTTTATAATGCGTGGCCCAGGTATTAATACCCGCACGGTGCCCCACGTTCGGCCTTCTTTTGGCCTAACGTGGGCAGGTCACAGACCTAACACAGAAGCGTTGGCACATGTGGGGCTGATACCATCAGCTCGCGCAGCCAACAATCCTCCCGGCCCCATAGATCCAGTCCCGCCGAGCGGGACGGTAGAAGAAAGCCCAGCGTTTCAAGCGGGGTCCCCAGCGAGCGCCGTTGTTGCGCTCGCTGGGGTGGTCGACGCTGGGAAAGCGAATAACGAAAACCCAGTCCTCTCTGCCGAAGTTGAGCCTTCTTGCTGGCGTACCCAGCTGGCGAAATCCTGAGCGAGTCCGAAGGGCGAGACGAAGGAGCCCGCGCGCAGTCCCGCTAAGCAGGCTGGAGCGCACATAAGAAATCCGATCCTCGGCCTCCGCAGTTGCTTTTCGTCCCTCTTCTTATCCGAGTTCATCCGTGAAAATCCGCGGCCGCTTCGTTCCCGATAGGTCTTTTGCCTTGCACTGACAACTGGCTACTGGCTAATGCCCCACTTGGTTACTAAAGTTTCCCCGCCCTCACGATTTTTCTTGACTCCACTCCCCACTCCAGTTCTCCTGCTGAACGTCAATCCGAGACCCTCGCGGCGCCGCGCCGATACGCGGCCGCCCCGAGGGTCTTTATTCTTTATCAACCGTGCGAGGTAACCCCTGTGTTTACAAGACTTTGCCTGTAATTCCATTCGTTATCTGGAACTTACACCAAGTCGTGCAATAAACCCTTTGTTTTCAAGATGCGCCAAGGGGGTACCGAAACAACTTTCGCCACCAGCCGGGAAACGCTGTTTGGCTCATCGCTAACGGCTAATTGCTTATTGCTAATCGCTCGAGGAAAAACATGACTCAGCACGAATCCTGTCACCATGTCAAAGAAGACGGAACCTACTGCGGCTCTCCCTCTCTACGGGACCGCAAATACTGCTATTACCACCTCATGCAGCGCGGACGCCGCCTGCGTCGCGCCCGCGCTCTTCGCGATCAGGTGAACTACCGCCTCGACCTTCCTCCCCTGGAGGACCTTGCCTCCGTGCAAGTCGCGCTCTCTGAGGTGGTTCAGGCGCTGGGCAGCGGCCAGCTCGACCAACGCACCGGCGGAAAAATGCTCTACGGCATCCAGCAGGCCGTCGCCCTGATGAAGTACCGGGCCAAACTGGAAGCAGCCCAGCCAGACTCCGAACCGGTGCCCCAGAGCCTGTCCCGAGCCGAGCGAGGGATTCGCGCCCCGCTTTCGGGCGCTAACCTGGGTTCGCCATCCAGCCACGCCGCCCATGTCCACGAATATCCCGGCTTCGAGCAGGAATACGCGATCAATCCCGGAGGCGATGTCGATGCCGAGACCCTCTGGACCCTCCGCAAAGCCGACGAGGAGGCCGAGCTTCGTCACAGCGACGGTTTCCCCGCGCCCCCGCCCGGCCTGCGCCCCGGCTCGCTCCAGTACCGCATCTATCGCGAAGCGGCGTATCAGGAACTCAACATGAAAGTGAACAGCATGAACCATCAGCTGCGCGAGTACTACGAGATGAAACGCAAAGACGGTGAAAAATTGAAAAAGGAGATGATGTCCGCCATCCCCGCGCCCGAGCGCGTTGCCGAAAGCGCCTGATCGCGTCCAGTTGCCTCGGTTGCGCATCTAATAGATTGGCCGGATTGACTTCCCGGCCACGGCTGCTAGAGTTGAAACAGCCGATTCACCACGTGGGGGCGTCACGGCTTCGACGGAAGTGATTGCGGTCAAGAGGCATACCGGAGTGCGTGCATCCGTAATCGTGCGCAAAAACACAATTGCGAACCAAAACCTCGCATACGCAGCTTAATTAATTAAGTTGCCGCTCCCTTCGGCTTTGCTCATGGGCTGGAGTCAGGGCGTCATACAGTGAGCTAGCCTCAAAACCTACGTCTGGGGTTCGAGGCGAAACTTTCAGGCTGGCTGGCCGCGTTTCTTGTCCGTTCTCAGCGTGGCTGGCGAGACTGGTCGCCTCGGCGACTGGGTGAACGCGACTAAGTATGTAGTCTCTTGGCTGACAGCATTTTCGGACGCGGGTTCAACTCCCGCCGCCTCCACCAATTCCTCTTCTTTGTCTTATTCACGCTTCACGAATTGAGTCGCCTGGCGCTCTCAAGGCGCGTACCGTGTAAACAAAAAGTCGTGAGCTTTAGCGGGCTCGTGGCATGGGAAGCAAGTTTTGAGCTGAGCCGATTCATCAGGTTTGCCGTCTTTGAATTGAGCGAACCCCCAGCCGCCCGTCGCTGCATATTTCTTTGAGTCTTTGACCATGAACTGAATGTTGATGGGAGGCCCGGCTACGAAAGATTGCTCACGTCCAAAAACTTTGTTGTTCTCTTCAGACGAATCGTAACGCCAGGCCAGCCGGACAATAATCGATCCGTCGGGGAACGGCAGCGTCCCACCCTGTGCGGCCTTAAACGCTGCATCGTTGCCAAGAATGGCGCGAAAGTCGTTGAGGTTGCCCGCCTCGTGGGCCACGGAGATCAGCCTCCAGTCGCGGTATCCGGGCGGAATCGTGATTCCGAAGATCGGTGCAGCCTCCCCCTCCGCTGGTCCAGATGCGTGAGCCGCGAAGGCGACGACGCCAGACACCGTTGTCACAACAAGTAGCAAATAAGCGATTCGTGTCATCCAGTGTTTCTCCTCCTGAGCCTCTTGGCCGTCAGCCCTCGACGAGTTGCTGCCCTCCGTCGATGTCGTAGGTCGCGCCCGTAAGCGCCGTGTTGACCATGATGTGTACTGCGAGCCCGGCGACGTCGGCCGGTCCCACGACGCGCCGGATAGGAAGTGTGGAGCGAAGCTGATTGCGGCGGTTTTCGAGTTGATCGCCGAGAAGCGAGGCCGACAACGGAGTGTCGACGAAGCCGGCGGCGATCAGGTTCACCCGGACGGGCGCGAGCTCCAGCGCGAGGTTCCGCGTCATGGCAGGACCTGCAGCTGTAAGAGCCGAGATCAACGACATACCCGGCGCCGTGTGGCGGCCGCCGGTACCGCCCATGAAGAGCAGCGTCCCTCCCGCGCGAACCTTCTTCGCGGCGTTGCGTGCAACGTGCAGTGGTAGCAGAATATGAGCTTCTAGATCGCGGCGTGCCGCTTCGAAGTCGAACTCCGCCAACGGCGCGTAGTAGGGTCCCGGGCCAGTGACCAGCACATGGTCGATCGACTTGGGCATTTCGTCAAAGAACTTTCCCAGCCGTTCGAAATCGGTGGCATCGAAGGCGGCCGTGCTTAGCGCGCCAATCTCGTTCGCGGCGCGTTGAAGGCGGTCGGGATTCCGAGCGGTGAGAATCACGTCCGCTCCCTCAGCGCGTGCTCGTCGCGCCGTTTCCAGCCCGATGCCCGCGCTGCCTCCAATCACGACGACGGTTTGCCCGAGGAGTTCCGGTTCACGCTGGACGCGAGATGCGCTGGTTACGCTGCTCATGCTTCCTCCAAAACGGCGATCTGACATTACTCTTTCTTCGGCCCTCCCAACCACTGATCACCACTCAGGTCTTCAGTGGAGACATCTTTCAGCCATGGGGCATCGCTGTTGCAAACATTTGCCGAATGACTTCGCTGTGCTTCTCCCAGAACGGAGCGGAACCGCTCCACTTGTCGATCAGCTCCTGGTCAGGTTGCATGTGACGAAGTAGAGACACTTCGTTTCCTATCGCGGAACGCGTCACGCGCGACTTCGTTCACTCCGGCGGCTCTTTGCCAGACTGCTCGCTCGCCATGTACGCGGCATACCAGTCTGGCCAGTTCTCATCGCGCTTGCCGGTGCGCTTTTCATGCTCGCCGTGAGCCGCCTCGGCGCGCCGCAGCGCGAATGCCAAATCGCTTACGGACCCAAACGAAGTTGCGGCCGAGTCGATGCGCCCGGGAAGTCGAGTCGTGATCTCCTGCAGCAGCCAGCCGTTGCCGTCGGGATCGCTGAACGACGCGAACGATCGGTAGCTGCGATGCTCGGGATCCTGGCCGCAGACCCGTAGCCGCCCAAACAGGTAAGGATCGTCCTTGCCGGCGAATGCGTCGCCGGCGTGGAACACGCTGGTGACTTTGGCGCCCCGATTGAGCAACTCCTCACGGGCTGTCTCAATGTCGGAGACGATCAGGTACAGCCCCTGAGCGGAGCCGGGAGCAGCCGCGGTGACGTTCCTGCCGAAGATAATCGAGCAACCAGAGCCCGGCGGCGTGAACTGGATCACTCGATAGTCGTCACCGGCGGCGAAGTCGGCATCGAGTCTCCACCCGAGCCCGGCATAGTACCTTTTCGCGCGGTCGACATCAGAGACAGGAATGACAACGATCTCGAGCTTCAGGTCAACCCCGGCGTCGCCACTGCGGATTTCATCCTTCACATCTGCCATATTCTTTCCTCCAAAGTTAAGGCGTGAAGCTCGATACTCTTCGCAAAGAGTGGCATCTGTCGCCTGTCATGCGGGCGATGAAACAGGTTTTGTCGCAGCGCTGGCGTCCGATTTCACATTGTCAGGACAACGCGAAACTGCGCCTTGCCGCTCATCATTCGCGCGTAACCCTCTTCCGCCCGTTCGAGCGGATACGTCTCGATCATGGGACGCACGCCGCTTAGTTCGGCAAAGTGCAGCGTGTCCTCGGAATCGGCGGGTGTTCCGGCGGCCCAGCCTTGAATGGTTCGACTTCCAGTAATGAGCTGCACCGGCGTGACTTCGATGGGATCGAATGTCGCGCCAATCACGACGAGCTTGCCGTTCGGCCCCAGACCGTTGATCAGCTCAGACATCGCTTTCGAGCTGGGAGCTGTCGCCAGAATTACACACGCGCCGCCTAATTCCTGCAATGCCTCGGCCGCATTCGTCGCTTGGCTGTCGATATACACGCTCGCCCCGAGTTTCTTCGCCAGCTCCGCGTTTTCGGGCCCGCGCCCGATGGCCGCGACCTTGTAGCCGAACTTGTTTGCGAATTGAATGCCGAGGTGACCCAGGCCGCCGATTCCCTGCACCGCAACCAGGTCGCCGGGCAACGCGCCACTGTGTCGCAATGCGTTGTAGGTCGTGATCCCCGCACACAGCAACGGTGCTGCTTCGATGTCATTCAGGCTGTCCGGTATCGACACCAGCGCCTCGACCGGAGCGATCATGTATTGCTGGTATCCGCCGTCATAGCTGATGCCCGGAATTTTCAGATTTTGGCAGTTACGAAAATCTCCGCGGCGGCACTCCCGGCAAGTGTTGTCCTGACCGCCATGCCAGCCGACACCCACGCGCTGTCCCTTCTTCCACGCCGAAACGCCGGCGCCTACTTCGTCGATGATGCCCGCGACTTCGTGACCCGGAATACGGGGATACTGAATTCCCGGCCATGCGCCTTCTTTCGTCAGCACGTCACTGTGGCAGACACCGCATGCCTGCACCTTGATGCGCACGTGTCTTGCGTCCGGTGCAGGAATCTCGCGCTCGACGATCTCGAAATTCGCTCCCGGCTTGGAAACCTGGGCCACCTTCATGGTTGCCACCGCTACTGTTGTTGCCATACATCCTCCTAAAAATCTTCAACAATGGTTAAACGTACTTGGCGCCAGGTGAGGCGACCTTGGCCTTCTGGCTTTGGGGTATGTCCTCTTGTGGTTAATAAGTTTCGCAACTCGACTGGGTGGCGTTGGTGAAGAAAATTTGCATGCTGCCGTAAGTCTTGGCCGGTTCGCATCAGGACAATTGGGACGCTGAAGCCATGTTGGACTCGATCAGAAATCGGTGAATCGACGCAGATTCCCACTCGCGAGAGTCTGAACTGGTGTTGGTGTACGAGTCAGATTGGTTCATCGACGCATACTTAAAGATGCGAGTTGCGGCGTCGGCGTCGCACAAATTGCTTAGCTGGGTATGCGAACTTCGCGCCTGCCTCCGGCGCTACCTGGGACCATCAGCGATTGACCGCTGGCCACTGCAGACGCCAGAACTCCCCGTAATTCTTCCCGCTCACAGTCTCGGCATGGCGGGCGGAGGCCACTCCACTACTCCGAGCTTCCCGTCGGGCCCGTAGGTCAGCTCCGGTGCGTACAGCCCAAGAAACTTCCGCCGCCACCACATCCCCGTCGCGCGCTTCTCCGCCAACGACGTAAACCAATACTGCCAAATCACGGCGCGCACATACTTCGGCGGCGCATCGGGAAACGGATCGCTGGCGAACAGCGCCATTACGTCGGGAGCGTTATTCAGTAATCGCTCTTCTGCGCTCACCACGAACATGTTGTCGCGCCAGTAGCCCAGAGACGCAAACCACAAGTTCCATTCGAAGCGCGGCTGATAAGGCGCATAAACTCCCGGCGCTTTGGCCGGATCCTGCGGCTTGTAACGGAACGGATACGCCACCCAAGTCTCGCCGTCATTCGATCCCTGAAACTCGATCTCATATCTTCCGCGTGTCATCACCGCAAACAGCCCATAGCGGTTGGCAATGCGAAACGGATCAAGTGCGAGCACCGGCGACATCGGAAATGGCGCTTCGGAATAAATAATCCAGATCATCTCGACCGTCGTGGCATAAAAGATCCAGCTCAGCATCACGCCGGTGAAGGCGATACCCAAGGCGTGCAAGGAGCGCGAAACACCGGTCCGCCTCTCGCCTAGTGATATGACTTTCGTCGTGGCTTCTGCCTGCAAGTCTTGGCCGTCACCTTCGGGTGCGGCTTCCTTCGGAGCAACGAGTTCCCTGTGAAAACAGATGAGAATCCACTTCGGCAGCCACCGCTGCAGAAAGCGGTCGTCCAGCAGCAGCACGCCCAGCAACGTCACGAGGTAATTGAGAAACGTGTAGTTCGCGGTGTAGATGACCGGAATCTGCCACGCGGTCACAACGAAGAAGCCTGCGATCCGCCATCGCCTTGGCAGGAAGAGCATCCATACCAGGCCCAACTCCAGAGACAGCGTTGCACCCGTCGCAAAGGCGTGGAACCAATGTGGCAAGTGCTGCACATACCAGCCAATCCACGTCGGCAGTGGACCGTTCTGATAGTACTCGTCCATCGCCGTGAAGTTGCGCCATTGCGGATCGCCGCTGGCCAGCTTCACCACACCCGACTCGAAGTAGATGCGGAACCATTCCCACTGCAGCAGGAAAAGACTGGCGCGCACGGGTGGGCTGCGCAGCCCCAAGCGCGGTCGCAGTCCGTGGGGCGCGAAAAGTAGCGCCAGAAATCCGGCCTCCAGCAACATTCCATCAGACTGATAGCCCGAAAAATCCTGTGCCGTACTGACGAACGACAAGAAGCACGCCAGGCACACAGCCAGCATCGCGCGCGGCCAGACATTCAGCACTAGCAGAATCGCCGCCCCGAGCCCAATCCAGCAGACGGCCATCAGCATGTGCGGCCCGCTGGCAAACCAGAACAGGCTGGGCGCAAACCAATATCGTTTCAGACCCAGCTTCGCCAGCGCCTGCAAATATTCGTTCGCGGGCAGAATGCCGTCAGGACCGATGAGCCCCTTAATCTGAAACTGGAGAGGGTAAAACGCGGAGAGATAGATGAGACCCAAACCGCGCAGAAAAATCCAACGCACAAGCAGCCGGTCACTTGCGCCATCGCACGATGAGAACAGCCAGCGGATTGCGGACGAAAACCTCCGCATCATCTCACCGGCATTATAGGGACTTCTCTGCCCAACCGCTGACGATAACGGCGCCGTGGTTATCTTGGCCCTGTTCCTCAGGTCATCTTCCCGAGCTCTCCAGCGCGCCATGCTTCAACGCGATCGACAACGTTCTGCCCAGGCCCGGAGCATAGCGGTAACCTCGGCGGCGCATCGTTTTCCCATATCTTTTGGCGACCCCGTGTGCGAGGCTTACAACGGAGATGCAAATGAAAAGCCTCTTATTGATTTCGTGCCTGTTCGTTACTTCCAGCTTGTTCGCCGGCGATTGCGTCAAGAACCGGCGTGGTCACACCATTTGCAGCAACGGCAAGACAGCCGTTGCCGTCAACCCGAACACCGGCAATGCTGCTGTCGCGCAGAAGAACTCGAACGGAGTCACCACGACCGCGACCAGCAACGGCACTACAGTGAAGAGCGCGAATGGAGTGGCTGCGGCCCAGGGACCCAACGGCGCCGCCGTGGTCAATCCTCATACGGGTAACGCCGCCGTCGCCCAGACGAATTCCAACGGAGTCACTACCACCCAAACCACCAATGGCGGCACGGCCAAGACCAAGGATGGAAAGGGCGTGGCCCAGGGCCCGGGTGGCACCACCTGCGTTAAGGGCGCGAACAATCAAGGCTGTAAGAAGTAAGCGCCGGGCGCGGCGCCGGGGGCCCATGCTTTCACTTGGTGCTCCAGGCGAGCCGCCTTTGGTCGTGTGGGTGCCAGTCCCTCAATAGAGATGGAAGCGCTCACTGGTCAACGCCATAAATCGGAATCGCTGCTCCTGAAATGTCGCTGCCGGATTCGCTTGCCAGCAACAGCACCAGTCCAGCCACATGCGCGGGCTTCACCCACTTGGGGAAGTTGGCCTTGGGCATGGCCGCGCGATTCCCAGGAGTGTCCATGGTTCCGGGCAAAATCACGTTGGCGCGGATGTTCTTGTCCTTGTTCTCCAGAGCGACCGTCTGCACCAGCGACACCAGCGCAGCTTTGGACGCCGAGTATGCGCCTACATTTGCCGCCGGCTGCACGGCCTGGCGGCTCCCAATCGCGATAATGCTCCCATGTCCCGCTTTCCGCATTACGGGAACCACGGCCCGCAATACGTAAAACGCGGCGTTCAGGTTAATGTCCATCATCTTCTGCCACGTAGCATCGTCGGTCGCGGCGACGCTCGCACCGCCGGCGAATCCACCCATCACGTGCACCAGGATGTCGATTTTGCCGAACTGCTCCGCGAATCTCGCAACGTGACCTTGCACTTCATCGGGATCGGTGAGGTTTGCACTGGCAGGGTAAAAACGGCTGTCGTGCGCCTCCCCGGCGGCAATCGACCGCGCAATCCCCACGACGGTCGCTCCTGCTTCCAAAAGCGCTTTGGTCACGTAGGTCCCCAGCCCGCCGTTGGCGCCGGTCACAATTGCCACTTGACCCTGCAGACTCTCGCCCATGATGATTCTCCTGTTGCGAAATAGTATAGGAGGAACTGCTTGCCCAGTCCCACCGTCGATCCGCACGCCCAGCTCAAACAGGAAGCCGCCGAATTTGCCGTGCAGTTCGTGCAGTCCGGAATGGTCGTCGGACTCGGCACCGGCTCCACTGCCATCTTCGCCACCCGCAAGATCGGCTCGTTGCTGCGCGCGGGCGCACTCACAGACATCACGGGCTTCGCGACATCCAAGGCCACGCACGACGAAGCGGAACAACTTGGCATTCGACTGATGGAATCGTCGCTTCCCTTGGCCATTGACCTCACCATCGACGGCGCCGACGAAGTGGACCCCGAGTTCAACGTGATCAAGGGCGGGGGCGGCGCCCTCTTCCGCGAAAAAATCGTCGCCCAGGCCACGACCCGCGAAATCATTGTCGTGGACGAAAGCAAGCTCTCCCCCTGCCTCGGCACGCAATTTGCTCTGCCAGTCGAAGTCAGCGAGTACGGCTGGCGATCGCAGCTTCGCTTCCTGGAATCATTGGGCGCGCACGCCGTCATCCGCACCAACAAAGGCGGGTCGCAGTTCGTGACCGATTCCGGCAACATGATCCTTGACTGCAATTTCGGCCCGATCGCTGATGTCGAGGAACTCGCCGCGAAACTTGGCGCACGTGCCGGCATCATCGAGCACGGCCTGTTCATCGGCATCACCCGCGACGTTATCGTCGCCGGAGCAGGCGGAGTTCGACACTTGCAGCGCCAGACTTGACCCCCTATTCGCAGCAAGGCGCTAAGCGTTTGAGCTTGGTATCATAGACACAGAGCTGATGAATAACCTCGACATCGCACCACCGGAAGAGCTGACCATCCCGCTTTGGCGGTCGCTGGCCCTCAACATCATTGACCGCGTCGCACCCGAGCGGCTGTCGCCGCTGCAGCTCACATCGAAGCCGATTGATGTCGGTATGCTCTTCGGAGACCGTCTCCAGCGCCCTTGGTATCGCACCATCTTTACCAACATTGCCGACGTCGTGTCTCCCGAGATTTTGCCGGCGCTGGAACTGACATCGAGTCCGGTGGACGTAGGCGAACTGCTGGGCGATAACATGGCCCACGCCTGGTGGTACTCGCTCCTCGGCACGCTGCGTGATCGCCTGTCGCCCGAAAGGCTGCCCGCACTGGAGCTGACATCGCAGCCGTTTGCTCCGTATGACGCGGACACCTGGCTGCAAATTCTCGACTGGTCGTCGCTGCTCGACACGCCCAAGGTTTATCTGCCGGATGCGCCCCAGTCCGACGTGTCTTACGTTCCGATGGAAGCTCCCGTCGAAGTTGTCGTGCCCTTGCAGGAGCTTGCACCGGCAATCATCGCTGCGCAGGCGCAGTTCAAGAGAGACATATCGCGCTCGCGACTCCGCCAGAAGGTGTGGATTTCGCTGGTCGCTGCCGAAGTCGCCTTCCTGATATTCGCCGCGTTCAAGTTCGTTTGAAGCGACAGCATGGGTGTGAAATATCATGCCTCAGATAAGCCGCGAAGTTCGTCTGGCTAGCCGTCCTCAAGGCGAACCCACCCTCGACAACTTTTCCTTCGCCTCGGTTGAACTTCCTGACCCGAAACCTGGTGAAGTGCTAGTCGAAAACGTCTGCATGTCGGTCGATCCCTACATGCGCGGGCGGATGAACGACACCAAGTCGTACGTACCGCCGTTCGAGATTGGCAAGGCGCTTCAGGGAGGAGCCGTCGGCTGCGTCATCGTCTCCAACGACGACAGCCTGCCGGTCGGAACATACGCGCTCAGCATGTTTGGATGGCGTGAGGCCTTCGTGGCACCGGCATCGCAGTTGCAAGTTGTGGACGTGAGCGTTGCGCCGCCGTCCGCGTACATCGGCATCCTTGGAGTTACCGGTCTGACAGCTTGGGTCGGGCTGTTCCGTATCGCCAACCTGAAAGATGGGGAGACGGTGTTCGTTTCCGGCGGTGCCGGCGCGGTGGGAATCGCCGCGTGTCAGTTCGCGAAAATGCACGGTTGCCGCGTGCTGGCAAGCGCCGGCACGGACGAAAAGGTTGCGTTCCTGCATGACGAGCTCAAGGTGGATTTCGCCTTCAACTATCGCAAAGGTGAACCGCTTGAATACCTCAAGAAAGGCGCGCCAGAAGGCCTGCACGTGTATTTCGACAACACGGCAGGCCCGCAGCTGGAGGCGGCCTTGTACGGGCTACGCCCGCACGGACGGGTTGTGCTGTGCGGTGGCATCGCAGGCTACAACACACCAATTCCGGGCCCACGTAATCTGGCGTTGGCGATCACCAAGCGGCTGCGGCTGGAGGGATTTATTGTCAGCGATTGGATGAAGGAAATGCCGGCATTTCTTGCCGAGGCGGTGCCGGCGCTGAATACAGGGAAACTGATCAATCGCGAGACCGTCGTTGAGGGCCTCGACGCAGCGCCGGCTGCGTTCCTTGACCTATTACATTCCGGTGCCGGCAATATCGGGAAGATGGTGGTGAAACTCTCGGGTTGATTGGCAGCAACAAACAGAAAGGCGGAAGCCTCGTGGCCTCCGCCCTTATCACCTCGGATCAACTTACAAATTACAGTGCGCTCATGTTCGAGAGGAACTCGCCGTTGGACCGCGTCTTCGCGAGTTTGTCGATGAGCAATTCCATCGCTTCCACCGGAGACAGCGGATTCAGCACCTTACGCAGCACCCAGATGCGCGCCAGGTCTTCCTTGGGAATGAGCAGCTCTTCCTTACGCGTGCCAGAGCGCTGAATGTCAATCGCCGGGAACGTGCGCTTATCCACGAGCTTGCGGTCGAGGATGATTTCCATGTTGCCTGTACCCTTGAACTCTTCAAAGATCACGTCGTCCATGCGCGAGCCGGTCTCGATCAGCGCGGTGGCGATGATTGTAAGCGAGCCGCCTTCTTCGATATTGCGTGCCGCGCCGAAGAACCGCTTCGGACGCTGCAACGCGTTGGAATCCACGCCGCCAGAGAGCACCTTGCCCGAGGGCGGAACGATGGTGTTGTACGCACGAGCCAAGCGAGTAATCGAGTCCAGCAGAATGACCACGTCGCGCTTGTGCTCGACTAGGCGCTTGGCCTTTTCGATCACCATTTCTGCGACCTGAACGTGGCGGGCAGCAGGCTCGTCGAAGGTAGAGGAGATGACCTCGCCCTTCACGGAGCGCTGCATGTCGGTGACTTCTTCCGGGCGCTCGTCGATGAGGAGCACGATGAGCACGACTTCGGGATGGTTGGTCGTGATGGAGTTCGCCAGGTTTTGCAGCAGCATCGTCTTGCCGGTGCGTGGCGGCGCGACGATCAAGCCGCGCTGTCCTTTGCCGACGGGCGTCAACAGGTCCATGACGCGGGCACTGATGTTCTCGCGCACGGTCTCCAGCTTGATCCGCTCCTGCGGATACAGCGGCGTCAGGTTGTCGAACAGAATCTTGTTGCGCGCTTCGTCGGGAGATTCGAAGTTCACAGCCTCGATCTTCACCAGCGCGAAATACTTCTCGCCCTCATGCGGAGGACGCACCTGGCCGCTGATGGTGTCACCGGTCTTCAGGTCGAACTTGCGGATTTGCGACGGGGAGACGTAAATGTCGTCGGGGCCGGGCAGGTAGTTGTAATCCGGAGAGCGGAGGAAGCCGTAGCCGTCGGGCAGGATTTCCAGCACGCCTTCCGCGAAGATATGTCCTTCTTTTTCGCTCTGGGCCTGGAGGATCTTGAAGATGAGGTCCTGCTTGCGGAGACCACTGGCGCCGGGCAAATCGAGTTGACGGGCAATCTTGGTCAACTCGGTGATGTTCTTTTCTTTTAACTCTGAGATCGTCATTGTCACCTACGGGGAATTACTGCAAAGGCGGGATGGTAGAGCAGGAGGCGCGCCGAAGCGCGGCGCGCTTAGGCAGCGCGCCGTTGTGCTTCGGTTGCAGTCTCCGGTTCCTGAATCAATTCGTCACGCTCGGCTCCGGCAATGCGGTTCAGAACTTCGTTCGTGGTGTCCTGAATACGCGTGCTCGGGCGGTGGAACCTACGCGTCGCCTTGGAGGCGAGTTGGCAAAGGGTATAACGGTTACGTAATGTGTGAACAGCTTCAAAAACGAGTTCAGACCGCATGTATTTCTCCTCTTGTCCTATGAATGACCTGCACGGCGCTTCTCTGCGGGGCCCAAATTCCTGTCGGGTGAGTCGTGGCGGTGGGAACCAACCTGCTTCCTGCGGCAGGAAACCTTATGGTTGGATGCCGTCCGCCGGGTTCCGGTTCGTTTCTTTCCGCGCCTCGACCCAATTCACCGGGTGGCCCTAAAGCGCTACCGTTGAGTCACTAAAGTTTTATCCTGTACGCAGCCCGGCACGCCTTCGTGCGGGTCTTACCTTCCTGTTTCCTGGTAGTGGCGTTCAGTGTGTGGCCGTCTGGGGCAGGACGCCTGGACTGGAACTTACAGGATGCCGCGTGACTCCAAAAACAGTACGTTATCTGCACAGACTTCCAGAGTCAAGAAAAATCGTCCTGCGAGGGTACCAAACCGGGAAACCGTATACTGACCATCGGACGGACTTGGCTGCAAAACGTTCCGTCAATTCCAACCCACCGATTTTCAATAAGTTGTGGAGAGTTTCCCACAAGCCGAGTCCCTGTGCGGTGCGTTCGGGCCCATTGCACAGGCGTTTCGTTCTCCGTATCATATTCATTCTAAAATTCTTACTTGGTCACGCCCAAAAAGTTCGATCGAGCGTCCTGTATTGAATTGCCTCCGCGATATGGCCCGATTCGATCGAGTCTGCGCCTCCCAAATCGGCGATGGTTCGTGCCACCTTCAGAATGCGATCATGGGCCCGGGCGCTTAGCCCTTGTTTGGCGATGGCGCGCTCCAACAGGTGCTCGGCGTCGGTTCCCAATTCGCAGTATTTCCGTATCTCCTGCGAGCCCATCTGAGCGTTCGAGTAAATCCGTTCCTTACCCTGGGCAAAGCGGTCCAACTGGCGTTCGCGCGCGCGCACAACCCGTAGCCTCACCTCAGCCGAGCTTTCCGGCGCCGTCGGGTTGCGCAATTCCCGATAGTTCACCGCCGGGACGTCGATGTGAATATCAATACGGTCTAGCAACGGACCCGAAATCTTCGAGATGTAGCGCTGAATGATCATCGGAGTACAGTGACACTCGCGGGTGCGGTCGTTGAAGTATCCACAGGGGCAGGGATTCATCGCCGCCATCAGCATGAAGCGCGCTGGAAAGCTCAGAGACATGGCCGCGCGCGCGATAGTCACGTTGCCGTCTTCCAGGGGCTGGCGCATCACTTCCAGCACATTGCGTGGAAACTCGGGAAGCTCATCGAGGAACAGCACACCGTTGTGGGCCAGGCTGACTTCGCCTGGACGAGGAATCATGCCTCCGCCAATCAGACCCGCATCGGAAATTGTGTGATGCGGAGAGCGAAAGGGCCTCGTGCCCACAAGCCCGCTGGCTGAGTCAAGTACTCCCGCCACGCTATGGATTTTCGTCGTCTCCAGCGCTTCGTCGAAGGTCAGAGGCGGAAGGATGGTCGGCATGCGCTTGGCCAGCATGGTCTTGCCCGAGCCAGGAGGGCCGATCATCAGCAGGTTGTGTCCGCCGGCGGCTGAAACTTCAATGGCGCGCTTGGCGGTTTGCTGGCCTCGCACATCGCGGAAATCGACGGTGAATTGTTGCGCGGAGTCCAGCAGTGCGCGCGTGTCCACCTTCATCGGCTGAATGCCGTTGCCCGTGTTGAGCAGGTTCACGACGTCCATCAATGAGCGCACCGGATACACAGAAACGCCCTCCACCACGGCGGCTTCGCGGGCGTTCACTTCGGGGAGGATCACTCTCTTGATCTTGTTCGAGCGCGCGGTGATAGCAATCGGCAGGGCTCCACGGACGCCTCGAAGGCCTCCGTCGAGCGAGAGTTCTCCAACAAACAGCGCATCGTCAGGCGGCTGGTTGCGTAGGCCACCATAGGCGCCCAGGATGCCGAGCGCCATCGGGAGGTCGAATCCCGAACCCTCCTTGCGGAGGTCCGCCGGCGCCAGGTTGATTGTGGTGTTAGAGGGCGGAATATCGTATCCGCTGTTCTTCAATGCCGAGCGAACACGCTCACGGCTCTCGCGCACGGCGGCATCGGGCAGCCCGACCGTCATGAAGTGGGCGTCATCTGACTTGATCGAAGAGATGTCGACTTCGACTTCGATCAGGTTCGCGTCGATGCCGTAAACTGCAGCGCTGATAGTCTTGTACAGCACAGAGAAAATAGGCCTTGGAAAGAGTAATACAGGAAGGTAACCGGCGTGTATGTGACCATACTCACCCGAGCGCGTGACTAGTGGTTACCATCGGGGGAGCTTGTTCTATTGGCCCGCGCGACTTTCGCGGCGTCATGGTTCCATGTTTCACCACAGCCCACGCGGTGGGCGTAATCACTCACTCGTCGAAAGAAACGTAACTGTAACTGCGAGAACTTGGTTGTCTTGAGGGATTATTTCCTCTAAATCAGACGGCACGGTGGCGCTGCCTGGCGCACGACGAAAGCGATCTGGGGAAGAACGGCGGAACTCTTACCGGTACGCAGCGCCCAGTTGCACTACCCGTAAAAGACCTTTCGGTCCAGAGTTCCGCCTTCTAAGCGCGTTCACGTCTCAGGGAGGGGAGAGTGAACTGATGCACAACCTGCATGCCGAAAAACGGCATACATCCCATCGCTATGCAGTCTTGCACCCGACCGGGTCCAAGCGCATCCCCCTTCTATCGTAGGCCGGTACAACTTACGTCGTAACGACGGTAGTTGCGCAACTTATCAACTTCAGCGCATCACCGCCGCAGCCCGCGGCGGCAATACTCGAGCCGGCGCCGAGGAGTCCTGGGCGTCGACCACCGCCACGGTAGCGATCTTCACCACGTCTTCAACCTCGGCCCCGCGCTGCAGCAAGTGCACCGGCTTGGCCATGCCGGAAAGAATCGGCCCCAGCATCTCCCCTGCTCCCAGTTGCGGCAAAAGCCTGGCCGCGATGTTGCAAGACTGCAAGTCCGGGAAGATCAGCACGTTCGCGCCGCCCTTGAGCGTGCTGAACGGGAACGCCTCCTGCATCTTCTTGGGGTTCACAGCAATGTCCGATTGCAGTTCGCCATCGATCACCAGAGTGGGGTCGGCATAGCGCACGAGTTCCACCGCCCGACGTACCTTGTCGCACAATGGATGGCGGGTGCTGCCGAAGTTCGAGAACGAGAGCATGGCCACCCGAGGCTCCACGTCGAAGCGCCGCGCTTCCTGTGCCGTACACAACGCAATTTCCGCCAGGTCTTCCGCCGTCGGTTCGATGTTCACGGTGGCGTCGGCCAGGAAGAAAAGATCGCCTTTGCGGGTGATGAGCAGATAAATGCCGCTCACCTTGTGGATGCCTTCGCGCACACCGATGACCTGGAGCGCCGGACGAATCGTGTCGGGGTAGTTCTGCGTGACGCCGGAGACCAGCGCGTCGGCGTCGCCCATTCGCACCATCATGGAGCCGAACACGTTGCGGTGATGCATCGCTTCCTCAGCGGAGGCGAGCGTCACACCCTTGCGCTGCCTGAGGCGGTAGAACTCCTGCACATACTCTTCGTGGCGGGGATGTTTCTCTGGATCGACTACGATTGCGCCTTCCAAAGAAATGCCCAACTCCGTTGCTGCTTTCTCCACTTCATTGTCGTGTCCGACCAGCACCGGAATCGCGATCTTTTCCTCGAGCAGGACGTGGCAGGCGCGCAGGATTTTCTCGTGCGATCCCTCGGGGAAGACCACCCGCTTGGGATTGGACTTTGCCTTGTGAATCATGATGCGCATGAGCTCATGCGCCTTGCCGAGCCGCTTTTCCAGCTGCTCGCGGTATTCGTCAAGGTCCACCGGAATCTGCGCTACTCCGGTCTCCATGGCCGCCTTGGCCACGGCCGCCGCTTCCCACACCAGCACGCGCGGATCGAACGGCTTGGGGATAATGTAGTCTTTGCCAAATTTCAACCGCTCCACGCCGTAGGCCCGGCACACGGAATCCGGCACGTCTTCTTTGGCCAACGCAGCTAGTGCATAGGTTGCTGCCAGCTTCATTTCTTCGTTGATGGTGGTGGCATGCACGTCGAGCGCGCCGCGGAAGATGAATGGGAAGCCCAACACGTTGTTCACCTGGTTGGGGAAATCCGAACGCCCAGTGGCCATGATGATGTCATCACGGACCGCCCTGGCTTCGTCGTAGGTGATCTCGGGATCGGGATTCGCCATCGCAAAGACCACAGGATTGGGCGCCAGCGACGCGATCATTTCTGGCGTAAAAGCACCCTTTGCCGATAGTCCGAGCAGCACGTCCGCGCCTTTGCAAGCTTCTTCAAGCGTGCGCTTGTCGGTCTCATGCGCGAACCGCTCTTTGTAGGGGTTCATGCCTGCAGTGCGACCTTTGTACACCACGCCCTTGGTGTCAACCATGGTGATGTTTTCGCGCTTCACCCCGAGGCAGATGTAGTGCTCGGCGCACGCAATGCCCGAGGCGCCGGCGCCGTTCACCACCACCTTCACGTCTTCCATCTTCTTGCCGACGAGTTCCACGGCATTTACCATTGCCGCACCGGAGATGATCGCAGTGCCGTGCTGGTCATCGTGAAATACCGGTATCTTCATCGTCTTTTTGAGGGTCTCCTCGATGTAGAAGCACTCCGGCGCCTTGATGTCTTCCAGGTTGATGCCGCCAAACGTTGGTTCCAGCAACTGGCAGGTCTTGATTATCTCGTCGGCGTCGTGGGTGTTGAGTTCGATGTCGAACACATCGATGTCGGCAAACCTTTTGAACAGCACGCCCTTGCCTTCCATCACCGGCTTGCCGGCCAGCGCGCCGATGTCACCGAGACCGAGCACGGCGGTTCCGTTACTCACCACCGCCACCAGGTTTCCCTTGGCGGTGTACTTGTAGGCATCGAGCGGGTTCTTTTCGATTTCCAGACAAGGCTCGGCAACGCCCGGCGTGTACGCCAGGCTCAAGTCGCGCTGGGTGCGGCAGGGCTTGCTGGAAATGACCTCGATCTTACCCGGGCGATTCCCCTCGTGGTAATCGAGTGCTTCCTGCTTAGTGATAGACATGAAATCCTCCCAATGAGTTCGCGTATGAATTGTGCGCCGGGCTTATGAGGGAGCCTGACTCTGCGTAAGGTCTATCGAGATGCACGATTACCGAAGCCGCAGGCGAGTGATCCAAGTTAATACAAACACACTCTTCGTTTTTGCGCACGAGAAACCTTGAGGAGCCGTAGAGCTCCTGCTGTGTCTATCTTCGTGCGGTTACAGGGCAGGAAATAGTGCAAGGGTCACAATGAGGTGTGAGCCAGCGCATAACGAAACATTTGTGACAGGGTGATTGCCGGCATGGAAGCGGCCATAGGCCGGGTTCAGGCCCTCATCAGGATTCCCACAATGCTAGCTGACATCAGATTGGCAAGGGTGCCGGCGATCATCGCTCGGAATCCCAGTCGCGCCAGATCGTGACGCCGGTTAGGCGCCAGGGCGCTCAAACCGCCAATCTGAATGCCGATCGAGCTGAGGTTGGCGAAACCGCACAGCGCAAAAGTCGCAATCGTAACCGAGCGGGGATCAAGTGAAGCCTTTTCGCCGCCGAGTTTGGCAAATGCCACCAGTTCGTTCAACACCATGCGCGTGCCCAGCAGGTCTCCGATGGCCATGCAATCGTGCCAGGGCACGCCGATGAGCCAGGCTATTGGCGCGAAGATCACGCCAAAAATTGTCTCCAGCGTGGCCGGAAACCACGGCATTCCGTGAGCTGCGAGCAAATTATGGACGCCGCCGAGAATGCCGTCCAGTAGTGCGATCAGCGCCAAAAACGAAATCAGCATCGCCGCGACGTTGAGCGCGAGGTGTAGTCCATCGGTTGTTCCTTTGGCGATCGCGTCGAGCACGTTGCTGTCGCGCGCTTCAAACTCCACGCCTTCGAGCTTCGTGGCGCCGCCGGTGAGCGGCTTCTCTGTTTCCGGCACGAGCATCTTGGCAATCACAATTGTTCCCGGTGCTGTCATGATAACGGCCGCTAGCAAGTGCCGCGCCTCGATGCCGCTGAGGATGTACGCGCCCATGATGCCGCCCGAGACGTGCGCCATTCCGGCGGTCATGATCACCATCAGCTCCGAATTGGTGACCTTGGGCAGAAATGGACGGATCGTCAGCGGCGCCTCGGTCTGTCCCATGAAGATGCTGGCGGCAACGTCCATCGACTCCACACCTGTAGCACCCATGAAACGCATCATCACCCGGGCAAACTGCTTGATCACGAACTGCATGATGCCGAAGTGATACAGCACCGCGAAGAACGCGGCAATGAAGATGATGGTGGGCAACACCTGGAACGCAAAGATAAAACCAAACTTGGAAAATTTGGAGCCCAGGTCGCCAAAGATAAATTCAGAGCCGACAAACGAATAGCTCAGCAACCGGTTCACGGCGTTTCCAGCAGCAGTCATCACCCGCTCACCGATCCCGACCCGCAGAATCAGTAGCGCAAAAATGAACTGCAACACCAATCCAATGACAATGGTCTTCTTTCGGATGGCTTTACGGTCGGTCGAAAACAGGTAGGCAAACAGCAGAATGGCGACGATGCCCAGAACGCCGGTTAGACGCCCCATGCAGTCTCCTCACGACACCGGCAGTCGGAATCAGTCACAATCAGATGCAACGCTTTCATGATCACTCTCCCGGGGCTCCCAGTTCATGCACGATCGCCACACTCGCGCTTGCTCCGATGCGGTTCGCCCCCGCCTCCACCATCTCGGCGACGTTAGCAGCAGTGCGGATGCCACCCGCAGCCTTCACCCCGATGTCGTGCCCCACCACGCCGCGCATGAGAGCGACGTCGGCAGCGGTCGCGCCGGAGGCTGCAAATCCGGTGGAGGTCTTCACGAAGTCGGCGCCCGCTTCCGCCGCCAGTGCACAGGCCAGGATCTTCTCCTCCTGGCTGAGCAGAGCCATCTCGAGGATCACCTTCAAGATCGCACCATGCTCGTGCGCGAGTTGTTCCAGACTGCGAATCTCGGTTTGGACCAGCACACGGTCACCCGACTTCAGGGCTCCGATGTTGATTACCATGTCGAGATCGTGCGCCCCGTTTTGTACTGCGGTCTCGGCCTCCGCCAGTTTGGTAACCGAAAGGTTAGCTCCCAGCGGAAATCCAACGACCGTGCCGACCTTGACCGACGTGCCGTGCACCTGCGCGGCTGCCAGCGCAACCCACGCAGGGTTCACCATAACGGAGTAAAATCCGTACCGCTTGGCTTCAGCGCAAAGGTTGAGAACTTCCCGGCTGCTGGCCGCCGGACTGAGCAGGGTGTGATCAATCAGGCTGGCCACCGAGTGCCAATCCTGCAGAAGGGCCGCGGGCTCACGCCCCATTACCAAGGTATTTACCGACATAGGCTCCAAACAATCTACGACGACTTCTCGTCGGTTTCCAAAATGCAAACTTCCGGCAGGTTGCGGAAGCGCTCGGCAAAATCAAGGCCGTAGCCCACCACGAACTCATCCGGAATTTCAAATCCTACGTAATCGCCATGAATTGGCTGCTGGCGTCGTGACACCTTGTCCAACAGCGCCGCGATCTTTATCGACTTCGGTCTATGGGCCTGCAACAGCTTCTTCAGGTAGGTCAATGTCAGGCCGGTGTCGAGGATGTCTTCCACCAGGATGATGTTCTTCCCTTCCATCGAGTGGTCCACATCCTTCATCAGCTTGACCTCGCCGCTCTGCTGTCGCGAATTTCCGTAGCTGGAGACGGCAATGAAATCGAAGGTCGCGTCGAGCTTTATCTCGCGGGCCAGGTCAGCGAGAAAGATGGTAGCACCTTTCAGCACACCGATGAGCACAACGGATTCACCCTCGAAATCGCGCGTGATTTGCGCGCCCAGTTCGGCAACCTTCTTGGCAATCTGTTGTTGGTTGAGCAGGACTTTGAGACGGTCCACTTGTGTCCCCGGATACGGTGATGGCGAAACTTGGATGGTAGAGAATCCCGGCAAGAAACTCAACAACCGGACTCACCGTGCGTGGCCGACAATTGCCTTCGGTTGGCAATTGTGGGGCTTCTCGCAGCGGGACGAAATACGACAGCCCACGGATTCAGAGGCTGTTACGAAACTCGCCCAGGAAAACCGCGGTGGAACGTCGACGTCGGACTTGGTCGGAAATGCTAGCCCGCAGGGCGAAACAATCGTAGCCCGGGGCGTGAGCCCCGGGGCGGGTGGGAGACAAACCCGAGTCTCTTCAGGGACGGCACAGTTTCGTAACATCCTCGTGAGGCCGCGCTACCCGCCGCCCCGTCTCCAGCCGCGGGGCGGCGTACTTCATTCCTCAATCTTACGGCGCTGGATAATCCCAAACTTCGGGCGACAGTTTATCCTTGAGCGCTGCATACATGGCGTCGCGGAACAGTTTCAGCGCCGGGTAGGGCCGGAGGGCAACAGTGCGCTCCACAATCAGTCCCTGTTCGTCGTCCACGATGACCTCCAGGGTCTCGAACTTGTGGCCATCCATAGTCCCCACCCAACGCAAGAAGGTGGTGCGCTCATCGAGCTTAAACTCGGCTGTATAGGTACCGGAACCACGCGTAGCGCTCGACTGAGCGAAAATCGCCGCGACCACTTCGCACCCCTCGATCGACCGTGCCAGAATCGGGCTGTTGAACACGACGTTTTCGGCAAGCAGCTCACTCACCTGCGCGACCGTAGGTTTACCCGCTTCCCTTAGTTTGCGTAAAGGATGCATTGTGATTCCTCCAATGCTGAGTTATTTGTGGCGCGAATCGAGCAAGGGCCTGCCTTCGCGGCCCATCGATTGGGACTCTCGCCAGATCAGGCAGCTCTGACTCCCGATTTCTGTTCCTCCATGGCTTTGACGGAATTCTCAAACGCCTTTTCCAAAACGCCTTTGCCAACGGTACCCAGAACCAAGCCGAGGAACTGTCCCTTGAGGGTCTTGCCCTCGCGCACGACCACGTAGTCAATGTCGGTCAAACCGTCAGGCCGGCGAGTGAAGTTATACGTGTGCCCCGACGCGCCTCCCCACGTGTTGGAGTCTGTAGTGGTGAGAACGACGTGCAGGGGATCGGTCCAGTCGTAATGCAGACGTTCCCAGAATCCCTTCGCGCCCTCGGTGACGTCGGCCTGAGTGGCTTCGCGAGAGTGCACCTTGAGATACTCGTCGGCGCTGTTGCCAAAGATCTTCGAGCGGCCGGGCCCGAAGTCCGTGAGCCCGGCGACGTACTGCTCGGGCGTTAAGCTGGTTGTCCGGTGGAGGTGGATCGTCGCCATGTGCGTTTCCTTTCGTCGAGTATGTCTGCCGCAGGCCCACGCATCGATCGTGAATTTGCAGCTTTCTCGTTTCAGCAACTCATTCGCGATGAGCCGCGCTTTTCCGCTTGGCAGCATACCACCACTTCGGTGCAATGTAGCCACGACAATCTCCAATAAAACATCTACCGTGACTATGGGACACATATCGCCGTCACTCTTAGCGGCGGAGCCGCGGCGTGATTCTAGGCGTGGCCGTGAGGCCGCGCGACCTGCCGCACCCCGTCTCCAGCCGCGGAGCGGCGTCCTTCATCCCCTCAATCTGGGCGGGACGCGCGGTCAAAGCTCACGCGGGTACCCCGTCCAACCCGATTTTGGTTGAGCGGGGGTTTTCGTCACCCATCACCGACTCTCTTCCACAACCGGCACGCGGGTGCACGGTCCAACCTTCTGTTGGGCGGGTGTTTTCGCGGTGATGGTAGAGCGGCGCTTTAGCGCCCCGTCCCGCGCCCCTCCCGACTTGTCATCCCTCGCCGTCCCGCAATGCGGCATAAGCGTTAACTTAATTGTTGCCAGAGTTACGCGTCGGAGATTATGCTTACGGCATGGACAACGGCCTTGAGGGGTTGGGGAGTTGGGAGGTACTGCAGCAGTTCCTGCCGCCAGGATGGGCAGAACAAGCGCGTACGACGGGAGCCCTGAGACGGACTCGCGGAGTGCGGGATGCGGCTGCTTTACTGCGGGTCCTGCTGATGCATCTGGGACAGGGATGCTCGCTGGCGGAGACCGCGGTGCGGGCGCGCGAGGCGGGGCTGGCGCAATTGAGTGCGGTGGCTTTGTTTAAGCGACTGCGGGCGAGCGAAGCCTGGTTGTTGTGGCTGGCGCAGCAGTTGGGAGGAGCGGGGCAAGGGCTGTGGGCGGCACCGCAGCGGGTGGTGAGGGCCATCGATGCGACGGTAGTTTCCGAGCCGGGCAGCACGGGGACGAATTGGCGTCTGCATTACGGCTTACGCTTGGCAGATCTGCGCTGTGATTTTTTCGAACTCACCGACGTGCGTGGCGGGGAGAGTTGGAAACGAGTGCCGGTGCGGCGGGGGGAGATTCTGTTGGGCGATCGTATCTATGGACGGTCGAGCGGCATTGCCCATGTGCTGAAGGCCGAGGCGGATGTGGTGGTGCGCCTTACGCCCTCGCTATTAGCGCTGCTCGACGGGCAGGGGCGCGCCTGCGATCCCTTGCGGCAGGCGCGCTCGCTGCGGGTCGGTAGAGTGGGGACTTGGCCGACGCAGGTGCAGCATGAGGGGCAACGCTTTCCCGGCCGCTTGCTGGCCGTGCGGCGTAGCGCAGCGGCCACACGACTGGAACAAAAACGTCTGCGGCGGGAGGCGAGCCGCGACGGAAGAGTGATTTCACAACCCAGTTGGGCGGCAACACAATACTTGTTTCTCTGGACCAGTCTGCCGGACTCGTTTTCCGCCGAAGTGGTGTTGGAATACTATCGTCGGCGCTGGCAAATAGAGCTGGCCTTCAAACGCATGAAGTCTCTGGCCGGCTTGGGTCACTTACCCAAAAAAGACCCGGCCAGTGCCCGCGCCTGGTTGTATGGCAAACTCCTGGTCAGCCTGCTGGCCGAACATCTGATGCAAACGGCGAAAGGGTTTTCCCCCTGGGGTTATCAACTGCAGGCAGCAACCCAGCCGCTGGCGTGAAACCGAATACCTGTTGCACGAAATCCTCGCGGCGGTGAACCCCAACCTCCCCTTGGCCAATACGCTCCTCCACTGGAATCAGATCGCACATCGGCTTGCCTCCGCCCCGCGCACACGTAAACTGCAAACATTAAGTTAACGCTTATGCCGCACAGCGGGACGGCGGGGGATCTGCTTTTTATATCCACTCGGCGCTGGAACGTGGCGGGTGGCCCATCCAACCCGGTTTTGGTTGGACGGTGTTGTCGCGGTTATGGTAGAGCGGCGCTTTAGCGCCCCGTCCTCCTCCCTTGCCGACTTGTCATCCTTCACCGACTTTAGAGGCTGCTGAAAAAAGAACCAAGGTAGTAATTTTGGGGCGTTTTCGACCCAATCTTGGCCCGTAAGCTATTGACTCTTGGTTCGACAAATAGCCGAGTTTACTCGGTTGACTCTTTTTTCAGCAGCCTCTTTAGTCGGCGGGAGTGTATTCCGTCCCTGTCTCGAGGCCATTTAGCGTTGCAACAACAGCACCCGCCTTGATGCCAGCGACAATGGAAGCCGCGATATGGTACGGTGCCGGCATGAAGAAGCCACTTGCAATTCTTCTCCACCTATTCTTTAGCCTTACTTTCGCCCTCGCTGCGGATATTTCGATGTTTCGCGGCAATCCAGAGCATACCGGCGTGGTCGCCGATTCGGCGACGCCGAAGGGAGGCGCGTTCATGAACCCCAAGTGGCGCTTCCAAACCGGCGCCAGAATTCGATCATCGGCGGCTCTGGTAAATGGAGTCCTTTACTTCGGAAGTGACGACGGCTATCTGTATGCGCTGAAGGCTGGTGATGGGGCGCCGGTGTGGAAACTCAAGACGGGAGGGGCAGTAGCATCGTCTCCGGCGGTGGCCAAAGGATTGGTTTATTTCACAAGTCGCGATGGAATATTTCGCGCGGTGGAAACCAGGTCCGGCAACGTAAAGTGGACACTCACCACTGGTTCGGAGTTGCCGTTTCAGGGCGGATGGGACTGGTTTCTTTCGTCACCTGTCCTGTCTGCTGAAAGCGTAGTCTTCGGCGCTGGCGACGGACTTGTCTATGCACTCGATGCGTCCTCCGGCAAAACGCTGTGGAAGTTCAAGACAGCAGGACGGGTGCGCGCGACTCCGGCGATTGCCAACGGGATTGTTTACGCCGGCAGTATGGATGGGACGTTGTACGCGCTCGATCTGAAATCGGGAGAGCTGAAATGGAAGTTCAAGACGGAAGGAAATCAATACTTCCCTTTGGGCGAGATTCAGTCGTCTCCAGCGGTCTCGGACGGGGCCGTGTTCTTCGGAAGCCGCGATGGGCGCTTGTACGCGGTTGAAGCGCAGACGGGAAAGCTGCGGTGGCGATACGACAATGAGGCCAACTGGGTGATCTCGTCACCGGCTGTAGCGGACGGAATGGTGATCGTGGGAAATTCCGACGGCGAATACATTCACGCCATCGACACGCAGACCGGCAAGGAGAAGTGGCGATATGACACGAGGATCAATGTGCTTTCCTCGGCTATCGTAAGCGGCGGTACGGTTGCGATCGGCGATTTCTACGGCAGAGTCTGGTTCCTCGATCTGAAGACGGGCAGGCCCAAGTCTTACTACTATTTTGAGGAGCGAGTTAACGCGTCGCCGATCGTGAGCGACGGTGTCTTGTACATCGGGTGCGACGACTACAACTTCTACGCGTTTCAGTGAGATCACTTTCTTCGAATCTGGTAAGTGTTCCGTGTTCTGCAGGCATTTGATGACGAAGACATTGTTCTGTGTTTGTCGTCCTGTGTTGTAGCAGGTTGGCGGGTGCACGGCCGACGCAATTGATTGTTCTGGGTGCCCGTTTTAGCCCGATTTTGGCTGAGGCGGAGCCTTTCGAATCCACTATCGTGCACTATCCCAGATCACTGCACTCCTCACCGTAAACCTGAACACGTGGTCCGTCCCGGCAGGGACGGCAGACCTTAGCCCAGCGCTTCAGCGCTGGACAGGCGGGTGGTACCGACCGGGCAGATAGTTGACAGAACAGACCGGGGACATGGGTGACACAGTGGTTCGCGGAGCGAAGGTGTGCTGCACTGGGGGCATGCCTTGGAGAGCGAGCAGTGTGATGCAAGAGCGGGCGCGGTTTGTCCTAGAGCGGGAGCGCGGGGAGTACACCATGAGCGAGTTGTGCGCCATCTACGGGGTTTCGCGCGAGACCGGCTACGAGTGGTGGCGGCGATATCGACAGACCGGACTGACAGCGCTGTGTGATCGCAGCCGGGCGCCGCGGTGGCATCCCAACCAGACGGCGGCGGAGATCGAGGCGGCGGTGCTGGAGTTGCGGCGGGCGCACATGCGTTGGGGACCGCGCAAGCTGAAGCGAGTGCTGGAGCGCGAGCATGCGGACGTGGCTTGGCCGGCGGCCAGCACCATGGGGACGATGTTGGCGCGCGAAGGGCTGGTGATTGCGCGCCGCAAACGGCGCAAGACCGAACCTTACAGTCGGCCGTTTGCTTCGGCGACGGAGCCCAACCGGGTGTGGTGTGTCGACTTCAAGGGATGGTTTCGAACCCAGGATGGCGAGCGCATCGATCCGCTGACGGTAAGCGACGCGCACAGCCGCTACCTACTGCGCTGCCAGGCGGTAGAGAAGACCGACAGCAGTCGAGCGCAAGCGATTTTCGAGGCGGCGTTTCGCGAGTACGGCATGCCCTTGGCGATCCGCAGCGACAACGGAGCGCCATTCGCCTCGCGGGCCGTCGCCGGACTGTCACGGCTGGCGGTGTGGTGGATGAAACTGGGCATCGTGGCGGAGCGGATTGCGGCCGGGCATCCCGAGCAGAACGGACGGCACGAGCGCATGCATCGCACCCTGAAGGCGGAGACGGCCTCACCGCCCGAGGCCAACCGGCGGGCCCAGCAGCGCAGCTTCGATCGCTTCCGCCAGGAGTACAACCAAGTGCGGCCGCACGAGGCGCTGGCAATGCAGACCCCGGCCACAGTGTACGTGCCGTCGCCGCGCAGGGTTCCCGCGCGTGTGCCGGAACCGGAATACGGCAGCGCGCTGGCGGTGCGCAAGGTGCGGCCCTGTGGCAACTTCACTTGGGGCGGCGAGGACGTGTTTCTCAGCGAGGTGCTGGAGGGCGAGCGCATCGGCCTGCTGCCGATCGACGACCGCTATTTTACGATTTACTTTGCGAAGTTCCCCCTTGGGTGCTTCGATAGCCGTCGCTTGCGGGTTGTGCCTCTGCCCAGACCGCAAACTTGCGTCCGTCCACGGGCGGAAGAATTAGTCATGGATGAGGCAGGGGAAGGGGACGCGTCCCCTTCCCCTGCACCCCATCCCCTAACCAATGCGAAACAGAAAGTGTCAACCATGTCCCCGGTCTAAACTGTCAGGTATCTCCCCGGCTGTACAGGGTGATCTTCGGAGTCCCGGCAGGGACGGCAGATGATTGCAGGATCACTGCACTCGCCCCTACCGATGTCATAAATTCCGAATGCGTCGATCACCTCAGGCCGCAACCCGTTTCGGGATTACAAGTGGTCTGGCCTGTTTACAACAATAACCACAGACTCTTACGCCAGCCTCAGGTAATGTTCCTGTTTTCAGCATGGGCCGATTGGCCGTGGAGCAGCTTCCGGCATTACCTGACGGGTGAGATTGGCGCAGTGGAGATCGAGTCGGAGTGGACCTGGAGACGACGGCGCAGTATGGGAATCGAGCTCAAAATGAAGGTTCGGGAAAAACCCCCGCCCAACCAACAGAAGGTTGGACGGGGCACCCGCGTGAGCCTTAGCCAGGCCCCCGCCGGGCCGGAACGGGACGACAGATCGACCGACTCGATTTCGCTTAGAATCGGAAACGGGAGTGGAAGACGATGAATTCAACTAACGATCTGATAGCAAAGAAGGTAGTTAATGCTCTCATCCCCGATGCCGAGCCGAAAGCCTTTCCTCTGTCGCCCGTGAGACTTGTACTTGGCGCTTTTAAAGCATTTCAAAAGGGGCTATGGGTGGGTGGCACCCTCTGCCTTACACCATCGTCAATAGAGTTCCGACCGAATGTGCTGAATCGGTCTTTGCACAAAGGAGACACGAGCCGAGTCGTCCTGCTTAACGATGTAGTCGATGTAAAGGATCGGTCCGGCTTTACTACCCAAATAGTCGATGTCACATGTCGCAATGGGCCGCCCCTAACTTTCCGTTGCTACGGTGCCAAGCGGTTTGTAGAACAGATCAGGGCTCAAATTGCTCGTTGCTGAGCGTTTCACAAAGGACCCCTTATGAGACGCGCCGAAGAATCCGCGAAGGCGGATCTTCGGCGCGGTATGGACCCCTTTGTGAAACGGCGGAGAACGAGTCACAATTGCTCGTTATGAATGCGTGAACGCGGCGAGTTGATGCGCGACAAGACATAGGGATCAGGCGGTTCCGAATATGCTCTGTATTGCTCCGAATGCCCTGGTTGCTTCAAATTACCCCGTTGCTCTTGAATGGGTAAAAGCCCTAAGTGCACCGGTTGTCGCTGGGGCTGTCTTTTTTGTGACGTTGTCCTTTAATAGGTGGCAGATACGTCTTGCAAAGGAGAAGCTGCGCCATGACTTGTATGATCGCCGGTTCGCTATTTATGTCGTCTTTCGAGAACTTCTGTTGGCTCTCCACGCAAGCAGCGTTAGCGAGATCGGGGCTGCGCTCCGGAAAGCGAACATTGCGTGTCTCGAGGCAGTGTTCTTGCTCCCTGGAATCCATGAATACTTGGATCAATTATGCGAGCAGGTACAGGCTGGAGTCCTCGACAACATGGCTGCTTGCGACAGTATGAAGAGGGACCCGGGCCCTATGAATGATCCCCAAGTCCGGAGAGAGCTTACGGAGCGAGAGTTAAGACTGAATTCGGCTAGACGCGACATTCTGGATCGTCATTTCAAAGAACTGCCTCAACAGTTTGCGCGGTTTCTGAAGCTCACTGATTTTTCGGACTAGACGTGCGGGTGGCCCGGCCAAAGCTCACACGGGTGCCCTGTCCAACCCGATTTTGGTTGGGCGGGGTTTTTCGTTACGCATCACAGACTCGCTTTCCACGATAGGGTTATCTCTGGAATGAGCCACTCCTGCGAGGCGGGACGGGGTGGAGGACGCCTTCAGAGGCTGCTGAAAAAAGAGTCAACCGAGTAAACTCGGCTATTTGTCGAACCAAGAGTCAATAGCTTACGGGCCAAGATTGGGTCGAAAACGCCCCAAAATTACTACCTTGGTTCTTTTTTCAGCAGCCTCTTCAGGCGTCCATAAGAGTCGGGCATGCGTCGCCGCTTTAGCGGCTGGGGTAATAGTGACGGTTGCGGAATACGGATTGAGTCAGGGCGAACTCCGAAAAGCTCTTGTCACCCATCCGCGTGACCTGCGTCCTATCGCGGCTGCTGCCGTTCCCCTAACATCACCCAACAGAGCGAGGGAGTACTGTCTCTTCTCGCCGACGAGACCGCATGCAGACACCAAAGCAACGGCCGCTCTTGCCAACTAGCCACTCTCCGCATTATCTTCATCCTGCCATGCATCCGTCTAAACCCTTTGCTTCGACGAATTTGCCTTTAACTCCTACGCGCTCACGATTTTGCGCGAAAAATCTTCGTAACTTCATGAAAACAAGGATTTCAGGGGGAGGGGGGGAGGGGGGTACCGGGTGCCCCACTCGGCCTTCCGTTGGCCGGCTGAGTCCTACCCAAACCAGGAGTCTGGGTGCCCCATCCTTTGCCTTCTTTTGGCAAAGGGTGGGAATCAGCAGCGTTCTCATCGCCTTGCTGAGCCTCATAGGCACCGCTTCCTTCGCCGCCCAGAGGCCCGCTGCCTCGGGTGAAGACCAGACCGCGCACTACTTCGAGAGCATCCGCAAGGACCCGAACCTGCTGGTCGCTTTCCTGCTGCAGATGCCAAAGGGCGGCGACCTGCATAATCATCTCTCTGGCGCGATTTACGCCGAGACTCTCATCGATTGGGCCAAAGACCAGCACGCCTGTGTCGATCCCAAAACTTTTTACCTGACACCGTCATTGAAACTTTCCACTGGCGATCCCTATTGTCCCGCGCCAACCGCACTTGCGGAAACCGCTCTTTCGAACCCCACCCTCTACCGCGGGATGGTGGATGCGTTCTCGATGCGCAATTGGGAGCTGTCAGGCCAGTCGGGACACGATCACTTCTTCGATACCTTCGACAAGTTCGGCGCCGCTACGCATGGCAACACCGGCCCGATGTTGGCTGACACCGCCGCGCGAGCCGCCTCGCAGAAAGAGATTTATCAGGAGCTGATGTTTACTCCCACCGGCAAACCTTTCGGCGACATGCTGAACTCCGACGCGGTGAAGGCCATCGCACTCCCGGATGACGCGTCGCCCGAGACGCTTGCCGCCATGCGCAAAGCGCTAACAGAAAACGGATTGTCGGCGGCGATTCAAGATGCGATCCAGCAAACCAATCAAGCCGAAAAGATACGCAATACGCAATTGCAATGCGGCACACCATCTGCCAATGCCGGATGCCAGGTCACGCAGCGTTATCTGTTCCAGGTCCTACGCGGCTTGCCGAAGCAAATCGTGTACGCACAAATGTTGCTCGGCTTCGAACTCGCCAAGGCCGATCCCCGTTTTGTCGGCCTCAACATGGTCATGCCCGAGGACTACTACGTCCCCATGCACGACTTCCCCCTTCACATGCGCATGATGCATTACCTGCACAGCCAGTATCCCAGCGTGCATGTGGCGCTTCATGCCGGAGAGTTGGTCGAAGGACTGGTGCCGCCGGAGGGCCTGCGCTTCCACGTGCGCGATTCGGTCGAGATGGCCGGTGCCGAACGCATCGGACACGGCGTGGACACGCTCAACGAAACTAACGCGCTCGAACTCCTCAATGAGATGGCGGCCAAGAATGTCATGGTGGAAATCTGCCTCACTAGCAACGATGTCATTCTCGGAGTGCGCGGCAAGAACCACCCCCTGCATGACTTCATGAACGCCGGCGTTCCTGTCGCCCTCGCCACCGACGATGAAGGCGTCTCGCGCTCCGACATGACGCATGAGTATTTGCGTGGGGTTGAAGATCAAGACCTGACTTACACAGAATTGAAGCGCATGGCCCGCACCAGCCTGGAGCACTCGTTCGTGGCAGGCAGCAGCTTATGGAGCGATGGCAAAACCTTCGCGCCTATCAAGGAATGTACCAGCGTGCAATCGGGAGCAGCGCCGTCTTCGGCGTGCCAGAAGTTTCTCGATTCGAGTGAAAAGGCCCGCTTACAACTGAAGCTCGAGCAGCAGTTCCGCGAATTTGAAGGCGCAAAAGCGGCCGGCTACAGCAGGAAGCTCTCGGGCAGCAGGGCGCTGACCTTCATTTGTCGCCGTTCGCCGTCGTGGTCGAACAACACGATGGCGCTCAGTCCAAATTCAGACAACACCTGGCGGCAAGCGCCGCACGGCGAACAACTTTTGTGATCGCGATTAACAACGGCGATGGCTTCGATGCTGATGCCCTTCGACAGCTTGCCTTCCGCCACCGCACGAAATACTGCCGTTCGCTCGGCGCAATTCGTGAGCCCGTAAGACGCGTTCTCTACGTTGCACCCAGTCACGATCTCGCCGTTGCTGGTCAGCAGCGCAGCTCCCACATGAAAGTCAGAATACGGCGCGTATGCTTCCGACGCAGCAGCCTCGGCGGCGCTCCAGAGTTTGGCCTCGATTTCGGGTGTCAGCTTCGTCATGCTACTCGCTGGGCTTCGGGCTGGTCTCACCCATCTTTGGCGTCGTCATGTCAGGAGGCGCACTCGCGGGTTTCGGCGCGACGTAAGGCGGCGGATCAACCGCGCTATCGAGCCACGCCGTGTACCAGAGATTGCGCAACATGTCCGCGCCGAAGGCCATGCGTTGCTCAATAAACTCACGCGATTGCGGAGTGCCCTGCCCCGCGAATCCGCCGACCTTCTCGAGTTGGTACACCTGCTCAACGTATCCGTTCGACTTACGCAGATAGGCCAAGTAATCCTGGAACGGATTTTCCAGCTTCGTAGCCTTCTCCGGAACCAGCGCAGCGAATTGGAGCTGCTTCTGGTTGGCCGTCACGAATTCACCTTCCATCTTCCAGTGGATGTTCTTTGCAGTCGTGTACCCGTTCGGATTCGCGGTCGTCCAGCCGTTGTAATTGACCGTGGTGTGCAACGGGTTGGCGCCGTCTCCCACGTAATGCCCCAGCCATCCCGCATAAAAGATCGCGTTACGCTCAGCAAACTCCGTGCTCTGGTGGTCGCGCAATGCGTGGCGGTATTCGCGGAACGCCACCACCAACCGTCCATACACTTCCATGGTGATGTAGGGTTGCAAACCAACCTTCTCGGGCAAAAGCGAATCCGGCTTGCCCGGTGTCTGCTCCCGCTTGGCATCAAGCGCGCGATAAAAGCTATACCTGTCCGGCGGCAAAGTCATGCCTTCGACCAGTTCCAGGTCAATGAAGTGGTCCGGCTCCTGCGACAGCTTCAGCGCCAGCTCTGACTTCTCCCGCCAGCGGTCGGGCTCCGGTCCGAGATAGGCCAATTGCTCCTCGGCATTCTTCAGGAATGCCGGGACATCGGCCGGCAGCTTCTCCGCCGCCACCCGGTTGATCATCATGTGGCCGTCGTTGCCCCAGGGCCACGCCGAATTGGCCAGAAGTAGAACCGTTAGAATGATTGGGATAAAACGCGATCGTATGGGAGCCATGATTATTTTGGAATTTCCGCCACCTTCGCACGCACTGCCGGCTCGGGCTTTTCCAGCTTGGCGAGGTTAGGTTCAAAACACCGCCGACAGCGCGCCTCGTACATGCCCGACGTGCCTACGACGATCAGGTCCTCGCTGGCCACCAGCCGTTGCGTATGTTTCGCCGGGTTTCCGCACTGCATGCAGATCGCCAGCGTCTTGGTGATCTCATCGGCCACCGCCAGCAATTCCGGAATCGGATGAAACGGCCGACCCAGGTAGTCGGTGTCGAGTCCGGCGATGATGATGCGCTTTCCCATGTCCGCCAGCCGCACCACGAAGTCCACCAGCTCCATGCCCAGGAACTGCGCCTCGTCAATCCCAATGACTTCGGTACGCACGTCGAGTTGCGCTTCCACGTCGGCCGAGTCCCGCACCGAAACCGAACGGATCTTGAGATCGCTGTGCGACACGATGTGGTCCGCCGAATACCGGTCGTCAATGCCAGGCTTGAAGATCTGCACCCGCTGCCGCGCGATCTCTGCCCGCCGCAGCCGCCGGATCAGCTCTTCACTTTTACCGCTGAACATTGGTCCGCAGACGACCTCTATCCAGCCGAGATTTCCTTTTGCCCAATTCATCCAATTTCCGCCGTCAGTCGCTCCTGCGATTCTGCCAATTGCGCTTCCGCTCGAGCATATCGCACCGCCAGATGCCGCTTCAGTTCGTCAAAACTCCCAAACACTTCCGACGCGCAACCCAGGATCCATCCACTGATTTGTGCCACCGGCAATTCAGTCACCAGGTAAACCGGAATGCCCCGCCGGTGGGCCAGCGTCAACTCCGCCTGAGACCCTGCGCCCTTGGAGGCATGCTCGTCCCAGTACGCAATGATGTAGTCCGTCCGTTGCTCGATCCAATCGAGATCGTAGGCAATGATTTTGCGGATCGTCTGCTGGAACCGCGGCAAATCCGAGTGCTTCCAAGCGCGAAAACCCTGGTGCTCGTCATCGCTCAGGTTCTTCTTTTCATCCTCGGCAGGGTCGTATACCTCGTGCCCGAGGGCGCGCAGGAACGGAGTGACTTCCGCCCGCCAGCGCTTGCCGTGGTCCGGTGAGTATTCAATCGCGCCCGAAAGGTAAACCTGCATGGGAAAAGCGATTGTCGTCTGTCGAGAGGGAAAGGTCAATGACAGCAGGGTATTTCGCTGAGGAAAACTGCACGCACAACTTCGATTTTCGCGAATTGAGTTCCGGACGCTCTCACACCCTGGCGAGGTGTACCCCAAACCACTTCTGCCGATCATGCCAACTCAGTTCAAGCTTGAATCCACCGTCACGCAGGATCGTCTCCACCATCTCATGCGTGTACTTGTAGCTGTTCTCGGTGTGGATGCGTTCGCTCGCGGCGAAGCTCACATCCATATCGAGTGCTGGCAGAAATGCTTGCTGCGCGCTCACACTCTCAAGGTGCATCTCCATTCGCGAGCATTGCTTGTTCCAAAGGGCGACATGTCGAAAGGCGTCGAGATCGAAGTCCGCATCGAGTTCGCGGTTCAGCCGAGCCAGGATGTTCTTGTTGAACGCCGCGGTTACGCCTTGCGCATCGTTGTACGCCGGCAGTAACACCTTCGGACTCTTGGCGAAATCCGTGCCCAGCAGCAACGCATCCCCGGCCCGGAGCGATCTTCGAATCCGCCGCAGGATCCCTACGGCCTGGCCGGGCTCAAAGTTCCCGATGCTCGATCCGATATACAACACCAACTTGCGCCCGGAAATCCGATTCAGCGCATCTACTCCGCCGGTGTAGTCGGCAATGATCGGATTGATTCTCAACTGCGGAAACTGTCCGCTCAGTTGCGTTACGGCCTCGCGCAAAGCTGTCGGCGAGACATCAATGGGATAGAACAACGCCCGGGATTGGCGCTCCAGCAGTTCCTCGATCAAGACACACGTCTTGCTCGCCGTCCCTGCGCCCAATTCCACCAGCGTCAGCGACGGCCCGGCCGCCTGCAGCATTTCCCCGGCATAGCTCTCGAAAATCGCCCGCTCGGTACGCGTCAGGTAATATTCCGGCAACTCCGTAATCTGCTCGAACAGGGCCGACCCAGCCGCGTCATAAAAGAGCCAGGACGGCAGACGTTTCGGCGTCGCGCCGAGCCCTTCGCGCACCGCCGCAGCAGTGGCATCGTCGGCCAGGAATCGCAGTGGATTGCTAGTCGCCATTGGCCAGCCTTATTCCCATGAATTGCCATCTCGCGTGGGACGGGAAAAAATTACGGTACGTCGAACGAACATGCGATTGCGGCGTCGCGCAAGAACCACCGCGCAACACCATCTGATTGCTCATGAACTTGCCGTTGTACTCACCCACTGCGCCAGTTGCCGGCTTGTATCCGGGATAAGGAAGGTATGCGCTGGCGGTCCACTCCCAAACATCACCAAACATCTGCGTCAACCCCTCGCGCTCAGGAGCCACGCGCGGATGCAGCGTGCCACTCTCCACGAAGTCGCCCGTTAACTCGCATCCCCGCGCGGCAACCTCCCACTCCGCCTCAGTCGCCAGTCGAGTTCCCGCCCAGCGGGCGAAAGCGTCAGCTTCGAAGTGGCTCACATGACACACAGGCTCTTCGGCTCGCACTTTCCTCATGCCATCCAGCGTGTAATGCCACCACTCGCCGTCGCGGTTCTCCCAATACAGCGGAGCGCTCCACTGGTTCAAGCGCGCGCAGTCCCAGCCTTCGGAGAGCCACAGTGCCGGCGTCTCATAACCGCCACTGCGCATGAATTCCATGTACTCGCCGTTGGTTACGAGCCGTGATGCCATCCGAAACGCTTCCAGATATTCGTTGTGCCGAGGGCCCTCATTGTCGAATGCGAAGTCGTCATCCTCGTGACCCACCGAATACACCCCTTCGGGATACGCCTTCCACCTCATCGTCGGCGCCGGCTTCGACGGCTGGTGTTCCCGTCGCTCGCGGTACGCCGGGCGCAGAGGATTCGCCGCCAATCCATATTTCACATCGGTAAGGATCAGTTCCTGATGCTGCTGTTCGTGGTTAATCCCCAGCTCGACCAAATCCAACACTTCCGTCGGCAGCTCCCGCGTCAGTAACTGCTCCGTCGCTTCGTCGACGTGCGCACGGTACGCATGCACATCCTCCAGTGTCGGGCGCGACAGCACGTGCCGCATCGCCCGCAGTGGCCGGTCTCCAACGGCGTTGTAATACGAATTGAACAAATTGCGAAATGCCGGATTCTGCGTGGCGTATCCCGGCAGATACTCACTCAGCAGAAAGGTCTCAAAAAACCACGTCGTGTGTGCCAGGTGCCACTTCGCCGGACTCGCATCGGGCATGGCCTGCAGGCTGTGGTCCTCTACTGTCAACGGAGCGCACAACGCGAGCGAAGTCCGCCGAACCGAGGCGAAGTACTCCCGCACGCCTCGTACTCTGCTCGTTTCCTGGTTTCGAATTGTGGGAGCTGCTGCCATCGTTCAAATCGAGTGAGAGATTTATATACGTTGAAGCGTCTTCACTCAAGATGCGCATCGCATCGGGAAGCTGCAAAACTTACATGAATTTGTAACGGGTGCACGGCCGATTGCTGCCGCGCAGTTTGAAACTCGTGCATAGTTGGATGCGAATGAAATGCCGTAGGTTGTTACGATTTCTGCCCTAACGATGGAGTGTGCGGACTCGCCGGCTCCGCCGCCAACTGGAACAGCGGTTTTCGGTACCGCCCCATCCAGTCGTTCCAGCGAATCTTTAGCACTTCACTGCCCATTCGCAGGCCATCGCGCAGCGGATTGATCTTCGAGCGATGATCGTGCGCCCACTCTACCGCCACCTCCATCGTCTCGAGCCTGAACTTCTTCGCCAGAAACAGCAACTCTGGATCGAAACCCCACCGCTCAATCTGCTGCCGCGCAAATATCGTGTCGAGCGCCCGCCGGTTGAATGCCTTGAATCCACATTGAGTGTCTTTATATCCCAACCCCAGCACGATACTGAGTCCGAGGTTAAACAGCCGTCCATATAATTGCCGAAGCAGCGGTTGCCGCTCCGTTTGTAACTCGCGCTGCAGCCACCGTGAGCCGATGGCCACGTCCGCGCCCTCAGCCAGTGCGGCAAACAGTTTGTCCGCCTCGGTGATGGGCGATGACAGGTCGGCATCCGTGAAGAGTGCTACTGCGCCGCGCGCGTGCAGCATGCCGTTTCGCACGCTGTAGCCCTTGCCGCGATTGCCCGGGTTCTCCACCAGCACAATCATCGGATCGCCGGCCGCAAACCGTCGCACGACTTCAGCTGTGTCGTCGCGCGAGCCATCGTTGACCACGATGACCTCGGCATGAAACCCGCGACTGTGCACGTATTCCAGCACCTTCGGTATCGACGTCGCCAAGCGCTCACTCTCGTTGTAGGCGGGGATGACGATGCTGTGGGTGGGTTGGCTCATTGCCGTTGGGAGTGCGTGCTCATTGTATGACACGCGCTTGGGCATACTCATGTCCGGGCACTTCAGGACCGCCGTGGTTACTTTCGTAACTTGCGCCCCGCCCGCTCCGGCGCTACGCTGTCCGCAAATGCGCCGCCTAGTCATTTTCGTCGCGCTCTTCACCGTCATTCCGCTCATCCACGCCGTCACCAAGCCCCACGTCATGAGCTTTGGGAAACCGACTCCCGTGAAACTCCTCGTGGGCCCGTCTGAGGAGAAATCCGTTACCATCACGGTGCGGCCACTCTTCCTTGACACCAAGCTCAAGGAGTACACCACCGGCCCCGCGCACGACATTACGGACCGCGTCTTCGTAGTGCGCCGTGCCTATCGTGTCAACGACGCACTGCCCACCGAGTCAGCGTCACGCTGGCTATGGCAGCGCGGCGGATGGCTTCTGGTGGACCGCAGCACCGGACGCATCACGCAGCTCAAGCTCCCCGATTTTGACCCCAACTACTCCGACATAAGTTGGTACCGCGATTACGCTGCCTATTGCGGAGTCAATGACGATGGCGAACGCGTCTCAGCCATCGTCACCCAAATCACCAGCAAGAAGCCTCTGTTCAAAAAGCAGCTCGAAAAGCTAGGTGGCGAATTACCCGCGGCTGTCTGCGAAGCCCCGCTTTGGCAGCGTAATCCAGCGCGCGTCACTTTTGCCCCGCTGGGCGGCGAGAAGCTCTCGGTTGACGTGAACGGCCGCTTCGCCGACGTCACCCCCGACACACCTGCCGAGGAATGACGTAAACTGTCCGCATCCTTCGACTGCGCTCAGGACAAGCCTTGAAGTCTTTCGACGACCTGCTGCGTGACGCTGAAATTGCCCACGGCCACCTCTGCGCCGGGCAAGTCCTTGGCGTCCGCATGGCCATGCTCGGCCTCGAATTGCTCGATCTCGACGACCCTTACGGCAAGCACCGCAAGCGCCTCGTCACCTATGTTGAAATCGATCGCTGCATGACCGACGCCATCTCGGTCGTCACCGGATGCCGCCTCGGCAAGCGCGCCCTGAAGTTTCGCGACTGGGGCAAAGTCGCCGCGACATTCGTCGATTTGGAAACCGGTCGCGCGGTTCGCCTCGCTGCCCGCGAAAGCTCGAAAGCGTTAGCCAGCCAGATGCATCCTGAGATCGGCAACAAGAACCAGCAACAGATGTTGGCCTACCGCGAAATGCCCAACGACGATCTGTTCACGGTACAGTGGGTGAAAGTCTCTGTGCCTGCGGAAGAGCTTCCCGGCTACAAAGGCGAACGCATCGTGTGCGCCCAGTGCGGCGAGGGCATAAACTTCGCGCGCGAAGTAAGCCGCGACGGCGTAGTTCTTTGCCGCTCGTGTGCCGGCGAGCGGTACTTCGATCCAGCCTAGGAGAGGATTAGCGCCAACGCATGTTCCACTACATGCGCCGCCTTTAATATGGTCGCCTCGTCGAAATGCTTGCCGAAAATCTGGAGCCCGATCGGCAAACCTTTTTTGCTCCTGCCGCATGGCACCGTAATTCCCGGAACACCCACCAGGTTCGCCGTCACCGTGTAGATGTCGGCAAGATACATCGCCAGCGGATCGTCGGCCTTTTCGCCCAGCTTGAACGCCGGAGTCGGGGTCGTCGGTGTCACAATCGCATCCACCTTGGCGAACGCCTCATCGAAGTCTCGCGCCAGCAAGCTGCGCACCTTCTGTGCCTTTAGGTAATACGCATCGTAGTAGCCCGCGCTCAGAGCGTACGTTCCCAGCATGATGCGCCGCTTCACCTCGGTGCCGAACCCGGCGTCACGCGTCTTGCGATACATCTCCGCTAGCGTCTTGGCCTCGCGCGCCCGCATCCCGTAACGCACGCCGTCAAACCGCGCCAGGTTCGACGAAGCTTCCGCCGTCGCCACCAGGTAATAGGTAGGAATCGCGTACCCGGTGTGCGGCAGCGAAACCGGCACGACTTCGCATCCCGCCTTCGCTAATTCCTGGATGCCTGCCTCGACAGCCGCGCTCACTTCAGGGTCGAGCCCTTCGCCGAAGTATTCTTTCGGAACTCCAATCCGCAGACCTGTGACCGGCTTGCCGATTTCCGCTGCGTAATCCGGCACCGGCAAGTCTGCCGAAGTCGAATCCATCGGGTCGCGGCCCGCCATTTCCTTCAGGATTAGCGCCACGTCTTTCACGGATCTCCCGAATGGCCCGACGTGATCGAGCGACGAGGCGAATGCGATCAGCCCATAGCGCGACACTCGCCCGTAAGTCGGCTTCAGTCCGACCACACCGCAGAATGCTGCGGGCTGACGAATCGAGCCTCCGGTATCGGTTCCGAGCGAGGCGACTGCCGTACCCGCTGCCACCACCGCGGCCGATCCGCCCGACGATCCTCCCGGCACCCGCGTCAGGTCGCGCGGGTTCTTCACCGGATAGAATCCCGAGTTCTCGTTCGACGACCCCATCGCGAATTCGTCGCAATTGGTCTTGCCCAACACAATCGCGCCCGCTGCTTCCAGTCGTGCCACCGCCGTCGCGTCATAGGGAGCGATAAAGTTGTCGAGAATCTTCGACCCCGCCGTCGTGCGCACGCCCTTCGTGGTCAGTACGTCCTTGATGGCGATCGGCACACCCGCCAACGGAGGCAGCGCATCGCCCTTGTCGGCCAGCGCATCCACGCGTTCGGCCTGCCGCTGCGCGCGTTCCTTGCACAGCGTCAGGTACGCGCCAATCGCGGGGTCTTCGGCTTCAATCTTCTTGTAGAACGCGTCCACCAGAGCTGTCGCGGTCGTCTGCTTCTCCAGCACCGCCGTCCGCGCCGCATCTACTGTCAATAGGTCAAGATTCATCATGATTTGAAGGGGCACGGCTTCAGAGGCTGCTGAAAAAGTCCGAAATGCTCACGCCTCGCGGACTAAAGTCCGCTCGGCGGGTCGAAAATAAACGGCTTAGACGCTGACCTAAAGGTCAGCTCTACCCAAAATCGCTTTCTTCAGCAGCCTCTTCAGCCGTGCCGTAACGTCTCTACTCTTCAGAAAAGCCGAGCGGACTTTAGTCCGCGATGCCGAGCTACTTCTCGATGACCTTCGGCACCTTGAAAAACGTGCCGTCGGTCTGCGGAGCGTTCTTCATCGCCTCATCGTGCGGCAATGAGGGCTTCAGTTCGTCTTCGCGCATGGCATGTCCCACACCGACGCCATAACGGCTTGCCACCTGCGCCATCGGCTCGACATTCTCGGTGTCGAGTTGGTTCAGCCGCTCGATGTAGCCCAGGATCGAATTCAGGTCTTTCAACATGCGCGCGCGTTCCTCGGCTGTCAGCTCGAGGTGCGCCAGGTCCGCGACGTAGGAAACGTCTTTTTCCGAAACCATAACTTGCTGTCCTCGTGATTACACAATGGGACGGGTGGCATGCGGCGCCACCACGAAAGAAATGCTTCGCACTTGCTTGCCCGCGATTTGGTTCAGCCCCGCCAGGTACTGCTGGTACATGCCCTGCAATTGATGGCGCCACGCTGCATCCGGCACCGCCACTACGAGCATGCCGTCCACAAAGCTCAACGCGCGCGTCTTTTCCGCCACCGTTCCGCCGCAGACCACCGGCCATGCCAGTAACGGGGCATCTTCCACCGCCTGATGGCAGACTTTGTCGGTAAAAATCTTTCGGAGTGTCCCGCGCGCGTGCTCCATGTCGTGAACCTCGATTCTAGACGACTACTGCGCTTGCGGAAACTCCCCCTTCACCCACTGCGCCGCCTCATCCTTGCCCTGCACTCTGCCCTCGAGCTGCGCGTCTTCCACCGCCGACAGAATCTCCTTGAACCGTGGTCCCGGCGCATAGCCCATCGCAATCAAGTCGGCGCCGGTCACCAAGGGTTCCGGCCTGATCTCCTCCGGCGGAGTCGTCCGCAACTTCTCTGCTACGAATTCGTACAAGTCCAGTCCGCCGTGGCTCGCCTTGCAGTCGATGCGATGCAATTCCATGTGTTCGTCGAACTGCGGCAGTCGCAGGAACCGCTTCAGCGTCGACGCCTTCATGCGCTCCACATCCTTGAAGCGCATGTGATTGGCCACCAGCGCCTCAATCTGCTCGGTATCATCGTTGGAGAAGTTCAGCCGCCGGCAAATCTGGTGCGCCATCTGTACTCCTACCTCGACATGGCGGTCGAAGCGAATGCGGTCGGGAGCCACGCGAAATGTCGGAGGCTTGCCCACATCGTGCAGCAGCGCTCCCCACGCCAGCGTGCGCGAGCATCCGGCGGGTAACTGCTCCAGCAGCATCATCGTATGGACCCACACATCGCCCTCAGGATGAAACTGCGGCGGCTGCTCCACTCCATGCATGCGCGTGATCTCCGGCAGCACTTCTTTCAGCAAGCCTGATTGATCCAGCAACTCAAACGCCTGCCGCGCATGGCCCTCCGTCAGCATCTTGGTCAGCTCATCGCGGACCCGTTCGCGGCTCACCTGATGAATTTGAGGCGCCAACTTTTGCATAGCGTCAAACGTCGGCGGATCTATCGTGTAACCGAACCGGGCCGCAAACCTCGCCGCACGCAACATGCGCAACTTGTCTTCTTCGAAGCGCCGCTCAGGATCGCCGATGGCCCGCACGATCCCCGCAGCCAGGTCCTCCCGTCCCCCGACAAAATCCAGCACGCGGTCTCCGTCCAGCGGGTCCATCAACAAGCCGTTGATGGTGAAGTCGCGCCGCTGGACGTCCTCTTCCGGAGACTTGGAATACTGCACCTTGTCAGGATGCCGCCCGTCTGAATAGATCCCATCGCTGCGAAACGTCGCCACCTCCACCGGATGCGGCGGCCCCGCCGGATCGAACTCGCGTCCCTCCTTCGGCACCGGAACCAGCACCACGCCAAACTGGGCACCGACGGCGTAAGTCTCGGGAAAAATCCGCATCACGTCGTTTGGGGTTGCGTCGGTGGTGACGTCGTAATCCGTGGGATCGAGCCCCAGCAGCATGTCGCGCACGCAACCGCCCGCCAGGTACGACCGAAAGCCGCGCTGGCGAAGCTCTCGGACCACATTGATGGCATGCTCTTTCATGGGTGATGAGATTGTATTCGCTGACTCCCAAGGCCGCCAAGATTTCGCCTCATGAATCCGGAATGCAGTGTTTCAGAGACACCTTCACGTCACAGACACCCTCGTACAATGAAAATGTGGCTGACACCTACATCCTCGGCATCGAGTCTTCCTGCGACGAAACCGCTGCCGCCGTGGTTCGTTCCGGCGAAGAACTCATCTCCAATGTCGTCTATTCGCAAATCGCCACTCACCAGCCCTTCGGAGGCGTCGTCCCCGAGCTGGCTTCGCGGGAACATCTCCGCGCCATAGTCCCGGTCGTGCGCAAGGCCCTAGAAGACGCCGGCAAGACCTACGAATCCATCGATGCTATCGCTGTAACCCAGGGCCCGGGCCTCGCCGGTGCCTTACTTGTCGGCCTCAGCTACGCGAAGACCCTCGCCTTCGCTGCAGACAAGCCGCTCATCGCGGTGAACCATCTCGAAGGCCACATTCACGCCGTACTGCTTGAAGAACGACAGAACGGCAACAGCGACCTGCAGTTTCCAGTGCTGGCCCTCGTTGTCAGCGGAGGACACACGCACCTCTACCTCGCCGAGCGTCACGACTCCGGCTGGACCTACCGCAACATCGGTCACACCCGCGACGACGCCGCCGGCGAGGCCTTCGACAAGGTCGCCAAGCTGCTCGAATTGGGCTATCCCGGTGGTCCGGTCATCGACTTTCTCGCGCAGCACGGCAACCCGCTGGCGGTAAAGTTTCCCTTCGCGCAGATCAAGCACCGCGACCGCAATCCGCAAAACCGTCATGCCGCCGAAGAGCGCCGCACTGATTTTTCCTACAGCGGCATCAAGACCGCGGTGCTCCGCTATGTTGAAGTTCACAACCTGGCGGAAAGCATTCAGCGCCGCCGTGAAGCGATGAAGGCGATCGCCAAACCAACACCTGAGGACTACCTCGCCGCCTGCGACCGCCAGACCCTCGACCTTATCGCATCATTCCAGCGAGCCGTGGTGGACGACCTCGTCAGCAAAACGCTGGCTGCTGCCGTCGAGTACGGCGTCGCAACGTTGCTGGTCACCGGAGGAGTCGCGGCCAACAGCGAGTTGCGCGCAACCTTTGCTGAACGCGCGGCGGAAGAAGGCATCCCAGTGCTCTTCCCGTCTCGCAAGCTCTCCACCGACAACGCCGCCATGATTGCCGCCGCTGCCTATCCGCGCTTCCTCGCCGGTGAATTCGCCGGCGCCGAACTGTCCTCCGATCCGGCGTTGCGGCTGGGATAGCGCAACGCTTTTCGCTTTTCGCTAGGGCGTTCGACCATTCACACGAAGAGCGGAAAGCGAACGGCGAATAGCGGCTTCCGGACACACCTCCGCCCTCTCGCGCAACAATCAGCTTGTTCGACAGGAGCGGCCTATTCTTCTTCGGTGGGAATCTTCGCTTCGATGTCCATATCGCGGAACTCGCTCGAATCGAAGACTTCGCGGCATTCAAGGCATTCCACGAATTCCGCGTCTTCGTCGCGCGACACCACCTGGACACGAGGATGACGACACATCTGAGACATGGCCTCGCTCTGGAGATAGCTGTGGGTTGTTTTGGTCGGCTGGGTGTAATTCATAACGCCTCACCCGAACCCCTCGGGCAGATGCGGATTGAGCGGTATTTTAGCGTTGTCCGGCGTGTTGTCAAGCATTTCTCGCACCATGAATGTAAAAATCTTTCCGCAAGTGGGAAGCTCATTCACAGTTCCTTTGCCAGCACGAGCCAACACCCGCCCGTTCGACGCGACTGGCAGCCAGCCGCGGAATGAACACAAGTCGATCACGCTAGCATTTTGTTAGCTGGAAGCGTCGCGTTGCCGAATCGGTTCGGTAACACGCGGGTCATGGCGATTCGTGGGGAAACCTCCGCCGATGAATATGCCCAGACACGCCTGACCATGTCACTGGCCGCCGCCCTGCCTCCCCTTCTCCGTCGGGAGATTTGGTCCACAACCGACCCTGAAATCCCCGCCGCGGCACACCTCCAAATGCCCCTAAATGAGCGATATAGGGTCAAAAAACGTCGTATATCGATCCAGTCTCCAACAGCATATCCGATGTTTTTCATCGCCAATATTCAACCCGTTTAGGTTCATCTAGTTACCGTCCAATGCAAATACTGCACCTTGGCTGCAAGGGCTTGCATTCCAGCCCATTCCTGTCTAAAATCAAATTGCGACTGAATTAGTCGGCTATACGTCTTAAGGGACTGAGAATCGCCTTGCTGAAGCTCACCAAGAAAGCGGACTACGGCCTGATAGCCATGCGGCATCTGGCGCAGCACGCCGACTTGGGAGCTTGCAGCGCCAAAGACCTGGCCGAGATGTACAGCATCCCGCAGGAAGCGCTGGCCAAGATTTTGCAGCGCTTAACCAGGGCCAAGCTGTTGACCTCGCTGTACGGCACCAACGGTGGCTACGTCTTGGCGCGCGATCCCCGCACCATCACGGCGTACGAGGTGATCCGCACCATCGAAGGGCCGCTGTTCATTACGTCGTGCAGCGACGCCACCGCCGATTGCGATCAGAGCGATCGCTGCACCGTGCGCGAACCGTTGCGCAAAGTCAGCCGGACGATCGAAGAAGTTTTGAGCAAGCTGACCATTTGGGACATGACCGAGCCGGAGCCGGAATCCGCACCTGAGTTGGTGACTCTCGGCTGGCCGTCGGATAAGACCGCAGACGTTTAGGAGACATTGGCAATCATGAGCACGAACAACATTGCAGCAACCACCACCGACGTGAAGCTCCCTATTTACATGGATAACCACGCCACCACGCGTCCCGACCCGCGCGTGTTGGAAGAGATGATGCCCTACTTCGGCGAATTTTTCGGCAACGCCGCCAGCCGCAACCACGAGTTCGGATGGGTTGCCGAGCAGGCTGTCGAACAGGCTCGCGAGCGCATTGCCAAGCTCATCGGAGCCAGCACCAAGGAAATCATCTTCACCTCGGGCGCCACCGAGAGCGACAACCTCGCGATCAAGGGCGTTGCGGAAATGTACCGCGAGAAGGGCAACCACATCATCACGCAGGCCACCGAGCACAAGGCTGTGCTCGACACCTGCAAGCGTTTGGAGAAATACGGCTTCCGTGTGACCTACCTGCCGGTGCAAAAAGATGGTCGCATTGATCTCGAAGACCTCAAGCGTGCCATGGACGACAAAACCATCCTGGTCACCATCATGACGGCGAACAACGAGATCGGCGCGTTGCAGCCGATTCGCGAAATCGGCGCCCTGTGTCACGAGCGCGGCGTGTTGTTCCACACCGACGCGGTGCAGGCAATTGGAAAGGTTCCGTTCAACGTGATTCAAGATAACGTTGACCTGGCCTCGATCACCGCGCACAAGCTGTACGGCCCCAAGGGCGTGGGCGCGCTTTACGTTCGGCGCAAAAATCCGCGTGTGCAACTCGTCGCTCAGATCGACGGCGGCGGCCACGAGCGCGGCATGCGCTCCGGCACACTCAACGTTCCCGGCATTGTCGGACTGGGCAAAGCTTGCGCCATCGCTCACGAAGGGATGGCCGAGGAAGCCAAGAAGATGGCAGCCCTACGCGATCGCCTTAAAGACGCCATCATGGGCCACCTCGACGAGTGTTACATCAACGGCTCGGTGGAACACCGCCTGCCCAACAACTTGAACATCAGCTTCGCGTACGTCGAAGGCGAGTCGCTGCTGATGGGCATCAACGACATTGCGGTGTCGAGCGGTTCGGCCTGCACCTCGGCAACGCTTGAGCCATCTTATGTATTGAAGGCTCTGGGCGCGGGTGATGACCTGGCGCACAGCTCGATTCGCTTCGGTCTCGGCCGCTTCAACACCGAAGCCGAGGTTGATTACGTTGCGAGTCGCGTGGTGGATACCGTGAAGCGCCTGCGCGAACTTTCGCCGCTCTACGAGATGGCGAAAGAAGGCATCGATCTATCGAAGGTTGTGTGGGCGGCCGAGCCGGCCCACTAGAAGCCGCCATTCGCCGTTCGCCATCTAGCGAAAAGCGAACCGCGAAAGGCGAATTGAAGAGATTAAGACAAGAGTAAGAATTTAGGAGAAACAATGGCATACAGCGATAAGGTTCTCGATCACTACACCAACCCCCGCAACGTCGGTTCGCTCGACAAGAGCAGCGCCGAGGTTGGCACCGGACTGGTCGGCGCGCCCGAGTGCGGCGACGTCATGAAGCTGCAGATCAAGGTCAATCCTGCGACCAACATCATCGAGGACGCCAAGTTCAAGACCTTTGGCTGCGGCTCGGCCATCGCCTCGTCTTCGCTCGCCACCGAGTGGGTGAAGGGCAAGACCGTTGATGAGGCGCTTCAGATCAAGAACACTGAGATCGTGAAGGAGCTTTCGTTGCCTCCGGTCAAGATTCACTGTTCGGTGCTGGCAGAAGACGCGATCCGCGCGGCGATCGGCGACTGGAAGAAGAAGCAGGCACAGGACGCGCCGGTTGCGGTTGAGCAGCGGGCCTAAACTCGGATTGGAGAGCGTTGCGCCGCGCTTCATCGCGCGGTGCGGCGAATCGTGACGATGACGACAGTCAACATTGAAAACCCGGCGCAGGCTCCAGCGGCTCCCTCGAAGGGCATCCAGGTGACGGAGAAGGCGCTGGCGCGCATCCGTTCCGCCATGGCGAAGGAGAACATTTCTCCCACCGAAGGCGGCCTGCGACTCGGGGTGCAAGGCGGAGGCTGCTCGGGGCTGAGCTATAACATTCGCTTCGACACCCAGCCGCGCGAGCGCGATCGCGTCTTCATGTTTGAAGACGTCCGCGTGTTTGTCGATCCGAAGTCGTTCATCTACCTGCACGGCATGATTCTGGATTACGAAGAGACCTTAATGCACCAGGGCTTCGAATTCCGCAATCCGAATGCCAAGAAATCGTGCGGCTGCGGCAGCTCGTTCTCGTAGATTGCGACCTGTCTTGTTTTTCCGTCCGGGCCGCGACGGCGCATCGAACAACAACCGAAGCAGAAGTCCGAGTCCCAGCAGGGACGGCAGATGTTTGACGCGGCGCTTTAACGCCGCATGGATTGAAAAACAACCAATGGCTTCCTCGCACAATTTCGACAAATCCGGCGTTCTGGTTTCGACACCGTCGAAGCCCGTCACCACCGAATGCTGGTCGTGCGGAGCTATGCGTGCCGCCCATTATTGCCAGGAGTGCGGCAAGGTACAACCTCCGCTGCCAGTCGACTACTTCACCTTCTTCGGGCTGCCCTACAAGCTGAACCTCGATACGGCGCAACTCGAGCGAGACTTCTACGCCCTCAGCCGCAAGCTTCATCCCGACATCAACGCCCGCGCCAACGACAACGAGCAGGAGTGGAGTCTCGAGAAAACCTCGCAGCTGAACGACGCCTATCGCACGCTGAAAGACCCGATCTCGCGCACAGAATATCTGCTTCGGCTCCAGGGTGTGCAACTCGAAGAGCAGTCCAAAGCCGCGACCGACGAAGCGCGAAAGTCCGGCGCCGCCAAGAAGCAGGTCGTTCCCGCCGATCTGCTGGAAGAAGTTTTCGAGCTGAACATGCAGCTCGAAGAGCTGCGCATGGAAAAAAAGATGGGCGAAGACGACCTCGCTCTCGAAAGAGAATTGCAGCAGCATCGCCAGCAACTCGAAGCCAAGCAGGCGGCCATGCTCAGCGACCTTTCGACGGCGTGGAACTGGTGGGACGCGATCATCGACCGCACCGCAGCCGGCGAAGCTGTTTCTGACACCGATCGCACAGCGGCCCTCGACTCGATGCTGTCCATCATTAATCGCCGTACTTATATCCGCAACCTCCTGCGTGAAATCGACGAGGTTCTGGAAAGCTAACGACGAACGCATGGCCAACGACCGCATCATCGGAATCGATCTCGGCACCACCAACTCGCTGGTCGCCTACATGGAGAACGACCGTCCCGTCGTCATCCCCGGCGAAGACGGCCTGAATCTCGTGCCCTCGGTCGTCGCCCTCGACGAGCGCGACCAGATCATCGTCGGCAACGCCGCCCGCAAATATCTCATCGAGACCCCCGAGCGCGCGGTGTACAGCGTCAAGCGCCTCATGGGCCGCGGCGTCGAAGACATTCAAGACGAGCTCAAGCTCTTCCCTTTTCGCCTTGCCGATGACCTCGCTGCTGGCGAAGTGCTGCGCATCAAGCTCGGTAACAAGACCTACACTCCACCGGAAATTTCGGCGTTCATCCTGCGCCAACTCAAGCGCAACGCCGAGCGTTACTTCGGAGCGCCGGTAACCAAGGCCGTCATCACCGTTCCGGCTTATTTCAACGACGCTCAGCGCCAGGCCACCAAAGACGCTGGACGCATCGCCGGACTTGAAGTTCTGCGCCTCGTCAACGAGCCCACTGCCGCCTCGCTCGCCTACGGTCTCGACAAGAAAGACACGGCGACCGTAGCGGTTTACGATCTCGGCGGCGGCACCTTCGACATCTCGATCCTGAAATTGCATGAGGGCATCTTCGAGGTCATCGCCACCAACGGAGACACCCACCTCGGCGGCGACGACATCGACAACCTTTTGATCGCCATCGCACTCGACGACATTCAGGGCGACCTTGGAATGGATGTGCGCCGCAGCGGCGAAGCCGTAGCGACCATTCGAAAGGCCGTAATCGAAGCGAAAATCGCGCTTTCTGCGCAAGACGAAACGATTCTTGACGTCGAGCTCGCGGGCGGTAAACGGTACCAACGCAAGATCACTCGCGCACAATACGAGCAGCTCATTCGTCCTGTGGTCGAGCGCACCATCGGCCCCGTTCGCCAGGCAATGAAAGACGCCGGCCTCACCGCCGCTCAAATCGACGAGGCCGTGCTTGTCGGCGGGTCAACTCGAATTCCTCTGGTCCGCAAGTTGGTCGAAGAGCAATTCCAGCGCACGCCTCACGCCGACCTGAATCCCGACGAAGTCGTGGCGCTCGGCGCGGCCGTGCAGGCCAACATACTCAGCGGAGGCTCGGAAGCCACCAAAGAAATGTTGCTGCTCGACGTGACGCCGCTCTCGCTCGGCATCGAATCGCTCGGCGGAGGCGTGGTGAAGATCATCCACCGCAACTCCACCATTCCCGAGTCGGCCACCGAACATTTCACCACCGGAGTCGAAGGCCAGACCAACGTCGCGATTCACGTCGTTCAAGGCGAGCGCGAACTTGCGAAAGACTGCCGCTCGCTGGCCCGCTTCGACCTGAAAGGTATTCCACCGATGCCCGCCGGACTGCCGCGCATCGAAGTGAAGTTCCTGCTCGACGCCAACGGAATCCTGCACGTGTCCGCGCGCGAAGCCCGCAGCGGCAAGGAAGCGGAAATCGAAGTCCAGCCCAGCTACGGCCTTACCGACGAGCAGGTCGAGGGCATGATTCTCGAATCCTTCGACTACGCCGAAGAGGACTTCCAGAAGCGCCAGGTTGTCGAAGCGCGCATCGAGGCCGACTCGATTATGGCCGCGCTGGAAAAGGCGCGTAAAGCTCCAGCGTGGGGACAATTGACCTCGCGCGAACGTGACGACATCGGCAAGCTGGAAACCGGCTTGAAAGCCGTGGCGCCACACGAAGATTACCAAGCGATTCGCAGCGCCATCGACACATTGAACCAGGCCACGATGCGCCTCGCAGAGTTAATGATGGACACCGCCGTCACGACGGCGCTGAAAGGCAAGACGATGGAGACCGCGGACGTGGGCGAAGGCCCCGCCTCGCCACATCCCATCGCCAAAGCCGAGATTAACAACTAGGTAGAGCGGCAGTTGTTAGCGCGAACAACGCAGCCCCGGAGGGGCGAAAGATCTTAGCCCAGCGCTTTAGCGCTGGGTAAAGCGAAACCGAAACCCGAGTCCCGGCAGGGACGACAGATGTCAAAAGGGGCTTCAGCCCCGCGTGAATACGAAGAAGGAATTTATGCCCGACGAAAAATCGCAAGGCACCGGAGCTGCCACCATCGACGCACCCGGCACAAACACGGTGAAGGTTACATTTCTCCCCGAGAACAAGACCTTCGAGTTCGAACACGGCAAGCTGCCCTACCAGGAGCACGGCAAGCCGCAATCGTTGCTCGACGTCGCCATGAACTTTGGCTTCCATCTCGAGCACGCCTGCGGAGGCAACTGCGCCTGCACCACTTGCCACGTCGTGGTGAAGAAGGGCAAAGAACTCCTCAGCCCCATGGAAGACGACGAGGCCGACAAGCTCGACATGGCTGCCGACCTGCAACTCGAGTCGCGTCTCGGCTGCCAGTCAGTCATCGAGAAGCCCGGCGAGGTTGTCGTCGAAATTCCTGCATGGAACCGCAACTACGTCTCCGAAGGAGCCGGCCACTAATGCCCCACGAACTCACATGGGACAGCGCCGAAGACATCGGCATCGAACTCTCCGAGAAGTTTCCCGACCAGAACCCGCTCGAGGTCCGCTTCACCGACCTTCACCGGTTCGTTACCGAACTTCCCAACTTCGCCGGCGATCCGAAGGCCTCTAACGAATCCAAACTCGAAGCCATTCAGATGGCCTGGTATGAGGAATTTCAAGACCGCCAGGAATAAATCCGTCCCTTCACGCAAAAAGCCTGACCGCATCGGTCAGGCTTTTGCTCCTCAAACGATCTCAACTTATCCCACGACGACCGGCGGCGCAGCCGCCTTCACCTTCGCCTCGCGCAAATACTGCGCCGCCTCTTCCGGCGGAGTCGGATTCTGATAAAAGCCGCTGCCCCACTCAAAGCCCGCAATCTTCGTCAGTCGCGGCATGAACTCCACGTGCCAGTGGTAATGCTCCATCGGACCTTCCTGCACCGGAGCGGTATGAATCACCATGTTGTACGCCGGGTTGTCGAGCACCGCATCGGCGCGCTGCAGCAGGTTCTTCAGCGCCCGCGCCAACTGCTCATAGGTCTGCGACGACGAGTTCTCAAACGCCGACTCATGTTTCTTCGGCAGGATCCACGTCTCAAACGGAAAGCGCGGCGCATACGGAGCCAGCGTCAGAAATCCCTCATTCTCCGCCACCACTCGCACACTCTCGTCCATCTCCTGCCGGATGATGTCGCAAAACACGCAGCGTTCCTTGAACCGGTAATATTCCTTGGCGCCGTCCAGTTCCTCCAGCACATGTTTCGGAACGATGGGCAGCGCGATCAACTGACCATGCGCGTGCTCCAGCGTCGCCCCGGCCGCGGTGCCGTGGTTCTTGAAGATCATGATGTACTTGAAGCGCTTGTCTTTCTTCAGGTCGAGAATGCGGTCGCGAAACGCCCACAGCACATCTTCAATCCGCTTCTCCGGCAGCGTGGCCAGCGTCGCGTTGTGGTCCGGGGTCTCGATGATGACCTCGTGCGCGCCGATGCCGTTCATCTTGTCGAACATGCCGTCGGCCGACCGGTTCAGGCTGCCTTCAATGCCTGAGCGCGGGAAATTTGTTGGGCACCACCCGCACCGTCCAGCCTTGCGCGTCGCGGCCGGCTCCGTTGGGACGGTAGGCCAGCACTTCCGAAGGCGTCTTGCCCTCGCTGCCCGGACAAAACGGGCAGAATCCGCCCTTCATTTTGACGGACTCTCTCACAAAATCGGTTGGGCGTTTTGCGCGATCAGTCGATATGATCACCCATCGTCCGACGATGGGATCTTTGCGAAGTTCAGGCACTGTTGAATTTGTCTCCCTGGGGGGCGCCTCGAATATCTTACGCCATCTCCCATTCGTTCACACCGGGTGCCCCAACTTGTCGTCCGCCGGGTGCCCCACCCTTGTCGCCGTCCTTTGGCGACAGGGTGGGCCCAGACTGACTACTGCCGGGTGCCCCACCCTTGTCGCCATCCTTTGGCGACAGGGTGGACCCAGACTCACTACTGCCTACTAATTCCCGTGCTTGTGATCAATCGCCACCAGTTGAATGCACTCTTCCAGCACGTCAAGTGCTATATCGGCTTGTTCCTTGCTGACGATAAGTGGCGGCGACAGCCGCACCGAATTCGGACCGCAACCCAGCAGCAGTACCCCGCGCTCGAACGCCAGCTCGACAATGCGGTCGCGCTGCTCAATGCCCTGCGCCCGCGTCTTCTTGTCGGTCACGATCTCGATGCCGATCATCAGCCCGCGGCCGCGCACATCGCCCACCAGGTCCATGGTCCTCGGCCACTCGGCGATACGCTCCATGATGTGGTTGCCCACGACCTCGGCATTCTTCACGCCTTCGCGCTCCAGCACATCCAGCGTCGCCAGCGCCGCCGCAATGGCCACCGGGTTTCCGCCAAACGTCGAGGCATGCGATCCCGGAACCCAGTCCATGATTTCCGCCTTCGTCATCACGACCCCGAGCGGCATGCCGCTGGCAATTCCCTTCGCGCTGCAAACGATGTCGGGCTCCACGCCGGTGTGCTCAATCGCCCACCACTTGCCTGTGCGGCCCACGCCTGACTGCACTTCGTCGGCCACCAGCAAAATTCCGTGGCGATCGCAAATCTTGCGCAGCTCCTGCATGAACACCGTCGGAGCCACCACGTATCCGCCTTCGCCCTGGATCGGCTCCACGAAAATCGCAGCCACTTCCTCCGGCGGCAGGATGGTCTTAAACAGCTTCTCTTCGATGTACCGCGCGCAGCCCAGCGCGAACCCTTCCGCCTCCTGCGCTCCGCCCACACAACCGCGATACACATCCGGATAGCGCACGTGCGTCACGCCCGGAAGCATCGGCGCAAACCGCCGCTTCTGCTGCGGCTTCGACGCCGTCAGCGACAGCGCTCCCATCGTGCGCCCGTGAAACGCGCCCAGGAACGCAATCACGTGCTGCCGCTTGGTGTGGTAGCGCGCCAGCTTCAACGCGCACTCCACCGCCTCGGCGCCCGAGTTGCCGTAGTAAAACTTGTGCGGCCCCTTCATCGGAGCAATCTTCGACAGCCGCTCCGCCAGCGTCACCATGCTCTCGTAGTAAAAGTCGGTGCCCGACATGTGGATCAGCTCGCCCGCCTGCTTCTGAATCGCGGCGACCACCTCAGGATGGCAGTGCCCCGTCGAAGTCACGGCAATGCCCGCCGAAAAGTCCAGAAACTCGTTCCCGTCCACGTCTTCAATGATCACGCCGCGCCCGCGCTTCGCCACCAGCGGATACGACCGCGTGTACGACGGCGAAATATAGACATTGTCCCCTTCGAGAATGCTCTTGGCTTTGGGTCCGGGAAGCGCGGTCTTGATCTTCGGTCCTGCAACTGGAGTCAGAGTATTGGTGGTCATGGTCTTCTCCTGCGAAATGGCTGAGGCACGGCGGACGTGCCGAATTTCTTGCTTGCCTTGGATTGCCGCCGTCCTGCATTGTCAGATGGAAATCCAACGCCGAGCGTTCAGGCTTGATGTAGGAAATAGCTAGTCGCCCGAGAAGAGGTTGGGGCGCGCCATGCATGGCGCCAGCTTCGAATCGGCGCGCGAAGAAATCGGCCGCGACCACGCTCGTGCACAGGCCTGCGTCGCATGCAGGATGAGACCCCGCATAAGCGATTCACTCGCGGCTTGGAAACCCGGCTGGTCATGGTAGAACCTGACTGAATTATAGTCGGCTTCATCTCACCCCGTAACCCCCAAAATTCTCAAAATGCTTCTGTTAGCAACGCTTTCAAAGCGATAGCATTGGCACTCAGCGACGCGGTTTTTTGCGGTTTCACGATATAATCTGCGCATTGGGGATAGCTCACTTCAGGCCATGGAAGCACGGGCCTTAGCCCGGCAAATCGAATTCCATAGATCTTGGGCTTTAGACCAGGCCCGCTTTTTGTGAAGCTCATGCTCTTTCGTTTTGAACCATTTCATCTGGACGTCGCCGAACGCCGACTGTCCCGCTCGGGCGAGCCGATTCCCCTTCGTGCCAAAGTCTTCGATACCCTCTGCATCCTCGTCGAAAACCATGGCCGCCTTGTCCGCAAAGACGAACTGATGCAGCGGCTCTGGCCCGACAGTATCGTCGAAGACAACAATCTCGACCACAATATTTCCAAGCTCCGCAGCGCTTTGCAAGACGGCGTCAACGGCCAGAAGTTCATCGAAACTGTGCCGCGTCAGGGCTATCGCTTTATCGCCGAATGTGCAGGGAATCTCTACCCCTCCGACGCTGCAAACCGTAGCACCCTCGTCAGACGCTGCCGCCACATCCGAGCAGGAAATCCAATTCTTCACCACTGGTGACGGCGTGCGTATCGCCTACACCGTGGGTGGAAGCGGTCCGCCCTTGGTGCGCGCGATCGACTGGCTCAACCACCTCGACTTTGAATGGAAGAACCCCTATCGCCGGCACTGGTTTTCCCACATCATGTGCCACAACACCCTACTGCGTTATGACCAGCGCGGCAGCGGCCTCTCCGACTGGAATGTTGCCGACTTCTCCTTCGAGCGTTCGCTCTCTGACTTCGAGGAACTCATCGAATCCGTCGGCTTTGATAAGTTCGCGCTGGTTGGCAGTTGCCAGGGCGGCCCTATCGGCATGGCCTATGCCGCTCGCCACCCCGAGCGCGTCACCAAGCTCATCCTGGTTGGATCCTTTGCGCGAGGCTGGCCTCCGCCCGGCAGCATGATGACCGAACAGTTCAATGCCATGCTGACGCTCATCCGCCTCGGTTGGGGCCGCGACAACCCCGCCTTCCGCCAGCTCTGGACCACGCTCTTCCGCCCGGACGCGAGCCCCGAAGAGATGGACTGGATGAACGAATTCCAGCGCATCACTTCTTCACCCGACAACGCCGCCCTCATGATGGCCGAGTTCCCCAAGATCGACATCACCGACCTGTTACCCAGGGTCTCCTGTCCGACCCTAGTCTTGCACTCGCGTGACGAAGCCGTCGTTCCCGCCAGCGAGGGACGCCTTATCGCCTCCCGCATCCGCGGTGCCCGCTACGTCGAGCTCCCCAGCCGCAGTCATGAGGTTGTCCCCGGCGAGCCCGCCTGGCAAATCTTGGTTGACGAGGTTTCCCGTTTCCTTGGCTGGCCCGATGGGCATATCGCACTCCAACCACCCGCAGCAGCAAAGTAGTGGGGCGGTACGACCGACCTCCCCGCTGTAAGTCCTGGCCGCGTGACCCGTCACGCCGAATCTCACTCTATCCCCAGCGCCGGCCATCTTCATCCCGCCAGCGCGCTCGGCAAGCCGCGTCTCAAAATCCAGCACGCCGACCCACTCTGGAGTGATGGCAATGCGCACCATCTTTGGACTCATCCCGCACAACTGCTCCACCCACGCTCGCCCTTGCTCGGGTCCAAAGTACCGCTCTGCCGCCTGCGCGTACTCAGGCGCTACACCCTCCACAGTTTGCAGGCACGCCGTGCCGCGAATTAACAGCACCTTGTGCGGAAATTGATTGTCATCGATCGTGACCGCCACTTTCGGATTCCCCGCCAGGGCTTTCACCTTCGGCGCGTTTGGCGGAGTCCCCAGCACCAATTCTCGACCGTCCCAATGGAACCAGATCGGAGTCACTCGGGGTGTCCCGTCCGTCCACACATACGCCAACCGCGCCGGAATTTTCGACGCCAGAAGTTCTCTCGCCACCGGATGCTCCAGAAGTGCGAGGTCTCCCTGCTTGACAGCCATAACAACCTCCTTCCGATCGCCGCCGGACGGTGCAAATCGCATCTTCCGAGGGATAGGCTTCGGGTGGATAGTGCGCCCTTCTCCACCCAACGTCAAGACGCCCGTGGTCTCGGCACTAGGCATGTCGCACTCCAACCACCCGCAGCAGCAAGCTAGCAGGGCGGCTCGCTCGGCCGCCCTAGTCAAGTAATTACGCGGCATTGTCAGCCTCACATTTCGGTCGAACCATTCGGAATCCCCTGATCGACCGTCTCAGGATCGGCGCTCGATAGCAATCGTCGGCCCTCTCGCTCGGTTCGAATCGAACATACCGCTCAGGTTCCTCACACTTGACCTTCCCGAACAGCTTGCCTGCCACAACGGCCGGGCCGCAGATTCCCGTATTTACATTCAAGCAAGTGGAGGCCACGATTGCCCCTCCCACGATGTAGCCGAGCGAGGGCTCACCTGCCTGGAATCCGCCTGCGGCCAGCGAAACCATGAACGTCGCCACACCGAAGGCGAAGCGCCGCCGACGCCCATAAGGCGGCAGTTCTTGCGTACCGGTCAGGTACCGCAGCCCCTGGTTGTACAGAACATCAAATGGATGCCCCGTCAAAATTGCACCCAGCGCTGTGAACGGCACCAGGGCCCACAATATGTGGGCCGAGGCCAGCGCCGTCCCCACGGCCACCCACACCATCATGATGCCGGGGGCAAGGCGCAAGGGGTAATTGATCTGCGCGTATGTGGCGTCGCTCAAGCCACAAAACCCCTGCGCCTGGATCCTTTCGCGAGCTGTAGCCGAGATCTGTGACATGGCTATCCTCCTACGCTGCTTTCTCCGCAGCCGGTTGATTCGCTTCAGCGACCACGATCCGCGCGGTGGAACCGTTGGGAATGAACATCGGGACGCTATCGCGATACTGAATGTATTGCTCGCCATGCGCGTCGATCAGGTCATTCTCTTCCCACCGGATCGCCATCAGGATGTACACCGTCGTCATGACCGCGAACAGCAGGTGCGCGCCCGTCATGGTCGGAGTGAACCAGAACGCCATGAACCATCCCACGTAAAGCGGGTGCCGGATGTACTTGTAGAACAGCGGCGTGCGGAACGTCAGTGGCGTGTACGGCTTTCCTACCAGATACAGCGACACCTGCCGCAATCCGAATAAGTCGAAATGGTTGATGAGGAACGTGGCGATCAGCACCAGTCCGAACCCCAACCCAAACAGCTGGTACATCACCATCCGGGCCGTCGGATTCTGGATGTCCCACACCATGCCTCCCAGCGGCTGCCAGAACGCGAACAGCGCGATCAACGCCAAGCTGGAGAACAACACATACGTGCTGCGCTCGGCCGGCTCCGGCACCAGGCGCGTCCAGGCCCGCTTGAACCAGGGCCGTGCCATCACGCTGTGTTGCACGGCGAAAATTCCCAGCAGCAGCACGTCAATGCCCAGTGCATACAGAAACGGCATCCGGCTCGGTGAATCCATCGTTTTGGGAACCACCAGGTTTCCAATAAATCCGACGGCGTAAAGGAACGTAGCAAAGAAGACGCCATAGCTGGCGACTCCGTAGGCGAATACAACGACTCTCTTCAGCATTTCTCTCCTCCTCCTCCACATTGGGCTTCGGTGCCCATGCGATCTTGAGAGAGAGTACGGTCGAACGCCCCTGAGAGTCCTTGAACGAAACTTGAATTTTCCTGAGAGTTCTCTGGACGGAATTCACCGCAACTTACTTGGGAAGGCAATCGCTCGCGCGACGAAACATGACCGCCGGACACTGGAAACCGCGCCCGCTTCGCAATAAAATAGAACGAACAGAACCGATGGCCATCGGCGGATGTCCGCCGCCTAACCCTGTAGAAGATGTTGCACCCGACCAATTCCGATTCTCGACGATTCTTCCCAATACCCGCCGGACTTGCGGCAGCGGCCGTTCTGCTGCTGTTACTCGTGAGCCCGGCCTGCACGAATTCCCAGGCGGCTGGCACTTCGCAAAAATCGCCTCAGCGATCCTCTCAGCAGCGTCCAATCTCTGCGCAACAGGCTCACGAATCCCAACCGCAAACCGCGCAGGCGCCCGCCGACCTCAGCACCGCGGCTGACGAGATGTACCTCCAGGCCCAGTCCGGCGACGCCAAAGCCATGGCGAAACTTGCCGAAGCCTACGAAAAAGGCGAAGGTGCTCCCCACGATCTCGCGCAGGCCGTAAACTGGTTCACCAAGTCCGCCGAAGCCGGTGACAGCTTTGCCATGTACCGCCTGGGCCGCATGTACGCCACCGGCGAGGGCGTGCCTAAAGACGAGAAGGAAGCCCTGAACTGGTACAAGAAGGCCGCCGCCAAGGGCAATACCGAAGCCATGTACGACGTCGGCCGCGCCTACGAAAACGGCTCAGGCGTCCGCGAAGACGTGCAGAAGGCCGTGGACTGGTACGACCAAGCCACCCTCCGTGGCAACAAAGACGCCAAGGCCGCCCTCGACCGTCTAGGCGAAAGCTTCAACAGATAATAAAGTAGGCTTCCTACTCGCAATTTCGGCATACAATGACACAACTCGAGGTGTTCCGGTGGGGTGCGCGCTGCCTCGCGCGCCAGGAGATCGCCCATGCCGCAAGACGTTCCCTTAGCATTCTTTAGCTACTCCAGAGAGGACTCTGAGTTTGCTCTCAAGCTGGCCGCGGACCTCAAAGCTTCCGGCGCCAACGTCTGGATCGACCGCCTCGATATCAAGCCCGGTCAGTGGTGGGACAAGTCGGTTGAGGAAGCCCTCAACCAGTGTCCGCGTATGCTCGTAATCCTCTCCCCTGCCTCGGTCAACTCCAAGAATGTACTGGACGAAGTCTCCTTCGCCATGGAGGAGCAGAAGACCGTCCTTCCTGTGCTGTATCAAGAATGTCACATTCCCTTCCGGTTGCGCCGTGTGCAATACGTCGATTTCACTAAGGACTATAACCAGGCCCTGCAACGTCTGCTGGACGCTTTAGCAGCCAGACCGGTCCCTACTACGGACGTAATCCAGGCCGCAATGGTCAGAGAAGCGATCGAGGCAGACTGCGAGAGACAAAGACCGGAATCACTGCAATCCTCCGGAACCAAGACTCCGGAAAGGACCCAGGCTGACGAGCTCGAACGCCAGCGGATTGCTGCCGAGCAGGCGCGTGCTGAAGAGGAGCGCCACCATCTCGCCGCCGGACAAGCTAAGTTAGATGCAGAGCGTAAACACGCCGCGGCCGAGAAAGCTAGTTTGGTGGAATTGGAGCGCAAGGCCGCCGAGGAGAAATCCCGGGCAAGCTGCAGCCCAGAGCCAGGCTGCCATGGAGCGAGCTCAACGCGAGGCCGAGGAACACCAGCTTGTTGCAGCGGAGCAGGCACGAATCGAGCGCGAAGCGCGTGAACGTCGCGAAGCCGCAGAACGCGCCCGGGGGGCGGCAACGGGCGCCGCACCAGCAACCGCTTCGAGCTATAGCCGATCCTTCTCGCCCGCAGACACTACGCTCATCCCCGACTCTCCCCAAAACACCTGGATTAAGCCCGTTGGAATCGGCTTGGCTGTTCTCCTGGCGATTGGCCTCATCGCGCTGGTAATGTGGCAGCGCTCGAGAGAAGCTAATGAACGCGAAGAATTTGCTCGCACACTTGCCGAAGAACATGCGCGCGCTGAGCGCGCACAACAACAGGCAGCCACGCAGCAGTCTTCAAACGCCACGCACTCAACTCAACCGTCTGTGTCGCCTCAGCCCTCTGGACCTCCAATGCGGTCGGGCGCGTCGGCCGAAACATCGCAGCCGACGACATCCAGGGTCAAACCGCCGCCAACAACCATAGCGATTCCAACCACGACAGTATCTTCCCGGGGACCGGCCACGACTCCTTCGACCGCTGCAAGTGTTCCGTCAGTTCCAGCCAGCCCCTTCGATGGTACATGGAAGATTGATAGCGGCATGACACGGTATCAGAGCACCGAAGAGCACTTGCTGCAGAACGGCAAATTCGGCACATCGGCCCATCCATTCCCTGCTGATGGAAGTTTCCACAAAGCCACCGGTAGCGCGAACTTCGATGAGCTCAGCGTGAGGATCTTGGATGACCATAACGTTGAAGTACTCCAGCGGAAAGAAGGTAAAGAGACTTTTGCTTCCAGATATTCGGTTTCAGCCGATGGCGATACGCTGACTGAGAACTTCGTGAACAATAGGAATTCTGTTGGAGGCGCAGTAGCTGGAAAACGCATATTGCGGCGCGTCAAACCGGGACCTGATGGTTCCCACCTCATTTCCGGTTCGTGGCGCCTTGAGAAAGTAGAGGGTCTTTCCGAAAACGCGCTGCTCTTCACAATCAAGTCAGTGCCGGGTGGCCTGAGTTACAGGGGTCCAAATGGTGCAACGTACACTGCTCAGTTCGACGGCAGTGAGGCCCCGCTGACAGGGAGTACACGTTATTCTAGTGTTTCCCTTCGGCGTTCAAACGACCGTTTCTTTCGAAGAGACTGACAAGAAGGATGGAAAAGCTCTCGAAGTGGACACATATACAGTCAGCCCCGACGGGAAAACACTCACAATTGACGCCCATAGCAATGAAAGAGTTGTCACTAATCACTACGTAGCAAACAGGGTCGCGCAGTAAGGCTCTACACGACTCTGAGCATGCGCCTTCCCTATTTCATTCTTTGGGAACAAGTCGAATCCCTGAGTTCGATACTGCCTCATCGCAATCCAAAAGAACTCTGCCCCTACCTCGGCCACAACCACCCAAACGTCCCCGCCGTCAGCAGCCCATAGATCAGCCCGTCGACTAATTCTTTCGCGACCATCCCCCACGGCTCACCCTTCCAGATGCCGTTTGCCACGTTCGCCAGTCCGTAAGCCATGAACGCCACCGCGCCGACGACGCGAAATACCTCGAGATAATTCACGCCGGCAGCCAGCGTGTGCGCGGCAATGTAGGCGGTGAAGAATCCGACCAGCAGGCAGAACACGAACCACTGCCCCAGGAATGGCCCCAGACTGATTGGCCCGCTCGGACGGATCGTCATGGTCCCTACCGGCCCCTGTTTAAACTTCTCCTGAGCCGCCGGTTCCTTCATTTGTTTGTGGTCCACGTGCGGGAACATGTACAGCCCAGGCGTTACTCCCGCGGCGCGTATGGCGGCGGTCACCTTTTCCTCGTCGGGCAGCTTCTTGTAATCGCTGCGATGGAACGGCAGCACCATGTGAAAGATCGAACTGGCGATAAAAACAATCACGGCCGACAAAACGATCGGCAGCCACAGCGCAGACAAAGCGACCATACTCTCTCCTCTTCGGCGACCCCTCGCCGATTTTGCCTCGCAACGCTATCGGCCCCGCAAGTGACTGTCAAGCCAAAAACCCACCCAGAACACGCAAAGCCTGTCCCGCTGTGGGAACCGTTGGTTACTTTAGTTTCGTCGCTCGTCCGATTTCTGTTGACTCGTCACCCTGCAGTTCGCTTACTCTGTTCCCGGCGAGGCTCATCGTCTTCGCCAAGGGAGTAGTATGCCTTCGGCGTTAGATGTTAGTTCTTTGATAAACACTCATAGAACAGGTTTACTAGTCAGCTATCTGCGGATAGGATCGTCGGTTGCCAGTTTTCCCATCTTCATCGCAATAAAACCTTTGCCTGCAAGACTTTACCTATAACTTGTTTGCTTGCAAGATTTTGCGCAAAAGTCGTGCAATAAACCCTTTGTTTTCAAGATGAGGAGGAGGGGAGGGGGGTACCCGGCTCCACCCCATGCTTCCCAAAACGGGAATTTCGTCTAAATTCTGAACAAACCTCCAGAGTTCCCTAAAACCGCTCATTCATAGAACGCTTTTGCCTTCACGAGTTGCTGCCTTGCTTCCCTTACAATCGAATTGCATGTCACTTCATCTCTTTAATACCCTTTCCGGCAAAGTCGAGGAGTTCCACCCGCTCGAAGACAACCTGGTCCGCATGTACGCTTGCGGGCCCACGGTTTACGACTACGGACACATCGGCAACTTCCGCACCTTCGTCGCCGTGGACGTGCTGCGCCGCTTCCTGAAGCAGAGCGGCTACAAGCTCAAGCACGTCATGAACATTACCGACGTCGAAGACAAGATCATCCGCAACGCCTCGCAGCGCCGGCGTCACGGTGCAGGAATACACGAAGAAGTACACGCAGGCGTTTCTGGAAGACTCGGCGGCGCTGAACATCGAGCATCCCGAGATGATCGTGAAGGCGACGGAGCACATCGAGGAGATGGCGCACTTCATCGCCGAGCTGCGCGACAAGGGTTTCGCCTACGCCGCCGAAGACGGCTCGTATTACTTCCGCATCGCCAAGTTCCCCGAGTACGGCAAGCTCTCGAAGAAGGACTTTGCCGGCATGACCGACGGCGCGCGCGTGGACGTGGACGAATACGAAAAGGACAACGCCCGCGACTTCGCCCTGTGGAAAGCTCCCAAACCCGGCGAGGCGCAGTGGGACACGGAGATCGGCCCGGGGCGTCCGGGCTGGCATATTGAGTGCTCGCAGATGTCGATGAAGTATCTGGGCGACAGCTTCGACATTCACGCCGGCGGCGAAGACCTGATTTTCCCGCACCACGAGAATGAGATCGCGCAGTCGGAGGCGCTGACCGGCAAGCCGTTTGTGAAGTACTGGGTGCACTCGCGCTTCCTGCTGGTGGAAGGCGAGAAGATGTCGAAGAGCGCGGGCAACTTCTATACCGTGCGCGACCTGGTGCTGATGGGGCACAAGCCATCGTCGATTCGGTTTTTGCTGATGTCGGTGCCGCACCACAAGCCAGCTGAACTTTACGTTCGATGGACTGACGCAGGCGGCGAACTCGGTGGAGCGGCTGCGCAATTTCAAGCGGCGGCTGGAGACATCGCAGTTTGCGGCGGGCTCGAATCCGGCGATTGCCGAGCTGGCGGCGAAAGCATCGGCGGAAATGCGCGCCGGCATGGAAGACGATCTGAATACGGCGCGGGCGCTGGGCGCGATTTTTGACCTCGTTCGCGACGCGAACGCTGCCGCCGACAACGGACTGGTTCAGCAAGACAACGTGCCTCAGTTGTTGCAGGTGCTGGCGCAGTTCGACGAGATCTTCGCGGTGCTCAACGACGATGACGCGGCGAAAGTGCGGGCGACGGTGGAGTGGGCCGTAGCGGAAGGCAAGGCCGTGAGCGCGGCCGCAGCGGAGTTGGCTAAGGCGGCGGCGCTGTCTGATGAGGAGGTCGAGAAGCTTGTGGCGGAACATTCGCAGGCGCGCAAATCGAAGGATTTTGCGCGGTCCGATGCGATTCGTAATGAACTGGCGGACAACGGCATCATCCTGGAGAACACGAAGGACGGGGTGCGATGGAAGCGGAAGTAATGCTCGGGCTGAAGCCCTCGCGAACATCTGACGTCCCTTCCGGGACTCGGGTTTTCTTTACCGGTTTAGCCAGCGCTGAAGTGCTGGGCTAAACTCTACCGTCCCTGCCGGGACTTGTCAGACTTCGGATTCGAGTTCGGGCAAGCCTTCGCCCGCTGGAACTGGCTCTTCGCCGGCGTGAACTTTCGCGGTAGTCACCAGCGCGACGGCCGCGACGATGATGACTGATCCCGCCAGCATGAATCGATCGACGCGTTCGTGCAGCACGATGAATCCCAAGAGGACGGCGACGATGGGATTCACGTAGGCGTAAGTTGCGACCTTTGGCGTGGGAACGTGCTTGAGCAGCCAGACATACGCGGTGTAACCGATCCACGAACCGAAGACAACCAGGTAAAGCACGGCCATGACGCCGCGATGGTTGAAGACCGCGCGGTGAATCTGGCCGGTTAGTAGCGCCAACATCGAGTGCGCGAGACTGGCGAAAAGCATCTCCCATCCAGTCGCGACCAGCGGATCAACCTTCATCTGCCATCGGCGCGACAAGACGGAGCCGACCGCCCAACTCAGCGACGAGAACAGCAGGCTGATCGAACCGAGCAACTGCATCATGCCGAGAGATTCGCGATGGGCGATCTTGGGCCATACCAAGATGGCGATTCCGAGAACGCCCATGAGCAGGCCGATGGCTCCGCGACGCGAGATGCGGTCGCCGCGGAAGACGAACGTCTCGAGCACGAGAAACCAGATCGGGGTGACGGCAATGATGAGGGCGGCAAATCCTGTGGGAACATACTGCTCGGCCCAAGCCAGAGTGCCATTACCGCACACGAGCAACAGGACTCCGATGGCGGCCAATCGCAGGGCATCGCGGCCAGAGATGCGGATGTTCCTCCCAAACATGGTGCAGGCGGCGAGCATGATCGGCCCCGCAATGAGGAATCGCATGGCACACATGACGAGCGGCGGAATGCCTTCCGCCGAGGTGATGCGTATCGCGAGGTAAGTCGATCCCCAGAAGACGTACACTAAGCCGAAGGCAATGATGACCTTGAGGCGATGGGTGCCGTGCGCAGCATCGGACGCGCTCGACGCGGCCTTGTGCTCTGTAGGAGAGTTGGACATTACTCAGCGGGCAACTGGTGATTGTAGGTTCGGAGGCGTTGGCCCGTAACCAGGATGTAGTGAATGCCGGACAGAAGAGTGAAGCCGAAGGTGGCGTAAAGGAATACAAGCTTGAGCGCCACGACCCAAGGCGTGACCACAACTTGTGCCAGGACGACGAAGAAGACCGCGGCAATCTGGCAGACGGTGTTGATCTTGCCGAAGATGCTGGGACGGAAATCGCGGAAGCCGACAGTCGCGTATAGCGCCGTGCAGGTGGCGAGGATGCAGACGTCGCGGCTCAGCACCAGCACGGTGTATTTCCACGGGATCTTGTGGGCGATGGACAGCACCAGGAACAGCGAGCTGAGCAGGAGCTTGTCAGCGATGGGATCGAGGTATTGACCAAGCAAGGTGCGCTGGTCAAGGGCGCGGGCAAGCCAGCCATCGAGAGCGTCGCTCAAGCCCGCCAGCACCAGGAGGCCAAGCGCCCAGTGCCAGTTGTCGTCGAGAACATTTGTGATCACAAACGGAATAAAGATGAGGCGAAGCAGCGTGAGCTGGTTCGGCGCCGTCCAGAATTGGTTCTTCACCCCATCGCTCCCGTGAACTGTTATTCGTGACCAAACGTAGGCCGCAGTTGGGGACTAACTCCGTCCCCGCAATTGATTGTGAGGTTTGTTGCGGCAGGTTGGCAACACTGGGGGGTGGGTGCGAGAGTCCCAGGAGCGTCCTGAACCTAATCCTGTGACGCCGGTCATAGAACTTCGAATTGAAAGCGCATATGTTTCCAGAAGTGCTACCGTTGTCCAGTGAGAACGCACGATGTGGTTGATTCGGCTGGTGGCCCGCTCCTTGGGCATGGCATCGCAGTATTTCCGCAGGTCCCTGCCTGAACATCTTCACACGGCGCGCTGGGGCGAAATGGAAGCCTACTTCTACCTGCGTAGCCTGGTTACCGCATCGTGGCGAAGAATTATCGCTCGGCCCGCGACCACGGAGAAATTGACATCATTGGCTGGGACGAAGGAGTGTTGTGCTTCGTCGAAGTGAAGACCCACTCAAAAGAGGGACTGGTGCCTCCGGAGATCGCGGTGGACGCCGACAAGAAGAGGCATATCCGATCGGTGGCGCGGCGCTATATTCAGCAACTGCGAAGCGACCGTCTTCCGCCCTGCCGCTTCGATGTAGTCAGTGTGGTGCTGGGAGACGAAAGCCGAGGGCCCACGATTCGCCTGCACAAGGGAGCGTTTTCTTGGAATGCGGCTGGGTTGCCACGAAAGGAATGGCATGGTCGACAGCAACATCAGCGCTGAGGAACCGGTCGAGGAAGAAGTGGCTTTGCAGTTTGGTTGCGGCTGATGGGCGCACTTGCTCCGGCTCGAATGGGCGTCTAGAATAGAGGAACCCGCGACGTAGGCGCGTAGCTCAGTTGGTTAGAGCGCTA